>LR994470.1:0-1200000 GCA_905186145.1 uncultured Succinivibrio sp.
ATGATCGATTCAACTGAAGGCGCAGCAACCCCGGCTATGCGTCATAAGGCCCGTCATTTTGCCTTACAAGCTGTTTATCAGTGGCAAATGACTGGTGATAACCCTGCAGAAATTGAGCGTCAGTTCCGTGAAGATCAGCCTGTACAAGGTGCTGATTTGGACTATATGCATGATTTAATTTCAGGTGTTATTACCAATGTTCATCAAATTGATGAAACCTTTTCTCCATATTTAAGTCGTCCTTTGGATGATTTAGATGAGGTTGATAAGGCTGTTTTACGCGTTGGTACTTTTGAACTGATGTTCCGACAGGAAATTCCGTTTAGAGTCGTTATCAATGAGGCCATTATGTTGGCTAAGTCTTTTGCAGAAAAAGATAGCCACAAATTTGTAAATGGCGTTTTAGATAAAGTTGTTCGTAATTTGCAAAGCCAAAAATAAGTGAGCTTAGGCGAATTTGAACTTATCGGCCGGTACTTTTCCGGCAAAGATAAGGGGCAGGGGGTAGCTTTAGGTATAGGCGATGACTGTGCACTGTTAAAGGTGCCGCAGGGAATGAATTTAGCCATTACCACTGATACCTTAAATGAAGGTATTCATTTTTTTAAAGGAACTGATCCCTATCTTTTAGGATATAAAACCCTTGCAGTTAATGTTTCTGATTTAGCTGCAATGGGAGCTTACCCTTATGCTTGTACTTTGTCTGTGACTTTGGATGAAGCAACACCTGATTTCTTAGAAGCCTTTTCTCAAGGTTTTTTTGATTGTGCTAAAAACTCTAGTATAGACGGCGCAACTCTTCCTTTAATTGGTGGTAATACCTCAAAAGGTCCTATGTCATTTACGGTAAGTGCTTATGGTTTAAATAAAACCGGAAAAGCAATGTGCCGTGATGGGGCTCAAGTCCACGATGATATCTATGTAACCGGAACTTTAGGTTTGCCAGCATTAGCTGTAGCCTTAGGTTACGGTGAATTCTCTAATTTAAAAGAAGATTTTAAAGAGCTTTATAAATTAAGCATGATGCCTAAAAGTCGCAATCATTTTGCTTATCTTTTAAGTGATATTTGTTCTTGCGCAATAGATCTTTCAGATGGCCTTTGTGGCGATTTAAAGCATATTCTTATCAAAAGTAATATAGGCGCTAAGATTGAGCTAAGTTCTATACCGTATCCTATGTATTTTAGAGAGCATGACTTAAGTGATGATGACATCTTTAAGCTTGCACTAGCAGGTGGTGGTGATTATGAGTTGTTGTTTACTTTATCAAAAGATAAGCGACAAGAACTTATAGATATTGCTTCAAAAACCTCCACTCTTGTGACTAGGATTGGAGAAATTACGGAACAAAATGGGCTGATTTTTACCTCTCGTGGTAAGATCATTTCACAAAAATTTACTGCCTTTGAGCATTTTTATGGCGGTAATGAATATTCGGAGAATTCATTTTGAATACTATTACAAAAAAATTTTCTGTCATGGCATTAGTTGTAGCTGCTTGTGTAAGTTTAAGTGCATGCAATGACAAAACTGATAAGGTTCAGGCTAAAGCAGAAGTCTCTCAGAAGGTAATTAACGAAAAGAGCTCTTTTGAAGATAAGGCTTCTTATGCAGTTGGCGCCTCTGTTGGTGGCTATATGTATAATTTAATTGCTACTCAAAAAGAGTTTGTTGGTGCGTTAAATGAAGATTTAATTAAGAAAGGCTTTAGTGATGCTATTGCCAATAAGCCTGAGCTTGATGTTAAAGAAATCGAGACTATCTTACGCGAGCTTGATAAGAAAGTTCAAAATGCTGTTGAAGAGCAAAAGAATTTAGAGTCCAAGGCTAACTTGGAAGCTGGTAAGAAGTTCTTAGAGGAAAACAGTAAGAAAGAAGGCGTCAAGGTCACCAAATCAGGCCTTCAGTATAAGGTAATTAAAGATGGTAACGGTGTATCCCCTAAGACTGGCGATACTATTAAGGTTATCTACAAGGGCTCTACCATTGACGGTAAGGTCTTTGATGAGCAAAAAGAAGCTTTAGATTTCCCTCTTGATAATATGATCCCAGGTTGGATTGAAGGTTTACAGTTAATGAAGACTGGTGCTCAGTATGAGTTCTATATCCCATCTGAGCTTGCTTATGGTGAGAGAGGCGCAGGCGATCTTATCAAGGGCAATTCTGTATTAGTCTTTGATGTAACCTTAGTTGATGTAAAGAGCCCTAAAGACGCTAAAGCCAAAAAATAATTTTTAGATAAAATATCTAGTCATCCCTCTTAAAATTCAAGTCAATTTAAGAGGGATTTCTTTTTTAAAGATCTTTTTTCAAATCTTCTAAATTAAATAGACCTATACGTTTGTTTACGATATCGCCTTTATCATTGGTAATGATAAGAGTTGGTACTCCTATAAGTTCATAAGTATTTATAAGCTGCTTTATTTTTGGATCATCCTGAGTTGTCAGATCTACTCTAAATTTCTTATAACCTAAGGCTAATTTTTTAAATTCAGCGTTTGCGTAAATATCATTATCAAGTTTATGGCAGTTAGAGCACCATTTGGCACTAAAGGTAATAAGGCAACGTTCTTTTTGACAAACCATTAAGTCATCACTATTTTTTACCTGAATAAAGCCATTCGGTAAGGTATTTTCATCTTGATGTACAGCTGAATTTACATAAAGAATAAATCCTGCAGCAAAAGAGGCAAAACTTAAAGTTAAAACTTGTTTTTTCTTAAGATCACCTAAATTCTCTAAAAGCAGGTAGGCTGTATAGCCAAAGCAAAATGATGTGAGTAAACCTGCAACAAAATCTTGATAACTGCCTAAAAGATGGCGAGATAAATAATAAGCACCAATAATTAAAGGCAAAGCTAAAAGATTTCTGATAACTTTGGCAAAACGTCCTAGTTTAAAAATTCCTCTATTTCCAAAAAGACCAATAATAACTAGAGGGAATCCCATACCAAGACCTATAAATAAGAAAAGCAAAGTTCCTTTTATAAGATTACCTGAGGTGGCAACATATAAAAGAGCTCCAGCTAAGGGGGCACTGGTACAAGGTGTGGCTAAGAATGCTGAGAGAACACCAAATAAAAATGATGACCATAATTTGCCACTAGGATTGCGACTTATTTTTTCTTGTAAATAGCGGTTGTATTTATCGGGCATTTTTAAAGAAATAATGCCCATACAATCTAAGGATAATATTATGAATAATAAAGAAATAAAGATTATTACTGCAGGGTGCTGTAAATATGATTGAGCAGAAGCGCCAAATTTTGCAAATGCAAATCCTACAGCGGTATAAGTAAGAGCAAGGCCTAAAAGGTAGCTTAAATTTAATAATAAAGAGGCTGTAAAATTTTTTGATTTTGAACCTGTAATCATTGCAGAGAAAACTGCAAGCATAGGTAAGACACAAGGTGTTAAATCAAGGGTTATACCTAAAATAAAGCTTAAAAGTAAGGTCAAAATCAAACTGTCATCAATGCCTAAAAATAAAGATGAAGGATCTGTTTTAGAAAGATCTTTAATACTAAAACTCTCAAAAGATCCTTTTATATAAGGCAAGGTTTTGTATAAAGATTGTACAGGATAGCAAATACCATCTTGAGAACAACCTTGGTAATTTAAGGTTAATTTTGCATCTTTTTTGGCGTTTAATATTTTTAAATAAACTTTTACATTGTTATAAAAGACTTCGTGACTTTCATTTGCTGTTGCATGAATTTGTGGTGATTTATTAAATTTTAAGGTGTAGTTAAAGCCATCACCTGAAACCTTGAAGGCATCCTTATAAAGATAAGATCCACCCTCTAGGATAAATTCATATGTCAAAGTGTTATTTTGAAAGCTTTCTGATACCTTAAAAGGCATGTGTGTTGTTTGAGTGTTTTCAAAAGGAATTTCAAATAAGTTATCAATATTTTCGCTTAAAGCTTTATATGATGGTAACAGCGCGCATAACACTGCAAAAATACATAAAAATTTTTTTAACATAAAATATTTACGACTTAAAAACAAAAGAATAGTCAAAAGTATAGCAGTTAAATGTTTACTCAAAAATTTAAACATATTTAGGCGGTAAAAAATCCTCACATTTTCTTGAAAATACCCTTATATAGGACATATGTAATTGTGTATAGAGACAAAAGCGCAAAACAGCTTTAGTGTCACATAACAATTTTTCTTTTAAAAATATCAAGTTTGGTTTAGATATAATTAGGTCCAAAATTGGTAAACTTTAAGAAAAATTATTTAAAACTTTTATTTAACGTATACATATATTCGTTATTTTAGGTAAATATATTCAATTTATGAAAAATATTTTTTTATCATTATTAGCACTTTTTGTCTTAGAGTTAATTGTCTTAATTCAGGTTGGTTCTGCTTTAGGGGCTTTAACTACTATAAGTTTAATGTTTGTGTCGATGGTAATTGGCGCGTGCTTAGTTAAAATGCGTTTTGCACAAGTAGTAAAACAGATAAGAGAAGAGCAAAGATTTGACCCGTCTTTAATTTGGATCCCTCTTGCAGGCTTCTTATTTATTTTCCCAGGCTTTATTTCTGACATTATTGCTTTATTATTGCTAATTCCATCTGTAAGAAAACCTTTGGGAAATTATTATAGCAAGACCCATATGGGAGATGGTTTTACCAAGAGTAGCTCAAGTTTTACTTATAGTGAAAGCTATTATAAAGAAGGACGTACTATCGATGGTACGGCTCAAGAGGAAACAAGTAAATCGGACAATGAACAGCTTAAATAATAAGATTCATTTGCAAGCAAAGAAATCCCAAAAGTCCAAAAGTCTTTTGGGATATTATTTATTGTTAGTATCAGTTTGCTTTATTTGGGGCGGTACGCCTGCAAGTGGACGCACTTTAGTACAACAAGCTTCACCATTTTTAATAACCGGTGCGCGTTTTATGGTGGTGGGAGTTTTGTTGTTTTTATGGTTTTATTTAACTAAAAATAAAAAAGCTTTTCATGTAAGTCGTCATAATTTTATTGTGCTGTTGATAATGGCCATTTTAGGCATTGGCCTTCACAATACTTTATTGTTTTCTGCTTTAACTATTACTACAGCCACCAATACAGCTTTAATTGAAAGTATCGGACCTACAATTACCACCATTTTAGCTTTCTTTTTTATAGGAGAGCGTTTAAGTGCTTTAGGATGGTGTGGCATTTTTATTTCATGTGTAGGTGCCGTGTGTATCGTGTCTCAAGGCTCCATAAGTTTGCTATTAAATTTAAATTTTAATGTAGGCGATCTTATGGTGGTATTAAGTGAGTCTATGTGGTCAGCTTATGTGGTTGTAAGTTGGAAGCTCACTCGTGATATGAGTGCCCCTATGGTCACAGCATGGACTAGTATTTTAGGAGGCTCTTTTTGCCTTATTTTAGGAGGCGTTACAGGCGAGCTTTATTGTGAACAGTTAAATGGCCATTCCTGGATTTCTTTTTTATATTTAGTTTTAGCCTCAGGAATTTTTGCTTTTATCGCTTGGAACTATGCTGTAACTAAAATTGGGGCAACTAAAGCCGGAGCTTTCATTTATCTTATACCGTTAGCCGGTGCTGTGATTGGTGTAACGCTTTTAGATGAGGCAATTTCTTTAGGACAGATATTAGGCGGTGTAATCATTATTTTAGGAATGATGATTACAGTAAGAGCAAAACTTACTTTAAAGAAAAATTCTTAAAAGAATTTCTGGCATAAATTTTTGTGCCAGAAATTCCCCTCAAAAATAATCATTAAAAAAACATTTAATATCAAATAGTTTTTACAAAAAAATTATTATTTTTATTCACTAAATTTAAATAAAAAAATTGGTTCTTCCGAGAATCTGTGGATAGCCCTAATGAAATTGAGATTATATTCATTAGGGCTATATGTTAAACATAAGCATTACCTCTAAAAGCATCTCTAATTCTTAAGAAGAAATACTCAAAATCTCTAAATCCATAAGCTAATCTTTTTAATACTTTTATCTTATTGTTTATCCCTTCAAGAACGCTTGTTCTAATCCAGTAAATACCTGAATTTGTTATACCATCTCGGTATCTTCTGTTTTGCACTTTGGCAAACTTAGTAATCTCTTGAACTTTTGACTGTAAAGCTAACCTTACCCATTCATCCCAAAGAGATTCTGACTCTTCTTTTGAGTGAGCATGGAATACTTCAGGTAATAGCTCTTTTAGCTCATTAGCTGCATATAAATCATGATAAAAGCTTAAAATATCATTAAGTTTTATTCTTTTTTCTTCTGATAAATTAGAGTTTTTTGTAAGTAACAGAAATCTTGAACGCTTTAAAAGAGAATAAGCATTGTCATCATTTTTGTTTTTATTTTCATAGGCAAGTCTTAGTCTTATGGCGCTTATAACAAGTCTTCCAAAGTTATAAACCATATGGAATAAATCATAGACAACCTTGGCATTAGGGCAGTACTTATTAACACAAGTAGCAAATCCTGCATTTTGGTCCATTGCTACTGCTTTTATTTGTTTACAGCCCTCTGTACCGCATAATTTAAAGAAGCGATTAACCTCTCGTACAGTCTTACCCTTACCAACCCAAATAACTCTTTTAGTATCTAAATCAACAACTACAGTTGCATATTTATGGCCTTTCTTAATAGAGAATTCATCAATAGCAAGATGTTTTGCCTTACCAAGGAAGAAAGGCGTGTTTCTTTTTAGATAGTCTTTGTGAATTTGCTTACACGTATCCCATTTAAGGGAAGTTCTTTGAGCCGTATCTTTGATAGACCCAGACCTTTGTAAATCCTCAATAACTTCATTTTCAAGGCTTTTGGTGATGCGGTGTCTACTTGAAATAAAAGGGATTTGTTCGGTTGCATATTTATCGCAGAACTTACATTTAAAAGTTCTATAGGTAATATGCAAAATAAACTGAAAACCGTTATAAGAGCCATCTTTAACTATTCTATGTCTATATTCATGAACTACAACATTATGATTTTTACAGATAGGACATTGAGGATAATTGTCTTTAGGCTCTAAGAAAAGATGAATCTCTTTCTTATCTTCATCAAATTGATAATTAAAAAGTTTGAAGTTTGTATAAAAAAGATTAAAGAAAAAATTATGAAAGTCGGCTACAATATTCATAGGTCGTTCTCCTAGATTGGTGTATTTTGTTTAATTCAATCTTAATTGGGAACGACCATTTTTTTGTCTATTGGTATAACAAAATTAGATATTAAATTTTAATTAGCCACAGTTTTCCGGAAGAGCCAAAAAATTTAAAAAAAATTTAAAAAAAGCTCTTGAATCTAAAAAAAGCGTCCCCATTTATTTATTTGTTAAAAATCAATTTGTCAGTTTGCCTAAAAAAGAAAAGCAGATTTGACGGGGCGATAATCGGGCCCTACGCCGATTGCATGAGAAAAATAGCGGTTAGAAAATTAAAACCGTGGAGACACAAATGAAATTAGTTCCTTTGTATGATCGCGTTATCGTCAAGCCTTTTGAGGAAGAGCAGAAGTCTGTTGGCGGTATTATCTTAGGCAATGCTGCAGACAAATCCAGCCGTGCTAAGGTTATTGCTGTAGGTAAAGGTCGTCTGCTTGATAACGGTTCATATGCCCCAATGAGCGTAAAAGAGGGCGATACCGTTATTTTCAACGAAGGTTATGGCTCTAAGAAAGTTAAGTTAGATGGCGAGGAAGTCATCATTCTTTCTGAGACTGATATTTTTGCAGTTGAAGCCTAATCTCGCACAGAATTTTTTATTTAAGGAAGTATTTTAAAAATGTCCGCAAAACAGGTACTTTTCGGAAACGAAGCCCGCGTTAAGATGCTCGATGGCGTCAATATTTTAGCTAACGCAGTTAAGGTTACTTTAGGCCCTAAAGGCCGCAACGTAGTTTTAGATAAGAGCTACGGCGCTCCTCTCATCACCAAAGATGGTGTTTCTGTTGCCAAGGAAATTGAGCTTGAAGGCAAGTTTGAGAACATGGGCGCTCAGATGGTTAAGGAAGTTGCTTCCAAGGCCAATGATGCAGCCGGTGATGGTACCACTACTGCTACTGTTTTAGCTCAAGCTATCGTTAATGAAGGCTTAAAGTCTATCGCCGCAGGCATGAATCCTATGGATTTAAAGCGTGGTATTGATAAGGCTGTTGAGGCTGCTGTTGAAGAGCTCAAGAAGTTATCTACCAAGTGTGAAGACAAGAAGTCCATCGCTCAGGTTGGTACTATTTCTGCTAACTCCGATGCTACCGTTGGTAATTTAATTGCTGACGCTATGGAGAATGTTGGCCGTGACGGTGTTATCACCGTTGAAGATGGTCAGGGACTTGAGGATCAGCTCGACTTAGTTGAAGGTATGCAGTTTGATAGAGGCTTCCTCTCTCCATATTTCATCAACAAGCCAGACACTGGTACCGTTGAGCTTGAGAACCCGTACATTCTCTTATGCGACAAGAAGATTGCTAACATTCGTGATTTAGTTTCTATTCTTGAGAATGTAGCAAAGCAGGGCAAGTCCTTACTCATCATTGCCGAGGACGTTGAGTCTGAAGCTTTAGCAACTTTAGTTGTTAATAATATGCGTGGTGTTGTTAAGGTTGCAGCTGTTAAGGCTCCAGGCTTTGGCGACCGTCGTAAGGCCATGTTACAGGATATCGCTATTTTAACTGGCGGTACCGTAATCTCTTCTGAGTTAGGCATGGAATTAGACAAGGCTACCTTAGATGATTTAGGTATTGCAAAGCGTGTTGTTATCAACAAAGACAACACCACCATTATTGATGGTTCTGGCGATGCTGAGGCTATTAAGGAGCGTGTTGATCAGATCCGCAAGCAGATTGCTGAGTCTACCTCCGATTACGATCGTGAGAAGCTTCAGGAGCGTGTAGCTAAGTTAGCCGGCGGTGTTGCTGTAATCAAGGTTGGCGCTGCTACTGAAGTTGCCATGAAGGAAAAGAAGGCTCGTGTTGAGGATGCTATGCATGCAACTCGCGCAGCTGTTGAGGAAGGTGTTGTTCCAGGCGGCGGTGTTGCTTTAGTACGCGTTGCCAAGAAGATCGCTGGCCTTAAGGGTGCAAACCAGGATCAGAACGTTGGTATCAAGGTTGCTTTAGCTGCTATGGAAGCTCCTTTACGTCAGATCGTAACCAACGCCGGTCAAGAGGCTGCTGTTGTTGCTAACGAAGTTCGTTCTAAGGATGGCAACTACGGTTATAACGCTGCTACCGAAGAGTATGGCGATATGATCGAGATGGGTATTTTGGATCCAACCAAGGTAACCCGTTCTGCATTACAGTACGCCGCTTCTATCGCAGGCTTAATGCTTACCACCGAGTGCATGATCGCCGATGCTCCTAAGAAGGAAGGCGATGCTCCTGCTGCTCCTATGGGCGGTATGGGTGGCATGGGCGGTATGATGTAATCTAAGCCCAAGCTTAAATTTTCGGTTCTTCCGAGAATCTGTGGATAGCCCTAATGAAATTGAGATTATATTCATTAGGGCTATATGTTAAACATAAGCATTACCTCTAAAAGCATCTCTAATTCTTAAGAAGAAATACTCCAAATCTCTAAATCCATAAGCTAATCTTTTTAATACTTTTATCTTATTGTTTATCCCTTCAAGAACGCTTGTTCTAATCCTGTAAATACCTGAATTTGTTATACCATCTCGGTATCTTCTGTTTTGCACTTTGGCAAACTTAGTAATCTCTTGAACTTTTGACTGTAAAGCTAACCTTACCCATTCATCCCAAAGAGATTCTGACTCTTCTTTTGAGTGAGCATGGAATACTTCAGGTAATAGCTCTTTTAGCTCATTAGCTGCATATAAATCATGATAAAAGCTTAAAATATCATTAAGTTTTATTCTTTTTTCTTCTGATAAATTAGAGTTTTTTGTAAGTAACAGAAATCTTGAACGCTTTAAAAGAGAATAAGCATTGTCATCATTTTTGTTTTTATTTTCATAGGCAAGTCTTAGTCTTATGGCGCTTATAACAAGTCTTCCAAAGTTATAAACCATATGGAATAAATCATAGACAACCTTGGCATTAGGGCAGTACTTATTAACACAAGTAGCAAATCCTGCATTTTGGTCCATTGCTACTGCTTTTATTTGTTTACAGCCCTCTGTACCGCATAATTTAAAGAAGCGATTAACCTCTCGTACAGTCTTACCCTTACCAACCCAAATAACTCTTTTAGTATCTAAATCAACAACTACAGTTGCATATTTATGGCCTTTCTTAATAGAGAATTCATCAATAGCAAGATGTTTTGCCTTACCAAGGAAGAAAGGCGTGTTTCTTTTTAGATAGTCTTTGTGAATTTGCTTACACGTATCCCATTTAAGGGAAGTTCTTTGAGCCGTATCTTTGATAGACCCAGACCTTTGTAAATCCTCAATAACTTCATTTTCAAGGCTTTTGGTGATGCGGTGTCTACTTGAAATAAAAGGGATTTGTTCGGTTGCATATTTATCGCAGAACTTACATTTAAAAGTTCTATAGGTAATATGCAAAATAAACTGAAAACCGTTATAAGAGCCATCTTTAACTATTCTATGTCTATATTCATGAACTACAACATTATGATTTTTACAGATAGGACATTGAGGATAATTGTCTTTAGGCTCTAAGAAAAGATGAATCTCTTTCTTATCTTCATCAAATTGATAATTAAAAAGTTTGAAGTTTGTATAAAAAAGATTAAAGAAAAAATTATGAAAGTCGGCTACAATATTCATAGGTCGTTCTCCTAGGTTGGTTGTTTTTTTGTTTAATTCAATCTTAATTGAGGACGGCCTTTTTTTGTCTATTGGTATAACAAAATTAGATATTAAATTTTAATTAGCCACAGTTTTCCGGAAGAGCCAAATTTTCATAAAGAAGGCTCCGCAAGGAGCCTTTTTTTATGTCTGCTCAACAAGAATCTTTTTATGGTGTGAAAGATATGAGCAAAGGTAAATCTTCAAGAACCAAAAGATAAGAGTTAGTTGAAAGAGATATGGATACAAAAGTTAAGCTTTTATCTAACTTTTGTAGTTTTAGATGAAATGTATGAAAAAGAGCGTGCAGTTTTAAAGTATTTGAAATTTTCTTTTATTTTATTAAAACTTAAATTTTTAATTATTTGTTTTATATATAAAAAAGGCCCGTTATTTAAATAAAATAACGGACCTTTTTTATGCAATAAATTTTAGTAATTAGAAGATATTGTCATCGGTGATATTAGAAGTATCAATCTCAGTTTGGGAAGGTGTGTCATCATCATGCTCTTCATCTTCTAAATTACTTCCACCAGTTAAGCATAAATCCTCATTACCTTGAGGGCTTATACAGTAATTTATGCCTTGAGGCTTGATGAGATTAGCCTCACTCTTGCCTTTTTGGGCTTGCTTGAAGAATTCAGCCCAAATAGGAAGAGCGGTATAAGCACCACCTTCAGGACTTATGCGAGAGTGGCCTAAATCGCGATTGGTATCAAAGCCCATCCAAGCGGTCGCAACTAAATTGCTATTAAAGCCTGAGAACCAAGCGTCATGAACGTCGTTAGTTGTACCAGTCTTGCCGTGAAGATCTCGTCTTCCTGTAATTGCAGCGGCACGACCACCAGTTCCATAGTAAGGGCCTTGGATACCATTACCACCATAAATTACCGAGCGTAGCATATCTGCAACAATATAAGCATGCTCGTGCGATAAGACTTGAGGTGCTAAATTGTCGTCAGGCAAAACCTCATCATCATATTTAAGCTCGATGGCGTTAATGACGCGGTTTTTGGCATTAGGATCTGCAACCTTTGGTTTATAGGCATAAATTTGTTGATCGTCTTTGTAGATACTATCTACATAGTAAGGTTCAACTTTATAGCCACCGTTGGCAAATGTTGCATAGCCTGTAGCCAAATCTAAAGGAGTTACCTCAACGCTACCTAAAGCCATTGACTCTACTTGCTGACTACGAGGAACATCAAAACCAAACTTTTTGACGTGCTCAACAACATTTTTAACACCAATTTGTCTTATTAAACGAATGGATACTACGTTTTTCGAGCGCGCTAAACCTTCTCTTAAGGTCATAATGCCATCATAACGGTTAGGAGTATTTTTAGGGCTCCACCAAGTTCTAGAACCTGGGTCCCAAGTTCTTAAAGGTTCATCGTAGATAGCTGAATTGATATTGATACCAGAAGCTACTGCAGATGAGTATAAGAAAGGCTTGAAGTTTGAGCCAGTTTGGCGTTTTGCTTGAGTAGTTCTATCAAATTTACTTAAAGCAAAGTCATAGCCTCCTACTAAAGCCTCGACTTTTCCATCGTGAGGATTTAATGCAATAAGTAAGCCTTCAGCTTGAGGTAATTCTGATAATTGCAGAACATTCTTCTCGTCTTTATAGAAATATATAAAGTCACCAACTTTTAAAATATCAGAAGGTTTTTTAGGAGAAGGGCCTTGGCGATTATCATTTTTAAAAGGAGCAGCCCATTTAAGACCATCCCATGTAATAGTCAGGTTCTCGCCTTTGTCATCAAAGATTGATACGGTTTTATTTTTATCATTTATATTGGTTACCAATGCAGGCGAAATAAAATGATATTTGTCGTATTTACGTAATAAATCTTTAATTTTTTCAGGTTTATTTTCAAAACCTTCACCCTTATTTACATTAGTAAAAGCACCACGATAACCATGACGACGGTCATAGTTATTTACACCTTTAAATACGGCATAATGTGCAGCCTCTTGGACTTTAGAGTTTACGGTAGTGTAGATTTCAATACCGTCGGTATAAGCACTTTCACCATATTTTTCAATAGCAAATTGACGAGCATTTTCTGCAACAAATGGTGCATAAGCCTCAAGAGGGGCTCCGTGGAAATATGTTTTATAAGGAGCATTATCAGCTTCTTTAAATTCATCTTCAGTAATAAAGCCTAAGCTCTTCATGCGTAATAAAACCAAGTGGCGACGAGCTTTAGATCTTTTTGGATAGGAGATAGGATTTAAAGTAGAAGGTGCTTTAGGTAATCCGGCAATAGTTGCAATTTCAGCTAAAGTTAAAGATTTTAAATCTTTGCCATAATAAGTTTGGGCAGCTGCGGCTACACCATAACTTCTATGACCTAAGGCAATTTTATTTAAATAAAGTTCTAAAATTTCTTCCTTGGTTAAAACCTGCTCAATACGTAAAGAAATAAAGATTTCACGGATTTTACGTTGTATAGTTTTTTCGCGACTTAAAAAGAAATTTCTTGCAACTTGCTGTGTGATGGTACTGGCTCCTTGGGAAGCTTCGGCATTGGTAATAGCAACAATTACCGCACGCATAATACCAATAGGATCAATACCTGAATGTTCATAAAAGCGGCTATCTTCGATTGCTAAAAATGCTTGTTGCATTTTTAACGGAATCTCAGAGAGTTTTACAGGAATTCTTTTACTTTCACCATACTCACCGATAAGTTTTTTATCAGCAGTATAGATTTTCATGGGAGTTTCAAAAGAGACTTCTTTAAGTTCTGCTACATTAGGTAGAGAGCCTAAAGTTTCATAATAAAATGCACTTACTGCAGCTCCACAGATCGCCATACATATAAGACCGCCCCAAAAGACGGTTTTTATTATTCGAAACACCAAAGCTAGACCTCATAAAAACAACATATAACCTGTTATTTTAGCAAATAATGACCTCTCTAAATTTAAAAAGTAAAAGTTCCAAAAAGTGACAAATATGCTTTTTTTTGACAAATTTGATTTTAACTTGGTAAGTTAAAGTGAAATTAAGTCGGTTATTTTTATAAATAAAAATATATTTTTAGGACGCTCTTTATGTCACTTAAACAAAGTGATCGTATTTTTTTAGTAGGCCCTATGGGCTCAGGAAAATCTACGGTTGGAAAATCATTGGCGCTAATACTTTCAAAACCTTTTATAGATTTAGATGAGGAAATAGTTTTCAGAAACAAAAAAAATATTCCTAAAATCTTTGAAGAAGAAGGTGAAAGTGGCTTTAGATTAAAAGAGACGCAAGCTTTAAAATCTGTTTTAGACAAAAGTGCAGTAATTGCTACAGGCGGTGGCATTGTAGTAACTAAAGAAAATCTTGATTTATTAGCTAACAATGGCCTTGTGATTTATTTAAGTGCAGATGTAACTTTGCAGTATGAAAGAACCTTGCACGATAATGGACGGCCTATGATCTATGCTGATGATCGTAAAAAGCGTTTGGAAGATTTATTTCGTTTGAGAAAACCTTTATATGAGCAAATTGCAGATATAACTATTGATACAGGTAGTTATGATGTAAAAGGCTGTGTTATTAAGATTAAGGACTTATTATGCAAAAAATAACAGTGGGTTTAGCTGAACGTTCTTATCCTATTTTTATTGGTTCAAATTTAGATAAAGGCGCTCTTGTACGAGAAGTTTTAAAAGACACCAAAGATCTTATGGTTGTCACCAATGATACTGTAGGTCCTATCTATTATGAAAATTTAAAAAAACAGCTTGAAGCGTGTGCCTTTAATGTAAAGATCTGTCAGTTAAAAGATGGTGAGTGTTATAAGACATGTGAGTCTTGGATGCAGATTTTGACAGCTTTACTTGAAAATGGCTTTAGTCGTGATGGCGCCATTTTAGCTTTAGGTGGTGGAGTTGTGGGTGATATGGCAGGTTTTGCCGCCGCATGCTATCAAAGAGGAATTCCTTTTGTACAGATGCCTACTACTCTTTTGGCTATGGTTGACTCTTCTGTTGGTGGAAAAACCGCCTTTAATCATCCTTTAGGCAAAAATATGATCGGAGCTTTTTATCAACCAAAGGGTGTTATTGTTGATATTAGCTATTTAAAGACTTTACCTAAGCGTGAGATTGCAGCTGGTATGGGTGAGGTTGTAAAAACCGGTATAATTTATGATAAAGAGTTCTTTGAAGATCTTGAAAAGAACTATGAAAAAGTATTTTTCCATGATGATTCTTATTTAGCTTATGTGGTAAAGCGTTGCTGTGAAATAAAATCATTGGTGGTATCTCAAGATGAAAAAGAGCATGGACTTAGAGCTATTTTAAATTTTGGTCATACTTTTGGACATGCTGTAGAGGCCTTTTTAGGTTTTGGCACCTATCTTCATGGAGAGGCTGTAGGTCTTGGCATGGTAATTGCAGCTGTCTTGGCAAATAAACGCGGTTTGATTTCTTTAAAAGAGGCCAATCGTATTAAGAGTTTAGTTAAAAACTGTCATTTGCCAGTAGATATTCCAGAGTCAATGCAGCCTTCTGACTTTATTCATTATATGCGCCATGACAAAAAAGTTTTAAAAGGAAATATTCGTTATATCTTAACGACTCAATTAGGCAAAGCAGGCGTTTATTCTGATGTAAGTGATGATGAGGTTATTGCTTTAATCGATGAATTAAAAAGCATTTAAATGTCTTTGTAGTATAAAATAACATTTAATTAAAGGCTAAAGCGGTAAAATCTTAAAGATGCTTTTAGCCTTTATTTTTGACTATATAATACAAATTGCCATATACAATTTTTAACGGGAGGCTGTTATGGAAAAGGGCGAAGAATTTACTAACTCTGATCCTAATCGTCAGATAAAGAAGCAAAATAAACGCGGACATAACGCCATAAGTTATATTATTGCAGTTTGTATTGCAATTTTACTTGCTTGTTTAGCTTTATTAGTTTTTGACGTAAATCCTATTTCTGATGATTCAACAAAAAATAAAGAAGAGAACACTGTTGAAACTTCTTTAAATAGTAATAGTGATGATAAAGCAGTTGAAGCTAATAAAGATACCAACAATTCAAAAGCCTCTGGAGATATTGATCCTTTAACTTTAGTTGAAGTAAAAAATTCTGGCATAAAAAGTGATGGGGATCATGGCAGTGCTGATAATCCTAAATACGATGAAGGATTATTACAGGAGAATTTAGGTGAGGGCTTAACTGTAAGCGCTCCTGAAAAATCAACAAGAAATTCTATTGTGTTAAGAGGCGATACTTTAAATGAAATTGAGCACAACAGAGAGTCAAAATCATCAGATAGTCTTAAATTAGATAATGACAAAGGATCTTCTTCTAATATTTTAAAGCGTGAAGATAACTCCTTAAAAGTTATCAATAAGTCTCAAAATAAAACTAACACTAAAAACACTTTGTCAAAAACAAATGTAGTTAGTTCCAAAAAAACTGGATATAACTCACCTGTTTACTATAAAAATACCGATATTTTATATAGTGGTCGGGCAATTCCAGGAGGCTCATCTGAGCTTTTAAAAAAGAATCCAGGTCACTACACTTTACAGGTAATAGCAGGATCAAATCGTAATGCTGTTGCCGATATGTCAGCAAAAATCAGTGGACGTTATTGGATTTATAAAACCAATCATAATGGTAATGATTGGTATGTACTTTTATGTGGCGATTATTTAACTAAGAGTGAGGCTTTAGCTTCTGTTCATAATCTGCCAAATGAAATTCGCAAGGCCAAACCTTTTGCCAAAAGTTTTTTAACTGTTCAACAGGAAATGGGAAAAAAGTAAAAATGTCTGAGAAAAAATTTAAGATTGCAGGTTCTATTCTTTCTGCAGATTTAATCAACCTCGAGCGCGATGTGGGTGAGGCTTTAGAGTGTGGCGTGGATGTAATCCATTTTGATGTAATGGATTACCATTTCGTACCAAATTTAACCTTCGGCCCTGGTTTTTTAAAGGCATTAAAAGATAAGTTCCCACAAGCTGTTTTTGATGTACATCTGATGGTTTCTCCTGTAACAGAGGACATTGTTGCAGATTACATTAAAGCTGGCGCCTCTTGGGTATCATTCCATCCTGAAGCTTGCATCCATGTTGAGCGTATGCTGACCTTTATTAAAGATAATGGCGCCAAGGCAGGTCTTGCTTTAAATCCAGCAACTGCTCCTCAAATGCTTGACTATTTATGGGATAAGCTTGATTTTGTTTTAGTTATGACCGTAAATCCAGGCTTTGGTGGCCAAAAAGTTTTACCTTCATGCTTAAAGAAAGTAGCTGACGTTAAATGCATGGCTTTTGAGGCCAATGCCAATGTATTTATTGAGGTTGATGGTGGCGTTAAAGACTCAAATATTCAGCATATCGCTGAATGTGGTGCTACTGTCTTTGTGGTAGGTTCAGCATTCTTTGGCGCAGATAATAAGGCTAAAGCTCTTGAGTATTTAAATAAAGCATTGGAGATATAAATGCTGTTGAAAAAAAGGCCGCAAGCTCTTTTATTTGATTTAGATGGAACTTTAGCAGACACCATCTTGCAGCTTGCCAAAGCTGCAAAAAGCACAGCTTGTGCTTTGGGATTAAAAGAGCCGTCTTTAGATGAGACACGCGGTTATGTCGGAAATGGTGTGCAAATGCTTTTAAAAAGAGCTATTGCAGGTCATTTTGAGGTGAAAGACGGCGAGGTTTCAGATGAGCTTTTGACTAAAGCTCGGGCTTTATTTAATGATTTTTATACCAAAGGGCTTCATGATAATTACACGGTATACCCTCATGTAGAGGAAACTTTGAGATGGTGTAAAGATAATGGCATAAAGATTGCAGTTGTTACCAATAAACCGGCAATGTTTTCAGAGCCTTTATTAAAAATAATGGGCCTTTATGATTTATTTGATATGGTTTTAGGTGGAGAGATTTTGGATAAGAAAAAGCCAGATCCAACTCCATTGTTATTCGTATTGGATAAATTAGGCATAAATAAAGAACAAGCCTGCATGGTTGGCGATTCTGCAAATGACATTATTCCTGCAAATAGCGTGAATATCCCAGCTGTATTTTTTACATTTGGTTATTGTCGCGGAAATATTGAAGATATGAGCCAGCCTGATTATAAATTTGATAATTGGATGCAGTTTTTGAATATGCTAAAAGAGCTTCCTGTTTAATATTAAATATAAAAAAAATATACACCCCGTTTTTGTGACAGAAAGCGGGGTTATTTTTTATTAAATGATTAACAATCAACATTGTTGTAAACTTGTATAGATAAAAAAATGTTGTAAATGAGATCTCGATCTCATGGTTGATATTCATGAATATGTAATTATTCATAATAATTAAGGTTATGAACTATATTAGTTTTTTTTTATGGGTAGCTTTTAAACCGGGATTGAAGGCAGACAGGTGTATTAAATTATGGAAGATCAATGCCTATTAAAGCCCCGGAGCGCTGATGGTCAGCTGCGAGTATTGCAAATTACAGACACGCATTTATTTGCTGACGAAAATGGCGATTTGTTAGGGGTAAAGACAGCGCAAAGTTTTAATGCTGTTTTAGAGGAATTTCAAAAGCAAAATATAGACTTCGATTTTGTCCTGATGACAGGCGATATTTCACAGGACTATTCTGTTGAGTCTTATCAACGTTTTGCCAATATGATTAAATGCCTTAACAAACCCGTATTTTTTCTTCCAGGAAATCACGATGACGGTCCTTTGATGTACCGTATTTTCAATAGATTGGGCGTAAGTACTGCAAGAAATATTATTTGTGGAAACTGGCAATTTATTTTATTAAATTCAGAAGTTTATGGTGTCGCTCATGGTTGGGTTCAGCGCGACCAACTTGAATATGCAGAAAGATGCGTAGAAGAGCACCCAAATTTACACTCTGTAGTGTGTATTCATCATTTGCCTTTATTAGTAGGAAGTGATTGGTTAGATACTCAAACTTTGCACAATCAAGATGAATTCCATGTTTTTATGCAAAGATTTCCGGCCGTAAAATTGGTTTTATCAGGACATGTGCATCAGGAAGTAGATGTTATAAGACAAAACATCCGTTATATTGCTACACCTTCTACATCTATTCAATTTGTACCAAAATCAAGAGATTTTGCTTTAGATAGTAAAGGTCCTGGTTGGAGATATTTTTCTTTTTCCAAAGATGGATCTATAGATACAGTTGTTTGTAGATTAAATACTGATAGATTTAGACCAAGAATGGATGTTGGGGGCTATTGATGCAAATTGCCTATTTACATGGTTTTCAGTCAGGTCCGAAAGCGATTAAGGCGCAAATTTTTGAAAAAGAACTAAAACATCTTTGTCCACAAACTGAATTTGTTTCTTTGGATTTTCCAGATACTCCCAAAGAAGCTTTAGCTGTTTTGAAAAATTTTTGTATTAAGTACAAAAAAGAAGAGCTTTGTTTAGTTGGTAGCTCTATGGGGGGCTTTTTGGCCGCTGTATTACATTCAATATATGGCTTTAAAGCGGCTCTTATAAATCCATGTGTACATCCACAAGATTTCTGTCAGGTTTTATTAGGTAAACAATATAACCCTTGTACAGATACTTATTTTGAAATTACCAAAGAGATGATAGAGTATTTAAAAGTGCTTGATAAAAAGGCTTTAAATTTTGATAAAGAGTCTTTATTGGTGCTTTTACAAACAGGAGATGAGGTTTTAAATTACAAAAAGTCAGAAGATTATTTTAAAGGATGCAATATTAAAGTGACTCCAGGTGGAAGCCATGCCTACGATAATTTTGAAAAAGATGTTCCTTTGATCCTTTCTTTTTTTCATCTCTTATAATTCATTTCTAAGCCTTAGATAATTTTTTTGATATATTGTTAAATAACAAGCATTTTTTATGTTTGTTATTTTTCTTTTTTATTTATTTTGAAGGTTCTCATGCGTATTCTTTTAGTCGAAGATGATGAGCAAATTTCACAAGCTGTAGCAAATGGCCTTAAGAATAAGGCTTATGCTGTAGATTGTTTGAATGACGGTAAAGACGCAGAATTTGCACCTGAAGATATAGGATATGATTGCATTCTTCTTGATTTAGGTCTTCCTGGAATTGATGGCGTAACTCTTTTAAAAAAATGGCGTAGCCGTCATGTAAATACTCCTGTAATTATTATTACTGCTCGAGATTGTATTGATGACAGAATTGAAGGTCTTGATATAGGAGCTGATGACTATGTGGTAAAGCCTTTTGATCTGTCAGAGCTTTTAGCAAGGATCAGGGCGGTTACAAGAAGAGCTAGTGGTTCTTCACAACCTACATTAAGTAATGGTGTTTTGACATTAGATCCAATCACTCATGAAGTTACTGTCAAGAATGAAGACGCAGTTAAAAGAGAGCTTTTAACTGCAAGAGAGTATGCATTGCTTGAGTCTCTTTTAAAAAGACCTGGAGCTGTTTTATCTCGTGAAACCTTGGAGGATAAAATATATAGCTTTGGTTCTGAGGTAGAATCAAATGCTATTGAATTTATAATTCACAATCTGCGCAAAAAAGTTGGATCTACCAATATTAAGAATGTTAGAGGTGTAGGTTGGAAGGTCGCAAAGGGAGATTAGTAAGATCTCTAAAATTTAGATTGTGTTTAATTCTGTGTGTAATTGGAATTATTTTCACTGCAGTAGTAAGCGCAAGGTCTTACCATAAAACCTTAAACGAAGCGCGTGTTTATATCGATGAAGAAATTTCGCAAATTGCAGATATCATCGTAGCTTATAACATGCCTTTGCCCAAAAGATGGTCGGAAAAGAGCCTTTTTAATAATGGTTATTTTCAAGGTCCTAGGCATAAATATATGGGGAGAATGGAATATATAATTTCACCATCTCCATCTTTATCCGATCTGTTTGAAAGACATCGAGATATTATCATCGCCCCTTTATTTTCACCTCCAGGTGAGACTTTTTATATACCGATGAATATTGAAGATGGTCTTTATTCAATTTTAATTAACGATAACCGTGTACGCTGTTTTATTGCCACTAATAGACAGGGCATTCGTTTTGTTGTAGCAAGACCTTTGTCTATTATTGATGAGGCTGTCTCAAGAGCTTTTAATGCTTCTTTTATTGAGTTTTTAATTCTTTTGGGTATTTATATTCCTACAGTTTTATTAGTAGTTAATCTAATGTTTTTAGCTGTAAGAAGATTGGCCTCTGAAATTGATAGCCGTAAGGAGAATGATTTAAGACCTTTATATGAAACATCGGTGCCATCTGAGTTTGATGTATTTATTGAAGCTTTAAATCGTTTATTTAATAAAACTTCTGAGAGTTTGCAAAATGAAAGAAGATTTATAGCAGACGCAGCTCATGAGATGCGTACGCCTCTTACAGCAATAAGTTTACAAGCTGAATCTTTAGATGAGCATGGTCTTGATGATAATCAAAAACAGCAATTAAAAGAATTGCGAAAAGCTATTAAAAGACAGCGAGATTTAACGACCAAACTTTTAACTTATGCTAGATCTCAATGTGCTCAGGTAGTTGAGTTTAAAGATTTCAATTTAAAAGAATTGTTTGTTGAAATTATAGAAGAGTTAGGCGCATTAGCTGATGATAAAAATATTGATTTTGGTATCGAAGGCAATGCCGATATAACAGTTCATTCTGACAGAAATTTACTTAAAACTGTTTTAGTTAATTTATGTGGTAATGCCCTTAAATACACACCCGATGAAGGTCAGGTGGATTTATATTGTCGTAACTATCCAAAGTTTTTTGAGATTTGTGTAAAAGATAATGGCCCAGGAATTCCTGAAGATAAAATTAAAATGGTTTTCGAACCTTTTTATCGCGTAGGAGGGGACACTGCAAAAATTAGTGGTACAGGACTTGGCCTTGCGATTGTTAAATCATCTTGTGAAGAATTAGGTGCACAAATTAGACTTTCAAATGTTGAAGAGGGTGGCCTTGAAGCTTGTGTAACTATTGGCCGTTAATTATGTACCCATAAATGAAAATGTTAGAATAATAAAAAATATTTAAAAAAAGAAAATATTATTTAAAAGTATGCAAGAGAATAATCTACAAGCCTATACAGGCGCATCTATTGAAGTATTAAAAGGTCTTGAACCAGTAAGACGCCGTCCAGGTATGTATACTGATACCACCAATCCAAACCATTTGGGTATTGAGGTTATCGATAATAGTGTTGATGAGGCAGTAGCAGGTTTTTGTAACAAAATCTATGTCACTTTACATGAAGATGGCAGTCTTGAGGTTGTAGACAACGGCCGTGGTATGCCTGTTGATATGCATCCTGTTGAAAGGATCCCTGCAATTGAGTTGATTTTATCCCGTTTGCATGCAGGCGGTAAATTTACCTCGGATAACTATAAGTTTTCAGGAGGTTTACATGGCGTAGGTGTAAGTGTTGTTAATGCCCTTTCCTCGTGTTTAAAAGCGACGGTAAAACGTGGTGGCAAAGTCTATGAAATAGAATATGAAAAAGGCGTTAAAACTGTTTCTTTGCATGAAATAGGAACTTGTGCAAAAAAGGATACCGGCACAGGAATTCGTTTTTGGCCTGAAAGTGATTACTTTGATTCACCTGATTTTGATGCCTCAAGACTGCGCCATCAGCTTAAAGCCAAAGCTGTGTTGTGTGAAAACTTAACCATAGTTTTTATAAATGAGAAAAAAGGAACCAAAGATAGTTGGAGCTATGGAGGAGATCTTAGCGAGTATTTAAAATCTCAAACAAGCTCTGGCAATTTCGAACCGCAAGACCCAATTCATGAACTAGTAAAAGGTGAGGATTTTCAAGTTGAGTGGGCGGTATTTTGGGCATTAGAAAATAAGGCCCATTACAGTTGTGAGTCTTATGTAAACTTAATTCCAACTGTTGAAGGTGGTACTCACGTCAACGGTTTTCGTTCTGGTTTAACCTTGGCCATGCGAGAGTTTTGTGATTTACAAAATTTACTTCCAAGAGGCCTTAAGATTACTCCTGAGGACGTGTGGAGTGAGTGTGTTTACGTTTTGTCTCTTAGGATGCGTGAACCTCAGTTTGCAGGTCAGACTAAAGAAAAACTTTCAAGCCGTCAAATTGCAAGTCAGTTAGAACAGGTAGTTCGTGATCATTTCTCCTTATGGTTAAATAGCAATGTTGATAAAGCTAAAGCTATTGCCAATATTGTTATTTCAAGAGCTAAAGAGCGCGAGAGTCAGGCTAAGGTTGTAGAGCGTAAGAAAACAGTAAGAGGACCGCAGCTTCCGGGAAAACTTGTAGATTGCACCTCAACAGATCCAAGCCGCGGTGAGCTTTTTATTGTAGAGGGTGATTCTGCAGGAGGATCAGCTCGCCAAGCGCGAGATTCAAGTTTCCAAGCTATTTTGCCTCTTAGAGGAAAAATCTTAAATACTTGGGAAGTTGGCGGTCATACTGCTTTAAATTCAGAGGAAATTAGAGCAATTACAGTTGCTATGGGCATTGAGCCTGATAGTGAGGATCTAAGTAATCTTCGTTATAACAAAATTTGTATTTTAGCTGATGCTGATGCTGACGGTTTGCATATTGGTACGCTTCTTTGTGCTTTATTTGTAAAGCATTTCACCCCTCTTGTAAGAGAGGGACATGTATATGTTGCCTGTCCGCCTCTTTATCGTCTTGATTGTGGTAAGTTTAAAGAGTATGCGTTAGATGATGCTGAACTTGCACAAAAGCAAAGTAAGTTTATGCGTAAAGGATTTAAACGTGAAAATATTATTATTCAGCGTTTTAAAGGTCTAGGTGAGATGAATCCTGCGCAATTGCGTGAGACAACCTTAGCTCCTGCCTCACGTCGTCTAATGCAATTGACCTTAGATGCCAATATTGAGGAAGAAACTTTTGCACTAATGGATATGCTTTTGTCCAAAAAAAGAGCAGCTGATAGACGTCAGTGGCTTGAAAAAAATGGCGATAAAGCCGAATTTTTAGATTAAAAAACGCATATATAAGCCGGCGGTAGGGAAATTTTTTCTTACCGTCTTTTTTTTATTTTAAAGATTTTTTAGAAAAATTTTTTTATTTTTAGAACGTAAATATTTGATAAAACCTTTAAAATTATATTTTTACAACTAGTTTAAGAGTTATTTACAATTTATTTATAAATAACTACAACATTAAATAAATAATCATATTTAAATTAAGAAAATTTTTAATTTTTTACTGAAAAATCAATTATTCCATTTAAAACCACTTTGTAATAGTGATTTTGTAGATATTTGTAATTTTGACGCTGATGATTCACTGTTATAAAATGTTAATGAATATCTAAATCAGATTCATCGCAAAAAAGCGATTAATAAATTTATAACAATTGAGGATCAAATAATGGCAGTAAACAAAACAGCAGCGTCAAGACATTGCCGTAATGCTAAATGTGCTGTAAAAGATACAGTTTCCAATGTAAAGGAAGCCTCATCTCACGCAAAGTTAGTTGAGGATTTTAAGACTGATATTGTCAGACATTTACGCAGCACTATTGGTACCTCCCCAGAGAAGGCATCCCACCTGGCTTGGTGGCAGGCTTTAGTCGCCACTGTTAATGAGCAGATCTTTGAGCGTTTAACTGATACTCAATACACTCACGCTGTAAAGGATACCCGTGCTGTACATTATTTGTCAGCAGAGTTCTTGATGGGTCGTCTTACCGTCAACAATTTATGCAATTTAGAAAAATATGATATTGCCTCTGAAGCTTTAAAAGAGCTGGGCTTAGATATTAACGATATTTGCCAAGAAGAGCCTGATATGGCTTTAGGCAACGGTGGTTTAGGAAGATTGGCAGCTTGCTATATGGATTCCTTAGCCACTTTAAATTATCCATGTGTAGGTTATGGCCTCCACTATGAAAATGGTTTATTCCGCCAGGAAATTCGTGGTGGTAGACAGGTTGAGCGTCCAGATAGCTGGAGAGAGTATGGCTGCCCTTGGGAGGTTTGCCGTCCTGAGTCTTTACAAAATATTCCTTTAGGTGGTTATGTTGAGCATCAGGAGACTCCTGATGGTTCTTACCAAGCTGTATGGCATCCAAATCGTACTATTAAAGGTGTGCCTTGGGATATTCCTGTAGTAGGTTTCCGTGATTCTTCTGTAGCAATTTTACGTTTGTGGGAGTCTCGTCCAACTGAGTCTTTCAACTGGGACGTATTTAATGCCGGTGGTTATATCGATGCTCAAGAAGAGAAATCTGAGGCTGAGACCATCTCTAAGGTTCTCTATCCAAATGACTCTACCGATGCCGGTAAGAAATTACGTTTAACCCAGCAGTATTTCTTCTCAGCCTGTTCTTTACGCGATATTCTGCGTCGTTATAATCGTACTCATCATCACGATTACTCAGAATTTGCCAATAAGATCGTAATTCAGTTAAACGATACTCATCCTGCAATTGCAGTAGCAGAGCTTATGCGTCTGTTAATCGACGAGGAAGGATTATCTTTTGATAATGCTTGGGACATCGTTTCAAAGACCTTTAATTACACCAACCATACTTTATTACCAGAAGCTTTAGAGAAATGGCCTGTATGGATTTTTGAAGAGTTGTTACCACGTCATTTAGAGATTATCTATGACATTAACTATCGCTTCTTAAATGGCCCTGTTCAGGAGAAATGGCCTGATAATAATGATATTAAAGCTAAGCTTTCTATCATTGAGGAAGGTCCTGTACGTAAAGTTCGTATGGCAAACCTTTCTGTAATTGCTTCTCGTCGTGTAAACGGTGTAGCAGAGGTTCACTCTCAATTAGTAAAGACTGACCTTTTCCCAGAGTATGCCCAGTTATGGCCTGAGAAGTTCTGCAATGTTACAAACGGTGTAACTCCAAGACGTTGGCTTTTAGCTTGCAACCCAGGTTTAGCAAAGCTTTACAATGAAGTTGCAGGTGATGATTGGCCTTTACACTTAGATAAGTGCGATAAATTAAAGCCTTATGCAGATGATCCTAAGATGCAAGAGCGTTTCATGCAAATTAAGCATGAAAATAAGGTTGCATTAGCCTCTGAAATTAAGCGCTTAGTTGGTGTTGAGGTAAATCCTAATGCTATCTTTGATGTTCAGGTAAAGCGTCTTCACGAGTACAAGCGCCAGCACTTGAACTTACTTTATATCATGTCCTTATACCGCAAGTTGCTTGAGAACCCTTCTTTGAAGATTGTTCCTCAAGTATTTATCTTCGGTGCTAAGGCCGCTCCTGCTTATACTTTAGCTAAAGACATTATTTACGCCATCAACGCTATTGGTAATCGCATCAATAATGATGTTCGTATTGGTGGCCAGTTAAAGGTTGTCTTTATGCCTAATTACCGTGTAAGTTTAGCTGAGAAGATTATTCCGGCTGCTGATATTTCTGAGCAGATTTCAACTGCAGGTTATGAGGCTTCAGGTACTTCTAATATGAAGTTTGCTATCAATGGTGCTTTAACTTTAGGTACTATGGATGGCGCTAATATTGAGATCGTTGAGAAAGCTGGCATTGATAATAACTTTATCTTTGGTTTAAGTGTTGAAGAGGTTAAAGCCTTAAAGAGCCACGGATATAATCCTTGGGATTACTACAACTCCAATATGGAGCTTAAGGCTGTTCTTGATTGGCTTGATACTGATTACTTCACCCCAGGTCATCCAGGCATTCTCTCATCTATCAAGCGTTCTTTACTTGATATGGGCGATCCATTCTTAGTATTAGCTGATTTTGCTTCTTATCAAGATGCTCATATGCGTGTTGAGAAGATGTATGCAGATAAGGCTCGTTGGGCTAAGGCTGCTATTATTAACTCAGCTTCTATGGGTAAATTCAGCTCTGATCGTGCTATTAACGATTATGTTGAGAACATTTGGAACTTAAAGGATTGCGAAATCGCTTTTAATAAGTAATCCAAAATACATCTAGAAAATCCCGCTTAGGCGGGATTTTTTATGGTCTTACAGTTCCATAAGGCCAATGGGAAATACCACCCATATTCAAAAGATAGTTATATCCTAAACTGCGTAGCTTTAAAGCTGCGTCATAAGCACGTTTTCCTGAAAGACAGTAGAGAATAATAGGGATGTTTTTATCAGGAATAATTTTTTGTGCACTATCTTTGGTGATGGCATCAACTGGAAAATTTATAGCGCCAATAATATATCCAAGATTATATTCATCACGCTCTCTTACATCTAATAGCACTACCTTGCCAGAATCTAAAAGAATTTGAGCGGTAGGATAATCAATATTATTTATACCAGGATTTATGGTAATAGAGGATTTGTTTTCAGAAATTTCAGGTGCGTTTGGCCATAGTGACGGGATCATAATAACTCCAAATTTATAGAGTTATTTTAAAATATCCAGCCTTAAAGGCTGGATAAATTGCGAAAAATTTTAGTTTTTTATACGATTGATGATAGATGTTGTAGAGAAACCATCTACAATTTGTAAGGTCTTAACCTCACCACCATTTGCCAAAACTTCTACGTGACCTGCAATATCTTCAATCTTGTAATCACCGCCTTTGACTAAGACATCAGGTAAGATTTTGCTAATAAGTCTTCTTGGGGTGTCTTCATCAAAGCGCACTACATAATCAACACAGCCTAAAGCAGCTAAAACTGCCATACGGCCATCTTCTTTTACTACAGGGCGTGTAGGTCCTTTTAAAGCTTGAACCGATCTGTCGGAGTTTACAGCAACAATTAAAATGTCGCCTAATTTCTTAGCTTGTTGCAGATAGGTTACATGTCCTTTGTGGAGAATATCAAAGCAACCATTGGTCATAACAATTTTAAGACCACGGGCTTTTAAAGTCTTAACAATAGAAAGTAACTTTTCTTCATCGACAATACCTCTGTCGATAGTTTCAGGAAGAGTATCCTCTTTTAAAACTTGAGCTAATTCTTGTGTATTTACAGTAGATGTACCAAGCTTTCCAACTACTATGCCGGCAGCTCTATTGGCAATTTCGCAAGACTCAACTAATTCAGTACCACAAGCTAAACATGCACCTAAGACGCCTATTACAGTATCACCTGCACCTGTAACATCATAAACCTCTTGTGCGCGAGTTGGCAGATGAACCGCAGGCATATTAGGTCTAATTAAAGACATGCCATCTTCAGATCTGGTAATTAACAAACACTCAAGATTAAATTTGTGGATGAGGTTTAATGCCTTTTCCTCTAAATCTTGGTTATTTTTTACCTTACCTGCAACGGCTTCAAACTCTGACATATTTGGAGTGAGCATGGTAGCGCCACTATAGCGAGAAAAGTCAGTACCTTTAGGATCAATTAAAATCTTCATACCGCGTTCACGGGCTTTTTTAATGATGGTCTGGATTGAACCTAAAGATCCCTTACCATAATCAGAGCAAATTAAAATTTTGGTATCTTCAGAAATTTTGTCAAAAGCTTTGAAAAAACTATCTTCAGGAATGTCATCTAAAGGATCTTCAAAATCAAGACGTAAAAGCTGCTGATTGCGGCATAAAATTCTTAATTTGGTGATGGTAGGGTGATTTTTTGAAAATACGAAATTAGGTTTAATATTTTCTTTGCGAACTAAGCTTTCAAGCTTTTCTGAGGCTTCGTCTTCACCAACTATGCCTATAAGTTCACAAGGAGCGCCTAATGATGAAATATTCAAAGCTACGTTAGCCGCACCACCGGCACGATCTTCGCGATTGGTGATACGCACAACAGGAACAGGAGCCTCAGGTGAAATACGGTTTGATTGTCCTTTCCAGTAGCGATCAAGCATAACATCGCCAATTACAGCAACTCTTGCATTAAAGTTTGGAATATTTAAAGCGCTCATATTTTTCCTATAAAGCTTTATTTAATTGATGCTCCATTTTAACCTAAATTAGATAATGCCTGCAGACATTAAATCATGAAGGTTAAAAGCTCCTACAGGATGATTTTGTTCATCAACTACAATAATGCCGTTAATCTTTTTCTCTTGCATCAACACTAAAGCATCAGCTGCCAATGTTTGCTTTTTGGCGATACCTTTAATATGTGAAGACATTACCTCACATATAGGTACATTTATAGAGATGTTTTTTTCAAGTAAACGTCTTAAATCACCGTCGGTAAAAATGCCTTGTAAGATATTGGCTTTATCTACCACAGCAACCATACCTAAGCCCTTTTGAGACATTTCAAGTAAAGCCTCTTTTACGGTGCAGTCATCACTAACTTTAGGTAACTCGCCACCTCTGTGCATTAAATCTTCGCAGCGAACTAGGAGTTTGCGACCTAAAGCGCCACCTGGGTGAGACATAGCAAAGTCTCTTTCAGTAAAACCGCGAGCTTCGATTAAAGCTACAGCAATGGCATCACCTATAGCAAGTTCTGCAGTTGAGCTTGAGGTAGGAGCTAAATTTAAAGGACAGGCCTCTCTTTTAACATGAGCACTAAGAGCGACATCTGCAGCTTGTCCTAAGGAAGATTGCAAATTACCAGTGATGGCAATAAGAGGAATTTTACGGCGAATTAAGATAGGAATTAAAACCTTAAGTTCAGAACCTTCGCCTGAATTTGAGATAGCAATGACGCAGTCATCTTCGCCAATCATACCTAAATCACCATGGGCAGCTTCACCTGCTTGAACAAAGAAAGACTGAGTGCCGGTACTGGCTAAAGTTGAGGCAATTTTTGTGGCAATATGACCGGATTTACCCACACCAGTTAAAATCACTTTACCTTTGGTGTTGACAATGATTTCACATGCTTTTGCAAAATTTTCATCGATAGATGGGATAAGATCTAAAAGACTTTGTGCTTCTTCTTTAAGAACGCGCACACCAGCTTTTATACAAGATTGGGCAAACATGCACATCTCCATTTTTTTTGCATTAAAATAAGTGTTAATAATTTTAACACAGTATATTATGTGCAATTTATGTGCTTTTTGCGATTGTTTTGTTAATGTGTTAATACAATTTATTTAAAATCATACAGTTACGTTCTATTCTTTAATATATTAAGTATAGAATTTTATTTTATATATATTATTTTAAGCTTGGAGAAAGCATGTCTTTAAGCACCAAATCCCTGCGAGTAAAGATTCATCCTTTTAACTATGTGCTTTTATGCGCTTCTATGGCCATATTTTTTGGTTTTAGTATAGGTGAGGTATATGCTTGCAAATTCGATCTTATGAAGCGTTTTATGCTTGATAATCAAGAGGTTGATAATATTCTAATAACATTTCTTTTAGGAGCTGTTGCAGGAGTGTTTTTAGGAGGACGGGTAACTTATGATACAGGACGTAGGTTTACTATTGTAGGAAGCTTCCTTTTAGGGGCTATTGCGCATAGTGCTTTATTACTATCTCCTGCTTTTAGTGCCTATCTTATAGCTCAATTTGTGCAGGGAAGTGCCTTTGGCGTTTATATAATTTCCTCTCTTTTATATGTATCTGAAATTGCCACACAGGAAAGTCGTGGAAAATCTACAATGTGTGTATGTTTAATGTTAACCATTGGTATAGAGATTTCTATATTTGTTGGCAATTTATGTTATATGCATTTATATGGAGCGGTAATTTCTATTTTAGTTTTAAGCTTTCTTTTAGGAATTATTTGTTTTTTAAGATTGCCTGAAAGTCCAAGATGGCTTGCCGTAACCGGATTTACGGATGCCGCTTTATCAGAACTTTTTATTTTGCGTAAAAATACCTCTATTGCAGCTAGGGAGCTTGCAGATATCAATGAGTGTGCCCGAGGCTCTGATAAAGGTATAGCTTTATTTTTACATAGTGGCAGTTATAGACGTACTATTTGGTTTTTATTCTTTGTTACAGTTTTAATTTATTTTTCAGGTTATGCCTTTTTCCCATATATCTCAATTCAACTTGTAACAGAAGTTCAAAGACGATATTACTCTTTAAATAATGAGCTTTTATACAATTATGACTTCTTAAAATCAGGTATAACTATCGTGCTTTTAGGAGCCATTACTGCTACTTTTACTGTAGATAAAATTGGGCGTAAAAAGCTTATGTTAGGGTGCATCTTTGTCACAGAGCTTGTATTAGTTTTGATGTACTTCTTAATCTTTTTAGGTGGCAATTTTGGCATTATGTTTTTAGACACTTTGGTTTTAGTGTTTATTTATGCAGCATCCATTGCTATGTTTGTGTTTTTCTCAACCATTGTGACAGAGCTTTTACCAACACAAGGTCGTGAACTTGGCATTTCTTTAATTTTCTTTATAAATTTTGTGGGACTCATGTCGAGCATGATGCTATTTGAGATGCTGGTTCAAAGATTAAGTTTAAGTGGATTTTTTGCTTTAAATCTTTTGTTTGGAGCTCTTTTATTTGCCTTTGTATATCATTCTTTGCAAGAGCTAAAAGGAAAGACTTTAGAGTTTTTGGAATTGAATTATTTAAGAGGAAATTAAACAAATCCCTCAAATTTTTGGAGATAGCTCCTAAATTTGAGGGATTTTTTATGATTACTTAATAACTATTTGAGATCTTTGATGGCGATATTATCCATATCGTCAAAAGCTAAATTCTCTCCAGCCATAGCCCAAATAAAGGTATAAGCACAGGTACCGCAACCAGAATGGATACTCCAAGAAGGTCCAATAACGGCTTGTTCGTTGTGCATAATGATGTGACGGGTTTCTTGAGGCTGACCCATCATATGGAATACGGCCTGATCTTCTGGTAAATCAAAATAGAAATACAGCTCCATACGTCTTTCATGAGTATGAGCTGGCATTGTATTCCAAACGCTACCAGGATTTAATGCAGTCATACCCATAGATAACTGGCAGGTTTGTAAAACATCAGGGTGGATAAACTGATTGATGGTTCTAGAATTTGCAAGCTTAGGATCGCCAATTGGACGATGGTTGGCTTTCTTCATTGGAATATGGGTGGTTTTATAAGAGGTATGAGCAGGAACTGATGCCATGTAGAACTTGGCAGGTTTTTGTGGATCTAAGCTCTCAAAGAAAACCTCACGAGTGCCCATAGTGATGTATAAGCAGTCCTGATATTCCATTTCATAAACAGTGCCATCAGCGTAAATACGGCCTTTTCCACCAACGTTAAAAATACCGATTTCACGACGTTCTAAAATATAATCTGTACCAAAGTTATGCCAGCAATCAATACCATCATCAAGAGCAATCTTGCGAGTTACAGGCATGCAACCAAAGCAGCACATTCTGTCTACATGGGAATAGGTGACGTGTAATTTGTCTGCTTCAAACAGAGTTGGAATTAAAAACTCCTTGCGCATTTCTTCTGTTGTATATCTTTTGAAATCTTGAGGATTGCAGGAGTATCTGATATCCATATTATTTGTCTCCAATTTTATAGCTAAAACGTTTTCGCAAATTTTTCATATTTTACATGATATTAAGAAACATTCATGTAGTATGAATCACATTCATAAAAAAAACATATTCAAAAAATGTATTAAAAAAATAATCATATTTTAGAAATGTTATTTAAGAAAAAGGATGATAAATATGATTTATATAAAGAAATAGTGATTATTTTTGGAGTGGATATTGTTATATATAAAAAAAATGAACAGCAATTGCTGTTCATTTTTTCTTAATTTTGATTATTTAGTCTTTTTAAGACCTGAGTTAATTTGCTCAATATCTGTAACTTTAAGTAAGCCTTGATAGTAAAGAAGATCAAGTCTTGACTCGATGTACTTGTATCTTGAGTCAGCCTGCATTTGCATAGCATTGTAGTATTTTTGAGTTGCATTTAATACATCAGTCATAGTACGAGTACCAACCTCATAACCGGCTTTAGTAGCCTCTAAAGCACTGGCGGCTGATTTTACAGTTTGATTGTATGCACTAACAGAGCTTATAGCTGCGTTGACGTTGTTATAGCCGTTATTTACATTGCTAACTAATGAGCGGTGCTGATATTCTAATGCTTCAGACTTGGCAACATAGTTATGCTCAGCTTGGCTTACTTTAGAAGATACTGCTCCACCATGATAAATTGGTACGTTGAGGTTAATACCAATGCTTTGAGTCCAAGCATTACCATCATTTAAAGTAGTACCAGGAACTTCATTTTTGTAATCTGTATATCCAGTTTGTGCATTAGCAACTAAATCTAAAGTAGGCTCATGACCAGTCTGAGCAAGTCTAATTTGATCTTTGGCAATGTCTCGAGAAACAATAGCTTGCTGTAACATTAAGTTATTTTCTTCAGCAAGTTTGATTAAGGCCTTTAAGGTAGAGTTTACATATGGGGTGCTAAACTTTTTAGCATCAAGTTTATCTAAATTATCGACAGTAACGACTCTACCAATTAAAGCTCTAATAGCTTCATATGAATTAGTTAAATTATTTTCAGCGGTAATTACTTGAGCTTTTGATAAATCATAAGCAGCTTGTGCTTCCATTCTGTCAGTCTCAGCAATTAAACCAACTTGGAAACGGCGTTCAGCTTCATCTAATTGACGTTTTAAAGCTTCGTTATTAGCTTTTTGGTATTTAAGAGAATCAGATGCATTTAATACATTAAAATAGGCATAGCTTACACGTATAATTAAATTTTGCAGGGCATCGTTATAAGCAAGGTCGGCTACAGCAGCATTTTTTTCAGCAATAGTCTTGTTAATCCATGAACTATGGCGCCATAAAGATTGAGATAAACCAATACCAATAGTGGCAGCTTTATTATCCCCATTTACTCCGTAATCGGTAACACTTGTATGGCTTGCACTTAAGCTACCTAAAACATCGATTTGTGGCAGTAATGCAGCTTGCTGTTCATCAATAGCGGCAAAAGCTTGATCTCTTTGAGCTTTAGCTTGTAAAACTATAGGATCGCGCATGAAAGCCTCTTTGTAGATATCTAAAAGATCTTCCGCTTGAGATGCAAAGCTTACACAAGCAGTACAAGCAATAGCCATTAGTTTTAATTTAAACAGCATTGTGAACCTCTATACTTTGAAATCTATTTAATAATATTTGAGAGCTTCTTTTGTATTTATACCTTGATAATAGAAGTATAAGCTCGTTTACAAATATATAAATCAAATACAATTATTTATTTTGTTTCCGAAAATGATTTATAACAACCAAGTCGAGTGTAATTGTCTGATTATATCAGGTAAAATTTTATGGATATTTGATAATTTATTAAAATTTGTATGTTTATAGATGGAAAAATAGCTATTTAAATAACCAAAATTTAAAAAGATTGTCTAGAAAATTTAAATTAAAAAAATATTAAAAATAATTTTTATATATTTCATATAGTTAATACTTTTTTTAAAAAAATAATAAAAAAAGTATTGCAAATTAAAATATTTGAGCTACAATTTATCTCGCTTTTGAACGTGGGGTTATAGCTCAGTTGGGAGAGCGCTTGCATGGCATGCAAGAGGTCAACGGTTCGATCCCGTTTAGCTCCACCACGTCGAAGATAGTTGGGGGTATAGCTCAGCTGGGAGAGCACCTGCTTTGCAAGCAGGGGGTCATCGGTTCGATCCCGTTTACCTCCACCACTTAAGACAGTTCAAAATGTTCCTCGATGTGGGGTTATAGCTCAGTTGGGAGAGCGCTTGCATGGCATGCAAGAGGTCAACGGTTCGATCCCGTTTAGCTCCACCACGTCGAAGATAGTTGGGGGTATAGCTCAGCTGGGAGAGCACCTGCTTTGCAAGCAGGGGGTCATCGGTTCGATCCCGTTTACCTCCACCACTTCGTTTCTTTTCTTAAATTCTAAATCAAATTTTTCATTCTGTTTTTGAGTTTCTATATCTATTTTCATTTGAAAGCTTTTTTTTGTAATCTTTTGATCTCTATAGAAAATATTCTCTTTGAAAAGAAGTTTTAAAGCTTTAGCTTATTAAGTTACAGTTTTGATTAACGAAATTATTAGTCTCTTTAAGTATTTAAGTCATCTTTAAAATAAGTTAAATCAGTTTTTTTTATTATTTAAAAAAAAGCACAAAACTTTTCACAACTTATATCTTGAAGTGTTTTTACCATATATGAAGAGAGTTCTTATATTTATAAGCTAAAAATACTGTAATTTTATTAAAAGATATAAATTTTATTGATTTTTATAAGTTTTTCTAACTTCTATATTAAGAAGTGCTTATTGGCTATTTGTAATTTTTAGATATAACTGCACCTAAGGCATCAGTGATTTTGGGGCTTTGGCAGATAGTTTTTACAAAATGCTTAAAAAAGTGTGAAAAGATCAAAAGGCCTGAAATTTAATCAAAAGAAATTATTTTTTGCAAAAGGACAGAGGGGAGTTGTTTTTATAAATGGTGGAGACAACCGGAGTCGAACCGGCGACCTTCTGCATGCGAAGCAGACGCTCTACCAACTGAGCTATATCCCCAAATTTAGATGGTGGAGGTAAACGGGATCGAACCGATGACCCCCTGCTTGCAAAGCAGGTGCTCTCCCAGCTGAGCTATACCCCCACAAATGGCGTGGAGCGAGTGACGGGAATCGAACCCGCGTCAGTAGCTTGGGAAGCTACAGTTCTACCATTGAACTACACTCGCAACGAATTTTGCCATTTTACTCTAAATTGATACTATGTCAAATTACCAATTTACGTTTTAAATACTGCAAACTATCGGTAATGGTATTGGTATCTGTAGCCGATGAAGCAGATGTGACACACTTAAGTCCACGGTACTCTCCATCAATCATTTCACCATAGCATGTCAAAGGTAAAACCTGACCTAAGATTCTAAGACCCATGGATTTGAGCTCACGGCAGACAGCTACTGTAAACTCAGCGCCAGTTGTATATAAGGCCTGAATTTCAGGGCGCTTTTTTAAGACATTGTAGGTAATCTCACCATAAGCTGTAGCAATAATATCTAAAGCTTCATTAGAGGTGCGATTAGTCTTAATTAAGGTTTCTTGATACTCTTGATTGATATCCGTACTTGAGATCATGTTGTCAGAAACAGCAAAAGCGGTGGTATAGCTATCATATCTGCTGACAATCTCAGCTACCACGCGGTTAATCTCTTCGGTGCGGCGATGATCTTCTTTTAAAAGCTCTAAGTTATGAACAGTAACTAAGAGCACTTTTTCCTCAAGACGTAACATCTCAACTTGTGCTGAGATTAAAGGATTGTTGCCACCGACAATACCAAATATCTTAGGTAAACGATTTGCATTTGGTAATAAGATATTCGGTCGGTGCATAACTTTTCTTGCTAAAGTTGCGGTAAATGGACCAGGATCTACGGCTAAGAACTTAATGCCAGATAACACGGTTGCATCAGCAATCATGTTAATTTCCTCTTGTGAGGTACAGTCCATAACAATAGCGCGGGTACCTTTTTGGGCTAAATCTCTAATAGTTTTAGCTAAATGATGAGTACCTTTTAAAAATTCTTTTAAGTGTAAAGCTTCTGCATGATAGCGGAATTTTTCTGTGAAGAGATCGGCAACACGTCCACTGTGGGCCGGTTGCATATCTTCAAGACCTTCCAAAGATTTTTGTAAAGGCTTACCGTCAACTAAGATATAGCCACCAACATTGGTGCGTTTTAATGCAGGGAATGCCGGCACTACAATTGCGACACGATCGTTATCACCTAAAGCATCAAGCATAGCCTCAGTTTCAGCGCAGGTATTGCCTCTCATAGCCGGATCAATGCGTTTTGCATACAGCTTTACTTCAGAATTTTTCAGTAATCTTGCCGCATAGAACACTATTTGATAGCTTTGCTGAGGATTTAAGTGTCTTGAGTTGGTAGCGTATACTAAACAGTCACAATTTTGAGTTACAGGATCTTTAAGACCACGAGCATTCATTAAGGACAAAACGCTAGAGCCATTTTNTTCAAGCATGGCTCCAACAGCGCTACCGCCGGTTATTTCATCTGCAATTACAATACATTGAGTCATTTAAATTCCTCTAGCCTAAAGTGGCAATTCTTGCTCTAAGTCTAAGCACATTTGGAGGTACAACGGATATTTCGTCAATACCAAGTTGAATTAGTTTGGCTAAAAACTTTTCGTTTGATGCAACTTCGCCGCAAATTCCTACCCAAATTCCAGCGGTATGGGCATTGTGTACAACAATTTCAATTAGCCTTAAAACTGCGTGGTGGAATGGATTTAAGTATCTAGATAAATCAGCGTTTTGCCTATCTGCAGCTAGTGTAAATTGAGTTAAATCATTAGTACCAATTGAGAAGAAATCTACTAATGATGCAAGTTCATCACTAATTAAAGCTGCAGCAGGAGTCTCAATCATGATGCCAAATTCAATATTTTCTTTAAAAGGAGTTCCTTGAGCTTTGAGATCAGATTTCACCTCTTCTAAAATCTTTTTGCAATCTAAAACCTCTTCTACAGTCGAAATCATTGGCAGCATAATTGCCAATTGTCCATATACAGAAGCGCGTAACAAAGCACGCAGCTGAGTTTTAAATAGCACACGATTTGATAAACACAATCTTATAGCTCTCAATCCCATAGCCGGGTTATCTTCATGTTTTAACATGAAATACTCGGTTGTTTTGTCAGCACCGATATCAAGAGTTCTAATAATTACACGTTTACCATCCATCTGCTGTAGCACTTGGCGGTATATATCAAATTGTTCATCTTCAGTAGGGTAATCTTTTGACTGTAAAAAGATATACTCACTGCGGAAAAGACCAATACCTTCGGCATCGGAGGACTTGATTAAATCAATATCAGCCAAAGATCCGGCATTTGCATAAAGACAAATAGGGCGACCTTGGCGCGTTACGGTTTTTTTGCCCCTGAACTGATCTAAATGAGCCTGTTGAGCATCTACGGTTCTTTTTCTTGATTTGTATTCAGCGATGGTTCTTTCATCAGGATCAACAATCACCAAACCCTGAGAGCCATCAACAATAGCAAATTTACCTTCAAGGCATTCATCTAAATCATCACCTATGCTTACAACCGTAGGAATACCCATGGTGCGAGCAAAGATGACGGTATGAGATCTTGTTGAACCTGCAGAGGTTATGATGGCAGTGACTTTACCTTGATCAAGCTGAACTGTTTCAGATGGTGCTAGATCATCGGTCGCTAAAATTGTCGGACCTTCACCTTTATATTTAATGCCACTTTTTTTGATTTTGCCGGCATGCATCATCAGGATTTCATTGACGCGACGGGAGACATCGATTACATCGGTAGCTCTACCTTGCATGTAATCATTGTCCATTGATCTAAATTGTTGCTCAAATTTTCTGGCAACAATATCGACAGCGTATTCGGCGTTAGCTTTTTCTGTTTTTATGACATTGTTAATTGATTCTACATAATCAGGATCATCCAACATCATCTGATGGATTTGGAATAAAACAGCATTTTGTTCGCCAAGCTTTTCAAGCGAGACATCATAAAGAGCGCCTAATTGGGCAATGGCATGAAGTCGAGCTTGTTCAAAGCGTTTGCATTCAGCATCAACATCTTCAATAAGATGTTTTTTGTGAATGCTTGAGGTGCGTTGCAGAAAACTTATATGTCCAAAAGCAATGCCACGATTGGCAGGAGTGCCTTTTAAAAATAAATTGTTTTCACTCAAGGTTTCGTTATTCAAGATAGGCCCTTCAGTATAAAACTGTAGATTATTTGGCTTTAGATGTAATTTAGACTTTGATTATACATGAAGGGAAGGTGATATAAGCTATTTTAAGACTTTAAGCTTGAAGCTTGTGTATGTGCTAAAATAACACAAATCTTTTTTTAGGGTGAAATATGTTAGTCAAAACCAGATTTGCTCCTTCGCCTACCGGTTTTTTACACGTAGGCGGTGCACGTACTGCATTATTCTCATGGCTTTATGCCCGTCATTGCGGTGGTAAGTTTGTCCTGCGTATTGAGGATACCGACCGCGAGCGTTCAACTCAGCCTGCAATCGATGCCATCATCGATTCTATGAAGTGGTTAAATTTAAATTGGGATGAAGGTCCTTACTATCAGACCAAGCGTTTTGACCGCTATCGTGAGGTTATCGATAAGCTTTTAGCTGAAGGTAAAGCTTATAAGTGCTACTGCAGCAAAGAGCGTTTGGAAAAAATGCGCGAAGACCAGATGAAGGCTGGTTTAAAGCCTCGTTATGACGGTCACTGCAGAGACGATCACAGCGAGCATGATCCAAGCGAGCCATACGTTATCCGTTTTAGAAATCCAGATGACGGCACTGTAGCTTTTGATGATATGGTCAAAGGCCATGTTGAGTTTAAGAATTCTGAGTTAGATGATTTCATCATTCAGCGTTCTGATGGCACTCCTACCTATAATTTCTGTGTAGTAGTTGATGATTGGGATATGGGCATCACTCATGTAATTAGAGGTGATGATCATGTAAACAATACCCCACGTCAAATTAACCTCTATAAAGCTTTAGGTGCCCCAGTACCTGTATTTTGTCACTTAGCTATGATTTTAGGTGATGACGGTGCTAAGTTATCTAAGCGTCATGGTGCTGTATCTGTTATGCAGTATCGTGAAGATGGTTATTTACCTGAGGCCTTAATTAACTATTTAGTTCGTTTAGGCTGGAGCCATGGCGATCAGGAAATCTTCACTCGTGAAGAAATGATCAATCTCTTTACTTTAGATGCTATTACCAAGAGTGCTTCAGGCTTTAACACTAAGAAGTTAGACTGGTTAAATGCTCATTATATGAAGACTATGCCAAGCTCTGAGGTTGCCAAAGAGTTAGTATGGCACTTAAATCGTTTAGGTCTTACTGATTTATCACAAGGTCCAAATCCTGAGGATGTAGTTAAGAACTATGCTGAGCGTACTCATACCTTAAAGGAAATGGCTCAGAAAGCTCTTTGCTATTACCAGGATTTTGAGGATTATGATAAAGCCGCTGTTAAGAAGTGGATTAAAGATGGTTCTGTTGATATCTTAAAGGATGCTTTAGAGAGCTTAAAGGCTTTAGATTCTTGGGATGCTTTAGTTATCGATAAGACCTTAGAAGATCTTGCCAAACGCTGTGAGGTTGGTATGGGTAAGGTCGGTCAGCCTTTACGAGTTGCTATTACTGGTACTGCAATGTCTCCTGGCATTGGCGATACTATGGTATTGGCAGGTCGTGAGCGTGTTTTAGCAAGAATCGAGCGCGCTATTGCCCACTTTGGTGCTTAACTAAATAAAATAAATTCAAAGGCAGACGTAAGTCTGCCTTTTTAGGATAAACAGTAGATGAAATTCTGGCTTTTAGGTATTTCCCTTTTGGGGCTTACCGCTTGCACAGGAGTGTCTTTTCACTCTAATTTAGATCCACGTAATGTTGTTGAATATTACAAGCCTTCCTCAGTAGAAGTCATTGAAAATGATACAGATTTAGATAATCGCGCCTATAAAGTACTGTCTCATGTAAATGGTATGGCCTGTCAGTTAAATGATCGCGATTATATTGCAACTGAGTCTGATGCCCGTACTAACGCTCGCATTAAGGCTTCTGATTTAGGCGCCAATGCCATTCGTTTTGGTAAATGTGTCCGTATTGAAAATTCCCCAGCTTGCAAGGTATCTATTACCTGCTATGGTGATGCTTTAGTTGTTAATGAGTAATAATCAGGAACTTTTAATTACTCCTATAGGCACCATCCGCACTCCTTATGGACAGAAGTTTGCTGTTCCAAGACAGCCTGGATTGGCGCCTCATGCTTTAGGGGTAATCGAATTTTTTAAACCTTATGGTGCTATCGAGGCTTTCGGTGGACTTGAAGGTTTTAGTCATATTCATATTTTATTTGTATTTGATAAAGCTCCTTATTCAAAATTTCATGCCACAGTAAGACCTCCTAGATTAGGTGGTAATACCTCCTGTGGCGTTTTTGCAAGTCGTTCTCCTTTTAGACCATCTCGTATTGGCCTATCAACAGTTAAAATTCATGAAATTTTAAAAGAAAATGGCGAAGTTAAAATTGTGGTTTTGGGAGCTGATTTGGTAGATAACACGCCAATTATTGATATCAAACCATATATTCCATTTGTTGATGCTATACCTGATGCCAAAGGTGGTTTTGCCTCAGAGCCTCCTAAACAATATCCAGTTATTTTTTCAAAGATAGCTAAAGAGAAATTAGCTGATTTAGGGGAGAGAAGGATTAAAGCTTGCGAGGAGACGCTCTCTCAGGATCCAAGACCTGCATATAAAGATGAAAACGACGATAAAGTTTATTATGCTTTAATTTATAACCGCGATTTGATGTTTGTGGTTAAAAATGGGGTTATTGAGGTTTTGGATGTAATTAAAAGAGGAGAGCCTTCATGCTAAAGCTTCGTTACAAGCATGTTTTGTTTGATTTAGATGGCACGATTTATGACAGTCTTTATGCAAACACGGCCGCTCTTTATGACTTACTAATTAAAGAAAGAGGTAGCACTACCGAGACTGTTGATTCTTTGTACCGTTATGCGGCAACACCTGCGTATGAGTCTTTAATTAGCCTAGGCTTTAAGTCTGAAGATTATCAGCGCTTAATTAAAATTTGGTGCGATGGTGTTATCCGTTATGGCAGCAATGTAAAGCCTTTTGACGGCATGCTTTCAGTATTATCCTATCTTAAAAATGCCGGGTGTGCTTTAGGTATTATTACCTCACGTGATAGAGAAAGTGCGGCTATGATAGGACCTTTTGCCGCACCAATACCACCTGAGTTAAGCCTTTATTTTAAAATTGCGATATGCAGTTCAGATGTTGAAAATCCAAAGCCTGCTCCTGATTCAATTTTAAAATACATGAATATAACAGGGGCTAAGCGTGAGGAAATCTTGTATATAGGCGATACTTTAGCTGACTTTGAGTGTGCGCGTGATAGTGGGGTAGATTTTGGTTTAGCCGTTTGGGGCAGTCATATGCAGCAATCTATATCCTGCGCCCATTATTTTCTTTCCCCTTGGGACATTGTAAATGCAATTTCAGCTTTAGATCCTTATCATGAGCAGTGGTTTTTGTGGGCTCATGAAATTCAGGCTATAGGTCAAATTGGTCTTGCTTATACAAAAGATAAATTTGATCGTGAAAGATTTATTCGTTTACGCGAGATAGCCCAGGAAATTATGCAGACACATTTAGATGTGCCTGTGGAAAAACTTAAAGAAAGTTTCTTATTTGACAAAGGTTATCCAACTCCAAAACTTGATACTCGTGGAGCTGTCTTTAATGATAAAAATGAAATTTTAATGGTTAAGGAAACAATGAGTGGTCTTTGGAATCTTCCTGGAGGTTGGTGTGATGAAAATGAAACCATATTTTCAAATACCTTAAAGGAAGTTTTAGAAGAGGCTGGAATGCAGGTAAGTCCTGTAAAACTCATTGCCTTAGTCGATAGAAACCGCCACAACACTCCACCATTTCCATATGGTGTATTAAAAGCATTTGTCTTATGTAAGATGGGACCTCAACACTATGTAAGTCAAAGCGATGAGACAGTGGAGTGTGGCTTCTTTTCAAAAGAAGCAATAAAAGAACTTAATTTACGTAATGAAACTAATACTTACGAGCAACTTTTAATGTGTTTTGAGGCACATGAAAGTTCAAGCTGGGTAACGATTGTGGAGTAAAACATGCAGTATTTAATTGATCTTCATACTCATACTATAGCAAGCGATCATGCTTACAGTACAATTATGGAGTTAGTCTCTCAGGCTAAAGTAAAAGGTATCTCTTTATTTGCTGTAACTGATCATGGCCCAGATGTTTCAGACGGTCCACATCCATGGCATTTTAATAACTTAAGAGTAGTTCCTCATTTAGCTGAAGGCGTTGGTATATTGCGCGGTATTGAAGCTAATATCACCGCAGATGGCGGTTTGGATTTAGAAGAAGGCCGTTTAAAAAATTTAGATATTGTTTTGGCAGGATTTCATCCTAACTATTTACCGACAACTGTAGAAGAACATACAAGACTTATGTGTAAAGTTATAAGATCAGGTCTTGTAGATGTTATCTCCCATCCAGGTGCGGCACAGTATCCGGTTAATTATGAGGAAGTTTTACTGTGTGCCAAAGAGTGTAATGTCGCAATTGAGATTAACTCATCTTCATCTGTTAACACTCGTATGGGTAGCCATGAAAATTGCGTTAAGATTGGTAAATTGGCAGCTAAAATAGGTAATACTATTTCCTTAGGCTCAGACTCTCATATTGCATACTTTATTGGATGTTTTGATGAGTCTTTAAAGGTTATTGCTGAGTCTGGTGTAAAAGAAGAGCAGATTATCAATACTTCACCTTTAAAGGTTTTAGACTTCTTAGAGTCAAGAGGTCACAAACCAATTTTTGAATTACGTGATTATTTCTCTAAATAATTTATAAAAATGCCTTCTAAAAAAAGAAGGCATTAAAACAACAACTTATTGCGCTAATATTTACGCTACACTACGGAAATATCTTGTAATCATAAAAGAGATGTTTGTATTTTCTTTATGAGTTATCACCGAACCATTTCTTATAAAGAGTGTCGTAGGTACCATCAGCTTTAACTTTCTCAAAGCCTTTTTTTACCATTTCAATAAGCTCTTCATCATGTTTGTTAATTGCAATGCCATATTTATCGGCAGTAATTAAATCAGGTAATAAGGTAAGATTTTGATTTTGAGTATGAGCCATGTAATAGGCAAGTACCGGGCGATCGTTTACAAGAGCCTGGCAACCACCTTTATTAAGCTCTAAAAGAGCCTCAGGAGCTGAGTTGAACTGAGTTAATGTTGCTCCATCAACTTTGGTGCTTACATATAAAGCGCCGGCGGTGCCTATTTGACCGCAAATCTTACGTCCTTTAAGATCGTCTACAGACTTAATTTCATTTTCAAATTCTTTGCGTACAATAATGCCTAAACCGGCAGAGCAATAAGGATCTGAGAATGCAACTCTTTTCTGTCGTGCTTCGGTGATGGTAAAACCTGATATACCGGCATCTAAAGTTCCAGTTAAAATGGCAGGAATAAGTCCGTCAAAAGGCATGGAGTGCATTTCAACAGTAAAGCCTCCGGCTTTACCAATAGCATAAATAAGATCAATATCGAAGCCTTTAAGCTCATTGGTCTTTTTATCCACGAATTCAAACGGAGCAAATGAAGGTTCTGTTCCTACTCGAACAGTACGATTACCGGCAACAGCTTGAGAAGCTAAAAGAGCACCTAATGTAATCGCAAGTATATTTTTGAACTTCATATGATCTCCTAAATAATCATGAATTTTGATATGTTTATAATCATAAATTCAGATTTTATTTTTACGCAATCTAATTTTATAAATGATTGCTTTTAGTGCGCTGTTGCTAAAATTTGGTGAAAATCCCATAATTTCGATGGGAATGCAGGTTTTGAGGATGTTTTATGGAAATTTTGCACAATTTTGGACATATGGCTAGGAATTTTAGGTTACTCAAAATTCATTTGCGTTTGGCTAAATCATTGCGTAATTATGAAAAAGAAAAGTATTTAGATTTTACTTTCAGACCTGCAAAATTAAGAGATCTTAAAGCTATAAAAGATATCCACAGTGAGTGCATGGGACAAAGTTTATTTGATTGGCTTTATCGTATTTATTTTTTCAAAGCACGTGAACTTATAAGTGTTTGTGAGGATAAAAACGGCAAAATTGTGGCATGTGATATGTTCATGTTTCAAGAGGTAGAACTTGGCGAGGATATTTTACATGAGCTTTATGTTGAGGTCTTGCCTGAATATCAAAAACAAGGTTTAGCTACAGCTATGCGCCGTTATTGCGTTAAAAGTTATAAAGCAGGGCATAAACTTAAAGGATTATCTACATTGGCTTTATTTGATGATATTAAAGCCTTAAGAACAGCACAAAAGGCAGGATATGCAATAACAAAGGCCTCTGCAAAACCGCCTGCATATTATCTTTTTCAACATATCTAAATAAAAAGCCTGGATAAATCCAGGCTATTTATTTTATTAAAGATAACTTTTAGTTAGAAACTTTCTTAAAACGCATACGATGAGGTTGAGCCTCTTCGCCTAAGTTTTGTTTCTTCCAAGCTTCGTACTCAGTATAGTTACCTTCAAAGAAGCGGACCTTACCCTCATCACCGTAATCAAGAATATGGGTAGCAATACGATCTAAGAACCAGCGGTCATGGGAGATAACCATGGCACTACCTGGGAACTCTAACAGAGCATTTTCCAAAGCACGTAAAGTTTCAACATCTAAGTCATTGGTAGGCTCGTCTAAAAGTAAGAAGTTGCCTCCAACTTGCAGAAGTTTTGCCAACTGCAGACGGCCTCTTTCACCTCCTGAGAGGTTACCAACACGTTTTTGCTGATCGGTTCCACGGAAGTTGAAGCGACCGATATAAGCGCGAGAAGGAATTTCGTAAGAGCCAACCTTTAAGATGTCAGAGCCTTGAGAGATTTCATCAAAGACAGTGTTATCGTCTTTCATTTGATCTCTAAACTGCTCAACATAGGCAGTTACTACAGTATCACCTAAACGTACAGTACCACTATCAGGTTTTTCAATACCGGTAATCATACGGAATAAGGTAGATTTACCTGCACCGTTAGGTCCGATAATACCAACAATAGCGCCCTTAGGTATGCTAAATGACAGATCGTCAATTAAGGTTTGATCACCATAGGACTTAGATAAGTGTTCAACCTCAAGTACAGTCTGTCCAAGACGAGGCCCTGGTGGAATATAAAGTTCGTTAGTTTCGTTACGACGCTGATATTCAACAGAAGAGAGCTCTTCAAAACGAGACATACGAGCTTTAGATTTGGCGTGGCGGCCTTTAGCACCTTGTCTAACCCACTCAAGTTCGCGTTCGATAGAGCGGCGACGAGCACTTTCAGTATTTTCTTCAATTTGTAGACGCTGATCTTTTTGCTCAAGCCAGCTTGAGTAGTTACCCTGCCAAGGAATACCCTCACCACGGTCAAGCTCTAAGATCCAACCGGCGACATTATCTAAGAAGTAACGGTCGTGGGTTACTGCCACTACAGTTCCTGAGTATTGATGTAAGAACTGCTCTAACCAATCTATAGATTCAGCATCAAGGTGGTTGGTAGGCTCGTCTAAAAGTAACATATCAGGCTTTTCTAAAAGTAGACGGCATAAAGCTACACGACGACGCTCACCACCTGATAATACTTTAATCTTTCTTTCAAAAGGAGGAAGACGTAAAGCATCAGCGGCTTTATCTATTTGTACATCAATATTATGACCATCAAATGCCTGAATGATAGATTCAAGTTTAGCTTGCTCTTTGGCTAAAGCATCAAAATCAGCATCTTCCTCGGCATAAGCTGCATAAACTTCATCAAGGCGAGTTAAAGCGGCTTTTACCTCAGCAAAAGATTCTTCGATAACCTCACGAACAGTCTTTTCCATATCAAGAACAGGTTCTTGAGGGAGATATCCAATTTTAATACCAGGTTGTGGACGGGCTTCACCTTCAAAGTCTTTATCAACACCGGCCATAATCTTAATTAAAGTAGATTTACCAGCACCGTTAAGACCTAAAACACCGATCTTTGCTCCTGGAAAGAAAGATAAAGAAATATCTTTCAAAATTTGTTTTTTAGGTGGCACGATTTTGCCAACACGATTCATTGTATAAATGAACTGAGCCATCTATGTTCCTCAAAAGTTAGACTGCCTAAATTGTATCAGTCTTAGGCTAATAAAGCCAATATAAGGCGTTTTATTGCAGGTGGGGATTTGTAAGGTGAAAAACTTGCTTTGTGTATAAAATTATTTTAAAAAATAAAGGCTAATCTCTTTTTTAGATGCAAATTCGGTGTTTTTGCCCTAGAATAACAAAACATCTGCGCATAATACTTAAGATGCGCTATTGTAGATGGATTATTTATTACGGAGAAATCTTCAATGGCATCTAAAAAGCCTAAACATGATAGCAACACGATTGCGGTAAATCGTAAAGCGAGCTTTGAATATTTTATTGAAGAGCGCTACGAGGCCGGTCTGGAGCTTCAGGGTTGGGAAGTTAAATCACTGCGCGCTGGCAAATGCAATTTAACTGATGCTTATGTAACAGTTAAAGATGGAGAAGTTATCTTATTGGGTTCTCTTATTAACCCTTTGAAAACTTCATGTGCTTTCGTGGTTAGCGATCCTACTCGTACCCGTAAGCTTTTGTTGAATAAAAAAGAGATTGTTCGTTTAATCGGCAAGGTTCAACGTTCAGGCTATACCTTAATTCCTCTTAAAATGTATTGGAAAGGCCCTTGGGCTAAAATTGAAATAGCTTTGGCTCGTGGTAAGCAAGAACACGATAAGCGCGATAGCATTAAAGATCAGCAGTGGGCTCGTGATAAAGAGCGTATTATGAAGAAAAACTTCCGCGCTCAGTAAAAAAAAGTTCTGACCTAAAAAAAGCCTTTTCATTTTTATGAAAAGGCTTTTTAAGTTAAATCTTCTTTTTAAGCTTTAGGATCCTGATGTTTTTTCATAAATTCAGGATCATTTAAAAGCTCTTTTGCCATAGCTAAAGCATGATCAAAGTCGACAGCTAAGGCTCCATCTAAATTCTTATGTACACCAGCTTTTTCTAAAATAGTTCTAGGTTGAGAACGCATAGCTGAGAAAATTACAAAAGTATGGTGTTCGCGACATACCTTAATAATATTTTCAATGGATGATTCTCCTGAAGCATCTAGGTATGGCATAAACCTCATGCGTAAAATAAGAATACGAGGCATTTCTTCTAAGGTATTTAATTTGTCACAAAACTCAGTGGCAACGCCGAAGAATAAAGGTCCGTTAATCTGCAGCACGATTACATCATCAGGAATATCTACATTTTCATTACCAATATCTCCATCCTGACTTTCATATTCAGATGTTTTGTAGTGACGTTTAATCTCAAGAGATCTGGACATATGGCGCATGAACAAAAGCGAGGCGAAAGTTACACCAACACCGATGGCAACAGTTAAATCAACCAATACAGTAAGAGCAAAGGTTAAAAATAAAATGGTGCGATCTGATGGAGAAATCTTTGCAATTTGGGTGAAATGTTTAACATCACTCATACCCCAAGACACCATAAACAGGACAGCAGCTAAAGCAGCCATTGGGATAAACGCTAAGATGTCCATTGCGGTGTAAAGAAATACAAGTAAGAAAACAGCATGAGCAATACCTGCAATAGGAGTTCGGCCACCGGCCTTTACGTTAGTTGCAGTACGGGCAATTGCACCTGTGGCAGGAAGGCCACCGAAGATACCTGAGGCAATATTGGCAACACCTTGACCTATAAGTTCTTGGTTTAAAGAGTGTTTATGACCAATCATGCCATCGGCAACTACAGCTGAAAGTAAAGCTTCAATACCAGCTAAGAAAGCGATAGTACAAGCTGAAGGTATAAGCTCTCTTATAGTTTCAAAAGACAATTCTGGCCAAACAGGCATTGGAAGACCTGTAGGTAAGTTAGGGAAGCGACTGCCAATAGTTTCAACAGGAAGATTGGCAATAAAAGCTACTAAGGATACAGCAATAATTGAAACTAAATAAGATGGAATTTGTGGTGAAATCTTTTTACAAATTGCAATTAAAGCAAAACCGAGAACACCTAAAGCTACGGCATAGATGCTAGTTTCATTTACATGAGCAAAGTAGCATGACCATTGACCTATGAAGTCAGCTGGAACATTTTTAACAGTCAATCCCAGGAAGTCTTTAATTTGGGATGAGGCAATAATTACAGCAATACCAGAGGTAAAACCGGTAATAACAGGATAGGGAATAAACTTGATGAGCTTTCCAAGTTTGGCGTAACCTGAAACAATCAAAATCATACCGGCCATGATAGAAGCGATAATTAAACCGTCAAAACCAAATCTTGTAATAACATCAAAAATCACCACAACAAAGGCACCAGTAGGGCCACCGATTTGAACTCTAGAACCTCCTAAAAAAGAGATGAAGAATCCGGCAACTACAGCAGTTACAAGGCCTTTGTCAGGAGAGGCTCCACTTGCCACAGCCATAGCCATAGCCAAAGGCAATGCTACAATTGCAACGGTGATACCAGCTATGATATCAATTCTAAATTGTTTTAATGTATAGCCTTCTTTAAGGCATGTAAGCAGCGCTGGAATAAAAGTGCTGGTGTTTTTCATAAAAAAATAAATCCCCTGCGGCATCCTGTAAGGGATCCGCGGCTTAATAAAATTGCTCCATCAAGGTGGGGCGTGGTGAAATTTAGGTTTGTTTGTAATGTCGGACAGATAATGGTGAGATAGAGCCGACATAAAGGTTTCGCGATTATACCAGCTATTTGTAAAAATTGGTAAAAAAGCCATTTTTCTCAAGCTTTTTTTGATAATTATTATTGTAGCGCTTGCAGCTTTATCCGGAATGTATATAATTAAATGACCTGGGGGTGTTTTTGGTTTCGACCGGGAAGCGTGGATTCCTAGGAGCATGTCGAGGTGCGGGGCCTCGTTAAAAATTCGCATTAAAATAGTCGCAAACGACGAAACCTACGCTTTAGCAGCTTAATAACCTGCTCAGAGCCCTCAGTTCTAAGCCTTTCTAGTGACGCTTAGTCTTACTGGGGTCGGTTCTTCACTAGATCGAGTGGAAACCCCGTCTGAGGTGGAAGCTTTAAAGATTTTTTCAGACTGGGCATTTAGTGGCGTGGCGGTCCGCAGCTGGTGTCGAGATTAAGGATTGCCTAAACATGTAGTGCCGAAGATGAAATCTTTTGGGACGAGGGTTCAACTCCCTCCACCTCCACCAATAACCGTCTTTTTGGACGGTTTTTTTATGTCCAAAATTCCCTTCATTTCTTAAAAATTGCCTTATTTATCATCTAATTAGCGTTTTATATGGTTTAAAAGCGTTTCATATGGTTTATACTGAATTTAAGGCAAAATGTATACCGAAATGTATACCGAAATGTATACCGAAATGTATACCTAATTTATAAAAAGCTATTCTATTTCTTTTTGTATTTATTACGGAAAGTATAAAAACTCTGTAAATAAAATATTAGTAAGTGATTTTTTATTTCTATATATAAATAAGAATATATAACAAGAATTTTGGTGTCTTTTATAAGATTTAATCTTTTTTATATAGAAAACAGCTGATGATTTTAGGGCACAATAATAAAGAAATTGAAAAAGATTTATAACTTTTTTAAATTAGTTTATTTGACTTTTAAAAAGTTTTTTTATTGCTTTTTTTATAATTTGAGATCCTTGTAAGGAATTCATTAAAATTTAAGAAAAATTGGCTTAAAAAGCTTTATATTAGCAAAGTCAATAAAAGCGATATGCGTCTGCAGCCGGCAGAAGCAAAATGCTCTTAAACGCAAACTATGAAAAAAACTCTGAATAAAAATTTTCGATGTTGCCCAATAACACAGAGATTTTTGTCGAAACGGCGTTTGTATTGTGGTAGAATTTGTGCGCCCTTAACTGAGTTTGTGATCGGTCTGAGGGGGTCTGTTATTTTCCATCACAAAGGAGCATAAAAAATGTCTTTAACTGTTGAACAGAAAGCAAAAATCGTAGCTGAGTTTGGTCGTAATCCACAGGATACCGGTTATCCAGAGGTTCAGATTGCCCTTTTAACTGCAAGAATCACTGATCTGCAGCCGCACTTTGAAACTCATAAGAAAGATCACCACAGCCGTCGTGGCTTATTACGCTTAGTTGCTCAGCGCCGTAAGATGCTTGACTATCTTAAGTCCTCTGATTTGGCTCGTTACTCTGCCATTATCGAGAAGTTAAAGCTCCGTCGCTAATCCGGCGTCTGGATAGGGCGGCATCTAATGCCGCCCAATTTTTATCAGATCCGTCAAGAGGCACAATAATAAAGACGGATCCTTGTGGAGAATTTTAATGAATTTAAAGCCTACCGTGCACACCTTCAAATACGGTCGTCATACTATCACTTTAGAAACCGGTGCAATTGGTCGTCAGGCTGACTCAGCCGTTATGGCATCTATGGACGATACTACCGTCTTTGCCACAGTCGTCTGCAATCGTCATGAAGAGGTCGCAGGTCGTGATTTCTTCCCATTAACCGTAAATTATCAAGAACGTTCTTATGCAGCCGGCAAGATTCCAGTATCTTTCTTCCGTCGTGAAGGCCGTGCAACTGAAGGTGAAACCTTAATTTCACGTCTCATTGACCGTCCTCTGCGTCCTTTATTCCCAGATGCTTTCGTTAATGAGGTTCAGGTTGTTGTTACTGTAATGTCAGCAAATCCTGAGATTCCTACTGATATCATTTCTATTATTGCCTCATCTGCTGCTTTAGCTTCATCTGGCCTTCCTTGGAATGGTCCTTTAGGCGCAGCTCGTGTAGGTTATATCAACGGTGAATATGTTTTAAATCCGTTGACTTCTGAAACTGCAAAATCTGATCTTGACTTAGTTGTAGCTGGTACTGAGAAAGCTGTTGTTATGGTTGAGTCTGAGGCCAATCAGCTTCCTGAGTCTGTAATGTTAGGCGCAGTAATGTTCGGTCAGGAACAGTTACAAGAAGTTATTACAAATATTAAAGAATTTGCTAAGAAAGCTGACCGTCCTGTATGGGATTGGCAGGCCCCAGCTGAAGATGAGAAGTTAGTTGAAGCTGTTAAAGCTGATGCTTCTGAAGCAGTTGGTGAGGCTTTCCGTATTGTTGATAAGCTTGAGCGTCAAGATAAGTTAGCTGCAATTGAGAAAGAGACTATTGAAAAGTTAACTACCTCTAATGAGGAGTGGGCTGAAAAGGGTCAGGATATTGCTAAGATTTTCTTTGAGCTTGAGCGCAATATTGTACGTGAGCGTATCTTAAGCGGTGAAAATCGTATTGATGGTCGTTCTTTACGTATGATTAGACCTATTACCATTGCAACTGGTATTTTGCCTAGAGTTCATGGCTCTGCTTTATTTACTCGTGGTGAGACTCAGTCTATTGGTACTTGTACCTTAGGTTCTGAGCGCGATGCCCAGACTTTTGAGGACATGACTGGTGTTCGTACAGAGCGTTTTATTCTGCATTACAACTTCCCTCCTTACTGCGTAGGTGAGACTGGTCTTATCGGTTCTCCAAAACGTCGTGAGATTGGTCATGGCCGTCTTGCAAAGCGTGCATTAAAGGCTGTTTTACCAAATACTGAGGATTTCCCATATACCATTCGTGTAGTATCTGAGATCACCGAGTCCAATGGTTCCTCTTCCATGGCTTCTGTATGCTCAGGTTGCTTATCTTTATTAGATGCAGGTGTTCCTATTAAGGCTCCTGTAGCTGGTATTGCAATGGGTCTTGTTAAAGAGGGTGATCGTGTAGCCATCTTAACTGACATCATGGGTGATGAAGATCACTTAGGTGATATGGACTTTAAGGTAGCAGGTTCACGTGAAGGTGTAACTGCTTTACAGATGGATATTAAGACTGACGGTATTACCCGTGAGATCATGCAGCAGGCTTTAACTGATGCTCATGCAGCACGCATTCACTTGTTGAATGTTATGCAACAGGCTCTTCCTGCACCAAGAGAGAACATGTCTCCATATGCTCCTCGCCTTGTAACCATTAAAGTTCCAGTAAATAAGGTAAAAGACGTTATTGGTAAGGGTGGCTTTAATGTTCGCTCTATTCAGTCTGACACCAATTCTCAGATTGATATTGCCGATGATGGTACTGTAAAGATTTCTGCATCATCAGAACTTTCTGCAAATGCTGCAATAAAGCGCATTAAAGAGCTTCTGGTTGACGTAGAGGTTGGTCAGGATTACGATGGCAAAGTTGTCCGTATTACTGATTTCGGTGCTTTTGTTAATATTCTTCCAGGCCGTGACGGTCTCGTACACATATCTCAGATTACAGATGAGCGTGTTGAGAATGTAGGCGATTATCTGCGTGTAGGCGATAATGTTCGTGTTCGCGTATTGGACATTGACAATACTGGCCGTATCCGTTTATCCATTAAGGCTTTAACTGATGAAGCTGCAGCTGCAGCCGCAGCTGCTGCTGCCAATGACAGTGATAGTGCTTTAGAAGAAGCTCAAGATGGACAAAAGGAGCAGGTAAAGTCTGAGTCAAATGAAGTTGCTTCTGAGGAAACTCAGTCTAAAGAGCAAGATGAACGTGTCTTAGATGATAATGAAAGCAAAGCCTAAAAATAGGCTTCATAACTATTTGTAATATAAATGATTTAGCCCGGACGTCTCAGACATTCGGGCTTTTTGGGTTTTTAACTGGGTATATATAATGGCGACACGTGAGCATTTTTCTTCCCGTTTAGGATTTGTGTTAATTGCAGCAGGTTGTGCAATCGGTTTAGGTAATGTCTGGCGTTTCCCCTTTATCGTTGGACAGTACGGTGGCGCAATCTTTGTTTTAATTTATTTATTTTTCTTATTTACCTTGGGCCTGCCAATGTTAACCGTTGAGCTGGCTATAGGTCGTGCTTCAAGAAGAAGCTTAGCTTGTTCTTTTGAAGCATTANNGAGGAAAAAAGGTTCTAAATGGCATTTAAATAAGTATTGGATGATTTTTGGCAACTATGTGCTTATGTCATTTTATACAGTTGTAACAGGCTGGATGATGTTTTATTGCATCAAAGGCTTTACCGGTGAGTTTGGTGTCAATACTGACGCTAAAGTAGCCGCTGAGGCTTTTGGTAAGATGATTTCTTCCCCTGCAGATATGCTCACTAATATGCTGGCTGTTGTTTCTATAGGCTTTGGTGTTTGCGCCATGGGTCTTAGAAAGGGCGTTGAGCGTATTACCAAGCCAATGATGATTATTTTATTTAGTATCATGATTTTCTTGGCTATTAGATCTTGCTTCTTACCAGGCTTTTCTGAGGGTATTCGCTATTATTTAGCCCCAAACTTTGAGGTGTTTAATCAGCATAGCTTAGCTGAGGTTTTAACTGCAGCTATGGCTCAGGCATTCTTTACCTTATCTATTGGTATTGGTGCAATTCAGATCTTTGCAACTTATGCACCATCTGATCACACCTTAGCCACTGAAGGTATCAATATTGCTGTTTTAGATACCATGGTAGCCTTTATTTCAGGTCTTATTATTTTCCCTGCATGTTTTAGTTATGATGTACAGCCAGATCAAGGCCCAGGCCTTGTCTTTATTACCTTAGTGTCTATTTTCTCTCATATGGAAAATGGTGGCATTTGGGGCGGTCTGTTCTTCTTATTTATGACTTTTGCAGCTTTATCTACTGTTGTTGCTGTATTTGAGAATATCATTGCAATTTCAATGGAAATGTTTACCACATCAAGACGTCGTGCTGTTGTAGGTAATTTCGTTGTCGTACTGCTTATCTCTTTACCATGTTTATTTGGATTTAACCTATTGAAGGATGTTCATCCATTGGGCGGAAACAGTACATTCCTTGACTTAGAGGACTTCCTTATTTCTAATAATATCTTACCTTTAGGTGCTCTCTTATATCTTATCTTTGTTACCTGGAGACATGGTTGGGGCTTTGATAAGTATTTAGCAGAGGCAAATTTAGGTAAAGGTCCGAAGATGCCACGTTGGACAGAAAAATACTTCCGTTATGTTCTGCCAGTTGTCATCTTCTTCTTAGTAGTTAACGGTTATATAACCGTATTCGGTTAAAGGTAAAATTGTGGCTCGTGAACAATTTTCTTCAAGATTGGGCTTTTTGCTGATCACGGCAGGTTGCGCTATTGGTTTGGGCAATGTCTGGCGTTTTCCCTATATTACCGGTCAATTCGGTGGGGCAATCTTTGTGCTTATCTATGTATGCTTTTTACTTTTGATCGGTTTGCCGATGTTAAGTATTGAGCTTGCTGTAGGACGTGCTTCACGCTCAAGTTTAGGACGTTCTTTTGAAAATTTAACTCCAAATAGAAACTGGAAGTTAAATAAGTACTGGATGATCTTAGGCAATTATGTATTGATGGCCTTTTACAGCTTGGTTACAGGCTGGATGCTCTACTATACGGTATTAGTATTTACAGGTACTCTTGATAGTCAAATTGATCAGAGCAAAGCTGGTGCTATCTTCGGTGACATGTTGTCAAAACCTGCAATGCAGTTTTTGTGCACTTTAATTGTTACCTGTGGTGCCTTTGCAATTTGTGCCTGTGGCCTAAAAAAGGGCGTAGAACGCATTACTAAGCCATTGATGGTGTTACTGTTTTTGCTGTTGATATTTTTATCATTGCGCTCTTTTGTCTTACCTGGCTTTAAAGAGGGTATGACTTATTACCTGATGCCAAATTTTGAAAATATTGAAGGATCAGGTCTTATGACTACCTTAGCTGCAGCTATGGGACAGGCATTCTTTACCTTAGGTCTAGGAGTAGGCTCTATTCAGATTTTTGGCTCTTATATGAGCAAAAAATATAGCCTCTTCTATGAGTCAGCAATTATCACAACTTTAGATACTTTTGTAGCGCTTTTAGCAGGTGTAGTTATTTTCCCAGCTTGCTTTAGTTATGGAATTGAACCAGGTTCAGGTCCAGGCTTAATTTTCGTTACATTAGTATCTGTGTTCTCAAATATGGAATTGGGATGGCTTTGGGGAGGTTTATTCTTCCTTTTTATGCTTTTTGCAGCCATTTCTACCTTAATTGCGGTGTTTGAGAACCTAATTGGTATTAGCATTGATCTATTTGAGTGCAGTAGAGTTAAGGCTGTTGTTGGCAATTGCCTGGCAGTATTGATTTTAGGACTTCCCTGTATGTTTGGCTATAACTTATGGAGTAACATACATCCTATGGGAGGGGAAAGTACTATCTTGGACACTTATGATTTTGTTTTGAGTTTGAATATTCTTCCTTTAGGCGCTATGGTTTACATCCTGTATGTAGTTCTTAAGCGTGGCTGGGGTTTTTCAGGCTATGCAAAAGAGTGCAATACAGGCAAGGGTATAAAGCTTCCTTCTTGGGCACTGTGGTATTACCGTATCGTGCTCCCTTTAGTTGTAATTACACTCTTCGTTCAAGGATATATTGGCATGTTTGCCAAATAATAATTAGGAAACAAAAATGGATAATCGTGAACAATTTAAAACGCGCTTAGGCTTTTTGTTGATAGCGGCAGGATGCGCTATTGGCCTTGGTAATGTTTGGCGTTTTCCTTATATTACAGGCCAATATGGTGGAGCTTTATTTGTGCTTTTATACCTGCTTTTCCTTTTTGGTGTAGGTATTCCACTTTTAACCATTGAGCTTGCTGTAGGTCGTGCATCTCGTCGTTCTATTGCTCGTTGCTATGAGACCTTACAGGAAAAGGGTTCTCATTGGAATTGGAATAAGTTCTGGCAGATCCCAGGAAGCTACGTTTTAATGTCATTCTATGGCCTGATTACAGGTTGGATGCTTTATTACTGCTATAACTTTGCTTGTGGAAATTTTGGTGATAATTTAACTCAGGCTACAGCTTCTGCACATTTTGAAGGTCTTTTACAAAATCCTCTCGTTATGTTCGTTTGCATGACTACTGTGGTTTTAGTCTCATTCATTATTGTTGGTATGGGCGTTGTTCGTGGTGTTGAGCGCATTACTAAGCCTTTAATGCTTATAATGTTTGCCGTTTTATTATTCATGGCAATTCGCTCTTTCACTCTGCCAGGTTTTGCTGAGGGTATCTCTTACTATTTAAAACCTGATTGGTCACGTGTAGAGGAAAATGGTTTCGCTCAGGCTTTATGGGCTGCTATGGGTCAGGCATTCTTTACCTTAAGTGTAGGTCAAGGCTCAATTGAGATTTTCGGCTCATACATGAGCAAGCGTCATACCTTATTAACTGAGTCTGTCTATATTGGTATTTTAGATACCTTAGTTGCCTTACTTGCAGGTTTTGTAATCTTCCCTGCATGCTTTAGCTATGACGTACAGCCAGATGCAGGCCCAAGCTTATTGTTTGTGACTATGAATACCGTATTCTCCAATATGGCCTTTGGTAGATTCTGGGGCTCTGTATTCTTCATGTTTATGTTAATTGCTGCAATGTCTACTTTAATTGCTGTATTTGAAAGTATCATTGCCATTTGCATGGAGTTATTCAATATCTCAAGAACCAAGTCGGTAATTGTAAACTTCTGCATTATCATGACCTTAGCCGTTCCTCCATTATTAGGTTACAACGTCTTAGACTTTGTTCATCCATTAGGCGGCAATAGTACCATTTTAGATATGCAGGACTTTATTATTTCAAATAATATTCTGCCTTTAGGTTCTTTATTATTTGTATTGTTTATTACCTGCAAGACTGGCATGGGCTGGAAGCGTTATATCGAAGAGGTTAATACAGGTGACGGCTTAAAGCTCAATCCTGCTTTATATCTCTACTTTAAGTTTGTCCTCCCAGTAATTATTGCCATTTTATTGGTTGTAGGCTACATCAATATTTTCGGTTAATAAAACCTTTCCCCAAAAAGTGCGTCAATTTAGTTATCTAGGTTGACGCACCATGAAAGTCCAACACAAATGAGTTTGTCTCAGAGTAAGTTGGGCTTTTTATATTTCTTCGTAATAAAGGCCATCTAAAATAGGATCTAATTTATCAAGATCATTTTCTGCTTCTTGCTCATCCATAAGACCTGACAAAGGATCAAAACCTTGAGGAGTTGAACTTGGAAGAGGTATACCTAAAGCTCTAAAATAATCAGCTTTTTTACCTACTACCTCATCGTAAAGATTTCCTTCAGGAGTTACTTTAACTAATATATTGTTTAAACTTGAAAGTAACTTGCCATCACTTGAATAGATTATTTTGCCCTTAATTACTTTATTTTTAACAGCTTTTTTATATTTTTGTAGGCGTTTTCTTACCATTATAGATAAGGTTGTTGCGATAAACTGAGTAAACAGTCGGCCTGATAAGCTTTTATCTTTATGACATCTTGGACGATTGCAAGCTAAACGGTATTTTAAGGTATTAAATGCATATTCAACTTCTGCTCTGTCATAATATTTTTGATAGCAAACACAAGGATCTTTTTCACAATCACTAAGTAAGGCTCTAATACCACGATATTTAAGGTTCTTTTCAACAAGAATATCGGATATTACCCATATATCATTGCCGCAATCATCTTTGATAGACTCTAAGTATCTGTCTTTTATAGTTTTATGTATATTATTTGTAAGTTCAAATCCGTCATTTAATAATTCACAGACAGTAGCAGCATTATAGTTGATTGCCTTTTCAGAGCTGAAACGTAAGTCAGGATCGTAATAAAAATGAAGGAACAGCTCTTTTTCTTCATCAAATCGTCTATTTTTGCCTTCAACTAAAATAGAGGCATATTTCCATTTAAGTTTTACTGTATAAACATGTTGATTAAGCTTTTTATTAAAATTTGCTCTAGATATTAAACGATTGTAAGCCTCATCTATTTCCTGTTGAATAAGACAATTTTTAATATTAGTCCTCATATTAAAAACAAAACTTATGTTGTTACGTAAGCAATCATCGATATTAGAGGCAGAAGGGTAACCTTTATCACAAACAAAGACTATATTTTTGTTAAATTTAAGGCGTGTAGCATCAGCAATAGTGCGTCTTAAGGTAACAATGTCAGGAACCGCACCATTGTAAGCACGATAAAATAAAGGAATACCAGAATCTTGCTCAACTAACATAAGAACGTTGTACTGATATAAATCATCGCCATCTTTATTTTTACCAAAGTCGGCAAAACGCAAATTGGGAGAATAAGTTGATATGGATGTAGAGTCAAAAGCTAGATAAACGTAATCATTCTCATCTCGATTTTTAAAATAATAATCGTTCATGATTTCAATAAATCTATCAACCTTCTCTTCATCAATTCTTTCAAATAAACGATAAATAGAACTTGGAGATAGTACTCTCTGATAAGGGAGTCTTGTACATTCAGAAAATTCTTCGAACTGAGATATTTTATTGTTTTTACAAAGAATAAGATAATACGCTATAGATAGAATTTTTAAATAATCATTGTATTTAAAAAAGACACGGGATAAGGCTTTACCTATATTTGATTGAGAAACAATATAATCTAAAGCAAAAGTAGCACCAGCATGATAGATTTTAGTGTTTTTATAAAAGTCTAAAGAGTTTATCTGAGGCTCTTTGGCTTTAAAAACATACTTTCGTCCTTCACGAAAAACATCTAAGTGTTCAAGTTCAGGATAATCTTTAATAAAGTGTTCATCCCACTTAATAAGACCTTCCTTACCTCCATTTAAAATAACTCCAACTTTTTTAGAATTAGCCCTTCTAGAACGCTTTTTATCGGCATCCCAAATATTTTGATAGGTATATACATAATAACCACCTTTAGGACCTTTATTTAAAAGAAGAGAAGGTAATTTTGGAGGGTTTATAACAGCCATAGGAAGATACCGATAGATAATAATTAATACGTATCTAGTATACGATAAAATAAAAGCTTTGGCAATAGCGTAATAAACAAAATTAGATTGAAGAATCAGAGGGTTATTTTTTGTAAAAATAAATTATGTAAACAAAAAAGTGCGCTTAATTATCTATAAACGCACTTTTTGGGACCTTTCTAAAAATAATCCTGCTTTTTTGAGTTTGTTTAATCTACTCAATAGGCAGGATTTTTTTTGCTTTCAAATTTTGCATACCTATATTTTGGTAAAGCCAACTTTGATCTATACTCTGTTAATCTTAAAGCTTTGCTTTGAATCTTATTCGTGACAATCTTTTTAAGACTAAATTATTTAAATAAAATATTTAGCTCTTTAAAACACCTGTGGTAAATAATTCATGTTCTTTTTTAAAAAGTCTTTAGCCTTTGCAGCGTTGCTGCTTCCGTTGTGCACTTATGCTATAACCGGAAACCCTCAAAATAATCAGCAAATAAATGTAAATCCTTTAGTTAAGGAAACACCTAAGCTGATAGAGCAACGTGAAGCTTTTATGCTAGCTAAAAAAGCTATGAAAAGTGGTGATATCAGTGAAGGATTGAGACTTAAAAAAGAATATTTAAAAGATTATCCACTGTCAATTTATATTGATTATTGGTATTTGTCACAAGATCCTGATGCTTCCAAATACAGTGCAGTAAAAAAATTTATTAAATCTAAAAAGCATGTAGAGTTAGGCGAGTTTTTAAAAAATACTTATATAGAGTATTTTGCAAATCACGGTCAGTTTAAACAGGTTTTAGAGCTATTTAATAAAAAGAAACCATATCCAGACAATGTAGCTCTAAATTCTAAAGAGACTCGTGCTATGTGTCGCTTTTATGAAGCTTCATGGCAAATGAAAAAGGCTAGCAGTGGTGCAGTAGCCTTTGCTTCATCTCTTTATCAAAGATTGACAGTATATCCAGACTCTTGTTTTGGGCTTATGTCTTTATGGGCACAAAAGGGATATTTAAATAGCAAAACTTTGCTTGAAAAATTTGAAAAAGCTTATATTTCAAATAGATATGAGTCTCAAACTCGAGCTTTGGCAAGCCGTTTACAAGGAACTAATTTTGCCTCGCGCGTATCATTGGAAATGTCTCTTTATGACAATCCTTTAAATGTTTTAAATGACAATATCAGTGGCAATGTAGATGGGCATAGAGCGGCAGTATTAGCTTTTAAGCGTTATGCTAAGAATAACCCTCAAGATGCTGTAGCAAATTTTGAGAAATTCTCCTCAATGTATAGCCCAAGTGAGGCTGAGGTTTTAGGTATCAAACAAATCATTGCTTATAATTTTTTATCCCGTAATAGCACTAAAGAGCAAATAAGATGGGTTGATAATAACCTACCTGCAGTAGGGTGGAGTGATGATTTAAAAGAGATGCGAGCTCGTCGCGCTATTTGGTTTTCTGAGTGGCGTAATGTTTATGCTCTTATAGATTTCCTTAAGGATAATGTCAGATCACAAATTAACTGGCGCTATTGGAAGGGACGATCAGCTTTGGAAATTGGCAGAGAGCGTCAAGGAAAGGCCATTTTAACAAGAGTTGCAAAAGATCGTTCTTTCTTTGGATTTATGGCAGCTCAAGAGTTAGGTATGCGTATGCCATTTAATCAAAAGGGTCTTTCAAAAAGAGCTAAATGGCCTACAACTGTGGCTAAAAATAAAGCTGTTCAGCGTTTCTTTGAGTTAAATGCAATGGGGGATGCTAATGCTTCTTTAGAGTGGAAAGAAATTGCCAAAACAGCAAGTAATGATATAGCTCTTTTGATGGCAGATTGGGCTTTGAAAACAGGTAATGTTAATTACGCTATATCAAGTATTGCTATAGGTAAAAGATGGGATGCTTTAAGCTATCGCTTCCCTGTGGCTTATCTTGATTTATATAAAAAGCATTCATCTTCACAAAACGTGTCTTTGTCATTTTTATATGGCATTTCACGTCAAGAGAGCATGATGAATCCAGCTGTTAGATCTCCTGTTGGTGCAGTAGGCCTTATGCAGTTAATGCCAGCTACTGCAAAGCATGTTTCAAAAAAGAATAATTGGCAGTATGGCGGTGTTTATGATCTTATTGTGCCAGATAACAATATTCGTTTGGGATCTGCTTATTTAAGAGATATGTTAGATAAGTTTGATAATAATCGTATTTTGGCAGCTGCCGCGTATAATGCAGGGCCTAACAGAGTATTAAGATGGGCCTCAAAAGATGGACTTAAGCGCGATGCTGCAATTTATGTTGAAAATATTCCGTTTAATGAAACGCGTAAATATGTGCAGAATGTAATTTTATATGATGTAATTTATCACAAGCTTTTAACGGGGAAAGAAGGAAAGCTTTTAAATCAAAACGAAATAAGTTATAGATATTAAAGAATAAAAGGCATCGCTTGGCGATGCCTTTTTCATGTTAATCAACAATTACAATATTTTTAGGGTTAGTAATTTCTGCTTTTCCTTTATAAATGCCAATACGTCCTTTTGCGCAGATATTTCTTTTTTCATATTGTTTTAAATTTGGGTAGTTGTTTTTTTCGGTGATAAATAGAGTAAAACTATGATTTGGAAATTCTCTATCAAAATTTACGTATGAAAATTGCGTTTTCTCTACAACTTGATAGGCAAAACCGCAAACAGTTATGACACTGCCTCTATAGTTTTGTGCTTGAGTTGTATCCACAAATTGGCTGTTATTGGCAAAAACATGAGCACTAAATAATGCCAAAGCTAAGAAAACCATTTTGTTTAATATTTTTGCCATTTTTTTACCTTTTTGCAAAATATTTTTCTTTATAATTATATAAAATCTAGTAACTACTCAGAACCCCACATTAAGTTGTGAGTAGAATTTTACATTGTGCTATATGTCACATTCTATATAGAAAGAGCTTTTTTTCATACAAAGAAAAATTTATGCCTTATTTTGAGCATATTTGGCTTTATTCGAAAGCTTGTTTTTCTTTGGAGTGTTTTGTCATTTTTCTCACTTATCGATCGTGATGACGATCTTATGATCGTTCTAGATCGATTTTTAGCGTTATCAAATTTGCATAAAACATCTTATAAAAATGCTAAAAAAACAGATTGCCCATCTAACAGAGGAGCTTAAATCAAGATGTTCCCATGAGACTTCTGTACTCGTCGAAAGCTTATCTTTTATGCTCAATATGATGCTTAAAATGCAACAAGCATCACTATCAGAACAGTTAGAAAATCAGACAAAGCAGATTGAACGGTTGTCAGAGCAGTTAGAAGCCCAAATTAAAATAAATGAACGCCTTGTAGCAACTATAGAAGATTTGCAACTTACCATAAAAGACTTGAAACGGCAGTTAGGACAAAATTCTAATAATAGCTCTAAACCGCCATCAAAAGATGATTTTAACAAACCTTCAAGAAATAAAAGCCTTAGAGAAAAAAACAGGAAAAAAGACCGGTGGACAAAAGGGCCACAAAGGCATCAGTATGAGCATTCCTCATGATGCTGATGAGGTAAAAAAACATATTCCAAATAAGTGTAAGTTTTGTCCAAACTTAAGTAAATGCATATCTTTAGGCAATGTATTTGCATGTGGTGAGTCAAGATATGTGGTAGAGGCTGTTGTAAATACACATGTAATAGAGCATCAATCTTTAAAGGCAGTAGCTTGTCCTTTAGGAGACATAAAGCTTAGAGGAGAGTTTCCTGAAGATGTAAAGGCTCATGTTCAATACGGAAAAAGCTTTACAGTTTTAGCAAGTATTTTAAATACCACAGGAGCTGTAAGCATAAGTAGGATACAGGAGCTTTTAGGCGATTTATTTGGTGTAAGCATCTCTCAGGGCACAATCATATCAATGGTAGAAACATGTGCCCAAAAAGTAAGCCCTATCATAAAAGTCATAAAGCAGCATCTTATATCATCAGAAGTGGTAAATTTTGATGAAACAGGAGTCAGAGCTTTAGGCTCATTATATTGGGTTCACAACGCATCAAACAGTGAATTTACATATCAGAGCATAGATAAGAAAAGAGGACTTGATGGTATAAAAACAAATGAGGTATCAGTCGTCTTTAAAGGTATAGCTGTTCATGACTGCTGGGCTTCATATTGGAATTTAGAAAATATAAAAGAGCATGCTGTATGTTGTGTACATTTATTAAGAGAGCTTAATGGTGTCATAGAAAACGAAAAAGTCCAAAGTTGGGCTTCTAGGTTTAAACAGCTGCTTATCACCATGAAACAGATAAAAGATGTGGCAATAAAAAGAGGAAAATATAGTATAGAAAAACATACATTAGAGAGAATAGATAAAGAATATGACTCGATAATGAGTTTAGCAAATATTGAATTTCCACCACCTCAGGCAAATATAAAACAAAGACGAGGACGGATAAGGAAAGGAAAAACCAGAGCTTTAATTGAACGACTAATTAAGTTCAAGAAAGCGATATGCCTCTTTTTAAGAAAATTTGATGTACCGTATGATAATAATCAAGCGGAACGAGACATTCGCAATGTAAAAACGAAGATAAAAGTCTCAGGATGTTTTCGGAGCAAAGAAGGAGCTCAGAATTATCTTACAATCATGTCATTTATCAGCACCGCCCAAAAACACGGCATAAAAGCATTTGAAGCATTAAATGCTGCATTTAATGGCAATGCTGAGGCTATTTTGGTTAAGGGTTCTGAGTAGTTACGAAAAATTAAAAAATATAAAAATATTTTATTTTAAAAATCAAATAGATAATATTAAAATTTAATAAAAGTTTAAAAAAATATAAAAAAATATAAAAAAAGCATTTACAAAGCATTAAATTTTGCTAAAATAGTTCGCGTTCGATGGCAAGCCCAAGTGGTGAAATTGGTAGACACGCTACTTTGAGGGGGTAGTTCGTAACTGAGTACGAGTTCGAGTCTCGTCTTGGGCACCATTGAAAATCCTTCCTAATTTAAATTTCCTAAAAATCTTAAAATGCAGAGCAGTATAACTGTGTCTGTTTTTTTTTGCATTTCTAGTATCCAAATTTTTTGGCTTTTCGCCAAATCTGTGGCTAACTAAAATTTTATATCTAATTTTGTTATACCAATAGACAAAAAAAGGGTCGTTCCCAATTAAGATTGAATTAACCCTAATCCATCAATCAAGGAGAACGACCTATGGCTATTGTACCCGATTTTCAATCTGATTTAACAAACCATTTTTTCAAAGGTTTTAAGATTTCCTCCCATTTTATAGATGATAAAGCTAAAGAAATTCATTTTTATCTTGAGCCTTGCAGTGAATTTCCTGTCTGTCCTAGGTGTAAAGGCAAGAATGTAGTTGTTCACGAATATAGAAAACGAGTTGTACAAGATGATTCCATTTTGGGGTATAAGACTGTTTTATTTATTACCTATAGAACCTTTAAATGTAAGTTCTGTAATAAATATTCCACTGAAAAAATAGAGTTCCTATCTGAAAACAGTCGCTTTACAACAAGGGTTGCAGACTCTGTTAATGAAGATTTAGAAAGAGCCGGGTCTATTAAAGATACAGCTGAAAGAACCGGTTTAAGCTGGTCTTCCTGCAAAAGAATTCATAAGCGATACCTTAAAAAGAAAATATACTTTAATTTAGGTCAAGCCTCTCACATTGCTATTGATGAATTCTCTATTAAGAAAGGCCATAAATATGCAACTGTAGTTGTTGATTTAGATACTAAAAGAGTTATTTGGGTTGGTAAGGGTAAGACTGTACGAGAGGTTAATCGCTTCTTTAAATTATGCGGTACAGAGGGCTGTAAACAAATAAAAGCAGTAGCAATGGACCAAAATGCAGGATTTGCTACTTGCGTTAATAAGTACTGCCCTAATGCCAAGGTTGTCTATGATTTATTTCATATGGTTTATAACTTTGGAAGACTTGTTATAAGCGCCATAAGACTAAGACTTGCCTATGAAAATAAAAACAAAAATGATGACAATGCTTATTCTCTTTTAAAGCGTTCAAGATTTCTGTTACTTACAAAAAACTCCAATTTATCAGAAGAAAAAAGAATAAAACTTAATGATATTTTAAGCTTTTATCATGATTTATATGCAGCTAATGAGCTAAAAGAGCTATTACCTGAAGTATTCCATGCTCACTCAAAAGAAGAGTCAGAATCTCTTTGGGATGAATGGGTAAGGTTAGCTTTACAGTCAAAAGTTCAAGAGATTACTAAGTTTGCCAAAGTGCAAAACAGAAGATACCGAGATGGTATAACAAATTCAGGTATTTACAGGATTAGAACAAGCGTTCTTGAAGGGATAAACAATAAGATAAAAGTCTTAAAAAGACTCGCTTATGGATTTAGAGATTTGGAGTATTTCTTTTTGAGGATCATGAATTCATTTAGGGGCAATTCACTTGAATGCTAAAAGGATCCCTGGTCAATTTTGTATATTATTTTCCAGGGATCCAACAGATTTGGCGATGAGCCAATTTTTTTCCTTTGTTTTAGGTCTTTATCTTTGATTGAGGCCAAGCGTCAGATGGGCTAAAATAATAGATTTTAAATAAAATAAATTTTGTCTTATTTTAGAGACTACGTATTTTCTGACAGAGCATATACATGGCAGATCAAAAGATTTTAAAAGAAATTGCAAAGCGTCGTACTTTCGCAATTATTTCCCACCCTGATGCTGGTAAAACCACCATCACTGAAAAAGTTTTATTATTCGGTTCTGTAATTCAAAGAGCAGGTGAGGTTAAAGGCCGTGGTTCAACCGGTTCTTTTGCTAGATCTGACTGGATGGATATGGAAAAAGAGCGTGGTATTTCTGTTTCCACCTCTGTAATGCAGTTCCCTTACAATGGTTGCATGGTAAACCTGTTAGATACCCCAGGTCACGAAGACTTCTCTGAAGATACTTACCGTGTTTTAACCGCAGTTGATTCTTGCCTGATGGTTATTGACGCTGCAAAGGGTGTTGAGGAACGTACACGCAAACTTATGGAAGTTACTCGTTTGCGTAGTACTCCTATTTTAACCTTCATGAATAAGCTTGATCGTGAAACACGTGATCCTTTGGAGCTTTTAGATGAAGTTGAGCATGAGCTTAAGATTGTTTGTGCACCAATTACCTGGCCTATAGGTGCAGGTAAATCTTTTAAAGGTATTTACCATATTTTAAAGGATGAAGTTTTACTCTACCATTCAGGTGAAGGCTTCCATATTCAAGAGCAACGTGTAATTAAGGGTATTGATAATCCAGACCTTGCAAATGCCATCGGTGAGGATGCTTGGCAACAGCTGCGCGATGAGGTTGAGCTTGTAAAAGGCGGTTATGCTCCTTTTGATGAAGAGGAGTTCTTAAAGGGTAAACAAACACCTGTATTCTTCGGTACAGCTTTAGGTAACTTCGGTGTTAACTGCATGTTAGATGGTTTAACCACCTGGGCACCATCTCCTTTAAGCCGTGAAACAGATGAGAGATCTGTTGATGCTCATGAGGATAAACTTGCAGGATTTATCTTTAAGATTCAGGCCAATATGGATCCTAAGCATCATGATCGTATTGCCTTTATGCGTATTGTTTCAGGAACCTATCATAAGGGCATGAAACTTTATAATGTCCGTTTAGGCCGTGAAATCTTAATTTCTGATGCTGTAACCTTTATGGCAGGTGAGCGTGAGCAAGCTCAGTTTGCAGTAGCAGGTGACATCATAGGTCTTCACAACCATGGAACTATGAGGATCGGTGATACCTTTACAGAAGGTGAGAAGATCCGCTTTACCGGTATTCCAAACTTCGCCCCAGAACTCTTCCGTCGAATTAGATTGCGTGACCCTTTAAAGCAAAAGCAATTACAAAAGGGTTTAATGCAGTTATCAGAAGAGGGTGCTGTACAGTTATTCCGTCCAATTATCAATAATGATCTTATTGTAGGTGCTGTTGGTGTCTTGCAGTTTGACGTAGTTGTATCACGTCTTAAGCATGAGTATAACGTTGATGCTATCTATGAGCCTGTAAGTGTTACTACTGCTCGTTGGTTAAGCTCCGATGATCCTAAAGCCTTAGATGAGATGCGTGATAGAGTGCCTCAAGGCTTGGCTTTAGATGGTGGTGATAATTTAACCTACTTGGCAACATCTGGTGTTAACTTATCTCTTACTATTGAGCGCTATCCTAAGGTAACCTTTAGCGCCACTCGCGAGCACTAAGATGCGCATTGATGCGCATGTGCATATAAGTCTGTTCCCTAATGGGGAACAGCTTTTAAAAAAGCTTATAGATAAAAATATTCTGCCTTTAGCTGTAAGCTGTGATTTAAACGATTCTCTTTTAAATCAAAAACTCTCTTTAAAATATCACACGCCTTTTTTAGCAGGGATCCACCCTTGGTACGTGGAAAGTAACTCTTTTAATGAGCAGCTTTTTTTTAATTTACTAGCATCTCCTTTATGTTTAGGTATAGGCGAGTGTGGACTTGATATAAGAAAACCACTTTCATTACAGCAAGATATTTTAAAAAAACAGTTAGATATTGCGGTTTCTTTAGATAAGCCTGTAAGTATTCATATTTATAAGACACATGGTGATCTTTTAAAGATCCTTAAAGGATATAAAGGCAAATTAAGAGGCATGATTCATGGCTTTAATTTTTCAAAAGAATTAGCTCGTGAGTATTTAAATTTAGGATTTTATTTAAGTTTTGGTCGTTATCTTGTAAAAGAGAGTGCAAAAGTAAGTGAGCTTTTGAAATTTGTGCCTGCAGACTTTATACTTTTGGAAACTGATGCCGATTATAAAAATCATTATACTTATGATTTTGATTTACCTTTATTGCAGTATCAGGTTTTATCAAAGCTTTTAAATCAAGACGAAGCTTCTACAGAAGCGGTACTTTATAAAAATTTTAGCAATCTATTTTTAGGAAAACATCATGATTTACGTCTTTTTAGCGGGTGTCTCTTCAATTGATGAGGCTTTAGTTAAAGCTTTAGAAAAAGAGGTTTCATCAAAATTCAACCTTCAAGGAACATTGTTAGAAAGAGAGACTTTTGGTGCGTTATATACTTGCGATAATGATGATGTTTTAGATCTTTTACCTAAAATCAATTTAGAAGAAAAATATCCTTTTGATATTTTTGCTTTAAAAGATATTCCTAATTTAAATAAGCCTGGCGTTTTAGTTTTAGATATGGACATGACCTCAGTGCAAATTGAGGGTATTGATGAAATTGCCAGAGCTTTAGGAGTTTATGAAAAGGTTGCTGAAATTACCTCTAAGGCTATGCATGGAGGCCTAGACTTTGCTTCATCCTTAAAAGAGCGTGTTTCTATGTTAAAAGGCGGAGATTGCAAGGTTTTATCTCATGTAAAAGAAATTATGACCGAGACTTCTGGCTTAGATAACCTGATGCAGACTACTTATGATCATAAATGGTCTCGTGGTATTTGCTCAGGTGGCTTTGTACAGTTAATTGAGGTTTTAGAGAAAAAATATAAGCTTGAGATGGTATGTGCCAACTCTCTTGAAATGAAAGATGGCCTGTTTACAGGTAAAGTTGATAAAGCTATTGTTGATGCTGATGTAAAACGCGAAGGCGTTTTAGCATTAGCTAAAAAATACCAGGTTGATAAATCTCAGATAATTGTTTTAGGAGATGGAGCTAACGATCTTAAAATGATTTTTGAGGCTAATTTAGGTATAGCCTATCACGCCAAACCAAAAGTAAAAGTTCAAGCTAAATTTGCCTTAAATGTCTGTGACTTAAATGCAGTCGTAATTTTGCTTAAATTAGCTTTAAATACAATTNNTATGCCAAAGCCTAAAAGTATCTATATCTGCTCAAATTGCGGTGCTAAATTTCATCGCTGGCAGGGAATTTGCTCTGAGTGTGGGGAAGCGGGAACCATAAGTGAAACCTTTGATACCCCTGCGCAAAATCCAGGAGCACAAGCTGTCAACCGCGCTTTAAGCGGTTTTGCTGGTACCACCGGTACCGGCATTAAGTCTTTAAGTGCAGTTGATATTCAAAAAACTCCGCGCCTTTCAAGCGGCTATCAGGAGTTTGATCGCGTCTTAGGTGGCGGTATTGTTCAAGGTTCTGTTGTTTTAATTGGTGGAACTCCAGGTGCGGGTAAATCAACTTTACTTTTACAGACTGTATGTAAGCTTTCTTATAAGGTAAAGGTCTTATATGTAACAGGAGAGGAGTCTTTAGAGCAAGTTGCACTTAGAGCAAGTCGTTTAAGATTGCCAACAGATAAGGTGCGTGTTGCAGCTGAGACCTCTATTGATAATATCTGTGCTTTGGCTTTAGAAGAAAAACCTCAGGTATTGGTGGTTGACTCTATTCAGGTTATGCACGTAAATGGCATAGAGTCAGCTCCTGGTTCTGTAAGCCAAGTACGTGAGGGGGCTGCAGCTTTAACGCAATTTGCTAAAAAGACGGGTATTGCGGTTTTTATGGTAGGTCATGTTACTAAGGATGGATCTTTAGCCGGACCTAAGATTTTAGAGCACTGTATTGATTGTTCTGTCATGCTTGAAACAGGCAATGATATGCGTTTTAGAACCTTACGTTGCAATAAAAATCGTTTTGGTGCAGTAAATGAGCTTGGAGTTTTTGCTATGACCGACTCTGGCCTTTTAGAGGTAAAAAATCCTTCAGCTATTTTCTTAAATAGACAAGATAAGGTAGCACCAGGCTCTCTTGCAATGGTTGTATGGGAAGGTAGTCGTCCTTTATTAGTTGAATTGCAGTCTTTAGTCGATATATCTCAATATGGCAATCCAAGACGTTTATCTTTGGGTACAGACTCAGGGCGTTTATCGATGCTTTTGTCGGTATTACATCGCCATGCAGACTTTAATTTGGCCGATCAAGATGTGTTTGTAAATGTGGTAGGTGGTGTAAAAGTTGAGGATACCTCAGCTGATTTACCTTTAGTTCTGACTTTGATTTCATCATTTCAAGATAAAGCTATAGACAGAACAACCGCAGCCTTTGGAGAAATCGGTCTTACAGGAGAAGTAAGACCGGTTGCGCATGGGCAAGAGCGTATTATAGAGGCTTTAAAACAAGGATTTATGCGAATTATTGTTCCCTTTGACAATATGCCGCGCCAACCTTTATCTGGCATTGAGGTCATAGGAATCCGCAGAGTATCAGAGCTTTTTTCGCTAAGCCTAAGCTAATTTGATGACATTATAGAGTGAATAAGACGCAAACTAATAATTAAGCGATCTTCATTTCTAAATCTTAATTCAAGGCATTTACCAACCTCGCTTAAATCGGTTTTAAGCGAGAGTATTTTTTTCTCATCCATATCTTCTGCATATTTGTCATTAAAACGCATCAGATATTCGGTGGTCTGTTCAATTTTAGGCATGACGCGATTGGCAATTGATAAAGATCTACCAGAAGCATTTTCCATAAGTTCTATAATTTTTGGATATATATCAAAATGTCCATGGGAGATATAATCAATTAAATGATCACAAAAAGAAGTGATTTCTTCGTAGGAAGGATAGCATTCGTCATTACGGTTAGAGCTTCTTGATAACGAAACATTTAATAGTTTCATATACATAAGCACCAGCTCCTGACGAGCTTTAATCATATCGTTAATCCAAGAATAGCGGTCATCAACATCTTGAAGCTTTGTATTAAAACCGCCTAATTTTTTTTCGGCCATCTTAAGTCTCCTTATATAAGCTCAAGCTTTTTATGTTTTTCTTTAACATATCACATAAAGGTTATAATTTTTTAAATCTTTGTCTTACGGTATAAAAATTTGCGAAATAGGTTACAACACTTATTTTTATAATTTTTATCTATAAAAAAACCGTACTTTTTTAAAGTACGGTTTTGCGTGTGTCTTACTTAAGTTTTAAATTATTTTGCTAAAGACTCTTTTTCTAAGAAAGCTACACCAAGATCAGGGAAGTCGGTGAATACGCCATCGGCGTCAGCATCAATTAAGATGGCTTGGTAGAGTTCATTAACATCAGTGCAGTACTTAGGAAGAGCATCAGCACGGACGGTATAAGGATGAACAATCATGCCGTTTTTATGAGCATTCTTAACTAAATCATTAACTACGATATGATCTTTTGTGGTTTTATCAAGGTCAAAGAGCTGCTCATAAGTAGGACCTAAACCAGTTGCATATTTAGCAATTTCAGGATAGTTCTTTGGATTTAAGAGATAGTTAAAATCAAATGGTTCCCATTTGCCATCTTTAAGCTCATAAGTCTCACCCCAGTCATTTTTGCCAATTAAGGCTACAGTCTTAAGACTCATACCCATCTGTGGCATTAAGGTGTCTACAACATACTTAAGATCTGGATAGTCAAAGGTCTGGAAGATAACGTTGCTATCTTTAGTGGTATAGCCATATTTCTTTAAGACCTCAAGAGTGGCTTTGGAAATATCTTTACCTTCTTGCTTGTGGAACCATGGAGCTTTGGTCTCTACATATAAACCAATATCTTTACCCATAGTCTTGTTTAAGCCTTGGATAAATTCAATTTCTTCCTCAAAGGTATGGATTTTGAAAGTAGAGGTGAACATTGGGAAGCGGCCTTTATAGACCTGAACACGTTTACCGTTTTGTACTTCAAATCCTTCGGTGAAGTTTAAAGATTTAATTTCATCTAAGGTAAAGTCAATTACATAAAAACGACCATCTTTACGAGCCCTACCAGGGAATTTGTCTGCAACATCAGTAACACGATCTAAGAAGTGATCGTGGATTACGACTAAGCGGTTATCCTTGGTCATTGCTAAGTCTTGCTCTAAGTACTTAACACCCATGTTGTAAGCTAAGGCTTTTGACTCAAGAGTATGCTCTGGCAGATATCCTGAAGCGCCTCTGTGGGCAATGATAATTTTGTCCTGAACATTGCCTGCTACTGCAACATTGAAAGCGGTGCTTACAGACATGGCAGAGGCTGCCATTACTGCAGCGACTAAAACTGATTTTGCAAATTTCATAAAAATACCCTTAATAAGCAAAATAATCTAAAGTCAGCAAAATGTTGGATACGAATCTTTATTTGGTATCCAATCTAAAATATAAGAACGTTTGATTAAGTGCCTAAAGTCTAAAGGTTGCGTGTTAAACGAAAATAAAGCCTAGATAAAAACTAATTTTTTTATAAAGTATTTGATTTTAAATAAAATTATCAAACACCAAGACTAATGTTTGCGCCATTTATGAGTAATAAGATTTATAAATTTAAAGATATGTGCAAAAAGTTTAAGTAAAAGTAAAAAACAAAAAAAATGTTGCCATAAGGCAACATTTTTTAACTATTGTTTGGCTATAAGCGAGTCTTTATGTAAGTCTCGTTTATATTTTGCCACAGTATTTCTAAAGCGTTGTTTTTGCTTTTTATTAACCTCAACATCACGAGAGCCTAAATTTACACGCATAGCGTTTACAGGTCTGCCATTGATGCGTAACTCATAGTGTAAATGAGGGCCGGTGGAGATACCGGTATTTCCTGAACGTGCAATTACTGAGCCCATTTTAATACGCTGTCCTTGACGTACTTGAAGCTTTGATAAGTGCATGTAGACGGTAGACCAGCCACCTCTGTGACGCAATACAATATAGTAGCCAGCCGATCTTGAGTAAGCAGCTTTATCAACCACACCATCAGACGGGGCGATGATTGGGGTACCAACAGGCAAGCCAAAGTCAGTGCCGTTATGAGGTCTTACGGTTCTCAACACAGGGTGACGACGACCTGGGTTAAATGGTGAGGTAATGCGAGCGCGAGCATTAAACGGTATACGTCTAAAGGAACTCTTAACTGAGCTTAAGCCTCTTTCATCATAGTACTTATTGTCAGAGGTATTTAAGTAAGAGCTAATCTTACCGCCACGGCTTAAATTAAACTCAACTGCAGCAATCTTGCCTTTACCTTTATCATCAGTAAACAATACACGCATAGTATCGCCAGCTCTAATATTCTTTGAGAATTGAATACGGCCTTTGAACATCTGCAAAATACGGTTGATTTCAGAATAGGTGATACCAGCTTTATTAGCAGCTACAGAGAAAGTTTCACCGCGCTTAATTTTTACTAAAACTAAGCGGCCGCGTCCTTTAGAGCTGACAACCTTAGGCTTTTGAGTGTCTTCGTTTTTAGCAACAACAGTTGGCTCTTTGGCAGTTTTTTTGTCAACCTTACTTTCAGTCTTTTTCTCTAAAGCTTTTTCTTTGTCTTCAAATTTAGCAATAACATCGTCAGGAATGGCGTTATTGTCACTTAAATGAGCGCCTAAAGGTTCTACAGCATAGGTAAAATCTGTTTTATTTATATCATCACGATATATACGTAATTGACGTTTATCATCAAGAGGCTTTACGAAAGCTAAAAGAATATTATCGTCATTAAGTAAGAATGCTAAATGCTCACCTAATTGCAAATGATTGATTTCTTTTGCAGCTTTTTTATTTTGCAAAATTGTCATCATTACAGATGCCGGGATATTTAAGTCCTCAAACAAAGAGGAAATGGTATCGCCTTTTTGAACATCTTCAGTAAGCCAACGACCTTCGGTTTTAACAGAAGTATCTTTTTCTACTTTATCAGCTAAATTTCTGACTTGTTGATCCATTTCATAATCGGCATCAGCTAAAGCATTTTCAGGCAGAGAATCGTCGTAGTTATCAAGATTTTTATCTTCTTTACTTACAGTAATCTCAGGTTCAGTTTGCTTTTCGTTATTATTTTCAATGCCGAAAGTTGAGGTTAAGGATTGGGTTGAATCTGGAACTTGACTATCAAAATCTTCTGTTAATATGCTATTTTCATCAACAGATGCGTTTTTTAAACGATTGCCGAAATTTTGAGAAACAGCAAAGGAGAGGGTCATGGCTACAAATAAGGTGGCAGCAATCCCAATGGTGTTTTNTTTGGAAAAAGGGCGGTGCCATGAGGAAGAGGCTATTGCTTCCTCGGAAACGTAGTCTTCTGATTTCATGTTTTGCTATCAAAAAAAAGATCGTAGGGCCTAAATCACATTTTTTTAAGCTACTACTTTGGGGAACAATATATATTGATATATATGGTGTATATACATTTATTATTGCACATTTTTTTCATAAGATAATCATATAATTTAATTAAATTTATTTATTGGAGAGAATACATGATTTTTGGTGAACGCTATTACGGAATGTTGGGCGAAATGTCCCCGTGGAGACAAAGCTTATTTGCCTTAGCTTTAGCTCAAAGACAGCTTTCAAACTATGCTTTATGGTGTGAAGTTTCAAATATTCAAGGTGGTGTAAGTGCGTTCACCAGAGCTTTAAAACAGTTATGGGAATTTCATCGCGATAAGAACAATCATATAGATTTAGAGAAAGTAATTAAGGATGTAGAGCCTTTTATGCTTTCAGATGAAAAAGAAGATTTAAATTTAGGTGATTTATTTGCACTTGACGCTTGTTTATCAATTGCAGCTGCAGTTGATGCCATCATTTTACATGATGGCGATGAAGCTGAGATTGCCTCTCGTGCAAGTTTAGGCGGTGTTTTACGTACAGTTGAGCAAACTGTGGATTATGATGTGAGTGATGAACAGTTACGTGAAAACGAAAATGTCGATCACGAGGTTTCTTTCCAAATCGAACTTATGGAACTTTTGAAAAAATCTTCAAGAAGTGTGGAGTTAACCAATAAAGTTTTAGATATGGCTTATGCCGATGGTGCTAGCAACATCGGCATTAGTTTAGAAGGCTTCGCAAAGCAGGATTATACCGCTTAACATTGCCACAAAAGAGAAGATAACTCTGACTACGCGTACAGGCAGATGAATTAAAAGATTGGTGCCAAGCCAAGAGCCTGTAAATGTCGCTATGATCATAACTGGAATCCACTGCCAGTGGATTCCCATAAGAGAGCCTACAGTAATAGCTCCTACAATGTTCCAAATGGTAGCGACAAATACCATGGTGTGCATGATGGCACGTTTTAAATCAAGGCCAAAAACACCAGCTAGGGTTAAGGTTGAAAATAAACCTGCTCCTGATGATAAGGAACCTGAAAAAAGTCCCACCAAAATCATTAAGCATGTACCGATAATTGTGCGCTTTAAAGAACGGTTTTCGATGGTTTTAGCGCCAAAAGAGCGTTTAGCTAGAGTATAGATACCTGAGGCAATAGTAATGATGCCTAAGGCAATTTCTGCAGTTTTTGCTGGTACTGCAATTACAATAAGCGATCCTAAAACTACAGCAGGACAGCCAATAAATAACATTATTGCAGAAATTTGTTTGTCAAATTTGTATTCAGAAAGCTTACCTTTACGGGCAATTGCGCCCAATCCTAAAAATACTACAGCAACTTTGTGGGTGCCCAAAGCTGTGGCGAAAGGCAGGCCCAGGAGAACTAAAAGAGGAAATTGAATAAAGCCTGCACCACCACCTGATACGGAAGCAAAAAGGTTGGCGGTAAATGAGACTATAAACAATATACTCTGATTGATAATCTCCTCAGTCATTTAAAACTCCTAAAAAAAACTTCAGGAACAGAGTCCTGAAGTTTTAGTTTTATTAAAGATTAAGATCTTACATGCGCTTTAAAGCACGCCAGGCGATATCTTTGCGGTAGAACATACCATCAAAGTTAACTTTCTGGCATAAGGCATAAGCTTTATTGCGAGCATCGGCAATGTCATTACCTAAAGCGGTAACGCATAAGACACGACCACCTGCAGTTACGACGTCATCACCGCGCTTGGCAGTACCAGCTTCAAAGATCTTCTCATCTTTAGAAACTTCAGTATCAAGACCGGTGATTACATCACCTTTGCGAGGGGATGCTGGGTAATTGTGAGCTGCTAAAACAATGCCTACAGCAGGACGTGGATCATACTTAATGTCGGCACCTTCAAGACCACCATCTTTGCAAGCTTTGAGGCATAACTCAACTAAATCAGATTGCATACGCATCATGATTGGCTGAGTCTCAGGATCACCAAAGCGGCAGTTGTACTCAACAACGCGAGGATTTCCTTGCTTGTCAATCATAAGACCGGCATAGAGGAAGCCACGATAAGGATTACCATCAGAAGCCATACCCTTTAAGGTTGGGTTAATGATCTCATCCATAACGCGCTTGTACACATCAGGTGTGACAACTGGAGCTGGAGAGTAAGCACCCATACCACCAGTGTTAGGGCCGGTATCACCGTCACCTACACGCTTGTGATCTTGAGAGGTTGCCATAGGAAGAGCATTTACGGTGTCAGCCATAACAATAAAGGAGGCCTCTTCACCTTCCATGAACTCTTCGATAACAACAGAAGCTGAAGCATCACCAAACTCATGCTCATCAAGCATAGCGTGAACAGCGTTAATAGCTTCTTCTTCAGTCATAGCAACAACTACGCCTTTACCTGCAGCTAAGCCATCAGCTTTAATGACGATAGGAGCACCGTGCTTTTTGATGTATTCACAAGCTTTGGAAGTTTCCGTAAATACTTCATAAGCTGCAGTTGGAATATTGTGACGCTTTAAGAAATCCTTGGTGAAGGATTTAGAGCCCTCTAAAGCAGCTGCTGCTTTAGATGGACCAAAAACGGTAAGACCGTTCTTAGCAAATAAGTCAACAATACCATCTACTAAAGGAGCCTCAGGACCTACAATGGTAAGACCGATTTCTTCCTTTTTAGCAAAAGCTACTAAGCCTTCAAGATCGCCAACTTTGATATCAACGTTTTTGATCTTATCTTCACGCTCAGTGCCAGGATTGCCTGGTGCAACATATACAATGTCAGCAAGATGGGACTGAGCTGCTTTCCATGCTAAAGCATGCTCACGACCACCACTACCGATAACCAATACTTTCATCAAAATGCTCCTTTAGTGACGGAAATGACGCATACCGGTGAAGACCATAGCAATACCATGCTCGTCAGCTGCATCAATAACTTCCTGATCACGGATAGAACCACCTGGCTGAATGATGCACTTAATACCAGCTTTAGCGGCAGCATCAACACCATCACGGAATGGGAAGAAGGCGTCAGAGGCTAATGCAGCACCCTCTAAAGAGAGGTTGGCATCAGAGGCGCGCATAGCAGCGATTCTGGCGGAGAATACGCGGCTAGTTTGGCCACAGCCAATACCTAAAGTCTGGCGATCGTTGGTGTAAACGATAGCATTGGACTTGGTGAACTTGCAGATCTTCCAAGCAAAGAGTAACTCATCAAGCTCTGCATCAGTAGGAGCGCGCTTGGTTACAACCTTTAAGTCTTCCTTTCTTACAACTTCAAGATCAGCTTCCTGAACTAAAAGACCACCGTTGACACGCTTAAAGTCAAGACGAGGCTCTTCGTTAGATAAAGGACCGGTCTTAAGCAGGCGAACATTCTTCTTACGAGCAACTTCGGCAATAGCTTCTTCAGTTACATCAGGAGCTACGATAACCTCGCAGAACTGTCTGTCGATAATGGCCTTAGCAGTCTCACCATCTAAGGTCTTATTGAAGGCAATGATGCCACCAAAGGCAGACTCGCTATCGCAAGCAAAAGCTCTGTCATAAGCCTCTTTGAGATTAGAAGCTAAAGCTGCACCACATGGGTTTGCGTGCTTTACGATTACGCAGCAAGGATCGTCAAACTGACGGACGCACTCAATTGCAGCATCGGTATCAGCGATGTTGTTATAAGAGAGTTCTTTACCTTGGATTTGAACTGCGGTGCTGATGCCTGAGGCTTTGGCATGAAGCTCAGTGTAGAAGGAAGCCTTCTGGTGAGGGTTCTCACCATAACGCATATTCTGCTTTTTGATGAAGCTTAAGTTTAAGGTGCGAGGTAAGATAGACTTGCTGCCATCGGAGATGCCGTAATCTGGAACCTTGGTGCCAAAATAGTTAGCGATAGCTGCATCATAAGCTGCAGTGTGCTCAAATGCGGCAATAGCTAAGTCAAAACGGGTTGCAAAGGTTAAAGAACCCTGATGCTCATCCATTTCAGCGATTACGCGATCATAATCTTGGCTTCTTACGACGATAGCAACATCGCGGTTGTTTTTAGCTGCAGCTCTTACCATGGTAGGACCGCCGATATCGATGTTCTCGATAGCTTTCTCAAGCGGGCAATTTGGATCAGATACAGTCTTTACGAACGGGTAGAGGTTTACAACGACGAGATCGATTGGTTTGATCTCATGCTCTTCCATGACTTTCTCATCGATGCCACGACGACCTAAGATACCACCGTGAATCTTAGGATGTAAGGTCTTAACACGACCGTCCATCATTTCAGGGAATTTGGTGTAATCGGAAACTTCAACAGCTTTAATACCGTTTTCTAAGAGTAACTTAGCAGTACCGCCAGTTGAGAGAATTTCAACATTACGGTCTTGAAGTTTACGGGCAAACTCGACAACACCGGTCTTGTCAGAAACGCTGATAAGAGCGCGGCGGATGGGACGTAAGAGTTCTTCCATGATATAAGATATGCTCCTTTACTTATGATAAAACCGGATAAACCGGTAAAAGCGTGTTCTCTATTTTACCAATTTTCAGTGTAAAAATGGGGATTAAATCACGGTTTTGCTTGAAAACAGCATAAAAAAGCCTTTTGAATGCTTTTTTGTTAAATATTTTTTTAAAGTATGAAAGTTATATAAAATATATAATTTTCAAATAGTTATTTATTAAAAAATATTATTTTAAGTAAAAAAAAATCACAAATGTTATGTGATTTAGCTCATTTTTTTGTGTAAATTCGATTAACAGCAATATATACTATAGAGCCACAAACGCCCCCTAAGCTTGGAGATTAAGCAAAAAAGCTTTGGAAAATGTCGTTAAGAAGTTTTTAGAGATTTATTTAAAACTGTCAAAATCGGCAGTTTGGGTGCGGATCCAAATCAGAGTAGGAAAATTTAAGATGAATAAATCAGAACTTATTGAACAGATTGCCAAACGTTCAGGCTTACCTTTAACTGGCTCCCGTAAGGCTCTTGAGGCTGTACTTGAGTGCGTAAGCGAGGCTTTAGCCTCAGGCGATCGCGTTCAGTTAGTAGGCTTTGGTACTTTCAAGGTTACCGAGCGTAGCGCACGTGAAGGTCGCAATCCTCAGACTGGTGCTGTAATCAACATTCCTGCAACCAAGACTCCGTCTTTTAGCGCAGGTGCTGAGTTAAAGAAGATTGTTAACGGCAAATAATGCCAAACGGTAGCCTGTTTGTAAAAGGCTACCGGATTTTTTCTAAATAATTCTCAACAAATCTAAAAATCAGTCGGTTCTCGACATTTTCAAATCACATAACTTCAATTAGTTTCCCTCATCTGCTTTTTATTGCGTTAAAATAAGTTAAAGCAGAAGTTTTGGCTTTGCAAAAAGAGTTTTCACGATTTTTACCTTATTTTTGGGTAGATATATTTGTTTTTTCATAAAAATATGAATAGCTTTTTGCATGCGTAAAACGGATATAAAGGTTTTCTTTAAATAAGATCTTTTTTCCTAAGGGCAGGACATGTCCAGATTGCGTTATTTTTATACAAAATAACGAACTTGCAAATTAGTTTTTCTTTATAATTATTTAAATAACGACAACTGCAGGATGTCAGCATTTAGATTTATATAAAATTGAGGATTTAGCTATGGCAATTCATGAACTTGCAGGTCAAAAAGCTCGTGATGAAGATTTAGAAAACATCCCGCGCCTGATGGCTGCTTATTATTTGAACCGTCCAAATATGGACAATCCAGAGGAGAGAGTAAGTTTTGGTACTTCAGGCCATCGTGGAACCTCACTTAATGGCTCTTTCACTGAATCCCATATTTTGGCAATTTCTCAGGCAATTGCCGAGTATCGTCAGAAAGAAGGTATCTCAGGACCTTTATTCATTGGTATGGATACTCATGCGTTATCTGAGGCCGCTTTAGCTACAGCAATTGAGGTTTTAGGCGCCAACGGTGTTGAAGTTCGTATTGAAAAAGACCATGGCTATACACCAACTCCATCTATTTCTTTTGCTATTTTAAATTACAACAAGAACCGTACTGAAGGTTTAGCTGACGGTATCGTTATTACTCCGTCTCACAATCCTCCATCAAACGGTGGTTTTAAGTACAACCCAACTGATGGTGGTCCTGCTGGCACTGAGATTACCTCTTGGGTACAAGACAGAGCCAATGAGTTATTACGTAATAACCTTCAGGGTGTAAAACGTTTTGATTATGAGAAGGCTTTAAAGCTGCCTAATGTTAAAGAACACGACATGTTAGGTCAGTATGTTGAGTCTTTAGGCGAGATCATTGATATGGAAGCCATTTCAGGCTCCAAGATCCGTATGGGTGTTGATCCTTTAGGTGGTTCTGGTCTTTACTATTGGGATCGTATTGCCAGCCGTTATAATCTTGATATCAACGTTGTAAATTATAAGATTGATCCTACTTTCTCCTTCATGTGCTTAGATCGTGATGGCAAGATCCGTATGGACTGCTCATCTCCATATGCTATGGCTGGTTTAATTAAGCTTAAGGATGATTTTGATATCGCTTGGGGTAACGATCCTGACTATGATCGTCATGGTATTGTTTGCCACAGTGGTCTTATGAATCCTAATCACTACTTATCTGTGGCTATTGATTATATTTATAAGCACCGTTCACAGTGGCCTCAAGATGCTATGGTTGGTAAGACTGTAGTATCTTCAAATCTCATGAATCGTGTAGCTGCCGGCTTAGGTCGTAAAGCTTATGAGGTCCCAGTTGGCTTTAAGTGGTTCGTTCCAGGTTTATTTGATAAGTCTTTAGCCTTCGGTTGTGAGGAGAGTGCAGGTGCATCCTTCTTGCGTAAAGATGGTTCTGTATGGACTACTGATAAAGACGGTATCATCGCCTCTTTACTTTCAGCTGAAATCTTAGCTGTAACTGGTAAGGACCCTTCTGAACACTTTAAGGATTTAACTGATAAGTATGGTATGCCTTTCTACAATCGTGTAGATGCTCCAGCAAACCCAGCTCAAAAGGCTGCTTTAAAGAAACTCTCTCCTGAGGCTGTTGAGGCTGATATGTTAGCAGGTGAGAAGATTGTGAATAAGCTTACCAATGCTCCTGGCAATGGCGCTGCTATCGGTGGTCTTAAGGTTGTAACTGAGAATGGTTGGTTCGCCGCTCGTCCATCTGGCACTGAGAACGTCTATAAGATCTATATGGAAAGCTTCAAGGGTGAAGATCACTTAAAGCGTATTGAGACTGAAGCTCAGGAAATTGTTAACGCTGCTTTAAAGAAAGCTGGTGTTTAGTTTTAAATAAGTTTATATAACTTTAAGTTTATAATAACCTCTGTGATTGAAATCTCAGAGGTTATTTTTTTAGGAGTCACCGTGTCTGTATCAATTTTAGATAATTCTCCTCTTTTAGAGCGTACATACCGTCTTATAGCTTTAGATTTAGATGGTACTTTATTAAGAAGCGATAAGACTATAAGTCCTCTTACCAAAGAAGTTTTAAAAAAAGCGCAAGATAAAGGTTTTTATATTGTAGTTGCCACTGGAAGACACCCTTATAGTGCTCAGCGTTATTTAGAGCAATTGGATGCTTTAAATGAAAAGTCTTGTGCCATTGTATTTAATGGTGCTTGTGAGGTTTCAATTGATGCTTATATTAAAGCCCACTCTGAGATAGATTTTCCGGTATTAAATGCTGAGTGTGCTTTAGGTCCTGAAATTAGAGAAATTACTGCATTAGCTCATGAAAATGGCTGTAAGGTTCATGCTTATTCTCGTGATCGTGGCCTTTTAATTGAAGATCACAATCCGTATTCTCAAAGAGAAATTGATCATGGCCAGGTCTCTTTTACTGAAGTCGATTTTACTAAAGTAAAAGATGAGGAGCGTTTCTTTAAGATTTTAATTGTAGGCCCTAAAGAGCAAATTGATTATGTTCGTCCAATAGTAGGTGATCGTTTTTCAAAGAGATTTGCTGTAATGCGTTCTGATCCTAATTTCTTAGAATTTATTCCCGGTCCAAGTAGTAAAGGTACAGCTTTAAAAGCTTTAGCTAAGTCTTTAGGCGTAGATTTAAGTGAGTGCGTGGCTTTCGGTGATGCCGAAAACGACGAGGAAATGTTAAAAAATGCCGGTTTAGGTATTGCAATGGGAAATGCTGATCCGGGCGCTAAAGAGGCTTGTGATATTGTTACTTTATCAAATGATGAAGACGGTATTGCAATAGCTGTACAAAAGCTACTCGATAATCAAGGGTAAATAATGTTTAAATTCTCGATTTTTAAAAGTGAAGATCAAAAAAGCACAGAAACTTTAAGAGCTAAATATCATGGTTCTGACAGTTTACCTTTAAAAGTATCCGTAAAAGCTGCATTTAAAATGATAAAGCTTTATTGGACTTCCAAGGATAGTTTGCGCTCTTGGTTTTTATTGGCGTTGATTTTGTCTTTAACTGCAGGGTCTATATATATAGCCACAGCTATTAACAGTTGGTATAAAGACTTTTGGGATACTATTCAAAATTATGACATGGATGGATTTAAGCATCAGTTGATGTTGTTTGCCATTTTAGCGTCCATTCATGTGGTAGTTACTGTATACAATGCTTATTTAAGATCGTCTTTGGCAATTTCATGGCGTAAGTGGTTTACCTCCAAAGTCATGCACGATTGGCTTGAGCATGATACTTATTACAAGATGCAGTTATCAGATAAACAAACTGAAAACCCCGATCAACGTATATCTGAGGATTTAAATAATTTTGTAAATTACACTATAAGCTTACTTTTAGGTACCGCTACTGATTTGGCGATGATTGGTACTTTTGGTGTAGTGCTTTGGGATTTATCAAAAAGCGTAACTTTAACCTTATGGAATGGTTATGCTTTAACTTTACCTGATGGTTATATGCTGTATTTGGCGATGGCTTATGCCTTTACAGGTACAGTGTTGACCTTTATTTTAGGAAAGCCTTTAGTAAGGTTAAATTTCAGACAACAGCGCTATGAAGCTGATTTCCGTTTTTCTCTTATTCGTGTTAGAGAAAATAGTGAATCAATCTCTCTTTATCAAGGACAAGATCAAGAAGAGGGTATTCTCAATAGGCGCTTTATTGATGTAGTAAAGAACTATGTAAGCTTAATTAAATATGAAAAGCGTTTAGGCTTTTTTACATTAGGTTATGCCCAGCTTGCTGTAATCTTCCCGATTTTAATAGCAGCGCCAATGTATTTTGCGAAGATTATTACAATGGGTAGCATTATGCAGATTAGCTCAGCTTTTGGGCGCGTGCAGGATTCTTTATCTACTCTTATAAGCAATTTCTCCTCTTGGGCTTCTTTTAAATCTGTAATTGACCGTCTGGCATTATATTTTGATGGTATGGATAAAAGTCTTGAGGTTGATTGTCTTAAAGCTGCAAAAGAGGGAGATAAATTCTCTCTTGAAAATATTGAGGTTAAAACTCCACAAGGTGATGTTTTGTGCCGCAATTTAACTTTAAGCTTAAAGTCAGGTGATAGTCTGTTAATTCGTGGACCATCAGGTTGTGGTAAATCAACTTTGATTAAATCGATTGCAGGCTTATGGCCTTATGCTAAAGGTAAAATTATTGAGCCACAAAATTCTGAGTGTTTGTTTTTAAGTCAAAGACCATATTTGCCATTGGGTACTTTAAGAGAAGCTGCAGCTTATCCTAAGGCTTCTAAAAATGATGGATTAACTGAAAAGTATTTTGAACTTTTGAATTTAAGCTATCTTATAAAACACTTAGATGAGGAAAACTCATGGTCTTCTATCTTATCTTTAGGAGAGCAGCAGCGTGTTGCCTTTGTAAGAGCTCTTTTAATTAAACCTGATTTATTGTTCTTAGATGAAGCTACATCAGCTTTAGATGAGGTATTGGAGAGTAGAGCTTATGATCTTATTAAACAGGAATTACCAAATTCCATCATTATAAGTGTGGGTCATAGGTCATCTCTTATCAAACGGCATGACTTCTTATTAAAGCCTCAAGATAATTTACAGTGGCAATCTTTTAAGAGTGAAAATGATAAGAGTGTAGAAGAGCTATAAAAAAATACCGAAATAACACTTTCTCTATGATAAAAAGCACCTGCCTGGCAGGTGCTTTTTTCATTATAAGTTAGCGTCTCATATGATTGATGCCTGTGTTTTTATGCTGTTTGGCAGCATTTACAATTTCATCAATAGGAGTTTCATCAATCTCATTGTCTTCAGAGTTATTGTTTTCCTCTTCTGCATTATTGCGCATCATTTGACGGTTATGGGCGGCCTTAATGCTACGGTGACGAGTTTGAATGGCGGCTAATCTTCCTGTTAAACGTTCTGATGGACCAAATGATGGTTTTTCACCTTTTAAGAACTTCTGCTCATAGTCCTGGCAGGCTCTTACAACTAACTTATAAAGACCGAAAACGGCAATAATGTTAGGAATAACCATAAGGCCATTGAACATATCAGCAAGTTCCCAAACTAAGGTTACCTTTAAGAAAGAACCCATCATTAAGAAGCACAGTACAACAACTGAGAAAATATTGATAACTTTATAGCCAAAGAGGAATTTGATATTTTGCTCAGCAAAGAAATACCAACCGATGATGGTGGTAAAGGCAGCAAAGAACAAACATAAAGCTACGAAGCCTGAACCTGCAGCACCCATGCCTTTGACGAAGGCTTGCTGAGTTAAAACAATACCAGTTGTCTGACCGTCTAAAACGCCGGTAATTAAAATTACGATAGCAGTTGCGGTTAAGACGATAAAGGTATCAATGAAAAGTCCTACGATTGCAGCTAAACCTTGCTGTGCTGGATGTTTAACTCTGGCAATAGCGTGAGCGTGAGGGGTAGACCCCATACCAGCTTCATTTGAAAATAAGCCACGAGCTACACCGTAACGTATAGCTTCCTTAACAGAAGCACCAATTACACCACCGGTTGCAGCGCTTGGGTCGAAGGCACCAACAAAGATCTTAGATAAGGTTGGGATTAACAAATCAATATTGATAATAACAATATAGACTGCACCTAGCACATATACTAAAGCCATTAAAGGCACCATTTTTTCAGCGAAACTTGCAATACGTTTAATGCCACCGATGAAGATGAAGCCTGCAAGTAAAATTAAGAAAACACCGGTTACAGGGGTTGGTATGTTAAATGATGATTCAAAGGCTGTGGAAATAGAGTTTGCCTGAACCATGTTGCCGATGAAACCTAAGGCGATGATACATAACACAGAGAACAGGGCGCCCATAGAGCGGCTACCTAAACCACAGGAAATGTAGTAAGCAGGGCCACCAATAATACGGCCTTGTTCATCTTTTGAGCGGTATAACTGAGCCAAAACTGCTTCAGAGAAGATTGTTGCCATACCAAAGAAGGCTGCAACCCACATCCAGAAAATAGCTCCAGGACCACCCATAGCCATGGCAGTAGCTACACCTGCAAGGTTACCTGTTCCAACCTGAGCTGCAATTGCGGTTGCTAAAGATTGGAAAGAGGTCATACCGTGTTTGCCAGCCTTCTCGCCATTGAAAGTTAAACCACCAAATACGTGTTTAACTGCACGGCCAAATTGACGAATTTGTACAAATCGCAGGTTAACTGAGAAGAAAATACCAGCACCAACAAGAATTGGGATAAGACACCAAGGTCCCCATAAGATAGAGTTGATGTCGGATACTATTTTAGTAAGTGAATCCATGTCCATAGTAAAAATACACTTTTTTAAAGATTAAAAGATATTAAGTGATGACAGACGTACCTGAGGCCTAAATATTTCGGGGTAAGGATTGAAATAAGTGGACAGGAGAAAAAACGCGTGGCACCGACTTACCTTTGCATAAAAATGCGCTAAGTATTGTACACAATTGAAAAAATAATGCACATCTAAAGATTTTATGCACTAAAAAGGATGGCTTTTATATATTTTATGGAGAAGATATGAAAAAAAGACCTTTTCTTTTTATTCATAAAGAAAAGGTCTTTTGAGGATTATTTCTTTTTATGGGTACTATCCTCGCCCATAGCTGAGTTCATTTTGGCGTGGAATTTTTTCTTTAAGTAAATTGCTAAAATAATTACAAGTAAAATTCCTAAGCAAAGATAAATTGCAGATTGAACATCATGGACATAAGACATTAACAAATCACGATTGTCGGCAAAGAAGAAGCCTAAATAGATCCAAACTGGGACTGAAATTAAGGCAGCTAAACCATCCATGACAATGAATGTTATAAATGAAATACGGCGACTCATACCAGCAACTAAATAAATAGGGGATCTAAGACCTGGTAAGAATCTGGCTACGAATAATAAGCCTAAACCATATTTTTTAAACTTCTGCTGAATTTGCGAGAAGCGACGCGGGGAGAGAATGCGTCTGAAGGTCCTAATTCTTTGAATGCGGTAACCAAAGATACGACCACCTAAAAACATGGTGCTATCGCCAATGAGTACACCTAAAAGACCTACAAAACACATAACGTGAGGATTTGTATAACCTAATCCTGAAATGATACCACCTGAAACTAAGGTAATATCTTCAGGAACAGGGAGACCAAAACCACATAAAATTAAAATAGCAAATACGGCTGCATAACCGTATTGAACGAAGAAAGAAACAAGAAAATCTAGCAAAATTGAGCCTATAAATTTAACAAATGCAAATTAAAGTATATTTTATCAGATCTATTTTTTTGTCTGATTTACATTTTAGCTCCGGCATAGTTGAGCTGAGACCAAGCCTCATATGCTACAACTGCAACAGAGTTTGAGAGGTTTAAACAGCGACTATTTGGCATCATCGGGATACGGATGCGTAAATTTTCAGGGACTACTGCGTAAACTTCATCAGAAAGACCTTCTTTTTCGCGACCAAAAATTACATAGTCGCCATCTTCAAATTGAAATTGATGATGACAAATAGAGGCTTTGCTTGAAGAGGCAATCAGACGATGTGGCTTTTCTTTCTCTAAAAATTGTTGGAAATTTACGTGCACAGTCAGATTGGCAAGTTCATGGTAATCAAGTCCTGCTCGCATTAAGCGCTGGTTATCAAGATAAAATCCTAAAGGTCCAATAAAATGCAATCTGGCGCCACAATTTACACTCAAACGAATAACATTGCCGGCATTTGAAGGCATTTCTGGCTGATAAAGTACCAAGTTGATCATGACATATTCCTTGTTTTTAAACCGCGATTATTGTATCTCATTATTACAAATTACCAAGGAAAAAAATTAGTTACAAACGAGAAATAATAGCGTATTTAGGGCTTTTCTTCTGTATTTTTCTAAAATTGCGACACCTTTGCAAAGGTGATAATATGCAAAGATCTTAAATAATTAGTAATACTGAAAATAAATCTTTTAGAGTCAAATACATATAAATTATCCGCAAGGATTTTAAAGGTTGGAGGAAATATGTTTTCACGTCCCGCTTTAGGAACGGAAAAAGACCATACCGGCTTAAGAGGCAAGATCGTTTTAGGCTTATCAGTAGTTCTTACAGCTATATGCCTTATATTCATGCTTTTTTACCGTAATGAGCAGTCTTCTGCTTTAAACGGTGAGCTTTTAGGAGCCTCAGGCAGTACCGCTCTTTTAAATGATGAAAATAGTTCTTTTTTAGGAAAAGTCTTTGAGTATTTTGGAGGCGTTACCTATTTATTTCCTCTGTTGATTGTTTATGGAGCTTATAAGCTTTTTTATAAACGTTTTTCTTGGAAAGAGATTGATTTCTTTGTTATAGGAACATTTGTTGTTGGCTTTAACTTTTTAGTTATAGGCTTGTGCTCTTTATTTTCTGTTCTTTTTGTAGCAGGAGAGACTGGAGCAGGTGGCATGTTAGGTGATTTTTTAACCATTGCTCTTTTTAATAAATTGCCATCTTATGCAGCAATGGCTGTGCCATTAGTATTAACTTTATGTGGTTTATTTTTATTTACTCATAGATCTCCTATGTGGTATTGCGATGCTATAGGTTCTTTAATTTGTGGCAGTATTCCTTTTATCGATAAAGGCAACGACAATCATGAAAACGTTGAAAAGGAAAAGCAAACAGAAGAGAACTTGGAAGATGAAATTAGCATTAGTACAATACCATCTGAGATAAAGGATGATCGTAAGCCGCAAACTCCTTTAAATCCGGTAATGCATGACAAGGAGCCGGTATTTGGTAATGATTTTGCTGAAGGAGAGCCTAAAGAGAGAAGTTCTGTAAATTTAGCTTCTAAATTTACAGCCATGGATGACGATCCTCCACGTATTTATAATGGACCTGATAATAACTTTAATCGTAAAGCTAATAATCCAAAGCCTCAACAAAAGATAGAACCTTTATTTGGTGCAAATGTTGGTAATAACCAAGAATCTTTTAATCAAGGTTATGCTAAAAACAACAATGAGAATATGTTTGCAAGAGATAACTTATCTTATGGTGATAATGTATCTTCTGCAAATTATGGCAGTGATAATAAAGGCTATAGCCCTAATAATTCTCAAGGGGTTTTTGCAGATAACAATTCAAATGACACTTCATCTTTTGCAGATACCAGTGCTTACAGACAAAATAATACGTCAAATACCTATTACAATAATCGATATGACAATAATGCCTCTTTAGGATCTAATGTCACTACGCCTAATAGTAACTCTTATTCTAACAATCAAAATGTTAGTAAAGATCCTTATTTGTACTCTCAAGAAAAGATGGGTACGCCTGTATACAATAAATCGTCTACTCCAACTACGATTATTCGTCGTAATACAGGCAATATTTTCAATGCTAAAAGCCCTAATAGAGTTGAGAATAATAAGGCTCCAACAACTATTATTAACTCCAATAGAATTGAGCCTAAATTTGAAAGCCCTAATAACAATAGCGCTTTAAATGAAGCTAATAATAGCCAAACTACCATCATAAATTACAACAGACAAGAAAGCTTTATAAAACAAGATAGAAGTGTTGAAACTCAAAAAGTTTTGGCATCTGAAGAAAAAATTGATGGTGTGACTACTCTTATAAATAGAGCACCTGAGGTAAAGCCGGTTAATTTTACAGCTCCGGAAGTTTCTATGTATGAAAAAGAAGATAATACTTTAGGTGGAAGCTTTACTCATAATGATGAAAATCAAAACTTTAATGAAAGTGCTTATATCCCTCAATATGAAGAGGAAAATGAGAACATTATTTCATTTAATGAAGCTTCTGATTTTAATGATAAAGATGAGGATCCTAATGCCTTTGAGATAAATAATCTTTCAAATGCATTTATTCCTTCTGATACGGAAGATCCACATGTATTAGTGCGTGATAACTCTGATCTTATTTCAGAAAAAGATCTTAATTATGATGCCAATAATTTAGGTACAAGAGGTGTTTTACCTCAAGAGCAGACATTAGTTTCTAATTCTGTAAAGGAAAATGAGGTTGTAGATGTTGAGCCTTATGAAGAAAGAGAGACTCAAAATGAACGCCTAAATAATTTAATAACTCAGGAAAATGTCAAAGCTCATGATGTTCAAGATGCTAGCTTTGTAAAATCTTATGCTCCAAATGAAGAGTCAACAAAGATGCAAGGTTTGACCTCCATTAAAGAGAGTTTAGGTAATTTAACTCAAAAACCTGAGGAAAATCCTTTAACAGTTTTTCCAACTAAAAACTACGCCTGCTCTATACAAACAGTGCCAACACATGAGTATGGTGATTGGCGCCCACCTTTCTCTTTATTGAAGTTATCTGACAATAAAGTACAGATGGATGAAGATGCCGTAAAGGGAATTATTGAGCGTATTGATAAGTTCATGGTGGACTTTAAGATTAAAGCCCGCGTAGAGCGTTATTTATCAGGTCCTGTAATTACTCAATACGACTTAAGATTAGCCCCAGGTGTTAAATCATCAACCATTCGTGGTGTGCAGATGGATTTAACTCGTAATTTATTAGTTAAATCTGTACGTATTTTAGACGTAGTTCCAGGCACTCCTTATGTAGGACTTGAGTTACCAAATCCAAAGCGTCAGTTAATCACATTAGGTGATGTTGTAACTCAAGACGCTTTTGTGCATACCAAAGCTTCATTGCCAATTTGTTTAGGTGTAAATGCAGTAGGTAAACCTGTAGTCGCTGATTTAACTCAAGCCCCTCATTTACTTATTTGTGGTACCACAGGTTCAGGAAAATCTGCAGGTGTTAACTCTATGATTTTGTCATTGCTTTTGACATGTTCTCCATCAGAGTTAAGACTTATCTTAATTGATCCTAAGCAGGTTGAATTTAGTTTATATTCAGGACTTCCACATTTAATTACCCCAATTATTATTGAGACAGAGCCGGCATTGGCAGCTTTAGATTGGCTTGTAGGCGAGATGGAACGTCGTTATACCTTAATTCGTAATATGAGTGTTCATACTATCGATGAGTGTAATGCTTTAATTCGTCAAGCTGAATCTCAAGGCGAGGTCGTGTACGACCCTTCTTGGAGTGCTGATATGGGTGGTACTCCTCCAATCTTAAAACCATTACCTAAGATTGTGCTTATTATTGATGAGTTTGCTGATTTAATGGCAACTTCAGCTGGTAATAAGAAGGGATCTCGTAATATGGAGACTTTATTACGCCGTATTACAGCTAAAGCTCGTGCAGCAGGTATTCATCTTATTATGGCAACTCAGACTCCAAGATCTGATGTTGTAACAGGTGTGATTAAATCTAACATTCCATCACGTATTGCCTATACCGTACAGTCAAGCTTAGATTCTCGTGTAATTTTAGATGAGACTGGTGCTGAAAACTTGCTTGGCAATGGTGATATGTTAGTTAACTTCCAAAAACTTGAAGGTTCTAAGACATTCCGTGCCCACGGTCCATTTGCTTGTAATGATGATGTGAAGAAAATCGTTGCCGCATGGGTCGATTATGCAGGCGAACCTGAGTATATCGAAGGTGTTACTGATTATGATGATGAAAGTGAGGAGGAGACTCGCGGTGAAGATATCCCAGGTCAAACTCCAGGGACTGACAAGATTTTTGATCAAGTTGCACAATATGCTCGTGAGTACTATGCAACAAAGCAAAAGTCCCCACCAATTAGCGATATTCAAGTTAACTTTAATGTAGGATATGCTCGTGCCAAACGTCTTAAGATGCAGCTTATCCGTGAAGGTGTTGTTNNGAGGATTAACATGAAAAAGTTTATAAAAGTTTTATCTTTATGTGCTTTATCTTTAGGTGTTTTTACAGTTCATGCTGATCCTATGCACGATCTGCAAAAAAGTTTGAGTAATTTTAATGCCTTAAGCTGTGATTTTACTCAAGAGGTTTATAAAGCTGACGGTGCAAAATTGTCAGAGTCTCAAGGCAGACTTTTAATATCAAAGCCTGATAAGCTTTTGATGCATACACAAAGTCCAGATGAGCAATATTTATTAACCAAAGATAATGCTGTTTATTTTTATGATCCTTTTGTAAATCAGGTAACTATATTTTCAGTTAGTGATTTAAATACTGCTCCTTTTTTGTTGTTAAATTCAAATGACAAGAAGTTGTGGAATAAATATGAGGTTATTAAAGTTGACGGTGGCTATACCTTAAAAGCAAAGGATAAAGGAGATTTAAAATCCATTACTTTGAAGTTTTCGGGTAATGTTTTAAACACTTTGTCATTATCAATGAGAAATGGCAATGTGAATACCTACAAGTTAAACAATCAGTCAACAAATGTTAATGTGAATGATTTTTTTGTAGATATTCCTGATGATGCTGAGGTTGATGATGAGCGTCGATCCNNCACTGATTTATTTAGCTCACAGCTTTTGGCCGATGAAGATGAAAAGAAGGCCAAAATCGAAGAAGAAAATTTAAAATTTGCGCCTTTGGCGTCAAGACTTAGACCAAATAATATTGATGAATATGTAGGACAAAGCCATCTCCTTTCAAAGGGGATGCCTTTGCGTGTAGCCTTAGATCATGGGCAAATTTACTCCATGATTTTGTGGGGCCCTCCGGGAGTTGGTAAAACTACATTAGCGTTGATGTTTGCAAAAGCTTCGAATGCTTTTTTTGAGCAATTACCGGCGGTAACATCTGGCGTTAAAGATATTCGAGAGGCTATATTAAGAGCACAGATTCGTAAGCAAAGAGGCATGAGAACTTTATTATTTGTAGATGAGGTTCATCGCTTTAATAAGTCTCAACAAGATGCTTTTTTACCACATATAGAAAATGGCACCATTATTTTTATTGGTGCTACTACAGAAAATCCTTCCTTTAGTGTTAATCAGGCATTACTTTCAAGATCTAGAGTTTATGTTTTAAAAAAGCTTAATGAAGAAGAGCTTAAAAAACTTTTAGATATTGCATTAACTTCAGAGCGCGGATTATTAAACGACAACATAAAGCTTGATGAAGGTGCAAAAGAGGTTTTAGTAGAACTTGCCGATGGTGATGGGCGTCATCTTTTAAATCTTTTGGAAATGTCATCTGAGCTTGCAGCTCCTTTAAAGACTGGTGAGAGGCTTATTACTAAAACCATGGTAGGAGCGGTTGCAGGTAAGCGTCTTTTAAATTATGACAAAGGCGCTGATGCTTATTATGAGTTAATTTCAGCTTTCCACAAATCTGTGCGTGGTAGTGCTCCTGATGCCGCTCTTTATTGGTATTCAAGAATATTAGAAGCAGGAGGAGACCCTTTATATGTAGCACGCCGTCTTTTGGCTATTGCTACAGAAGATGTGGGGCTTGCAGATCCAAGAGCTATGACTGTGGCTTTAAATGCTTGGGATATTTTTGAGCGTATTGGAGCTTATGAAGGTGAAAGAGCAATTGCAGAGGCTACAGTTTATCTTGCCTTAGCTCCTAAGAGTAACCATCTTTATGTGGCATTTAATAAAGCAAAAGAGGAAGCACAAAAAACAGGGCGTTTAGAGGTTCCTTTATATTTACGTAATGCTCCAACAAAGCTTATGGAGTCTTTAGGATATAAAGAGAGTTATCGCTATGCGCATGATTTCCCTGGTGCTTATGCAGATGGAGAGTGTTTCTTTCCAAAAGAGCTTTGCGGTACGGTTTATTATGAACCTTCAGATAGAGGTTATGAGGAGATTTTAGCTCGTAAAAAAGAATATTTAAAACAACGAGACCATTTATCAACTATGAAAAGATATCCTGAGGGATTTGTAGGAGATAAGTGCGTAAATCGCTCTGACGATAAAAAAGACAGNTTAAATTTAAAAAAAGCTTTTGCTAAAGTAAAGATAAGCTTAAGGTTATAAGGCTATTTTAGTTTTCAATATGGTAAAATATGTAACGAAAAACTTTTCAGCTTAAGTTGCAAAAGCATTAGTTAAGCACAAATACGGTATTTATTCATGCTCGATTCAAAATATCTGCGCGGTGATATTGAAGAGGCTAAACAGCGCCTCGCTACCCGCAATTTTACTTTAGACACTGCCAAAATTCAGGAACTTGAGGCTATCCGTAAAGAGTCCATGACTCGTACTCAGGAGCTGCAGGCACAGCGTAATTCTTTATCTAAGAGTATAGGTCAGGTATTAAAAGCTGGCGGTGATGCTGCTCCTATTAAAGAGCAGGTTGCCAAAATCAGCGCTGAGCTTTCTGAGGTTAAGAAACGTCAGGATGAGGTTCTCGAGCAGTTACGTCAAATCGCTTTGACTATCCCTAATTTACCTGATGCAAGCTGCCCATTAGGACCTGATGACAGTGCTAACGTTGAGGTTAGAAAGTGGGGCACTCCTCGTACTTTCGAATTCCCTGTAAAAGATCACGTTGCTATCGGTGAAGGTTTAGGTATGCTCGATTTTGAGCGTGCTCGCAAGGTTTCTGGTGCTCGTTTTGCCTTTATGACTGGCCCAATTTGCGCCTTACACAGAGCCTTAGTTCACTTAATGCTTGATTTACACCATGAGCAGGGTTATACAGAGGTTTATACTCCATATCTTGTAAACTTAGATTCTTTATATGGTACAGGCCAGATGCCTAAGTTTGCAGAAGATTTATTCCACACAAGCTTAAATGGTGATGCTGATGGTGATGATGTAAATCGTCATTTCTGCTTGATCCCTACAGCTGAGGTTCCTCTTACCAATATGGTTCGTGATGAGATTATCCCTGAGGATAAGCTCCCAATTAAGATCACAGCTCATACTCCTTGTTTTAGATCTGAGGCCGGTTCTGCAGGTCGTGATACTCGCGGTTTAATCCGTATGCACCAGTTTGATAAAGTTGAGATGGTTCAGATCGTAAAGCCTGAGGATTCTTGGAAGGCTTTGGAGACTTTAACTGCTGATGCTGAGGCTGTATTGCAGGCTTTAGAGATCCCTTACCACGTTGTAGCTCTTTGCACCGGTGATATGGGCTTTAGCTCTGCTAAGACCTATGATATTGAAGTTTGGCTCCCAGCTCAGAATACTTATCGTGAGATCTCCTCTTGCTCTAACTGTGTAGATTTCCAAGCTCGCAGAATGCAAGCACGTGTACGTCGTAAGGACGGCAAGATTGAGTTAGTTCATACTTTAAATGGTTCTGGCTTAGCTGTCGGTCGTACCTTAGTTGCAGTTTTAGAGAACTATCAAAATGCTGATGGTTCTGTAACTGTTCCTAAGGTTTTACGTAAGTACTTAGGTGGTCTTGAGATCATTACCCCAGAGACTAGGTAATGCTAACAGCTTTAGATTGGGCCATGGTGGTCATTGTTGGATTTTCATCCTTAATGTCTATTATTCGTGGCTTCGTACGCGAGGCCGCTTCCATTTTGGCATGGATTGCGGCCTTCATAATTGCCGGTCGCTTTTATCCTCAGGCAGCCCCTTTTTTTTACTTTTTCGCAAGATGAGCTTACACGTACCATTTTGGCAATTTTGATATTGTTTATATCAACTTTGCTTATTACAGGATTTATTGGTACAGCAATTTGTTCATTAGTGCAGAAAGCTGGGTTGTCTAGTTTTGATCGCCTTTTAGGCGTTGCTTTTGGTATAGTGCGCGGAGTTTTAGTCTTAAGCGCAGCTTTAGCTTTATTACAAATTGCGTTTAGATTGCATATTCTGTCGTTTATTACCGAAAAGCAATGGTGGAGCGAATCGGTTTTTATTCCGGAATTACAAAGAATTGTCAATTGGTTCTTTATATACATGGGTACACCTGTAGGAGCTTGATATATGTGCGGTGTTGTTGGTGTTGTCGGTTTTTCTCCGGTCAATTTGGTTCTTTATAATTCTCTGCAGGTGTTGCAGCACCGCGGTCAGGACGCTGCTGGTATTGTTACTGTTGATGATCAGGACAATTTTCATCAGCGCAAAGCAAATGGTATGGTTACCGAGGTCTTTCAGCAGCGTCATATGATGCGTTTGCGTGGAAATATCGGTATTGCTCATAACCGTTATCCAACCGCAGGTTCTTCCTCAGCAGCAGAAGCCCAACCTTTTTATGTAAACTCTCCTTTCGGTATTGCCTTAGCCCACAACGGCAACCTTATCAACTCAAAAGAATTAAAGCAAAAGTGCATTAGAGCAAGACGTCATGTAAATACTCAGTCTGATTCTGAGATTTTATTAAACATCTTAGCTTGGAAGATTTCTGATATTAAAAATGACGTTCCTACTACTGATGACATTTTCAATGCAGTAAGTGGCGTTATTGATGAGATCAAAGGTGGCTATGCTGTAGTATCTGTTGTTTTAGGTGTAGGCTTAATTGCTTTCCGTGATCCTAATGGCATTCGTCCTATGGTTTTAGGTAGCCGAAAGACTGCAGATGGTCGTACTGAGTACATGGTTGCATCTGAAAGCGTTGCTTTAGATGTTTCAGGTTTCCGCCTTGAGCGTGATGTTGAGCCAGGTGAGTGCATCTTAATCAATAAGGAAGGCCAGTTATTCTCTCGCATTTGCGCTAAGAACCCACGTTTACAGCCTTGCATCTTTGAGTATGTATATTTTGCAAGACCTGATAGTGTCATAAATGGAGCTTCTGTTTATGCAACTCGTGTGCGCATGGGTACCAAACTTGCTCAGCAGATTAAGCGTAACTATTCTGATCTTAAGATTGATGTAGTTATTCCTATTCCTGATACTTCTATTGATATTGCAGTCCAGATTGCTCGTTATTTGGATGTTCCTTATCGTCATGGCTTCGTTAAGAATCGTTATGTTGGACGTACCTTCATTATGCCAGGACAAAAGGCTCGTCAGAAGTCCGTTCGCAGAAAGTTAAATCCAATTCCAGCAGAGTTTGCAGGAAAGAGAGTTTTACTTGTTGACGATTCTATCGTTCGTGGTACTACTTCTTTACAGATTGTAGAGATGGCTCGTGAGGCTGGTGCTTTAGAGGTTTACTTCGCTTCAGCATCACCTGAAATCAGATATCCAAACATTTACGGTATTGATATGCCAACTTCTGATGAGCTTATTGCTTATGGCCGTGATAACAAGGAAATCTGTGAGAAGATTAAGGCTGATGCTTTGATTTATCAGTCATTAGATGATCTCAAAGACTCTGTTACAGAAGAGAACCCAAAACTTACAAGCTTTGATTGCTCTATCTTTACCGGTGAGTACATTGTTCCTCCTGCTGACAATTATTTTGATGAAATTGCAGCTCAAAGAAATGATGATGCTAAAGCTGATAAGGCTTGGAAGGATTCATCTGATGCCGATGAGTTAGATATTTTTAATATCTAATTTTAAAATTAAGTTTTAATTTATAAAATCTAAAATTATTACCCCGCAGTGGGTAGACCCCAATATGTTGAATAAACCTATTGGGGTTTATTTTAGGTTCTTCGCCAAATCTGTGGCTAACTAAAAGTTTATATCTAATTTTGTTATACCAATAGACAAAAAAGGGTCGTTCCCAATTAAGATTGAATTAACCCAAATCCATCAATCAAGGAGAACGACCTATGGCTATTGTACCCGATTTTCAATCTGATTTAACAAACCATTTTTTCAAAGGTTTTAAGATTTCTTCCAATTTTATAGATGATAAAGCTAAGGAAATTCATTTTTACCTTGAGCCTTGCAGTGAATTTCCTGTTTGTCCTAGGTGTAAAGGCAAGAATGTAGTTGTTCACGAATATAGAAAACGAATTGTGCAAGATGATTACATTTTGGGGTATAAGACTGTTTTATTTATTACCTATAGAACCTTTAAATGTAAGTTCTGTAATAAATATGCAACTGAAAAAATAGAGTTCCTATCTGAAAACAGTCGCTTTACAACAAGGGTTGCAGACTCTGTTAATGAAGATTTAGAAAGAGCCGGGTCTATTAAAGATACTGCTGAAAGAACCGGTTTAAGCTGGTCTTCCTGCAAAAGAATTCATAAGCGATACCTTAAAAAGAAAATATACTTTAATTTAGGTCAAGCCTCTCACATTGCTATTGATGAATTCTCTATTAAGAAAGGCCATAAATATGCAACTGTAGTTGTTGATTTAGATACTAAAAGAGTTATTTGGGTTGGCAAGGGTAAGACTGTACGAGAGGTTAATCGCTTCTTTAAATTATGCGGTACAGAGGGCTGTAAACAAATAAAAGCAGTAGCAATGGACCAAAATGCAGGATTTGCTACTTGCGTTAATAAGTACTGCCCTAATGCCAAGGTTGTCTATGATTTATTTCATATGGTTTATAACTTTGGAAGACTTGTTATAAGCGCCATAAGACTAAGACTTGCCTATGAAAATAAAAACAAAAATGATGACAATGCTTATTCTCTTTTAAAGCGTTCAAGATTTCTGTTACTTACAAAAAACTCTAATTTATCAGAAGAAAAAAGAATAAAACTTAATGATATTTTAAGCTTTTATCATGATTTATATGCAGCTAATGAGCTAAAAGAGCTATTACCTGAAGTATTCCATGCTCACTCAAAAGAAGAGTCAGAATCTCTTTGGGATGAATGGGTAAGGTTAGCTTTACAGTCAAAAGTTCAAGAGATTACTAAGTTTGCCAAAGTGCAAAACAGAAGATACCGAGATGGTATAACAAATTCAGGTATTTACTGGATTAGAACAAGCGTTCTTGAAGGGATAAACAATAAGATAAAAGTCTTAAAAAGATTAGCTTATGGATTTAGAGATTTTGAGTATTTCTTCTTAAGAATTAGAGATGCTTTTAGAGGTAATGCTTATGCTTAACATATAGCCCTAATGAATATAATCTCAATTTCATTAGGGCTATCCACAGATTCTCGGAAGAACCTTTCTTTTTGAGGATCATGAATTCATTTAGGGGCAATTCACTTGAATGCTAAAAGGATCCCTGGTCAATTTTGTATATTATTTTCCAGGGATCCCACAGATTTGGCGATGAGCCCCAAAGATTATATATACAAGAAGGGCCTCATAAAGAGGCCCTTCTGGCTTACGCCAATTTTATATCAAGATAATTCTTGATTAGAAGGTGTAACGTGCACCAACTGCGAAGGTATTGCCATCACCATAGGTTGGGTTAATACCGTGCTCGTGGTTAATCTCACCATTGTCTTTCTCAGTGTCAGAAACACCGAAGTTAGCCTGAGCATATACCTTGAAGTTAGGGTTGAAGTTGTACTCAGCAACTACAGGGATCTGAGAAGACTTAACATCCTGCTTGCCATCGTCATAAGACTCATACTGATAGCCAGTAGCTAAAGATAAGCCATTCTCGAAGGAGTACTTAGCAGCAAACTCAACACCAGTCTGCTTTAAATCGTCCGTACCATCAATATACTCAGTGGTGTTGTGAGAGTACTCAGTAGCTAAGTATAAGCCCTGAGATGGAACACCCCAAGCTAAGGAAACAGCATAACCATTCTGGTTGTCAACTTTTTCAGCATGATTTGCATCATCCTGACCATTCATGTATGAGTAGCCAGCCTTAATGCTGATTGGTCCGAAGAGAACAGCTGGTGTGGTGTAACCAGCAATTACGCTGTAGCCTTTCTCAACATTGTAAACAACACCGTGCTCTTCATAGCCGTCTTTAGCAGACTGATACTCAGCACCTAATAAAACACCGTAGCCAGTCCAGGTGTAAGTTAACTTGCCAGCGTTACGAGAATCACCGACAACGAAAGCCTTACCAGACTCACCATCACCACCTAAAACATCAGTTGCAGTTACAACAGTAGAAACGATGTTCTTGTAACGACCAGTCTTAACAGCACCGAACTTACCAAAGTCAACACCGATGTACTGATCACGAGCCTTGAACTGAGAAGCATTCTGGTCACCGTCACCTACGTCAAACTCCATGTAGCCAAAAGCAGTTGCATAGTCGTTGATCTTAGAACGGCCTTCTAAACCCATACGAGCCCAGTTATAGATGGAAGAATCGTTGTTAGCGGTCTTGCCAGTATAGTTGTTGGAAGAACCTGCATTGTACCACTGAGCCTCGATACGGCCGTTAACATTTAAAGTGGTACCATCTTTGTCATAAACAGTAGCAGCAGAAACTGCGGTAGAAGCTACTAAAGCAGAAACAACTGCAGCAGCTAATAAAGTCTTCTTCATGATATAAATCCTATATAATTATTTGTAATACGATCTCTATCTGGACCGCATTTGAATTATAGCAAACTATACAAATGATGAAGGACTATTTAATAAAAAAATATTATTTTTATAATAACATTATGTTTTTTATAAAAATTTTGTTTTTAACTTTTTTTATTACATTCATTTTTGTAATTTTTGCTAAATAAATTTGTATTCATATTCAACATTTTAAGATTTAGCAAAAATACCTGTTCTTATTAAAGAATAAAAATTAACTTAAATTTAAGTTATTTAAAAATAAATGCATAAATTATTTTAATGCAATCTAGTTAACATATTATTAATATAATTTTAATATACATTTTACTTTTTTAAATATACCGATAAATCCTGTAAAACCTTCCAATAATCAATAGATCCACTATCAACTTTACGATAAGATAAATCTCTTAAAGTCATAAAGCCTAATACATCAAATACAGCCACTCTATCTTTGCTAATAACTGCATTTTCTGTATAAGATGAAGCCCAAAAATACGCCCTTTCTTTTAAATTAAAGAGATCTTGTCCAATAGAAAAATCACTAATGTTGTTTTCTACTTTAAAAACGTGTTTTAAAAGTGTTGGTGTTACATCGTATGCAGTAGATAAAGTATTTATAACCTCAGCGCTCTTACTTGGATAATGTAAAACTAAAGGAATCTTAGTTTGAGCTTTTGAAAAATTACTGTTGTGTCCCCAGTAATTTAACTTATTATCATTGATCTCATCACCATGATCAGCTGTAATAATTACCACTGTATTATCTAAAAGATCATTATCTTTTAAAATCTTTAAAAGTCTGCCTATATTCTCATCAGCTGCAAATGACGCATTACGAGCTAAATTCATATAAGGCTCTACATCTGTATCATTATTAAGTTCTAAATAATTAAAAGAATCACGTGTTGGTTTAAAAACTACCTTTTGACCTTTTCTAAAAGCATACTCATGTACACTATCTAAAAATACAAATCCCAAGAAATTTGTATCTTTTTTTCTTACATTTAAATACTTTTCAAAGTCATCAATACAATTTTGATCTCTATCTAAGGCTGTAGCGCCTGTTGAGGTCATACGTAAATTATCAATTCCTGAAAATACAGTCTGATGAAACTCAGGTTTGTATAAAGGCGCTGAAGTAAAGGTTTTGATATCGTATTTAAATTTATTGCAAGCACTTACAATAGCAGATGGTGTGCCTTGGGCTCTGGCAACATTCCAATAAGAGCCAGGAATTCCATAAAATAAAGTAAAAATACCAAAGCGTGTGCAATTACCACCTGAATAATGCTCTTTATACAATAAATTTTCTTTTGAAAATTTATAAAGATTTGGCATGACGTTAGGGTTCAGCATATCAGCACGTAATGAATCAACTACAATATATAAGATGTTTAATTTACTTTGATTGTCCGCATAAACTAAATCCTTCTTAGGATAGTCAAACAAGCCATTACTCTTTACATCATATTTATTAGAGACCATATCCTCTTGAGAAATAAATCCATGCTTTAATAAAAAGGTATTGGCCGTAAGTGGATAATAAAGAGGAATTCTTACCGCCATTGAAGTTATAGCGGTATTTGAAAAAGCAGCTGCAGCGGTATTTAAAAGATTTACACCTAAAAATAATAAAAATGCCGGAGCTAAAGTTAACAAAAAAGCTCCTTTTTTACGCTTACTAAACTTATAAGCAAAAAATACGGCCAAAACTGTATAAAGAAGCAATAAAAATATCTCAAAGGCTATAGCTAATTTCATTGTTAATGAAAATGAAATAATTTGCCCATNTAAAAAAAGCTCCAACATCGCCATGCTCAAATGAAAGCGATAAAGGTAAAAAACATGCGCGTCTATAGCAAGTAACGATATAAAAGCAAAAAATACACATCCACTTACAATAAAACTGATGCTTTGAGATTTTTTTCTTAATAAAAATAAAATAGGTGATAGCAACAATAAAAAAGCCACCATGCCATAAAAAGGAATCACACCTAAAGCAATCAAATAAAAGATTGATTGCTCATATAAAGTAGATTCAGCGAACTGTGGTGCATATAAAGATGCGTAATAAAGCTCTGACGGTATTGCAATTAAGCCTAAATAAAGACCAAAACGCACCAAGTTAATCATTAGTATTACCTATATAAATTTCTTTGTTTTAAGTATTCATTTTTTAAAGCCTGACAATTTTATCATCTTAAAAGATATTAAACGTCGTAAAAGATCTATTAACTAAAAGTTAAATGTAAAAATATAACCGTTAATTTGCTAATTTAAACATATAACGTAAGGTAAACCATAACAAACATATGGTTTACCTATATTTTTGTAGTATAATATAGACATATAATATTATTTACCTATAAAGGTGTTTTTAGTATGGCGATTCAAAATACTCCAAACCTTCCTCCTCTTATGGTCATAATCAATAATAAATATGCTTATGTAACAACCTACAAAAATGTTTGGGATAAGGAGTATAAACAAGCTCGTCGTTTAAAAGGACAGAATCGCACTGTTGGAAAAATATTGGGAGGTGGTCCTGAAGGCGTTATTGAATGGAATGAGGACTTTCTTTTAGAACACCCTGAACTTCAAACCTTAACCACTAAAAGAGTTTTTAAAGGTATGCGAGGTAATCGTCGTGTTTTTGAATTTGTATTCGAACCTATTGACGAAATGATTTCTTTAACTGAAGCCTTTAATTTAAAGCGTCTTTGTGCTGGAGCAACTTTTGTTTTAGATAATACTATTGCCAATACACCACTTATGATGGCTCTTGAAAGGACTTTTAATAAGTATAACTTGCATAAAAAGATTTTATCTTTAGCTTATTTTATGTACCTTTCCAATAATTCAGCTACATGGCTTTATGAAGACTTTGCTAAAAAACACCGCTTACCTTTTAATAAGCCACTAAAACCATCTCAAATCTCAAGACTTTTTTATAATATATCGGTTTCTGACATTGATAAATTCTTAAAGTCTTTAAACTCCTTCACTAATAAAATAGAAAAAGAAAATGTAGATAAGATAAATACTTACTATGCTTTAGATTCTACTTCTATTTCAACTTACAGTAATAACCTTAGAAAAGCACAATGGGGACATAATAAAGACGGCGATGCTTTAAGGCAAATAAATCTACTTATGCTGGTAAATCAGGAAACGGGCATGCCTCTTTACTATCATACTTATACGGGTAATACTCCTGATGTTGCAACAGTAAAGAATGTCATCTCTGAATTTGTTCGTACTGGTTTAAATCGCCAAGCTGTAGTTGTTGCTGATAAAGGTTATGGTGTTATTTCAAACATAAATCTTTGTTTATTACATAATATAAACTTTATCTTTAATACCAGAACTTCTTTAACTTTTTCCAAGCAAATTATTGCAGAGCATCTCGAAGAACTCATGGATTTTTGTAGTTACAACTCTAAAATTCAATGCTTTTGTGTATCAGATAAATATGAGTGGTCTTATCCTACATTAGATAAAACTCCTACAGGACGCGCTGTTAAAGCTAAAACTACAGTTTATGTACATATTTACCTTGATAAACAAATACGCGTTGAAAGTGAACAAGCTTTTTTAAAAAGTAAAATCCTTCCTCTGCTTGAGAAATTGAAAAATGGCTCAAATTTAAGTTTGGAGGAGATTGAGCTTAAAAATGAATTTATAAAAGAAAATGGTAAAGGTGGATTTTTAACTAATAACAAAGCTAAAACTGAATATATGCTCAATAAAGGTATCAGAATTTTAGTTTCTAATACCATATCAGACCCTGTTGAGGCTTGGAGAGCTTATTACGAAAGAGAACGTGTAGAGGACGCTTTTAAGGTTATAAAACAAAAAGTTGGTGGTTCAAGATATCGCACCTCAAAAAATGAATCCACAGAAGGAAAAACTTTTGTAATGTTCATCGCTTGTGCCGTGGGAATGATGTTTAGACAGAAAATAAATCAAGCTGCTAAAAAAGAAATGAATTTACCTTTTGATTCTGATGCCAAATTACTTTCGTGTTTAGAAGGCATTGAACAAACTGTATTCAGAAATGGTAGCTATTATGGGCTTGTGACAGGTATACATAAAAGAATTCTTGAAAGTTTAGATATGCCGTTACCTAAATCAGAATATTTTGGTGTTTTATCAAAAGAAGAAGAGGGGCCTGATGAAGATGATAACTTTAAATCTCTTGATGAGTTAGAAATGTCCTTATATAAACTCGAAAAGCAATTTAATTAAATTAAAAGCTGTATTAAAAATAATCCAGCTTTATATAGACTTACCTAAACATATAATTTCGAGCAAAGTTTAGGTATAAAATAAGGCTCATCGCCAAATCTGTGGGATCCCTGGAAAATAATATACAAAATTGACCAGGGATCCTTTTAGCATTCAAGTGAATTGCCCCTAAATGAATTCATGATCCTCAAAAAGAAATACTCCAAATCTCTAAATCCATAAGCTAATCTTTTTAATACTTTTATCTTATTGTTTATCCCTTCAAGAACGCTTGTTCTAATCCAGTAAATACCTGAATTTGTTATACCATCTCGGTATCTTCTGTTTTGCACTTTGGCAAACTTAGTAATCTCTTGAACTTTTGACTGTAAAGCTAACCTTACCCATTCATCCCAAAGAGATTCTGACTCTTCTTTTGAGTGAGCATGGAATACTTCAGGTAATAGCTCTTTTAGCTCATTAGCTGCATATAAATCATGATAAAAGCTTAAAATATCATTAAGTTTTATTCTTTTTTCTTCTGATAAATTAGAGTTTTTTGTAAGTAACAGAAATCTTGAACGCTTTAAAAGAGAATAAGCATAGTATGAACCCCGTTATTGATCACTTCGATTGATAACGGGGTTTTATATGAAACTGACATATACTCAAAAATTACTTGTAGTAAAAGACTGTGAACAATTTGGTGTTGCTTTTACTGCCAGAAAATGGTTACTTTCAACATCATATGTAAGTAACCTGTTTTATAAAGCCAAAAATAACTGTTTGTTACCTCATGGGCACTCAACCAAATACTCACCTGAATTTAAGATTATAGTTGCAAAAGCTTATGCAAAAGGAATTTATGGTTTAGAAGATATTGCTCAACTCTATGGAATACGAGCTCAATCATCAGTAAAAAATTGGTATGATATTTATCATTCTCAAGGTGAAAAAGGATTGATAAATATGAATGCTCAAGGCCGTCCAACTAAAAAATCTTCAGCAAAAAAAACAAAAAAAATTAATGTAAATAAGCTTATTGATTCAGAAAAACCGTTCTCTGAATACACTCATGAAGAAGAGAAAGCTTTAAAAATGGAGCTTTTAAGACTTCGTTGCCATGAGGAGTTNCTCAAAAAAATTCGAGGCCTTAACCCAAGAATATCTAGAAAAGAAAAACAACAAATAAAAGCAAAATTAATCCTTGAGTTAAGGCCGAAATATCCTTTAAGGATTCTTTTAGAAGAAGCTTCTATGAGTAGAGGTTCTTACCTATACCAATTACGTAAAGCTCCTTCCAAGAGCCTTGATAATGTCTATAGTGAGCAGCTTGCTGCAATCAGGAAGATTCATGCTGATAGCAAGGAACGCTATGGCTATAGACGTGTTATGTACGTTCTACGCAATCAGGGCACGCCCCTCAATCACAAAACCGTACATAAGCTTATGCAGCATCTGAATTTGCAAGGAGCTCATCCTAAAGCTTATAAGAAATACAACTCCTACAAAGGAACTATTGGAAAGATTGCACCAAACATTCTTAATCGAGAATTCAATCCTCCTAAGCCTATGACGTCCTTTGCAACAGATATATCAGAATTTGCTATTGCTAATGGTAAATTATATTTATCTCCAATTATTGATATGTGTAGCAATGAAATTGTTGCTTATGATATTTCAAGAAGTCCTGACCTTAGACAAATAAATCGCATGCTGTCTCGTTTTGGAAAAGTCATCAGAATCAATAACATAAAAGAAGCTTTGATTCATTCAGATCAAGGGTGGCAATATCAAAATAGACTATACACTAATTGGGTAAAACAGCATAATTTAACCCAAAGTATGTCTAGAAAGGCAACTACATACGATAACATTATGATTGAGATATTCTTTGGCAGAATGAAGGTAGAAATGTTTTATGGAAAGGAAAAGACCTTTAAAGACTTAAAAGATCTGGAGAAAGCTATTAAAGATTATATAAATTGGTATAACACTGACAGAGTATGTAAAAAGTTAAAAGGCCTGTCTCCTATTAATTTTAGGAAACAAGCCTTAAATTCTGCTAGTATGACTTAGAAACTTAAGTGATCAATTTCAGGGTTCATACTAGCATTGTCATCATTTTTGTTTTTATTTTCATAGGCAAGTCTTAGTCTTATGGCGCTTATAACAAGTCTTCCAAAGTTATAAACCATATGAAATAAATCATAGACAACCTTGGCATTAGGGCAGTACTTATTAACGCAAGTAGCAAATCCTGCATTTTGGTCCATTGCTACTGCTTTTATTTGTTTACAGCCCTCTGTACCGCATAATTTAAAGAAGCGATTAACCTCTCGTACAGTCTTACCCTTGCCAACCCAAATAACTCTTTTAGTATCTAAATCAACAACTACAGTTGCATATTTATGGCCTTTCTTAATAGAGAATTCATCAATAGCAATGTGAGAGGCTTGACCTAAATTAAAGTATATTTTCTTTTTAAGGTATCGCTTATGAATTCTTTTGCAGGAAGACCAGCTTAAACCGGTTCTTTCAGCAGTATCTTTAATAGACCCAGCTCTTTCTAAATCTTCATTAACAGAGTCTGCAACCCTTGTTGTAAAGCGACTGTTTTCAGATAGGAACTCTATTTTTTCAGTTGCATATTTATTACAGAACTTACATTTAAAGGTTCTATAGGTAATAAATAAAACAGTCTTATACCCCAAAATGTAATCATCTTGCACAATTCGTTTTCTATATTCGTGAACAACTACATTCTTGCCTTTACACCTAGGACAAACAGGAAATTCACTGCAAGGCTCAAGGTAAAAATGAATTTCCTTAGCTTTATCATCTATAAAATTGGAAGAAATCTTAAAACCTTTGAAAAAATGGTTTGTTAAATCAGATTGAAAATCGGGTACAATAGCCATAGGTCGTTCTCCTTGATTGATGGATTTGGGTTAATTCAATCTTAATTGGGAACGACCCTTTTTTGTCTATTGGTATAACAAAATTAGATATAAACTTTTAGTTAGCCACAGATTTGGCGAAGAACCATTTTATTCATATCTAAAAGACCTCTTTTTTAATCTCCACTTCATAATAGCCTTTACTTATAGGCATAAGTTTTCATTAAATTTGTGATTGCTGTTTTGTTTTATAAAGTAAGTTAGATAGCAAAAAATATAATCTTATAAAATCTTTGTTATAATCGAGCCACGATCCGGTTAGAGATCGTGTTAAATATATTTTAAAGGATTTATATTATGAAGAAGACTTTATTAGCTGCAGCAGTTGTTTCTGCTTTAGTAGCTTCTACCGCAGCCTCTGCTGCTAATGTTTACGACAAAGATGGCACCACTTTAAATGTTAACGGCCGTATCGAGGCTCAGTGGTACAATGCTGGTTCTTCTAACAACATGACCGGCGCAGTTGCTAACAACGATTCTTCCATCTACAACTGGGCTCGTATGGGCATGGATGGCCGTTCTAAGATCAACGACTATGCCACCGCTTTTGGTTTCATGGAGTTTGACGTAGGTGATGGCGACCGTTCTACTGGCGAAGGTCAGTTCGCTGCTCGTGATCAGTACATCGGTGTTGATTTTGGTAAGTTCGGTACTGTTAAGACTGGTCGTTACCACTCTTTAGTACACACCGTTGTTATCGCTACTGATGTTTTAAACGGTGATGGTATGTCTGGTAAGAGCTTCGCTCTTGGTGATGCTCGTAATGCTGGCAAGTTAACCTACACCTGGAATGGCTACGGCGTTTTATTAGGTGCTGAATACCAGGCTGCTAAAAATGATTACACTGAGCAGGGTGTTACCTATGACGTAGAGAGTGGCTACAGCTTAATCGCTGGTTACACCACACCAGCTGTTCTCTTCGGACCAATCAGCATTAAGGCTGGCTACTCATACATGAATGGTCAGGATGATGCAAATCATGCTGAAAAAGTTGACAACCAGAATGGTTATGCTGTTTCCTTAGCTTGGGGTGTTCCATCTCAGGGCTTATACTTAGCTACTGAGTACTCTCACAATAATACTGAGTATGTTGATGGTTCTGCTGATTATGAGCAGAACGGCTTTGAGTTTGCTGCTAAGTACACCTTCGACAATGGTTTATCTTTAGCTACTGCTTACCAGTACATGAATGCTGAGGATGAAGATGGTGAAGTTAAGTCTTCTCAGATCCCAGTTGTTGTTGAGTACAACTTCAACCCTAACTTCAAGGTATATGCTCAGGCTGCCTTCGGCGTTTCTTCTACTGAAGAAAACGGCAAGGTCGTACGTTATGGTGTAAACCCAACCTACGGTGACGGCAATGCTTTCGCAGTTGGTGCTCGTTACACCTTCTAATCAAGAATTATCTTGATATAAATTTGGCGTAAGCCAGGAGGGCCTCTTTATGAGGCCCTCTCTTTATATATAACCGCATTTTTGATTCAACAAATTAACAATTTCTAGCGTTTATCAATGCAAAAATCTTCTTTATGTATGTAAAAAATATTTATAAAGTGTGACCTTTTTTGAAATTTTTTAATTATATATATATGTAAAAACTAAATATTGTATAAAGCTTTGATAAAATCAAAGTATCGATATATTTTTTTATCGTTTTAACTATATGATTTCATAGGATTTACATTATGAAGAAGACTTTATTATCAGCTGCCGTTCTTTCTGCTTTAGTAGCTTCTACCGCAGCCACCGCTGCAACTGTCTACGACAAAGATGGTACTACTTTAAATGTTAATGGCCGTATCGAGACTCAGTGGTACAATGCAGGCTCCTCTCAGAATATGTACAGCGCTGATAGAACCAATGACTCCTCCATCTACAATTGGGCTCGTATGGGCATGGATGGCCGATCTAAGTTAAACGACTATGCCAGCGCTTTTGGTTTCATGGAGTTTGATATAGGTGATGGCGATCGTAGTGCTTCTCAATTCTCAGCTCGTGATCAGTATATAGGTGTTGATTTTGGTAAGTTCGGTGCTGTTAAGACTGGCCGTTACCATTCTTTGTTACATACCGTTGTTATTGCCACTGATGTTTTAGACGGAGATGGTATGTCTGGTAAAGCTTTTGCGACAGGAAATGATCGTAATGCAGGTAAATTAACTTACACTTGGAACGGCTACGGTGTTTTATTAGGTGCTGAGTACCAGGCAGCTAAAGATGATTATATTGAGCAGGGCATTAAATTTGATGCAGAAAGTGGTTATAGCGTAATTGCAGGTTATACCACACCATCAGTTCTGTTTGGACCTATAAGTATTAAGGCAGGTTATTCTTATATATCAGGTCAAGATGATTCTGATAAATCTGAACTTGTAGATAATTTAAGTGGTTATGCAGCTTCTTTAGCTTGGGGTGTTCCTACTTCAGGTCTTTATTTAGCAACAGAATATTCCTATAGCGATGTTGAGACTCGTGGCAATACTGATAATGCAAATATCACAGGTGTAGAATTTGTAACTAAGTACAGCTTTGATAGCGGTTTATCTTTGGCAACAGGATATCAGTTCTTAAAAGTTGAGTTAGGTGATGACACTGTTAAATCATCTCAGATACCTTTAGTTGCGGAATATGACTTCAATCCAAACTTTAAGGTATATGCCCAGGCCTCTTTTGGTATTTCTGATACCAAAGATACAGAAGATAGAAGTTTTAAAGACTTTACTATTAACCCAACTCATGGTGAAGGAAATGCTTTTGCCGTTGGCGCACGTTATACCTTCTAAATAAATTTTACTAAAACAAAATAAAAAATAAGGAGCTGGGGATAGATTTTATCAATAAAATAATTTATTTATATAGTAAATACTATTATTTGTTCCCCCTCCTGTTTTAGGATATAAATTTTCATAAAAAAGCTATATTTGGTTAAAATTTATTTAACTTTATATAAAATAAGCAAAAATATGAAAGCTTTTTTAAAATTTTTGTTATAATAAAGTTATGATTATGTAAAAAACCATGCAAATATAATATATAAGGATTTATATCATGAAGAAGACTTTATTAGCTGCAGCAGTTGTTTCTGCTTTAGTAGCTTCTACCGCAGTTTCTGCTGCTACTGTTTATGACAAAGATGGCACCACTTTAAATGTTAACGGCCGTATCGAGGCTCAGTGGTACAATGCTGGTTCTTCTAACAACATGACCGGCGCAGTTGCTAACAACGATTCTTCCATCTACAACTGGGCTCGTATGGGCATGGATGGCCGTTCTAAGATCAACGACTATGCCACCGCTTTTGGTTTCATGGAGTTTGACGTAGGTGATGGCGACCGTTCTACTGGCGAAGGTCAGTTCGCTGCTCGTGATCAGTACATCGGTGTTGATTTTGGTAAGTTCGGTACTGTTAAGACTGGTCGTTACCACTCTTTATTACACACTGTTGTTATCGCCACTGATGTTTTAGGCGGTGACGGTATGTCCGGTAAGGCTTTCGCAATTGGTAGCGATCGTAATGCCGGTAAGTTAACCTACACCTGGAATGGCTACGGCGTTTTATTAGGTGCTGAGTACCAGGCTGCTAAGGATGGCTATAAAGATGTTAATGATTTTAAGGCAGAAGGCGGCTACAGCTTAATTGCAGGTTATACCACTCCAGCTGTTCTCTTCGGACCAATCTCTGTTAAGGCCGGTTACACCAAGATTTTTGGTCAGGACGACAGCAATAAGAAGTCTTATATTGACAATCAGTCCGGTTATGCCGCTTCCTTATCTTGGGGTGTTCCATCTCAGGGCTTATATTTAGCAACTGAATACTCTCGCAGCAAGCTTGTATCCAGAAAACCTACCCCAACCAATGACGCCACTGGTGTTGAGTTCGCAGCTAAGTACTCCTTTGACAACGGCTTATCTTTAGCAACTGCTTATCAGTTCTACAAGGTTGAGAAAGACGGTACTGAGTACAAGTCTTCTCAGATCCCTGTAGTTGCCGAGTACAGCTTCAATCCTAACTTCATTGTATATGCTCAGGCCGCATTTGGTCTCTCTGACAGTGAATACAAGACAGGTGAGATTGTTCACGATGCTCCAGATGGTATTGATCCAACCTACGGTGACGGCAATGCCTTTGCAGTTGGTGCACGTTACACCTTCTAATCAAGAATTATCTTGATATAAAATTGGTGTAAGCCAGGAGGGCCTCTTTAAGAGGTCCTCTTTATTTAGGTTCTTCCGAGAATCTGTGGATAGCCCTAATGAAATGGCTCTTGATGAACCTAATGGTATTCAAGAAATTGAATTCACTTCAGGATATATTGCAGTAAAACTAGTGTCCAAAGTGCAGCAGGATTGCCTGAGTATGTTTAGAGTCAATACACCTTCAGACAGGTATGACAATAATCTAGCTTTTTCCAACCGTTTAAAGAAAGCTTTAAAGCCTCATTAGATGAAGAACTATAGAAACAATGATTCTGTAGGTACAACTAAATGCAAAGTGCAGGAAAGTGCTGGAAGAGAGAGATAAGAAATGGTGCGACCTAATGGACTCGAACCATCGACCCCCACCATGTCAAGGTGATGCTCTAACCAAGCTGAGCTAAGGTCGCACTATTACTGATGTCTCACGTAAATTTTACGTGGTGCGACCTAATGGACTCGAACCATCGACCCCCACCATGTCAAGGTGATGCTCTAACCAAGCTGAGCTAAGGTCGCAATCAGTGTGCATAATTATAACAATAAAATTTTTCTTAGCAAGAGCTTTACAAAAAATTTTCTAAATTATCATAAAAATACAACTATATATATTAAAAATATATTTTTTAAATTTCGCTTTGTGAATGTAAATAAAATACAAATTGTGATTTTTGGGAGTATAATCTAATGCGTTTGTTGCTCTGCACAAGGTCTCGTCGAGTTGGTGCAAGAATAGCTGCAGGGGACAATGATTAACATCTCTTTTTTTATTGGAGCCTCGAGATGCACAGTATGCATCAAGGTTTTTAAATATGCCAAAAATTACTCTTCCTAACGGCGATATTAAAGAATTCGACCGTCCTGTTTCTATTTCTGAAATTGCTCAAAGCATTGGACCTGGTTTAGCACGTGTATGTGTTGCCGGTAAAGTTAATGGTCAGTTACATGATGCTTGTGATTTAGTCTCAGAGGATGCTTGCGTAAGTATCGTTACCCCTAAAGATAAAGAGGGTATTGAGATTATTCGTCACTCCTGTGCTCACCTTTTAGGTCATGCTATTAAGCAGTTATGGCCAACCACTCAGATGGCAATTGGCCCTGTTATCGACAATGGTTTCTACTATGATGTAGATATTGACCATAAGTTAACAGCTGAAGATTTAGAAGCTTTAGATAAGAGAATGCATGAACTTGCCAAGACTGACTATCAGGTTATTAAAGAGGTAGTAGATTGGCAGAAGGCTTATGACACTTTTGAGGAGCGCAATGAGCCTTACAAGAAGTTAATTCTTGAAGAGAATATTGATAAGTCCGATAAATCTATCGGCTTATATCATCACAACGAATACATTGATATGTGCCGTGGCCCTCACGTTCCACATATGGGCTTTTGCCAGTTCTTTAAGTTAACTCACTTTGCTGGTGCTTACTGGCGTGGTGACTCTAAGAACAAGATGTTACAGCGTATCTATGGTTGCTGCTTTGCTACTAAGGACGACCTTAAGACTTATTTACGTCGTCGTGAAGAAGCCGCCAAGCGCGATCACCGTGTTTTAGGTAAGAAGCTTGATCTGTTCCACTTCCAGCAGGAAGCTCCAGGTTTAGTATTCTGGCACAACGATGGTTGGACCATTTACCGCATTGTAGAGAACTTTATGCGTACTATGTTGCATAAGTACCACTACATTGAGGTTAATACTCCACAGATTATGGATCGTGTATTGTGGGAACGTTCTGGTCACTGGGATAAATATGCTGAGAACATGTTTACCACCAAGTCCGAAAACCGTGACTATGCTATTAAGCCAATGAACTGCCCAGGTGCAATTCAGATTTTTAATTCTCGTACTCGTTCTTATCGTGACTTGCCAATTAGAATGGCTGAGTTTGGTAAAGACCACCGTAATGAGCCTTCAGGTTCCTTACATGGCCTTTTACGTGTACGTGGCTTTGAGCAAGATGATGGTCATATCTTCTGTACCGATTCTCAGATCTTAGATGTAGTTTCTGACTGCATTAAGATGGTTTACGATGTTTATGACGTCTTCAATTTCCATAATATTGACGTTAAACTTTCAACTCGTCCTGAAAAGCGCATCGGCTCTGATGAAATTTGGGATCGTGCTGAGGAAGACTTAAAGCAGGCTTTGGAATCTAATAACCTTGAGTATGAGCTCCAGCCTGGTGAAGGTGCTTTCTATGGTCCTAAGATTGAGTTTACTTTACATGACTCTTTAGGCCGTGCTTGGCAGTGCGGTACTGTACAGCTTGACTTCTCCTTACCTGCACGTTTAGGTGCACATTATATTGGTGAGGATAACCAAGAGCATGTACCTGTGATGATTCACCGTGCTATGTTAGGCTCTTTAGAACGCTTTATTGGTATCTTAACTGAAGAGTATGCCGGCTCCTTCCCAACCTGGTTAGCTCCAGTTCAGGCTATCGTTATGAATATTACAGACGATCAGGCTGACTATGCTAAGAAGGTTTGCGATAAGCTTGATGAAGCTGGTTTACGTGTAAGAACTGATTTACGTAATGATAAAGTTGGATTTAAAGTTCGCGAAGCTACTTTAATGCATATTCCATATATGATAGTATGCGGTGCACGCGAGGCTGAAGAGGGCAAGGTTGCTGTTCGTACCCGTAAAGGTGCTGATTTAGGCAGTATGTCCATTGAAGACTTGATCAATATGATAAATTCAGATATCATATCGCGCAAAAACATGCCAGATGCTGATCTCGAGATTGAAAAAAAGAGAGCCGCACAAGAGCATGCTAAAGATTAATGCTTTTGAGCTTTGAATCTTAATTTTTTTAGTTTGGGAGAACTTGCTATAAACAACAATAGGAAAACCGGTAAAACTTTTCAGAAGAACCGGATTAATAATGACATCAGATGCCGTGAAGTGCGTCTGTTAGGCGAGGATAATGAACTGATCGGTGTTATGCCGACTGTTGAAGCTTTGCGTATGGCCAAGGACAGGAATATCGACCTGGTCGAGATCAGCCCTAACGCTGAACCTCCTGTCTGCCGTTTGATTGAGTATGGCAAGTTCCTTTACGAAAAGAGTAAAGACGCAAAGAAGAAGAAGCAAAAGATTGTTCAGGTGAAGGAAATTAAATTCCGTCCCGGAACTGATGAAGGCGATTATCAGGTTAAACTACGCAACCTGATTCGCTTCCTCGAAGAGGGCAATAAGGCCAAGGTTACCTTGCGCTTCCGCGGTCGCGAGATGGCGCATCAGCACTTAGGTCTCGATGTTCTCAAGCGTGTAGAAGAAGATCTATGCGTTACTAGGGATTTAGCTTCAGTTGAGTCTTCCTCACGTGTTGAGGGTAGACAAGCAACTATGGTTTTAGCCCCTAAAAAGAAATAGACTCAGGGTATAAAGTACAAACATCCCTTTTATAGGGGATGTTAGTCTCCTGTTTTTTGTTTAAGACTCATTATAATGCGGAGTTTATAAATGGCTGGTAAAGTCAAGGTCAAAATGAAGACCGATAGAGGCGTTGCAAAGCGCTTTAAGAAAACTGGTAGCGGTCACTACAAGTGCCGTCATCAGAACTTACGTCACATCCTCACCAAGAAGACTGCTAAACGTAAGCGTAATTTACGTAATATGGTTTACGTCAAGACTTGCAATCTGCGCGCTGTAATGCGTCAGTTGCCATACGCTTAATCGTAGGAGGATATGATAAATGGCTAGAGTTAAGCGCGGTGTTATCGCCCATGCCCGTCACAAGAAAGTCTTAGAAGCTGCTAAAGGCTACTACGGCGCCCGTTCTCGTACTTATCGCGTTGCTGTTCAGGCTGTTACTAAGGCCGGTCAGTATGCTTATCGCGACCGTCGTCAGAAGAAGCGTCAGTTCCGTGAGTTGTGGATTGTTCGTATCAATGCCGCTGCTCGTCAGCACGACTTAAGCTACAGTCAGTTAATCAACGGTCTGAAGAAGGCTAACATTGAGATCGACCGTAAGGTTCTCTCTGATTTAGCTATCAACGACAAGGAAGCCTTCAAGGTAATCGCTGACAAGGCTCGTGAAGCTTTAAACTAATTTAAGCTTTAGTTGATTAAAATTTAAAAAGTCATACTAGTATGAACCCCGTTATTGATCACTTCGATTGATAACGGGGTTTTATATGAAACTGACATATACTCAAAAATTACTTGTAGTAAAAGACTGTGAACAATTTGGTGTTGCTTTTACTGCCAGAAAATGGTTACTTTCAACATCATATGTAAGTAACCTGTTTTATAAAGCCAAAAATAACTGTTTGTTACCTCATGGGCACTCAACCAAATACTCACCTGAATTTAAGATTATAGTTGCAAAAGCTTATGCAAAAGGAATTTATGGTTTAGAAGATATTGCTCAACTCTATGGAATACGAGCTCAATCATCAGTAAAAAATTGGTATGATATTTATCATTCTCAAGGTGAAGAAGGATTGATAAATATGAATGCTCAAGGCCGTCAAACTAAAAAATCTTCAGCAAAAAAAACAAAAAAAATTAATGTAAATAAGCTTATTGATTCAGAAAAACCGTTCTCTGAATACACTCATGAAGAAGAGAAAGCTTTAAAAATGGAGCTTTTAAGACTTCGTTGCCATGAGGAGTTCTCAAAAAAATTCGAGGCCTTAACCCAAGAATATCTNAGAAAAGAAAAACAACAAATAAAAGCAAAATTAATCCTTGAGTTAAGGCCGAAATATCCTTTAAGGATTCTTTTAGAAGAAGCTTCTATGAGTAGAGGTTCTTACCTATACCAATTACGTAAAGCTCCTTCCAAGAGCCTTGATAATGTCTATAGTGAGCAGCTTGCTGCAATCAGGAAGATTCATGCTGATAGCAAGGAACGCTATGGCTATAGACGTGTTATGTACGTTCTACGCAATCAGGGCACGCCCCTCAATCACAAAACCGTACATAAGCTTATGCAGCATCTGAATTTGCAAGGAGCTCATCCTAAAGCTTATAAGAAATACAACTCCTATAAAGGAACTGTTGGAAAGATTGCACCAAACATTCTTAATCGAGAATTCAATCCTCCTAAGCCTATGACGTCCTTTGCAACAGATATATCAGAATTTGCTATTGCTAATGGTAAATTATATTTATCTCCAATTATTGATATGTGTAGCAATGAAATTGTTGCTTATGATATTTCAAGAAGTCCTGACCTTAGACAAATAAATCGCATGCTGTCTCGTTTTGGAAAAGTCATCAGAATCAATAACATAAAAGAAGCTTTGATTCATTCAGATCAAGGGTGGCAATATCAAAATAGACTATACACTAATTGGGTAAAACAGCATAATTTAACCCAAAGTATGTCTAGAAAGGCAACTACATACGATAACAATTATGATTGAGATATTCTTTGGCAGAATGAAGGTAGAAATGTTTTATGGAAAGGAAAAGACCTTTAAAGACTTAAATGATCTGGAGAAAGCTATTAAAGATTATATAAATTGGTATAACTCTGACAGAGTATGTAAAAAGTTAAAAGGCCTGTCTCCTATTCATTTTAGGAAACAAGCCTTAAATTCTGCTAGTATGACTTAGAAACTTAAGTGATCAATTTCAGGGTCCATACTAGTTTTACCTCCCTTAATTTTTAGCGTCTGCTTAATGGTTTTACATTTCTAATCTCTTTACCAGTATATATCTGACGAGGTCTACCTAGGCGAGAATCCTTAATGGTCTGCATCTCGTTCCAGTGAGTAATCCAGCCTATGGTTCTGGCAATCGCAAAGATTACGGTAAACATCGAGGTTGGAATGCCGATTGCATTTAAGATAATACCTGAGTAGAAATCAACGTTAGGGTAAAGATTTCTTGAAATGAAGTAATCATCTGACAGGGCAATCTTCTCAAGTTCAGTTGCTACCTCTAATGCAGGATTATCGGTGATGTGTAACGCATCCAATACAGCGTGGCAAGTATCACGCATTACAACTGCACGAGGATCAAAAGTCTTATAAACACGATGACCAAAACCGTAAAGACGGAAAGGATCGTTTTTATCTTTAGCACGTGCCACAAATTGAGGAATTCTGTCTACAGTGCCAATTTCTTGTAACATCTTAAGACAGGCCTCATTGGCACCACCATGAGCAGGTCCCCATAAGGAGGCAATACCAGCGGCAATACAAGCATAAGGGTTAGCTCCTGAGGAGCCGGCAAGACGAACAGAAGAGGTTGAGGCATTTTGTTCGTGATCTGCATGTAATGTAAAGATAGTATCTAAAGCTTTTTCAACTACTTTATTTACCTTGTAAGGCTCGCATGGAGTTGCGAACATCATATGCAGGAAGTTTCCGGCATAGCTTAATTCGTTTTTTGGATAAACGAAAGGCTGTCCTATAGAGTATTTGTATGACATGGCAGCTAAGGTTGGCATTTTTGCAACTAAGCGAGTCATAGTCATCTCACGATGCTCAGGATCATAAATATCTAATCTATCGTGATAGAAAGCAGAAAGAGCTCCGGCTACACCGCATAAAACAGCCATTGGATGAGAGTCACGACGGAATGCTTGGAATAAGGATTCCATTTGGGTGTGAACTAAGGTATGGTGTTTTATTTTGTAGGTAAAATCTTGGTATTGTTCCTTGTCTGGAAGTTCGCCTTTAAATAAAAGATAGCAAACTTGTAAATAATCAGCTTTAGTTGCCAGCTGATCGATTGGGTAGCCGCGATAAAGCAGGACGCCTTTTTTACCATCAATAAAAGTAATACGGGACATACAAGAGGCGGTGGAGACAAAGCCTGGGTCGTAGGTAAAATATCCTTGTTTACCAAGTTCACGGATGTCGATTACCTCAGGTCCCATCGTACCACGTAAAATTGGTAATTTAATAGGATCTTTACCGGGGATTATCAAAGTTGCAAATTTATCTACTTGCGGCAATGTTTCTTCAATTGACATTCAGCGGTTCCCTTATTAACAAGAGTTTATTTTCAATGGTTGATATTTATTTTAAATATAATAAAAAAAATTTTTAAATCTTGAAGAATTGGTTAATTTTGCACTTTAATGATACAGATTGCGCTTAAAGCTTTTGTAAACTACAATCTTTTTAATTTAAGTTTAATTATTTATAAATAGTAAAGTATCAAATGGAAAAGAGAATTCTGCTTACTGAGTGCAGCGATGATATGGGTCTTATCGCTAAGATTACAAATTGCTGTTTTAATCATCATTTAAATGTTATTCGTCAAGATCAGTTTGCATCTGATGAAGATCATAAGTTTTTCATGCGTTCTGTCTTAGAAGGTGATTTCTTCTATGCCGATCGTTTTTTAGCTGACGTAAAAAGTGTATTACCAGAAGGCGCAAAAGTTCGTTTAGCTGATAATCACCGTCGTCGTTTATGCATTTTAGTTACCAAAGAATCTCATTGTTTAGGTGAGATTTTAATGAAGACTTTCTCAGGAGCTTTAAATGCTGACATTGTAGGCGTTGCCGGTAACTATCCTGATTTAAGTGAACTTGCTCGTAAGTTTAATGTGCCTTTTACTTTAGTGTCTCATGAAGGAATTACTCGTGAAGAGCAAGAAAAGCGCATGATGGAGGTTATTGATAGACTTGATTGTGATTATGTAATCCTAGCCAAATATATGCGTATTTTATCACCTGAGTTTGTAAATCACTATCCATTGGGTAAGCTTATCAATATTCATCATTCTTTCTTACCGGCATTTATCGGTGCTAAGCCTTATCAGCAGGCTTTTGATAGAGGTGTAAAGATTATTGGTGCAACAGCTCATTTTGTAACTAATAATCTTGATGAAGGTCCAATTATTGAGCAGGACGTAATTAAGGTAAATCACCGTTATGATCCTAAGTCCTTAGCTAAGGCCGGTCATGATGTTGAGCAGATGGTTTTAATGAGAGCTATTAGCAAGGTATTGGATGACAAGGTTTTTATTCATGGTAATAAGACTGTTGTTTTCTAATATTTAAGATAAAAATAAAACTCGTTATTTTGGTTCTTCCGAGAATCTGTGGATAGCCCTAATGAAATTGAGATTATATTCATTAGGGCTATATGTTAAACATAAGCATTACCTCTAAAAGCATCTCTAATTCTTAAGAAGAAATACTCAAAATCTCTAAATCCATAAGCTAATCTTTTTAATACTTTTATCTTATTGTTTATCCCTTCAAGAACGCTTGTTCTAATCCAGTAAATACCTGAATTTGTTATACCATCTCGGTATCTTCTGTTTTGCACTTTGGCAAACTTAGTAATCTCTTGAACTTTTGACTGTAAAGCTAACCTTACCCATTCATCCCAAAGAGATTCTGACTCTTCTTTTGAGTGAGCATGGAATACTTCAGGTAATAGCTCTTTTAGCTCATTAGCTGCATATAAATCATGATAAAAGCTTAAAATATCATTAAGTTTTATTCTTTTTTCTTCTGATAAATTAGAGTTTTTTGTAAGTAACAGAAATCTTGAACGCTTTAAAAGAGAATAAGCATTGTCATCATTTTTGTTTTTATTTTCATAGGCAAGTCTTAGTCTTATGGCGCTTATAACAAGTCTTCCAAAGTTATAAACCATATGGAATAAATCATAGACAACCTTGGCATTAGGGCAGTACTTATTAACACAAGTAGCAAATCCTGCATTTTGGTCCATTGCTACTGCTTTTATTTGTTTACAGCCCTCTGTACCGCATAATTTAAAGAAGCGATTAACCTCTCGTACAGTCTTACCCTTACCAACCCAAATAACTCTTTTAGTATCTAAATCAACAACTACAGTTGCATATTTATGGCCTTTCTTAATAGAGAATTCATCAATAGCAAGATGTTTTGCCTTACCAAGGAAGAAAGGCGTGTTTCTTTTTAGATAGTCTTTGTGAATTTGCTTACACGTATCCCATTTAAGGGAAGTTCTTTGAGCCGTATCTTTGATAGACCCAGACCTTTGTAAATCCTCAATAACTTCATTTTCAAGGCTTTTGGTGATGCGGTGTCTACTTGAAATAAAAGGGATTTGTTCGGTTGCATATTTATCGCAGAACTTACATTTAAAAGTTCTATAGGTAATATGCAAAATAAACTGAAAACCGTTATAAGAGCCATCTTTAACTATTCTATGTCTATATTCATGAACTACAACATTATGATTTTTACAGATAGGACATTGAGGATAATTGTCTTTAGGCTCTAAGAAAAGATGAATCTCTTTCTTATCTTCATCAAATTGATAATTAAAAAGTTTGAAGTTTGTATAAAAAAGATTAAAGAAAAAATTATGAAAGTCGGCTACAATATTCATAGGTCGTTCTCCTAGATTGGTGTATTTTGTTTAATTCAATCTTAATTGGGAACGACCATTTTTTTGTCTATTGGTATAACAAAATTAGATATTAAATTTTAATTAGCCACAGTTTTCCGGAAGAGCCGTTATTTTAGAGTAAAAATCATACCAAAATAACGAGTTTTTTTATTGCAGAATTAAGGAGCAAGTCTCTTTGGAGTATCCCAACTACCGTCTTCGCCTAATTTATAGATAAATCTGTCATGCAGACGGTTTTCGCGTCCTTGCCAAAACTCTACCGTATCAAATTTAACTTTATACCCGCCCCAGAAAGAAGGAAGTGGTACCTCACCTTTTTTAAATTTCTCTTTAACCTCAAGGAACTTACTTTCCAAAATTCCACGCGCTGAGATTAGGTGTGATTGGTGTGATGCCCAAGCTCCGAGTTGACTGCCACGAGGCCGGGAGTGGAAATATTTGAGATCTGAGGCGATTGATTGTCTTGAGGCTGTACCTAAAAACATTACCTGGCGCTCAAGATAAAACCAAGGGAAAAGCATGCAGATTTTAGGATTGTCTTTAAGCTGTTGAGCTTTTCTTGATCCTAAATTTGTGTAAAAGACTAAATTTTCTTTATCATAGTCTTTAAGTAAAACCATTCTTGAGAATGGTTGTCCTTGGTTATCAACAGTACTTACAACTACACCATTAGGATCATAAAGACCTGAATCGATTGCCTGCTGCAGCCATTTTTCAAAAAGATCCATAGGGTGTTTTGGCAGATCTTTTTCATCAAGACCGCCTAATGAATAACTTCTTCTTAAATCAGCAACATCAATCATAATAATTTTCTTCTAAAATTTTTGTTATAAAAAAAAGCGCTATTTATCACATTATCAATGATTTTATCTTGATCATATTCAAAAATCGACGATAAAAACGTTTATAAGGTAACAAGATTGCTCACAAAATGATAATATAGCACGCAGTTAAGGTGACTCTGTGAATAATAGGGCCAGATAATCGTTTTCACTAATAAAGTTCGGGACATCATAATGAATAAATACGGTACAACCGCTCTCGTTATCAATTGCGGTAGCTCTTCTGTAAAATTTGCTATTTTAGATCCTAAAGATGGTCACACTTACTTAAGTGGTATTGCTGAGGCTTTAGGCTTAGATGAGGCTCGTATTTCATGGCGATTTGAAGGTCAGGAAAAAGAGAAGGCATCCTTAGGCGCAGGTGCAGGTCATGAGCGTGCTCTTGAGTTCTTAGTTAAGAACGTAATGTCTCAGGATGAAGAGTTACACGATTCTATCGTTTCTTGCGGCCACCGTATCGTTCAAGGCGGCGACATTTATAGCGAGCCTACCTTAGTTGACGATGAGGTTGTAGCTAATATTGCTAAGGTTATTCCTTTTGCTCCTTTACACAATCCAGCTCACATTCAGGGTATTGAAGCTGCACGTAAGAACTTCCCGAATATTCCTCATGTAGCAGTTTTCGACACCGCTTTCCATCAGACTATGCCTCCTAAGGCATATCGTTATGCAATTCCTGAGGAGTATTACACCGATCTTCACTTACGTAAGTATGGTGCTCACGGTACTTCTCACATGTACATTGCTCAAGAGACTGCTAAGTTCTTAAACAAGAGCGTTGAAGATACCAATGTTATTACCTGCCACTTAGGTAATGGTGCTTCTGTTTCTGCTGTTAAGGGTGGCAAGTGCATGGATACCTCCATGGGCTTAACTCCTCTTGATGGTCTTATCATGGGTACCCGTTGCGGTAGCATTGATGCATCTGTTGTATTCTTCCTTTGCGATCGTTTAAATATGACTCCAGAAGAGGTTAAGGAAGTATTTAACAAGAAGTCCGGTATGTTAGCTTTATCCGGTATTTCTTCTGATATGCGTCCTATTGAAGAGGGTTATATTAACGGCGAACCTAAGTGTGTATTAGCTTTTGAGATGTACGCTTATCGTTTAGCTCGTTTCATTGCTTCTTACTATGTACCATTAGGCCATGTTGATGCCATTTCTTTTGCCGGTGGTATTGGTGAGAACAGCGACATTATTCGTAAACTCACCTGCGATCTCTTAAAGGAAGCTTTTGGTGTTGAGATTGATGACGAGCTCAATTCTAAGTACATGGGCTTTAAGGGCAATGGTTCAGGCAAGATTTCCAAGGACAGCTCTAAGGTATCTGTATTTATGATTCAGACTAACGAAGAGTTAATGATTGCTCGTTCTGCAATGAAGTTTGTTAAATAATTTTAATTAAGCAATTATCTTGCGACAATCGCCCCTCTACATTAACATTAAGGGACGTATTGTGAAACAAATCCCTGTATGCTCACATACGGGGATTTTAATTTTTTAAAGAGCAGATGAATAATAAATCTAAAAACAAACAACCACTGATTTTAAGTAATGTCCAGGCCAATCCAAACACTAGTTTTTGGCGAGGATATCGTCAGTTTTGGCCTTTTTTAAAGCCTTATACATTTTGGGCCATTGTAGGCTTACTTTTAACCATTCCTGTAGGTGCTCTTGATGCCGTAGTTGCGTCTTTTTTAAAGCCTTTTATGGATAAGGTGATGGTATCTCAAGATAAGACTTTTGCTTATTATGTACCGTTGTTCATTATTGGCTTTTCTTTAGCACAAGGTATTTTTTTATATTGCTCAGCCTATGTAAATTCTTATGTAGGTAGTCGTATTGCGATGGATGTGAAGGTTAAGCTTTATAAAAAGCTTACCAATATGAACACCTCTTTTTATGATGCCAATAATTCAGGTAGTGTAATTTATCGTTTTGCAAGCGATCCTGATTTGGCAACCTCAGGTCTTATTACTAACATCCGTTTATTTTTAACTAAGTTTTTCTCATCAGCTTCATTAGTTGTAGTTTTAATTTACAACTCCTGGCAGTTATCTTTTGTAGCTTTAGGTGTATTGGTTTTACTATTCTTACCAATGCAGATTGTAAGAAAGAGAGTAAAACAGATTGTAAATCGTACTGTTGGCGCAAATGCTAAGGTTATGACTATTTATAACGAGACATCTCAAGGTAATCGTGAAATTAAGTCATTTAATTTAAAGGGCCAGATGTTTAAGCACTTCTTTAACACTATGGAATATTTATTCCGTCTTAACATGAAGATTGTGCGTGATACTAACTGGTTAGCACCAGTTATGCATTTAATCACAGCCTTTGGTGTTGCGGGCGTTTTATATTTTGGTTTACATTTAATTTTAATAGGTGATATTACCTCAGGCGGCTTTGTGGCTTTCTTAGCTGCTTTAATTATGTTGTATACCCCAATTAAGAGTATTGGTAACAACTACATAAATGTTCAGCAAGCTCTCTTGGCTTTAGATCGTATCTATCAGTTATTACAAGTTCCAACTTATGAAAATGAAGATGAAAAAGACAAAGAGCAGCTTTTAAACATTAAAAAAGATATTGTCTTTGATGATGTTCATTTTTCATATAACCAAGAGCGTGAGATTTTAAAAGGAATTAGCTTTAAGGTAAAAGTTGGCTCCAAGGTTGCTTTAGTTGGTAATTCAGGTGGTGGTAAAACTACTGTTTGTTCCTTAATTCCGCGTCTTTATGAGATTGATTCAGGTAAGATTTTAATTGATGGTAAGAATGTCTCTTCCCTTAATTTAGAATCTTTAAGATCTCAAGTTGCAATGGTCTTTCAGGACAACTTTTTATTTGAAGGCTCCATCCGCGAAAACTTAATGTATGGTCGTATGGATGCTTCTAAAGAAGATGTTGAAAATGCCATTAAGAGTGCTTATTTAGATGATTTTGTTTATAGCTTACCAGATGGCTTGGATACTTTAATTGGTGAGCGTGGATTGTCTTTATCTGGCGGTCAAAAGCAGAGATTGGCTATTGCTCGTGCCATTTTAAAGAATGCTCCTTTAGTTATCTTAGATGAGGCCACCTCGGCTTTGGATAATAAGTCTGAGAAGGTTGTACAAAAAGCTTTAGATAAACTTATGGAAGGTCGTACTACAATTGTTATTGCCCATCGTTTATCCACCATTATGGACGCAGATAAGATTTTAGTTATCAATGATGGTCATATTGTAGAAGAAGGTACTCATCAAGAGCTCTTAGCACAAAATGGCGCTTATTCTGTTTTATATAACTCTCAGTTTAGTAAAACACATAAAAACGCAGAAACTAAATAATCATTCTTTTAATTAGATTTAAAGCCGGCAAAAGTTAAGCCGGCTTTTTCATGCCCTTTATATAAAGCTTTTTTAATAGAAGCGTTATGTCCTTTATTAACACCTTTTAAATAAGCTTGGTTTTCAGAGGCATCTAAAGAAATTGTCCTTTGGCGGGATCTTCTTATATTAGGGTATAGCTTATCTACATATTCTAAAATTTTGGGATCTTTTGTGTGCTCAATATCATTTAAGGCAGATGCTATACCTTGTAAAAAACCAAATATACAAATTTCTAAATTTCTTTTTTTAAGATAACTTAAACGAGAGCGCTCTTTTTTTAAAAGCACTTGTTTTTGTGTTTTAGAAAAAGTTATCAAATTTAAATAGTGTAATCTCTCTAAAACAGGATCTTTTTTTAAGTACTCAAAGTTATTTTGCTTAAGACTCTCTAAATACTCTTTTCTTAAATTTAAAAGCGATCTTGTTAAAAAGGTTTGTAGATATTCAATATTCTCCAAATCTTCGCTATAGCCAATAAAAACGGTATTCTCATGCTCTAAAATAGCTACAGTATTAGAAAGAGTACTTATGATATAAGCTAAGGCTTTCGTGCATAGAGGAAATTTGAGACCCCGCACGCTTTTTATGCTTAAGGTTTTTATATTGCAAGAGAGTAAATCTTGATGACTAAGCTTATATTTTTCTATAAGCTTATGCGCCATTTTTAAAGCTTGTGCAGCTTCATGATGGTTGTGACTTTGAGATAAAGCCAGGAGCTTTTTAATTCTCCTGGCAATTTCATTATTATCCACGCTTATATTTTATGATTGTTTAATAAAGATGAGTTATTAACAATCACAGTGGTACGAGCTGGAATTGTGATGTGTTTGTTTGAGGTTAATTCTTTTAAGAATTTTTTCTCAAATTCTTCGTTAGTACGGGTAGCACCGTAGCAACGAACAGAGAGGTTTTCACGAGATAACATTTCATATAAAACCTCCAAACCTTCACCATGATCAACGCGTCTTACATTACGGCCTGAAAGAGGAATCAGTAAACTCTCACCTGAATCCTCAGCATTATCCTCATGACAATCCTCAGGTAAATACATAGCAGCTAAAAGCGGGAAGAGCATAGAACCTTGCTCTACTTTTATTTGTGTTCTGGCAGCATTTACAAAGACAATGGAGAAACGATTGTCATAAATTCTAATGTAAGCAAAGTGCGCGCCACCGGCATTGATAAATACCATAGTACCGCGAGTTATTGCACTGTTTTCGCGACGCATTGCTGCAAGTTCGGTAATACATGTCTGAATATCAGCACTATTTGGACTTGCTCTATGATTTTGTAAAGCCTTAAATGGAATTAAAGATCTAGGGCCAATTTCATAGTTGTCAATGACATCGCCTAATTCATCACCTTGATAAATACAAGGAATACCTCTCCAAGTATAAAGAACAGCTAAGGCTGCAAGATATAAATATTTATCGCCGCCAATGATGGTTCTAAATCTTGGCAGGGAATCATTATCAAGCTGATTTACCATGCAAAGCTTTACTTGCTGAGATACGCCTACGGCGTATTCTTCGCAAGTACGTCTTAAGTCCTCGCCTGTGTATGGGGTTGGCTCTCCTAAAAGATTTATACCACCGAAAAAGGCACGAATTGGACCTATAAAGCCTGTATAGTTGATACTGCCATCAACATTGCCAGGATTACAAATAGCATAGCGGGCGTCTGATGAGAAATAACCTAACATAAGCGCGTCAATATGAGTATGACGGGCAGCTTCGCACATTTGCTGCAGACGTTTTAAGTTATTTCTGGCATTACCGTTATCACCAACTTGTGAAGCATCATCGATAACCCAACCATCAATGCCATAAGGAGGGCGTGTCCATTTACGAATGACACTATTCTCGCCTTCAAACATTGCATGGCAGGTGGCGTAATTTGAGTAGTCAAGCTTAGGGTAGTTAGCTTTTTCATCAGAGCAATAAGGTTCGCCTTCTGATGTAAAAGTATAAAACTCACGGAAAGGGGAGTCTTTATGGTGTAAAGCTCCTTTGCCGGTACGCTCTTGTCTATCAAACCAAGGATGGGTGTCACCGGTGTGATTGAAAGTGCCATGTAAAATAATTTTTACATCATAGCCTAAAGACAGTGTTCGAAGACGTTTTAAAGCACCATTGCCACCGAAGTGAGGATCTACCATATCGTAGTCTTCAGTATCGTATTTGTGCACAGAATGAGCTTTAAAAATAGGGGTTAAATATAAGCCGTCACATCCTAAACGTCTTATATAAGGGAGCATATCGCCTACGCCATCTAAGTCACCACCACAGTGAATTTCATCTAAATCCACATACTCAAAAGTTTTAGGTTTAATTGGACCATCGGCATCTACTTTGGTGCCATCAACCGAGAAACTTCCACGAGATGAGGCAAATTTATCAGGGAAGATCTCATATAAAATTAAATCCAAAGCCCATGTTGGGTGAGTGTTAAAAAGTTCGTAAGCAAAGCAATGTTGTAAAAGCGGACGTTCTCTGGACATTCCCAAAGAGCTATACCACACCACGTCAATAATCTGCTTTTCTTCATTTAAAAGAGCGATCTTAAAAGCATAGCGCTGAAGATTTGCCCCGCTATCGATATTTATTTGTGTAACAAAGCGATGAATTCCTGAGCTAGTGCCAGTGTAATTCATCAAAGTCCGCACAATTTCATGTTGCGGGAAGGTTATTAAATGAATACGCAGTCTTTGATGATTGGCACCGCGAACGAAAAGTACGGCGCTATTATGATTTTGTCCTGGAGCTGCACAGGTATGAAAGCACTGAAAAGGCAGACAAGGACGCAAAGACGTGGTGTTTTGGCGCATAGATTATATCCTTCCTAATTAAATTAAAGCTGCGCTAAAGTGTGGCGTACGATTTCATATACGTCCCCGACACCGGCGATATGAACACGCTCTTTTGGAGAGTGTGGATTTAAGATAGTTGCGCCTAAGGAGACTAATTGAAGCTTTGGTGCAGTTTTGGCAAAGGATGCAGTTTCAAGACCTGCATGCATTAGTGTAACTTTCAAAGGTTTTAAGCCTAATTGTGCGCATGAAGATTGCATACTATCAATAAGAGAATTCTTATCTTGTGATAACCAGCATGCATGGCGATTTTCAAGTTCGATATCAACATTATCTAAAAGTTGAGCACAAGCCTCAATTTTAGTAATAATTTCGTCTAAACCAGTCTCTTTTAAAGATCTTGGCATCAAGCAAATTTCAATATCTTCATCTAAGGTTTTGACAGTACCTAAGTTTACGGAGGTCTCAACTATAGAGGTGTCGATATCAGACATTCTTACAACACCATGAGGAAGAGATAAGAGTAAGTTTATAAGATCAAGACTTTGGGCGTAGCATAAAGACTCAGATACTTCACATTCAGAAATCTTGATAGCTGCATGAGTTTCTTTGCGTTCATAGGTGCTAATAATGCGTTTATAAGCATTATTGGCAGCTTCTTTAAAAGCTAAAGCCTTATCACTTGGTACATTTAAGATGACTTGTGCTTTAGAAGGAATTGCGTTGCGAACAATGCCTCCTTCAAAATTTTGAATAAAGAAATCAAAATCAGAGCTTAAATCTTCAAGTATTAAAGCTAAAACACCAATAGCATTGGCGTGTCCTAAATTGATGTCAGCACCGCTATGTCCGCCTTCAAATTTATTTAAGGAAATGCTTAAGCCTTGGCAGTTTTCAACTTTAACCTTATCAAATTTAAAATTTAATTTAACATCACAAGATCCGGCACAACCAATATATAAAAGGCCATTTTCCTCAGAATCAAGATTGATTAAATAATCGCCCTCTAAGTATTCTTTTTTAAGACCAAAAGCACCTTTCATGGTGGTCTCTTCTTCAACAGTGAAGATAGCAGTTAAAGGGCCATGCTCTAAATCTTTATCATCAATTAAAGCTAAAATAGTGGCAACGCCAATACAATCGTCAGCACCTAAAGTAGTGCCACGAGCTTTTACAAACTCTCCATCAATGTAAGCATCAATAGGATCTTTTAAAAAGTCATGCAAAACATCGTCATTTTTTACAGGAACCATATCCATATGAGACTGTAAAATGACTTTAGGGCTATGTTCACGACCTAAAGTTGCGTTAACGTGAATAATGACGTTTCCAGCTTCATCAATAGTGGCGTCTAAATTTCTTTTTTGAGCAAAATCGTATAAATATTGAGCGATTTGCTCCTCGTGCCCAGAAGGATGAGGAATTTGCAGTAATTTTGAAAAATGAGACCAAACTTGTTGTGGTTTAATAGAAGCAATATTCTCTTCCATGATTTTCTCCAGGACTTTGTTTTATTGTGTGTATTATGCCTTTATTAGGATGCAGATGCGTTATTTAGGCTCTGCTTTAAAGCCTCTTCTAACTCTTGGCTTTTGGCAATATAAATGAGGTTTAAAACTTTCTTTAAGCTTTGTTCGCAGGCATAATCTGGTAATACAGTATTGATATGATTACCCAAAAAAGCTGATTTAAATAAAAGCTTGTCAGAGGTTTTAGAAGAATTTTCAGGGATTCTTTTCATTTTTTATTTTAGAAAATTGAAATTTGTTTATCAAACAGTGTGTTAAGTATACTGTTAAAAAAGCGGCGATATATAAGTCTTATATAGAATAATCTTTGTTAATTTGATTCTCAATATATAGTGTTAGATATATCCTTCAAATGAAGATTATTAAAAATTATTATTTATAAAACTTTATGCAAAAAACGTTTGTTTTTTATAAAAATAAAAGCTTTTTTCTAGTTCTTACTATTATATAAGCAAATTTTGGTGTTAACATTTTTTTTGTGCTATAGAACTATTTGATTATTTTAAAAATTTTAAACATAAGAGCTAAATTGCAGTTTTTTTCACATTTTATTTTAGAGGTGTTCTGTGAATCTTTATGAAACTATGCAGGATATTCAAGAAAATCTGCATAAAAAAGGTGTTTTCCGCTGTATTAAAGCTAAAGATCAAAAAGGCGCTTTTATTTATCTCGACAAAAAGCCTTATGTAAATTTATCTTCAAATGATTATTTGGGTTTGGCTGAAGATGAATTGTTAAATGAAGAGTTTTTAGACACTTTACCTTTTGATGCCAAAAGAATGTCATCATCAGGTTCTCCTCTTTTAACCGGAGCTTTTAACTCTTATAAACGATGTGAAGATTTATGCTTCAAACTTTTTAATAAGCATGCTTTATTTTTTAATACAGGCTTTGCCGCAAATTCCGGCGTCATAAAGACTTTAGCTTCATTAAAAAATACCTTAGTGATTGCCGATAAGTTCGCTCATGCTTCAATTATTGATGGTCTTAGCGCCGCGTCAGGCAAAATTGTGCGTTATAGCCACAATGACTATGAACATTTAGAAAGACTTATAAATAAAGTATATGACGATTATGACAATATCATTGTCGCCACTGAAGGCGTCTTTAGTATGGATGGTGATATGGCTAATTTACAGCTTTTATCATCATTAAAGGATAAATATAAAAAACTTTATTTATATGTAGATGAGGCGCATTCTTTTAGTGTTTATGGCGATGATGGCTTAGGTTTATGCGCAAAAGCAGGTCTTTTAGATAAGATTGATTTTATTTTATGCACCTGTGGTAAGGGCTTAGGTTCACAAGGAGCTTTTTTACTTTGTAATGAGGTTTCTAAAAGTTATTTTATAAATACTGTAAGACCTTTAATCTTTTCAACAGCCATGTCACCTTTATGCTTTGAGCATATTGCTTTTATGCTCAAAAAGTTAGCATCGTTTAATGACAGACGTTTAAGACTTCAAAAAATCTCAAGTTATATTCACAATGCTTTAAAAGAAGGCGGCTTTGACGATCTCTCTGAAAGTCAGATTATTCCTCTTTTAACCTACGACAACGATTCTGCTTTAAAAGCTTATGAGTTTTTCTTAAGCCGCAATTTTTATGCAATGCCGGTGCGTCATCCAACCGTACCTTTAGGTAAGGCAAGATTAAGACTTTCTCTTAGCGCTTCTTTAAAAGATGCTATGGTTGATGATTTAGTAAAAGCAATTTTGGATTTTAAGAAATAATGAAACAGGTATTTTTGAGAAAATCAAATAGCGATACTTTAAAGTTATTTTTTTGCGGTTATGGTCAGGATATAAATCCTTTTGTACCTTTATGTGAAAAGGGCGATGTGGCTTTAGTATATGAGTATGATGAAGCGTTAGAGCTTGATGAATCTCCTTATAAAGACTATAAAAATATTGAGCTTATAGCATGGTCAATAGGAGTGATGGTCGCATCATACGTGATGCCTAAAACATCGCTTTTAAANAAGATTACCAAAGCAATAGCAGTAAACGGAACTCCTTGTGGCATTGCTTTTGAGGGAAATTTAGGCCTTCCCAGTGCTCTTTGGTATCAATCTTATGAAAATATGAACGAAGAGGGCCAGGAGAATTTTACTTACGATATGCTAGGAAAAGATCCGCAATATTATTTAGAGCATCCTTCAAAAAGAAGTGCTCAAAGTTGTAAGTCAGAGCTTTTAGCCTTGTATAACTTTAAAAAAGCACAAAAAACAGAGCCCTCATTTATTTTTGATGAGGTTTATGTAGGCCTTCGCGATAAGATTTTTCCGGCATCTTTGGTTAGAAAAGCCTTTTTAAATACTAATACTAAAATTATCAAGGGATCTTTTGCGCACTTTGATAAAGACTTATTTTTATCTTTGCTAAATTAAGGCTTTTTATGCTTGTAAGTGACGTCAAAAAANCGTTTTTCAAAGGCTTCTTTAACTTATCAAAAAGAAGCTTTAGTGCAAAAACATATGGGAGAGGTTTTAAGTAAAAAGCTTGCTACTTATTCATTTTCTAAGATCCTAGAGATTGGTTGTGGTAGTGGCAATTTTTCAAAAGAACTTTTAACTAATTTTCCTGAAGCTTGTTTATATTTAAATGATCTAAGCCCCAAGATGTTAGAGCTTTGCCAGGAACAATTTAAAGATAGAGCTTTTTATATTGAAGGTGATGCCGGGAAAATCTCTTTTGACAATAATTTTGATTTAATTTGTGGCTGTGCCAGTTTTCAATGGTTCATGGATTTTAAAGGTACCTTAAAAAAGCTATGTGACCATTTAAACGATGATGGTATTTTGGCTTTTGCTATTTTTGGTAAAGAGCATTTTTATGAGGTAAAAGCTATAAGCGGTATTGGCCTTGATTATTTTTCAAAAGACAGTTTATTAAATATTTTAGATGATGTTGGGCTTCAATCAGAAATCACCTCAGAGAATATTACGGTACATTTTAAAAGTGCTCTTGAGATGTTACGCCATTTTAAAAAGACCGGAGTTGGCGCAATTTCCCATAAAATGTGGACACGTGGCAGGCTCTTTAAATTTTTAGATGATTATGAAAAAAATTTTTCTGATGATTTAGGAGTCAAACTGACGTGGCAACCTGTATATGTGGTTTGTAAAAAAATAAAATAAAGAATAATAAACCCCAATAAGTTTATTAAACTTATTGGGGTTATTACCCTAAAGGTGATCACCACCAATTTGGCTTAATAATATTACTTAATAGCCTCTTCTTTTTTATCTAAGACTTTTTTGTTGATGACAACCAAGTCAGCATCTAAGTAATCAACAATTTCCTCACAGGTATTGCCCATTAAAGCTGCCATAGCGCCTGTGCGGCCAGCTGATCCTATAAATACCACGCGAGCTTGGATTTTTTTACAGATATCAGGAATGACATCATCAGGCATGCCTTCGGCAATGTGGCAATTTTCTTCTTTAATACCATGAGATTTGGCAAATGCTAAAAGTCTGTTTTTATGTTCTTCTAAAATGTTCTGTGCATAGATTTCAGGTGAGTAGTGAGGAACCTCTAGCATGATAGTAGGTAGCGCCACAGGAGCACTATTTACAAGATGAATTGGATCTCCTGTAATAGCAGAGACTTGTTGCGCTTCACGCAATAGCGTTAAGTTAGTGCTAAGACGGCCTCTATTTGAAAAGTCTAAAGCTACCACAATACTATTGCCTTGCTCATACCATTTGTGATCTTTGGCGATAATTACCGGTACATCTGAGTGGCGTAATAAGTACCAATCAATAGGAGTAAAGATTATGGCATCTAAAACGCCATGGTGGTTGGCAGCTTTGATAATCAGATCGTAGCTACCTTTTTTCATCTCGCCTATTATGCCTTCGGCAATATCTTTGGCAAAGATGACTTTTGATTCTATTTGAGGATGTGCCTTTAACTCATCAGTGTATTGCTTAATAATGCCATCAAGCTGTTTTTTGTGAGTTTCTAAAATATCATCACGGGTATCTTTCTCGCGGAGACGATTTAAAATATGCAGATCGTATGAGAAATCATACACTAAACGCAGTACTGTAATCTTTACCTTAGGATTATAGCGAGAAAGCTCTAGCGCACGCTGTAGCGCTGTTTGGCGGTCACGTTTTGGCTCCATTACCACCAAGATATGATTATATTGTTTCATAAGGCCTCCTTGCTTGTTTCTATACCTTAAATATAGATAAAGCCTTATGAAAAATCATTACGAATATCTTATAAATGTGCGCTTATTTACATAATTTTTTATTTATATCAAACTCTTACATTTTTAAAGTTCTAGGCTTTATGCCAGTTATAAGGCAGATTGTGGTAAAAACAATTGCGCCTAATGAAATTAAAGCTGCAAGATAAATAGAGCCCTTGAGAGTATTCATTTGCGCCCAGGCATTTACATCAGGAGATAAATAGCGCAGTACAAAAGCCATGACCAATGAGGCGGTTAAGGCTTTTAAAATAAAGACAAGGCTTTGTTTGGATATAGCGTAAATATGTCTTTTATATAAGAAGAATAATAAAAGAGTTGCATTTAAATAAGCGGCTAAGGCTGTAGATAAGGCCAGACCTACGTATCCTAGAGGCACAATTAAAATAAGATTGAAAACAATATTAGCAGCAATTGCACATAAAGAGCAGCGTACCGGAGTTTTTGTATCCTCGATAGCGGCAAAACCTTGGACTAAGACTCTTACAAGCATAATTGCAGCTAAGCCTGAAACTGAGGCCATAAGAGAGGCTGATGATAATAGTACATGCTCAATGCCAAAAGCTCCTCTCATAAAAATAACGCGCAGCATAGGCTCTCTTAGAGCAATGATGCCAAACATTGAAGGTAGACCTAAAAGAAGCACTAATCTTACGCCCCAATCTAAAGTGTTTTGATATTTTTGCGGATCGACTTTTTGATTAACTTTAGATAAAGCAGGCAAGATTACTGTAGATATGGCTACAGCAAAAATACCTATAGGGAATTCTAAAAGTCTATCTGAGTAATAAAGATAGGAGATAGCACCTGTGGCTAAGAATGAAGCTAAGACAGTATTTACTAAAAGATTTAACTGACTTGCAGAGACTCCTAAGATTGCAGGTAACATAAGTTTTCTTATCTTAACTACACTTGGATCTTTCCATCCCCAATGAGGCATAACAAAAAGCTTTAATTTTAAAATAAGCGGGATTTGGAATAATAACTGTAAAATACCGCCTGCAACCATGCCGTAAGCTAAAACCACATTAGCATCATCAAAATAAGGGGATATAAATAACACAGCTACAATAAGTGTGATATTTAAAATACAAGGTGTCATTGCAGGAACAGCAAAGCGACCAAATACATTTAAAATTGAGCTTGTAAGGGCTGTGAGTGTAATAAAGAAGAGGTAGGGAAAGGTAATTCTTAAAAGCATCGATGCTTGAATGAACTTTTCGCCGTCACTCTCTCCATTTAAATGGGCCTGAAACCATCCCCAACCAAAGATGGCGGTTAAGATAGGGGATGCCATCATACCAATTAATGTAACAGCTAAAACGCAAAGACCTAAAGTTCCGGTTGTATTGGCAAGCATCACTCTTAGATCTTTGTCATCGCCCTCTTGTTTTACCTTACTCATAACCGGTACAAAAGATTGCGCAAAAGCACCTTCTGCAAATAAACGTCTAAAGAAGTTTGGAATACGATTGGCAAAGAAGAAGATATCTGCACTCATACCTGCACCTAAGGTTGAGGCAATAGCGATATCACGGAACATGCCTAAAATTCTTGATAATAAGGTAAAGAAAGATGTGATCATGCCAGAGCGCAACAATCTGGACTTTTTGGCAACGGCGTTTTGCATAAAAAACCTCTTTTAGTAAGTGGTGCGTATCTTACCAAATGTTAAAGACCTAAGGGATGTACTAATTAAAATATGCCAAAAGAATATTCGTTTAGGGACGTTTTTTCTAAGTGAAATACATATTAAAACTAGTGCAAAAGCCGATATTTGTGGGAAAGTTGGTGGATTAGGCCTTTTTCTGTGGGAAACTTTTAGATAACAAATAAAATATCTTAAAGTTACCAACATTAATAAAACTTAATTTTAAAATTTAAGTATAAATCTCAATAACATAATTACTTCATACTGTTGTTTTTATTCGTTTGTTGAAAATTTTGACTGAAATACAAAAATCAAGGTCAATAATTTTATTCCTTTTTTTCAAAAAGTCACGCACTTTAAAAAAATCTTTATTTTTAAGTAGTTATTTTAAAAATGTTTTAATTAAAAATAGCTTTAAATTTTATGTGTATATATTTTATTTTGCTAAAAATAGGAAATATTTTTTAGTTGTGGAAAACTTAGTTGGTTTCTCAAAAATTTTGTAAATATAGTTGTTGGAAACTTTAAAAATGATAATGTTTTAAATAAATAATATATTGAAATATAAAAGTAAATTATAGTAAATGTTGTTGGAAATTCTTGGAAAATGATAAAAGAATGGATTTTTATTTTGTGGGAAACTCATGAAAAAGGGCTTATCTACGAATAAAACCTTTATAAATCATTTACTCAGCATTAATAATTAAAAAAAAATATTTTGGAAAAAATTTATTTAAGGCAAATTTTTTAATTTTTAAAAGCGAATGATCTTAAAAGTGTAGTTTTACCTATAATTAATAATAAAGTATATAATTTATTCTAAATAAATATAAATACACAAAATACAAATAGCATAATAATTATGCTAAATATTTTTATAAATTGCTATCAGATGAAATTTATTCAAAAATAATTAAATTTATGTAAAAAAATGCTAAATAAAAGGGCTTTTATCATATTTTTTTTGAAAATTTAGAATAATTAATTTTTTTTAATTATTAATTATGAGAAATATTTTTTTATGAAAAAATACCTTAATATTTAAAGTTGCTAGCACAAAAATATAAAAAGATCAGTAAAAATATTTTTTATTTTTTAGAGGCTTGTGGGAAAGTCAGTGGATTATACGTTTTTTAGTGGGAAACTCCCATTCATATGCGCTTTATTACTTGTGGGAAACTTTTTATTTAGGATCTTTTATTTACAAATATATTTAAATATCAATATATTAGCTTATATTTGGCTTTGCAATGCTGGTTTTAGCCTTTTTTAGTGAAATTTTTATTTCATATTTGAAAAAAATAAAATAAGGTTTTTTTCTGTCTTTTACAAAGATATATTAAATAACTAATTGAAAATAAATAAATTATATAAACATTAATCAATTTATTAATTTTTATCTTAGATCACACTTTATAAGTGTTTGTCAAATTTTTTTATGAAGTTAAATTTGCTTGTTGGAAAATCTGTTGGAAAAAATTTTTTAAGTTGTTGGAAAGTCTGTTGGAAACTTTTTTTAATTTCAAATAATGTAGATAATTTATTGAAATTAAAAGAAAATTAAAAATAACTTTTCCACATTAAAAAATGTATTTTTATCTTTTTTATTAAAAATAAATGTGGGAAACTACTATATAAATAATACGTAAATGCGAAAATTTGTTAAGTAAATTTCATTTACTTCCTAAAATGAAAAAATTAGCTAATTTTTTTAGGATGTATATTTTTATAATTTATTAAGAGCAAGTAACTGTATTTGGTTTTTATTTATTTAATTATTTTATTTTTATAAAAAAATTTATATAAAACGAATATTAAAAAAATTTCTCTTAAAGAAAATTTTTATAAATTAATATGTGAACGTTTATTTTTTTATAAAAATTTGTACGCATAAATTTTTTAAATTTTTATTGTTAATACATTTTGGTGCAAATTATAAGTAAAGCCCCCCTCATAAAAAATTAAGCCACTTATCGATAAATTTTTGTTAAAGTAGGATTTATCTAAAAATTTACACTCTATAAGTTAATGTTCTTTATTATTGGGGCTTGCGTTATGAGTGATAACTCAGATACTCAAAATTTAAGTGAAATTCTTTTCAAGCCACATTTTAATTATCAGGAAACCTCCTTTATATCAAATTCAGGATGTGAGATTCCTTGTATAAAAGATGAAGATGATTCATTAGGTTTTTCTAAAGATTGGTATAGGCCTATTCGTACCTTTATGTGGGTATTCTTAGGCGGTAATCTTTTAGATATTGATGAAGCTTTAGCCAATATTAGTACAGCTCAAGGTGAAAGAAAGCGCCCTGAATGTTTCGATACTATTGCTCAATATGGACCTGGTAATTGGATTTATGAATTTAATGCCATAGCTCAAAGACGAGTAAATTTAGGTGCGGATTTAGAAAAACAAGGTGAGATTTTAAAAGCAAGCCATCAGTATCGTATGGCTTCAAGATATTTCTCGATTGCATCATATCCTTTTTTACGTGGAGATGTTTTATCCTCTGAGTCCCTTATGCATTCACGGCGTATTTACAAACGCATGATTGAGATGGATCCTACAAATGGTGAGATTTCAGAGGAGACGTTTAGTGTAAAATATCAAAAAGTTTCTGGCTTTTTGCATTTACCGGATAAGACACATGTTCATCCTTGTGTAATTATGGTTTCAGGTTATGAGCAAAATGTCACTGATTTTTATAAATTTTACAATATTTATTTAAGACCTAAAGGCATTGCTTTATTTTCAATTGATATGCCAGGTATGGGAAGCTGTTCTAAGCTTACATTAAGCGCAGAGTCTTCGATTGTGGTGGATGCTGCAATAAGTCATTTAAAAAACTTAAAAAATATTGACTCTACTCATTTAGGCTTATGTGGTATGCGTACTGCAGGTACAGCGTGTTTGAGAAGCGCGATTTTAAATCCAAGTGATATTAAAGCAGTATCTGTAATTGCACCGGCGGTGCATTCTTTATTTACAGATGCTTCTTTATTAAATTCTCTTCCTTTATGCGTTAGATCTTCTTGTGCCAATAGAATGGGACTTGATGCCGCTTCTTGGGATACGATTGTGCCGCAAGTTAGAGTTTTATCTTTAAAGACTCAAGGACTTTTGTCAAATAGTGGTAAATGCCCTGTACCTTGTAGCGTCTTTGCTGTTAGAAATTCTTTGGTAAGCTCTGAAGATATAAAGCTTTTAGAAGGTACATTTAAAGAATGCAGAGTTGATGTACAAGAGAAAAAGGGTTATTCAGAGTTTTTATTAGAGTCTTTGGACCAAAGTGCCAAATTCTTTGCCTCTCTTTTAGTTGATTAAATTTATGAAAAAACATAAAAGAATCTTTATTAAATTAGGAACCTCTACATTAACATCAGGCTCAAAACATTTAGATAGAGCCCATATGCTTGAGATTGTAAGAGCAGTTTATCTTTTAAAGCAGCAAGGTTATGAGGTTGGTTTAGTATCATCAGGTGCAATTGCAGCAGGACGAGAGGTATTAAATGATCCTGATTTATCCCCTGAGATGAGTTCAAAGCAACTTTTAGCCTCAGCAGGTCAGGTGCATTTAATGCGTATTTGGGAAGATCTGTTTGATATTTACAATTTAAAAATAGGGCAACTTTTATTAACTCGTGCAGATTTACAAAGTCGTGAGCGTTATTTAAATGCTCGTGATACCATCACAGCTTTGTTTAATTTTGGCATTATCCCTATTATCAATGAAAACGATGCGGTATCAATTTCAGAGATAAAGGTTGGTGATAATGACAATTTAGCAGCACTCTCAGCAGTTTTAGCTGAAGCTGATTGTGTAATTTTACTTACTGATCAAAAAGGCCTTTACACAGCCGATCCTCGTGTTAATAAAGATGCCAAGCTTATTTGTGATGTTAATGTAATTGACGAAAAGCTTATAGCTCTGGCAGGAGGTGCTGGAAGCTCCCAAGGTACAGGTGGTATGGCTACCAAACTTAAAGCAGCTAAAGTTGCTACAGCTTCAGGTGTTGAGCTTATTATTGCTTCAGGTAAAGACCCAAATATCGTTTTATCTTTAGTTAAAGGTGAAGGTGAGGGTACTTATTTTCATCCAGATACTCACCCTGTATTAGCTCGCAAAGCCTGGATAGGTGCTGCAAGAGCCCCAAATGGTGAGTTAGTTGTAGATGATGGCGCTTATGAGGCTTTAGTTAAGCGCAACTCAAGCTTACTTCCAAGTGGTATTTTAGAAATAAATGGCGATTTTAAGCGTGGCGATACAGTAGAGATTAAAAATAAAGAGGGACGTGTTTTTGCAAGAGGTCTGGCAAGATATGAGAGCACTGAACTTAATTTAATCAAACGCCTGCACTCAGACTCTATTGAAAATATTTTAGGTTATACCCATGGTGATGTTGCTGTGCATCGAGATGATTTGGTGGTGATTTAAGAGTATGGATTTAATTGATATGGCCAAGCTCTGCCAAAGAGCTTCATGTGATTATGCACAGTTAAGTACTGAGGTTAAAAATAAAGTATTAAATACCTTGGCTACTTTACTTGAAGAGAATTATGACATCATTTGTGAAAATAATTTAAAGGATGTTAATGCAGGCAAAGAAAAAGGTTTAAATGATGCCTTAGTAGACCGCTTAAACTTAACTTTATCGCGCTTTAAAGAGATGGTAAATGGTGTCAGAAAGGTTGCTATTTTAGATGATCCTGTCGGTGAAATTTTAAGTGGAAGAGTCTTAGAATCAGGCTTGAGGATCTTAAAGAAAAGAGTGCCTTTAGGAGTTATTGGCGTTATTTATGAATCAAGACCCAATGTCACTATTGATATTGCCTCTTTGTGTCTTAAATCAGGCAATGCTTGTATTTTAAGAGGAGGCTCTGAGGCTATAAATACCAATAGAGTTCTTCACAGTCTCATAAAGAAAGCTTTTTTGGAGTGTGGGGTAAATCCTGACGGTATAGCTTTTATTGACTCTCCTGATAGAGAGCTTGTAGGTAAGCTTTTAAGACTTGATGATTATGTTGATGTCATTATCCCAAGAGGAGGAGAGGATTTACAAAGACGTTGTCGTCAAGACTCTTCGATTCCTGTAATTACCGGAGGCTTTGGCATTAGTCATATTTTTGCTGATTTTAATTGTGATATTGATAAGTCAGTAGAGGTTATCTATAACGCTAAAGTGCAAAAGCCTTCAGCTTGTAATGCTTTGGATACTTTGTTAATTCATGAAAATATCACAGATGAGATGCTTGAAAAATTAACAGTAAAGTTATTGCCAAAAAAAGTTGAGCTTTTAGCTCATGGCGATGTTTATGCAAAACTTAAAGCTTTAAGTTACCCGTATCTAAAAGAAGGTTCTGATGCTGACTTTGATACTGAATTTTTATCTTTAAGGATGAATGTCGCTAAGGTATCAGGCATTTATGAGGCTTGTGAGCATTTAAGATTACATAAAGCAAGTCATTCTGATGCTATATTGACTGATTCAAATGCCCATGCTCGGCGCTTTGTTTTGAGTGCCGGATCGGCTTGTGTCTATGTAAATGCCTCAACCCGTTTTACCGATGGTGGTCAATTTGGTTTAGGTGCAGAGGTTGCTATCTCAACTCAAAAATTGCATGCAAGAGGCCCGATGGCTTTAGAAGAGTTAACTACAATGCAATATGTCTGCGAGGGTGATTATTTAGTTAGAGCCTAAAAAATTTAAAAGTATTATCAAAAAATAGGCACACAAAGTCTTACTATGATTAAATGTGCCTATTTTTTTTATTGATTATAAAGATAAATCAACTTTTATAAGATGACAGTTCTTTTTTAGAATTCAAATTTTCTCTTGTAAAACGTCAAAAACATCATCTTTTTTTACAAAACTTAATTTGTTGGTAAAGCCATCAGGAATATCCTCTTTATGATGAGTTACATAAAGGATACTTGTATTATCTTGTTTTAAAATCGAGCTTATAAATGACAAGACGCGAGCGCGTGCAAAACCATCAAGTCCTTGTAAAGGCTCATCTAAAATTAAAAGCGGAGGCATTTTTACCAAGGCTCTTATAATAAGTAAGACTCTTTGTTCACCAAAAGACAATTGTTTAAAAGATTTTCTTTGTGATGATAGTAATCCTGCAAGATTAAGATAAGCTTTGGCAATTTTTAACTCTTCATCTGTGGGCTGTTTATAAAGTCCTATAGAATCATAAAATCCTGAAAGTACAACATTTATAGCAGGTGCACTTACACGGTAATCTAAATGTAAAGCACCTGAGACTACACCATAGTATTTTTTTATATCCCAAATACTTTCACCTTGACCGCGTTTAAATCCAAATACAGTAATATCGTTTGTATAAACTAAAGGGTTATCTCCAGTAATTAAAGATAATAAAGTTGATTTGCCGGCACCATTTGGACCTGTTATAAGCCAATGCTCGTGGCGATTTACTTTAAAATCTAAATTATCAAATACAGTTTTGTCTTGGTATTTTATATTTACTTTTTTCATATCTACCAAGACCTCTCCTGAAAATTGGTTTACTAAAAACTTTTTAGGGGGAGGGGGAAGCTTTATCTCTTGATAATTTTGTACATTGATTAAAGCGCAGATATCAGGGTCTTTTTTTATTTCATCTGATGATTTTAGAGAAGAAAGCTCAAGATTTTTAATAATACCAATTGCTGTTAAATTAGAAGGAATTTCCTGTGGTCTATTTACAATGAGCACTACAGGAATTTGATATTTTTGAGGAATCTCTTCTATAAGCTTTAAAAGCTCACCGCGGCTTTTAAAATCTAAAGCATCAAAAGGTGTATCAAAAATAATTAAGTCAGTATGTTCACTTAAAGCTTTTACAATTAAAACTTTTCTACCTTCGCCTCCTGACAGAGTACGTATAGGCTTATCTAAAAGATCTCTTATATTAAAAAAATCAATAAAAGAATTTAACTCATCATTTTTTATTTCGGAAAACAACTTGTTTGGGGTTAATCCTAAAGCTTCGCTATCATTGGCATTATCGTTGTTTCTAAGCTTAAAATCCTCATTAAAAAGCTCTATTTGCTTTTCAAAAGCAACTAATGATGATTTGTAATGTGAAGGAATATTGCCAGATAAAAGTTTGAGATCTTGATTTAAGGCTTTGGATATAGAGGTTTTACCAGAACCATTTCCTCCTAAAAGGACAATAATATCATTAGGATTTATAGTTAAGTTTTTGATTTTAGGTGTAAAATAATCATTTACCGCAAATACGGCATCATTGAACACTAATGAACGTTTTTGCATAGTTAAATCCCAATGTTTAATTCATTTTTCCTTTTTTATATTGAGTAAGCTACTTTAGTTTAAAATGTTTAAATCAAAATATGCAGCATAAATATTTAAATATTGCAAAAAATAAAATGAACATACCTTTGTTTTATTGAATATTTTTTGCATCAAATATTTTTAAAATGGGATCTAATACCAGTAACTTTATAAAAAATAAGCATAATATTGATAGTAGAGTAGAGATAAGTCTGTTTACTCAGATATATAAAAAGATAAAAATAGGAGTTCGTGATGACAGAAAAAAACACTAAATTTGCAGTGCTTGTAAAGCTTGGAGATTTGCAGCCTGCTTTAGATCGAGCTTCACAATATGCAAAATTTGCTCCCTCAATCGAGGTTGTTGCAGTACGTGTAATCAATGATTTTAATGAAGAGAATCAAGAGCTGCTTAAAGCCCAAGCTAAAAGAGAGTTTGAGGTGATGGCTAATAAGCACCCTAATATTCAAAATCTGTCATTAAAGGTAATTTTTAATAAAGATGTTCCAGAGGCCTTTAATCAAGAGTGTGCTGATGGCAATTATGATTTAGCTATTATTTCTGCAAATAAACGCAATTCTATTAAAGATTTATTTATAAGCACTATCGATAGCTCTATTATGCGCAGTTGCCCAGTGCCTCTTTTAGTGGTTAAAGATGCAAATTCTACTGCTACATTGGGGACTGCTATTTTATTAGCTATTGATTTCCAAGAGGCAGATCACGTCGAACAGCTTGATGAAAAACTATTATCATCGGCTAAGACTTTTGCTGAGTTATTTAATGGTGATGTACACATTGCAAACTGTGTATCTCCGTTAAATCGTGGTCTTATGTCAGGTAATACTGGTTTATCAAAGATTGTTGCCGGTGGTTCTATTAACCGTCGCGATATTCATAAGATTATTGTCAGTGAGTTTGCCAAAAAACACGGAATTGATCTTGATCATGTACATGTTTTGGAAGGCCGTATTGACGAGGAGATTCCTCGTTTATGCGAGAAACTTCAGGCACGCATGGTTTGCATGGGTACAACTCCAAAGAGCTCATTCTTAGGTTCTATCGATTCAACCGCCTCAGAGCTTGTTTTAGAGCAGATTAAAGGTGATGTGTATATTGTAAATAGCGCATCCATCTAAGAAAAAATTTAAATATTATTAAAAGGGTTCTTCCGAGAATCTGTGGATAGCCCTAATGAAATTGAGATTATATTCATTAGGGCTATATGTTAAACATAAGCATTACCTCTAAAAGCATCTCTAATTCTTAAGAAGAAATACACCAAATCTCTAAATCCATAAGCGAGTCTTTTTAAGACTTTTGGTTCTTCCGAGAATCTGTGGATAGCCCTAATGAAATTGAGATTATATTCATTAGGGCTATATGTTAAGCATAAGCATTACCTCTAAAAGCATCTCTAATTCTTAAGAAGAAATACTCAAAATCTCTAAATCCATAAGCTAATCTTTTTAAGACTTTTATCTTATTGTTTATCCCTTCAAGAACGCTTGTTCTAATCCAGTAAATACCTGAATTTGTTATACCATCTCGGTATCTTCTGTTTTGCACTTTGGCAAACTTAGTAATCTCTTGAACTTTTGACTGTAAAGCTAACCTTACCCATTCATCCCAAAGAGATTCTGACTCTTCTTTTGAGTGAGCATGGAATACTTCAGGTAATAGCTCTTTTAGCTCATTAGCTGCATATAAATCATGATAAAAGCTTAAAATATCATTAAGTTTTATTCTTTTTTCTTCTGATAAATTAGAGTTTTTTGTAAGTAACAGAAATCTTGAACGCTTTAAAAGAGAATAAGCATTGTCATCATTTTTGTTTTTATTTTCATAGGCAAGTCTTAGTCTTATGGCGCTTATAACAAGTCTTCCAAAGTTATAAACCATATGGAATAAATCATAGACAACCTTGGCATTAGGGCAGTACTTATTAACACAAGTAGCAAATCCTGCATTTTGGTCCATTGCTACTGCTTTTATTTGTTTACAGCCCTCTGTACCGCATAATTTAAAGAAGCGATTAACCTCTCGTACAGTCTTACCCTTACCAACCCAAATAACTCTTTTAGTATCTAAATCAACAACTACAGTTGCATATTTATGGCCTTTCTTAATAGAGAATTCATCAATAGCAAGATGTTTTGCCTTACCAAGGAAGAAAGGCGTGTTTCTTTTTAGATAGTCTTTGTGAATTTGCTTACACGTATCCCATTTAAGGGAAGTTCTTTGAGCCGTATCTTTGATAGACCCAGACCTTTGTAAATCCTCAATAACTTCATTTTCAAGGCTTTTGGTGATGCGGTGTCTACTTGAAATAAAAGGGATTTGTTCGGTTGCATATTTATCGCAGAACTTACATTTAAAAGTTCTATAGGTAATATGCAAAATAAACTGAAAACCGTTATAAGAGCCATCTTTAACTATTCTATGTCTATATTCATGAACTACAACATTATGATTTTTACAGATAGGACATTGAGGATAATTGTCTTTAGGCTCTAAGAAAAGATGAATCTCTTTCTTATCTTCATCAAATTGATAATTAAAAAGTTTGAAGTTTGTATAAAAAAGATTAAAGAAAAAATTATGAAAGTCGGCTACAATATTCATAGGTCGTTCTCCTAGATTGGTGTATTTTGTTTAATTCAATCTTAATTGTGAACGACCATTTTTTTGTCTATTGGTATAACAAAATTAGATATTAAATTTTAGTTAGCCATAGTTTTCCGGAAGAGCCAGACTTTTATCTTATTGTTTATCCCTTCAAGAACGCTTGTTCTAATCCTGTAAATGCCTGAATTTGTTATACCATCTCGGTATCTTCTGTTTTGCACTTTGGCAAACTTAGTAATCTCTTGAACTTTTGACTGTAAAGCTAACCTTACCCATTCATCCCAAAGAGATTCTGACTCTTCTTTTGAGTGAGCATGGAATACTTCAGGTAATAGCTCTTTTAGCTCATTAGCTGCATATAAATCATGATAAAAGCTTAAAATATCATTAAGTTTTATTCTTTTTTCTTCAGATAAATTAGAGTTTTTGGTAAGTAACAAAAATCTTGAACGCTTTAAAAGAGAATAAGCATTGTCATCATTTTTGTTTTTATTTTCATAGGCAAGTCTTAGTCTTATGGCGCTTATAACAAGTCTTCCAAAGTTATAAACCATATGAAATAAATCATAGACAACCTTGGCATTAGGGCAGTACTTATTAACGCAAGTAGCAAATCCTGCATTTTGGTCCATTGCTACTGCTTTTATTTGTTTACAGCCCTCTGTACCGCATAATTTAAAGAAGCGATTAACCTCTCGTACAGTCTTACCCTTACCAACCCAAATAACTCTTTTAGTATCTAAATCAACAACTACAGTTGCATATTTATGGCCTTTCTTAATAGAGAATTCATCAATAGCAAGATGTTTGGCCTTACAAAGGAAGAAAGGCGTGTTTCTTTTTAGATAGTCTTTGTGAATTTGCTTACACGTATCCCATTTAAGGGAAGTTCTTTGAGCCGTATCTTTGATAGACCCAGACCTTTGTAAATCCTCAATAACTTCATTTTCAAGGCTTTTGGTGATGCGGTGTCTACTTGAAATAAAAGGGATTTGTTCGGTTGCATATTTATCGCAGAACTTACATTTAAAAGTTCTATAGGTAATATGCAAAATAAACTGAAAACCGTTATAAGAGCCATCTTTAACTATTCTATGTCTATATTCATGAACTACAACATTATGATTTTTACAGATAGGACATTGAGGATAATTGTCTTTAGGCTCTAAGAAAAGATGAATCTCTTTCTTATCTTCATCAAATTGATAATTAAAAAGTTTGAAGTTTGTATAAAAAAGATTAAAGAAAAAATTATGAAAGTCGGCTACAATATTCATAGGTCGTTCTCCTAGGTTGGTTGTTTTTTTGTTTAATTCAATCTTAATTGAGGACGGCCTTTTTTTGTCTATTGGTATAACAAAATTAGATATTAAATTTTAGTTAGCCACAGTTTTTCGGAAGAGCCATTTTTTTATCTAAAAATATTAGAAAATTTTTTAATTCAAACGTTTGTGTTCACGTTTTGCCTTTTTTTGTGGTTGTTTGATAAGGTTATTTTTGCGAAAATTTTGATAAAATTTTTCTATTTATTTAGATGAAACATACATGTTTAAATCTAAAAATAGACTTAATTGATAATAATCTTAAGATTTATATACTTTATAAATTTTAATAAAGAGGTGAGATGTGAAAAAGTTGTTATTTGCATTTGCGTTAGCTTCTATTGCTACAACAACACAAGCTATATCTTTAGATGAGTGTCAAAATGTCGTAACCTCTTACGATGTAATGGCTGACGCTTCAGGATCTATGATGCTCAATTTTGATAATCAAGATAAGAGCAAATTTGAATTAGCAAAAGATTTTATGTTAAAACTTTCAGACCATAAATCTTTGGTAGATGTAAAAGCTAATTTATTAACAGTAGCACCTTTTACTAATTACTTTATTAACGGTAAAAATGAAGGCACTTTTAAAGAGGCAGTAGAGTCTTTATATAATATGGAGGTTGTAGGTCGACCTACATATCTTGGCAAGCGTGGTAGTGATTATTTAAATAACAGTAAAGATAAGACTTTAATTTTTATCACAGATGGTGATATTAAGCCTTCAGAGGAACAAGGATATTCCTTTAAAAATGAGTTTGGCTCTTTTGTAAATCATGGTAATCGTCTTTATGTAGTCTCACTTGCAAAAAGTTCAGAAGAAAAAGATGCTCTTGCAAAGATTTTTTCTGACAAAGTCTCTGTATATGATTTAAATTCTTTGCTTTCAGATGATAAGCAGTATGTTGAATTTGTAAAAGAAGTTTTCCCACAAGATTGCATGGTAGCCCCTGTAATTGAAATTGCAGATGTGCTCTTTGATTTTGATAAGGATACTTTAACAGATGAAGCCCAAGACGTCCTTTTGCATGCTTATGAGGTTATAAATGCACGCTTTGAAAAAGCTCAGAAAAATAACGAGACTTTCTCATTAGAGGTAAAAGGCTATACTGACTATATGGGAAGTGATGCTTATAACTTAGATCTTTCTTTAAGAAGAGCTCAAAGAGTAAAAGATTTCTTGGTAAGTAAGGGCTTTGATAAAGATCTGATAAAGGCCAGAGGTATGGGTAAATCCTTTAAGTATCCAAATGACAATGCCATAGGTCGTCATCAAAACCGTCGTGTAGAATTGGTTTTTGATAAATAAAGGTGAAACTAAAAAAAGGTGGCTTGAGCCACCTTTTTAGAGCTAATGCAAAAATTAGACGTTAAATAAGAACTCGAAGAGATCTCCATCTTGGACGATGTAGTCCTTACCTTCAGAACGTAATTTACCAGCTTCGCGACAACCAACTTCACCATTGAACTTGATGAAATCATCATAAGCGATAGTCTGAGCACGAATAAAACCACGCTCAAAGTCAGAGTGAATGCGACCTGCAGCTTGAGGGGCGGTAGCACCAACCTTAACAGTCCAAGCTCTAACTTCCTTAGGGCCTGCGGTAAAGAAGGTTTGCAGTCCTAAGAGCTTATAACCGCCACGAATTACGCGGTTTAAACCAGGCTCAGTAATACCTAAGCTATCCATAAACTCTTTTCTATCAGCTTCTTCCATAGAGGCTAAATCAGACTCAATAGAAGCAGATACAGGAACTACAATAGAGTTATCTTTCTTAGCTACTTCTCTTACAGCATCTAAGTAAGGGTTATTCTCAAAGCCATCTTCAGAAACATTGGCAATGTACATCATAGGCTTTAAGGTTAAGAAGCTAAAATTACGCATAGCGTCATGGTCGGCCTTAGTAAACTCAACTGCGCGTAACATCTTGCCTTCTTCTAAGGCAGGTTTGCATTTCTCTAAAGCAGTAACTTGAGCTAAAGCTTCTTTATCGCCTCCGGTACGAGCGCGTTTTTCAAGACGAGCTAATGCTTTTTCAACAACTTCTAAGTCAGCTAAAGCAAGCTCAGTATTGATAACTTCAATATCAGAAACAGGATCAACCTTGCCACTTACATGAATAACATTGTCATCATCAAAGCAACGTACAACATGAGCTATGGCATCAGTTTCACGAATATTCATCAAAAACTGGTTACCTAAGCCTTCACCTTTAGAAGCACCTTTTACAAGGCCTGCAATATCAACAAATTCCATTGCAGTTGGGACTATCTTCGCCGGATGAACGATTGCGGCGATAGCGTCTAAGCGTTTATCTGGTACTGGTACAATACCGGTGTTAGGTTCAATGGTGCAGAACGGGAAATTCTCGGCAGCAATTCCAGCCTTGGTTAAGGCATTAAAAAGGGTAGATTTACCAACGTTTGGCAAACCTACGATACCACATTTAAAACCCATTTATTCCTCCGATTGTGGTTTAAATCCATTTATCGCAGCGGTAGCTTTATCTACCCCAAGCGAAAAGAGCTTGTCGATTGTAAATAAAGCCTGAGTCATAGCCTCATCAATAACCTCATGATCGCGACTGTCAGGTCTACCTAATACCCAGCTTACAATATCATGTGAAGGTGGTTTACCAATACCAAAACGCAGGCGGTAGAAGTTCTGATTATTTCCCAAGCATGAGGTTATGCTCTTAAGACCATTATGTCCGGCAAGACCGCCGCCGAACTTTAAGCGCATTTTTCCAGGTTGCAAATCCAGATCGTCGTGCAACACTAAAATATTTTCAGGCTTAATTTTAAAGAAAGTCGCTAAAGCTTGTACGGCTTTGCCACTTTCATTCATATAAGTAGTAGGAAACAAGAGTCTTACCTCTTGTTTACCAATCATGCCTCTGCCAGAAATACCAAAGAAACGGCTTTCAGGGCGCATGTCGATTTTATATTTTTCACTTAATAAGTTTAAAAAATCCACGCCAATATTATGGCGGGTATGTTCATACTGAGATCCTGGATTGCCCAAGCCGACAATCAAAGAAATCTCTAATGGATTTTGTTTAGGCATGATCTATTTTTTTTACAGTTTGAATATCAGCACTATCAAGTGCTTTATATAAAGAATTAACAGTTTGATTAAAACTTTTTATAAATAAATTTGGTGCAATTTCATTTAAAGGCACCAATACAAAAGCTCTTTCATGCATTCTTGGGTGTGGCAATATTAATTTGTCACTTTGCATGACAGTATCGTCATATAAAAGCAGATCTAAATCTAAAGTACGTGGACCATTTTTGAATAAACGTACACGTTTAAACTCTTGTTCAAGATCTAAAAGAATATCTAAAAGATCTAAAGGAGCAATAGAGGTCATCAAAAGAGTACAAGCATTTACAAAATCAGGCTGTTGGGCATAACCTACAGGAGCTGTTTTGTAAAAAGATGATACTGCTTTTACGGTTATTTTGGGATTTTCATCAAGTCTTAAAAGTGCTTTTTGTAAGGTTTCAAGACTATTGCCTAGGTTTGAGCCTAGACTAATATATGCCATACCCATTATGGCTCCAGATTCATCGCAGCACGCCAAGCTCGAGCTTTTGCCAATCTATCATTTACCTCAGATTTTTGCTCTTTTTTAAAGCCTTCTGAAGCAGGATTGCTATTTTGGCGATTTTTTTCTTTTTTAGAAATACGAGCTTCTTTTTTGTGCTTAAATTTATTTTTACTTTCGTTTCTTAAAAGTTTTGCCTGACGAGCGCTCTCTTCGTAGTAAGGCATCCAGAAGTCAACATACAAGGCCAAATCAGGCTCAAAGTGAGATCTTAATTTTAAGAAGTCGTATGCGGCTCTGAACATAGTAGTACGACAAAGCTTTTCTACAGTGTCTTTGTCAGTGATATTTAAAAGAACAAATTGTTTCATCCATAAAGAACGAATATTTTCTGTAAATAACATTGGAATTGCTGTCATAACAGATTGTTCTTTTATTACACGAGCAAAAGCATTACAGGCAATTTCTCTTAAAGACAGAGGATTGATACTGCACTCATTGTAAGTTTGCATCTTATAAACAAGACTTTGGAAATAAGACCATAATAAGACGGCATACAAGAAATGAGGAGTATTATGCTTATCTTGGGTATAACGCTTATCTGAGCTTGATAAAGCATAGTGGACAAAATCAATGAAAGTCTGATTTTCTTTAAATTTTTCTAAAGTAGGGAACAGAATTTCAAAGATATGGAAATGTCTTAAAATATCAAAACTCTGAGCGCCATGTCCTGTTAAGAAGAGCTTATTGACCTCTTCAAACATCCGGGCATTTGAAACCTCACGCAAATTATGAGCTAATTTGGCGATTGGATCGGAGGTGCGTTTTGATAATTTAAAGCCTAATTTAGTACTAAAACGTAAGGCTCTTATGATACGTACAGGATCTTCAAGATAACGAGTTTCAGGATCACCTATAATATCGATGACACCTTCATTTAAATCATAAAGACCGCCATGGAAATCTAAAATGGTTTCATTATGGCTATCATAGTAAATGGCGTTAATAGTGAAGTCACGACGAGATGCGTCTTCTGAAATATCTTTTCCATAGACGTTATCACGTACAAGCATGCCTGAGTTAGAGCTTACACGCAGATTTTGTGCTTTAGGACTATTGCTATCGCCTCTAAAAGTTGTGACCTCAAAAATTTCTTTGCCACATACTACATGAACAATTTTAAAGCGACGGCCAATTATGCGTGAGTTATCAAAAACACGGCGGACCTGCTCTGGGGTGGCATTAGTAGAAATATCAAAGTCTTTTGGAGTTTTACCTGCTAAAAGGTCACGAATGCAACCACCAACTAAATAGGCTTTGTAATGCGCACTCTGAAGTCTCTCAATAATAGAGAGAGCTTTAGGTGAAATCTTCTGACGGCTAATACCGTGCATATCTTTAGTTAAAACTAATTTTGCGGATCCTTTCTTTTTTACTTGAGCTTTATTGCGCGCCAAAAGCTCTTTAAGGTCCGGATTTAAGGTTGTAATTTTGAGCTACCTCAGTTTAAAAATAGACATCTTTGTCTGTCGAAATCTTTTATTTATGCGGAACTATTATAACAAAAGATAATGATGATTTAGTGCAATCTTGAGAGTTTAGAAAAAAGCTTTAAAAAGATTATAGAAAATATTAAATCTAGGTTAAATCATTGTAGATTACGGATTTTTTAGGAATAGCTTTGAGATCAAATCCTCTTTGAGCATAAAAGAGGATTTCCTCAGGTTTCATCTTTTCATTTAAAGATAAGGTGTTTTGTCCTAAAAGTTTTAAGGCCTTTAATAAAACCTGTTGAGGTGTTCCTAATGACAAAGCAGCTTGGGCATGATTTTGCTTTGAGTATTTTTTACCCTCAGTCATTTCAATTAAAGGTAAATGAACATAGTGAGGAATTTTACAATTAAGGCTTTTGTACAAAAGATTTTGAATGGGTGTCAGTTCGATTAAATCAGAACCCCTAACAATTTCAGTGACACCTTCATCAATATCATCAATTACGCAGGCAAAGTTATAAGCAAAAATATTATCGCTACGTTTAAGAACAATATGTTCTGAAATTTTGTCAACGTAAATTTTGCCGTAGAGTAAATCATCAAAGCTTTCGTCTAAAGATAATTTAGGCAAGAAACGAACAGAGGCATGATCTTTTGGAGTTTGTCTGTTTAAAAAACATTGGCAAGCTCTTTCTTTTAAATCATGTCTTGTACAAGAACAAAAGTACGTCAGGCCTTCTTCATAAAGACGGTCTAAAATCTTTTGATAGTGGACGAGATTGCGACTTTGATAGACAACATCACCTGAAAACCTAAATCCCAAAACCTCAAGATCTTCTAAGATCATAGCGGTATTTTCGCTTTTACAACGAGGGGTATCTAGATCTTCAATGCGTAGAATAATCTTACCATTTTCACTTTGGGCACGTAGATACGCACCCAAAGCGGTGGTAATAGATCCTAAATGCAGTCTGCCACTTGGAGTAGGAGCAAATCTGCCTATGTANNCACAGTGAGTTAATTAGCCTTCAAGCTGCTTTTCTTTGATTTCAGCTAAAGCTTTGCAGTCTACGCATAAATCAGCGGTAGGACGGGCTTCAAGACGTTTGATGCCAATCTCAATACCACATTGATCGCAGTAGCCAAACTCATCGTGATCGATCTTAGATAAGGTCTTTTCGATCTTTTTGATAAGTTTACGTTCACGATCACGAGCGCGTAACTCTAAGGCAAACTCCTCTTCTTGAGAGGCACGGTCTAAAGGATCTGGGAAATTTGCGGCCTCGTTTTTCATGTGACCTACGGTTCTGTCAACCTCGGAACGTAACATGTCACGCCAAGCAGTTAAGATCTTTTTAAAGTGAGCCTTTTGCTTTTCATTCATGTACTCTTCGCCAGGTTGCTCTTGGTAAGGCTCAACACCGGCAATCGCCAAAGGACCCATAGAGGCGAGATCGTTGTAAGTATTTTTATCTTCTGTAGCCATAATGTCCTTCCTTGTGTATGCGTTTAATTATGTTTTTGTTAAATATAGATTAACTATTCTGCTATGCAACAAATCCGCATAACAGCACGCTTTTTCAAGCGTTAGATTATGCTTGATCTAAGCCTCTGTATCAAGTACAAGAATAGAAATTTAGAACTTAATAAACTTTTTTTTTGAATAGCTTTGATGTGCACCGCATAAATCACCTATTGAGAGATTAGGCTCTGCTATAATGCGGGAAGTTTTTCTGAGTCAAAAATAAAAATATGTTCCATAAAAACAATCAAGATGATGCTTTAGAAAATAAAGCTGACGATTTATCACAAGATAACACTCAACAACCACCATCAAACCCAGGCAAAAATAAACGCTCTTTTAAACGTTTATTTTTAGGCTGGGGCATTAAGTTAGGTATTGTGGGTGTAGCGTTATTTGGCCTTTTATTTATTTACTTTGATTCTTTGGTTTTATCAGAGTTTGAAGTAGATGATCGCTGGGTACTTCCGGCTGTAGTTTATTCTCGACCGCTTGAGCTGTATCCAGATCAAAAGTTGTCTTTAGATCAGATGATCTATGAGTTACAACTTTTAAAATATCGGCAAGTTAAAAGTCCACAAAAACCAGGTGAGTTTGCGGTAAATAAGAATTCAGGTCGTATTGTCATAATAAGACGCCCATTTTCATTTCCAGATGGCGATGAAGATAAGATTTCTTTGATGGTTCAATTTAAAGGTTCGCGTATCTTACGTATTGTAAATGCCGACAGTCGTCAAGACTTAGGCTATGTACGTATGGATCCGGTGCTTTTGGATAGAATAAATCGTATCGATCCAAAAGAAGATCGTATTTTTATCCAATTAGATGAAGTTCCTAAAAATTTAGTTGAAACCTTAATTCAAATTGAGGATAGAAGTTTTTACTCAAATCCAGGTGTTAATTTCATTGCTATAGCCAGAGCCTTTATTAAGAACATGATTGCAGGTCATGTTGTAGAAGGTGGCTCTACTATTACCCAGCAGCTTGTTAAAAATTACTTCCTTTCAGGTGAGAAGAGTTATTCTCGTAAGTTTAAAGAGGTAATTATGGCGATGGTAATGAATCATCGTTATACCAAAGAGCAGATCTTAGAAGCTTATTTAAATGAGATTTATTTAGGCCAAAACGGCAATGCCGGTGTATATGGTTTTGGTTTGGCTTCATATTTTTATTTTGGTGTGCCGATTTCAGAGCTGTCACAAGACCAAATGGCTCTTTTAGTAGGTATCATTAAAGGACCATCTCTTTATGATCCTTGGCGTCATCCTGAGCTTGCACTTGAGCGTCGTAATACCGTCTTAGGCGTATTAAGAAACCGCGGTATTATCTCAAAGGCACGTTTTGAACAGTATGCTGCAAGACCTTTGGGTGTTATTAAACGCGGATCTATGAACTACTCTAAGACCCCGGCTTTTATGGGTGTTTTAAAGCGTGAAATAGCCTCGCGTTTTGGTGAGAATTTCCTGTCAGGTAATGGTATTAGAATCTTTACAAGTTTAGATCCTCAAGCCCAAAAGGCTGCTGAAAAAGCGGTAAAAGAGGAGCTTAATATCATTGAAAAGCAAACAGGGCGTAAGGGCCTTGAGGCGGCAATGGTTGTAAGTTCTTGGAGAACTGCTGAAGTCTCGGCGGTGGTAGGTAGTAGAACTCCTCAGTATGCAGGCTTTAACCGCGTTATGGAAGGTAGACGCCAGGTAGGCTCTATCATAAAGCCATTAGTCTATTTAACCGCTTTTCATAATGGTGTGCATTTGGGAACTAAGGTCAATGATAGTCCTATTACCGTAAAGCTTGTCACAGGACAGCTTTGGCAGCCTAAGAATGATGATAAGCGTTTTAGAGGTCCTATTGCAGTTTATAAAGCCATGGCACGATCTTTAAACGTTCCTACAGTAAAGATTGGTATGCGTGTGGGCTTAAATAATGTTGCCAACACTATGAAAGCTGTGGGTATAAAGCAAAATATTCCGCTTTATCCATCTATGCTTTTAGGTACTATTGAGCTTACACCTTATGAGGTAAGCTCAGTTTATTCAAGCTTAGCTACAGACGGTGTTTATCAGAATTTGACTACTTTAAGAACAGTAGTTAAAAACGGTGAGATAGTCTATGAACAGTCAAATACTAAAGGTGAACCTACTTTAGATTCACGTGATACTTATTTGACTTTATATGTTATGACAGAGGCTACACGTAGTGGTACTGGCAGACGTATAGGACAAATGTTCCCAGATAAAACTATTGCGACAAAGACTGGTACCACCAACGATAACCGCGATACTTGGGCTATAGGTATTGATTCTGATGAAGCTGTATCTACATGGGTAGGCTTTGATGATAACAAGTCAACCGGCCTTTTTGGTTCCTCAGGAGCTTTACGTGTTTATGGCGCATATTTGAAATTACGTGGTGTAAATTCATTAGAGCTTAAACGACCTCAAGGTATCAAGTTTGTAAACTTTGACCAAAGTGGCAATATTTTAGGAGATAACTGTCGTGTTCCTGGTATGAATTTGCTCCCAGTTAGAACTGATAAAATTCGTTATGTAGATACAAGTTGTGGTGTTCCTGCATATGAAGATGAGGTAAAGGTATATACCCCAGATACCGTACCGCAACAGTAAAAAATTAGTATGAAAGAAAAATTTATTTATAAATTTTCTTTCTCATACTATTAAAAATAAAGGCTTATTTCCTAAAAAATTGGAAATAAGCCTTTTTAATTAAAAAAACAAAAATTTTTTCTATCAATCTTGAGTTTTTAAAGGCTCTTTTATAAGAGAATTCTCGTTTAATCCTGCATCTTTAATATCAGATGGTACGGTGCTATTTTCAAGCTCAGATAAAGGTACAGTATTTTTCATAATCATAGAGCCAATATCAGATGAAGCTTTCTCTTTACCTTCAATTGGAGCACTATCTTTGGTTGTCTCTTGTGGTTGTTTTGATGCTGCTATGACTTGTGAGCGTCTGGCAAGAGCACTTAAAGCCTTTAAGACATCATCTTGGCGTTTATCTCCTGTAGAGGTTATTTCTAAAGGTTCATTTTCTTTTTGAACTTCAACCTCTTTTTTTACAGGTTTTACCGGTGCTTTGGGTGGCTTTGGCATTATTGCCGGATCTGGAAGTTTTCCTTCATCGGCCATTTTGCGTCTTTCTTGACGAAATTGTTTTTGTAATCTTGCAGCACGTGCGGCAAGTTCTGATAAAGATAATTTTGAGGCATCTGTAAGATTGCCCTCATCAGCTTTAATACTTTGCGTATTGTGCCAAGCTTTAGCACTAGCTGTGATCTCTTCTTTAACCTCTTTACAACTTTCAGGAAGAAGATTACCTTTTTTAGCAATATCGGCAGCTTTTTTAATAATATCTTTGATTCTTAAAGCTGTCTTTAAAGACATTTCATCTTCGTATTTTGAGGATTCAAGCCGTCTATCTGGATGTTTAAATTCATCAAGATAGTCATTATCTTTAGGAAATTCTTCTAAAGCTTTTCTAAGATAATGAGTCATTACCTGAGCTGTGGTCTTTTCTTTTATTAAAGGAGCTTTTTTTAAGCTAACAGGGATCTTTGGCAGAGTTTTTAAATAATCGTCGTTGTTTAACTCAATAAAAGCTAAAGAATTTTTTAAAAGTTTTTCAACTTCAACTCTAACTTTTGCAGTTATTTTTTCTTTTGAAAATTTAACATCATGGATGATTAAGTCTCGTTCAATGCCAGCTCCTAGTAAATTTAAATCAGTTAAATTTACTAATATTTGGCATATAAATTTGGCAAAAGGTAGAGCTTTAAGAACAGGACATAAATGATTAAGCATTTCTTTTAAAAGATCTAAAGCTTCATTTTGTCTTATAAAGCGTTTTGAGGTGGATAAATATTGAGCTGTAATTTCAGAGAGTTTTAAATCTCTTTTTAAAAGTTCATAAATAAGTCTTATATAAGATTCATCTTTAAAGTCATTAAAGTCATGGCTCTCAAGGGAATCTTTTTGCTTAAGTAATTCTGTAAGGGAATTTTTTAAATCACTGAGGTCTTTTTTAAGATCAGTGTTTATAAGTTTTTCTCTTTCACAAATAAGCTCAATATATTTAGCTGTCGCCTGAAAATTTAGAGCTTGACCTTGTTTTTGATTTTCAGAATTTACAGAAATATAAGGGTTTGGTGCCTTTATATTTTCATTAAATTTATCCATATCTTTTATAGCTTTAATGTTAAATTTTTTTTGATATGATAGCAAAAATCCTTATTTGATGCTCTAAATGAGCGCACTTCAAATTTTAAATTAAGAACAAGATAAAAAAATTTTTAGAGATAAGCTTTTACTTCCTTAAATTAGTAGCCCCATATTCAGATTATATGTACAATTAAAAACAAAATAAGTACTTTAATTTAAGTCAAATAAACTTAATTAAAAAATAATTTGGATTTAAGGATAGCTTTTTTAAAACTTTTCTTTGAAGGTTTTAAGCGGGGAAATATGAAAACAGTTTATGCAATTGCAGCTGCGGTTTTAATGTCATCATTATCTCAGGGAGCTAATGCTTCTCATTCAACTTATAATCCGATGGCACCTCGACAAATATCTGTTGATGCTTCTCAAAAAGACTATTCTTATGGTTTGACTGTTTTACCAGGAAACTCCATTGACTCATTAGATCCTTTTTTCCGCTATGTAGGTTGGTATCCAAATTATTACGTTTTAGACAGATATATCATAAGACCTGTAGCTCACGGTTATGCTAAGTTACCTGAGACTGTAAAGTTAGGTGTAGGAAATTTCTTTAATAATATCTCTGATATCAATAATACCGTCAACAATATGGTCGTAGGCGATCCGGCATCATCAGGAGTTTCTCTTTCTCGTCTTATGCTTAACTCTACTGTCGGTATGTTAGGCCTTTTTGATATTGCCTCTCGTGTAGGCCTTGATTATCGTCCAATGAAAATGGATACCGTTATGGGTAAAGCAGGATTTGATCAAGGTATGTATATGATGTTACCTGTATTAGGTCCATATACTGAAAGAAGCGCTCATGGTGAGTTAATTGATAGTTGGCCTTATGCTTTTGTAGGCGAGCCTATTGTTAGTGCTTTGCTGTGGTCTTTGAAGACTGTGCATAATCGCGCTGAGCTTATTCCTCAAGAGGAGATGATTGATAAGGCTTTTGATCCATATGTTCAGACGCGTCAGGTTTTCCTTATGTATACAGAAGGAAAGGTAAATCCAGATGCTGCATTACAATCTGACAGTGAAGATCAAAATGTAGATGATTTCTTAGATGAAATCGATGATGTTGAGTAGTTTTTATGGATCATAAAAACTTAGTAGACATCCGTTTAAAGCTTGATTCTTTAGATGAGCAAATTGTTGATCTCTTAAAAAAGAGACTTGATTTAGTAAAAAGTGCCTGTGATGTAAAGAATTCTTTAGGCGAAGGAGCTTATTCGCATGAACGAGAGGAGAGTATCCTCTCTCATGTTGAGTCTTATGCTAAAACTTTATCTTTGCCTGAAAACTATGTCAAAGATTTGTGGCGACGTATTTTACGTGAGTCTTATAAAGGAGTTATTGGGCATTTTGCTTGTACGACCGATAAAAACACTAAAGTTGTCATTGTAGGTGGCAATGGTGGTATGGGACAAATCTTTACACGTTATTTCAAATCATCTGATTATGACGTGATATCTTTTGAACCTTCCGACTGGGATAGAGCTTCTGAAATATTAAAAGGCGCTAAAATTGTAATTATTTCAGTGCCAATTGATGTAACTTTAGAGGTTATAAAGCGCTTAAGTCCATATTTAACTGAAGATATGATCTTATGTGATTTAACTTCAGTTAAAGCCCCATATGTTGAAGCTATGTGTAAATACCACAAAGGCCCGGTCTTAGGTTTACATCCAATGTTTGGTCCTGATGTTAAAAGTTTGGTAAAGCAGGTTATTGTAAGTGTCCCTGAAAGATTTGCGGATAAAAGTGCTTTTTTAGTAGAGCAATTTTCTTTGTGGGGCGCGCGTTTGGTTAAGTGTGATGCCAAAGAGCACGATGAGGCTATGAGTATTATTCAAGCTTTGCGCCACTTTACAACCTATGCCTACGGTACCTTTTTATCTAAAGAAAATCCCAGCCTTAAAAATATATTAATGCTTTCATCGCCTATTTATAGATTAGAGCTTTTAATGGTAGGCAGACTTTTTGCCCAAAATCCGCGTCTTTATGCAGATATCATCATGTCATCAAAGAAAAACTTTGAGTTAATCAAAGCTTATGCTGAGAGTATAAAGCCTGAGCTTGAGGTGATTTATAAAAAAGACATGGAAACTTTTATAAAAAGGTTTATTGAAGCTCGTGATTATTTTGGCGAATATGCGCAACAATTTTTAAAAGATAGTGGCGCTTTATTAGCAAAATTTCAGGATGATAAAGAAGGATTTTAAATCCTAAAGAGAGATATATGCGTAACTATAAAAAAGTAGGAGTTGCTGCTTTTGTTTTACTTACTTTATTTGTTTTAAGTGGAATTATAGGAATTTTTGCAGCAGGGCATATATTCGATGAAAAATTTGATAATGTGATAAAACGCATCAATCAAAAAGTCCCAAATCTTTCTTTAAGTTATGAAATTCAAGATAAAAGTTTCACTAAGAGACAAGGTAAGATCTATTTTTCTTATAAGCTGCCACAAAATAACCTTTTAAATGAAAAAGTTATTAAAGGTGAGTCTTACTTTGTTTTGAATTTAGGTCTATTTCAAGCACAACTAAATATTGAAAAAACTCCAAATGCCGGTAATTTTGACAAGATTTTCACAGACTTAGGTCTTGAAACTATCAATTATAGAGGTTTATTTGAAGCTTCTTTATTTAGTTTAAATGCACAAGGTGCTTTTAAAATTGACAGATTCAATATTCCTTTTGAAGATGGCCCTTGTGTTGTTGGAGAAAGCTCAGTTTATCTTAAGCTTTTATCATTATCAAAAGCTCGTTCTGAATTCTCTTTAGGCGGCATAAGCTGTAAATCTCCTTTAATGTATCAAGGTAAGAGTGCTTACGATTTATTAGTTAAAGGTTTGTCTATTAAAGCGTTCCCTCAAAAGAAGGANGATAGTTTTACTATTTCTAAAATAGATTTAGGCTTAAAAGAATTAAAAGCCCAAGCTTCAACTTTATATTTAATAGGTTTCTCGCCAAAAGAGAAAGTTTCAGATCCTTCTATTCGCGAAGGTTTTTCTTTAAAAGATATTGCTGTTAATTTAAAACTTGATGACAAAGATGAGCATAAGCGTCAAACTTTAAGTTTTGCCTCTCATGGTAATATTGCTTTTGCCTTTCCGCTTATTAAAGACAATCAAGAGCAAGAAATTTATAAAATCGATGATTATGATGTTGAGGCAAGTTTAGGCAAAATTGATTTTGTAGGTCTTTTTAAATATCTTGCAAAAGGTAATTTTTCATTTGAAAAATTTACATCTTATTTAGATCCAAAAGTGCAAATGAACCTAAATAATTTTAAGTTTATGTATGAAGGTGAAATTTTTAATATGCAAGGTATGGCAGATATTTCTATAAAAAATGGTCGTTTTGCCTCTGATAGCTTTAATGCCAGATTTGAAGGTAAGGCTGGCAAGAATATGGTCAATAAGTTTGTAAGTGATGGCTATGAGCAATCTCTTTATAACTTAAAGAAAGATGGCTCTATTGATTTTGACGGTGAGAATTACTACACCGTCATGGAAATTAAGGATGGACGCTTTACCTTAAATGGAGTTGCGCTTTCTAACTGAGACTAAATAGCGTTTTTTGCTGTTTGGAAAGTAAAACAGCATAAAACCAATCATAAGTAAGGCTAAAACTCCGCTTGCAATTAAGCCTACTTGCTCATTTAGGCCAAAGCGTTGGGCTAATCTTATAAAGCTTGGAATAGCAATAAACAGCAAGCTTATAAAGAGCACAATAAAGTAGCGGATCTTAACTAAGTTTGGAGAGTTAACTCTAAGTCTATTTTTCTCAAGATTTAAGTGCATGCCTGGAGTTTGCTTAAATAACATGCCATCGGCAATAGCAGCTAAACCGGTGGCGGTATAAAGACTTTTGTGACTTAAACGATTTTGGCGATATTTTAATTTGCAATCTAAAATAGCATTAGCGTGATGTTCTAAAGCCAAAGATTTAAGCTCGTTTAAAGCACTTTGCTTATCAGGCCCCTCTCCTACTAACACAATATCTTGTTTGTATTCTAAAATTTTGTGTTCAGGTATTTCTAAATTCTCTGAAATTGCAACGTTATTCTCATTATCGGAGATAACAATATTTTCTTCTGACATATCTATCCCTTAATTTTTTCTTAACATTATAACTATCAGAATCAAACCTTTCTACAACAGCCTAAAAAGAGTAGATTATTCTCATCCTAAGCTTTATCTAATCTTTTTTTGTTAGGATAAAAAAAGCTCTGATATTTAAGAAAAAATAAATCTGAGCTTAGATAAAATTTTCTAGGAGACTATTTTTTTATGCTGCGTGTTCTTTTATTTTTACTCATGCAGGTTGCAGTACTTGTTGTTGTAAGTATTGTCGGCTCAATTTTAATGAGCTTATTTGGCATTAGATTGGGTGGAGGTAGCTACACAGGATTACTTGTCATGTGTGCGATTTACGGCTTTGTCGGTTCATTCATTTCTTTGTTTATGTCAAAGACTATGTGTAAAAGTGCATATGGTGTACAAACTATTACTGTTCCACAAAACTATCAAGAACAGTTTATCTATGACACTGTAGCTTCATTAGCTTCTAAAGCTGGTTTAAAGATGCCTGAGGTTGGAATTTATAATTCAGCCGATCCTAATGCTTTTGCGACAGGATATAGCAAGGATAATGCCTTAGTTGCAGTATCTACAGGTCTTTTAAACGCTATGAGCGAAGATGAGGTACGTGGCGTTATAGGACACGAGATCTCCCATATTAAAAACGGTGATATGGTAACCATGTCTCTGTTACAAGGTGTTTTAAATACCTTTGTTTATTTCTTCTCTTATATCATTTCACAGCTTATCGTAAATGTTATGAACAACCGTGATGATGAAGAAGGTGAAGGCATGGGCATGGGCGATTTTATGCTGTTTCACTTAGTTAACACCATCATGCAAATTTTATTTGGTATGTTAGCTACTATGATTTTAATGTGGTTCTCCCGTTATCGTGAGTACCGCGCTGATGCAGGATCTGCTTTCTTATCAAGTAAAGAAACTATGATCCATTCTTTAGAAGCTCTTAAGAGAGGAATTCAGCCTAAGGGAGAGTCCAAGGCTTATATGCAAGCTTTATGCATTAACTCCTCTGATTTAGCCTCTTTATTTGCATCCCATCCACCTCTTGAAAAGCGAATTGCTGCTTTAAGAGCTCTGTAATTTAAATCCTATTTAGTAAAGACCTCAATGAACAAAAATCATTGAGGTTTTGGCTCTTCCGGAAAACTGTGGCTAATTAAAATTTAATATCTAATTTTGTTATACCAATAGACAAAAAAATGGTCGTTCCCAATTAAGATTGAATTAAACAAAATACACCAATCTAGGAGAACGACCTATGAATATTGTAGCCGACTTTCATAATTTTTTCTTTAATCTTTTTTATACAAACTTCAAACTTTTTAATTATCAATTTGATGAAGATAAGAAAGAGATTCATCTTTTCTTAGAGCCTAAAGACAATTATCCTCAATGTCCTATCTGTAAAAATCATAATGTTGTAGTTCATGAATATAGACATAGAATAGTTAAAGATGGCTCTTATAACGGTTTTCAGTTTATTTTGCATATTACCTATAGAACTTTTAAATGTAAGTTCTGCGATAAATATGCAACCGAACAAATCCCTTTTATTTCAAGTAGACACCGCATCACCAAAAGCCTTGAAAATGAAGTTATTGAGGATTTACAAAGGTCTGGGTCTATCAAAGATACGGCTCAAAGAACTTCCCTTAAATGGGATACGTGTAAGCAAATTCACAAAGACTATCTAAAAAGAAACACGCCTTTCTTCCTTGGTAAGGCAAAACATCTTGCTATTGATGAATTCTCTATTAAGAAAGGCCATAAATATGCAACTGTAGTTGTTGATTTAGATACTAAAAGAGTTATTTGGGTTGGTAAGGGTAAGACTGTACGAGAGGTTAATCGCTTCTTTAAATTATGCGGTACAGAGGGCTGTAAACAAATAAAAGCAGTAGCAATGGACCAAAATGCAGGATTTGCTACTTGTGTTAATAAGTACTGCCCTAATGCCAAGGTTGTCTATGATTTATTCCATATGGTTTATAACTTTGGAAGACTTGTTATAAGCGCCATAAGACTAAGACTTGCCTATGAAAATAAAAACAAAAATGATGACAATGCTTATTCTCTTTTAAAGCGTTCAAGATTTCTGTTACTTACAAAAAACTCTAATTTATCAGAAGAAAAAAGAATAAAACTTAATGATATTTTAAGCTTTTATCATGATTTATATGCAGCTAATGAGCTAAAAGAGCTATTACCTGAAGTATTCCATGCTCACTCAAAAGAAGAGTCAGAATCTCTTTGGGATGAATGGGTAAGGTTAGCTTTACAGTCAAAAGTTCAAGAGATTACTAAGTTTGCCAAAGTGCAAAACAGAAGATACCGAGATGGTATAACAAATTCAGGTATTTACTGGATTAGAACAAGCGTTCTTGAAGGGATAAACAATAAGATAAAAGTATTAAAAAGATTAGCTTATGGATTTAGAGATTTTGAGTATTTCTTCTTAAGAATTAGAGATGCTTTTAGAGGTAATGCTTATGTTTAACATATAGCCCTAATGAATATAATCTCAATTTCATTAGGGCTATCCACAGATTCTCGGAAGAACCGAGGTTTTTTTATTTAAAGATTAAAGGAGTAGGGAGAATATAAAGACTGAAAGTAAAACTTAAAGCGAGGGTTTGTTTTATTTAGAAGTATTTAGAAGGATAGTTTTGAAATAGTTACAGACAAATTAAAAGGGCGCCCGGAGGCGCCCCATATTCGAAATCAATCAAACTTTATATTATAAAGGTTTGATCTGCTCCATGGACTTGATGAGCTCAAGAACCTTGTTGGAGTAACCGATTTCGTTATCGTACCAAGAAACGAGTTTAACGAACTTGTCAGTTAAAGCAATACCAGCCTTCTCGTCGAAGATGGAGGTGTGGGTGTTGCCTAAGAAGTCAGAAGAAACTACAGCCTCATCGGTGTAATCCATAATGCCCTTCATAGGACCAGCAACGGCAGCCTTAACGCACTCGCAGATTTCCTTGTAAGAAGCGCCCTTCTTTAAGGTGCAGGTTAAGTCAACAACGGAAACGTCTAAGGTAGGAACACGGATAGACATACCAGTTAATAAGCCGTTTAAGGAAGGAATAACCTTACCTACAGCCTTAGCAGCACCGGTAGAGGATGGGATGATGTTGCCAGCAGCACCACGACCACCACGCCAATCCTTCAGAGAAGGACCGTCAACGGTACGCTGAGTAGCAGTGGTGGAGTGAACAGTGGTCATTAAGCCCTGCTCGATACCGAACTCGTCGTTGATAACCTTAGCTAAAGGAGCTAAGCAGTTGGTGGTGCAGGAAGCGTTGGAAACGATGTCCTGGCCAGCGTAGGTGTTGTTGTTAACACCCATAACGAACATAGGAGTAGAGTCCTTGGAAGGAGCAGACATTACAACGCGCTTAGCACCAGCCTGGATGTGCTTACGGGCTAACTCGTCAGTTAAGAAGAAACCAGTGGACTCGACTACGTAGTCAGCACCAATGTCACCCCACTTGAGGTTAGCAGGATCACGCTCAGCAGTTACGCGAATCTCGTTGCCGTTAACAACTAAATTGCCGTCTTTAACTTCAACGCTGCCGTTGAATGCGCCGTGCATGGTGTCATACTTTAACATATAGGCCATGTAGTCAGGAGGGAGCAGGTCATTGATACCAACTACCTGAATGCCAAGCTCAGGACGATAGATGGAGGCACGGAATACGAAACGACCGATACGGCCAAAGCCGTTAATACCAACTTTAATAGTCATAGTTTATGTCACCCGTAGTGTAACAAATGAAAAAAAATTTACAGTGATAAAGATACTCTTTCTCACATTTTTGTCAAGATACTAAGCCTTTTTTGAAAACTTTTTTCTCACCAAAAATGATTTCAAAGTTAACAAAGCTAGTGTTTAATCAGCTTTTAAGACTTTGTATGCTCTAATTTTAACCTTAGCAGAAGCATTTTTTGTAAAAATTATTTTATTTTTATGTAAAAAATTTATTTTTCTTTGATTTTTGTGCTTTTTTGCTCATAAAAAAATTTTTTTTTGAAAAAAATTTTTGATTTGTTTTTTTTTACTTTTGTCACTTTTATTACTTTTTTGATTGTGAAGAAGTTTTTTACTTATCAAAAAATTATTCTGGTTTAATTTGCGGAGTGTATGTCAAATCAGGAGGTTTATATTACCTTTTATCACTCTTTTTAAAGTAAAATAAAGCTGTTTGCAGATATTTTCCGCATAATAATTTTGTTTGATTAATTTTTTTATGTAGCTTTCCGGGGGAGAGGAGCATGATTGACATTCAGGCATTAGCCGATCAATGCGGGATTGCACGCGAGTATCTTGATGTTACAGGCAAAACTGTAGTTATTTCTGATAGTGCTCGTAAGGATGTATTGTCCCTGTTAGGCTACCCACTTGAAGACGAACAGGCTCTTAANAAAAAGCTCGATTTTGAAGAGCTTGAACCTTATGAGAATATGCTCGATAACGTCACAGTGTGGCGTGATGGCGATAAGCCTTTCATTTATTTAAGAACCAGAGCAGATCTCGATGAAAAAGCTTCTTTGTGTTACACCATAGAGCTTGAAGATGGCAGACGCATAAGCGATACCATGCCTTTAGAAGAAATTGAGATTGCAGATTATAAAACAGTTCAGGGTGTGGAATATGACATAAGACGTTTGATTCTTGATGAAGATATTCCATATGGTTACCATTCCTTTAGTTTTACAGTCACAGCCTCCTATGGTATTTACAACTCTATTGTAATGTCCCTTATAAGAGCCCCAAAAAAGGCTTATGAGGTAGATGAGCTTGCATCTGGAAAAAAAGTTTGGGGTGTAAGTGTTCAGCTTTATGCTGTACGTTCTCGTCATAATTGGGGTGTAGGTGATTTTGGTGACTTGAAGCTTTTATTAAAGAATGTTGCTAAAAATGGTGGTCAATTTGTAGGTTTAAATCCGCTGCATGCAGGATATCCGGCAAACCCTGATCCTTATTCTGTAAGTCCATACTCTCCGTCATCAAGAAATTGGCTTAACGTTATCTATATAAGCGTTGAGGATATTCCGGAGTATTCTGAGTGTCCTGAGGCTTATGAGCTTGTAAACTCCAAAGCCTTTAAGCAAGAACTTGTAGCTTTAAGACAAAGAGAATACGTCGATTATCGAGGCGTATTGGAGCTTAAACTTAAAGTTATTCGTAAGATTTTTGAAAAGCAGCGTGTGGATGATAAACGCACCAATCGCGGACGCGAGTTTTTAAAATTTATCGACGAAGGTGGCAGAAGCTTGCTTGATATGGCAACCTATGACGCCTTGCAATCAAGTCTTTATGCTCAAGGAATTGATGCCGGTGGTTGGCAGGCTTTTCCTCGTGAATACCAATCATCTCAATCACCATTTGTTGAAAATTGGCGCAATGAGCATGCAAAAGAGATTCGCTTTTTCTGCTATTTACAGTTCTTAGCCTATGAGCAGTTAAAAGAGGCTTATAAAGTTGCCAAAGACGAGCATATGCTCATTGGTACTTATCGTGATTTAGCTGTAGGTGTGGCCTCAGGTAGTTGTGACGTCTGGAGCGATCACGACAATCTTTATTGTAAGGATGCATCTATTGGCGCACCACCTGATCCATTAGGACCTTTAGGTCAGGTTTGGGGCTTATCTCCAATGTCACCACGTAGCTTAAAGAAAGCAGCCTACAGACCTATGATCAATCTTTATAGACGCAATATGCGTGATTGTGGAGCTATGCGTATTGATCATGCCGCAGGTTTATTCCGCTTTTGGTGGACTCGTCAAGGAAATCATGCAAATACCGGTTGCTATGTTGCAAGTCCAATGCATGACTTATTAGGTATTATTGCCCTTGAGTCTGTACGCAATAAATGTGTAATTATTGCCGAGGATTTGGGAACTATTCCGCAACAGTTGCGCGATGGTTTACAAGAACTTGGGGCATATTCATACAAGCTTTTCTTTGGTGAAAGAGCGACAGACGGCGGCTTTATTGATCCTAAACTTTATGAAAAGCATGCAATGTCTGCTTTAACTACTCATGACATGCCTACTATTAAAGGATGGTGGGAAGGTCAAGATTTATCTTTAGGTTGTCGTTTGGGCGTCTATACTGAAGATGAGGCAAAAGAATTAAGCGTAATCAGAAAAGATTCAAAACAAAGAATTTTAGACAGTATGCACGGACTTGGTTCTATTGGTAATGATATTGCAAAAAATGCTGAAGATGTTCCTTATTCAAAGGATTTGGTCTTAGGAATGCAAGTTCATATGTGCCATGGTTCTTGTACATTATATTCAACTCAAATTGAAGATTGGATTGGCATTGATAAGCCTGTAAATGTACCAGGAACATTCCGTGAGTATCCAAATTGGAAGAGAAAACTTACAGCTGATTTGGAAGACATATTTAGTAACGAATACGTTCAAAAGCTTTGCAAAGCCATGACAGAGGCTCGCAAATAAAAAGGAGAAATAACTGATGATTATAGATGATCTCAATAATGCAAGGGTGTCAAAACCATTTGAGACTTTAGGTTTGCAGCCTTTAGAGCATGGTTATATCCTGCGTGCATGGCTGCCAGGCGCCAAAAATGTTGAAGTTTTGATGTTAAAAAACTCTGAGCACATTTGTTCATTAGATTGTGTCAATCAAGACGGTTTATTTGAAAAAGAGCTTAAAGATTGTACTGCTCCTTTCCATTATAAATTTAAAGTTACCTACAATGATTCTGTTATTGAGGTAATTGATCCATATCAGTTCCGTGATGAGGCTTTCTATGGCCTTAACACTATGAATGAGGATCCACAAAATATTTATAAGACCTTAGGTGCGCAGCTTATTGAAGTCGATATTGATGGCGTTAAGGTTAAAGGTACTAAGTTTGCCGTTTATGCACCATCTGCAACTGCCGTAAGTGTAATTGGTGATTTCAACTTCTGGGATGGTCGTCGTCATCCTATGGCCAGATCTCTTTTAGGTCACTGGGTATTGTTTGTTCCAGGCTTAACTGCAGGTCAGCGCTATAAATATGAAATTAAAGATCCAAACGGAAATCGTCTGCCACATAAGGCCGATCCTGTAGGCTTCTTCCATGAGCAGTATCCTTCTTTTGCATCCATCATCTCCGATCAGACTACCTATACTTGGCATGATGATGAGTGGCGTAAATCTCAGTTTAATAACAAACTTGAGCAGCCAATATCTATTTATGAGGTTCATTTAGGCAGCTGGAAGCATGATGATAATGGTAAGAGCCTAACTTATCGTGAGCTCGCGGTTGATTTGGTAAATTATGCCAAGGAAATGGGGTATACCCATATTGAGCTTTTACCAATCATGGAGCATCCATTCTCAGGTTCTTGGGGCTATCAGCCAACCGGTCTTTTTGCACCAACAAGTCGCTTTGGATCATTAGATGATTTTAAGTATTTCGTTGATAGCTGCCATAAAGCAGGTATCGGTGTAATTTTAGACTGGGTTCCAGCTCACTTCCCAACTGATGCCTTCGGCTTGGCTAAATTTGATGGTACTTGTTTGTACGAGTATGAAGATCCGCGTCGTGGCTGGCATCCTGATTGGAACTCTTTAATTTACGATTTTGGTCGTGACACTGTTCGTCGCTTCTTAATTGCATCAGCTTTAATTTGGCTTGATCTCTTCCACATTGATGGCCTGCGTGTTGATGCTGTAGCCTCCATGCTCTATTGGGATTACTCTCGTAAAGAGGGTGAGTGGATTCCAAATGTTGATGGCGGCAATATCAATTATGAGGCTGTAAGCTTCTTAAAATGGTTTAATGAAGAGGTTTATAAGAAGTTCCCTAATGCTATGACTATTGCCGAGGAGTCCACTGCATTTAAGGGCGTATCTCGTCCAACCTTTACCGGTGGCTTAGGTTTTGGCTTTAAGTGGAATATGGGATGGATGCATGACTCTCTTGAGTATATGGCAACTGATCCATTCTTCCGTAAGTATCATCATGGTGAGATGTCTTTCTCTATGATCTATGCTTACAACGAGAACTTTATTCTGTCCATTTCTCACGATGAGGTAACTCATGGTAAGCACTCTTTACTTTATAAGATGCCAGGTGATGAGTGGCAGCAGGCAGCAAATCTCAGAGCATATTTAGCTTATCAATATGCACATCCTGGTAAGAAGCTTAATTTTATGGGTTCTGAGTTTGGCCAAGGCTCTGAGTGGAATAATGATGCTCAGTTAGACTGGTGGTTATTGAAGTACAGTAAACATCAAGGCATTCAGAAGATGGTTAAAGATTTAAATACCATCTACAAGAATGAAAAGACTATGTGGCAAAACGATTACGATCCAAAGTGCTTTAAGTGGTTGGATGTAAACGATGCCGATCACAGCGTCTTTGCTATGTTGCGTACCACAAATGACGGCGATGATTTTATTGCAGTTTCTAATTTCACTCCAGTTCCTTACATTGCCTATCGCTTAGGTGTTCCAAAGCCTGGTACCTATCAAGTAATCTTTGATTCAGATAGCAAGGATTATTGGGGTAGTGGTTATGGCACTGGTATGGAGAGAATCGTTGCCTCTAATATTTCATGGCAAAATCAGTACCACTCAATTGTTATTGACTTACCTCCTTTAGCCACTGTATTTATAAAGCGTGTAAAGGATGAAAATGGTAATAAAGTTGAGGAAAAGGCTGTACAGATAAAGCCTGAGGTAAAAGTTGAATCAATGGTTGAAACTCCAAGTGAGGTTAAACCTGAGGTAAAAACTGTAGCTAAGATCCGTACTAAGAGTACTACAACCAAGAAAACTACTCGTGCCCCAAGAAAGACTACTACTCGTCGTACTACACGTAGTCGTAGCACTGCATCTAAGGCTAAGTAGTAACTAAATTTTAACTTTAAGGAGCTTTTTATGGGAGCCTTACAACCTAAATGCGATGATTTACGTTTTATTCATTTAGGAGCGACTCCCGTAATAGGCGGATGTCATTTTTCCGTATGGGCTCCTTATGCTAAAAAAATTGTAGTTCACTTATTTGATGAAGATGACAATGAGACTTACTCATTTGTCATGAATGAGCGTTTAGGTGGTGTTTGGTATGGCTTTTGTGAAAAAGCAGGTCCCAATACACGTTACGCTTTGGAAGCCTTGGGTTCTTTTGATAAGAGCCAAGGCTTTTATTTTAAGCAAGGACGACTTTTAGTTGATCCTTATGCGCATATTCTCTCAAAACCTTTTCTTTATGATGATGCTTTATATAACAATGATTCAAAAGCATTCATTCCCAAATGTATTGTTCCAAACCCTTGTATTGACTTTGATTGGCAAGGTGTTAGCAAACCAAATCTTGACCGTAAAGGCATTATTATCTATGAGGCTAATGTAAAAGGTCTTACTTATTTAAATGAAGATATAGAACCTAAATATCGTGGTAAATTTTTAGGTATTGCCTCTAAAAGTGTCATTGATCATTTAAAAGCGCTTGGTATATCAGCAATTCAGCTAAATCCTGTTGCCGCAAGTATGAGTGAGCCTTTTTTAGTTAAAAAAGGTCTTACAAATTATTGGGGATATAACCCAGTTTGCTTTATGTGCCCAGATCCGCGCTTTGCTGTAAAGCCTGAAAATGTTTTAGATGAGTTTAGGACAATGGTCAGAGAGCTACATAGAAATAACATTGCTGTTATTTTAGATGTGGTGTTTAACCATACAGCAGAAGGTGGTGCTGATGGTCCTGTTATTTGTTATAAGGGCTTTGATAATCGCAATTATTATGCTTTTTACAATGATGAACATAACAATCCAAATTATGAAAATTATTGTAATGTAACAGGTTGTGGTAATTCATTTAATACAGATAATCCTTGTGGCTTAAATTTAGTTATAGACTCCATGAGGTGGTGGTTAAATGATATGCAAGTTGATGGTTTTAGATTTGATTTAGGGGTTACTGTTTTTAGAGAAACTCATGCCAATGAATTTTTCACTTATAACCGTAAATCAAGTTTTGCTAAGGCTTGTTTTTGCTTAGATGAGTTTTCATCTGCAATTTTGATAGCCGAACCATGGGACTTAGGTCCAGATGGTTATCGTTTAGGACAGTTTCCTTATGGTTGGAGCGAGCAAAATGATCGTTTCCGCGATACGGTAAGACGCTTTTGGAAAGGAGATGTAGGCCTTATTGGTGATTTTGCCACGCGTCTTTTAGGGTCAAGAGATATCTTTTTAAAGGGCCATCGTTCGATAAACTCAAGTGTGAACTTTGTGACATATCATGATGGTATGACTCTTGAGGATTTAGTTTCATATAACGCAAAACACAATGAGTTAAATCAGGAAAATAATAAAGACGGCACTGACTGTAATTATTCTTATAACTATGGTGTTGAAGGTAAAAGCGACGATCCTAAAATAAAAGCTTTAAGAAACCAAGCTAAGCGTAATATGTTAGCGTCGGTATTACTATCTCAAGGTATGCCGCATCTTTTAGCAGGAGATGAGTTCTCTCACAGTCAAAACGGTAATAACAATGCCTATTGTCAGGATAATGAGATAAGTTGGATTAAATGGGATAGATCTAATGAAAACTTAGATCTCATTAAGTTCATCGGCAATATGACATCATTGCGTAAAAGTTCAGAAATGCTCTCTGAACTTAACTTAGAGGACGATCCTTTTTTATTCAAGCAAACTAAATATCATGCTCATTGGTATCAATCAAATGGCGAGCATATGAAAGTTGAAAATTGGAATGATCCAAAGCAAAACGTTATGATGCTTAAAGTAGGCAGTAGCGACATTGAGTCAGGTGAGGTGTGGCTTATTCTTATCAATCAATCTGAAAATGACGTTTTCTTTAGAATTCCTGAGGCGCCTTTAGGGAGAGTATGGTCTGCATGTATTGATACATCCGAAAGTGATGGTATTCCAAGAAGATACAGTAACCTAAATAAATTAGCTAATGTATGTGCTCCTCGTTCATTAAAAATCTTGAAAATGTCGAATACAACTCAAGAAAATTTAAATATATTGTGTTAAAGATTATTATTTATAACTAGTTTTTTTAACTACTATTTTTTTAGGGCGATCCGAGTAAATTAAATAAATTTATAAAGGATCACCCAATTTTTAATTATTATTTAACAAGGTAACCGCCATCTACAGGAATAATCGCTCCTGATAGATAATCTGAGGCATGAGAGCTTAAGAATATAGCTGTTCCTTTCATATCTTCACCAGTTCCCCAACGATGAGCAGGAATTCTGTCAGTTATTTGTTGATAACGAGGGTTATTTTTATCTAATAAAGCAGTATTCATTTCTGTTGCCATATATCCAGGAGCTATAGAATTTACGTTAATTCCTCTTGCTATAAAGTCATTTGCTAATTCTTTTGTAAGCTGAGTTACGCCTCCTTTTGCAGCAGAATAGGCTGGAACTGTTTGGCCACCAAACCAAGATACCATAGAGGCAATTGTGATTATTTTTCCATAACCTTTTTTGAGCATTATATTTGCGGCTTTTTGGCAAAGGAAAAATACTGAATTAAGGTTTACCTCAATAACTTCATTCCATTCATTTTCAGGGAAAACTTCAGCACTATGGCGACGTTGAATTCCATGAGCTGTGATTAATATATCAAGATTACCTTCTAATAAATTTAAACATTCATCAAAACATTTAAATGTGTTTTCTCTTAGGCTAAAGTCAGCTTTCACACCGTGACATTTAAATCCTCGTGAGCAAAAGTTATTTGCAACCGAAAATACTTGATCCGAAGTACCAACTATTACAACTTCAACTCCAGCTTCCATAAGACCTTCAGCCATGCCAAAACCTAAGCCTCTAGTACCACCTGTTACTATAGCTTTTTTACCTTGAATATCAAATAAGTTATGCATTTTCTTCTCCTTATTTTTAGTTCATAAGATTAGCAAAAAAAGTTGAGAAGCATGGTACATAAGCAAAAAGTACGGCACATGCAATCTCAACTAATATGAAAGGTAATACTTGTTTTGATACAGCTGATACAGGTTGTTTTGATATTCCGCAGCTTACAAATAAGGTTGTACCAAAAGGAGGGGTGGCTTGACCTAATGCTAAAAGGAAAACAAAAACCAAGCCAAAATGAACAGGATCTACACCAAACTTTAAAGCAATAGGTGCTAATATAGGGCCTAAAATCAAGTTGGTTGCGCCAACTTCTAAAAACATTCCACAAATTAAAAGCAAAATTACGATTAGGCTCATAAAAACTGTTGCATTGGAAGCAATAGCCATAAAGGCTTCTGTAACAAAAACAGGAACGCGGTAGTATGTTAATAAGTAGCCAAATATTTGAGCGGTTACTACTAAGAACATAATATTTGCAGTTATTACAGAAGAGTCTTGTATAATAGTCCAATAGTTTTTGCCAGTTAATTCACGATATACGCATATGCATACTATTAGTCCGTAAAATACGGCTACAACAGCGGATTCTGTAGGAGTAAATATGCCGGTATAAATACCTCCTAAAATTACTACAGGCATTAATAAGGCCCATACTGCACTTTTAAAAGATTGTAAAAATCTTATGAAAGAGAATCCTTTTTCTCTTGGAAATTTCTCTTTACGTGCTTTGATATATGCCCATGTGCATAAGGCAATACCGCAAATAATTCCTGGAATAATACCTGCCATTAATAATTTAGCTACAGACGTATTTGTAATATTTCCATAAATTACAAAAACTGTGGACGGCGGTATAACAATACCAAGAGTTCCTCCAATAGCCTGAATAGCTGCAGAATAAGATTTATGATATCCTCGTTTTACCATTTCTGGATACATAAGACCTCCAATTGCAGCTGTTGTAGCTACAGAGGATCCTGAAATTGCTGCAAAGAAAGTACAAGCTACTAAAGATACTAAAGAAATACCTCCGGAAATCCATCCAACTAAAGTATCTGCAAAATTTACAAGTCTACGTGATAGACCTCCTTTAGCCATAATATCTCCAGCAAGAAAAAAAGCTGGTAAAGCTAACATTGAAAAATTATTACATCCTGCAAACATTTTTTGCGTGATGATAGATAAAGACAGGTTTGGATCAACGATTAAAGCTACAATAATTGATCCACCTAGTGACCAAGTAATAGGCATACCAATTGCCATTAAGGAAACAAGTGAAATTAACATGAGAATTGCAGATATATCCATAATGTTAGGCCTCATTATTAGTTGAATATTCAGCTTTTATGGCGTCATATAAATCAAAAATTGTTGCAATAGCAGACAGAAGAAATCCCAGACCTACTATTAAGTACATAATTTGCATAGATATTCCTAAGGCAGGAGATCTTTGAAATTGGGATATATCAATCATGCCGAATGAACTATAAAAAAATATCGTAGTGATAATCACACTTAAAAAGGCTCTTATTACATTTAAAGTTTTAAGAGATTTTCCTTTAAAGTAATTATCAATAATGTCAATTCGTACAAGTTGCTTTGATGTAATCGCAAGGTTTAATCCTAAGAGCGTTAATGCTACGTAAAGGTAACGAGATACTTCTTCAGACCAATGAATTGAATAAAATATCAGATAACGTGTTGATGTTTGTATAAATATTATAACCATCATTGATATCATACATAAGCCTATAATTATTTTGGATATGTTTTGAACAGTATTAAAAAATTTTCTTAATTGTTCCATAACTTACCTCTAATCTGCTAAAGCTTGAATTTTGTCCAAAAGATCTTTGAAAGTTGCGCCGTATTTTTCACGAACAATGGCGGACTTTTGTATGAATCCTTGTTTATTTGGATAAGTAACATTCATTCCTTTACTTTCTAAAGTGAAAATAGCTTCTTTATCCATTTTCCTTGAAAGAGCTCGTTCATCAAGTTCAGCTTTTCTCATACATTTAGTAAGTATTTCCTGATCGTTTGAACTTAATTGGTCCCAGATTTTTGTAGAGAACAGAATGTAAACAGTTGAATAGCAATGTTCTGTTACAGCCATATGTTTATTTACTTCGACAACATTATTTTTATCAATAACTGTTGCAGGATTTTCTTGGCCGTCAATAGCGCCTTGTTGCATTCCTGTATAAGCATCAGACCATGACATAGGAACAGGATCAGCTCCTAAAGCCATCCACAATTCTTGATGAATTTTATTTTCCATTACTCTAATTCGTAGATTATTTACGTCTGCAACTTTATTTACATCACGAACAGAGTTTGTTAAGTTTCTAAAACCAGACTCCCATATTGAAAATCCTTTTAGCCTTACATTTTCTAGTTCTTTTAAGTAATGATTTCCTATTTCACCTAAAAATACTTTGTCTGCGTGTTTTGCTGATGTAATGGTATATGGGAGATCAAAAGCAGCTAGTTCTGGTAAAAAGTTAATTAAGACAGACTGATTAACTACAGCCATATCTAAATCTCCCATTTGAACACTTTCAATATTTTCTCGTTCAGAACCAAGTTGTCCGTTATGGAAGGTTAATATTTTTATTCTGCCATTACTTTTTTCAAAAACATCTTTTGAAAATTTATCAAGGCTTACACCAATAGCACCATCTGATGCAGAGGCTTGGGCAATTCTTAGGGTGATATTGTTATTATTTGTATCGTTACACCCAGAGAGTAGTGGTATAGAGCAAACAGCTAAAGTTCCAAATAAAAGTTTTATTTTCATAGTTACCTCATGTTTGTTTGATTTATTTGATATTTAAGGTAAAACCAGTCCTCCATCATAGTTTCTGGTCATAGTCCATGTTGTTACTTCATCTATAGATGGATATTTAAGAGCTGCCTTTTCATCAATACTGATGCCAAGGCCAGGTTTATCGTTTGGATATACAAAACCATCGATAAATTTTGGTAAGCCGTCAAATACTTCTAAAAGAGCGCCTTCTTTATTTGAAAGTTTTTGAATAACAAAGTTAGGCGGACGAATTCCAGACCATTCTTGAACTCCAAAATTAGGAATGGCCATATCGATATGAATATTTGCCGCATGGGCAATTGGTGACATATCACCAGGACCATGCCAAGCTGTTCTAATACCAAATTGTTCAGCAAAAATTGCTAATTTAAATGCTGGGGTAATACCGCCAATTTGGGTAATGTGTATGCGGATAAAGTCAATTAAACGGTTAACAATTAAAAATCTATACTGAGCTTCATTATTAAAAAGCTCTCCTTCGGCTATTGGTGTAGAGCTTAAAGCTCGCATATTTTTAAAATATTCAGTTTGATTTACAGGAAGAGGATCTTCTAAGAAAAATAGGTGGTAAGGCTCTAAAGCTTTGGCAAGCTCAATTGCTTCACAAGGCGCAATTCTTTCATGAACATCATGAACAAGATCGATATCAAAACCAATCTTTTCTCTTAATTTTTCAAAAAGATTTATAGTTTTATAAATGTATTGACGCGAGTTTAAATAAATACCATCTAAGCTTCCCAAAGGGGCATGTTTAGGAGCTCTTAAATCAAGACCACCGCCATAACCGCCAGATTGAACTCGCAAATGTTTTACACCAAGGTCTTTGTAATAATTTATTTGATCAACTATTTCATCAATGCTTTGTCCATCTACATGACGATAAACTGGAACCGCTTTTCTGTAAGCACCTCCTAAAAGTTGATATACAGGCATATTTGCCATTTTGCCTTTGATGTCCCAAAGAGCTAAATCAATACCTGCTATGGCATTATTTTCGATACCACCATCACGCCAATAAGCGTTTTGATGCATAAGCTGCCAAATCTCTGTAATGTTTTTAACATCACGGCCAATTAAAAGAGGGCGTAAATACTCAAGAATATAAGTTGTAACAGCCTTATACCGATAAGCAAACGTGGCACAACCTAAACCATAAAGCCCATCCTCAGAAGTTAAAACTTTAACCACAGTTAAATTAATGCCTTCAGGCGCGGTGTTTATGACCTTGATATCGGTAATTTTAACACTCATGTAAATCTCCTTTTAAACTTATTAGTTGTCTTACAAGTAATAACATGTTTAGAACAAGTGTTTTTTTATTTAAATTTTTTCTATTTCTTCAAGGGCGTGTTTTAAATGTCTTTCCATGACATGAAAGGCGCGTTTGGGATCTTGTGACTCTAAAGCATCTAAGATTTTGGCATGATAATTTAAGCCATCTTTAAAACCAAATAGGGAGTTAATTTTGGTGTGACTTTTAGTTGTATTGGCAAATACATATTTTAAAGTATCACCTATAAGCTCATTACCTGAGGCATAAGCTAGGGCAATATGAAAATCTAAGTCAGCTTTTATAAATTCTTGTGGTTTATCTAAGCTATTTTTCATAATTCTATGAAACTCACGTAGCTTATCTGTTAAGGAATAGATTTGACTTGTGTCTTTTGAGGCGGCTAAGAATGAAGCTTCAGGTTCAATTAAGAGTCTAAATTTTAAAACCTTACTAATGTCTGCATAATCATGTTCTAAAAGAGCATTGGCATTGCCTAAGCGCTCATCAATTTTATCTGAAATTAAAAAACAGCCACGACCTTGTTCAGGTTTTAAAATTCCAATAGTGACAAATTGAGCTATAGCTTGTCGAATTGAGGCACGACTCACACCTAAAGTCTTTGATAAAACAGTTTCAGAAGGTATTTTCCCACCAACAATCCAATCACCATTTTTTATGGATTTTTTCATGAAATCAATAATTTCAGAAGTTACAGAAACACGTTTTATCGTAGCCATATTGTGTCTTTTATGTTAGTTGTCTGACAAGTTAATTAAATTATAGTATAAAAAATTATAAATTTTTTGATTAGCTTAAAAGAATTTGCAAATTATATATGAAGGATAGCCATCAAAAATTATTTGATGGCTATCGGTTTTTAGTATTTAGTTTCTAAAGGCATGATGGCCATAAGGTGGGGCTTTTCATCAACTTTAAGATCTTTTTTAAGACTAATTTTCAATAATGCAGAGGTGATTTCATCTGGCATATATGAGCTTAAGTGTTTTAAGATAAGATCTTGAACAAAGCTTAAATCTTGACCTTTAGATGGAACCATGTTTACCAAAGGCATTGGATTTTCATCGTTACCACCTGTAAGTTTATTTAAAGCAAGATAAGCGTCATTGTGACCGCCGATTTTATCAATAAGACCAATTTTAAGGGCTTCTTTGGCATTGAAGACTTTACCTTCGGCAAAGGTTTTATAGTCACTCTTATTAAGATTTTTGCGAGAAGCGCAAACAATATTGATAAAGCGTTTATAAATACTTTCAACAGAGAGGGTATTTACCTGCATTTGCAAAGAGCTCATAGGTTTTGCAATATCCCTTTGTGCAAATTCACTTGTAACAACACCATCTTGATAGACGCCGTATTCGTTTAAAAGTTTGTCAAAGCCAAAGCTCATACCAAAGACACCAATTGAGCCTGTAATAGTATCGTCTGTGGCAAAGATTGCATCTGCAGCTGTAGAAATCCAATAAGCACCAGAGGCCCCAGTACCATTAAATGACACTACAATTTTTTTTCCAGCCTCTTTAACGCGATTTAGTGCTCTTAAAATATCTTCAGAGGCTTTAACGCTACCACCACCTGAATTTATGTGGAAAAGTACACCTTTTATAGATTTATCAATAGCAATCTTATCTAAGATTGGTACTAAATTTTTGGGGCTAAAAGAAGAGGTATCTTGAGCATTATCAGTAATCTCACCTATACCGTAAATACAAGCTAATTTATTATCAGATGTATCTAAAGGAGTCTCTTGTGCATAGAATTGAAGATAGTCATCATAATCTATGTATTTTGGCATGTATAAGGAATCATTTTTAAAGCCTGAGCTTGAGGCTAATGTTTTTAAGGTATGTGGCATGTCGCTTATATCAGTGCAAAGACCTTTGTTTTTGGCCATTTGGGCGAAATTGCCATCAAACTCTTTAATATCACTTATATATTGCTCAGGATTTGAGACTATTGTTTGAACAGTGTTAGCAATATTTGATTTTTTCTTTAGTTTATCAAGATAGACTTGCCACAGATTGTCAGCAATTTTTTGATACTCAGCTTTAACGCCATCAGACATGTCGTTTCTTGAAAAAGACTCAATGGCTGATTTAAATTCACCTGCTCTGAAAATATAAGGGGTTACCTTAAATCTATCTAAGAGATCTTTAAAATAAAGGGAGTTTAAGCCCACACCTGTAAAGTTAATTGAACCTAAAGGATCAAGATAGATAGCATCTGCGTGAGAGGCAATAATGTAACTTGCCTGAGAGTAGTTTGTGGCAAAGGTGCTGACTTTTTTAGGTGATTTAGACGAGCCTTTTTTAAAATCATCAATGGCATCGGCTATTCTTTGGGCTTTTGCTAAGCTTAAAGCACCAATGTCATCTAAGTTAAAGAAGCAACTTTCAATGTCATTATCATCTTTAGCTTTATTTAAAGCTTTTACAATATTCTCAACGCTGTGAGATGTATTTCCGGTAATGTTTTTATTTAATTGACGAGACAGTACATCTATCTCACCATTTGAAAAAGGCATTTCACTTATAGGACCATTTAAGTTAAAGACAATAAGTGAAGGCTTTTCTATCGGGGCTTGAGGCGTATTTGACTTGATAACCTCTTGTTTTAAATCGTCGATATTTTGAACAAATTCAATACCTACAAATACCAATAGGCACACTAAAATCATTGCAATATTGCAAATGACATTTCTTATGAAGGTAAGCGTAGCACCTATAAGCCCCAAAAATTTAAAAACCGCACGACAAACTGTATGTTTAGGCGCACGGTCTTGAGATTGTGTATCATCATTATCATTAAAGGGATTTTGAAAATCCATAGATTTTTCTCCATAAAAAAGACAGGAGGTGTATGACCTAATCATTTAAATCATACAAGACTCTCCTGTCTTTTTTTTCTTAATTTTTATTTTTTAGGTTCAGTTTTTACAATCTTCATTACAGAACTTACCATTGAAGCCATATCACCTAAATTGTTAGGTACAATCAATGTATTGCCAGTCTTTGCAAGTTTGCCAAAGGCTTCAATATATTGCTCAGCAACTTTAAGATTTACCGCAGTTTCGCCACCATTTTCCTCAGTAGCTTTAGCAATTTCACGAATTGCCTCAGCGGAAGCTTTAGCCATCATTAAAGTAGCTTGAGCCTTACCTTCGGCAATATTAATTTCAGATTGCTTTTCACCTTCAGATTTAGCAATAGCAGCTTCTCTATCACCGTTTGCAAGGTTAATTTGTTCTTGTTTACGACCTTCAGACTCAAAGATTACGGCACGCTTTTCACGCTCGGCGGTAATTTGTCTTTGCATAGCTTGAAGAACAGCCTCTGGAGGGGTTAAGTCTTTAATTTCATAACGTAAAACTTTAACACCCCAGTTTACAGCAGCCTCATCAACTGCAGCTACAACTTGTGTATTTATAAGGTTACGTTCTTCAAAGGTTTGATCCATAACCATTTTACCTATGACAGAACGTAAGGTGGTTTGAGCTAACTGAGTGATGGCCACTAAATAATTAGAGGTGCCATAACTTGCAAGTTTTGGATCGGTTACCTGGAAATATAAAACACCATCAACAGAGAGTTGGGTGTTATCACGGGTGATACAGATTTGGGAAGGAGTATCAAGAGGAATTTCTTTTAAAGAATGTTTGTAGGCAACTTTATCAATAAAAGGAATGATAAAGTTTAAACCTGCATGCAGTACTTTATGAAATTTACCAAAACGCTCAATGATAAAAGCAGTTTGTTGTGGGATCACCATGAAAGATTTCATGGCAAAAATGACAGCAAGTACTATTAAGAAAATTGCAGCTATAAGTCCTGCAGAAAGACCTGTTACGTTTTCCATATTTTATCTCCAAGTTTTAAAATTAATCTTTTGTAAGAATGAGATTAGTCCCATCTACTTTATAAATAATCCAAGAGCCTTGAGTTAAAACGCCTTCTTTGGCAAAAGCCTTCCATTGAGCGCCACGGTAATTAACCAAAGAAGATCCATCAGGATCGATTGTTAATACAGAAACTCTCTTACCTATATCCAATGAGTTGGTATCTTTATTATTTTTAATAACGTTATGCTTTATATACCAGGCAAAGTAGACACAAATGCAGGTAAAAATAGCGGCACATGAACACTGTGTCGTTAAAGAGTAGCTAAAAAATGCTGCTACACATGCAGAAAAAGCTCCTAGGCTTAAAGCCAACAGATAAACTGTGCCTAAAAGCATTTCACAACCTAAAATAATAACGGCTACGATAAGCCACATAAAAGTTAAAATAATCATAATATTCTCTAAATTTAGTTATTTTTTAAATTCTGTTTTGCTTTTTTCTTTTGCTTTTCGTGAAAAGCATTATTAAGTCCCATATTAGCGACAAATAATGCAAAAACTATAAATACAAATAATTGCATGTTAATAGTGTCAGCAAAAATTAAGAAACACAAAAATACAAAAATAAGCAGAGAGAATGATCCAAAAGCTAACAGTAAAGCGAATTTAAATTGTGAAATCGGGGCTTTATTTAAATTGTGAGCATTTGGAGTTTTGAAGTTAAAGCTAGTATTTGCAGTTATATTTTCTTTGGAACTTCTGCTTTTATTTTTGTTGTTTTTATAGAAAAAACTTTTTTCCTTTTTATTGTTGTACTTTGCATAATCATTTACAGCATTTTTTTGATTTTTAATCAAATCAGATGATTTGATGGCAGATGTGGCTAACTTAATGCTGTCATCATAAGAAGTCTTTTCAGAATAAACTTTGCAACATAATTTTTTAAGCTGCGCTTGCTGTATTTTTTCAATTAAAGAGACGTAGTCTCCATTAGCAGGTTCAAATGGATTTACGGCCATGTATTGTTCCTAAAAATAATGTTTTTTAAAGAAGTTTAGTTTTAATACTAATGAATAAAAAAGACAATTGCCATTAGAAGATAAACTAAAAAGAGCTCAAAGCAATAAAGTAGCTAAGATATACAAAAAAAATTATAAATAAGAGAACTATGTTGTCTAATTTGTAAGAATAATCTTGATAGATATATAAACTTACTAAAAATATATTGGTTTGTGACCTAAAATAAGGTCAACAATCTAAATAAAAAAGAATCATAAGATAAATGATGATTACTTTATAAAAGCTTTAGCAACATCAACTAGTTAATAATAGTTTATTTTTTTTTAAACTAAACAGTAATTTAAAATTAGTGTGATTTACTATAAGGCTAAAATCTTTTATTAAATTACTAAAGCTTAATTAAGTTAAATTTTTATATCTTTTTTTTAAATTTTGTAAATAAATTAGCTTCAATTTGGCTTAAATAGTCTTATATAAAGCTTTTCTGAAATTTAAGTTTATTGAGATAAAGTCGCAAAATAAAAAAAGAATATTTTTTTTAGGATTGTGATCTCGTTTTTTTGGTATAATGCCCGATCAAATTTTAATCAGTTTTGGAGGAATTTATGCTGCGTATAATGGAAGAAGCATTGACATTTGATGACCTTTTACTCGTTCCAGCTCATTCAACCGTATTACCGGCAACCGCAGATCTGCGCACTCGTCTGACTTCCAATATCCAGCTGAATATTCCGATGATTTCATCAGCAATGGATACTGTCACCGAATCTAACCTGGCTATTGCTTTAGCTCAAGAAGGCGGCGTAGGTTTTATTCACAAGAATATGTCCATTGAGCGTCAGGCTGAAGAAGTTGCTCGTGTAAAGCGCTTTGAAAGCGGCATGGTAACTCACCCAATCTCTGTACACCCAGATATGCCTATCGCTGAAGTTCGCGCAAAGGCCGCAAAGTACGGCTTTGGTGGCTTCCCTGTTATTGATGAGCAGGACAACTTATTAGGTATTATTACCGGCCGTGACATTCGTTTCGTTTCTGACGGTACTGTCAAGGTCCGCGACTGCATGACTCCTAAAGAGCGTTTAGTAACCGTTAAGGAGAAGGCTTCTCACGAGGAAGTCCAGGCTTTAATGCAGAAGCACCGTATTGAAAAAGTTTTAGTCGTTGATGACACCTTCCACTTAAAGGGACTCATCACTGTAAAAGACTTCCAGAAGTCTTCTAACAAGCCAAATGCATGTAAGGATGCTTTAGGCAGATTACGTGTTGGTGCTGCCATTGGTGCAAGCGCCGGTAATGAAGAGCGCGCTAAGGCCTTAGTTGAGGCTGGTGTTGACGTTCTGCTCGTTGACTCTTCTCATGGCCATTCTCAGGGCGTTTTAGACCGTATTAAGGCTTTACGTCAGGCTTACCCTGATTTACCAATTATCGGTGGTAACGTTGCAACTGCAGCTGGCGCTATCGCTTTAGCTGAAGCTGGTGTTAACGCTGTTAAGGTAGGTATCGGACCTGGCTCCATCTGCACCACCCGTATCGTAACAGGTTGCGGTGTTCCTCAGATGACTGCAGTTTCTAACGCTGTTGAGGCTATGAAGGGTTCTGACGTTACTGTTATTGCTGACGGTGGTATTCGTTACTCTGGCGATATTGCCAAGGCTTTAGCTGCTGGTGCTAACTGCGTTATGGTAGGTTCCATGTTCGCAGGTACCGAAGAGGCTCCAGGTGAAATCGAGATTTACCAGGGTCGTTCCTTCAAGTCCTATCGTGGCATGGGCTCCTTAGCTGCTATGTCCCACGGTTCTGCTGATCGTTACTTCCAGTCTGATAATGCTGCCGATAAGCTCGTTCCTGAAGGTATTGAAGGTCGTGTAGCTTATAAGGGCTCTTTACGTGGCATTATCCATCAGCAAATGGGTGGTCTGCGTTCTGCAATGGGCCTTACTGGCTGCGCTACTATTGATGAGTTACGTACTAAGGCTCAGTTTGTACGTATTACCTCAGCCGGCTTCCATGAGTCTCACGTCCATGACGTTACTATTACCAAGGAAGCTCCTAACTATCAGAGCCACGCCTAATAATATTTAGCGGTGAAATCCTCTCTCCTTTAGGAGGGAGGATTTTATCTTTTCTTTCAGCCCTAATTTTTTGAGATGCTTATGTCTTCAGCAAACATTCATTCTGAAAAGATTTTGATCTTAGATTTCGGCTCCCAGGTTACTCAGCTTATCGCTCGTCGCGTCCGTGAAATTGGCGTGTACTGCGAGATTTTACCTTTTGATGCCGATATCAAACTCATGCAGGATTTTGCCCCTAATGGCATTATTCTTTCAGGCGGTCCTGAGTCTACCACTGAGCAAGGTTCTCCTCGTGCCCCATCTTGGGTATTCTCTGCAGGTGTTCCTGTTTTAGGTATTTGCTATGGTCTGCAGACTATGTCTGTGCAGTTAGGCGGTACCGTTGAAGGCTCTAACAAGCGTGAATATGGTCATGCCACAGTTGAGCTTGTCGATAAATGCCCATTATTTGATGGTTTAAGCGATCATGATGGTGCTCCTTTATTAGACGTTTGGATGAGCCATGGTGATAAGGTTACAGTTTTAGCTCCAGGCTTTAAGGTTGTCGGTCGCACTGATACTTGCCCATATGCTGCAGTTTATAACGAAGAGAAGCAGTATTTTGGAGTTCAGTTCCACCCTGAGGTAACCCACTCAAAGCAAGGCGGTGAGATGCTCCGTCGCTTTGTTATCGATGTTTGTCACTTACAAGGTTTATGGTCTCCATCAGCAATTATTGATGATGCAGTTGCACGTATTCGTGCTGAAGTTGGCGACAAGAAGGTTTTATTAGGCCTTTCAGGTGGTGTTGATTCTTCCGTTACCGCTTTATTATTACAGCGTGCAATCGGCAAGCAGTTAACATGTGTATTCGTAGACAATGGTCTTTTACGTTTAAATGAAGGCAAACAGGTTCAAGAGATGTTTGCTGGCATGGACTTAAACTTCGTTTATGCAGACGCTGAAGATCGTTTCTTAGAAGCTTTAAAGGGTGTATCTGATCCTGAGCAAAAGCGTAAGGTGATAGGTAAGACCTTTATCGACGTTTTTGCCGATGAAGCTCGCAAGCTTGAGGGTGTTGATTATTTAGCTCAGGGTACTATTTATCCTGATGTAATTGAGTCTGCAGCTGCTAAGACTGGTAAGGCTCACGTAATTAAGTCTCACCACAATGTAGGCGGTCTGCCACCTGATCTTAAGTTTAAGTTAGTTGAGCCTTTACGTGAACTCTTTAAGGATGAAGTACGCAGAATTGGTGTTGCTTTAGGTCTTCCTGAGCAGATGGTTATGCGTCATCCATTCCCAGGCCCTGGTTTAGGAGTTCGTGTTTTAGGTGAAATCAAAAAAGAGTATTTAGATCTGCTCCGTCAGGCTGATGCTATTTTTATGGAAGAGCTTAACAAGAGCGGTTGGTACCAGAAGGTATCTCAGGCATTTACCGTATTCCTCCCAGTTCGTGCTGTTGGTGTTATGGGCGATCACAGAAGCTATGATTATGTAGTTTCCTTACGTGCAGTTCAGACCATCGACTTTATGACTGCTAAGTGGGCACCTCTTCCTTATGAGCTTTTAGGTCACGTATCTAACCGTATCATCAATGAGATTAACGGTATTTCCCGTGTAGTTTATGATATTTCAGGTAAACCACCGGCAACTATCGAGTGGGAATAATTAGTCCATAAAATTTAAATAGTTATCAAAACCCCGCCTTTAAAAAACGGCGGGGTTTTATTTTTTTATTCATATAAATAGCTTAAACAAGCAATTTTAGTAACAATTATAAAAGGGGGTGGGAATAGATATGGTTAAATGCAAAAGTATCAACATATTCAGCATGTTATAATCAAGAGACTATCAGCTTTGCTGAGGCTTTGTTACGTCTATACATTGTGAAAGATTTGTTTTAAACAAAATCTTGTCTATTTATTGTGACTTTGTGGCAGGATTCTTTAATGAGCGATTCTCAATTTAATAAAGAGCCAAAAGATACTCTTTTAACTCAAGATACAGGCAATTTTAGTTGCGTAAGCTTAGATTGTGAATTTGATGAGTACACTAAAGACTTGGATCTAAATAAGGTGGTCTTTGGCCTAAATGAGGATAGATGTTATGAGTCTTTAGCTAAATTCTTGTCATTTAGCATCAAGTGTTTTAAACAAGATGGCGTAATTATGGAGGTGACTCTTGGACACCATTTATGTAGACCTTCTCCAATCGGTTGGATTTTAAATGGTGGTACCTCACTTGCTTTAGCTGAGGTTGCAGCAGCGCTTGCATCATATGCACGGTGTCAAAAAGGCTTTCATCCTGTAGGCTCTGCAATTAGTGCCAATCACATCTCAATGGCTAAATTAGGCGAGAAAATTAAGGTGATAGCTACGGCTTTGCATGTTGGCAAGACAACTCATGTGGTCAATGTAGATATTAAAGCCTCAGATGGACGTCTTATCTCTACAGCTAGAGTTACTAATACCATTATCAGTACCAATGGTCTTTAAGTAAGGCTTAATTGCTTGAGCTATGACTTTTTAGCGGGATCCTTATAGTTTTTTGTAGGCGATATGATAGTAATGTATTTTGCTCTTTTGATTGCCTGTAAGTGAGGTTAATGTGTTCAAATCAGGTGTTTTATTAGCTTGTGATGAAGTCTTAGACGATCTTTTGCAAAAAAAAGTGCCATTCGTACTGTATAGACTGCCAGATAGCAAAGAACCACGGCTTATTTTGCAACATGATAACGATGTTAAGTCAATCACAGACTTTAAAGATTTAAGCTTAGAGTCAGGATTTTTAATGGCACCTTTTGCCATTTCCTCTAAAAACCCCATGATTGTCATTCGTGATGATGAGACTTTTATTGGTGATAACGAGATTGTTGCATACTTACTTAAGCGTCATTTGTCAGTAGATACTAAAAATATTAAGACAAAAGAGGGGCAACTGTGCTTTAAAGAGCGCGTTGAGGACAATAATATTATCTTTAAGCGCTATGAAGATGTATTTAATAAATTTAATAGAGCTCTTAAAGATCGCCTTTTTGATAAGCTTGTGCTATCTCGCTGTGAAAGATACGCTTATGCACCATTTGGTTTATTCTCATCATTTTTAAAAGCCTGCGACTTATATCCAAATATGACTGTTTCAGTCGTAAATTCTGAGGCAACTGGCACTTGGTTTGGTGCAACTCCTGAGATTTTACTTAAGGGTAAAGGCCGAGATTTTAGAACCATGTCTTTGGCAGGTACTATGAACTTAGATAGCTATCGTCAATATCTTAGAGAAAAGCTTGAAAGTGCATCTTTAGTTTTACATGAAGATATTCAAAGTGCTATTCCAACATTAAGCGAGTGGTCTGCTAAAGATGTAGAAGAGCAAGGATATGTAACCTCTTACATTGAAGAGGTTTTAAGTCGCTATTCAGATAATATTGAAAAGTCAGGGCCTAAGAGCACTTTGGCAGGTCCTGTTTGCCATCTTAAGACTGACTTTAAATTTAGTATTGAAAATCAACAGAATTTAGGCGAAATCATTGGAGCACTGCATCCAACTCCTGCGGTGTGTGGACTACCTAAACTTGAGGCATATAAATTCATTCAAGAAAATGAAGGCTATGATCGAGCCTACTATGCAGGTATGTTGGGGCCACTTAATATGGATGGCCACAGCGCTCTTTATGTAAACTTACGTTGCATGAAGCTTTGTTACGATGAGTGTTGTGCCAATAAAACCATTGCCTCTTGTTACATAGGTGGCGGTATCTTACGTCAATCTGACCTTAACGCTGAGTTTAAAGAAGGTTCCAATAAGGTCGCTACTATATTGTCTGCAGTTGATGATCAGCGCTATTTAGAGGAACTTAAGCGCTCTTAGTGTAAAAGAAAAAAAGTTAGCCTTATAACTTATTAATAAATAAGCGTTATTTGCGTGGTCTAGATATACGGAGATCTATATGTACTCAAATAAGCAAAATGTCTTGCAGTTAGTGTCATTGATGTGTAGCCATGGCGTTAAAAAATGTGTTCTGTGTCCAGGTAGTCGTGATATTCCTATCGTGCAGTCAATTTTGCAGTGTCAAGATTTTGAGACTTACTCCATCACCGATGAAAGATCGGCAGGTTTCTTTGCTATTGGTCTTAGCTTGCAAAGTAATTGTAATGAGCCTGTTGCTGTAGTCGTTACCTCAGGAAGTGCACTTTTAGGTTTGCATCCTGCAGTATCGGAGGCTTTCTATCAGAACGTACCGCTACTTGTAATCTCAGCTGATCGCCCTGCAGCATGGATAGGTCAGATGGATGGTCAAACTCTGCCTCAAGCACATGTGTTTAAGACTTTAGTTAAGAAGTCTGTGGGCTTAGTTGAGATTCAGTCTAGTGAAGATCACTGGTTTAATAATCGTATGATCAATGAGGCTTTACTTGAACTTTTCCACCATGGTAGGGGCCCTGTCCATATCAATGTGCCGATTTCAGATCCTTTCTTTGAGTTTTCAACCAAAGAATTACCACAAGAGCGCGTTATCAATCGTATTTGCTATGACAAATTTGTAGCAATTGAACACTTTAAAAAAGCTCCTGTAGCATTAAAAGCTCTTAATTTACAGTGTGAGGTTAATCAAGAGGCAGAAGTCTTAAGCCTAGCGCATGCTTTAGTTCAATGTAATAGTATTTTATTGGTGATAGGTCAGTCACCTGATTTTTTACATCTTGATAATAATGACTTAGTAAAAGATGGTTTTGCTGCTATTTCAAAGGTAATGGGCGTTATCTGTGAAAGCATTTCTAATGTGCCAAGCAATTTTAAGGTATGCAGTCAGATTGATATGGTGGTAACGCAATTTTTATCATCAGATGGTGGCTATCGCCAGTATTTTCCTAATACTAAATGTGCATTAAGCCCTGATTTGGTGATCACCATTGGCGGTCATATCATATCTAAGAATCTTAAGAAGTTCTTACGTTCATCAAAGCCAAAGTATCACTTCCACATAAGTTCAAATGGTGAGGTTGTCGATCTCTTTAAGTGTTTGAGCACTGTGATTGAAATGGACGAGGCGCGCTTTTTAAAATATCTGACTTTAGCTTGTAGATTCATAGAAAGTTCTTATAAAGATATATCAAATCCTAAAGAAGTTTCTAATTTAGAAGTTAATCTTGAGTCGATTTTTACATACGCACAGAGCTTTAATGAATTGTGTGATAGTTTGATACAGCCTACTTTTGCTTACTCACATATGCTTGCTATGCAATTGTTGCGTGCAAATCTACCTGATAGGTGCATTTTGCATTTGGCAAACAGCTCTACTGTTCGTTATGACCAGCTTTTTTTAAGACCATATTCTAAAGGATCTGAGAGAAGACAGATAAAAGTAATGTCCAATCGCGGTGTTAATGGCATCGAAGGTTCGTTATCAACCGCCATAGGTTATGCATCATCATCAGATTTACCAAATTTTATTGTAATTGGTGATTTAAGCTTCTTTTACGATATGAATGCGCTGTGGAATGACTATATTGGTAAGAACATACGTATAGTTTTACTTAACAATGGAGGTGGCGAGATCTTCCACGCGCTCCCAGGTCTTAATCTTAATGATAATGAAAAAAAGTACGTTACTGCTCAACATAAGACCCATGCTCAAGCTTGGGCTGAGAGTCGAGGCTTTGAATATCATCAAGTCACCAATGAAAGCTCTCTTAAATTAGCCATAGATAAGATTTGTACAGAAAAAGAGCTAAACGCTCCGCAGTTTGTAGAAGTACTTACTAAAGCGCAAAGTGATGCTTCTATGTTAAAAAAAGTTATGCGTGACTGTATTTCTAAGGCACACAAAGAGCTAGATTGCCAATAATGATTGGTGCTTGTGTTAATTTTATTTGAATAATTTGTGTTTTAAAGTAGAGAATATTTTTATGTCTGAAAAGAGAGAATGGAAAACTATCAAAGAGTATGAGGACATTTTGTTTGAGTTCTTTGAGGGTATAGCCAAGATTACCATTAACCGTCCGCGTTATCGTAATGCTTTCACACCAACTACCACCACTGAGATCTCAGATGCTCTTTATTACTGCCGTGAGTGTCAGGATATCAATGTGATTGTTTTAACTGGTGCTGGTGATAAAGCATTCTGCTCAGGCGGCGATATGCATGTTAAGGGTCATGGTGGATATGTAGGCAAGGATGGAGTTCCGCGTCTTAACGTTTTAGATGTGCAAAAGCAAATTCGTTCTATACCAAAACCTGTTATCGCCATGGTTAACGGCTATGCTATTGGTGGCGGTCACGTACTGCATGTAGTTTGCGATCTCTCCATTGCCTCTGAAAATGCAATTTTTGGTCAAACCGGTCCTCGCGTAGGTAGCTTTGATGCAGGTTTTGGTGCTTCTTACTTAGCTCGTTGCGTAGGTCAGAAGAAGGCCCGTGAAATCTGGTTTATGTGCCGTCAGTACAATGCACAAGAGGCTTTAGAGATGGGATTGGTAAATAAGGTGGTTCCATTTGATAAGCTTGAGGATGAGGTGGTTGAGTGGGCAAAGACTATGATGTTACATAGCCCTCTGGCACTTAGAATGATTAAAGCAGGTCTCAATGCTGAGCTTGATGGTCAGGCAGGTATTCAGGAGCTAGCAGGTGATGCTACCATGCTTTACTACATGACAGAAGAGGCTCAAGAGGGTGGAAAGGCTTTCTTAGAGAAGCGTAAACCTGATTGGTCTAAGTTCCCAAAGTTCCCTTAAAATTACAGATATCATCTAAGAGAGTATGGCCGTATTATGCAATATGATTGCAATAAAAATTAAGGCCTATTAAGCATTGCTCTTGATGATTTGCGTATAAAAGTGCGTCTTAGGACGCACTTTTAACTTCAAAAAACTAAAGTTAAAAAATTTGGTCATTTGCTTTTAACTTAATACGTTGCATGTTTTTAAAAGCTCTATACTTGTTAATTACTTTTTTTATAGCTCGAGTTAAGTAATGTCTTATAAATTATCAGGCGATCTATATAGCTACGATCTTAAATTTAAAGAACCTGCCATGACCTCACGTGGTACTTATTACACTCATAGAGTGTGGTATCCCACCATTAGATTTGATGATTTTGTGGCAATTGGTGAGTGTGCGCCATTGCCAGATTTAAGTTCGGACTTTTTATGTGGTGGGGATAACGAAGAGGAGCGTACAAAAGCATATGAGTTTAAGCTCAAAGAGCTTTTTGCATCTTTGTTTAAAAGTCTTCCACAACAAGAGAGAGCTTTAGATATATTAAACTTTAAAGAAGACTTAAGCGCTTTTAAAAATTATCCATCAGCCATGTTTGGTGCTGAGACTTTAATTGCTCATTTAAAAAGTCTTATAGCTCTAAGGGAGTCTCAAAAAGATGCTTTTTGTGGAACACCTGAGCTTATGCTTTGGGATAGTCCTTTTAGTCGTAATGAAAGTGGCATTTACATCAATGGCCTTATTTGGATGGGCGACTTTGAGACCATGGGGATGAGAATTAAGCGTAAGCTTGAAGATGGTTTTAGATGTATCAAGCTTAAGATCGGGGCGATTGATTTTGATAAAGAGTTAGCGCTGCTTGATTACATTCGCACAAGATTTAGCCCACAAGAATTGGAGCTTAGAGTTGATGCTAATGGTGCTTTTACCCCTAAAGAGGCACCTGAAAAACTTGAGGCTTTAAGTAAATTCTCCTTGCACTCCATTGAGCAGCCAATTAAGGCTCATCAATATGAAGCTATGGCAAAATTGTGTGCAACTACCACAATTCCAATTGCTCTTGATGAAGAACTTATAGGTATTTACTCTCTTGAGCAAAAAGTTGTTATGCTCGATACCATAAAACCACAGTATTTAGTAATTAAGCCAAGTTTGCATGGTGGTATTTGTGGAACAGAGGAGTGGTTACGACTGGCAAAGGAGCGCGGAATTAAGTGCTGGCTTACATCAGCTTTAGAGTCAACCATCGGCCTTAATGCTATTTCTCAATGGGTTGCTTGTCAAAATCCATCTATGCCTCAAGGTTTAGGAACAGGTGCACTTTATACTAATAATTTAGCTTCCCCAATGTACATTAAGGATGCCAAGCTCAATTGTTACCTCAACGCACCTGAGGTTGCCAATTACTCAGAATATTTAAATAAGATTTTAGGTAGTAAAGCTACTCATATTGCATCTTTTATCTAAAGAAAAAAGTTCTGTTATAAGGCATTGAGGCAAAGCTTTTATAACCTGGTTTTATATAGCTATTATTTTTTAATTACACACATCATTGTTTAAAAAGCATGGGGCTTGAAGATGGATTTTCTAAGAGATCGTCTTACACAAAGTATCACTATCAACGGCATAACTTATAGCTATGCACAGTGTAGATCTGCATATGGTGACAAATCGATGCTACATAAAAAGATGCTTAATCTTTATGGTGATAAGAGCTTTTTAGTCGATTTAGCCAAGTTCTTAGAAGAGTGGTTTAACGATAGCGATCTTTTGGAAGTGCAAACAAGTGGTTCTACAGGTAAGCCTAAAAAGCTTTTAGTAGAAAAAGAGCGTATGGTGAACTCTGCAATGATGACCTTATCATTTTTAAATCTTAAAGCAGGTGATGGGGCTTTATTGTGTATGCCTATGGCCTACATTGCAGGCAAGATGATGGTGGTTAGATCTTTAGTTGGTCGATTAAATCTCAGAGTTATAAAGCCAAGCTCAAATCCTATGCAAGATTGGTATGAGCAAGAGCTTAAATTAGGAAAGAGTGAGCGAGATATTGTAGTACCAACCTTTGCCGCCATGGTCCCAATGCAAGTTTATAACTGCGTTAGAAGCTTAAGTTCAGATAAGTTATTGCGCAAAGTTCGTGAGCTTATCATTGGAGGCGGTGCTGTAGATTGCGATCTTGCCTCTCGCCTTTACGATTATCCACATCATGTGTGGAGCACCTATGGCATGACCGAGACTCTCTCCCATATTGCATTACGTCGCATCATTAAGTCAGATAAAGATCTTGCAGTTGCAGATACCTCTAATAAAGAAAAGACTTCAAGTGATTACATCAATGACTATGAGGATGATGGTAGCTCTTGGTATGAGCCTTTTGATGGAGTAAATCTCAGTCTTTCTGACAAAGGCTCTTTGGTGATTGATGCACAATCGGTATGTGCCAAACCGCTTATTACCAATGATGTGGCGGTGTTTAATAAGTATGGTCACTTTAAGGTGATAGGTAGACTTGATAATGTCATAAATTCAGGTGGGGTTAAGGTGCAAATTGAGACAGTTGAAAAGCAACTTAATGACACTATTGAGAATATTGCAAAAGCTGATAGTCAAAGTGTTTTATCTCAAATTCAATGTATTATTACCTCAAAGAGTGATGAGAAGTTTGGACAGATTGTAGTTTTACTTTACACATTTAAAGATGGCATTAAGCATGATATCTCTGAAGATCAGTGGTCATTGCTCTTTAAAAATCTCCATCGCTATCATGTCCCAAAGCTTAAGATCTATGTTGATAGTCTGCCTTTAACAGGAACTTGCAAGATAGATCGTGCCAAAGCTCGGAATATAGCCTCAGTTTCATAATTACAAAATATTTTTATCTAAGTTAAGTTGCACAAATTTATAGGTTTTATTAATAACTTAAAGATGTGTTTTTAAAACTTATTTTAGAAAACCGCAAAGAATAGGTATTGAGATAAGAAAATTTAATTTATTAATTTAAATTAATTTATCAATTGAGAAAATTTGTTTTTGAAAATGCTTTTTAATAAGCGTTTATTTATTTAGTAATAAATTGAATTTTATAAATAAATTTAAGAAAAAAGCGGTAAATTATTTAAACAAAAATAAAAAATTTTTAGATTAAAACGAATATTTTTTATCAAAAAATTAATAAAATTTGAGACATTAAGAAAAATTTTTGCAAATGATCAATTATTAATATTGAGATTGTTCGTTTTAAAAAATATAATGTTGTTATCAGAGGGAGAGAGCTGTGGCAACATATATTTCAGTTAAAGATACTGCATTAAAATTTCAGATATCAGAACGTCGTGTTCAGGTGCTTTGTGAGCAAGGTCGTCTTACAGGCGCCAAACGTGAGCATGGTGTGTGGCTTATTCCTGAGAATGTAGAGAAGCCTGCTGATGGTAGACGTAAGGGCAATACTGATAAGTCATTACCTAAAAATGCTATGACTGTAAATCAGTTAGCCCGTTATTTGTCTATTTCTGAAGATACAGCTAAGATTTGGTTACGCTTAGGTAAGATTAATTACGATTTACAAAATCAGTATTTCTCTAAATCTTATGCTAAAAAGGTTGCTGCAAGTATAAAGTCTTCTTCCTCATCCCAACTTAAAAGTCGTCGTAACAAGAGTCGCTTAAGTGGCAAGGTTATCTATAAAGATTACGTCAAGACCTTGGAAAATCAGCGCGTAGTTGAAAAACTATTAGAGCTTAATGTTGTAACTTCAAGACGCTCTTTATTAATTGTGCTGGCAAATTTTGCAGTACAGCAGTTTTATGCTTGCCACAATTATGATTATAAAAAGCCGGTAGTCCTCTTTGACTTTTTATCATCTTTATTTGATTCTGAATTCCGAGAGCTTATTGTAGATCTCTTAGAGCATAAGATGCCTTCTTTAGCTGAGTATGAGGCTTTGTCTGAGGCTTTATCGCAGGAGCTTAAATATGTAAAAGGTGAGGATAGCTTAGGTTTAGTTTATCTTTCTTTTAAAGATTTAGCTTTACGTAAGAAAAAGGGGTCTTATTACACCCCTTATTCAATTGTAAATGAGCTTTTATCTGGCATAAAAGATTTCAACGGTGATTTTAAAGATAAGCTTATATGCGATCCTTGCTGCGGTACAGGTAATTTCTTATTGTCATTAGCAGCCTCAGGATATGATTGTGAAAAACTCTATGGTGAAGATGTAGATGAGACGAGTGTTTATTTAGCTCGTATTAATTTGGCATTACATGCACCTGAGCAAACCGCAGCGCAATTGCGCGAGCGCGTAATTATTGGTAATAGCTTAAGTACAGGTTTTTCGCATCAATTTGATATTGTGATAGGTAATCCTCCTTGGGGTGGCAATTTCTCTTTAAAGGAGAAAGAGCAGTATAAAAAGCTCTTTGTAACTGCCCAAGGTAAATCCATTGAGTCATCAGCTTTATTTGTTGAAAAAGCTTTATCCATGCTCAAAAACAAAGGCCTTTTAGCTTTAGTGTTGCCAGAGGCTTTGTTAAATGTTGCCGCACATGCAAAATTAAGAGCTTTATTATTACAAAACTGTGCTTTCCGTTTTGTGAACTTTTTAGGCAATGCTTTTGATGGCGTACAGTGCCCAGCTATTTTATTGGGCGTACAAACAGGATTTAAAGGCGATGTTTTAGGTTGTAAAGTCAAAAATAATAATCATGTCTTTACTATCAATGAGTCACGTCCTTTTGATGAGTTTAATCTCTGCTTTACAACATCAGATATTGATGAAGGTTGTCTAAAGAGTATTTTAAGTGTAAGCCCGGTTACCTTCTTAAAAGGTCAAGCAAAGTTTGCCATTGGTATTGTGACAGGCAATAACCAAGAGTTTATTAAGCAAACACAAGGCGAAGGCTATGAAATGATCTTAAAGGGCAGTGAAATTCGTAAATACGGAATTCATCCTGAAGGTAATTTTATTAAATATACCCCAAGATTATTCCAACAGACTGCACCTGATGAGGTCTACAGAGCCAAAGAGAAACTTTTATATCGTTTTATTTGCGATGTTCCGGTCTTCACTTATGATGATAAGCAAATTTTGTCATTAAATAGCTGTAATGTCTTGATTCCAAAGATTGATGGTCTTGATATAAAGTATATTTTGGCTATTTTAAATTCAAGTGTGACCGCTTATTTCTTAGGCAAGCGTTTTAATGCTTTAAAGCTTTTAAGATCGCACTTAGAGCAGTTACCAATTCCAGTAATTCCAAAAGAAAAGCAACAATTTTTTATTGATAAAGTTAATGAAATGTTGGCATCAACTGGGGATATCACCAAAATTTACAAGAAGGTTGATGACGAGGTGATGAAGCTTTATAAGTTAACCCCAGAGCAAATTTCTGTAGTTAAGAAATTTGTTGCAAAAAAGAAGTTAAAACTTAAAGAACCGTCTTAATAAAAAAGCTGACAGGAGGGGGTATCTTGTCAGCTTTTTTTAGAAATGTCTTTTTAAAAAGCGTAAAATCTGCTTAGTCTATTATTTTTTAGCATAATCTTAGGATCTTTCTATGTCTCAATTTGATAAAAGAAACTTGTCAATGATGATGGATCTTTATGAAATGACTATGGCAAATGGTTATTTCTTAGACCAAAATACATCACGTAAGGTGACATTTGATGTGTTCTACAGACAAAATCCTGATAAAGGTGGTTTTGCCATTTTTGCCGGATTAGAGCAGATCGTTGAATATCTTGAGAATATGCATTTTGATGAAGATGATATTTCTTACTTCAAAAGTTTAGGCATTTTCTCAGAAGGATTTTTAAATTATCTAAAAGATTTTCGTTTTAAAGGTGATGTCTATGCCTTCCCTGAGGGTACAATCATGTACCCAAATGAGCCAATTTTAACTGTAAAGGCCCCTTTAATTGATGCTCAGTTAATTGAGACTGCAATTTTAGCTGAGGTCAATCACCAATCTTTAATTGCCACTAAAGCTCAGCGTATTGTAAGAGCTGCAAAAGGAAGGGTAGTTTCTGATTTTGGTGCTCGTCGCGCTCACAATATGGATGCTGCAGTCTATGGTGCCCGTGCAGCTTATATAGGAGGTGCTGCCAGTACCGCTACAGTTTTAGCAGGTAAGCTTTTTGGCATTCCTGTAAGTGGCACTATGGCTCATAGCTTTATTATGTACTATGACGATGAGTACACCGCTTTTAAGCGCTACGCTGAGGTTTATCCTGATAACTGTCAGTTCTTAATTGATACTTACGATGTCATGCATTCAGGTTTACCAAATGCCATTAAGGTTGCAAATGAGGTATTAATTCCACAAGGTAAGCGCCTTAAGGGTGTACGTATTGATTCAGGAGATTTGGCTTATCTGTCAAAGCGTGTACGTAAGGTTTTAGACGAGGTAGGCTTTAATGATTGCAAGATCATAGCTTCAAATAGTTTAGATGAGTACACTATTTCCTCAATCTTAGATCATCAAGATGGCTGTATTGATATCTTCGGTGTCGGTGAACGCTTAATTACTGCAAAAAGCGATCCGGTTTTTGGTTGCGTTTATAAGATGTCAGCAGTTGAAGATGGAAAGAATATATATCCTCGCATCAAAGTTTCTGAGACTTATGAGAAGATTACCAATCCAGATCATAAGGGCATATATCGTATTTATGATAGTGAAGGTCATGCCATTGCAGATTTAATTACCAAGATAGATGAGAAGTTAGATTTTTCAAATCCATATCAATATGTAGATCCAAGAAAGCCGTGGAAAACCCGCTTCTTTGAAAATTGTACTTTCAAGCCTTTACAAGAGCTTATAGTAAAGGATGGCAAGCGTACTAAAGAGTTACCTTCTTTAGATGAGATCCGCTCTTATGTTAAATCTCAGCTTGAAAATGAGATTTGGCCTGAGGAACAAAGATTTGAAAATCCTCACATGCATTATTTGGACATGAGCCCTGAATATTATGCTTTAAAGAGCGAGATGTTGCGTCACGTAAAGTGTTAATCAAAAAAAGTCCCAGTAAGGTTGCAATCTTACTGGGACAAAACCATTTTTTGAGTAGTTTTTTTTATTTATACGGTAGCTAGTGAATGTGGTTTTACATAAGATGGAAGTTTGATATTAAAGCACAATGTTGAGGCCAAAAGACATAAAGATATATCAATTACCCAAATAATTTCGTAAGAATCAAATAAGCTTACTAAAATCCCTCCTAAAGCGGCACTTACAAAACAGCCTAATTGATGGGCAATATATACAAGTCCAAATAACACCGCTAATTTAGATGCTCCAAAGCGAGCATTTACTATAAGAGATGTTGGCGCAACTGTTGCATCACAAGTTAAGCCTAAAAGAAAGGCAAAAATTACGGCTGATATTTCATTTTTAGGCATGAAAAATACATATGAGGCAACAATTAAGGCGCGCATAAAATATAAGCTACCTAAGATATTGGCATATTTGTATTTAACACAGGCAATACCACAGAGAAAAGCGCCTATGGCAATGGCAATTCCCAATAAGGTATAAGCTAAGGTAGCACTTTGAGCACTTAGGCCTGAGGCTATAAACTCAGGATATAAATGGGTAAAGATAATGCCCATGTGAAAGCCACAAATAAAGAAGCTTATAAGCATAATCTGATAGCTTTTATCTAAAAAAGCCTGACGAAAAACGCCTTTTATCGGTAATTTTTCATGAGTGTCTTTAATTACGACATTTGAGTTTAATTTACCTATAACAAGAGAAATTGGAACTAACAAAAGAAGAGGTGTTGTTAGTATTAAAAGGGCAGAGCTTACATCAAAATTTGTTAAAAGAATGCTAAAGGCTGGTGAGAAAAATGAGCTACCAACACCTGCAGCAGTATTTAAAATTCCTGAAAATACAATGGCATGGTATGGTGTCATCAGCGGGCTTACACAGCTTAAAACAATACCAAAGCACAAAGCTCCAGTAGAGGCGTAAAAACAAAAACCTAAAAAGAAGCAAATGCCTATAAAAGATGAGCTATAGGCTGTACCTATAAGACCTATGGCCAAAAGAGCACATCCTGCTAATAAAACCTCTTTATAAGAGTACTTTAAGGCCATAAAACCAAATAAAGGCTGGCTTAAACCATAGACAAATTGACCTATGGCTAAGATAAAGCTTAATTGTGCGTAAGATACACCTGTTTTATAAGTTATAGGATCTAAAAGCAAACTTAAGTTTACGCGGATACCATTGCTTACAGCATATATGAGTGCTGCACTCAAAGCCAAAAACATAAAGTTTATGCTTTTGGAAAAATTAGCTGCTCTCATATGATTTAACTCCATTAAAAACAAGTATTTTGGATTTTTGTATTTTTATTGTCTTTAATATAAACAGAGAGTTAATATAAGTAAAACAAAATTATCTTATTAAAATATTAGAAAAACTTATAAATAATGAATAGATATCTTGCCTTACAAAAAATCGTCGAATTGGGGAGCTTTTCTAAAGCTGCAGGAGAGTGTTGTTGCACTCAGTCGGCGATAAGTCAGATGATTTCGTCTTTAGAAGATGAGCTCTCTTTAAGACTTTTAAAGCGCAGCCGTAATGGCGTAAGTCTTACTGATGAGGGAAAACGTCTTTACCCCTTTATAGAAAAAACAATTTATGACTATCGAGTTTTAAAAGAAAAAGCTAAAGAGATTAGAGGCCTTGAGGAAGGAACTGTCAGAATTGGCACTATTTCAAGTATTTCATCTCACTGGCTTCCAGGTCTTTTAAAAGACTTTCAAAAACAATATCCCAAAATTGAATTTGTCTTAAAGCAAGGTGATTACGATTCAATTTTAGAGTGGATTAAAACTGGAGCGGTGGATTTTGGTTTTATTGCACCGCAAATTGCCAATGGGATTAAATCTGTTTTTATGAAAGAAGGACAAATGCTGGCTGTTTTACCTAAAAATCATCCACTGGCAAATTTGGATGTGGTGCCACTTGAGAAGTTGTCATCATCACCTTTTATTCTGCTTGAAGAGGGAGCTAATGTTTATGAGCCTTTAGAGGCTTTTAAATCTGTGGGGATTAAACCTGATATTAGATATACCATGCATGATGACTATTCTATTATGAGTATGGTTGAGGCAGGTCTTGGGGTGAGCATTTTGGCGCAATTAGTTTTGATGCGCTCAAGTGCATATAACGTAGTGATAAAACCTACAAATCCTAAAATTATAAGACGTTTGGCTATTGGTTATAAAGATAAACAGAGTATGCCAATTGCGGCAAGACACTTTATTGAAAAGTTAAAAAATGCTGTAGATATTCTGCCATAGCCTTAACAGATTTAAAAAATTTGTAACTATGCTTTGTTATTTCTTTTTGCTAAACTCAGAAATATCAATTTAGATTGTATAAAAGGAAATCTATGAAAACTTTATCCTGTTTAATTGCCGCTGCAGCTTTATCTTTAAGCGCTTGTAGCACTTCTGTTGTTGATAATAGTGAGAAGAATTTAAATTCTTTAAATGGCGAATGGAATGTTGTAAGCGTTAAAGGCGAGTCTTTTAAATTAAATGGTGATTTAAGTCGCGCCTTTATTGGTTTTAATGCTAAAGAGGGCCGTGTTTATGGCAATACCTCCTGCAATAGCTTAATGGCAACTGTAAGTTATGACAAAAACTTAGGCTTAAAATTAGGCGATGTCGCTTCTACAATGATGATGTGCCCTGATATGAGTAAAGAGCAGTTATTGTTAAAGACCATGTCACAAGTAAAAGATTTTGAGATAAAGCAAGATACTCTTTATTTAGTTGATGACAATAAGCAAAAGCTTATTGAGCTTAAGAGAGCTAAATAATAAGGCGCTATAATATATATAATTTCTTTTATTTGGAGTTATAAAAATGATCAAGCACATTGTAATGTGGAAACTCAAAGAAGGCTCTTGTGAGCAGATGCATAAGTTTTTAGAAGCTTTACAGGGCTTAAAAGGCCAGATTGAGTATCTGCGTGATTTACAAGTTGGTGTTAATGTAAACCCTAAAGAGCAGTTTAATGCCACTTTAATCTGCAAGTTTGACAATATGGAAGATCTCAATAAATACGCAGTAGATCCACGCCATGTTGCTTGCCAAGCTTTAATTAAAGGTTATGTTTTAGAGCGCGCTTGCGTTGATTTTGAAGAATAATTTTTAATTATTAAAAATACATAAGTCCTGCACCTTAAAAAGGTAGCAGGATTTTTTTTATCTAAAGTTTTTTGTATGTTTTAAAAGTAATTAATAAATTTTCTTATATAGATCTATAAAAATTTTGACATTGTCTGCACTATTACAAACGTTTATATGTTAAAAATCTTTACAAAATAAATACGTTAACCAAACTTTTTAAGTTAATTAAGCATTAGGTACATATATGATAAATTTAGGAATCTTGGGACCTGGCAAAATTGCTCAGGTTATGGCTGATACTGTAAACAAAATGATCTCTCGTGGTAATAAAGATATTTGTTTATGGTCTGTAGGATCAAGATCTCTTGAAAGAGCTCAGGAATTTGCCAAGGAATTCAATATTGAGCATGCTTATGGTTCTTATGAGAGCATGCTTGAAGATCCTAAGTTAGATTTAGTTTATATCGCAACTCCGCACAATTTTCACTACGAACAAGCTCATATGTGTCTTGAGCATCATAAACATGTTCTTTGTGAAAAGTCATTTACAGTAAATGCTAAAGAAGCTTTAGATTTATGTAATTTTGCCAAAGAGCAGAAATGTTTATTAGCTGAGGCTATATGGACCCGCTATATGTCTATGCGCAAATTAATAAACGATGAATTAGCCTCAGGCGTTATCGGTAACGTTCGTATGGTTACTGCAAATTTAAGCTATCCAATGCTTAAAAAAGAGCGTTTATTTAATCCTAATTTAGCAGGTGGCGCACTTTTGGATGTAGGCATTTATCCTTTAAATTTTGCTGAAATGATTTTAGGCGAGCCTAGCCGTATTGATGCAAGTTGCATTAAGAGCTCAACTGGAGTCGATCTTAGTGACTCTATCACTTTAACCTATGAGTCTACAGCGCAAATGGCTGTTTTATGTTCATCTTACGCCGCATCATCTGATCGCTATGGCTTTGTTCATGGTGATAAGGGATATATGCAAGTTGATAACATCAACAATCCTCAAAGCTATAGAGTATTTAATAAGGATTTTCAGTTATTAAAAGAATTAAGATGCCCAACTCAAATCTCAGGTTATGAGTATGAGGTGTTAGAGTGCATTGAGTGTATTAAAAAAGGTCTGCTTGAGTGCCCTTCCATGCCACATAGCGATACTTTAAGTATTATGCGTCAGATGGATACCATTCGTGCCCAATTTGGTCTTAAATATTCTTTTGAATAAGGTTTAGCTATGCAAAAAATCGGTTTTATCGGTTTAGGTATCATGGGCAAGGCCATGGTCAAAAATCTCTTAAAACAAGGCTTTAGTGTCGACTTCTATGCCCGTCATAAAGAGAAAACAATAGATGCTATTGAATGTGGAGCTACTTTTCATGACAGCATTAAAGAAGCCTTAGAAGATGTTGATGTAGTAATCACTATGGTAGGTGGTCCTCGTGATGTTGAAGATATCTATTTTAGAGAAGGGGGTATTTTTGACAGCGTTAAAGAGGGAACTTATCTTATTGATATGACATCATCAAGTCCATCTTTGGCAAAAAAGCTTTATGCAAAGGGTAAAGAGCTTGGCATGTATGTATTAGATGTACCAGTCACAGGAGGCGACGTTGGTGCAAGAGATGGTACCTTATCTTTAATGGTAGGAGGCGATGAGTCTACCTTAGAGAAGGTAACACCGGTTTTATCTGCAATGGGCTCACGTATTACTTATATGGGAGAGGCCGGATCTGGTCAAAATTGCAAACTTGTAAATCAGATTATGTGTGCAGGATCTCTTGCTGGCATGTGTGAGGGTTTAGCTTACGCCAAATCAAGAGGTTTACCTTTAGAGAGCGTGCTTCATGCTGTCTCTTCAGGTGCTGCAGCCTCAAGATCACTTGATTTATATGGTGAGCGTATTTGTATAGGTGATATGCAACCAGGTGGCGCTTTATCGTATTTAGTAAAAGATCTTAAAAATGCTCACAATGAGCTAAGTGGAAAAGATCTTAAATTGAAGATGACCGATGCTGTTTTAGATGTTTATGCTGCTATGGAAAAAGAAGGTTTAGGCAGTTTAGGTGTTCAGGCAATGTATGCTTATTTATTAGATAAGGAACAACACAATGACTAAGAATGTTTTAATTGCGTTAGATGTTTTACCTCATCATAAAGAGCTTTTTGAAAAAGCAGCCGCAGGTAGATGTAAATTTTCTTTTAAGAAGACCTCTTTAGTTACCAAAGAGGACTTAAAAGATGTCAATGCGGTTGTAGGTAATGTCTCCGCAAATGTGATTAAAGAAGCCAATGCTTTGGAGTTTATGCAGTTAAATTCAGCAGGCTGCGATCAGTATTTAGTTCCTGGTGTATTAAATAAAGATGTTAAATTATGCACAGCAGTAGGTTCATATGGACTTACTGTAAGTGAGCATATGTTAGCTTTAACTTTTGACTTAATTCGTCATTTAGCTTTATATCGTGATAAACAGCATAATCATGATTGGTCTGATTGCGGCAATGTAACCTCAATTGAAGGCGCTACTATTGCGGTATTTGGTTTGGGCGATATTGGTGGAAGTTATGCCAGCAAGGTTAAGGCCTTAGGTGCTAAGTGTGTAATTGGTGTACGCCGTAATGTAAAGGATAAACCTGACTATATCGATGAGATATATTCTTTTGATGATTTAGATAAGGTTTTACCTAAAGCTGACATAGTTGCTATGGTGTTACCAGATAGCAGTCTTACTCGTAATTTAATGAATAAAGAGCACTTATCTATGATGAAGAAGGGGGCTTATTTAGTAAATTCTGGTCGTGGTAGTGCTGTAAATCAAGAAGATCTGTTAGATGCTATAAAGAGTGGTCATTTAGCAGGTGCAGCTTTAGATGTAACAACTCCTGAGCCTTTGCCAAAAGACAGTCCTCTTTGGGATGAACCTAGAGTTGTTATAACTCCTCATGTTGCAGGTAATTTCTTCTTACAAGAAACCTTTGAGCGTATGATTCGCATTAGTGCCTCTAACTTAAAGGCATTTTTAGATGGCGATAACTTACGTAATTTAGTAAAGCGTTAATAATTTAATTAAATTAACACTAAAAAAATAAACATGATCTATCCTTAAGCTTAGGAATATTGATAAATCTATAGCTTAGGGGTAGATTTTTTATGAAATATATTGAGTTAGGTCAGGACAAGACTAAAGTATCGCAGGTAGTTTTAGGCTGCATGCGTATTCCTAATTTAAGTGAAAAAGAGGTTTTAAATCTTTTAGACTTTTCACAAGATCATGGCATCAATATGCTTGATACTGCAGATGTGTATAAGCTTGGCACCTCTGAGGAGCTTTTAGGTAAGGCTTTTTTTAAAGAAAAAGGTTTAAGAGATAAGTTTTTTTTACAAACTAAATGCGGTATTCGTAAAAATCCTCACCTCTATGATTTCTCAAAAAAACATATTATTGAAGCAGTTAATGCCTCTTTAAAACGTTTAAATACCGATCATGTTGATTCTTTATTGTTACACCGTCCAGATCCTTTAATGGAGCCTTGTGAGGTCGGAGAGGCTTTCAATGAGTTAAAAACCTCAGGTAAGGTCTTAAATTTTGGTGTTAGCAATATGAATCCAATGCAAATGGAGCTGTTGCAATCAGGTCTTGATTATAAAATTAGCGTAAATCAAGTCCAATTAAGCATTTGTCATACCCCAATGCTCAATCAAGGTATTAACGTTAATATGTTTAATGATAGTGCCATTTGTCGTGATGGTGGAGTTTTGGAGTATTGCCGGTTAAAACATATAACTATTCAGGCCTGGTCAGTGCTTCAACATGGATTCTTTGGCGGTGTCTTTTTAGAAGATCCTAATTACCAAAAATTAAATGAAGTTTTAGAAAGAATTGCTAATGAAAATAATGTTTCAAAAACAGCTGTAGCTATAGCTTGGATTTTAAGATATCCAGGAAACATGCAAGCTGTCATTGGAACTACTAAGACTGAGCGTGTAGCTTTATCTTGTGATGCTTGTAAGGTTAATTTGACTCGTGAGCAGTGGTATGAGCTTTATCTAGCAGCGGGAAATGATTTGCCGTAAAGAAAAGTTTTGAGAAAAACAAAAGGGACGAAATTCGTCCCTTTTTTTAATCTGTGAATAGATTTTTAGTGTACCTTGAGGAAAACCTCTAAGGCCAGACTAACACTGCCATGTCTTAATTAGACTTTAGGCGCGTGATTAGTAAAGCCGGGTACGGCGCGCATTCTCGCGGGCCAACTTCTTAGCGTGGCGCTTGATAGCAGAAGCTTTAGTGCGCTTACGAATAGTAGTCGGTTTCTCGTAGAATTCACGAGCTCTGACATCAGCCAGAATACCGGCTTTTTCGCAGGAACGCTTAAAACGTCTCAAGGCAACGTCGAACGGCTCGTTCTCACGTACTCTAATGACTGGCATGTGGAAAACCACCTCACTTATAAATAAACAGAATCAATCTTTGGGGATTGATAGTAAAAAAACGTACCAATTTTATAGTTTTGAAAGCATAAAGTAAAGGCTTTTATAAGCTTAATTTATATAAAAAGCCTATATTTTTAAAAAATTATGAAAAGATGTGTTATTTCAAATTATTAATTTATTAAAAGAACAATTGCTATTGTGAAATATCAAAACATTAATTTTTACATATTTAAATATGCATTAGTCGTGCTTTATTTTTGATTATTTTGTTATTCTAATGAATAGAGATTATTAAAAAATATTTAAGGAAAAACTGTGAAAGCTGTTATTCAAAGAGTAACTTATGCCAAGGTTAATGTAGATAATAAAGATATAGCCGCAATCGATCATGGTATTGCCGCTTTAATTGGTCTTGAGCCTTTTGATACTTTTGAAAATTGCAAAAAGCTTATAGACAAGATGATTAAGCTTAGAATCTTTTCTGATGACAAAGATCATATGAACTTAAGTCTTTGTGATATTGAAGGCGATCTTTTGCTTATCTCTCAATTTACATTAGCTGGATCTACAAAACGCGGATTGCGTCCTAGCTTTGATGGGGCAATGAGACCTGATGAGGCCAGTGTTTTGTTTGCTAAATTGGTAGAATATGCTAAGGAAAAATATCCAAAGGTACAACAAGGCCAATTTGGTGCTGATATGAAAGTATCTCTTTTAAATGATGGACCGGTGACCTTTATATTAGAAGCTTGATTTTTAAGGTAAAAATTTTTGATAAGTTTAAATTAGGCCAAGAGCATAAATTTTTGCTAGAATAGTAGATTGTGTTTAAGGCTCAGGTGGCCTTTTTTTATTTATTGTAAATAAGATATATATAACAATAAATAAAACTAACCTGGCAATGATTTTGGGGACTTAGAATGCGTATTTTAGGAATTGAAAGTTCTTGTGATGAAACCGGCGTTGCCGTTTTTGACGACAAAGAGGGCTTAGTAGCTCATGCGCTGCATACCCAGATTCCCATGCATGCTCAATACGGTGGCGTAGTTCCTGAGCTTGCATCACGCGACCATATTAAAAGAGTTGTGCCATTGGTGCGTATGGTTATGCAAAAGGCGTCTATGGATTTAAAAGATTTAGATGCTGTTGCATACACCGCAGGTCCAGGCCTTATTGGTGCTCTTTTGGCAGGCGCTATGGAAGCTAATGCTTTAGCTTATGCTTTAAACATTCCAGCAGTTCCAGTTCATCACATGGAAGGCCATCTTTTAGCACCAATGCTTGAAGATCCTAAACCTGATTTTCCTTTCGTCGCTTTATTAATTTCAGGTGGTCACACCATGTTAATTAAGGTAAGCGCACCTGGTTCTTACGAGCTTTTAGGTCAATCTGTTGATGATGCTGCAGGTGAGGCCTTTGATAAGACTGCAAAACTTTTAGGAATCCCTTATCCAGGTGGTCCTGGCCTTGAGAAATTAGCCAAAGGTGGTGATCCTAAAGCCTTTTCATTCCCACGCCCAATGTTAAAGAGTCCAAATTGTGATTTTAGCTTTGCCGGTCTTAAGACTGCAGTTTTAAATGCTGTTTTAGATAACAAAGATAATTTAGATGCAGTTAAGGCAGATATCGCTCGTGGCTTTAGTTTAGCTGTAGCTGATACTTTGGAATATAAGTGCCGTAAAGCTTTACGTATGACCGGTCTTAAGCGTCTTGTTGTTGCAGGCGGTGTCAGTGCCAATAGCGATATTAGAGAAAGACTTACCTCTCTTATGGAAAAAGAGCATGGTCAGGCTTTCTTTGCTCGTCGTGAGTTTTGTACCGATAATGGCGCTATGATTGCACAAGCTGGCATGATGCGTTTTAAAGCAGGTCAAATTGGTGACTATAAGGTAAAAGTTTTCCCGCGTTGGCCGTTGTCTGAGTTAAAGCCTCTTTAGGACTTTTATGGATAAAATTTTTGTTAAGGGCTTGAAGATTGACTGTATTATCGGCATTTTGCCGCATGAGCGGGTGAATCTTCAGCCCTTAATTTTGGATATCACCTTAGAACATGATTTAAAAGATGCGGCACAAAAGCATGATCTTAGTTTTAGTATTGATTATGCTTTATTGTCAAAGCGCGTTGAGGATTATGTTATTGCACGCAAAGCCCCTCTTTTAGAGGAATTAGGCTATGAGTTGTGTGCTCTTATTATTAAAGAATTTAAGCCGCATAAGGTTACAATAAGATTAACGAAACCTTTGGCGGTAAAGGCATCAGTTGGTGCCGGTATTGAAGTTTCTCAAACAGCTGATAATTGAACGGAGATTGTCGATGGCAACTAGAGTATATCTTGGTGTTGGTTCTAATTTAAATAAAGAGAACGCTTTGCGCTTTGCTGTAGCTAAGCTTGAGCCTTTATTCAAAAATTTTGTTAAATCTTCAGTTTGGTCCAGCCATGCCATTCGCACCGCTGAGCCTGACTATTTAAATATGGTCGTAGGTGGCGATGTTGACATGTCTCTTGAAGATTTATTCAAAGCTATTGAAGAGATTGAGCGTCTTGCAGGTAAGGAGCTGATGTTCAATCACGGCACCAATTTTGGTGTAAAGCGTCGCCTCGATATTGATATTTTGGTTTATGGCGATACTGTAACTACCACCCCATGCAAACTCCCAAGACACGATATTCAGGATTATCCGTTCGTTTTATGTCCATTATGTGAGCTTGACGCTGATTTAGTTCATCCGCTCTTAAATATTCGTGTAGGCGAGATTTGGGCTGAGATGGAGCCTCGTTTACCTGACAATCATCGTGTAGCTAAAGCTTGCATTGATTGGTCTGTAGAAGCCCCTGAGTGGGATGGCTCTGAGGCTGAATAATTTATATGTCGATTTTGCAAGTAGTAGTGTTGGCCTTAATTCAAGGCCTCACTGAGTTTTTACCAGTTTCATCAAGTGCTCACTTGATTTTGCCATCAAAACTTTTAGATTGGCCTGATCAGGGAATAGCTTTTGATGTTGCAGTGCATGTCGGTACTTTAATGGCAGTTGTCTGCTATTATTTTTCTGACTTGCTAAAAATCTCTAGCGCAACAATAGAGTCTTTGATTAGAAGACAATCAAGCAATCTAAGTAAATTAGGTTTTTGCATTATTTTGGCAACAATTCCTACATGTATTGCTGGATTATTGTTTGAAAGCAGTGTATCTACTTTAGGTCGATCTGTTGAAGTTATTGCTTGGGCTACTATTTGCTATGGCATTCTTTTGGGAATTGCCTCTTATATAAATCGTCATATTTTGTGGCATAACGGTTTAAGAAATGAAGGTTATCGTCAAGATAGCTTACATAACTTAAGTTATACTCAAGCTTTAATTATTGGTTGTTCTCAAGCTTTAGCTATTGTTCCAGGTACTTCTCGTTCTGGTATTACCTTAACTGCAGGTTTATTTTTAGGATTATCTCCTCAAGCCGCAGCTCGTTTTAGCTTCTTATTGTCAATTCCAGTAATTATTGCCTCAGCTTTATTTGAGTGTTTAAAGCTTTATAAAAATCAGTTTTTATTAGAGCAAGCTGATATTTTATCGATGAGTTTAGGTGTAATGCTGTCATTTTTGGTAGCGTTAATGGTAATTCATCTCTTTATGAAGTATATAGCCAAGTCAGGCATGGCTTTATTTGTAATTTATCGTCTGCTTTTAGGCGGCATTCTATTGTGGCTTTTACACTAAAGACTAAAAAGGAGCTTTAAGCTCCTTTTTTATTAGTCACGTCTTATTTTAAAAAAAGCTCTATGATAAGGTTTTATAACTTTTGCCTTTATCGGTTGGGGTTTTTTGTCAGGGAAAGAGGCTTCTTTAAATTTACTTTTCGGCAATTGAGCTGGCATTTCATTACTGGAGTCATCAATTTCGCCCTTAGGTAATATCTCAAAATAATCCTCTACAAGCTTAATACGCTTAAGTCTTATTTGCTCACCAATTTCTTTTCCTTTAAAGCCTTTATCTACAAATTCCTGTGCTTTTACGGTAGAGCACAAGGAAAACATGCCTAAGAAGTAATCTGCGCGAGGAAAAGGTCTATTTTCAAAACCTTTTCTGCCTAAGAAGTCGCATTTACAGCATAAAACCCATGGCTTAATCCGATTTGGACGGCGCCAAGCATCTAAATGATCAAGCAAATCAACAATGCCTGAAGGGCCTTTTCTGTATAAATGATGCATTTCGCTGTGATATAGCACAACAAAATAAGCAAAATCTTCAAACTCATTTGGTACATGCAATCTCTTACACATCTGACGTAAAGGAGCTATACCTAATTCATTGTGAAGAGGGTGATGCGGCCAGATTTTTTTAGGAGTTAAAGCTTTACCTAAATCATGGCATAACATCGCAAAACGAGCTACAGGATTATCAGTTTCGGCACAAATTCTGTGTAGAGTCATGCAAGTATGGATACCTGAATCAATTTCTGGGTGCCATCTTAAAGGACCTGGTACTCCATATAAAGCATCAATTTCAGGAAGAACATATTTTAAGGCTTCACATTGGCGTAATGTCTGAATGAAAACCTCTGGATTTGGAGTTAAGAGCGCCTTATGTAATTCCAACCAAACTCTTTCAGGGGTTAAATCACATAATTCACCTGAAAGTGCGATTTTACGCATGAGCTCTAAAGTTTCAGGTGCAATTTTAAAACCTTCACAATAAAGCTTTGAGGCAAAGCGAGCTACACGTAAAACACGGAGGGGATCTTCTACAAAGGCATCTGATACGTGTCTTAACACTCTATTTTTTAAATCTTCCATGCCACCGTAAGGATCGATGATATTGCCATCTTGATCCTCAGCCATGGCATTTATGGTTAAATCGCGACGCTTTAAATCTTCTTTTAAAGTGATATTTTCATTAAAATCGCAAATAAAACCATGATAGCCCAACCCTTTTTTTCTTTCAGTTCTAGCTAAGGCATACTCTTCGTGAGTTTTAGGATGCAGAAATACTGGAAAGTCATGACCCGCCTGCACATAACCTGCATTTAACAGCATAGCAGGGGTCGCACCTACTACTACATAATCTCTATCGGCTCCTTGAATACCAAGAAGCTTATCGCGGACAGCGCCGCCGACTAAGTAAACCTGCATTTTCCTCTCTTAAATTTTATAAAGTATGTATCTCTAAATTTATCCTAATAATAACACCTTAAATTCAGACATTGCATAAACGGTTTAAGTTATAAATTTAAAGTAAAAAAAAGATCCTAAAATGTAATCACTACAAAAAAGGACCTTTTTTTTGCTGTTAATAACGATCGCGTCTTTTACGACCTGGTCTTGGAATAAAGACAAAAACAATGCCGATAATCGCTCCACCTAAAGCAATTAATGCTCCTTGAAGCCACCAACGCATCTGCATATCAAGTTCGCGGGTTTCAAGCTTGTCAGCATAATCGCGTCTTTGAGTATCAAGCTTTTGAATAGTGTTATTTTTTTCAAGATCGGATGCTTTTAGCGTAGCATTTTCTTTCTCTAAGATTGCAAGTCTGTTAGAGGCTTTAGCATAGTCCTTGGCAAGCTGTGAATCATAATTTGCAAGTGTTGATTCAAGCTCTTCAACGCGTTTTTGTAAAACTTCAACTAAAGCTTTACCACAAGGGGTGTCCTGAATGTCATTAGTTTGCATCCAGTACTGACCATTTTCATCTTCTACTTGTACGAATTTGCCATTATCGCTATAACGTACAAAATTTAATTTGTCACCCACATGGCGAATTCCGGTAATTCTGTAATTGGTGCCAGGGCCTGAACGAGTATAGACATTAGCACGATCAGATACATAAACATTGCTACCTTTTGAAATAGCAGATGCTTGCGAAGAAAAAGATACAGCGGCGCTCAAAATTGCGGCTGCCAGCGCAATTTTAGAAAAACTTTTAAACACAATTCTTTCCTTTGAAAATATGATGCTGTGATTTTAGCATAACAGCATAAAAAGGCGTGAATATGCCTAAGTTTACAACATTGTTAAATTTTTTAATAAAAAAATGAGTTCTTTTAATTGCTTAAAAGATGTTTTTTTCTAATTTAATATTTTTTTAACTGGGTATTCATGTTTTACTTATATTTGAAGATCTATTGTTAAAAGTTTGCTAATATCGAAAAAAAAGTGGAGCTTTTGCAATGAATAATAAAGAAATTGAAATAAAATTTGGTGTTTTAGGTGATCCTGAAAACTTAATGCAGATTTTAAGTAGCACCGGTACCGTTACAGGTGAGCATATTGATAATCTGTCAAACACTTATTTTGATACTGAAGATCAGCGTTTATTTTCTGCACAAGCTGGAGTGCGAATTCGTCGCGGCAATCAGTTTACTGAGCAGACTCTAAAGGTTCGTGGCGAAAATATTGCAGGTATTCATTCCCGCGGTGAGTACAATATCCCAATTCCTGCCGATAGCAAGGTTCCAAATTTATCTTTATTTCCACGTGAAGCCTTTGGCCCAGATTTTGATTTAGAAGGTATTCAAGCTCAGTTAAAGCCAATGTGCCAAATTGACTTTGTAAGACATTGCTTTGATTTCCAGATCATGAACAGCACCTTTGAGGTAGCCTACGATCATGGTGGAATTAAGCTTGCAGATGACAGCTTCTATCCCATCAATGAGCTTGAGGTTGAGCTTAAAGAAACCACAGTAAATGATGATGAAATAGTCATGCTGTTTTGCACTTTAGCGACAATTTTTGCAGAGCGCGGTTTACCTTTAGTATTAGAACCTTTCTCAAAGATGCATAGAGCTACCGTCTTATTAAAGAACCGTAGAAACTCTTTGGATTTCTCAAATATTTATCAGGCTCAAACTTTAAATGACTATATCTTAGAGCTTATAAAGAGTTTTGAGCGTCTTTACGGATTATTCTTAATTAAGCACGATCCGCTAATGTTTACCTATATAAACTCCACTTTAGCTACCTTAATTAAAGCCCTAAAGCAGTTAAAGAAGTCAGGAAAAGCTGCATTTGCCAATGGTGAAAGAGAGCCTGTAAATTATTTGGACGATCTTAAGGTCATAATTAAGATCTTAAAGTCTCTTTATGCAAAAAGCAGCAAGATTGAGGAGAAACTCACTAAGTTCTCTTTAGCAGGTAAGGAGGAAAAAGTTTTAGAGCAGGTAATGTATATGCGAAAAATTGAATGCCGTTACCAAGCTTTCTTAATTCCTTTAAAGTTAAGACTTTTGATGTCTATGCTTGTAAAGTAAAGATATTTTAAAATTTTTTTAAACGTCGTAGAAGTTTGTCTTTTACGGCGTTTTTTTATATGAGCAATCTTCTATTATTTAAAAGAGCTTTTTTAAGATAGAAAAACTTATAAATGCTTATGTGAATGTTAATGTATTTTGACGGTATTTTTAGAGTATATTTAAATTAAATAAATATAATTTAAAATTTATATTGTTTAAACAAAATACATAAGGAGCGAGGATGCCTTTTAATATCAAGCCTGATCCTTTAAACCTGCCAAAGCTGCCTAAGCTTTTACAGACTCACGCACAAAATCAGTATGATCGTTTAAAAAATAAAATACCAGAAGAGATTTTTGCAAAGTTCTCTGCACGTCCTGATTTTTTATATGTGTTGGCTATGTCAGATTTTATTGCCAATACATTATTTTCATATCCAAAAGAATGTTGCGAGCTTTTAGATGCACAGGCCTTAGACACTCCTTGTTTTAAAGAAGATCTTACAGAAACTGTAAATCGTATTATTGTGCCGGCATTAAGTGATTTTGAGTTTAAAAAAAGACTTAGAGTATTACGTCGTACTAGAACTTTTGTTATAGCTTGGCGTGATTTGTGTGGTATGGCTGAGCTTGATGAGGTGATGCAAGCTTTAAGTAATTTGGCCGAGCAAATTGTCTTAAGAACAATTGAAGTGGTACGCATGTCATTTAGACGTGTTTGGGGTGATGCTTTATGTGCAGATGGATCACCAATGCCTCTTTTAACCTATGGTATGGGGAAGTTGGGTGGACAGGAGTTAAATTTTTCATCTGACATCGATTTGATATTTGCTTATCCTGAAGATGGTGAAACCCAAGGTGGCACGCGCTCAATTAGCTTTAGAGAGTTCTTTACACGTATTGTCCAAAGAAGTGCCAACTTTCTATCAGATCTTACCGTAGATAGTTTTTGTTACCGTATCGATTTAAGACTGCGTCCTTTTGGAGATGCAGGCCCAATGGTCAGTACTTTTGATGGTATGGCCACTTATTATGAAACTCAAGGCAGAACTTGGGAGCGTTATGCTTTAGTAAAGGCACGTCTTTTAGGAGGATATTATGTTTACAGAGAGTATGGACCTGAGCTTGTAGATTTATTAAGGCCATTTGTTTATAGACGTTATCTTGATTATGGAGCGGTGCAGTCTTTACGTAAGTTAAAGCATATGATTGAAGCTGAGCTTCGTCGTAAGCGTCGGGTAAATAACTTTAAATTAGGTGAAGGCGGTATTCGAGAGATTGAGTTTATAGCTCAGGTCTTTGAACTTATGCGTGGTGGCAGATATGAAGAGCTACGCGAGAGATCTTTGCGTAAGACTTTAATTGTCTTAGCTGATTTAGAGCTTTTACCATCAGAGGTAGCTTTAAAATTAGATGATGCTTATGTCTATTTAAGACGTCTTGAAAATGTTATTCAAGAATTTTCTGATATGCAGACGCAAACCTTACCTGATAATGAATTAGGTAAAATGCGAGTGCTTTTGGCCATGAATAAAAACTCTTATGAAGAGTTTTTACAAGAGCTGTCACAAATTATGTCATTTGTACATGAAGAGTTTTGTCATGTAGTTTCAGATGATGGTCATGATGAGGAAAACGTTGTAGGCATTGATTTGTGGGGGTCAAATTACAGTCAAGATGAGTTATCAGACGATCTTAAAGAATATATGAAAGATCCTGATGACTCACAAGAATTATCCCGCGAGATCATAGCGCTTAAGAAAAATCTACAACGCTTTCCGGTAGGACCTGTGGGGCGTAGAACTTTAGTGCATTTGATGCCAAAAATAATATTGGAGATCTGTAAAGAAGAAAATAGCTCTAAACTTTTTAAAAAAGTGGCAGGTCTTGTAGAGCAAGTAGCAACACGTACCCCATATATGCAACTTTTATCTGACAATAACTTTGTGTTGCAACGTTTTATAAAACTTATTAAGGAAAATGTCTTTGCAAGTGAGCTTGTTACAGCGCATCCAATTTTGTTAGATGAGCTGTTAATTCCACAAGTTTATAAAGAACCACCATCAGCTGAGAAAAATCTTTTAAGACTTCAAGAGCGACTTTTACGAGTTGAAAATGACGATCTTGAAGAGCAGATGGAAGAGTTAAGATTATTTAAAAAGATCATGATCTTTAGAATAGCTATGTCAGATAAAGCTAGAACTTTACCTGTAATGAAGGTAAGTGACGCCTTAACGTGGCTTGCTGAGGCTATTGTAAAGGAGCTTTTAATTCTAGCTTGGAACCAAACTACAGCAAAATATGGAGTGCCTCCTGACTGTAGTGCTGACGATCCGGGCATGGCGGTAATTGCTTATGGCAAGTTAGGTGGAATTGAGCTTGGCTATAAGTCAGATTTGGATATGGTATTTATCTGTGAAAATACTCAAGAATCTACCATAGGTGAGAGAAGTGTTCCTTGTGCAATGTTCTATCAAAAGCTTGTACAAAGACTGTTACATTTGTCTGTTACAAGAACTGCAGGTGGCATTTTATATGATTTAGATATGCGTCTGCGTCCTGATGGTGATTCAGGTTTACTTATCTCAGATATTAAAGCCTTTGAGCATTATCAAAAGAATCGGGCCTGGACATGGGAACATCAGGCATTAGTACGATCTCGTCCTATTGCCGGATCAAAACGGGTAATTTCTGAGTTCAATCGTATACGTAATGAAGTTTTAAGGACTCCAAGAGATCCTATTAAACTTAAAAACGATGTGCTTGAAATGCGTAATAAGATGCGGCAGCACTTAGATAGAGGTAAAGACAAGTTATTTGATTTAAAGCAAAGTGCAGGTGGCATGGTAGATATTGAGTTTATAGCCCAGTATTTACTTTTAAGAGAAGCGCCTCTTCACAGTGGGATGGTGCTTTGGTCTGACAATGTGCGTATTTTTGATGAGTGCGCAAGACTTAATATTTTAGATGAGACTTTGTGTGTAAAACTTAAAGATGCATATTTAAGTTTACGTGATAGCTATCATCAGATATCACTTGCAGACTTGCCACGTCTTGTGGCCTATGAACATAGGCCACCGGTATGTTATGAGATTGTAAAAATCTGGAAAGAGATCTTTAAATCTTAATCTAATGGATCAAAAGGATCGTCTGGGAAGATAGTTTGCTCAGGAGGGATATTGAATTTTAACTGTCCCTCTTGAGATGCAACCTTAGGGCCAACACCTAAAGGACATTTATAAGCACGTCCTGACAGAGCTACTCCTACTAAGCGATAGGTAATAGCACCAGCATAGGCATGGGTTTCAACTAAATGAGTTGCGCCTAACTTGGCGGCATCATATTGCAGTTGAAAGCGTGCTGTTTGAATAGTTCCTAAAGGTCCGGTATCAACGTTGCCAACAAATGTGCAACCTTTGACCTCCTCTGGAAGAGCTGTGATGATTCTATTTGCCTGTTCAATTTCATAGTTTGAATAACAGCCGTTTAAGATAACTGCTGATGAAATTACCAAAGATAAGAGTAAGCTTTTTTTCATATAAGCCTCTAGTGTTTTATCAAAGGATAACGAGAACTCTCGCCTTCAGGTGTAGTCTTAAAGCGACGATGAAGCCACAGATATTGCTCAGGTGCCATTAAGATCATCTTCTCAATTACCTTATTGATTCTAATAGTATCTAAAACTTCGTCATCAGTTGGAAAGTTATCTAAAGGATCGTCAATAAATAATTGGTACTTGCCATTTTTTCTGATAGTCCAAGATGCTTGAACTTGAGTGTTTTTGACGCGGGCAAGGTTATGAGTACCAACTACAGTAGCAGTTTTTTCAACCCCAAAGAATGGCACGAATACTGAAGCTTTTGGACCGTAATCTTGATCTGGAGCATACCAAATAGGGAGATTGCGCATTAAAGCTTTAATCATGCTGCGTGGGTCGCGTCTATCTACAAGTGCAATATTGTCACGTAAGCGTCCATGAACTTGGGCCCACTCCCAAACAGGATGATCTGTAGGTCTGTATACACCAATTCCTGGAGTTACATATAAAGCATAAAGGCGAGCCATGATCTCAAGGTGGACAAAGTGCGCAGTTAAAACCAAGATAGGGCGGTTTGATGCGGCAATCTCTAAAGCTTTCTTTCTTTGATTTTCATCAATGCAAGCGTGCTTTAATAAACGTCTGTCCGACCAAAACCACGCCATGCCAGTTTCAAATAAAGCCTGACCTGAGTTTTCTTGTACTTTTAAAGACAGCTTTTCTCTATCTTCTTTTGACATATCAGGAAAAGCTAACTCTAAGTTGCGGTTTAATACATATTTACGACTTGGGCTAATTTTTCCTAAGATGCGGCCTAATTTTCTGCCTAAAAACATGATTACAGGATAAGGCAGTATAGTTACAGTAAGCCAAAGTAAGAAAATGCAGAACCATGCTCCCCAAAAATGAGGGTGAAACATCTGCTTTACTAAAGTAGCTTTACTTACAAAGCCCTTACCCCAGCCCTTTTGTACAATAGTAAAACGTTTATTTTCTCTTTCTTCGCGGGCTTTTTTTTGCCAGCTTGGATGCAATTCGATTGGTTTTTTAGACATAGCTTAAATTAAAAAAGTTTTTAAAATCTTTTTAAATTATAAAGGATTTACGCAAGTTAAAAACATTTAATTGGCGTTTAAGTTACGTATAGATTTGCGGTTGATAAGAATTGTCGAAAACTCTGGGAGTTTGTAGCTATAGTCATGATGATATAAAGCTAATGATAAGCGGGTTGCAGAAGCACCCATATCATCAACTGGGTTTGTGATGGTGGTTAAAGATGGGTTTAGACAAGACGATAAGAACAAGTTATCAAAGCCTATAAAAGACACCTCATCTGGAACCTTAATGCCAGCATTTTCAAATGTTGCCATGCAAGATGCGGCTAAAGCATCGTTATAAGCGGCAACAGCGGTAAATTCACCCCGAAAAGCCATAAGCTTTTGAGCAGCTCTCGCACCACCTTCTAAAAGAGGTAATTCAGAGATAATGATGTTTTCATTGACATCAAGATTGTGATCTCGAAGCGCACATAAATAGCCTGCTAAACGTTCTGAGGCATCTACAATATGGTGGGAGGAATTTATAAAAGCAATTTTACGATGTCCGTTTTTTATAAGAGTTGATACAGACAAGTACATGCCTTGGAAGTTATTAATATTTACACAACGATCTTCGTAACCTGGTAATACGCGGTTGATAATTACCATATAAGGAAAATCTTGCATATAACGGGCAAGTACTCTATCAGGAATGGACAGGGCGTGAATTACAAGGCCTGAGCATTGATGGGAAAGTAAATTCTCAATTGCTCTTTGCTCACGTACAGGATCATGGAAACCTTGAGCTACAAGCAAGGCCTTTCCATGTTCATGGGCTATCTCTTCACAAGAGCGCACCATCACACCAAAGTAGGGATCAGATACCTCGGATACTAAAACACCAATAACCTCGCTATCTTTTTGAGCTAAAGCTCTGGCATTGGCATTTAGGTAGAAACCAAGCTCGCGCTGCGCTTTTAGTACAGCATTGCGAGCTTTTTCACTGACCTTAGCTGTTCCATTGAGCACACGCGATACAGTAGCTACAGAAACTTGGGCAAGTTTCGCAACATCTCGTATCGTAGGCTGCTTTTCTGGATTTTGATTAAGATCAGTCATTTAGGTTTCCTCTGCTGTTGACGCTATAGTAAACGTTTACACAGCATTTGTCTAAAACAAAAGTCAAGATTTTATAAAACATAAATAAAAAAGATCTAAAGCGTGAGCAATTTCACAAAAAAATGAGCAAAAATTTAAAATAGATTCTATAATGAAAGGCATGTAAACGGTTACATGGCATTTTTTTGGCTTTTCCGGAGGTTTAATATGGCAACTATTTTAGTAACAGGCGGCGCAGGTTATATTGGAAGTCATACCGTTATCGAGCTTGCTAATGCAGGTTATGATCCGGTTATTTTTGATAATTTCTGCAATTCCAAGCCGGCTGTTTTAGCTCGCATCAACAAGATTTGCGGTAAGAATATTCCTTTTGTTTGTGGTGATATTCGTAGCCGTGAGCAGTTAGAGCAGGCTTTTAATAACTACAAGATTGACGGCGTTATTAATTTCGCTGGTTTAAAAGCTGTAGGCGAGTCTGTCAAGAAGCCTCTTGAGTACTACGACAATAACGTAAATGGCGCTCGTGTATTATTAGATGTAATGAAAGAGCACAAGTGCTACAACTTCATCTTCTCCTCATCTGCAACTGTATATGGTGAGCCTGACAGCGTACCTTTAACCGAAGAATCTCCTGTAAAGCGTGCCAACTGCCCTTATGGCCAGACTAAAGTTGATATTGAGTACATGTGCCAGGAATTACAAAAGGCTGTTCCTGAGTTCTCTATGGTTCTCTTACGTTACTTCAACCCAGTTGGTGCTCATAAGTCAGGTTTAATCGGTGAGGATCCACGCGGCATTCCTAATAACTTAATGCCTTACTTAACTCAGGTTGCTGTAGGCAGACTTCCTTACTTAAATATTTTTGGTAATGATTACCCAACTCCTGATGGCACCTGCGTTCGTGACTACATTCACGTAGTTGATTTAGCTAAGGGTCACGTAGCTGCATTAAATCATTGCCTCAACATGCCAGGCACCCACATCTATAATTTAGGTACCGGTGTTGGCTATAGTGTTCTTGATATGGTTAAGGCCTTCTCTAAGGCTATTGGCCGTGAGCTTCCATATCGCTTCGCTCCTCGTCGTGCCGGTGATGTAGTTCAGTGCTACTCCGATGCAACTAAAGCTAAGAAAGAATTAGGCTGGAGTGCGACATTGAGCTTAGACGACATGACTGCTGATTCCTATAATTGGCAGAAGAACAATCCTAATGGTTATGAAGATTAGCAGGAGCGNAATAAAAAAATGACTACTTTTGATCTTACATCTCATCCACATCGTCGCTATAACGCCTTAACTGGCGAGTGGATTTTAGTTTCTCCTCACCGTGCAAAGCGCCCTTGGTTAGGCCAGGTTGAGAAGTTACCACCTGAGATCCGCCCAAGCTACGATCCTAAGTGCTACCTCTGCCCTGGTAACACTCGTGTAAGTGGTGATGTAAACCCAAAGTACACCGGTACTTATGTATTTACCAATGACTTTGCTGCTTTAACCCCAGATACTCCATTAGATACTGATTTTGTAAATGATGACATTTTCCAAATTCAGCCTGTTCGTGGTACTGCTAAGGTTATTTGCTTCTCTCCAGATCACGGTAAGACCTTACCTGTAATGCCTGTTGAAGCAATTCGCAACGTTGTTGATTTATGGGCCTCAGAGTTCACCGAGCTTTCTAAGACTTATAAGTATGTACAGCTCTTTGAGAACAAGGGTGCTGTAATGGGTTGCTCCAATCCTCATCCACATGGCCAGATCTGGGCTTGCGGTTTCTTACCTGAGGAAATCTTAAAAGAGCTTAAGAACCAGAAAGCTTATTACGATAAACACAATTCTCCTCTGCTTTTAGACTATGTAAAAGCTGAGCTTGAGAAGAAAGAACGCATTATCTTCGAGACTGAGTACTTTGTAGCCTTAGTTCCATTCTGGGCATTCTGGCCGTTTGAGACTATGCTCTTACCTAAGTTCAAAGTACAGACTATCAATCAGTTAACCGAAGAGCAGCGTAACGATTTAGCTGTTGCCATCAAGCGTTTAACTTGCCGTTATGACAACCTCTTTGAGTGTTCTTTCCCGTACTCAATGGGTTGGCACAATGCTCCTGCTGATGGTGATGAGCACCCAGAGTGGCAGCTCCACGCTAATTACTATCCGCCTCTCTTACGTAGCGCTACTGTTAAGAAGTTTGTCGCAGGCTTTGAGCTTTTAGCTGAGAAGCAGCGTGACTTAACTGCAGAGCAAGCTGCCGATAGACTGCGCGCATTATCAGACATTCACTACACTCAAAAATAATATAAGGACAGGGATAAAAATGGCTAATGTTTCACAAGCTACTATTGATGCTTTCGTAAATAAGTTTGGTTGCCAGCCAACCATGCAAAGCTATGCTCCAGGCCGTGTAAACGTAATCGGTGAGCACACCGACTACAACGGTGGATTCGTAATGCCTTGCGCAATTAAGTTTGGTACCTCTATGGCTGCAAAGCCTAACGGCACTGATACTATGCGTATTGTTGCATGCGATCTCAACAACGATTACGATGAGTTTAAGATCTCTGCTAACATTGAGAAGAATGCTGACAAGCTGTGGGTAAACTACCTGCGCGGCATGACCCAGCTTTTAGTTCAAAAGTGTGGCGATAAGGTTCAAGGCTTAGATGTAACCATCTCCGGTGATATTCCACAGGGTGCAGGTTTATCTTCTTCCGCTTCCTTAGAAGTATGCTTCGGTACCCTCGTTAACGGTGCTTTCGGTTTAGGCGTTGGCTTAAAGGAAATCGCTTTAATGGGCCAGGCTTCTGAGGCTTATATCGGCATGAAGTGCGGTATCATGGATCAGACCATCTCCGCCTGCGGTGTTGCTGATCATGCTTTACGTATTGACTGCAAGAGCTTTGAGTTAACTCAGGTTGCAGTTCCTAAGAACCTCGTAATCTTAATTTTAAATTCTAACGTTAAACACCAGTTAGTAGGTTCTGAGTACAACGATCGTCGTAACGACTGCGAGAATGCAGCTAAGATCATCGGTGTTGATTTACTGCGTGACGCCACCTTAGAGCAATTAGAAGCAGCTAAGGACAAGATGTCTGATGTTGTATACCGTCGTGCTTTACACGTTATCACTGAAGATGAGCGTGTATTAGAGGCTTCCTCTGCATTTGAGAATGGTGATTTAGCTAAGCTCTCTGAGCTTATGTATGCTTCTCACTGCTCTATGCGTGACAACTTCGAGATCACCATCCCTGAGATTGACGGCTTAGTTGAGATTGTTCGCGAAGCTTTAGGCGAGGGCAAGGGTGCAGTTCGTATGACCGGTGGTGGCTTCGGCGGTTGCTGTGTAGCAGTTGTTGAGCCTGAGAATGTTGAGAAGGTAAAGGCTGCAGTTCAGGCTAAGTACAAGGCTATTTCTGGCCGTGATGCTACTATCTTCGAGACCCATGCCTGCAACGGCACTCACTTTGAAATGCTCTAATTTTAAAGTAGCTTAAATTTACTAAAATCCCGTCTGAGGAAAATCCTTAGGCGGGATTTTTTATACACAAAGTCTAGGGCTTTTTTTTTGGTTTGAGCGCTGTATTTTGTTAGAATTTCTGTATAGCAGAGGTCAAATATGGACGACAAAAATAGAAAAAATAATCTAGCAGGTGGCGTAGATGTGTTGATTGAGGCAATAGAGGGCCTTGGCAACATTAAAGTCGATTTGAATGCGCCTTCAGAGCCTATTGATATTGTGCAAATGCGTAAACATGAAGCTTATCTTGCAAGCCAAGAAATTGCCGCCTCAAAAATTGCCAAAAGACGCAATTATGTAGATAAATTACATAATCAAGGCGCCGTTAATCCTTTATGGACTTTTTCAAATTTAACAAAGGATAGCGCCAATCAAAAGGCTTTTACCACAGCTCAAGGCTTTTGTATGTCTTTGGATATTACAGACAATGAGCCTTTATTGTTTTTAGTTTCAGGGGGCCCTGGTACTGGTAAAACATGTTTGTGCCATGCTGTGGCCAATAGTGTGCTTGAGAAATCCTCAAGTCGTCATATTTTTATTGTTAATTATGACAATTTAAAGAAAACTCGTTTGTTTATGGCGCATGAAAACTCGGATGTTACTGCAGAAAAGCAACAAGAGTGGGAGCGTTATTGCAGCGTTGATTTACTCCTATTGGATGGCTTGTGCGCCAATAATGAAGGTCTTACCGTATTTGATCAGAAAATTTTATCGGAGCTTTTGCGTATTCGTTTTGTAAAAGGTCTCGATATGATGATTACCACGCCTGTAAACTTTATGCAATTGCATCAGGCTATAGGTGATACTTGTTTTGAGTCGATAAGAGAATACTCAGTAATCTCGGCAATGATTTTAGGACAAAGTCGTCGTCGACCTTTAATTGTTGATGGAGTACCAATTCCGTAATGGCTTTTGTATTAGCATTTGATTTTGGTTTAGGCCATATAGGCGTAGCTTCAGGTAACGATCGCTTAAAAACTGCAAGTCCTGTAAAGGCTTTAAAGGCTAAAGATGGCATTCCAAACGAAAGTGAGGTTTTAGCCCTTATAAAAGAATGGCAACCTAAAGTTTTTGTTGTAGGTCTGCCTTTAAATATGGATGGTAGTTTTCAGCCATTGACATATAAAGCTAAAAAGTTTGGTAATAGACTATCTCAAAATTATAAGATTAAAGTCGTATTTGTAGATGAGCGTTTAACCTCTTGTGAGGCTAAAGATGAAATCTTCAGGCAAGGGGGTTTTCGTGCTTTGGCTAAAGATAAAGGTCGAGTGGATTGTGCTTCAGCTGCAGCGATTTTAGAGCAATATTTTTCAGAGTATGAAAATGGACAAAAAGAATAACATCATTGCAATTTTAGATGAAATTGAACAAGAATTGCGCGAGCTTAAGTTATGGGGAGCTGAGGCCTTTGCCCCTTCTCAAGAGGCTTTTTTAAGCTCAGTGCCATTTTTTATGGATACTATGGATTTTCATCAATGGCTTGAGTATGTAGCTTTACCTAAGTTGCGTGAGATTGTTTTAGAAGGTGGTGTTTTACCTCAAGGAATGCTTATTCATACTTATGCCGAAGAGTATTATCGTGAACGCCATGATGAGTTTGCCTATTTAATTAAGCTTTTAAGAGTACTTGATTCCTACGCTAAAGTTTAGGAAGGTTTTATGGAAGATTTAAAGGTTTTATGTGAAGAAAAAGCCTTAGCTTTAAAGACTTTGTTTTCAAAACATCATAAAGTTTATACCACAGCTGAATCTTTAACGGCAGGTATGATTTCCTCTTTTATAGTTGGGGTAAGCGGATCTTCATCTTGGTTTGACAGAGGCTTTGTTACTTACTCAAACGAATCTAAGATGGAGCTTTTAGGTGTTAAGGAAGAGACTTTAAAAAGTGTTGGTGCTGTAAGTGAACAAACAGCCTGTGAGATGGCCAAAGGCGCTATTTTAAATTCTCATGCCGATATTAGTGTCTCCGTAACTGGTATTGCAGGCCCAGAAGGAGGCAGTGCTTTAAAACCTGTAGGTACAGTGTGGATTGGTGGCTGTGTAAGGGACTCTTATTGCGCTGCCAAATGCTTCTTATTTAAAGGTGATAGAGAAGAGGTAAGAGAGAGAACGGTCTATGAGGCTTTAAAAGTCTTAGAAAGTCTTACTAAGGGGCAAGATCCTTTTGCAGATAAATAAAGTAAATGCGGCATAAGCCGCATTTTTTAGGTGAGTGTAATCCCAAAAAGTGCGTTTATAGATAATTAAGCGCACTTTTTTTGTTTACATAATTTATTTTTACAAAAAATAACCCTCTGATTCTTCAATCTAATTTTGTTTATTACGCTATTGCCAAAGCTTTTATTTTATCGTATACTAGATACGTATTAATTATTATCTATCGGTATCTTCCTATGGCTGTTATAAACCCTCCAAAATTACCTTCTCTTCTTTTAAATAAAGGTCCTAAAGGTGGTTATTATGTATATACCTATCAAAATATTTGGGATGCCGATAAAAAGCGTTCTAGAAGGGCTAATTCTAAAAAAGTTGGAGTTATTTTAAATGGAGGTAAGGAAGGTCTTATTAAGTGGGATGAACACTTTATTAAAGATTATCCTGAACTTGAACACTTAGATGTTTTTCGTGAAGGACGAAAGTATGTTTTTAAAGCCAAAGAGCCTCAGATAAACTCTTTAGACTTTTATAAAAACACTAAAATCTATCATGCTGGTGCTACTTTTGCTTTAGATTATATTGTTTCTCAATCAAATATAGGTAAAGCCTTATCCCGTGTCTTTTTTAAATACAATGATTATTTAAAAATTCTATCTATAGCGTATTATCTTATTCTTTGTAAAAACAATAAAATATCTCAGTTCGAAGAATTTTCTGAATGTACAAGACTCCCTTATCAGAGAGTACTATCTCCAAGTTCTATTTATCGTTTATTTGAAAGAATTGATGAAGAGAAGGTTGATAGATTTATTGAAATCATGAACGATTATTATTTTAAAAATCGAGATGAGAATGATTACGTTTATCTAGCTTTTGACTCTACATCCATATCAACTTATTCTCCCAATTTGCGTTTTGCCGACTTTGGTAAAAATAAAGATGGCGATGATTTATATCAGTACAACGTTCTTATGTTAGTTGAGCAAGATTCTGGTATTCCTTTATTTTATCGTGCTTACAATGGTGCGGTTCCTGACATTGTTACCTTAAGACGCACTATTGCTGATGCTACACGCCTTAAATTTAACAAAAATATAGTCTTTGTTTGTGATAAAGGTTACCCTTCTGCCTCTAATATCGATGATTGCTTACGTAACAACATAAGTTTTGTTTTTAATATGAGGACTAATATTAAAAACTGTCTTATTCAACAGGAAATATATGAGGCTTACAATCGTTTAATATCTAGAGCAAGTTTTAATAAAAAGCTTAATCAACATGTTTATACAGTAAAACTTAAATGGAAATATGCCTCTACTTTAGTTGAAGGCAAAAATAGACGATTTGATGAAGAAAAAGAGCTGTTCCTTCATTTTTATTACGATCCTGACTTACGTTTCAGCTCTGAAAAGGCAATCAACTATAATGCTGCTACTGTCTGTGAATTATTAAATGACGGATTTGAACTTACAAATAATATACATAAAACTATAAAAGACAGATACTTAGAGTATATCAAAGATGATTGCGGCAATGATATATGGGTAATATCCGATATTCTTGTTGAAAAGAACCTTAAATATCGTGGTATTAGAGCTTTACTTAGTGATTGTGAAAAAGATCCTTGTGTTTGCTATCAAAGATATTATGACAGAGCAGAAGTTGAATATGCATTTAATACCTTAAAATACCGTTTAGCTTGCAATCGTCCAAGATGTCATAAAGATAAAAGCTTATCAGGCCGACTGTTTACTCAGTTTATCGCAACAACCTTATCTATAATGGTAAGAAAACGCCTACAAAAATATAAAAAAGCTGTTAAAAATAAAGTAATTAAGGGCAAAATAATCTATTCAAGTGATGGCAAGTTACTTTCAAGTTTAAACAATATATTAGTTAAAGTAACTCCTGAAGGAAATCTTTACGATGAGGTAGTAGGTAAAAAAGCTGATTATTTTATAGCTTTAGGTATACCTCTTCCAAGTTCAACTCCTCAAGGTTTTGATCCTTTGTCAGGTCTTATGGATGAGCAAGAAGCAGAAAATGATCTTGATAAATTAGATCCTATTTTAGATGGCCTTTATTACGAAGAAATATAAAAAGCCCAACTTACTCTGAGACAAACTCATTTGTGTTGGACTTTCATGGTGCGTCAACCTAGATAACTAAATTGACGCACTTTTTGGGTGTAATGGATTTTGTTTAGTTATTAAATCCTCGTGGCGCATTGCGATATTGTCTTACACCATTGTAAGGGCAATCTTGATTTACCCGTGTATCACAAGGACGGTCATTTAAATAATTTATATTTTGATGGCGATGTCCATGACGATTTGCATGGTGTCTGTAGCCATAGGTATTGTCATTATTTAAATTACGATTTTGTCTTAAATGACGACCACCTTGAGGTCTTTTGTTTTGTAAATTAGCACCATCTTGGTTTTGACGGATGCAATTTTGTAAGTAAGGGCAATTTGGATTTGCTCTTATATTATCCTGCATATTATTTTGTAAATTATTAGAATTTACGTTTTGTGCATAAGAGGCTGAAAGCGGCAGGCATATTGCTAACAGCGTGGCAATTATCATGCTTTTTTTATTCATAAATGCTTCCTTGAGTCTTAGTCATCAAAATCAATCTTAATTCCAGGTCTTATTTTTATGTCTAAATCATCAAGCTCGCCTAAGTCATCAAGATCATCTAAGTCCTCAAAATAATCATCATCAAAATCATAGTGACGATAAATTGTGTGTGGATGAGCTTTTACTTTATAGTAAGTTTTATGGTTGCGGCCATTATCTTTATCCATGTAATGTACAGAACAGCCAGATACAGAAAAAACTGCTAATAGGATTAAACCTAAACAAGCCTTATGCTTTAACATAATCAGATCCCAAATAAATATTCCTTAATTAATATTATGGTAGTTGTTTCTTAGATAAGACTTAGAAATGGCCTAATTTTAGAAATTAAATTTTATAAAATTTGCAGGTGAGCTTTTATGCATAAATATTACATAGGACTTATGTCAGGAACTAGCATCGATGGAATGGATGGCTGTATCTGCGATTTTCAAAATGGCATGAAGCTTGTTTGCAAAGCTTACAGGCCTTGGTCAAAAGCAGAGGCTTTATTACTGCATAGTCTTTGCCAAAAGTCAGATGATGAGCTTGAAAACGCTTATAAAGCCGCAAATATTTTATCTTATGCCTCAAATGAAGTAGTCTCCATGCTTTTAGACAAGTCCCATCTTAAAGCAGATGACATTATTGCAATAGGTTCACATGGTCAAACTGTAAGGCATAGACCTCATTTAGGCTTTTCAGTGCAACTTGATAATGCTCCTTTGACAGCAGCTTTAAGTGGTATTGATACAGTGTCTAATTTTAGAGCAGCCGATATTGCACAAGGGGGAGAGGGTGCACCATTAACCCCGGTATTTCATAAAGCTTTATTTAAAGACGATAAAAGAACACGTTATGTCTTAAATCTAGGTGGTATTGCCAATTTAACTGTTATAAAGCCTCAAGGCGAAGTTGTGGCAGGTTTTGACTGTGGCCCTGCTAATACTTTATGTGATTTATGCTGCCGCCTTATTTTAAATAAAAAATATGATGAAGATGGCAAAATAGCGGCATCAGGTCATGTGCATATGGATTGGCTTTGTGAGTTTTTAGATCATCCTTTTTTAAAGAAAGATCCTCCAAAATCTACAGGGCGTGAAGATTTTAATGCTGATTTAATTAAAGAGCATTTACTTTTATGTACGCAAATGCCAAATCTTATTGGTGATTTATTGGCAACATTAGATGAGTTTACGGTTCTTGCGGCAATAAACGCTATAAGAAAGATGCGCTATGCACATAATTTACCTGAAGGTGATCTGCTTTTATGTGGAGGTGGTGCTTTAAATCCATATTTACGTTCACGTTTTGAAACCTTATTAAAAGATGATGGCATAAAAGTCATGACTACCCGTGACTTTGGGGTAGATGAATGTATTTTAGAAGCGCAATCATTTGCCTTTTTTGCCAAAGAATGTATTGAAGGTAGGGCTTTGGATTTAAGAAATATTACAGGCTCCAAAAAGATTGCGATTTTAGGTATGATTGCTCCTGCTTTAAATGGGCATTATGCTCAAAATGCTTTAAAATAATAGCGTTTAAAAGTTATGTAGTTTGTGGTATAAAAACAGATCATTTGTTTAAAACCTCATTTTTTGAGAAATAGTTTAATTTAAGCCTTAAAACTTAAAAGGAGAATAAGGGACATGGCTAGTGTTGAAGAGGCATTACGTGAAATTGCCCGTGGTGCTGAGGAAATTATCCCAATCGATGAGTTACGCAAAAAACTTTCCTCAGGTCGTCAGCTGATTATCAAATTAGGCATGGATCCGACTGCTCCTGATATTCATTTAGGTCATACAGTTATTTTAAATAAGCTGCGTACCTTCCAGAAATTAGGTCACAAGATTGTATTAGTTATCGGTGACTTCACTGCAGCTATTGGTGATCCATCAGGCAAAAATGCCACTCGCCCTGAGCTTCCACGTGAGAAGATTTTAGAAAATGCTCAGACTTATGCAGATCAGGCATTTAAGATCTTAGATAGAGATTTAACTGAGATCCGTTACAACTCTGAGTGGTGCGAGAAATTAGGTGCAGCAGGTACCATTAAGTTAGCCTCTAAGTTAACTGTAGCACGTATGCTTGAGCGCGATGATTTTTCAAAGCGTTACACTTCCAATCAGCCAATTGCTATTCATGAGTTCTTATATCCTTTATTCCAAGGTTATGATTCTGTTGCTTTAAAGGCTGATGTTGAGTTAGGTGGTACTGATCAGAAGTTCAACCTGTTAATGGGCCGTGAGTTACAAAAAGATGCAGGCATGGAGCCTCAGTGCGTATTGATGATGCCTTTATTAGTTGGTCTTGATGGCGTAGTTAAGATGTCCAAGTCCAAGCACAACTATATTGGTGTTACTGATGAGCCACGCGATATGTTCGGTAAGATCATGTCTATCTCTGATGACTTAATGTGGAGCTACTACGATTTACTCTCCTTTAAGACTGTAGATGAGATCGCCAAGATTAAATATGAGTGTTTAAATCAGGGCAAAAACCCACGCGATGCTAAGATTGAGTTAGGTCGCGAGATTGTTGAGCGTTATCATGGCAAGGAAGCTGCAGATGCTGCTGTAAATGGCTTTTTAAGCCAGTTTGCCAAAGGCGCTTTACCTGAGGATATAGCTGAGATTACTTTAAGTGCACAGCCTGTAGCTAACTTATTAAAAGAAGCTGGTTTATGTGCTACTACCTCTGAGGCTTTACGTATGATTAAGCAAAATGCCGTAAAGTGTGATGGTAATGTAATTACCAGCAAAGACTATAAGGTAGAGGCTGGTACTTGTGTATGGCAAGTTGGCAAGCGTCGCTTTGCTAAGATCACTATTGCTTAATTTTAAGGAGCTTTAAGATGACACAGGATGAGTTAAAGGTAATGGTTGCCCGCGAGGCCTTAAAGTACATTCCTAAAGATGGTGTATTAGGCGTAGGTAGTGGTTCAACTGTAGTTAAGTTCATTGAGCAAATCGGTTTAAACAATATTCCGGTAAAGGCCGCTGTAAGTAGCTCTAACAAAACCACTGAGCTTTTAGAGAAGATTGGTGTAAATGTTGTTGAACCTAACACTGTTGAAGGTTATGACGTTTATATCGATGGCGCCGATGAGGTCGATCCTCACTTTAATTTAATTAAAGGTGGTGGTGCATGCTTAACTCGCGAGAAGATCTTAACTTCTATGTCAAAGAAGTTTGTTTGCATTGTTGATAAGTCCAAGCTTGTTGACACCTTAGGCAAATTCCCACTTCCTGTAGAAGTAATCCCTATGGGTCGTGAGGTTGTAGCTCGCGCTTTACGTGCTTTAGGCGGAAATCCTGTTTTACGTGAAGGTTGCATCACTGACAACGGCTGTGAGATTTTAGATGTTCACGGTCTTAACATTACCGATCCATTAATCTTAGAGCAGCAAATCAATGCCATCCCAGGTGTTGTTACTGTTGGTTTATTTGCCAAACGTGGCGCTGAGGTTGTTCTTTATGCAACTGAAGATGGCGTTAAGGTATTAGAGCGTAAATAATTAAAGCTTAAAATTTTTGAAAGGTCCCTTAAAAAGGGACTTTTTTTAATCTTCAATATTTAAAACGTCTTTTATATCTTCCGATTCAAAGGGAGAGGAGCCAATGTAGATATGACCGAAGTCATCTCTATGTACAGTACCTTCTCTACCACTTGCATCGTGAATTTCTCCTATAGAAAAAAGGACTATCTCCTACATAGATACTACCAAAAGGATCACTGTGGAGTTTTCCTTCATATCCACTTTCAATCTTTCCTATAGAAAAAGGTGAGTCTTCATCATAAATATTACCAAAGGGATCAGAATAAAGATCCCCGGCTATTGTCATATAAGAGCTTAACAATAAAACAGAAAAAGTAGCAATTTTTAAAGATTTCATAAAATACCCTAAAATACATTTATGTCTTAATGTATATGTAAACATAAAATATAAAACTTAGATTAATATTAGAAAAAATAAAAAAATTAGGGTAAAAAAATCCCAATAAGTTTGTTTAACTTTTTGGGGCACCATAATTTTAGTGTTTTGTATTTACTTAGTCTTTCTTTAAAACATAGCAAGGTTTGTATTCACGCTGCGAGAGTAAAATACGCTTTTGTTCGATAAAATCGTTTAAAAGCTTTTCCATGCTATCTAAGATATCCTCATCACCATGTAAGGTGAAAGGCCCTTTTTGTGCCACTAAGGTGATACCTTTTTCTTTGACGTTACCAGTTACAATACCTGAGAATGCAGCTCTTAAGTTTGCAGCTAATTTCCAAGGTTCTTGATTGCGATGCAGATTTAAAGCAGCCATATTCTCATGAGTTACATCCATAGGATGTTGTAATTCCTCAGGGATCTTTAAAGCCCAGTTAAAGCAATAAGAATCGTGAATAATGGTACGATGATCGTATACAGTATCAAGGTTTTTGCGAACCTCACAAGCTACAGCTTTAGGATCATTGATAATTAGCTTATACATACGGGTGATATCTTCACCAAAGCACTTTACAAGGAAGTTTTCTAAAGCTTCAAAGTAAGGACGGGATTCCTCGTTACCAGTTAAGATTAAAGGCATAACTGTACGGCGATTCTCTTCCATAAGCTTGATACTTAAGATGTATAAAAGCTCTTCGGCAGTACCAGGACCACCTGGGAAGACGATGAGAACATGACCTAAACGTACGAAAGCTTCCAGGCGCTTTTCAATATCAGGTAAAATTACCAGATCAGATACCATAGCATTAGGTGGTTCTGCGGCAATGATGGAAGGTTCTGTTAAACCTACTAAGCGGCATTGGTGGCATGCACATTGTTGAGAATGGCCAACCATGCTACCTTTCATAGGAGCCTCCATAATGCCAGGACCGCAGCCTGTGCATATATCAATTTTTCTGAGGCCTAATTCAATACCTACATCATAAGCATAGTCATACTCTAAGCGAGATATAGAGTGACCGCCCCAACATACAGCTAAATTTGGTTTAGTGCCAGGTTGCATCACTTGGGCATTACGTAACAGCATAAAAATACTGTTAGTAATAAACTCACCTTCAGTATTAAATGATGGTCTTACATTTTTTTCATAAGTTTCTTTATAGATTTTTATTTGTACTAAATCACGAAGTACAGAATAAAGATGATTGCGTAAAGTTTTGATAATGCGACCATCAACCACTGAAGATTCAGGAGGGTTTATAAGTTCAATTTTAAGACCACGTTCATTTCTAAGAACATTGATCTCAAAGTTCTCATAGTTTTCAAGCAACTCCTTAGAATTGTCAGTAAGGTTGCCACTATTTAAGACTGCAAGGGAACAATTACGATATAAATCATAAAGTTTGCCTTTGGAGCTTAAGGAAATACTATCGGCTTCATTTTGCGTCAATAGAGCCATCTCTCCTGATGGCCATACTTCCTGGATACTCATGCATGCTCCTTAATTTAAATTAAAATTTATAAATTTTTATTTTAATTATCATTTAGAAATATAGATCAAAATTACGTTAAATCTAATAAAAATAATAAACTAACTAGTTAAATTAAAGGTGTTTTTTTGATAAAAATGGGAGAGAGGTAGGATTTTTAAGCAAGACGCTTTGTGCGTCTTGCTATTTTGATTATTGACGGAATGTTCTTAAGATTTGTACTTTGCAGTCATTTATGTCATCGCATCTAAATGGATTGATGTCGATACCACCTCTACGGGTGAAACAAGCCATCACTGTTAAATTTCTAGGTTTTAAGATAGTTTTGATATCACTGAAGATAAGTTCAGCACACTGTTCATGAAAGCCTTGGTGACGTCTTAAGGAGCAAAGATAGGCAAATAAAGAGTTTCTATCTATTTTGCGACCTTGATAGCTAATAATTACAGAAGCATGATCAGGTTGAGAAGTTACTGGGCATAAGGTACGTAAAATATTAGAGCGTAAAATTTCTTCAACTTTATCGTTACCGTCAAATTTTAATAAAGAAGGATTGTAGTCAAAGCTTATATTTTCAACTACAGCATCTTTATCAATTAAAGTGCCCTCAGGAGCGCTCAAAGGGAAGGCGCATGTTTCAAGATCATAAAGTTTGACACTAACAGAAGTTTTTAAAACTTCATCTAAATCAAGTTTTATTATCTTTTCAATTTCATCTAAAGAACCAAATTTGGTCATGGTAAAAGAACCTAAATAAAGTTTTAAAGATTTACTTTCAACAATAAAGTCGCTTTGAGCATCAACTTTGATGCAACCCCAACAAGTTCTAGGAATACCTAAAGAATCAAGGTAGGTAAGTTCATAAATGCGCCATAAATCAAAACCTTGAAATTTATTTAACTTTAAGCTCTGGCGACCTTGGGATCTTAAAATAGGTTGCAATAGTGATGGGCTGTATTCTTCGTAATAACGAGTATGCTTACCCAAAACAAGGTTTTCAGTATTAAGGGAATTTTCCATAAATTTAGAGATCTCCAAAGTGACTGCCTAAAATACTTAAAGCAGCTAAAGCAGCAGTTTCTGTACGTAAAATGCGCGGACCTAAAGTTACACCTATAAATCCAGATTTCTTTGCTTGTAAAATTTCCTCAGCACTAAGACCGCCTTCAGGTCCTATGAGTAATCTTACTTTTTTATGAATGTTAGCTTCATAGATCTTTATATTAGCTTTTGGATCTAAGGTTAAGCTTAAGCAATCAGGATCTTGAATTTCACACCATTGTTGTAAATCAGTAATTGGGGCAACTTCAGGAACAACATTTCTTCCACATTGCTCACAAGCACTAGAGGCTATTTTTTGCCATTGTGAAACTTTTTTTTCGCGTCTTTGAGCATCAAGTTTTACGCCACAGCGTTCTGAGTTTAACGGGGTAATTTTAAAAATGCCCATTTCCACAGCTTTTTGGATAGTAAAATCCATTTTATCGCCACGGCTTATAACCTGACCTAACTCAATTTGTAAAGGAGATTCGACATTACGTTCAATTCTATCTTGGCATATTGCTTTAGCACTTTTACCAACTTCTAAGAGTTTGGCATTAAATTCATTGCCAGAACCGTCAAAAACTACAAATTCATCTCCAGCTTTAAAACGTAATACGCGGCAAAGATGGCCAAAGCCATCTTCACATAATTTAAATTCAGAGCCCTCTTGTAAGGGGGTGGTGTTTTCATAAATACGTACGGTTCTCATATTTACCTTNNTTAGTGCATTTTGCAGTGACAAATGGGTTATCGTTACCTTGAATTTTTTTAATAAGCTCATTGCGCTTACATTCATTGCTATCAGGTTTAAATTNNGGCGATTCCATTGATTGAAGATACTTATTTCTTCAGGGCTTAAAGCAATGTTGTAGCGCTCTTGCATGTACAGATGAGCTCTTGCAACAATACCTTTGGCTCTATCAGGAGGATTGGCTTTTTGGCGTTTTCTGTCAATTAACATTTGGCATTTGCCATAAAGTTTAGGAGCACGTACATTTTGGGCAAATCTAAAATTGTTTCTATCCCCATTTACCTCGCCTAAAGCTGGGTAGAGGTTATGTAAATCTCCTTCCATCTGCTTAAATAAATTGTCAGATGCTGCGCAATTTTTTCTACCACCTTGTTGCCAACATTTGAGGTTATGACCAAATTGCCAGGCACTCATCATGTGTTCAGCTTCAATACGTTGCGCGCGTTTGGCATTTTTGCGAACCTTATAGCCGCAAGATTCTAAATTTGGTTTATATCCTTTTTTAGGAAAATTAATGTCACAGCCACAGTAAAGAGTTTTAGGATCATTAAGATTTTTAAAAATATAAGGAAGCTCTTGTTTGGCTTGTCTGAAGGTTTGAACTTGTGGAGCTTGTGCATTTGCAAGAGTTATACATAAGCAATTGATAACAAAAATTGAAATGATTTTTTTTATAAACATTAAGTTTTACGACTTTTAATTTGATTTTTATATAAGTTTTAGGAGTTGATAATTCTTTTATTTTACAGAAATTTTATAAATAAAGAGTGTTTTTATTTAATAATGGATTTTAAAAAATATATTAAAAAATTAAAAAAAAGAACTTCTCCTTAGATGGAAAACTTTTAAATTTAGATTTTATTAGTTTTTTCAAAAATATGCAGAGGTAATCGGCTTTTTTCATCATCATATGTAATATAAAATATAGCCATAATTGTTATGCATCTTTTTAAAGCTGCACAGGAGATAATTGATGAATATTGATTTACGTTCCATGGCAACTTTCGGTGTTGCTGGAAACTTTACAGGCCATCTTGAGCAGGCAGGAGAGGCTCGTGATTTTACTCAAGTAAAAACAGTTGAGGCCAAAGCTCCTAAAGCTGTATTCCCAACATTTATTCCAAATGCTAAAGCTCCTGTACCTGAGTTTTTAGGTATTTTCCCATTTGATGAGTACAGAATTATTTTCCCAAAAGGTGAGAGCAAATTACAAATAGAGCCTGAGTGCGCTATTGTTTGTGATGTTGTTTATGATGGGGATAATGTTTCTAAATTAACTCCAATCGTCTTTAGCGCTTCAAATGATTGCTCTATTCGTAAAGAAGGCGCTAAAAAGATTAGTCAAAAGAAGAATTGGGGTGAATCAAGCAAGGGCTTTGCCGGTAATTTTATTAAGATTGATAAATTTGAAAAGGGCGGTATTTTAGATAAGTATCGTATTGCCAGTTTCTTAATTCGTGATGGTGAAATTTATACTTATGGTGAAGATAGTGCTGTATCTGACTATAGTTACATTTACCAACAGCTTTTAAATTGGCTTGTAGATAAGTTTAATCATCAGCAAAATGAAGGTCCTGCTGAAGATTTGCATTCTTATTTATTAGCAGCTGGTAAGCCTGAGCGCGTGATGGTTTCAATAGGTGCAACTCGTTACACTGAATTTGGTGAGCATAATTTCTTGAAAAATGGGGATAAGGCTTTAGTTGTTTTATACCCACAAGATGCTTACACTTTTGAAGAAATAAAGCATAGAGCGCTTAGGGATAATCTTGAGGAGGACAATATCTCAGTACTCATTCAAGATGTAGTTCTCTAATAAATATTATGTATAAAAAAAGACTGTTATTTTAGTATGGACCCTGAAATTGATCACTTAAGTTTCTAAGTCATACTAGCAGAATTTAAGGCTTGTTTCCTAAAATGAATAGGAGACAGGCCTTTTAACTTTTTACATACTCTGTCAGAGTTATACCAATTTATATAATCTTTAAGGCTCATCTCCAAATCTGTGGGATCCCTGGAAAATAATATACAAAATTGACCATGGATCCTTTTAGCATTCAAGTGAATTGCCCCTAAATGAATTCATGATCCTCAAAAAGAAAGGTTCTTCCGAGAATCTGTGGATAGCCCTAATGAAATTGAGATTATATTCATTAGGGCTATATGTTAAACATAAGCATTACCTCTAAAAGCATCTCTAAATCCATAAGCTAATCTTTTTAATACTTTTATCTTATTGTTTATCCCTTCAAGAACGCTTGTCCTAATCCTGTAAATGCCTGAATTTGTTATACCATCTCGGTATCTTCTGTTTTGCACTTTGGCAAACTTAGTAATCTCTTGAACTTTTGACTGTAAAGCTAACCTTACCCATTCATCCCAAAGAGATTCTGACTCTTCTTTTGAGTGAGCATGGAATACTTCAAGTAATAGCTCTTTTAGCTCATTAGCTGCATATAAATCATGATAAAAGCTAAAAATATCATTAAGTTTTATTCTTTTTTCTTCTGATAAATTGGAGTTTTTTGTAAGTAACAGAAATCTTGAACGCTTTAAAAGAGAATAAGCATTGTCATCATTTTTGTTTTTATTTTCATAGGCAAGTCTTAGTCTTATGGCGCTTATAACAAGTCTTCCAAAGTTATAAACCATATGGAATAAATCATAGACAACTTTGGCATTAGGGCAATACTTATTAACACAAGTAGCAAATCCTGCATTTTGGTCCATTGCTACTGCTTTTATTTGTTTACAGCCCTCTGTACCGCATAATTTAAAGAAGCGATTAACCTCTCGTACAGTATTACCCTTACCAACCCAAATAACTCTTTTAGTATCTAAATCAACAACTACAGTTGCATATTTATGGCCTTTCTTAATAGAGAATTCATCAATAGCAATGTGAGAGGCTTGACCTAAATTAAAGTATATTTTCTTTTTAAGGTATCGCTTATGAATTCTTTTGCAGGAAGACCAGCTTAAACCTGTTCTTTCAGCAGTATCTTTAATAGACCTGGCTCTTTCTAAATCTTCATTAACAGAGTCTGCAACCCTTGTTGTAAAGCGACTGTTTTCAGATAGGAACTCTATTTTTTCAGTGGAATATTTATTACAGAACTTACATTTAAAGGTTCTATAGGTAATAAATAAAACAGTCTTATACCCCAAAATGGAATCATCTTGCACAATTCGTTTTCTATATTCGTGAACAACTACATTCTTGCCTTTACACCAAGGACAGACAGGAAATTCACTGCAAGGCTCAAGATAAAAATGAATTTCCTTAGCTTTATCATCTATAAAATGGGAAGAAATCTTAAAACCTTTGAAAAAATGGTTTGTTAAATCAGATTGAAAATCAGGTACAATAGCCATAGGTCGTTCTCCTTGATTGATGGATTTTGGTTAATTCAATCTTAATTGGGAACGACCATTTTTTTGTCTATTGGTATAACAAAATTAGATATAAAATTTTAGTTAGCCACAGATTTGGCGAAGAACCATCTTTAATAGCTTTCTCCAGATAATTTAAGTCTTTAAAGGTCTTTTCCTTTCCATAAAACATTTCTACCTTCATTCTGCCAAAGAATATCTCAATCATAATGTTATCGTGAGTAGTTGCCTTTCTAGACATACTTTGGGTTAAATTATGCTGTTTTACCCAATTAGTGTATAGTCTATTTTGATATTGCCACCCTTGATCTGAATGAATCAAAGCTTCTTTTATGTTATTGATTCTGATGACTTTTCCAAAACGAGATAGCATGCGATTTATTTGTCTAAGGTCAGGACTTCTTGAAATATCATAAGCAACAATTTCATTGCTACACATATCAATAATTGGAGATAAATATAATTTACCATTAGCAATAGCAAATTCTGATATATCTGTTGCAAAGGACGTCATAGGCTTAGGAGGATTGAATTCTCGATTAAGAATGTTTGGAGCAATCTTTCCAACAGTTCCTTTGTAGGAGTTGTATTTCTTATAAGCTTTAGGATGAGCTCCTTGCAAATTCAGATGCTGCATAAGCTTATGTACGGTTTTGTGATTGAGGGGCGTGCCCTGATTGCGTAGAACGTACATAACACGTCTATAGCCATAGCGTTCCTTGCTATCAGCATGAATCTTCCTGATTGCAGCAAGCTGCTCACTATAGACATTATCAAGGTTCTTGGAAGGAGCTTTACGTAATTGGTATAGGTAAGAACCTCTACTCATAGAAGCTTCTTCTAAAAGCATTTTTAATGGATATTTAGGCCTTAACTCAAGGATTAATTTTGCTTTTATTTGTTGTTTTTCTTTTCTAGATATTCTTGGGTTAAGGCCTCGAATTTTTTGAGAACTCCTCATGGCAACGAAGTCTTAAAAGCTCCATTTTTAAAGCTTTCTCTTCTTCATGAGTGTATTCAGAGAACGGTTTTTCTGAATCAATAAGCTTATTTACATTAATTTTTTTTGTTGAAGATTTTTTAGTTTGACGGCCTTGAGCATTCATATTTATCAATCCTTCTTCACCTTGAGACTGATAAATATCATACCAATTTTTTACTGATGATTGAGCTCGTATTCCATAGAGTTGAGCAATATCTTCTAAACCATAAATTCCTTTTGCATAAGCTTTTGCAACTATAATCTTAAATTCAGGTGAGTATTTGGTTGAGTGCCCATGAGGTAACAAACAGTTATTTTTGGCTTTATAAAACAGGTTACTTACATATGATGTTGAAAGTAACCATTTTCTGGCAGTAAAAGCAACACCAAATTGTTCACAGTCTTTTACTACAAGTAATTTTTGAGTATATGTCAGTTTCATATAAAACCCCGTTATCAATCGAAGTGATCAATAACGGGGTTCATACTATTTTTAACAGTCTTTTTTGATCTTAATTAGATATTAGAGCATATCTTTTAATATCTGAGCTTTATCAGTCTGCTCCCAAGGGAATTCCTCACGACCGAAGTGACCGTATGTAGCGGTTGGCTGATAGATAGGGCGTAACAGATCAAGTTGCTTGATAAGACCATAAGGACGTAAATCGATAACAGAGGTTACCATCTGTGCAATTTTCTCTTCATCGATAATGCCTGTGCCGTATGTGTTAACAGATACAGATACAGGTTTAGATACGCCAATGGCGTAGGATACCTGAATTTCACAACGCTTAGCCAATCCTGCAGCTACAATATTTTTAGCAGCATAGCGAGCAGCGTAGGCAGCTGATCTATCTACTTTTGACGGATCTTTTCCTGAGAAAGCACCACCACCGTGACGAGCAGCTCCACCATAAGTATCAACAATAATCTTACGACCAGTTACACCGGCATCACCAACAGGACCACCAATTACGAAACGACCAGTTGGGTTTATGAAGAACTTAGTGTCTTTAGTTAAGTATTTAGTTGGGATAACTTTTTTAATGATCTCTTCCATTACACCTTCATGTACAGTTTCCTGGCTTACATCAGGGGTGTGCTGGGAAGATAAAACGATGGTATCAATATAATCGATAGTACCGTCATCTTTATAGGCAAAGGTTACCTGGCTTTTAGCATCTGGGCGTAAGAAAGGAAGGATGCCTTGGCGACGTACTAAAGCCTGGCGACGCATTAACTGATGAGCATAGGTGATAGGTGCTGGCATAAGTTCAGCAGTTTCATCTGTTGCATAACCAAACATGATGCCTTGATCGCCTGCACCTTGATCCTCAGGATTTTGACGGCTTACACCTTGGTTAATATCAGGAGATTGCTTACCTAATGCATTTAAGAAAGCGCAATAGTGACCGTCAAAACCTACCTCGGTGGAGTTATAGCCAATATCGCAGATGGTTTTTCTAACTACAGATTCAAAGTCGACATTGGCAGTAGTGGTAACTTCACCTGCAACTAAGACAAGACCGGTCTTAACCAAAGTCTCGCAGGCTACGTGAGCATACGGATCTTCTCTTAAGATAGCATCTAAAACGGCATCTGAGACCTGATCCGCGACTTTATCGGGATGTCCTTCAGAAACAGATTCAGAGGTAAATAAACGGGACATATACAAGCTCCATAATTGCGGGATTAATGTTGGGCTATTATAGTCAAATTTGACATTGATTGGAAAAATAATTTTAAGTTAAATTTTGTTTTTACAATATTTATTTTAGGGAATTGAATTTATAAAAAGTATATTAAATTAATAATATTTACTTTTTGTTATTTTTGAAAATTTTGTAAAGTTTTGTGTTGCGTAATATTTTTTAGGTAAAAATTAGAGTTAGCTCACGTAAATGAAAAAATGCAAACGGTTACGGATTTTTTTTGCAGTACAATACGCTAAAACTTATTGGAGCATTTAAAAGATATATAAAAGCTCTTTATGCCAAGGAAAATTAAGGCCAAGGAAAAAATTTTGGTCTTTAAAAAATAATAGGAGTTGCCATGCGTTTTTTTATTGATACTGCAAATGTTGAAGACATCCGTAAAGCTAATGAAATGGGTGTTATCTGTGGCGTTACCACCAACCCATCTTTAATTGCTAAAGAAGGTCGTGACTTTAACGAAGTTATTAAAGAGATCACCTCTATTGTTGATGGCCCTATCAGCGGTGAGGTTAAGGCAACCACTACCGATGCTGAGACCATGATTAAGGAAGCTCGCGAGATTGCTGCTATCCACCCTAACATGGTTGTTAAGATTCCTATGACTGTTGAAGGCTTAAAAGCTTGCCATCAGTGCGCCAAGGAAGGCATTAAGACCAACTTAACCTTAATCTTCTCTGCCAACCAGGCTCTTTTGGCAGCTCGTGCTGGTGCAACTTACGTATCCCCATTCATTGGCCGTCTTGATGACATCTCTTTTGATGGTCTTGATTTAATTCGTGATATTGCTGATATCTTCTCTATCAATGGTATTGATTCTCAGATCATCTGCGCTTCTGTTCGTAACCCAATTCATGTAATGCAGTGCGCTTTAGCAGGTGCTGACATTGCTACCGTTCCTTACAAGGTAATCGAGCAGATGACTCACCATCCATTAACCGATGCTGGTATCGAGAAGTTCCAGGCTGACTACAAGAAAGTTTTCGGTTAATCTTTAAAATTTTTGATTAAAATGTTATTTATAAAGCCGATCTTGTGGATCGGCTTTATTTTTAGATTGGATTTTCATTGAAGTAATTTATTTATGAAAAAAAAATTAATAACATTTTTGTTTTCAACACTTTTTTTATGTGTTGGTATTTATTTTTCAGGAGTTTATGTCACTTCAGCTTATGTAGAAGAGGGGATAAATAACGCTTTAAATGAATTCAATGAAGGTCTTTATAAAAAATATAACCAAGGCTTAATCCCTTATGAATATAAGTTCCATTACGAGACTTATGATCAAGGTCTTTTATCTTCAAAAGGAACTTTACACTGCTATGACATGACCAATAGCGGTAAAACTGATCTCCCAGTAGAAATTTGGAATAGATTTTTAGTAGCTAAAGCTAAAATTGATACAAGAGTTTTAGTCAAAGAACTTGTTGATATTGGGGTTTTAAATTTAAAGCCAGATTTTAGAACTGATACGCGTTTAAAGTTTAGATTTTGGCCCCGTAATTTTGAGATAAACGCTTATTTAAATGGCAAATATAAAGACCATTTTATTGCCTCAGATTTATCTCATTTAGCTAAATTTGCTAAAAAAGAATTAAATGTACACTTTAGTTTAAATAAACAAAGTGAAGATAAGATTGAGACTTCTTTTGATGCTTCAAATATAGCTTCAAATTATTTTACAGCATTGCGTATTTATTCTTTAAGTAAATCCTATTTAGACAAAAAAAGCTCCGCATAGTAATATGGTGCTAGGAGCGGAGGGGTTATTTGCGTTTAGTCCAATGTTATCAAATATAAATAGTTTTAAATTTAAATTTGATACAACAGTGCCAGACGCCAAGGATAAATTTAATTTAAAATATAACACAGATATTCAAAGCAATAATGGTCAGCTCCAAACCAGAGGATTTATTGGTCCTTTTTCATACGCTACATTTAGTGGGGCTAAAGGTTTGGAGGTTTTATCATTAAATAATATCTTTTCAGAAGGTGATCTCACCTTAGGTTTAGATGATTTATATATAAACTATTTTTATTCTAATATAAGCAATAAATATAGATTTAAAGCAAACGCCAAAGGATCTATGGTATTACCTTGTAGAGAAGATTTGTTCTCAGTTCTTTTTGGCGCTCAAGGAAAGTTCAAAATTAAGCTTAACGATGTAAGTGACAGTATTGTTCCTTATCTTCCTAATTTTAAGAGAACAGGACAGGGAGCTTACAAAGCTGATATTGAAATTAAAAACGGCAGAATTCAAGTTAATGGACTTGAACTTTATTAATATTCAAGGAGTAATCGATAATGACTACTGAATACAGAGAGTTGGCTAATGCTATTAGAGCATTAAGCATGGATGGTGTACAGAAGGCTAAGTCTGGCCACCCAGGTGCACCTATGGGCATGGCCGATATGGCTGAAGCTTTATGGCGCGGTTTCTTACATCACAATCCAAAGAATCCGAAGTGGCCAAATCGTGATCGTTTTGTTTTATCAAATGGTCATGCTTCTATGCTTATGTATTCTTTACTGCACCTGAGCGGTTACGATCTTTCCATTGACGATCTGAAGAATTTCCGTCAGATGGATTCTAAGACTCCAGGTCACCCTGAGTATGGTGAAGTTCCTGGTGTTGAAACTACTACAGGTCCATTAGGCATGGGGTTAGGCAATGCTGTTGGTATGGCAATGGCCGAGCGCATGTTAGCTGACGAGTTCAACCGTGACGGTTTTGATATCGTAGATCACTTTACCTATGTATTTATGGGCGATGGCTGCCTTATGGAAGGTATTTCCCATGAAGCATGTTCTTTAGCTGGTACTTTAGGCTTAGGTAAACTTATCGCTTTATATGATTCTAACGGTATTTCTATTGATGGTTCTGTTAAGAATTGGTTTGCCGATGATACCAAAAAGCGCTTTGAAGGCTACAACTGGCAGGTAATTGAGGTTAAAGATGGTAACGATGGCGAGCAGATTCGTGCTGCAATTGAGCTTGCTAAAGCTGATTTAAGCCGTCCTTCTATTATTATTTGCCCAACTACCATTGGCTTTGGTTCTCCAAACAAGGGAGGTAAGGCTTCTTCTCACGGCGCTCCTTTAGGTGATGATGAGATCAAGGCTACCAAGGAGCGTTTAGGCTGGAAGTATGGTCCTTTTGAGATCCCATCTGAAATTTATCAGAAGTGGGATGCTACCCAAAAGGGTGCTGAGCTTGAGGGTTCTTGGGATAAGTTATTTGCAGAGTATAAGACTGCATATCCAGAGCTTGCCTCTGAGTTTGAGCGCCGCGTAAAAGAAGAGTTACCTTGCGATTTTGCTAAAAAGACCTCTGAGTGGGTTCACTCTTTACAAAAACAGCCAGATCCTAAGCTTGCAACTAGAAAGGCCGGCCAAGTCGCTTTAGACTTCTTTGGTTCCTTCATGCCAGAGCTTGTTGGTGGTTCTGCTGACTTAGCTCCATCTAACCTCACTATGAACAAATCCTCCAAGGAAGTTCTCCCAGGTCACTTAGATGGTAACTACATCCACTGGGGTGTCCGTGAGTTTGCCATGTGCGCAGCTATGAACGGCATCTTATTACACGGTGGTTTCCGTCCATATGGTGGTACCTTCTTAATCTTCTCAGACTATGCAAAGAATGCTTTACGTATGTCTGCTTTAATGAAGATTCCTACTTTATACGTATTTACCCACGATTCTATAGGTGTTGGTGAAGATGGCCCTACCCATGAGCCAATTGAGCAGATGGCCTCCTTCCGTGTAATGCCAAACTTTGATTCTTGGCGTCCATGCGATATGGTAGAGACTGCTCAGGCTTGGACTTCCATGATTGAGCGTAAAGATGGCCCTAGCGCCATTGTTCTGACACGTCAGGGCTTAGAGCAGATGCCTCGTACTGATGAGCAGGTAGACAATATTGCTCGTGGTGGTTATGTACTGCGCGATTGCGAAGGCACTCCAGAGCTTATCTTAATTGGTACTGGTTCTGAGGTTGCATTATGCTTCCATGCAGCTCAAGAACTTGAGAAGGAAGGTCACAAGGTTCGTGTTGTTTCTATGCCTTCAACTGACGTGTTTGATCGTCAAGATGAGGCTTACAAGGAGTCTGTATTACCTTCTTGTGTAACTGCACGTTTGGCCTGTGAGGCAGGTGTTTCTACTTGCTGGTACAAGTATATTGGTCTTAAGGGCAAGACTGTTTGCATCGACCACTACGGTGCTTCAGCTCCTGCAGCATTACTCTTTAAGCGTTATGGCTTCACTGTAGAGAATGTTGTAGCAACTGCTAAGACCTTACTCTAATCTTAAGTGATTTAATTAGATAGGCCCAAACATTAAGTTTTGGGCCTGTTTTCGTTAAATCTGTGAAAATAGTTTTCAGTTTTAGCCTGTTTTTGATTGCTAAAATTGTATATTTTGTAGCTTGTGTTACAATAAAAACATCCAGAACTTATGAGGCATATCATAAGTTTTGAGGATAATGATTTAATTTGAGGAAAGAATCGTATATGGCAGCAATTATCAAGATGGCCGACCTTGACTTAAAAGGCAAGCGTGTTTTAATTCGTGCAGACCTGAACGTACCGCTTTCTGATGGTAAAGTTACCTCTGATGCGCGTATCATGGCTAGTTTGCCAACCATTAAGTTAGCATTAAAGAAAGGTGCTAAGGTTATGGTTATTTCTCACTTAGGTCGTCCAACTGAAGGTGAGTACGCCGAAGAATTCTCTTTAAAGCCTGTTGCTGATTACATGGCCACCAAGCTTGAGGGTGTTCCTGTACGTTTAGTTAAGGATTACCTTGATGGTGTTGAGGTTAGCGAAGGTGAGGTTGTAGTTCTTGAGAACTGCCGTTTCAACGTTGGTGAAAAGAAGAACGCTGAAGACTTAGCTCGTAAGTATGCAGCCCTTTGCGATGTATTCGTAATGGATGCTTTTGGTACCGCTCACCGTGCTCAGGCCACCACCTATGGTGTTGCCCAGTTCGCTCCTGTTGCTTCTGCAGGCCCTCTGTTAGTAGCTGAGCTTGAAGCTTTAGGCAAGGTTATGGACAACCCAGCTCGTCCTATGGTTGCTATCGTTGGTGGTTCTAAGGTTTCCACCAAGCTGCCAGTCCTCAACAGCTTATTAAAGGTTGCAGATCAGTTAATCGTAGGTGGCGGTATTGCCAACACCTTCATTGCAGCCCAAGGCCACAAGGTTGGTAAGTCTTTATGTGAGACTGACCTCATCCCAACCGCTCAGGATTTAGCTAAAAAGACTTCTATCCCTGAGTTCGTTGACGTTGTTGTAGGCAAGGAATTCAATGAGAAGACCCCTGCTGTAACTAAGGATCTTAAGGATGTTGAAGATGACGATATGATCTTCGACTTAGGCCCTAAGTCCATGGCTAACATCAACGAGGCTATTAAGAACGCTAAGACCATTTTATGGAATGGCCCAGTTGGCGTATTCGAGTTCAATCAGTTCGCAGCTGGTACTAAGTCTATGGCTGAGGCTATTGCTTCTTCAGAGGCTTTCTCTGTAGCCGGTGGCGGTGACACTATCAGCTCCATCCAGAAGTTTGGTGTTCAGGATCAGATCTCCTACATCTCCACTGGTGGTGGTGCTTTCTTAGAGTTCGTTGAAGGTAAGAAGTTACCTGCAGTTGAAATCTTAGAGAAGCGTGCAGCTGACATGCAGTAATTTTTAGAATGCCTGCTTTAAGCAGGCATTTTAAAGAGCGCACACAATAATGCGCACAATCCAGCAGAAATACTTATTTTATTGATCAAGGAAATTCTTAANATGACCAAGATTTTAGACGTTGTACAGCCGGGCGTTGTTACCGGTGAAAACCTCCAGAAGCTGTTTGCTGTCTGCCGTGAGAATGGTTATGCTTTACCAGCTGTTAACTGCGTAGGCACCAACTCTATCAATGCTGTTTTAGAAGCTGCTGCTAAGGCTCGTTCCGCTGTTATCATTCAGTTCTCCAACGGTGGTGCAAGCTTCATTGGTTCTAAGGGCTTAAAGGTTGACATGCCACAGGGCAATGCCATCATCGGTGCTATCTCTGGTGCTTTACACGTACGTAACGTTGCAAAATACTGGGGCGTTCCTGTAGTTTTACACACTGACCACTGCGCTAAGAACCTCCTCCCATGGGTTGACGGTTTACTCGATGCCGGTGAGAAGTATTTTGCTGAGCACGGCGAGCCATTATTCTCATCTCACATGATCGACCTCTCCGTTGAGACTTTAAAGGACAACGTTGAGCTCTGCTGCAAGTACTTAGAGCGTATGTCTAAGATCGGTATGACCTTAGAGCTCGAGTTAGGCTGCACCGGTGGTGAGGAAGATGGTGTTGATAACTCCGATAAGGACGAGTCTGCTTTATACACCCAGCCTGAAGATGTAGCTTATGCTTACGAGCAGCTCATCAAGATTTCTCCTAACTTCACCATTGCCGCTTCCTTCGGTAACGTTCACGGTGTTTACAAGCCAGGTAACGTAAAGCTCAAGCCTACCATCTTACGTGATTCTCAGGCTTATGTTGCCAAGAAGTTTGGTCTTGATTCCACCAAGCCTTTAAACCTCGTATTCCACGGTGGTTCAGGCTCTACTCACGAGGAAATCGCTGAGTCAGTATCTTATGGCGTAATTAAGATGAACATCGACACTGATACTCAGTGGGCAGCTTGGAATGGTATCCGTGATTACTACGAGGCTAAGAAGGATTACTTACAAGGCCAGTTAGGCAACCCAGAAGGCCCAGATGCTCCTAACAAGAAGTACTACGATCCACGTGTATGGCTCCGTAAGTCTGAGGAAAGCATCGTAAATCGTGTAATCGAGGCTTTCAAGGAATTAGGTTCCGTAGATTCCCTCTAATAACTTTTTAAGTTTTTAGAAATAATAGGTTCTTCCGAGAATCTGTGGATAGCCCTAATGAAATTGAGATTATATTCATTAGGGCTATATGTTAAGCATAAGCATTACCTCTAAAAGCATCTCTAATTCTTAAGAAGAAATACTCAAAATCTCTAAATCCATAAGCTAATCTTTTTAAGACTTTTATCTTATTGTTTATCCCTTCAAGAACGCTTGTTCTAATCCAGTAAATACCTGAATTTGTTATACCATCTCGGTATCTTCTGTTTTGCACTTTGGCAAACTTAGTAATCTCTTGAACTTTTGACTGTAAAGCTAACCTTACCCATTCATCCCAAAGAGATTCTGACTCTTCTTTTGAGTGAGCATGGAATACTTCAGGTAATAGCTCTTTTAGCTCATTAGCTGCATATAAATCATGATAAAAGCTTAAAATATCATTAAGTTTTATTCTTTTTTCTTCTGATAAATTAGAGTTTTTTGTAAGTAACAGAAATCTTGAACGCTTTAAAAGAGAATAAGCATTGTCATCATTTTTGTTTTTATTTTCATAGGCAAGTCTTAGTCTTATGGCGCTTATAACAAGTCTTCCAAAGTTATAAACCATATGGAATAAATCATAGACAACCTTGGCATTAGGGCAGTACTTATTAACACAAGTAGCAAATCCTGCATTTTGGTCCATTGCTACTGCTTTTATTTGTTTACAGCCCTCTGTACCGCATAATTTAAAGAAGCGATTAACCTCTCGTACAGTCTTACCCTTACCAACCCAAATAACTCTTTTAGTATCTAAATCAACAACTACAGTTGCATATTTATGGCCTTTCTTAATAGAGAATTCATCAATAGCAAGATGTTTTGCCTTACCAAGGAAGAAAGGCGTGTTTCTTTTTAGATAGTCTTTGTGAATTTGCTTACACGTATCCCATTTAAGGGAAGTTCTTTGAGCCGTATCTTTGATAGACTAAGACCTTTGTAAATCCTCAATAACTTCATTTTCAAGGCTTTTGGTTATGCGGTGTCTACTTGAAATAAAAGGTATTTGTTCGGTTGCATATTTATCGCAGAACTTACATTTAAAAGTTCTATAGGTAATATGCAAAATAAACTGAAAACCGTTATAAGAGCCATCTTTAACTATTCTATGTCTATATTCATGAACTACAACATTATGATTTTTACAGATAGGACATTGAGGATAATTGTCTTTAGGCTCTAAGAAAAGATGAATCTCTTTCTTATCTTCATCAAATTGATAATTAAAAAGTTTGAAGTTTGTATAAAAAAGATTAAAGAAAAAATTATGAAAGTCGGCTACAATATTCATAGGTCGTTCTCCTAGGTTGGTTGTTTTTTTGTTTAATTCAATCTTAATTGGGAACGACCATTTTTTTTGTCTATTGGTATAACAAAATTAGATATTAAATTTTAGTTAGCCACAGTTTTCCGGAAGAGCCAAATAATATTGATAAACCCTCATTCTATTTACCCAAAAAGTGCGTCAATTTAGTTATCTAGGTTGACGCACCATGAAAGTCCAGTTTATAACAGCCATAGGAAGATACCGATAGATAATAATTAATACGTATCTAGTATACGATAAAATAAAAGCTTTGGCAATAGCGTAATAAACAAAATTAGATTGAAGAATCAGATGGTTATTTTTTGTAAAAATAAATTATGTAAACAAAAAAGTGCGCTTAATTATCTAGAAACGCACTTTTTGGGTATTTAGTTTGAGGGTTTTTTATTGAATATATAAAAAAGGCTGCCTATAGTATGGCAGCCTTATTTTAAAGATATATATTAGTCTTCAAGCAGATGGTGGTGAATCTCAATTAAGGCTTCCACAGCATCTTCTTCTTTTAATAAGAAGCAAAGGTTGTGATTTGAAGCACCGTAACAAATCATGCGTACAGCATAACGATTGATTGAGTCAAAGGCCTGAGTAGTAATACCGGCATGCTCAGACATTTCATTACCAATAATTGCAACTAAAGATAAGCCTGTCTCTACTTTTACATGGCAAAATGCGCGTAATTCATCGAGCATGCTCTCAGAAATGGAGTTTTTGCCAGAAGTTGAGGTTCCGGTATCTAAAGTTACAGCAATAGAAACTTCAGATGTAGAAACTAAATCAACAGACTTTTTGTACTTGGCAAATACAGAGAATACATTAGCCAAGAAACCAGAAGCGCCTACCATCTTAGGAGATGCTAAAACAATTAAAGTCTGATTTTTACGTAAGGCTACAGCTCTAAAAGCTGGGTGAGATTCAGTAAAAGGTCTTACCCAAGTACCGCCCTTTTCAGGCTCACGACTTGAACCTACATAAACAGGAATTCCACGACGAACAGCTGGAACTAAGGTACTAGGGTGTAAAATCTTTGCACCAAAAGTTGCCATCTCAGCAGCTTCTAAGTAAGTAAGCTCAGAGATTGGTTTGGCATGTGGTACTAAACGAGGATCGGTAGTATAAACGCCTGGAACGTCAGTCCAAATAGAAATAGTGGATGCCTTTAAAGCTTCACCTAAAAGGGCTGCTGAGTAATCAGAACCACCACGACCTAAAGTTGTGGTTTGACCTTCGGAGTTAGCACCAATAAAGCCTTGGGAAATGATGATGCAGTCTTCATCTAATAAAGGCTCAAGTTTCTCTTTACATTGAGCTTTTAAAACCTCAACTAAAGGTAAAGCACAGCCGAAAGAAGAATCAGTGCGCATGATATTGCGAATATCAAACCAATGAGCTTTGGTTCCCATTTTGTTAAATAAAGCGGCAAAAAGATAAGTTGAAATCAGCTCACCGTGGGAAACAATACGATCAGTTAAAGCGTCAGAACGACCCATGTTAGCTTCTTGAGTTAAGTCATAAATCTCTTTTAAGTGGGTCTCAAGATTTGTTTTAAGATCTTCTTGATTATCAAGTTTCTCAATGATGCTTGTATGAATGGAGCGCAATTTTTCAATGAGCTCTGAAACCTTATCACGAGAGCAGGCGCCGGAGGCTAACTCTACTAAAATATTGGTAACACCAGAACAGGCACTGATGATAACAACACGGGTATTTGGGTTGGACACTACTACTTTGTAGCTTGAAAGCATTGCCTCAAAGTTTGCAACAGAGGTGCCACCGAATTTTGCGATATCCAGATTTTTCATATGTTTAAAAGTATAAAATTAAATTAAGGTACGTTTTGAATATAGTAAGAGCATACTATTAGTTCAATAAGAATATACAAATTAACCAAAATGGTGCATAATCTCCTCTTTATAAATCACAAATAAAATCCCCTCACAAAAATAAGGAAATTATCGTGACAACATCACAATTATATTTGTTAGGGCTTAAACGCACATTTCCTATTGTTTTGGGCTACATACCTGTAGGAATAGCCTATGCTGTATATGCAGGCCAAAATGGATTCACTCCGTGGGAAATTGTTTTAATGTCCATTACCAATTATTCAGGTTCAGGCCAGTTTTTTATTGTAAGTATGGCAGGAACTGCCGCGCCTTTACCTGTATTTATGTTGGCTTTAGTCTTGATGAATTTTAGATATTTCATCATGAGTACTTGTGTTTTCAATAAGTTCAAAAAGCTTTCTTTTATCAAAAGGACTCTTTTTTCTCATTTAGTTACAGATGAGACTTTTGCGTTATTTACAACCTCTGAAAAAGAGCTTATAAGCGTGCCTTACTTTGTGGGAATCTTTTTAACTGCATGGATTGCCTGGATTACAGGTGCAGCTTTAGGTGTGCTTGCAAGCTCTTTTTTACCACAGGCTTTAACTCAAGCTTTAGGCATTGCTTTATTTGCTTTATTTATTGCAATTTTAGTGCCAGCAGGTAAAAAAGATTTACGCGTTGCTGTGTTAATTATAGCTACTGCTATTTTGAATACTTGCTTATATCACTACATAAAAGAAAGCCATGCTATCGTGATTTCAACAATTTTAATGGCTGTTATTGGTGCAACCTTTATCAAAAACAAAGGTACAGCTGATGAGTGCAATATTGAAAGTGTTGAAAAGGAGCTTGAAGAGGAGAAAGATAAGTTAGCTAAAAAATCCCAAGAACAGGAGAGTAAATAATGGATAGCAATAACTATTTGACCATGATCATGGTAGGTTTTTTGGTTACCTATCCTTTACGTTTAGTTCCGGCTTTATTTTTTTCTAAATTAAAGCTCAATGCTTTTTTTCAGAGATTTTTAGACATAATTCCTTACACAGCTATTACAGCTTTAGTATTTCCTGGAATTTTTTATTGTATTGAAGGTAATGACTATGTAGCTTATGCAGGTGCTGCTATTGCGATTATTTCAGCATTACTAAAAGCATCTTTAAGTGTCACTATTGTGTGTACAGTGATAGTCGTCTATTTACTTTTAATTATATAAAAATAAGCAAATATAAAAATAAAGTCCCTAAATTAGGGACTTTATTTTTAAGCATTAATCAAGGCTGTTTTCATCGCTGGAGCTTGAAAAGCCTGAAGAGGCGAGCTCTTCATCATTGCCAACAGAGCATAATCTGTGTAAATGACGAGGCTTGATGACGTTAAGATATTTCTTGAAAATCTTAGCTTTTGGATTGGTGATGACATCCTCGGACTTTAACTGCTCTACGAATTCCTTTTCGATCTCATCTGCAGGCTCACGTACGCCATTGTAGAGATCCATCATTGCAGAACCGCATTTCTCTAAAATCTCAGACTCTCTGATAGTAAAGTTGCCGCTGCGGCGGATACCGCGGGCAAAGTGCTGGAAATCGTTAAACGGCTTTTCAGACTCAAAGCTCATGATGTTATAACCTCAAATTTTACCTGGGTATTTCCCTATATTTTGACGCTATATATTATCATTTTTTGCGGCTTATATGTGAATTTGTGGTAAAAAAGATATATTTTTTATTATTTTGTAAATAGCTAACATTTTGATTTATAAGATAAAAATCTTTGTTTTTTTAATAAAAAATTGAGTGTAAGCAAACTGTTTGCTATGATAATGAAATTATATGAAATCCAATTAGTTTACGGAGTCAATGATGAGTGACAAAAGTGTCGCCGCAGAAAAAATTCCGCGTAATTTCATCACCGATATTATCGATGAAGATTTAAAGGAAGGTCGTACTGACCACGTTGCAACCAGATTTCCGCCTGAGCCTAATGGTTATTTGCATATAGGCCATGCTAAATCTATTTGTTTAAACTTCGGCTTAGCCCGTGATTACAATGGTACTTGTAATTTACGCTTTGATGACACCAATCCTGTTAAAGAGGATATGGAATATATCAATGCCATTGAGCGTGACGTACAGTGGTTAGGCTTTAAGTGGACCAAGATTTGCCACTCTTCTGACTATTTTGACAAACTCTATGGCTACGCTTTAGAGCTTATCGATAAGGGCTTAGCATATGTAGATGAGCTCTCAGCTGATGAGATTCGTGAGTATCGTGGTACTTTAACCGCTCCAGGCCGTGAAAGCCCTTATCGTAATCGTTCCAAAGAAGAAAACTTAAAGCTCTTTGAGATGATGCGTGATGGTAAGTTTGAAGAAGGCAAGGCTTGCCTGCGTGCTAAGATTGATATGGCATCACCATTTATTTGCATGCGTGATCCTGTAATTTATCGTGTACGTTTTGCCACCCATGAACTTACAGGTGATAAGTGGTGTATCTATCCTATGTATGATTTTACCCACTGTATTTCTGATGCTATTGAAGGTATTACCCACTCAATTTGTACTTTAGAGTTCCAAGATAACCGTCGTCTTTACGATTGGGTTTTAGATCATATTTCAATTGAACATAAGCCTCATCAATATGAGATGAGTCGTCTGAATTTAGAGTATTCAATTACCTCTAAACGTAAACTCAATTTACTCGTAGAAAAGGGCTATGTTGATGGTTGGGACGATCCTCGTTTAACCACAATCTCAGGATTGCGTCGTCGCGGTTATACCCCAGCATCAATTCGTGAGTTCTGTCGTCGTATTGGTGTTACCAAGCAAGATAACGTAGTACAAATGAGTGCTTTGGAATCTTGCATTCGTGATGATTTAAATCAGCATGCCAAACGCGCTATGGCTGTATTACATCCTTTAAAGCTTGTAATTGAAAACTATGGCCAAGAGGGTGTAGATGCAACTTCATTTGAAGTTCCAAATCATCCAGATGATCCATCTTTAGGCACTCGTAGCGTTTCTTTTGGTAAAGAGCTTTATATTGATGCCTCTGACTTCAGAGAGAGCGCTAATAAGCAATATAAGCGTTTGAAGTTAGGTTATGAGGTAAGACTGCGTCACTCATACATTATTAAGGCTGTAAGCTGTGATAAGGATGAAAATGGCAATGTAATTTGCGTTCACGCTGAGGCCGTTCCTCATTCAGCTGGTGCTAATGTAGATGGCCATAAGCCAAAGGGTGTAATCCATTTTGTAAACGCAGCTGATTGTTTACGTGCAAAGGTAAACATTTACTCCAATTTATTTAATGTGCCAAATCCAGGAGCTGCAGAGGATTTCTTATCCACAGTAAATCAGGATTCTTGTCATGTTATTGAAGATGCAGCTTTAGAGTCATCTTTAAAAGACGCAAAGCCTTCTGAGTGTTTCCAGTTTGAGCGTGAAGGTTACTTCTGCGCTGATGTACGTCACTCTAAGCCAGGTCAGCCTGTATTTAACTTGACAGTTGCCTTACGCGACAACAACAAAGCTACAGTATAAAAGATTTAGGAGACAAGCATGTCAGACATCGAAAATAGCGAATCTTCAAAGAAAGAAGAAAACTTAGCACCACCTCCAGGTAGTGATTACGAGGTTGCTTTTACTTTACACTCTGACACTCAATTAGAGCGTGCTTATGATAAAGCTGAGCACTGGGTTAAAAGCGGCGTACATCCTGATCGTATCTTCTTAGAGGATAGATCTATGGGTGTAATCAATTTCCGTAAGGTAATGCGTGACCCTTTACTGATTCAGGCAGGTGTTGAGCGATTAATTGATTTTCGTTGCTCTTTAACATTGTCTGATACTGATGTTGATGCAGTATTTTCAAGTGTTTGCTATTATGAGCCAAATACTGAGCCTGCATATATAAATCAGTATGATCCGGAATTAAGCTCTATTAAAGAAGTGCTTAATATGGTCAGCAATAATTTATTTAATTATTTGCGCAAACCACTCTTAATTTCCGACGGTCAAGATTAGCGTAAGTACGCTTATGCTTTGGGAATTATAAGGAGAAGATTTTGCAATCATACAAATTTAAGCGTATGACCATCATGGCAGTTGCTGTTGTTAGTGCTGTAAGCATATTAGGTGGATGCGCTACCATTAAAAACTTTTATCAGCGCTATACAGGAAAGCTTGATGAAAGTGGCAGAGAGCCTACCGGATATTATCAGCATGCTGATATTAAGCAAAAGGCAGATCCTGTTGTAATTCCCGATGGCTTAAGTGTTCCTCCTGCAAATGCAGATCTTACAGTACCACCGATGCCTGACAATGCTGTAGATGGTCCTGTAGGCGAGAAGATGGATATTCGTGCACCACGAGCACCATATCGTTCTGAAAGTGGTTTACATACTCAATGGTCATCAGGTGAGGCTATTATTTGGTTTGATAATAATGGCACTCATGGTATTCACTCAGAAGATGCTGCTTGGGCTTTATTAGGTAAAGTTTTAAAGCAGCTTAATCTTCAGGTGGGTAAAGAAAGTCCTGATGATTATGAGGTCACAACTGCCGCAGCTGACTTCAACGAGTTTGGTCAACCATATACTCCGGCTGATTTGGCATCAGGTGCACCACGTTATCGTCAAATTTACAGATTACGTGTAGGTCGCAATGATGATGGTTCTTTAGGTATAGCTACACAGATGATAGGTTCCATGACCATGTTATCAAATGGCTATCTTATGGCTGATTTGTTAGACCCAATTGAGCAACAACGTTTCTCCATGGGTTTTTCAAACCACATCATTCATGTAATTGATGAGCAAAATAAAGTACAAAGCGAAAATCCAATAGATCTTAATGTTACTTTAGATACAGATAAAAACGGTCATGCTTGTTTCGTAGTTGATAGCTCTTATGAGATGACTATGAATTTACTGCGTGATCTGTTCCCACGTTATGAGTGGACCATCCTTGAAGATTCAGTTAATAAGTCTTACTTAAAGCTTGAAACTGAAGAGGAGGATGCTGATTTCTATCATGAGCGTGGTGTGGATTCCTTTGCTCTTGAAGATGGTGAGTATTATGTCCGCGTTGGTATTGATGGTGATAAGAGCATTATTACCTTCTATGACGACGATGATATGCCGTTATCTTCTACAGTTTTAAGTCGTATCTACAGCGGTTTCTCACAGGCTCTTATCAAAGAGTATCAAAATTACTCGTCACTTGAAGTTGTGACAGTATCTCATTAAAAATAAGGCGGGGATAACCCGCCTTTTCCTTAATTTTCAGGCAAAACTATGCGTGGTATTTTTATAACAGGTACCGGTACAGATATCGGTAAAACTTATGTAAGTGCAGCTTTATGCCGTGCCTTGAGAAAAGAATCTTTAAATCTTGCTTACTATAAAGCAGCTGTAAGTGGTGCAGATAGCATTGAAACCTCTGATGCAGGATATGTAAGAGATCAAGCAAACATCGAGCAGGAAACTAATTCTTTGGTAAGTTTCTTATATAAGCATCCTTTATCTCCACATTTAGCTGCACGTGTAGAGTATAAGTTTCCGTCTTTATCTAAGATAAAAGCTGATTTTGAAGCTTTAGCTTCAAAGTATGATTATGTATTAGTAGAAGGTGCCGGTGGCATTATTTGTCCAGTTCTTTGGGAAGGAAATGCGCACATAATGTATACCGATATTATCAAGGCTTTAAATTTAAATGTGATAGTTACAGCTGATGCCGGCTTAGGTACTATCAACCATACCGTATTAACTATCAATTATTTAAATGATTTAAACATCAAAGTTAAAGGTGTTATTTTAAATCGTTTTGATGAAAACTCTTTGATGCATAAAGATAACCTTTACATGATTGAAGCTATTTCCAAAGTGCCAGTTATTGCAACTTTAGCTAACAATGCGCGAGATTTAGTATTTTTAAAGCAAAAGGCCGAGGCTTATTTTGATGAATGCAGATAAGATTGTAAAAGAAGATTTAAATCATATTTGGCATCCGGCATCTCAGATGCAAGATTATGAAAAGTACCCAGCATTACCAATTGTTAAAGGTAAAGGTGCATATCTTTATACTGCTGATGGTAAAAAAATTTTAGATATCATCTCATCTTGGTGGTGTAATCTTTTAGGTCATTGTAATGAAGAGATTTCAAATGCCCTCTCAGAGCAATCGCATACTTTAGAGCATGTAATTTTTGCAGATTTAACTCATCCATATGCTGTAGAGCTTATTGAAAAGTTAATGCCATTATTACCTGAAAATATTACACGTTTTAATTTTGCGGATAATGGTTCATCTGCAGTTGAAATGGCTTTAAAGATTGCATTTCAATATCAAATGCAAACAGGTCAAACAAAAAGAATTAAATTTGCCTGTTTAAGTGAAGGTTATCATGGTGAGACTATTGGTGCTTTATCTGTAGGTAGTATGGACTTATATAGCCGTATTTATAAACCTATGCTTATGGATAATATCCATATTGAAGCGCCAGATTGTTTCCGTTGCCCATACAGTTGTAAGCGTGGTCATTGTCAATGTGAGTGTTTACAAAAAGCGCGTAAAACCTTTGAAGAGGTAGGGGAGAGCTTAGCTGCATTGATTGTAGAGCCTTTATTACAAGGAGCAGCGGGTATGCGCATTTATCCTGAGGAGTATTTACAGGGCTTAAGCGCACTTTGTAAAGAATATGGAGTTTTATTAATTGCCGATGAAATTGCCACCGGCTTTGGTCGTACAGGTGAGATGTTTGCCTGTGGCAAAGCTCACGTAAAGCCTGACATTATGACATTGTCAAAAGCAATCACAGGCGGATATATGCCAATGTCCTTGGTATGTACAACTGAGAAAATTTATGAGGCCTTTTTAGGATCATATGAGAGTATGAAAGCCTTTATGCACTCTCATACTTATGCAGGTAATCCTTTAGCTTGTGCTTGTGCTTTAACTGTTCTTAATATTCTAAAGCGTGACAATATTATAGAAAAAGCTCAATCTAAAGCTCTTTATTTAACCAAGCGCTTTAATGAGACTTTTAGTGATATAGAAAATGTCGGCGAGATTCGTCATATAGGATTAATTCATGCCTTTGAGCTTGTAAAAGATCCAAAGAGCAAAGAACCTTTCCCTTCTTTCATGCGTTTGGGCTACAAGGTTTATCGTAGGGCTTTAGATATGGGATTGCTTTTAAGGCCTATTGGCAATGTTTTATATTTTAATCCGCCTTTAAATATCAATGAGGAAGATTTGGAAATTGGTTTAAAGATAGCTCATGATGCTGTGAAAAAAACTTTACAGGATATTTAGCTTCTTGCCATTTTAGGATTAACTAAGCTATGATTTAGGCATTTTCATGCCTTTTGAGGAAAAAAATTCATGCATAGATTTTTTAAAATTTTTAAGCTTGCTTTAGCATCGGCTTTAATGACTTTAATGTTCTCCTGCAGCGCCTCTTCTTTATCAGGACAGACCTTTGTAGGTGCAACTATTGTTGAGGTTATAGTCGATAGCGCTAAAACCTTAGACACACAAGTTCGTGGTTTTGGCAGACGTGGCTTTGGCATGAATTTTGGAGGTCAAGGTAAAAGTGCGGCAACTCCATTAAAGAGCACTCCAAAAAATAAAGCCACTAATACACCAAACACTCAAAGAAGATCCGGTTTTTGGGGCTTTTTAGGAGGCCTTGGCATGTTCTCTTGGTTGTTAATGGGAGTAGGCCTTTTAGGTGGAGGCTTTTTAATATATCTTTTAGCAATGCTTTTAATTCCAATGATTGTTGGTATGATTGCATCTTCAAGAAAAAAAGCCCTAGATGATTTGCCAACCTCGCAGTATTCTCAACAAGATTTATTTAAAGATCATAGTGATCAAAATAAACATCAGTTCTAATGCAAAGCCGGGGTTTTACCCGGCTAATTTTTAAGATCTAAAGAAACTCTTTTATTGGATGTGTTATGAGTTTGCCTAAAACTTTATTAAACGAATATCAAAAGCAGGAAAGCTGCTTTATTGGAAATCATGCTCAGGCGTCCCTAGATAAGTCTGAAGCTTATAAGAGAGCTTCTTTATATCTTGATAAAGCACAAGAGGATTGGGAGCGCTACCATTTAGTTACAAAAAATGTAGAAGATGCTCTCTATTGGCTTTATTTGGGACGACATGATCTAAAAAGCGCGCATATTTTAAAGAAATTTTTAAAAGAGATTAACGAATACTCCTTAAAGTCTTTAGATAACGCAATTGAGCAGATAGGGAATGTTAGTATCTTAGATACCGTTGCCAAAGAGTTGCCACTTGAGGAAGTAGCCGGTGAGTTTTTAGGCTATGCAAGATCTCTTTTGCANGATGAGTCATTTATGCAATGCGCCACAGTCATGCCTGCATGTATCCTTTATTACTTAAATGAAGGAGGCGTTAGCGATCTTGAAGATGCAATCTCTTTGTCAAGACATACGGCATATCTTGATTTTGAGTATGACATCAATGATGACTTAGAGAACTTTTTAACGAATATTTACACCATAAATTTACATGCCTATGAGCAAGCTTTGGGTAAATTTAGATATGCAGGAATGCCGTCAAAAGTGGCCATGCGTTTGTCTGAAAATTATCTAAATGCAAAAGATACTAGATTTGATAGAAATGAAGGTACCTTTTGGCTTGCATATGCCATGTATACAGGTGATTGTAAAGCCTATAGCATCGCCCCTCTTTATTTAATCTCACTTTTCCCAGAGAGTCCTGAGGAAATTGAGGCTTATAAAAGAATTTTCTTTAACGGTTATTTAATTTCACGAATTTTAAGTAAAGAGCCTAAAGCTTTAAGTTATTTAGTAAGTTCAGACAGTTTTCTTTATGATTATGCAGGTAAAAAGCGTCATATTGGAGATGATCTTATTTATAACTGTCTTCTGTCAGTTGAATATGCTAAAAAGCATTTTGATGATGACAATAATAAAGATCAAAATAAACTTGAAGATGAGCTGTTTTTGCAAACAGCTAGTTTTGAAATAATAAAACGCATGGCCACTAAAAAAAGCACACCATCTTTAGCAGGTGCTTTAGTATTGGCGATAAATCTAAGCTCAATTGTTCAAAGAATTAATATTTTTGGAAAACTTGCTGAGCAAAAAGTCATTGAAAATGTAGATTGCAAAGATACATGCGAGTTTTTAAACATTCTTTGCCGTAATTTAAATCTTGATGACAACTATTATGCTCATAAAGCACTAATAGAAGCCGATGATTTTACTGTATCTGATGCAAATGAATCTTTCGTTACAGCACTAGCCTCTATGGGAGATGCTAGAGCAAGTTTCTGCCTTTGTGGTTTAAATTGGGATAAGGTTAGAGCTCAAAGTGATTTTTCAAAGAAAATGCTTGTAAAGCTTTGGGACTTTGCCGCCCAAAGTGGAGATGGCATGGGATGGTTTAATAAAGGTTTAGCCGCTCTTTTGGCAGATGATGATAAAGAAGCTATTAATAGTGCCAATAATGCCTTAAAGTGCAATATCTCAAGTGCTTACTTCATTTTATATAAAGCATACGCCGATACTAATTTGCCTTTGGCTTGTACTTATTTAAGATATGCAAAAGAGTATTTATTCCCGCCTGCATGTGAAGAATTCGAATTTTTAAAGCGTACTGGTAAATATAAGCCTTTGGAGTTTTTAGATCTGTTAGAGCAGATGGAAGAGTACGCCAAAAACGATAGCGCAGCCTGTTTATTTATGGCTTTGTGCTATTCATCATCAGGTCTTTTACCAGCTGATCCTTACAAAAATTTAAGCTATGTCAGAAAAGCTGCGGTTTTAGGCAAAGANAATGGGACGACAGCTTTTAGGTAAGGCTTATTCTTTCTTTTTGATCAAGATAAAAATAATCTACCTCTACCTAGCGTAAGTCAGTCTTTAAATGTTTTAAGTGGTTTTGTAAGACGTACTGATAAAGCCAAAGAAGAGGCTTTACAAAATGAAAAAGTTTTTGCGCTTGCACGCAAAATCTTTGATGCGTTGAAAAAAGGCGAGTCCTCTTTTGAGAAATTTTTGTTCTCACAGGTTGTATATACTGACTTCTTTAGTGATTACAATTGCAAAAAACCGCGTGGTTTTTATAATAATTACAAAGAATATTTGCTTAATATGCGTTTGCGTGAGTTTTTTGATTATTTAAATAACGATTATATTAAAAACTCTGAAGAGCAATTTGGTGAGAGTTATAAAGAACGCTTGGGCATTTTAAATGATATTGTTGAGTCTTTTAATGAAGAAGACTTTTTACCATATCATCATTTTGCAAGAGCTTTAAACGCTTTGCGTCCTGTAGCGGTACCTGTAAATTACAAGCTTTATCGCCAGGAAATTATTAAGGCTGGAAACTCTCAAATACCTCATGCATCATTTATGCAAAGACTTTGTACGGATGCAGGCTTTTTTGCAGCAGTAAAAGAAAATGCTCTGACGCAAAACACAAGTGAGTGCGTAATTATTAATGCCACAATTCAATAGAGGAACACATGCAGTATTTATTAAAAATTACTCTTAAAGATACGCCTTTGTGGCGCTTGATTGCAGTTGACGGCGATACTGATTTATCTCATGTGGCAAATCTTATGTCACAATCTTTTGATTATGAAAGTGCTCCTTGTGCTTTTATAGTAAATGGTAAAAAATATTCAGCCGGAGAGGCTGGTGATGTAAAGTCTTTAAGTGAGCTTAAGACTTTTGATAGCTTCAATTTACAAAACGAAGATGAGTTTACTTTTATTCATGATGAAAACTCTTCTCTTGAACACCATGTTTTGGTAATGAAAGCTGTCGATCATCTTTTCTGTCTGATGCCATCTTGCTTAGTAGGTCAGGGCTTAGTTCCAAAAGATAGGCCTTTAACGTACGATGCTGTAAGAGAGTATTTAGACTGTGATGATACTCCAAGTCTTGATTTACGTGAGGTTACTAAAAGACTGCGTGCTTTAGGTGCTAAGAGAAAAGATCAAGATAAGCCTTTACAGACTTTAAGTGCTAAACCTTTGGATTTTAAGATCAAATAACGGTTTTTAAGTATGTCATTAGAATTATTAAATGAGGTTAAAGTCCCTAAAGACTTTAATTTACCAAAAGAAATTACAGCCTCAGAGCTTTTAGAAGATGCCAAGCTTTATGAAAAAGCAAAAGAGCTTATTTTAAAAAATAAAGTTTGCTTCTTAGCTCATTATTACACCGCTCCAATTGTACAGAAATTGTGTGAGGAAACCGGTGGTTTTATCGGTGATTCTTTGGAGATGGCAAGAGTTGGCCGTGATTGTAAAGAGCAGACTGTATTAGTTGCAGGTGTGCGCTTTATGGGTCAAACTGCAAAGATTTTATCTAAAGAAAAGACTGTCTTAATGCCTGATTTAAATGCAGAGTGTTCTTTAGATTTATGCTGTACTAAAGAAGATCTTAAAGCTCAAAAAGAATTACATAAAGATGCTGTAGTTGTAGCTTATGCCAATACCTCAGTTGAAGTTAAAGCTTTGGCAGATTGGATTGTAACCTCTTCTATGGCTGTTTCTTTAGGTAAGTATTTAGCCTCTTTAGGTAAAGAAGTTTTATGGGTACCTGATAGACATTTAGGCTCTTATATTGGAAATGAGTCCAAAGCCCATGTTTATTCATGGCCGGGTAAATGCATTGTTCATGATTCTTTTTCTTTAGATGATATTCTTAAAGTTAAGAAGGAGCATCCTGAGGCTTTATTATTAGTTCATCCAGAGGCTCCTGCATCAGTGGTTGCAAAAGCTGATTTTGTTGGTTCTACCTCTCAGATCTTAGCCTTTGCAAAGCAAAGCTCTAAAAAAGAATTCATTATTGCAACTGAGCATAATATCTCCTATAAGCTCAATCAAGCTTGCAAGGATAAGGGGTTTATTGAAGCTCCGGTTAAAAAGACTGAAAGCTATAACAGAGCCAAACCATCATGCCCATGGATGGAGCTTAATACTTTAGCTAAGATTGTTGAAGCTTTAGAAAAGCCTCAAGATCACGAGATCTTTGTTGATGAGGAATTAAGAGTTGCCTCATTAAAGCCTTTAGAAAAGATGTTGAATTTTGCTCAAGATCTGAAATCAGGCAGAATAGTTTTATAGCAGAAAACGCAACATACATATATAAGCTTGTCATTTTTTTGCTTGACAAGCTTATATATTGAGATTTAAATTTAATTTAAGACCTCACAATGGTCTAACTTATACGTATTTACGTATTAACCGAAGACTTTATTCTAAGTCTTTGTCAAAACCAACATCTTATCCATACGTTGGCAAGCCTCTAGGGCTTTTCTCAATTTTACCCGGCATTTGAGAGACTGTTTTTTCTAATTATTTTAATAACTTATAACATTATTGAAAAATAGTGGGCATATTATGACCGGTAGTCTTATCTTTTGTATAGCACTAGCTTATTTTGTGGTGGGATATTTTGTTTATGGTGGCTTTTTAAAGCGCCTGATGGCAATCAATCCAAAAAATCCAACTCCAGCTAATACCATGATGGATGGTATTGATTATGTTCCAACTCCAAAGATTGTATTGTTTGGACACCATTTTGCATCTATTGCAGGACCTGGCCCCATTGTAGGTCCTATCATGGCCGCCTATTTTGGTTATTTACCTGCATTAATTTGGATTTTAGTTGGCTGTGTTTTCATTGGTGCTTTTCATGATTTTGCAGCCTTAGTCATCTCTATTCGTAATAAAGGACATTCAATTTCATTTGTAATGGAAAAAATGATGGGCCTTGCTGGAAGACAATTGTTTTTGTCATTTTGTCTTTTGTGTTTGGTATTAGTTGTTGCTATTTTTGCTTTATTAATTGCAGGACTATTTGCCTCAACTCCACAGGTAGCATCAGCATCTTTGATGTTTATTTTTGTGGCACCTGTATTTGCACTTGTAACTTATAAAGGAGGTGTATCTTTACGTAAAGCCTCTTTCTTCTTTGTACCTTTAGTTTTTGTTATTGTAAATTTAGGTGCAGTTTTCCCATTTGATTTGGGCGCGATGTTATCTTTAGATGCAACTTCTGTACGTAACATTTGGCTTGTAGTTTTAGCTTTATATATTTTTGGTGCTTCGGTTTTACCTGTGCAGTGGCTGTTACAACCTCGTGACTATTTAAACTCTTACCTTTTATATGCCATGCTGCTTTTAGGCTTCTTATCAATTGTGATGTTTAATCCAGAAATTAAGATGGAAGCTTTTAAGGGCTTTGAAGCTGTAACTGCTGATGGTAAAAATACAGCATTAGTTCCATCTTTATTTATTTTTATTGCCTGTGGAGCCTGTTCTGGTTTCCATGCCTTAGTAGCTTCAGGTACTACATCAAAGCAATTAAAAAATGAAAAAGATGCTTTGTGCGTAGGCTATGGCTCAATGTTAATTGAGGGTGTTTTAGGTGTTATGGCTTTAGTAGCGGTAATGGCTATGGAGCCTGATACATTTACTAAATTAGGAACAAACCCAGCTTTAGCTTTTGCAACTGGTATCGCCTCATTTTCACAAGCTTTAGGCTTTAATGAAGATTATGCTAAGGTCTTTATATCTTTAGCAATTTCTGCATTTATGTTGACATCTTTAGATACTGCGGCACGTTTGTGTCGTTTCCTTTTACAAGAGCTTTTTATGCCAAGATCTTGTAAAGATGAAAAATCATCTTGTGAAAGTTTAGGAAAGATTAGATGTTTATTTTTAAATAAATATGTAGCATCTTTGGTAATTATCATATCCTCTTTACTTTTAGCTCTGTCAGGCGAAGCTGGATCTTTATGGCCAATTTTTGGAGCTTCAAATCAGCTTATGGCAGCTTTAACTTTCCTGGTCATTACCTTATGGCTGCTTGCACGTAAGGCTAATTTCTTTGTGGCACTCATTCCTATGGTATTTATGATGGTGATGAGCTTGTGGGGAGTGGTGTTAGTAGTAAAGCAGCAGTGGGGGTATAGCCTTTTATTGGTAATAGTTGGCATTATGTTAATTGCAATGGCATTTATGATGATTGCTTTAGGCTTTAGTATTATTGTCAATCGTTTAAAAGAAAGAAAATCTGAGGCTTTAGCTGATTATTAAAAATTTATCTTAGAGAGAAAATTAAACCTTCATTGTGAAGTTTTTACCGGGATTTAGGTCCCGGTTTTTTTATAAAAAAAATCTTTTTTTGTTAAAATGATCTAAGAGGTGGTTTATGCACGGAATTATTACAGCATTAGATGAAGCTTCATCTACAGGTCGAATCCAAGCCGATGATGGTCGTATTTTAAGTTTCTCTACTTTAGAGATTAAGGGAGATATTCACCCCGAGGCTTCAATGGAGGTCAGTTTTGATGTCATTGAAGATGAAGCTATAAATTTAGTCTTACATCCAGATGACAACTTTTATGACAATAAAGTCTTTTATAAAGTTCCAAAAGAGACAGGACTTTGTAGAGAAGGAATTCCAGATGGTTTTGAGCTTATAGACAGATCCTCTCATGCAATAAGTCTTGAAAGTCGTAATTTAACTCGTGCTAAGTGGGAGCTTGTAAACTACGCAAACGAGTGTGGGGGCAATGTGGTTTTAAAATATACTGAAACCAAGTTTATAAAAAACTCCATAGGTTTTAGTCTTTATTATTATAAAGTCTCAGGCATTCCTGCAGTAATTGGCACTAAAGTTCCATCATCTGACACTACCTTAAGTGAACTTAAGCATCAATTAAATCATAAAAAGCTTGATGAAAAATATAACCTTGAGGTTAATGTAAATATAGGTAAAAAAGTGATTACCTATATTGGAGCCTTTTTGATGTTAATTTTCTTGATGGGCTTTTTATATTCTCTTTAAGATTTAAAGATCAATGTTTATATTTTATAAATTTAATTTTTGAATATAATAAAATTATGAATTTGTAAAATGCATAATTTAATCTCGATCTTGTAGTTTTTATGAAAATTGGTTAGTATATGCTAACCTTTTGCAAAGCATTTGCAAATAAGTGACTGTTTAAAAAAAATTTTGCAAGTTTTTAATAGATAATTGTGAATTTATAGAGTTTTGTAGAAGTCAAATGCATAATTAGTTTTGATGCAAATTAAATAGATTGTGCAGATATAAAGCCTCTTGGCATGTAAATTTGTATGTGTTTTAGAGAATTTCTATATTCAATGTCTTGAAAATAAACTTTCAAGTCCGCATATTAAAATATGCATGACAATTAAAAAGCAGGTTAAACATGGACGAAAATACATCATATAGCGTCGGAAATCTTACTGACGATACTTTACGCAAGCTTGAAGCCAGTGGTTTGCGCATGACCGTACAACGCCGTCATATCATTGATATTTTAACTAACAGTCAATGCACCTCTCCAAAAGAGTTATGGTATGAGGCCAGACAGTATGTTCCTGACTTAGGCATAGCCACAGTTTACCGTTTAATCAATCGCTTAGAACAAATTGGTGTAATCTCAAAGACTCGTAACTTAGGTATGCAGCCTTTAACCCCTGTTTTAGGCACTATCACTGATGGCAAAGGCCGCAATATTATGCCATCTTCCATGCGTCTTGATTTAACTGAGCTTGTAAGACTTGGAATGATTGCCAAAGGTGCAATTGGACATAACAATAAAATTCAGCTGACATTAGTTGGCGATAAACTCAACGTTTCTGTAATTAAGTAATAAGACGACATGGTGATAAAGAACAATCAAGCGCCCTCAGCGCTTGAGGCAGTACCTGAGCCTTTACCCCCAAGAAAAGGGGCTTTAGCTGAGTCTGGTGAAAATTATCTTGAGACCATTTTAGTGTTAAAAGAGCGCCGTGACGGAGGCTTGGTAAGAGCTGTTGATGTGGCAAATGAATTGCGTTTAAGCAAGGCCTCTGTAAGTAGAGGTTTAGGACTTTTAAAAGAAAAGGGCTTAATTCATATTGCGTTAAACGGCGATTTAGAATTTACTCCAGAAGGACAAAAACTTGCAGGGAGTATTTTCCATACTCATCAGGTATTAACTGTTCTTTTTCAAGAAATTGCGAAAGTGCCTTTGGATGTTGCCGAGCGCGATGCTTGTCGTATTGAGCATGTAATTTCAGATGAGACTTTGCAAGGTATCATTAAATTCTTACATGAACGTAACTTAATTGTTTAAAAGACAAAAGTCTCTATATAAATAATTTTATATAGAGACTTATATTTTAATTTTTGTGCTCAAGAAAATCGCCAACTTTTGCATCAAGCACTTTTACCAAGTCTTTTGGATTTACACCTACAGAAAATCCGCGACGCCCACCTGAAACTAAAATCTCATCAAATTCTAAAGCACCTTCAGATAAGAGCATTAGTGTACGTCTTTTTTGACCAAATGGACTAATGCCTCCAACAACGAAACCTGTAATTCTTTGGGCATCTGCGGGATCTGCAACCTCTAAGGATTTAAGCCCCATAATTCTGGCGGCATTTTTAAGAGAGATTAAAGCATTTACTGGAGTAATTGCCGTTACATAGGTTTTTTCATGTCGTAAAAGAATAGTCTTAAAGACACGATTTTCATCCATATTAAGCGCTTTAGCTGCAAATTTACCAAAATCATGATCGACGGTGCAGTCATAGGTATAGCTTTTATAATTTATTTTGTTTTTATTTAAAAAAGTTTGAGATGGGGTAATCATAATTTCTGCTTTATATAAAAAATTCACTTAAGGCAGTTTAAAACTATTTTTAGAAAATGTAGCAATTATTTGGATAAAGTCTTATAAAAAAATAAGCTCCCAAAGGAGCTTATTTTCAATAACTAAAATTAAGGCTCATCGCCAAATCTGTGGCTAACTAAAATTTTATATCTAATTTTGTTATACCAATAGACAAAAAAATGGTCGTTCCCAATTAAGATTGAATTAACCAAAATCCATCAATCAAGGAGAACGACCTATGGCTATTGTACCTGATTTTCAATCTGATTTAACAAACCATTTTTTCAAAGGTTTTAAGATTTCTTCCCATTTTATAGATGATAAAGCTAAGGAAATTCATTTTTATCTTGAGCCTTGCAGTGAATTTCCTGTCTGTCCTTGGTGTAAAGGCAAGAATGTAGTTGTTCACGAATATAGAAAACGAATTGTGCAAGATGATTCCATTTTGGGGTATAAGACTGTTTTATTTATTACCTATAGAACCTTTAAATGTAAGTTCTGTAATAAATATTCCACTGAAAAAATAGAGTTCCTATCTGAAAACAGTCGCTTTACAACAAGGGTTGCAGACTCTGTTAATGAAGATTTAGAAAGAGCCAGGTCTATTAAAGATACTGCTGAAAGAACAGGTTTAAGCTGGTCTTCCTGCAAAAGAATTCATAAGCGATACCTTAAAAAGAAAATATACTTTAATTTAGGTCAAGCCTCTCACATTGCTATTGATGAATTCTCTATTAAGAAAGGCCATAAATATGCAACTGTAGTTGTTGATTTAGATACTAAAAGAGTTATTTGGGTTGGTAAGGGTAATACTGTACGAGAGGTTAATCGCTTCTTTAAATTATGCGGTACAGAGGGCTGTAAACAAATAAAAGCAGTAGCAATGGACCAAAATGCAGGATTTGCTACTTGCGTTAATAAGTACTGCCCTAATGCTAAGGTTGTCTATGATTTATTTCATATGGTTTATAACTTTGGAAGACTTGTTATAAGCGCCATAAGACTAAGACTTGCCTATGAAAATAAAAACAAAAATGATGACAATGCTTATTCTCTTTTAAAGCGTTCAAGATTTCTGTTACTTACAAAAAACTCTAATTTATCAGAAGAAAAAAGAATAAAACTTAATGATATTTTAAGCTTTTATCATGATTTATATGCAGCTAATGAGCTAAAAGAGCTATTACCTGAAGTATTCCATGCTCACTCAAAAGAAGAGTCAGAATCTCTTTGGGATGAATGGGTAAGGTTAGCTTTACAGTCAAAAGTTCAAGAGATTACTAAGTTTGCCAAAGTGCAAAACAGAAGATACCGAGATGGTATAACAAATTCAGGTATTTACTGGATTAGAACAAGCGTTCTTGAAGGGATAAACAATAAGATAAAAGTATTAAAAAGATTAGCTTATGGATTTAGAGATTTGGAGTATTTCTTTTTGAGGATCATGAATTCATTTAGGGGCAATTCACTTGAATGCTAAAAGGATCCCTGGTCAATTTTGTATATTATTTTCCAGGGATCCCACAGATTTGGCGATGAGCCAAAATTAAAGCTTAAGCTTTAAAGCATTTAAAATCTGGGTTTGACACTCTTTAGTTCCGGTATAAAGGAAAGCATGCATGCCACGAGATTTTGCAGTCTCAACATTGTGGATATTGTCATCCATAAAGAGGCATTCTTCAGGTTTTAAGTGATAACGCTCAAATAATGTTAAGAAAATACCTTTTTCAGGTTTATTCATTTTCTCTTCACCTGAAACTACAATGCCCTCAAAATCTTGTAAGAATTTAAAGTGCTCAAAGGCATAAGGGAAAGTTTCAGCAGACCAATTGGTAAGTGCATACATTACATAGTTACCACTCTTTTTTACAGCATTAAGAATTTCAATGCCAAGAGGGAGCTCACCGTTTAACATAGAATGCCAGTCATCTTTGTAATGGAAAATGGCATCAGCATACTCAGGATATTGTGCTGCCAATTCTTTTGTACACTCATCAAAAGTACGGCCACGATCCATTTGTGCATTCCATTCAGGGGTAGCGATATTATTTAAAAAATACTCCATCTTTTCGTCATCTTTAAAATAATCTTTATAGAAATGACGAGGATTCCAGTCAATTAATACGCCGCCTAGGTCAAAGACCACATTTTTAATTGCCACTTTAAACTCCATTGTTTGTGATGTTTTAACAATAACTTAATCTTAGATCATTTTAATTCATGAATAACAGCAAAATTTTTAATTAAAATTGAATGAAGTTTTCAACTTTGACAAAAATATTAGATCTATTGCTTAAAAATGGTTCATGATCAAATTATCTCTTTGTTTAAGAGCTACTAATTGATACAATAGCCAGATAGCAGGTGGACCTTTTAGATATTTTTTGTCTTTTAAGGGCCGCATCTACAATGCAGGAAGAGTAAAAATGTTTAAGAAAATTACATCTGCGGCAGCTTTATGTGCTTGTGCCGTTGTCTTTATGGGTACCTCATACGCACAGGATGTATGGCGTATTGGAACTGAAGCTACTTTTGCTCCTTTTGAGTTTATGGAGCAGGGGTCTGGTGAGCCTACCGGTTATGACATTGATATCATCAAAGCCATTGCTAAGGAAGAAGGCTACAAAGTTGAAGTTATCAATATGCCTTTTGACGGCTTAATTCCAGCAATGCTGACATCTCAGATTGACGCTGCTATTGCCGGCATTACCATTACTCCTGAGAGAGCTAAAAAGGTAGATTTCTCTGAGCCTTATTATAATTCAGGTTTATCAACCATTATTTTGGCTTCTAACCAAGATAAATATAAGAAGGTTTCTGATTTAAGCTCTTCCCGAATCTGCGTTCAGATTGGTACTACTAGTGCCAAGAGCGCTCAAGAAATTTCAGGCAAAGTCGGTGCCTTTAATACCGTTCCTGAAGCTTTCATGGAGCTTAAGACCCATGGTTGTGAAGCTGTTATGAATGACCGTCCGGTTAATTTATACTTCTTAAGCAAGATGGATTCTAATGACTATGTTGAGCTTCCTGAGATCCTTGACGGACAGCAGTACGGTATTGCTGTAGGTAAAGGCAATCCTGAGATGTTAAAAGCCATCAACAGTGGTCTTAAGAAAATCCGTGAAAACGGTACTTTCACTGAGATCCACAAGAAGTGGTTTAAGGTTGCAGAATAATTCTGTAATTGTGTAAATGTAGGACACGCACTAAAGTGAGTGTCCTTGTTTTTTTCTTTATATAACTTAAAGCGTTTATGCCATTTCCTTTTGATNTTAGAACTGATCTGGTCATCCTTGCCGCTTTTAGGCTTGGGAGCCTTGGTCACCGTTGAAATTACTGCCGTAGCTGTTACTTGCGGTGTTTTTATTGGTCTTTTTGTCGGTATTGCTGAATTATCAAGCTACCGATGGCTGCGAATTCCGGCAAAAATCTACGTTGACTTTATCCGCGGTACCCCGCTGTTAGTTCAAATCTTTATTATTTATTTTGCTTTGCCGACAGTTCTTGGCATGAGAATTGAGCCGTTTGTTGCAGCTGTTACAGCTTGCTCAATTAACTCAGGTGCTTATGTCGCTGAGATTTTCCGCGCCGGTATTCAATCCATTGATAGAGGCCAGATGGAAGCAGGCCGTTCTTTGGGTATGACTTGGAATCAGACAATGTTATATGTCATCATTCCACAAGCTTTCCGTCGCATCATTCCTCAGCTTGGTAACGAATTTATTGCCATGTTGAAGGATTCTTCATTAGTTTCTGTAATCGGCTTTGAGGAATTAACCCGTAAGGGCCAGTTAGTAATTGCCTCAACTTACGGCTCTCTGGAAATTTGGTCAGCTGTAGCCATTATTTACCTCATCATGACTCTTTCCATCAGTCGGATTGTGTCCATGCTTGAAAAGAAGTTTAACCCTAAGCGTAAGGCCTGATAGATTATGCACATGATTGAACTTAAGAATCTTCACAAAAGTTACGGACGTAACGAGATTTTAAAAGGTGTAGATTTAACTGTAGAAAAAAGTGAAGTAGTCGTCGTTATCGGTCCTTCTGGATCTGGTAAAAGTACCTTACTGCGCTGTGTAAACTACCTTGAGGTTCCAACATCTGGAACTGTTACCTTAGAGGGAGAAACCATTACCCGTAAGTCCAACATTAACAGCATTAGAGCTGAGGTTGGCATGGTTTTCCAGCACTTTAATTTATTCCCTCATATGACTGTAGGTGACAATATCACCTTAGCTCCAATGAAAGTTCGTCAAGAGAGCAAAGAAAAGGCTCGCGAGACTGCTTTAGAGCTTTTAGGTCGTGTAGGTTTATCTGAGAAGGTTGATGCCTATCCTGACGAGTTATCAGGTGGTCAGCAACAGCGTGTAGCTATTGCCAGAGCATTAGCTATGAACCCTAAGATTATGTTATTTGATGAGCCAACCTCTGCCTTAGATCCTGAGATGGTAAATGAGGTATTGGATGTAATGAAAGCCTTAGCTGAAAGTGGTATGACCATGATGGTTGTTACCCACGAGATGGGCTTTGCCAAGCAAGTAGCTGATCGTGTGTTATTTGTTGATAATGGCATTATTCTTGAGCAAGGCACTCCAGATGAGATTTTTACTCATCCAAAACAAAAGCGTACTCAAGAGTTCTTAGCTAAGATCTTATAATTTATGAAGCCTCCTGTTGGAGGCTTTTTTATTTCTATTAAACTTGGAAAAATCTTAATCTTATTTTTCTGGCTCTTCGCCAAATATGTGGAATCCCTGGAAAATAATATACAAAATTGACCAGGGATCCTTTTAGCATTCAAGTGAATTGCCCCTAAATGAATTCATGATCCTCAAAAAGAAAGGTTCTTCCGAGAATCTGTGGATAGCCCTAATGAAATTGAGATTATATTCATTAGGGCTATATGTTAAACATAAGCATTACCTCTAAAAGCATCTCTAATTCTCAAAAAGAAATACACCAAATCTCTAAATCCATAAGCTAATCTTTTTAATACTTTTATCTTATTGTTTATCCCTTCAAGAACGCTTGTTCTAATCCTGTAAATACCTGAATTTGTTATACCATCTCGGTATCTTCTGTTTTGCACTTTGGCAAACTTAGTAATCTCTTGAACTTTTGACTGTAAAGCTAACCTTACCCATTCATCCCAAAGAGATTCTGACTCTTCTTTTGAGTGAGCATGGAATACTTCAGGTAATAGCTCTTTTAGTTCATTAGCTGCATATAAATCATGATAAAAGCTTAAAATATCATTAAGTTTTATTCTTTTTTCTTCTGATAAATTAGAGTTTTTTGTAAGTAACAGAAATCTTGAACGCTTTAAAAGAGAATAAGCATAGTATGAACCCTGAAATTGATCACTTAAGTTTCTAAGTCATACTAGCAGAATTTAAGGCTTGTTTCCTAAAATTAATAGGAGACAGGCCTTTTAACTTTTTACATACTCTGTCAGTGTTATACCAATTTATATAATCTTTAATAGCTTTCTCCAGATCTTTTAAGTCTTTAAAGGTCTTTTCCTTTCCATAAAACATTTCTACCTTCATTCTGCCAAAGAATATCTCAATCATAATGTTATCGTATGTAGTTGCCTTTCTAGACATACTTTGGGTTAAATTATGCTGTTTTACCCAATTAGTGTATAGTCTATTTTGATATTGCCACCCTTGATCTGAATGAATCAAAGCTTCTTTTATGTTATTGATTCTGATGACTTTTCCAAAACGAGACAGCATGCGATTTATTTGTCTAAGGTCAGGACTTCTTGAAATATCATAAGCAACAATTTCATTGCTACACATATCAATAATTGGAGATAAATATAATTTACCATTAGCAATAGCAAATTCTGATATATCTGTTGCAAAGGACGTCATAGGCTTAGGAGGATTGAATTTTCGATTAAGAATGTTTGGTGCAATCTTTCCAATAGTTCCTTTGTAGGAGTTGTATTTCTTATAAGCTTTAGGATGAGCTCCTTGCAAATTCAGATGCTGCATAAGCTTATGTACGGTTTTGTGATTGAGGGGCGTGCCCTGATTGCGTAGAACGTACATAACACGTCTATAGCCATAGCGTTCCTTGCTATCAGCATGAATCTTCCTGATTGCAGCAAGCTGCTCACTATAGACATTATCAAGGCTCTTGGAAGGAGCTTTACGTAATTGGTATAGGTAAGAACCTCTACTCATAGAAGCTTCTTCTAAAAGAATCCTTAAAGGATATTTCGGCCTTAACTCAAGGATTAATTTTGCTTTTATTTGTTGTTTTTCTTTTCCAGATATTCTTGGGTTAAGGCCTCGAATTTTTTTGANGAACTCCTCATGGCAACGAAGTCTTAAAAGCTCCATTTTTAAAGCTTTCTCTTCTTCATGAGTGTATTCAGAGAACGGTTTTTCTGAATCAATAAGCTTATTTACATTAATTTTTTTTGTTTTTTTTGCTGAAGATTTTTTAGTTGGACGGCCTTGAGCATTCATATTTATCAATCCTTTTTCACCTTGAGAATGATAAATATCATACCAATTTTTTACTGATGATTGAGCTCGTATTCCATAGAGTTGAGCAATATCTTCTAAACCATAAATTCCTTTTGCATAAGCTTTTGCAACTATAATCTTAAATTCAGGTGAGTATTTGGTTGAGTGCCCATGAGGTAACAAACAGTTATTTTTGGCTTTATAAAACAGGTTACTTACATATGATGTTGAAAGTAACCATTTTCTGGCAGTAAAAGCAACACCAAATTGTTCACAGTCTTTTACTACAAGTAATTTTTGAGTATATGTCAGTTTCATATAAAACCCCGTTATCAATCGAAGTGATCAATAACGGGGTTCATACTAGCATTGTCATCATTTTTGTTTTTATTTTCATAGGCAAGTCTTAGTCTTATGGCGCTTATAACAAGTCTTCCAAAGTTATAAACCATATGGAATAAATCATAGACAACCTTGGCATTATGGCAGTACTTATTAACGCAAGTAGCAAATCCTGCATTTTGGTCCATTGCTACTGCTTTTATTTGTTTACAGCCCTCTGTACCGCATAATTTAAAGAAGCGATTAACCTCTCGTACAGTCTTACCCTTACCAACCCAAATAACTCTTTTAGTATCTAAATCAACAACTACAGTTGCATATTTATGGCCTTTCTTAATAGAGAATTCATCAATAGCAATGTGAGAGGCTTGACCTAAATTAAAGTATATTTTCTTTTTAAGGTATCGCTTATGAATTCTTTTGCAGGAAGACCAGCTTAAACCGGTTCTTTCAGCTGTATCTTTAATAGACCCGGCTCTTTCTAAATCTTCATTAACAGAGTCTGCAACCCTTGTTGTAAAGCGACTGTTTTCAGATAGGAACTCTATTTTTTCAGTGGAATATTTATTACAGAACTTACATTTAAAGGTTCTATAGGTAATAAATAAAACAGTCTTATACCCCAAAATGGAATCATCTTGCACAATTCGTTTTCTATATTCGTGAACAACTACATTCTTGCCTTTACACCTAGGACAGACAGGAAATTCACTGCAAGGCTCAAGATAAAAATGAATTTCTTTAGCTTTATCATCTATAAAATGGGAAGAAATCTTAAAACCTTTGAAAAAATGGTTTGTTAAATCAGATTGAAAATCTGGTACAAGAGCCATAGGTCGTTCTCCTTGATTGATGGATTTTGGTTAATTCAATCTTAATTGGGAACGACCCTTTTTTTGTCTATTGGTATAACAAAATTAGATATAAAACTTTAGTTGCCACAGATTTGGCGAAGAACCATTTTTCTTTAGATTGCCTCTTAATTTTTTTTGATTATAATTTCCGTCTGAAATTTTTTGAGGATTTTTTCTATGTCAAAAGCCAATACTGAGAATCTAAATCCAGGTATTCAGCGTTCGTTGTTTTCTATAAGCTGGCCAATTTTTATTGATTTAGGCATGCATTTTGCGACCTTGATGATCAATATGGCTATGGTTGGTATGGTGTCTGTTGAAGCCGTAGCTGAGCTTACTGTAGGAAATCAAGTTTTTGATTTAGGTTTAATTCTTTTTAATTTTATCAATATTGGTGTTTGTGTAAGTACAGCTCAGGCATTGGGTAATGGTAATACCCGTATGTCTCGCCGTATTATCCACATGGCATTAGGTTTGAATATTATTTGGGGCGCGATAATTTCTATTGCAGTATTTTTTGCATCAGATTTAATTGTAGAGCTTATGCAAGTGCCTCCTGAGATTATAGAAAGTTCTAGAAATTATTTAATGATTATTTCCCTAAGCTTTTTACCTGAGGCCTTATGTTTATGCTGTGCACAGATTTTGCGAGCTTATGAATGTACTCGAGACTCTATGTACATGGCTATTTTGATAAATATCATTACTATTATTGGTAATTATTTATTCTTATTTGGTGCTTTTGGTGTACCCAAACTTGGGGTTGAAGGTGTTGCTTTAAGTACTGTAATTGGAAGAACAGCAGTTGTTGGTATTTTTATCTATTTAATTATCAAGAGATCTCGTGTAAGAATCATTCCGCGTTTTATGTTTGTGATAAAGAAAAAGGTTCTTTATCATATTTTAAATATTGGCCTTCCAGGAGCAGGTGAAAATTTATCTTGGCATAGTCAATATATGTTTATGACCGCAGTAATTGCCTCATTAGGCGCTATACCTTTGGCAACACATGGCATTTATTTTCAGATGTGCATGATTTTGATGTTGTTCTCAGCATCAATTGGTATGGGTACTGAAATTTTAGTTGCTCATTATGCTGGAGCTTTAAAGCTTGATTTAGCGTATAAGCAACTGATGCATTCTGTGAAATTGGGCATTATTGCTACCACTATCTTAGCTGCAACAATTCCTTTATTCACCGGCCGTTTTGTCTTTAGCTTCTTTACTGATTCTTATGAAGTTTTAAAAATGGCTGCGCCTATTTTTATTTTGTCGGTGTTCATGGAACCTGGACGAATTTTAAATGTAATTATTATTAATTCTTTAAGAGCTGTAGGCGATACCAAATTTCCAGTTTTAATGGCCGTTTTATCTATGTGGTGTGTAAGCGTACCATTGGGTACTTATTTAGCACTTGAACAAGGTTTAGGCCTTTTAGGTGTATGGATAGGTTTTTGTACTGACGAATGGCTGCGTGGAATATCTATGCTTATTCGTTGGAAGAGTAAGGTATGGGTAAAAGCTTGTAAACGCAATTACCGTATTAATTTTAAAAAATCACATAATTTAAAACGTGCATCGACATAGAGCATAAATTAGTTTTTTTTAACGGACGTCACATTGTGGTATATTTATACCACGTTTATTATTTCTAATAGGTGAAATCAATGTTCTTTGAGCGTATTGAAGCTGCTCCGGCAGACCCGATCTTAGGCTTAACTGATGCCTTCAAAAAAGATCCTAATCCTGAAAAGATTAATCTTGGTGTAGGTGTTTATCAAAATGAAGAAGGTCAAACTGCAATTTTAAAATGCGTAAAAGCTGCAGAGAAGACTTTATTGGAGACTGAAACCTCCAAGTCTTATTTACCAATCACAGGTCTCCCAGAGTACGGCCGTTTAGCTCGTGAACTTATTTTTGGTAAGGGTTCTGAGTATGTTGACGGTGGTCGTGCTGTAAGCTGCCACTGCCCAGGTGGTACCGGTGCTTTACGTATTGGTGCAGATTTCATCGTTCAGCAGAATGTTGCCTCTACTGTTTGGATCTCTGATCCAACTTGGGCAAACCACTATCAAATTGCCAAGTCTGCAGGCTTAAAGTTTGAGCGTTATCCTTACTACGATAGAGCCAACCACTGCTTAGCATTCGATCGTATGCTTGAGACTTTATCTCAAGCTCACGAGGGTGATGTTGTTTTATTACATGCCTGCTGCCACAACCCAACTGGTATTGATCCAACACCAGAACAGTGGGAAATTTTAGCTAAGTTCTTAGCTGATAAGAAACTTTTACCATTTATTGATTTTGCTTACCAGGGTTTTGGTAATGGTATTGATGAGGATGCTTTTGGTGTTCGTACTATCGCCAAGCACTGCTCTGAGATGTTAATCGCCAGCTCTTTCTCTAAGAACTTTGGTATGTACAATGAGCGTGTTGGCGTTTTAACTATTGTTAGCGCAGACAATGCTACTGCAGCTAATGTTTTCTCTCAGATGAAGATTGCTGTCCGTACCGCTATTTCTAACCCTCCTGCTCATGGTGAGAAGGTTGTAGCTGCAATTTTATCAAACCCTGAGCTTCGTGCTATGTGGGAGTCTGAGTTAAGCCAGATGCGTGAGCGTATTCATGAGATGCGTGGTCTGTTATCTGCAAAGCTTAAGGATGCTGGTGCAGGTGATTATGATTTCATCAACTCTCAGTATGGTATGTTCTCTTTCTCAGGTCTTGATAAAGAGCAAGTTGAAGCTTTAAGAAAGGACTTTGGTATTTATATCGTAGGTTCTGGTCGTATTTGTGTTGCTGGTATCAACCACAAGAACATTGATCGTTTAGTTGAAGCTATTACTGCTGTTACTAAGAAATAATTAGAGTTTTAAACTCTAATTGAAAAAGCCCACATTTTAAATTTGTAAATGTGGGCTTTTTTAATGCCTTAAATTTATAAAAAAACTGGCTCTTCGCCAAATCTGTGGCTAATTAAAATTTAATATATAATTTTGTTATACCAATAGACAAAAAAAATGGTCGTTCCCAATTAAGATTGAATTAAACAAAAAAAACAACCAACCTAGGAGAACGACCTATGAATATTGTAGCCGACTTTCATAATTTTTTCTTTAATCTTTTTTATACAAACTTCAAACTTTTTAATTATCAATTTGATGAAGATAAGAAAGAGATTCATCTTTTCTTAGAGCCTAAAGACAATTATCCTCAATGTCCTATCTGTAAAAATCATAATGTTGTAGTTCATGAATATAGACATAGAATAGTTAAAGATGGCTCTTATAACGGTTTTCAGTTTATTTTGCATATTACCTATAGAACTTTTAAATGTAAGTTCTGCGATAAATATGCAACCGAACAAATACCTTTTATTTCAAGTAGACACCGCATAACCAAAAGCCTTGAAAATGAAGTTATTGAGGATTTACAAAGGTCTTAGTCTATCAAAGATACGGCTCAAAGAACTTCCCTTAAATGGGATACGTGTAAGCAAATTCACAAAGACTATCTAAAAAGAAACACGCCTTTCTTCCTTGGTAAGGCAAAACATCTTGCTATTGATGAATTCTCTATTAAGAAAGGCAATAAATATGCAACTGTAGTTGTTGATTTAGATACTAAAAGAGTTATTTGGGTTGGTAAGGGTAAGACTGTACGAGAGGTTAATCGCTTCTTTAAATTATGCGGTACAGAGGGCTGTAAACAAATAAAAGCAGTAGCAATGGACCAAAATGCAGGATTTGCTACTTGTGTTAATAAGTACTGCCCTAATGCCAAGGTTGTCTATGATTTATTTCATATGGTTTATAACTTTGGAAGACTTGTTATAAGCGCCATAAGACTAAGACTTGCCTATGAAAATAAAAACAAAAATGATGACAATGCTAGTATGAACCCTGAAATTGATCACTTAAGTTTCTAAGTCATACTAGCAGAATTTAAGGCTTGTTTCCTAAAATTAATAGGAGACAGGCCTTTTAACTTTTTACATACTCTGTCAGTGTTATACCAATTTATATAATCTTTAATAGCTTTCTCCAGATCTTTTAAGTCTTTAAAGGTCTTTTCCTTTCCATAAAACATTTCTACCTTCATTCTGCCAAAGAATATCTCAATCATAATGTTATCGTATGTAGTTGCCTTTCTAGACATACTTTGGGTTAAATTATGCTGTTTTACCCAATTAGTGTATAGTCTATTTTGATATTGCCACCCTTGATCTGAATGAATCAAAGCTTCTTTTATGTTATTGATTCTGATGACTTTTCCAAAACGAGACAGCATGCGATTTATTTGTCTAAGGTCAGGACTTCTTGAAATATCATAAGCAACAATTTCATTGCTACACATATCAATAATTGGAGATAAATATAATTTACCATTAGCAATAGCAAATTCTGATATATCTGTTGCAAAGGACGTCATAGGCTTAGGAGGATTGAATTTTCGATTAAGAATGTTTGGTGCAATCTTTCCAATAGTTCCTTTGTAGGAGTTGTATTTCTTATAAGCTTTAGGATGAGCTCCTTGCAAATTCAGATGCTGCATAAGCTTATGTACGGTTTTGTGATTGAGGGGCGTGCCCTGATTGCGTAGAACGTACATAACACGTCTATAGCCATAGCGTTCCTTGCTATCAGCATGAATCTTCCTGATTGCAGCAAGCTGCTCACTATAGACATTATCAAGGCTCTTGGAAGGAGCTTTACGTAATTGGTATAGGTAAGAACCTCTACTCATAGAAGCTTCTTCTAAAAGAATCCTTAAAGGATATTTCGGCCTTAACTCAAGGATTAATTTTGCTTTTATTTGTTGTTTTTCTTTTCTAGATATTCTTGGGTTAANGGCCTCGAATTTTTTTGAGAACTCCTCATGGCAACGAAGTCTTAAAAGCTCCATTTTTAAAGCTTTCTCTTCTTCATGAGTGTATTCAGAGAACGGTTTTTCTGAATCAATAAGCTTATTTACATTNNAATTTTTTTTTGTTGAAGATTTTTTAGTTGGACGGCCTTGAGCATTCATATTTATCAATCCTTTTTCACCTTGAGAATGATAAATATCATACCAATTTTTTACTGATGATTGAGCTCGTATTCCATAGAGTTGAGCAATATCTTCTAAATCATAAATTCCTTTTGCATAAGCTTTTGCAACTATAATCTTAAATTCAGGTGAGTATTTGGTTGAGTGCCCATGAGGTAACAAACAGTTATTTTTGGCTTTATAAAACAGGTTACTTACATATGATGTTGAAAGTAACCATTTTCTGGCAGTAAAAGCAACACCAAATTGTTCACAGTCTTTTACTACAAGTAATTTTTGAGTATATGTCAGTTTCATATAAAACCCCGTTATCAATCGAAGTGATCAATAACGGGGTTCATACTATGCTTATTCTCTTTTAAAGCGTTCAAGATTTCTGTTACTTACAAAAAACTCTAATTTATCTGAAGAAAAAAGAATAAAACTTAATGATATTTTAAGCTTTTATCATGATTTATATGCAGCTAATGAGCTAAAAGAGCTATTACCTGAAGTATTCCATGCTCACTCAAAAGAAGAGTCAGAATCTCTTTGGGATGAATGGGTAAGGTTAGCTTTACAGTCAAAAGTTCAAGAGATTACTAAGTTTGCCAAAGTGCAAAACAGAAGATACAGAGATGGTATAACAAATTCAGGTATTTACAGGATTAGAACAAGCGTTCTTGAAGGGATAAACAATAAGATAAAAGTCTTAAAAAGACTTGCTTATGGATTTAGAGATTTGGAGTATTTCTTCTTAAGAATTAGAGATGCTTTTAGAGGTAATGCTTATGTTTAACATATAGCCCTAATGAATATAATCTCAATTTCATTAGGGCTATCCACAGATTCTCGGAAGAACCGATAAAAGTATTAAAAAGATTCGATTATTGATTTAGAGATTTGGAGTATTTCTTTTTGAGGATCATGAATTCATTTAGGGGCAATTCACTTGAATGTTAAAAGGATCCCTGGTCAATTTTGTATATTATTTTCCAGGGATCCCACAGATTTGGCGATGAGCCTTATTTTATAAGTCAAATATTTTAAAATTCGTGAGTTTCGTTATTAAACTCATCCATGATCATTTCTTTTAAGTTCTGAACTTGGACTGATGAGCCTAAACCCCAAGATCCGGCTGTAGCAGTTCCTGCAGCAACAGCGGTCATAGCAGCACTTTTAATATTTAAGTTTTCAAGATAATCGGCAACAAAGCCTGAGATCATAGAATCTCCAGCACCGACTCTATCAATTACATCAGAATCAGGTGCTTTAATGTGTAGAGGCTCACTGTGGCGACTTACAAATACAGCGCCCATAGATCCCATAGAAATCAGTACATTTTGAGCACCTGAATTTAAAATAGCTTTGGCAGCGTTAATAATTTCATCTAAAGACTCAAGATCTTTTTTAGTGTAAGTTTTTAAATCTCTTAAATTAGCTTTAAATAAAAAAGGCTCATGAGGCAGAGCTTTTTGCCAAAGAGCGGGCGGGCAATCCAAGATTACGGATACTTCCTTATTTTTTACCTGTTCTATGCATTGCTCATAGAGATCTTGTGGCATAGAAGGGGGAATGATGCCGGCTAAAATTAAAAAGTCACCTGGTTGAAGAGAACTTAAACGTCTTAAAAGATAATTTGCATCATCTTCTGCAACAACAGGTCCAAGGCCATTTATCCTAGTAAAAGCTTTATTGCTATCTTTGAGTCTTAAATTGATGCGAGTTCTGCCTTTACGTACTCGGATAAAACCTGTGCGAATACCTGAAGCTGCAGTAAGGCGCATAAGCTCATCACCTGAAAAACCGGCTACAAATCCTAAAGCTGTGGAGTCATAACCTAAATTTTTTAGCATAATAGAGATGTTAATACCACGACCTCCAGGTCTTATTTCCTCACTGTCAGCTCTATAAGAACCACCTGCGGTTAATCCATCAGGGAGTGTCATAAGTAAATCTAATGAAGGGCTTGCAGTTAAGGTATAGATCATCTCTGTCCTCTTTTAATTTTAAAGAATTAAAGATGTATTAATTATAATGTTTAGTATATTTAAAACAGAAAGTTTTTTATTTTGCGTTAAAAAAAATTTTTCTAAAAAAGCTTTTAAATTTTAAGATTTAATTAAAACTGTGAAATTTTTGTGCAAGACTTTTTGCTACGGGCTTTGTTGGGGGCCTCTCATCTTTTTTTTGATATAATGGCCTCAATTTAGGGCCTGACTCACCCTTAAGGCTAAAAAATTATCTATTTTTTAGTTTTTTTCTTAGAGCTTTCTTCTAAGAAATAGTCAGATATAACTCTTTAAACTTTATTTAAAAGTTTTATTGCAGTTAAGATTTCTTTAAATTTTTTATTTAAAGATTAAATAAACCTTTTTAACTTTAAAGGAGCCGGCGTTTTCTAAAGTCTTGTTATCGCCGGATATTTTCTGATGAATTATTCTACAGATTGTCTTATCATCGGCAGTGGCGCTGCCGGTCTTACCTTAGCATTAGGCATTGCTGATAAAGCTAAAGTTATCGTTCTTTCTAAAGAAGATGCTTGTGCTGGCTCTACTAACTATGCTCAAGGTGGTATTGCTGGTGTATACAATCTTAAGGACGATGATGATTCCCTTAAATCACATATCCGTGATACCTGCATTGCAGGTGCCGGCCTTTGCGATGAAAAGACTGTAGAATTTGTCGCCCGTAATGCTCATGACTCTATTCAGTGGCTTATTGATGTTGGTGTTCCTTTTGATCTTAAGGAAGATGCTCAAGAAGATGGCCAATCACCATATCATTTACACCGTGAAGGTGGTCACTCTCATAGAAGAATTTTCCACGCCGAAGATCATACAGGTCGTTCTATTCAGGAAACATTAATTGCTCGTGCCAAAGAGCATAAAAACATTACTATTTTAGAAAACCGTAATGCCATCGATTTGGTTACTACCACAAAGTTAGGATTACCTAGTAACCGTGTTTTAGGTGCTTATGTCTTAAATGTTGAAACAGGTCATGTTGAGACTATTAGCGCTAAGTTCGTTGCCTTATGCACAGGCGGTGCTTCTAAGGTTTATCAGTATACTTGCAATCCAGAGGTAAGCTCAGGCGATGGTATTGCTATGGCCTGGCGTGCAGGTTGCCGTGTCGCTAATATGGAGTTTAACCAGTTCCACCCAACAACTTTATACTGCCAAGCTGATCGCAACTTCTTATTAACAGAAGCTTTACGTGGTGAAGGCGCTCAGTTAAAGCGTCCTGATGGTTCTCGTTTTATGCAAAACTATGATGAGCGTTTGGAGTTAGCTCCACGTGATATCGTAGCTCGTGCTATCGATCATGAGATGAAGCGTTTAGGTGCTCATTGCATGTATCTTGACATTAGCTTTAAGAGCCCTGAGTTTTTAAAGAAGCACTTCCCAACTATTTATGAGCGTTGCTTAAAGGTTGGTATTGATATTACCAAACAGCCTATTCCTATTGTCCCAGCAGCTCACTTTACTTGTGGTGGTGTTATGGTCGACAAGAAGGCTCGTACCGATATTGCAGGCCTTTATGCAATTGGTGAGTGCTCTTATACAGGTCTCCATGGAGCCAACCGTTTAGCCTCTAATTCTTTATTAGAGTGCGTAGTTTACGGTAAGGCTGCAGCTTTAAACATCATCAAGCATTTAGACGATGATGAGTATGAGCAGTATGACATTCCTGAGTGGGATGAAAGCCAGGTTGATAACTCTGATGAAGAAGTTATCATTACCCACAATTGGAGTGAATTGCGTCTTACTATGTGGGACTATGTTGGTATTGTCCGTACAAATAAGCGTCTTGAGCGTGCTATGCACCGTATTGAGTTACTTAAGAAAGAAGTTTCTGAATACTATGCAAACTTTAAAGTTTCAAGAAATTTACTTGAATTACGTAACCTCTTAACTGTAGCTGAAATCATTGTTAAATCTGCTCAGGCCCGTCATGAGTCTCGTGGCTTACATTACAATCTTGATTATCCACAGACAGATAAGGTTGCAGTACCAACAATTTTGAAGAATAATTAAAAAAGCAAAATAAGATTTTGGATCCGCATTTTTTGCGGATCTTATTGATGAAACTCATTAAGGAGTTCTTCGCATGAGAATTGACGGAAAGAAAATTAAATATGCAGCAGCAACTGTAGTTGGTGCGTATGCTTTGTATGTATGTGCAATAGGTCTTATCACCTCTCCATCAACAGAACTTTATAATCCGCCAAAAATTGATGAGCAGTCTACCGATCATGATAAAGCTGTAGTAATGGCTCAAGCTTGTACTAAGGCTTTAGATGATGAGCTTAATTCTTTATTTGGTTGGTTGCCTAATGATTTGATGTTAGTGCCGTCTATTATTGACAACACGACTGCATATCAGAAAGGCGTGATTTATGCGACACGCCCAGCTTCTGATATTTTAGCTAAAACAGTTGCTCGTTTTGGTAACAATGACACTATTGATAAGCGTTTGGCTGATGCTACTTCAAGATTCTTTACCTACAGCGAGTATGCTTGGGGTTTTTGGTTTGTTTATGATGCTGAAAGCAAGTATAAAGATGGCATAAAAAATTGGCTCTCTTGGGCAGAGAGCATTGGCACTAATGCTAAGAACGCCGGTATTTATAATGTAAAGTCAGATGATGTCTATCAAGTCATGAATTATTGCGCAAATATGTGTGATTATGCTTTAGGCATTTTAAATGATGAAAATATGGGTCATTTTACATCTGATGATAATATCTATTTTGTTAAAGGTATTGCAGCTGTTGTAACCAATGTTATCAAAGGCATGTTAGCTGTTGATAAATCTATTGTTGAACGAGGAGGGGCTGAAAATGTTGCTGAGTGCTTAAAGCGCTTTGAATATATCAGCAACTTTAATCCAATCTATGTCACAGCCGGTGGTAACGCCATAGGTGATGCTATGTTGCCAAACCATGTAGCAGCAATTGCCAGACACTTTGATGTTGCCAATAATCGTATTGAAGACATCATGAAAGCAATGTCTAAATAATGGAAAAGCTCTTACGGTGGTTTGAAAAATTAGTTCCGCCGTTCCCTGCGGAGGATAAAGGCCCTCCTCCGCAAGGACTTATTAAATTTATTTGCTTTTATACCCAAAGTTTATGGAAGTTTTTATTAGCAATAGGCTTTTTAAATGCAACCATAGCTGTGGGTGAGGCCTTATTTTTTATTTGCTTAGGTAAACTTGTAGATTGGACAGCCTCTACTAAAGCTTATGACTTTATGCAAGTTCATGGGGATAAGCTTTTTTGGATGCTGGCAGTTGCAGGTATTCTTTTACCCGTAGCTTCTATTTTACATTCACTGTTTTTGCATCAAAGTGTATCTTCAAATTATCCAATGCAGATACGCTGGCAGGTGCATCGCTATCTTTTAAATCAATCACTTTCCTTTTTTAACGACGAGTTTGCAGGTCGTGTTGCCAATAAGGTAATGCAGACTGCTTTAGCTGTACGAACAGCTGTTTTAAAACTTATTGATGTGGCCGTCCATTTGGCTGTTTATATTGCAACTATGCTTTGGATGTTATGTGATGCTAATGTTTGGTTATGCCTTCCTTTGGGAATTTGGTTGTGTTTTTATAGCTCAGCTTTATTTTTCTTTATTCCTCGTTTGCGTAAAAGTGCAGCAAAACAAGCCGACACTAGATCAGACATGGTGGGGCGTATTGTAGATAGCTATGCCAATATTCAGACAGTTAAGCTTTTTGGTGGTAAGGGGCGCGAGGCTGCATATGCTCAAAAAGCCATGGATAATTTTATCGGCTCTGAATATAAAGCTCTAAGAATCTTGACCTTGTTTGACATAAGCGTGCAGCTTATGAATTACACTTTGCTCATAGCGCTTATTATGACATCCTTGTGGCTGTGGGCTTCATACTTGATAACTCCAGGTGTAATTGCCGTAGCAGTAGCAATTGCTATTCGTATGATCAACATGTCGCGCTGGATTATGTGGGAAGTTGGTGCTATCTATGAAAATATTGGTACTGTTTATGATGGCATGATGACCTTATCAAAGCCTATTTCAATTAAAGATCCAAAACAGCCTCAAACTATTTTAGGTTTTGATCACCAAATTGAATTTAAAAATCTTTGTTTTTCTTACAAAGAAGGCATTGATGCTGTTCATGATTTTTCTTTTACGATTAAAAAAGGCGAACGAGTCGGAATTGTAGGTCCATCTGGCGCGGGAAAATCAACACTTATAAGTCTTTTATTACGTTTTTATGATCCTCAATCAGGTCAAATTTTAATTGATGGCAAAGATATTCGTAATTTAAAGCAAGATGAATTGCATGAGTTATTTGCTTTGGTGTCACAAGAGCCGTCTCTTATGCATAGAACTATTGGTGAGAATATAATTTATGGCTGTGATAATGTTAGAAAAGAAGATTTAAAGCAGGCAGCTAAACTTACAGATGCTTTAGGCTTCATTGAAAATATGTCTGACTATCGTGGCGGTAGTGGCTTTGACACTATGGTAGGAGAGAGGGGAGTTAAATTATCAGGAGGTCAAAGACAAAGAATTGCTCTTGCTCGTGTGCTTGTAAGAGCATCACCTATTTTAATTTTAGATGAAGCTACTTCTGCTTTAGATTCACAGTCAGAAAAAATTATCCAAAATAATCTTGAAAAGGTCATGGAAGGTAGAACTGTAATTGCAATTGCACATAGACTGTCAACCTTAGCCTTAATGGATAAAATTATAGTGATAGATTCAGGTCGTTTAGTCGAGATTGGAACTCATAAAGAGCTTATTGACAAAAAAGGTCTTTATTACAGATTGTGGACATTCCAAACAGGCGGGTTTTTAAGTAAATAAAAATCTGCTATTTAAATAGCAGATTTTTTAAAGTCTAGGCAAAATCTATCTTTTCAGGATCTTGGCCACTCCATCCTAAGTTACCACCAATGGCATCTAATTTTTTTATATCTTCTTCTTTTAAAACAAGATTCAAGCCTTTTAAGTTGTCAGCCATTCTCTCTACATGGGCTGATTTTACTAATGGTATGATATTATGAGATAAACAGAAGCTTATACATATATTTGCGATACTTACGCCGTATTTTTTAGCCATATCCTGAAGTATTGGATTGTCCATAAGCCGTCCTCTTCCCAAAGGACTCCAAGCCTCTACTAATACGTCGTTTTCTAAAGAGAGCTTTACTGTCTCCTCTTGTAGATATCCTGGGTGAAATTCAATTTGGTTTACCATAGGTTTGATTTCACAATCTAAAAGAGGCTTTAAATGCGGAACAGTAAAATTAGAAACACCAATAGCTTTAACTAATCCATCTTTGTAAAGGTTTTCTAAAGCTTTCCATGATGAGAGATTTAATTCGTTATAATCAGAATATTTGGCACTTACAGCAGGCCAGTGGATAAGATAGAGATCTAAATAATCACAATCAAGTTTTTTTAAAGTTTCACTAAAAGCCTTTAAGGTTTTTTCATATCCTCTCTCAGTATTCCAAACTTTTGATGTGATAAAAACGTCTTCACGCTTAAGACCACTTTCTTTAAAGCCTTGACCCACAAATTCTTCGTTGCCATAAATAAAAGCTGTGTCTAAATGACGATAACCAAGGTTTAATGCTGACTTGACAGAGTCAATACATTCTTGGGGATTGGTGATTTTATAAGTTCCATAACCAATTGCAGGAATTTTTATGCCATTTTTTAAGGTAAATGTCTTAATTGACTCCATGGATACTCCTTAATTTCTTAAAATTTTCGTAACTACTCAGAACCCTTAACCAAAATAGCCTCAGCATTGCCATTAAATGCAGCATTTAATGCTTCAAATGCTTTTATGCCGTGTTTTTGGGCGGTGCTGATAAATGACATGATTGTAAGATAATTCTGAGCTCCTTCTTTGCTCCGAAAACATCCTGAGACTTTTATCTTCGTTTTTACATTGCGAATGTCTCGTTCCGCTTGATTATTATCATACGGTACATCAAATTTTCTTAAAAAGAGGCATATCGCTTTCTTGAACTTAATTAGTCGTTCAATTAAAGCTCTGGTTTTTCCTTTCCTTATCCGTCCTCGTCTTTGTTTTATATTTGCCTGAGGTGGTGGAAATTCAATATTTGCTAAACTCATTATCGAGTCATATTCTTTATCTATTCTCTCTAATGTATGTTTTTCTATACTATATTTTCCTCTTTTTATTGCCACATCTTTTATCTGTTTCATGGTGATAAGCAGCTGTTTAAACCTAGAAGCCCAACTTTGGACTTTTTCGTTTTCTATGACACCATTAAGCTCTCTTAATAAATGTACACAACATACAGCATGCTCTTTTATATTTTCTAAATTCCAATATGAAGCCCAGCAGTCATGAACAGCTATACCTTTAAAGACGACTGATACCTCATTTGTTTTTATACCATCAAGTCCTCTTTTCTTATCTATGCTCTGATATGTAAATTCACTGTTTGATGCGTTGTGAACCCAATATAATGAGCCTAAAGCTCTGACTCCTGTTTCATCAAAATTTACCACTTCTGATGATATAAGATGCTGCTTTATGACTTTTATGATAGGGCTTACTTTTTGGGCACATGTTTCTACCATTGATATGATTGTGCCCTGAGAGATGCTTACACCAAATAAATCGCCTAAAAGCTCCTGTATCCTACTTATGCTTACAGCTCCTGTGGTATTTAAAATACTTGCTAAAACTGTAAAGCTTTTTCCGTATTGAACATGAGCCTTTACATCTTCAGGAAACTCTCCTCTAAGCTTTATGTCTCCTAAAGGACAAGCTACTGCCTTTAAAGATTGATGCTCTATTACATGTGTATTTACAACAGCCTCTACCACATATCTTGACTCACCACATGCAAATACATTGCCTAAAGATATGCATTTACTTAAGTTTGGACAAAACTTACACTTATTTGGAATATGTTTTTTTACCTCATCAGCATCATGAGGAATGCTCATACTGATGCCTTTGTGGCCCTTTTGTCCACCGGTCTTTTTTCCTGTTTTTTCTCTAAGACTTTTATTTCTTGAAGGTTTGTTAAAATCATCTTTTGATGGCGGTTTAGAGCTATTCTTAGAATTTTGTCCTAACTGCCGTTTCAAGTCTTTTATGGTAAGTTGCAAATCTTCTATAGTTGCTACAAGGCGTTCATTTAGTTTAATTTGAGTTTCTAACTGTTTTGATAGTGATGCTTGTTGCATTTTAAGCATCATGTTGAGCATAAAAGATAAGCTTTCAAATAAAGCCAAATATGCTCAAAATAAGGCATAAATTTTTCTTTGTATAAAAAAGCTCTTTCTATATAGAATGTGACATATAACACAATGTAAAATTCTAAAGAACATACAGGCCGAAGAGGCCTGTAAAATCTACTCATAATTTAAAAATACTTAAAAAAAATAATCTTAATGTAGATCACAAATTAGCTAAATTAAGTTAATTCCTCGTTAAATTTGAGCTAAGATGAAAAAGTGCAACATTTAATATAAAAAAATTGTTGCTAGAAATGGCTTATAAAAGCTGTTTGTAAGTTTTGGTTTAAAAATTTATAAAAAAATTAAAAAAAACACTTGCAAACTTTAAAAAAGTCTCTATAATGCATTTCCGTTGTCACGCAAGACAACAACGAAAAAACTCCAAGCGAGTTTAAAAAGTTCTTTAAAAATAAGTACGGACAATCTGTGTGGGCCCTCTGAAAAGAGGGTTAAAAAACAAGAATGAGAAGATTACTAGATAATGAAGGTAATTGAAGGACATTCACACAAGAGCCAAGTTTATTTGAAAATAAATTAGGAGCTCAAATCAAAATCTTTGAATATCGAAGAGTTTGATCATGGCTCAGATTGAACGCTGGCGGCAGGCCTAATACATGCAAGTCGAACGGTAACATAGAGAAAGCTTGCTTTCTCTGATGACGAGTGGCGGACGGGTGAGTAAGGTCTGGGAAACTGCCTGACAGAGGGGGACAACAACTGGAAACGGTTGCTAATACCGCATACACCCTGAGGGGGAAAGTCGAAAGACGCTGTCAGATGTGCCCAGATGGGATTAGCTAGTAGGTGAGGTAAAGGCTCACCTAGGCGACGATCTCTAGCTGGTCTGAGAGGATGATCAGCCACATTGGGACTGAGACACGGCCCAGACTCCTACGGGAGGCAGCAGTAGGGAATATTGCACAATGGGGGGAACCCTGATGCAGCCATGCCGCGTGTGTGAAGAAGGCCTTCGGGTTGTAAAGCACTTTCAGAGGGGAGGAAAATGACGTTACCCTCAGAAGAAGCACCGGCTAACTCCGTGCCAGCAGCCGCGGTAATACGGAGGGTGCAAGCGTTAATCGGAATAACTGGGCGTAAAGGGCATGCAGGCGGTTCTGCAAGTAGGGTGTGAAAGCCCGGGGCTCAACCTCGGAATTGCACTCTAAACTGTGGGACTAGAGTATTGCAGGGGGAGACGGAATTCCAGGTGTAGCGGTGGAATGCGTAGAGATCTGGAAGAACACCAAAGGCGAAGGCAGTCTCCTGGGCAAATACTGACGCTCATATGCGAAAGCGTGGGTAGCAAACAGGATTAGATACCCTGGTAGTCCACGCCGTAAACGATGTTGATTAGAAGCTTGCTTGTAAGAGTGGGTTTCGCAGCTAACGCGATAAATCAACCGCCTGGGGAGTACGGCCGCAAGGTTAAAACTCAAATGAATTGACGGGGGCCCGCACAAGCGGTGGAGCATGTGGTTTAATTCGACGCAACGCGAAGAACCTTACCTGATCTTGACATCGCGAGAATTACTTGTAATGAGTAAGTGCCTTCGGGAACTCGCAGACAGGTGCTGCATGGCTGTCGTCAGCTCGTGTCGTGAGATGTTGGGTTAAGTCCCGCAACGAGCGCAACCCTTGTCCTTTGTTGCCAGCGGGTAGAGCCGGGAACTCAAAGGAGACTGCCAGTGATAAACTGGAGGAAGGTAGGGATGACGTCAAGTCATCATGGCCCTTACGGTCAGGGCTACACACGTGCTACAATGGGGCGTACAGAGGGAAACGAAACTGCGAGGTGGAGTGGAACCCAGAAAGCGTCCCTAAGTTCGGATTGGAGTCTGCAACTCGACTCCATGAAGTCGGAATCGCTAGTAATCGCAAATCAGAATGTTGCGGTGAATACGTTCCCGGGCCTTGTACACACCGCCCGTCACACCATGGGAGTGGATTGCACCAGAAGTGGCCAGCCTAACTGCAAAGAGGGCGGTTACCACGGTGTGGTTTATGACTGGGGTGAAGTCGTAACAAGGTAACCATAGGGGAACCTGTGGTTGGATCACCTCCTTAACGAACGCCCTACTTTTCTTAGAGCCCACACAGATTATTCGTACTGAAGATAGAAGAAAGCGTGATTGAAAAGGTTACGGGTCTGTAGCTCAGTTGGTTAGAGCGCACCCCTGATAAGGGTGAGGTCGATGGTCCGATTCCATTCAGACCCACCAGTCAATCGGTCCATAAGAGAGCTTTTAAGAAAAAGAGTTCTGTTATGGACAATAGCTCCAAGTTCTTTAAAAATTCGTAAACAAGCTGAAACAAATAAACTGGATTTATTTGATTGAAAGATTAAATGAATCCGACTCAAATAGTCACTGAGTATAAAGGAAAAGGTTTTTTACAAGCAAAGAAAGCTTTGAAAGATGTTTTCCGGCGAGAATCGATAAAAGATATCGAACGCTTAGAAGATACAGCTCGGGAGCAATCCGGGGCTGTATGGTCAAGTGAATAAGCGCACATGGTGGATGCCATGGCGTCAGGAGGCGAAGAAGGACGTACTAATCTGCGAAAAGCTCAGGTAAGCCGATAAGGGGCGCAATAGCCTGAGATATCCGAATGGGGCAACCCAACACGCAAGTGTTACTTGATACAAAAGTATCAAGGGCGAACCGGGGGAAGTGAAACATCTCAGTACCCCGAGGAAAAGAAATCAACCGAGATTTCCACAGTAGCGGCGAGCGAACTGGAAGGAGCCCAAAAGTTTATATGGTACAAGTAGAACAGTCTGGAAAGGCTGACGAAAGAGGGTGATAGTCCCGTATACGCAAGTGCGATATAGATGAGCGAGAGTAGGGCGGGACACGTGGTATCCTGTCTGAAGAAGGGGGGACCATCCTCCAAGGCTAAATACTACCTGACGACCGATAGTGAACCAGTACCGTGAGGGAAAGGCGAAAAGAACCCTGGTGAAGGGAGTGAAAAAGAATCTGAAACCGTGTGCGTACAAGCAGTGGGAGCTAATTGAAAGATTAGTGACTGCGTACCTTTTGTATAATGGGTCAGCGAGTTATCTGCATTAGCGAGGTTAACTTTGATGAGGGAGCCGTAGGGAAACCGAGTCTTAATAGGGCGAAGAGTTGATGCAGGTAGACCCGAAACCGAGTGATCTAGTCCTGGACAGGCTGAAAGCAGGGTAACACCTGCCGGAGGGCCCAACCTACTGTCGTTGCAAAGCCAGAGGATGATCTGGGACTAGGGGTGAAAGGCCAATCAAACCCGGTGATAGCTGGTTCTCCCCGAAAGCTATTTAGGTAGCGTCCTGCAGGGACGTATGGGGGTAGAGCACTGTTATTGGAAGGGACTCATTGAGAGTTACCGACCAATTGCAAACTACGAATACCATACAGTTGTAAGCAGGGGACACACAGTGGGTGCTAACGTTCATTGTGAAGAGGGAAACAACCCGGACCGCCAGCTAAGGTCCCGAAGTTCTGATTAAGTGGGAAACGATGTGGGAAGGCATAGACAGCCAGGATGTTGGCTTAGAAGCAGCCATCATTTAAAGAAAGCGTAATAGCTCACTGGTCGAGTCGGCCTGCGCGGAAGATGTAACGGGGCTAAAATCAGACACCGAAGCTGCGGATTTGACTTAAGAAGTCAAGTGGTAGGGGAGCGTTGTGTAAGCCTGAGAAGCTGACAAGGGATTGTTGGTGGAGGTATCACAAGTGCGAATGCTGACGCAAGTAACGATAAAACGGATAAATAAACCGTTCGCCGGAAGACCAAGGTTTCCTGTTCAACGTTAAACGGAGCAGGGTTAGTCGGTGCCTAAGGCGAGGCTGAAAAGCGTAGTCGAAGGGAAACGGGTTAATATTCCCGTACCGTGTTTCATTGCGATGGGGTGACGGAGAAGGTAAGGCTGGCCGGAGGATGGAAGTTCCGGTGAAAGACTGTAGGTAGGTACATGGGTTAAAAGACAAGTACCGATAATCTGAGAGTTGAGACGAGGTAAGAAATTACCGAAGCAGTTGTGGCCAGGCTCCCAGGAAAAGCTCCTAAGCGAAAGATGAGACANGGCCGTACCCCAAACCGACACAGGTGGTCGGGTAGAAGATACCAAGGCGCTTGAGAGAACCCGGGTGAAGGAACTAGGCAAAAATGTACCGTAACTTCGGGAGAAGGTACGCTGAACTAAGTGNNAGAAGATTCACTCTTTGAGCTAAGTTCAGCCGCAGATAAATGGTGGCTGGGACTGTTTAACAAAAACATAGCACTCTGCAAACCTGAAAGGGGAAGTATAGGGTGTGACACCTGCCCGGTGCCGGAAGGTTAAATGATGAGGTTAGCGCAAGCGAAGCCTTTGAGTGAAGCCCCGGTAAACGGCGGCCGTAACTATAACGGTCCTAAGGTAGCGAAATTCCTTGTCGGGCAAGTTCCGACCTGCACGAATGGTGTAACCATGGCCACGCTGTCTCCACCCGGGACTCAGTGAAACCGAAATCGCTGTGAAGATGCAGTGTACCCGCGGCTAGACGGAAAGACCCCGTGAACCTTTACTGCAGCTTGACACTGAACCTTGAACCTGTTTGTGCAGGATAGGCGGGAGACATAGAAGCGGAGACGCTAGTTTTCGTGGAGTCGACCTTGAAATACCGCCCTGACAGTTTTGAGGTTCTAACTAAAGAAACAAATCTGAGGACAGTGTCTGGTGGGAAGTTTGACTGGGGCGGTCTCCTCCCAAAGGATAACGGAGGAGCACGAAGGTCGGCTGATCACGGTCGGAAACCGTGAAGTCAGTGCAATGGCATAAGCCGGCTTGACTGCGAGAGCAGCAACTCGAGCAGGTGCGAAAGCAGGTCATAGTGATCCGGTGGTTCCATATGGACGGGCCATCGCTCAACGGATAAAAGGTACTCTGGGGATAACAGGCTGATACCGCCCAAGAGTTCATATCGACGGCGGTGTTTGGCACCTCGATGTCGGCTCATCACATCCTGGGGCTGTAGTTGGTCCCAAGGGTATGGCTGTTCGCCATTTAAAGTGGTACGCGAGCTGGGTTCAAAACGTCGTGAGACAGTTTGGTCCCTATCTACCGCGGGCGTTGGATGATTGCAGGGACTTGCTCCTAGTACGAGAGGACCGGAGTGAACGAACCTCTGGTTTACGGGTTGTCACGCCAGTGGCACGGCCCGGCAGCCAAGTTCGGACCTGATAACCGCTGAAAGCATCTAAGCGGGAAGCAGACCCTAAGATAAGTCATCCCAATCTATAAGATAGTAAAGACCGTTGCAGACTACGACGTTGATAGGCTGGATGTGGAAGTCCTGTGAAGGATGTAGCTTGCCAGTACTAATGTTCTGAGAGTCTTGACCATACAGCCCCGGAAGGCATCCGAGAGGCAATCTTTGTTAAAACCTGACTAAAAAAAGAAGTAAAGCTAAGTTTACGAATTTTAAACTGAATATGTCCGGCGGCCATAGTGCTGTAGAACCACCTGTTCCCATTCCGAACACAGAAGTGAAATGCAGTCACGTCGATGGTAGTGCAACGTACGATTGTGTGAGAGTAGATCACCGCCGGGCTCCTTATTAGTGCGGAGCGGTAGTTCAGCTGGTTAGAATGCCTGCCTGTCACGCAGGAGGTCGCGGGTTCGATCCCCGTCCGTTCCGCCAATCTATTAAGTGCTGATATGGCTCAGTTGGTAGAGCGCACCCTTGGTAAGGGTGAGGTCCCGAGTTCGACTCTCGGTATCAGCACCATCTACCTTCCTAAACCTTCCTAATAAGCTATAATCCTTACTAAAATTACTTTGTATTTTATATAGATAGCTTCCTAAACCTTCCTAAACCTTCCTAATATTATATAATCCTTATTAAGCCTTGGGGGAAGCAAAGGGGAAACTTTTGGTTCTTCCGAGAATCTGTGGATAGCCCTAATGAAATTGAGATTATATTCATTAGGGCTATATGTTAAGCATAAGCATTACCTCTAAAAGCATCTCTAATTCTTAAGAAGAAATACTCAAAATCTCTAAATCCATAAGCTAATCTTTTTAAGACTTTTATCTGGCTCATCGCCAAATCTGTGGGATCCCTGGAAAATAATATACAAAATTGACCAGGGATCCTTTTAGCATTCAAGTGAATTGCCCCTAAATGAATTCATGATCCTCAAAAAGAAATACTCCAAATCTCTAAATCCATAAGCTAATCTTTTGGCTCATCGCCAAATCTGTGGGATCCCTGGAAAATAATATACAAAATTGACCAGGGATCCTTTTAGCATTCAAGTGAATTGCCCCTAAATGAATTCATGATCCTCAAAAAGAAATACTCCAAATCTCTAAATCCATAAGCTAATCTTTTTAATACTTTTATCTTATTGTTTATCCCTTCAAGAACGCTTGTTCTAATCCTGTAAATGCCTGAATTTGTTATACCATCTCGGTATCTTCTGTTTTGCACTTTGGCAAACTTAGTAATCTCTTGAACTTTTGACTGTAAAGCTAACCTTACCCATTCATCCCAAAGAGATTCTGACTCTTCTTTTGAGTGAGCATGGAATACTTCAGGTAATAGCTCTTTTAGCTCATTAGCTGCATATAAATCATGATAAAAGCTTAAAATATCATTAAGTTTTATTCTTTTTTCTTCAGATAAATTAGAGTTTTTTGTAAGTAACAGAAATCTTGAACGCTTTAAAAGAGAATAAGCATTGTCATCATTTTTGTTTTTATTTTCATAGGCAAGTCTTAGTCTTATGGCGCTTATAACAAGTCTTCCAAAGTTATAAACCATATGAAATAAATCATAGACAACCTTGGCATTAGGGCAGTACTTATTAACGCAAGTAGCAAATCCTGCATTTTGGTCCATTGCTACTGCTTTTATTTGTTTACAGCCCTCTGTACCGCATAATTTAAAGAAGCGATTAACCTCTCGTACAGTCTTACCCTTACCAACCCAAATAACTCTTTTAGTATCTAAATCAACAACTACAGTTGCATATTTATGGCCTTTCTTAATAGAGAATTCATCAATAGCAATGTGAGAGGCTTGACCTAAATTAAAGTATATTTTCTTTTTAAGGTATCGCTTATGAATTCTTTTGCAGGAAGACCAGCTTAAACCGGTTCTTTCAGCTGTATCTTTAATAGACCCGGCTCTTTCTAAATCTTCATTAACAGAGTCTGCAACCCTTGTTGTAAAGCGACTGTTTTCAGATAGGAACTCTATTTTTTCAGTGGAATATTTATTACAGAACTTACATTTAAAGGTTCTATAGGTAATAAATAAAACAGTCTTATACCCCAAAATGGAATCATCTTGTACAACTCGTTTTCTATATTCGTGAACAACTACATTCTTGCCTTTACACCTAGGACAGACAGGAAATTCACTGCAAGGTTCAAGATAAAAATGAATTTCTTTAGCTTTATCATCTATAAAATGGGAGGAAATCTTAAAACCTTTGAAAAAATGGTTTGTTAAATCAGATTGAAAATCGGGTACAATAGCCATAGGTCGTTCTCCTTGATTGATGGATTAGGGTTAATTCAATCTTAATTGGGAACGACCCTTTTTTTGTCTATTGGTATAACAAAATTAGATATAAAATTTTAGTTAGCCACAGATTTGGCGAAGAACCTATTTATTAACCGAAATTGGCGCTGATGAAATTTCTACTGTTACCGGTATCCATATGAGTTATGTATACGTATCAGGAGTTTTCGGTGGTGCAGGTTTAATTGTAGTTTGCCTTATAAAGCTTTTTGCAGATTTAAAAGGTAAGGAATAATAATCATGACATTAATTATCTTTATTACAGTTCTTCTTGCCTGTATCGTTATTGGTTTACCTGTAGCCTTTTCTTTGTTAGTCACAGGCCTGGCTTTAATGGTACACCTGGATTTTGTGGACTCTCAGGTATTAGCTCAGAATCTTATTAATGGTGCTAATAATTTCTCATTGCTGGCAATTCCTTTCTTTGTGTTGGCAGGTGAGATTATGAACGAAGGTGGCTTATCAAAGCGCATTATTGATTTGCCTATGAAGCTTGTAGGTCACTACAAAGGTGGTTTGGGCTTTGTAGCTATTTTAGCTGCTATGATCATGGCGTCACTTTCAGGATCAGCTGTAGCTGATACCGCAGCCGTTGGAGCCATGCTCTTTCCAATGATGAAAAAAGCTGGATATGCTCAGGAGAGATCTGCAGGTCTCATCGCCTCAGGCGGCATTATTGCTCCAATTATCCCACCATCAATTCCATTTATTATTTTCGGTGTAGCCTCTGGTGTTTCTATATCAAAGCTCTTTTTAGCAGGTATAGCTCCAGGCGTATTAATTGGCATTATGTTATGTGGTATTTGGTATTTAATTGCCAAAAGAATGAACAGTCAATCTATGCAAAAAGCTTCGGCAAAAGAGATTTTAAGCTCTTTTAGAAGTTCTTTTTGGGCTTTGCTGTTACCGGTAATAATTATAGGTGGTTTCCGTTTAGGTATTTTTACCCCAACTGAAGCTGGTGCTGTTGCAGCTTTCTACGCTTTGTTTGTATCTGTATGTGTTTATAGGGAGATGAGTTTTGCCTCTTTATATCGCGTAATTTTAGCATCAGGAAAAACCACAGCTGTAGTTTTATTTTTAGTAGCCTCAGCACAAGTATCAGCTTGGCTTATGACGATTGCAGAGCTGCCTGATATGGTCACTGAGCTTTTATATCCATTTATTGATAATCAGTTGTTATTGATGTCAATCATTATGCTCATTGTTTTAGTCGTGGGTATGGTAATGGATTTAACCCCAACGGTATTAATTTTATGTCCTGTTTTAATGCCAATTGTTTATGAGGCAGGAATTGATCCGGTTTACTTCGGTGTAATGTTCATTATCAACTGCTCGATTGGTTTAATCACACCTCCTGTAGGATCTGTTTTAAATGTTATAGCGGGTGTATCTAAACTCTCCTTTGATAGAGCTGTAATTGGCGTTTATCCATACATAATTGGCCTCTTTACCATGCTTGTGATCTTTTTACTGTTCCCAGGACTTATCACAGTTCCTCTGCATTGGATTTTGGCATAAAGGTTTTTAATAAAAAAATTATTTATAGAACATAAACAAACTAGGAGAACATATTATGAAAAAGCTTGTAAAGTTTGCTTTAGCTGCAGCATTAGGCTCAATCTTTGCCGCAACAACTGTACCTGCTAATGCCGCTGTAACATTGCGTATGGGATATGAGACCCCACGTACTGACAGTCAGCATAAGGGTGCTCAAGTATTTAAGAAGATTGTAGAAAAAGAAACTAATGGCGAGGTTAAGGTAAAGTTATTCCCAGATAGTACCTTAGGTCCATGCAATGCCTTAATTAACGGTGTGCGCAATGGCACTATTGATATTATTATCGTAGGTACTAGTAATCTTTCTGGATTATCTAAGGAATTAAATGTATTAGATATTCCTTTCTTATTTGCCAATAAAGATCAAGCTTATTATGTTTTAGATGGCAAGATCGGTCAGTATTTGTCTGATACTCTCTTAGATGTAAATATTAAAGGCTTAGCTTACTGGGATAATGGTTTCCGTCAGATGACTAATAACAAACATGCTATCAAAGGACCTGCAGATGTTAAAGGTATCAAGATGCGTGTACCAAACAGCCCAGTATCGGTAAAACTCTTTGAGTCCTTAGGTGCAAACCCTGTTCCTATGGCTATAGGTGAGCTTTACACAGCTTTAGAGACTCATACTGTTGATGGTCAAGATCACCCAATTAATGTTTTCTACTCCTCTAAGTTCTATGAGGTTCAAAAGTACTTCTCTTTAACCAATCACCAGTACTCCTCTCTCTTTATGGGTATGAACAAGCAGAAGTTTTCAAAGCTTACCAAAGAGCAGCAGGATATTGTCTTAAAAGCTGCTAAAGAGGCTGGTAATTATCAGCGTGATTTAAATGCTCAAAATCAGGCAAAGCAGATTACTGAGTTTAAGAATGCCGGTGTTGAGGTTACTGAGAGCGTAGATTCTAAGGGCTTTAGAGATGCAACCTTTGATGCTGTATCTAAGTTCTATACCGATCAATGTGGTGACAAGCTTATCAAGGAAATTGATACTGAAATTGCCAATATGAAATAATTTATATTGTGTATGCTTTAAGCGCGGCTAAGGCTGCGCTTTTTTATTTTTGAAAAAATTTCGCTTTATAAAGATTTGACTCTCAAAACTTATTAAGACAATAATTAAGAAAATTATTATTTTAAATAAAGGATTAGAGTTAATCTCTTTTTATTATGGATCTTAAAAGCTTAATAAAAAAAATCGTAAATGAAAATTACAAGGTAAATTTAAACGAGGCTTTGTTACTTGCAAAGGAGCCTTTATCTAGTTTGAAGGATGGTGCTAAAGAGATCACATCCCACTTCTTTTCAGATAAGGTAGAACTTTGCAGTATTACTAATGGCAAATGTGGCCGTTGTACTGAGGACTGTAAGTTTTGTGCTCAAAGTCGCCACTTCAAAACTGAAATTACGCCAACTCCTTTAAAAGCTAATGACGTTTTGTTTAGTGAAGCAAAATACAATAACGACAGGGGAGTTCAACGTTTCTCTGTAGTTACCGCAGGTGCTACCTTATCAAGAGATGAGCTTTTACGCTTAGCTAAAGCTTATGAGCAGATTACAGCAAATTTAGACATTAAATGCTGTGGTTCTTTAGGGTTACTTCATTACAATGATTTTGTAATGTTAAAAGAGCACGGCATGACGCGTGTACATAATAATCTTGAAACCTCAAGACGCTTCTTCCCGCAAATTTGTTCTACTCATAGTTATGATCAAAAAATAAGATGCATTGAAAATGCTAAAAAAGCTGGTCTTGAGATTTGCTCAGGATGCATTATCGGTATGGGTGAGACTTTAGAGGACAGAATTGATATTGCCCTTGAGTTACAAAGATTAGAGGTTATAAGTTGCCCAATTAATATCTTAAATCCAATTAAGGGAACTCCTCTTGAAAATGCAGCACCTTTGAGCTTTGAGGATATTGCAAGATGTGTGGCTTTATTTAGATTTATATTGCCAAAAACTGTTTTGCGTTTAGCCGGAGGACGTATCAAGATTAAAGATAGTTTTGCCTCTTTATATGATTATGGTATCAATGCCATGATTACAGGAGATATGTTGACAACAGCAGGTCTTTCAATTGCCTCAGATCAAAGCAAGATAATAGAGACTTTGCATAAAAACTCTTTGATTGAATGATAAAAAAACGTCCATAGTTTAGTATGGACGTTTTTTTCATTAAACTTTAAAGTTAAAACTTTGACTATTCTTTTAAGGTATCGCGAATATCGTGGCCGAACCATTCTTTACTGATACGCTCAAATTCGCCGTTTTCTTCAACTAACTTTAAGCCACGGTTAACTTCATCGAGCATCTTCTTATTGCCCTTACGAACAGCGATACCGTAGTATTCTTTATCAACATGACGACCAATATGTACAGACTCATAACGACCGGACTTATCCTTTGATAAGAAGAAATCGTTTACTGGCATATCATTGATAACAGCACGGCAACCACCATTACCTAATTCAAGATAAGTCTCAGGTGGGGAGTTGAAAATCTTTTTCTGAGAGTTCTTTAAAAACTTATCAGCAAATAAAGAACCTGTAGTACCGATTTGTAAGCATAAAGACTCACCATCAAGCTTGTCAAAGCTGTCGTATTTTTGAGCATCTTCTTTGGTTACTAAATATGTAAGGCCACATAAGTAGTAAGGATCGGAGAAATCAACTTTTTTTGCACGCTCAGGAGAAATAGTAAAACCAGAGATAATTAAATCAATATTACCAGTCATCAAAGCTGGGATAAGACCATCAAATGGCAATACACGGATTGAGACATTATCATAGCCTAAACTTTTACCGATAGACTTTATGAGATCGATATCAAAGCCATTGATGTTACCGCTGTCATCGATATAAGTGAAAGGAGCGAACGCACCTTCGCATCCTACAATTAAAGTCTTTTCTATACCATCTTGTGCTTGAGGTTTAGCAACCTCAGGGTTGGCAGCAACACTAAGAGCAGCAGCACTCAGGCTACAAGCCAAAACTAGTTTGCGATAACAATTCAAAATGAAATCTCCTCAAAAATATTCTTCGCTAATTTTACCCGAAATTTAGCAAAGATTAAATTTTTCCACACCTAAAAAAGAATATTGATTACTTTAGATTGTATAAAATATATTTTTTTTATCAAAAATGCTGAAAATAAGCAAAAATATCCCAAAAAAGTGCAAAAAACTTATGAATTTTTATAAAAAAATATGAAATTTTATTATTTTGCAAATTTAACAAGATTTTTAAGGTTAGTTTCCATTTTGGTGCAATGAACATTGAAAAAATTTTTTAAGTATGTATATAGAATTTTTTGTTTGAATATGGATTTGAGAGCTAAAAAATCTAATTTTTTTATTTCACTTTTAAAGAAAATTTATTTAAGAATAAGAAATTTTTATAAAAAAAATTGAAGGCTTTGTTTCGTCTGTGCTAGATGTAAAGGCAAATTGCAGGTATAATTTCTGCCATTAAAAGGCGGATCTTAAGCTTTGTTTTAAAATCCGCAGAGCATAAAGCTCGGATATTCTAAAGTTAAAAGTAATTTTATTTTTAGAATAAATCTTAAGATCTTTTTAAGATCATTAGGAATCTCTTTGCAAAAGTGAAGAGAGGCCGTTAATTTTACTTGGGAACAGAAGACCTATTATGAGTAATGCATTAACCAATACTGAGTTTAACTTCCCCGGCCAAACCGGCGTTTATCACGGCAAAGTTCGCGATGTTTACAACATTAACAATAAAAAGCTTGTTATGGTTGCAACTGACCGTATTTCTGCTTTCGATGTGATTTTACCGCGCGGCATCCCTTTTAAGGGTCAAATCTTAAATCAAATTGCAGCAAAGTTTTTAGATGAGTCTGCTGATATTTGCCCTAACTGGAAACTTGCAACTCCAGATCCTATGGTAACTGTAGGTGTAATGTGCAAAGGCTTCCCAGTTGAGATGATTGTTCGTGGATACTTATGCGGTTCTGCATGGCGTGCCTACAAGTCTGGCGTTCGCGAGATTTGTGGTGTAAAGCTGCCTGAGGGCATGAAAGAAAACCAGAAGTTCCCAACCCCAATTATTACCCCAACTACTAAGGGTGAAATTGGTACTCACGATGAGGATATCTCCAAAGAGGAAATTATCGCTCGTGGTTTAGCTACCGCTGAGGAATATGCTGTGTTAGAGAAGTACACTCAGGAGTTATTTGCTCGTGGTACTGAGATTGCAGCAAAGCGTGGCTTAATCTTAGTTGACACTAAGTATGAGTTCGGTAAGCACGACGGTAAGATTTATCTTATGGACGAGATCCACACTCCAGATTCTAGCCGTTACTTCTACAAAGATGGCTATCAGGAGCGTTTTGAGAAGGGCGAGCCTCAAAAGCAGCTCTCCAAGGAATTCGTTCGTGAGTGGCTTATGGACAATGGCTTCCAAGGTAAGGATGGCCAGCAGGTTCCAGAGATGACCGATGAGATCGTTGCTATGATTTCTGACCGTTACATTGAGCTTTATGAGCATATCACCGGTGAGAAGTTCAACAAGGAAGATAACGTTGATTTAGCAAAGCGTATCGAAAAGAACATTACTGAGTACCTCAATAAGTAATTTTTAGATACATGAATTTAAGGCCGCAGAACTACCCAAAAAGTGCGTCAATTTAGTTATCTAGGTTGACGCACCATGAAAGTCCAACACAAATGAGTTTGTCTCAGAGTAAGTTGGGCTTTTTATATTTCTTCGTAATAAAGGCCATCTAAAATAGGATCTAATTTATCAAGATCATTTTCTGCTTCTTGCTCATCCATAAGACCTGACAAAGGATCAAAACCTTGAGTAGTTGAACTTGGAAGAGGTATACCTAAAGCTCTAAAATAATCAGCTTTTTTACCTACTACCTCATCGTAAAGATTTCCTTCAGGAGTTACTTTAACTAATATATTGTTTAAACTTGAAAGTAACTTGCCATCACTTGAATAGATTATTTTGCCCTTAATTACTTTATTTTTAACAGCTTTTTTATATTTTTGTAGGCGTTTTCTTACCATTATAGATAAGGTTGTTGCGATAAACTGAGTAAACAGTCGGCCTGATAAGCTTTTATCTTTATGACATCTTGGACGATTGCAAGCTAAACGGTATTTTAAGGTATTAAATGCATATTCAACTTCTGCTCTGTCATAATATCTTTGATAGCAAACACAAGGATCTTTTTCACAATCACTAAGTAAGGCTCTAATACCACGATATTTAAGGTTCTTTTCAACAAGAATATCGGATATTACCCATATATCATTGCCGCAATCATCTTTGATAGACTCTAAGTATCTGTCTTTTATAGTTTTATGTATATTATTTGTAAGTTCAAATCCGTCATTTAATAATTCACAGACAGTAGCAGCATTATAGTTGATTGCCTTTTCAGAGCTGAAACGTAAGTCAGGATCGTAATAAAAATGAAGGAACAGCTCTTTTTCTTCATCAAATCGTCTATTTTTGCCTTCAACTAAAATAGAGGCATATTTCCATTTAAGTTTTACTGTATAAACATGTTGATTAAGCTTTTTATTAAAACTTGCTCTAGATATTAAACGATTGTAAGCCTCATCTATTTCCTGTTGAATAAGACAGTTTTTAATATTAGTCCTCATATTAAAAACAAAACTTATGTTGTTACGTAAGCAATCATCGATATTAGAGGCAGAAGGGTAACCTTTATCACAAACAAAGACTATATTTTTGTTAAATTTAAGGCGTGTAGCATCAGCAATAGTGCGTCTTAAGGTAACAATGTCAGGAACCGCACCATTGTAAGCACGATAAAATAAAGGAATACCAGAATCTTGCTCAACTAACATAAGAACGTTGTACTGATATAAATCATCGCCATCTTTATTTTACCAAAGTCGGCAAAACGCAAATTGGGAGAATAAGTTGATATGGATGTAGAGTCAAAAGCTAGATAAACGTAATCATTCTCATCTCGATTTTTAAAATAATAATCGTTCATGATTTCAATAAATCTATCAACCTTCTCTTCATCAATTCTTTCAAATAAACGATAAATAGAACTTGGAGATAGTACTCTCTGATAAGGGAGTCTTGTACATTCAGAAAATTCTTCGAACTGAGATATTTTATTGTTTTTACAAAGAATAAGATAATACGCTATAGATAGAATTTTTAAATAATCATTGTATTTAAAAAAGACACGGGATAAGGCTTTACCTATATTTGATTGAGAAACAATATAATCTAAAACAAAAGTAGCACCAGCATGATAGATTTTAGTGTTTTTATAAAAGTCTAAAGAGTTTATTTGAGGCTCTTTGGCTTTAAAAACATACTTTCGTCCTTCACGAAAAACATCTAAGTGTTCAAGTTCAGGATAATCTTTAATAAAGTGTTCATCCCACTTAATAAGACCTTCCTTACCTCCATTTAAAATAACTCCAACTTTTTTAGAATTAGCCCTTCTAGAACGCTTTTTATCGGCATCCCAAATATTTTGATAGGTATATACATAATAACCACCTTTAGGACCTTTATTTAAAAGAAGAGAAGGTAATTTTGGAGGGTTTATAACAGCCATAGGAAGATACCGATAGATAATAATTAATACGTATCTAGTATACGATAAAATAAAAGCTTTGGCAATAGCGTAATAAACAAAATTAGATTGAAGAATCAGAGGGTTATTTTTTGTAAAAATAAATTATGTAAACAAAAAAGTGCGCTTAATTATCTATAAACGCACTTTTTGGGAGAACTAAAACCTCTGCGGCTTTTGCGTTTTTGCTTGTCTAAATTACGCATTTAGTTCCGGTTTTATTGCTAGATTTAATAAAAAAAATTATAATGCATTATTTGCTATAGTGCTGTGTCAGGCCTTTTTTAGGCTTTTGACTATACGTTGCGACAGAAATGATTGCCGCGGCGGTTTTGGTGTATGTAAATAACCAAGATAAAGCTTAAGAATTTTATTACGGGAATAAAAATGCCGTATTACGATTATCGTTGTCATAGCTGTAATAAGCTTTTTACCGTCAGACAACATATGCACGATGAACCTATAGAGGTTTGTCCAAATTGCGGGTCTAACACCGTAAACCGTGTGATGTCGCCTGCAACCTTTTCCATAAAGGGAGTAGCTTGCTCTTGCAATACTCCTAAGAACCAGCAAGCTGAACCTTGCTGTCAAAACTGCCCTCATAAGGGCTAAGAGGCTATTTTTATGTCAATGCGTTCAGAATACTGCGGTAAGGTAAACCTCAGTTTGCAAGATAAGCAGGTCGTGCTGTGCGGTTGGGTAAACCGTCGCCGCGATTTAGGCGGTTTAGTCTTTATTGATATGCGCGATCGCAGTGGTATTTGCCAGGTCGTTTTTGAGCCTGATAATCAGGAACTTCACGCCAAGGCTTCCACTTTAAGAAACGAATTTTGCATTCGTGTAACTGGTATTGTTAAGGCCCGTCCTCAAAGCCAGGTTAACGATAAGATGGCAACAGGTGAAATTGAAGTTTATGCAACTAACCTTGAAATCTTCAATAAGTCAGCTGTTTTACCACTTGATTTCAATCAAGATAACACCGAAGAGCAGCGTTTACGTTATCGCTACTTAGATCTGCGCCGTCCTGAGATGGTTAATATTTTAACCACTCGTGCCAAGATTACCTCTTATGTAAGACATTTCTTAGATAAAAATGGCTTTTTAGACATTGAAACTCCAATGTTAACTAAAGCCACCCCAGAAGGCGCTCGTGACTACTTAGTTCCATCTCGTATTCACCATGGCAAGTTCTATGCCTTACCTCAGTCTCCACAGCTGTTTAAACAGCTTTTAATGATTGCAGGTTATGATCGTTATTATCAGATCGTAAAATGCTTCCGTGATGAGGACTTACGTGCTGATCGTCAGCCTGAGTTCACTCAGATTGATGTTGAGACCTCCTTTATGACCTCTCAAGATGTTCGTGACATCATGGAGGAGATGATGGTAGGTCTTTTCCGCGAAGTTAAGGGTGTTGATTTAGGCAAACTTCCTATTATGAAGTGGGAAGAAGCTATGGACCGTTTTGGTTCTGATAAGCCTGATTTAAGAATTGATTTTGAGTTGCATCTTTTAGATGAAGCTGTTAAGAACTCTCAGTTCTCTGTTTTATCTGACAGTGCCAACGATCCTAAGAGCCGCGTAATTGGTTTTGCTCTCCCAGGTGGAGCTAAACTCACTCGTCGTGAGACTGATGGTTACACTGACTTTGTTAAGAAGTTAGGTGCAGGTGGTCTTATGACTGTTAAGGTAAATGACTTAAGCGCAGGTGCTCAGGGTCTTAAGGCTTCCTTTGGCAAGCATGTAACTGAGGAAGAGCTTTTAGAGCTTGTTAAACTTTGTGACGCTAAAGATGGCGATATGGTATTTATCGGTACTGGCGTTCGCAACAAGGTTGCAAGCTTCATGGGTGCTTTACGTCTTAAGACTGCTCGTGATCATAACCTCGTTCATGATGGCTATAAGGCTTTATGGGTTGTTGATTTCCCAATGTTCGAGATGACCGAAGAGGCTGGTTTAACTGCAATGCACCATCCATTTACAGCTCCTTCTAATGTAACCCCAGAGCAGATGATTGCCGATCCTTTAAGCGTTTATGCTGATGCTTATGACTTGGTAATCAATGGCTATGAGGCCGGTGGTGGTTCTGTACGTATTCATGACAACGACATGCAGCAGGCCGTATTTAAGGTATTGGGAATTAGCCAAGAGGAAGCTTATGAGAAGTTTGGCTTCTTACTTGATGCTCTGTCATTTGGTGCACCTCCACATGCAGGTTTAGCCTTCGGCTTAGATAGAGTAACCATGCTTTTAACTGGTACTGATAATATTCGTGATGTTATTGCTTTCCCTAAGACCACAGCAGCAGCCTGCCTTATGACTCAGGCTCCTAATGTTGCAAGCCCTGAGGCTTTAGCTGAGCTTGCTATCAATGTCACCGAGTATGAAGATTAGTAGTTAAGGATTTTTGAGGAGAATAATATGTCAGGACATTCCAAGTGGGCGAATATTCGCTTCCGTAAAGCTGCGCAGGACTCCAAGCGCGGTAAGATTTTTACCAAACTCATCCGTGAAATCACTACAGCTGCCAGAATGGGCGGTGGCGATGAGTCTAGCAATCCACGTCTGCGCTCTGCTGTTATCGCAGCTTTAGCTCAGAACATGACCCGTGATACCATCAAGCGCGCAGTTGAGCGTGGTGTAGGTGGCGGTGAAGGTACTGATCTTGAGAATATCACCTATGAGGGTTATGGTATCGGTGGCGTTGCTGTTATGGTTGAGTGCATGACTGACAACCACAATCGTACCGCATCTGAGGTTCGTCATGGCTTCTCTAAGTTTGGTGGCAATTTAGGTACCACAGGTTCTGTAGGTTTCCTCTTTACCCGTAAGGGCGTTATCAGCTTTGCCGATGATGACGAAGGTCATAAGACTATTTCTGAAGAGCAGGCTATGGACATTGGTCTTGAGGCTGGTGCTGATGATATCGTCACCAATGATGATGGTTCTGTTGATGTCTATACCACTCCTGAGGCTTTTGCTGATGTAGTTGAGGCTTTTGATAAGGCCGGATGCAAGCCTGTAAATGCTGAGATCTCTATGATCCCATCTACAGAGACTGCTCTTGATGCTGAGTCTGCTGTTAAGTTTATGCGTATGATCGATGCCTTAGAGGATCTCGATGACGTTCAGCAGGTTTACCACAACGCCTCTTTGCCAGACAATCTGGAATACTAATTCATTAAAAAAATTGCTTTTTTCAATTTTTTACCTATAAATAGATGTTGGAACCAGTTTTTTTAAACTGGTTTCAATTTTGAATGCAACTTGAGTATCCAGGACGAAGATTAATGGATAATAATTCAGCTCGGACAGAGTTCAAACAGCTTATCGCCCGCGGTAAAGAGCAGGGTTATCTGACAATCGATGAAATCAATGACTTGATTCCTCCAGATATTATCAGTGGAGATCAACTTTCTGTATTTATTCAGACCTTCATCGATATGGGCATTACCGTCTGCGATACCCCGCCTGAGGCTGATGATCTGTTATTGAATGGCAATTCGCAGACTGATGCTGAAGACGTGGAAATCGTAGCCAATCAGCTGGACAGTTCAGTCGATATTGGCCGTACTACTGATCCTGTGCGTATGTATATGCGCGAGATGGGTAATGTTTCTCTGTTAACACGTAAAGATGAGATTGAAATCTCCAAGCGTATTGAGCGCGGTACCAATGAGGTCCAGCTTTGCTTGGTTGAATTCCCTCAAGCTATGGAAGAGCTTTTTTCACGTTATCAGGAAAGCCAGCAGGAAAATAGTGACGTTAAGTTAGGTGATATTATTTCAGGTTTCGCTGAACCTCGTTCAAGTGATGATAGTGACGAGTCTGAGGTTTCCGTTTCTGATGAAGAATTAAACGAGGTCGATACTGTTGATGATGTTGGCAACGTTGATGACGTTGATAATATAGAAAACAGTGGCCTTGATGACGATCTGGATGACGTCGATGATGAGCCTGTTGCAGCTACTGCAACAAAGGGTTCTAAAAAATCCAAGAAAGCAGTTGTTGTAGATGACGATGAAGATGAGGATGTAGCTTCTGATGGTGATTCAGGACCTGATCCTGAAGAAACTCAAAGACGCTTTACCGAGCTTCGTGTCCAATACGATAAGGTAACTTTAGCTCGTGAGAAAAAAGGTGCTGTAGCTGAACGTAAGTATGCAAGAGAGTTGGCAAAGTTAGTAGAGATTTTCTCTGCTTTCAAGATTGTTCCAGCCCAGCTTGAGCGTCTTTTACGTCTTATGCATGACATGATGGATCGCGTCAAGAGACAAGATCGTCGTATCAGAGAAATCTGTGTACTGCGTTGCGGTATGAAGATTGACGAGCTTAAGAAATACTACAATGAAAATGATCAGGTCTCAGAGATGGGCTGGTTTGAAAAAGCCTCCCATGCCCGCAAGCCTTACGCAACTAAATTGCGTGAGCATGAGGGTCAGATTGCTGAGTGTGTAAAAGCACTTCAAGAAATCGAGAGTGATGCTGGTATTAATATTGCCCGCCTGCGTGAGCTTTCAAAGCGCATTATGATGGGTGATGCTATGGCTAAAAAGGCCAAAAAGGAAATGGTTGAAGCCAACTTACGTTTGGTTATTTCCATTGCTAAGAAGTATACTAACCGCGGTTTACAGTTCTTAGACTTAATTCAGGAAGGCAATATCGGCCTTATGAAAGCTGTAGATAAGTTTGAATATCGCCGTGGTTATAAGTTCTCAACCTATGCAACATGGTGGATCCGTCAGGCTATTACCAGATCTATTGCAGATCAGGCTCGTACCATTCGTATTCCTGTGCATATGATTGAGACTATCAATAAGCTCAACCGTATCTCAAGACAGATGTTGCAGGAAAAAGGCCGTGAACCTACTCCTGAAGAGTTAGCATCTCGTATGGGTTTACCTGAGGACAAGGTCCGTAAGGTTATGAAGATTGCCAAGGAGCCTATTTCCTTGGAAACTCCTGTAGGTGACGATGATGATTCTCACTTAGGTGACTTCATTGAGGACAGTTCTATTATTGTCCCGGCAGAGGCTGCAACTTCTGAAAGCCTTAAGAATGCCATTAACGGCGTATTAGATGAGATGCCACCACGTGAAGCTCAGGTTTTACGTATGCGTTTTGGTATCGGTATGCCGTCTGATCATACTCTTGAAGAAGTAGGTCGTCAGTTTGGTGTAACTCGTGAACGTATTCGTCAGATTGAGGCTAAGGCATTACGTAAATTACGTCATCCTTGCCGCTCTCAGGGTTTACGTGGCTTCTTAGATTAAGAATTGCCTTAAAGTATGCAAAAAGTCTCCTGCGGGAGACTTTTTTATAGCTATAATTAACAAAAATAATTTAGTAAGGTAATTTTCGTGAGTACTATTATTTCGGTAAGTGAGAAGGAGTGTTCTATAAAATTTGATGATGGTAAGATTTTATCGTTACCAAAATCATCTTGTGTAGGATTTAGTCCTTTGCCAGGAATGGATGTTGAAGTTGTTTTCAATGGTAGTAATTACATTGTAAAACTAGCAGAAAACAGTAAGTTTAATGCGAACTTCAATCAAAGAGATGACAAGTTTGCAGACTGTGTCAATGTCAGACCTTTTGGAGTAAACAATCATCGTTATATTAAAGCTTCTAAAGTAATCTATTTGTTATTATTGTTTTTCTTTGGTATGTTTGGTTTGCATCGTTTTTATTTAGGACGCATAAAATCAGGCATAATTTATTTTCTGTGTTCAACTGTGGGCTCTATCTTAATTTTGCCTCCGGTGATCATTTTTATATTGTTAGTTGTGGATTTCTTTAAGACCATCTTTAAAGACACAGATGAAGATGGCAATACATATTTAGAGTAAAAGTTTATTCATAATAAAAAGCTCGGATTTTTTAGTATGAACCCCGTTATTGATCACATTGACTGATAACGGGGTTTTAATATGAAATTTACTTAAAAATTAAATTAAAGCTTTGCACCTAAATGTTGACGCAGATAAGCACCAGCACCTTTAAGACCTGCTAAGTTGTCAGTGATAACGTAAACAGGGATTTTTTGCATAAATGGCTTAAAGCGACCTTTATCTTCAAAAGCATCACGGAATTTAGAGTTTTTGAAGAAGTCGATAAAACGAGGAACTACTCCACCTGCAATATAAACACCACCAAAGGTACTCATAGTTAAAGCAAGGTTACCGCCAAAGCGACCCATCAAACGACAGAAGGTATTTAAAGCCTCAAGACAATCAGGATCGGCCGGATCAGATAAAGCTCCTGCAGTAACATCAGCCGGAGTCATATTTGGGCGAACACGTTCATTGCGCATAGCAATAGCTTCATAGAGGTTAACAAGGCCCGGTCCTGAGAGTACACGTTCAGCAGAGACGTGACCGATGCGGCCACGTAAGGACATTAAAATCATGTCTTCATTGATATTAGCTGGAGCTAAATCGACATGTCCGCCTTCACCAGGAAGAGGGATCCATTTATTACCAACGTGGATTAAATGGCCAACACCTAAACCAGTACCAGCGCCGTAAATAGCCATAGGAGCTTCTAAATCAGCTTTTTCACCACCAATTTTTACCATGCTCTTTTTATCAAGTACAGTTACAGACATACTCATGGCGGTAAAGTCATTGATAACAATTAAATCCTTTAAATTTAAGGTTGTTTTCATGGCAGATATAGAAAACTCCCAAGGATTGTTAGTCATCTTAATGTAATCGCCTGTGATAGGGCAGGCAATAGCAATACAAACAGAATCAAAATCTGTTTTGGTCTCTTTTTTAAACTTTAAGATGCAACTTTCAAGGGAATCATTTTCACTAGTTGAATATATTATTGGGGTAGAAATGTCACCGCTTGATAAATCAATTAATGACAGTCTAGCATTAGTTCCACCGATATCGCCAATAAGTGCGTAGCCTTTAAGTTTGGACATGTTTTATCCACCGTAGAATTATTTGTTGTGATTATTTTAAGACATTATGTCTTTCATTTTTTTATATTATAGCCTTAATTTTGGTAGTTTTTTTTGCAGAATATGTGGTGTTTTAAGCAAATTAACAGCATAGTCTTATTTTTAAAATGTATAAGCGTGAGTAATGTACTTGCTCAAAATAGATTAAAAGATACAATCTTTAATATATTTCTAAAATTATTAAAAAATAGGAGTGTGAGGTGAGAGCTTTTAAGATTTTGGGTGTAATTTCTATGTTCATTGCACTTTCATGTCATGCTCAATGTACTTTAGTAAGTAAAGATATAGATTTGCCATCTGAAATCAAAAAGGGGCAGTGCTACGAGTTAAGTGATGGCTTTAATTTAAAGAAAAATGTATCCATTTTTGGTATTTTAACCACAGCAGATAAATCTAATGTTGAAATTAAATCAGATCTAAATATTGGTAAAGGCGGAAGTTTTATCAATCAAGGTACAACTTTAATTACCAATAAATCAACATTAATCTTAAAGCCTTATGCTAATTTAACTAATAACGATCTTCTAAAAATTGAAGATGGCAGTCTTTTAAAGATGGAAGCTGCATCTAAATTTACCAATGACGCCAATATCAGCATAAAAAAAGCTTCTTTGAAGCAACTTCGTGATAGTCGTTTTGAAAATAAAGGAAATCTTTTTATAAATGATGGAGATTTTTTAGTTAATTATGCTTATTTTACTAATTTAGGATCTTTTGATTTAAATGAGTTTTCTAAATTTAAAGTCAACGGTAATAGCCGTATTCAAAATAGAGGCGTTTTTAATACTAAAAAAGATTCTTTAACTCAATTTCATGATACTGCTTCATTAAGTAGTTTTAAGAAAATAGATAATGAAGGCAATATTGAGTTTTATGAAACAGCAAATTTAAAAAATCGGGGAGTGATAAAAGTATTTAAGAATGCTTATTTAGGTTTTTATGATGGTAGCGTTCTTAATAATCAACATATCATTGTTTCTTTGGGAAATATGACCTTAAAGGGACACAGTGTTTTTGAAAATTATTGGGGACTTAAAATTGCCAAAAGTGGTTCTTTAAGTTTATTAAAGTCTTCGTCTTTAATAAATAGGGCAACAGTTTCTCTTGAAGGACAACTTAAAATTGAGAGTGCCTCAACAATCTCAAACAAGAAAGATTTTTATGATGAGCATAAACGCAAAATTATAAATTTTGAGAAATATGCGCTCTCAAATGCAGTGTTTCATTAAAAAAGGCGGCGCAGAAAATGCGCCGCAAAAGACTTAGGGTCTAGGCTTTATTTTGAGTTTTGGATGTATTTTGACTTAAGCTGTTATTTAATAGCATTTGCATAAAAGCATTATTCTCAATATCAATTTCTATATTGCCATTGAGTTTTAAAGGTAAAAGCTCATAGCTATTCTTAACGGCTTTATTTTTGAGATCATGGCAGTAAGTACATTTAGCTCGCTCATTTATAAATGAATTTTTAGCAATTAAATAAACCGCAGAATCAGGAATATTTATCTGTGGATTTTGAGGTTTTTCTGAATCTTCTGGATATGAAGGTTTTGGTGGTAAAGGTTTATTTTCACCAGTAATTTTAATTGAGCCTGCTCCTGTAAAAGCATCACCATTTTCATTTACGAAATAGAAATTACGGTCCTTTCCTTCTTTATTTGAAAGATTATAGGTATAGGTACCTTCAGCACTTACCAGATCATTACCATCAGGATTTACGTTTAAAATCTCGTTAATATCAAAGCCTTGAGTATTAACTAAATTTGTATAGCTATAATTTTTGTCTTTGTCATACTTAAACTCAAAGTTTTCTACAAAGAACGGATCGTAAAAGCCTTTTAAGGTAAATTGTTTATCTGTTTTTAAGATGTTTTGATCTTTGATATTACTAAGTTCTAAGACTTCAATTTCAGTATTGTTTTTACCAAAAGCTTTTAAATTGGAGTTTTGATAGCCAACATTATTTTTAATTAAAAAATCACTGTCAGCTACACCGGCAAAGGCGCCAGCATTGATATTTTTATTATTAAAAAGACTTTTATCAGTGTCTTTATCAAAATAGACTAGGACATTATTAAGGGATGTTTGGTTTTTGCCGGAGATGCCAATTTTTCCGGTTAAAGCTCCAATATTAATATTTTCAAGAGGATTTTGTGCATTAACCTTAAAGCCATTTACCTCAATGTTTTCAAGCTTACTTTCATAAATAGAACCTGCAAGTGCTCCAATATTTGTAATATTGGAGGCCTTGTTGCCTAAAGATATTTGGCAATTATCAAGCATCACGTTTTTTATTTGAGCATTATAAATTTGGGTAAATAAACCTAAATCTGAGGTGTTTTGGCTGTTGTAATCTAAAGTAAAGCTGATTTTATTAAAGGCACCATCTAGCTTTCCCTCAAAGCCTGTAGAGCCTCCTAAAGGATTTTTAAGATTTAATTTAATATCATCAGTTAAAAAATAGTTTCCTTTTAAGTTATCAGAAATTTTTAAAAAGTCTTCACTGTCAGATATAGCAATTTCACCTCTATGATCGACAAGTCCTTTTAAATTAGTAAATTTATAGACATTGTCAAAATCAATTGATTCTCTTCCTCCAATATCAATTCTATTAGTCGAGCTTGTAAGTTTTATATGAGTTGCATCTTGGTTGGTTAAAGCGTTTCTATCAGGATTTTGGATGTCTTCAAGATTTCTAATGATGATTTGTCCGGCATTAATGTCGATATTATTTACATAAGTTTTGCCAGAGATGGTGACTCTGCCCATGCCTTTATTTGAGGATATGAATTCTCCTGAGCGTTTAAAGTTTTCAATCTCATGATCTAAGACTTTGGCTGTAGATAACGTTAATTTATGACCAGCATGCATTTCTGCGCCTTTTTCTAAAGAAATGCCATTAGGATTAACAATAATTACATTGCCAGTTGCAGAAAGCTCGCCACTTATAACGCTTTTGTTTGGACCTTTAACTAAATTTAAATAGTTGTTGGAGTCGAATAAAACTTTATTGTTTTTCCCAATAGAGAAGTCTTTCCAACCTAAAACATTATTTTTAGTATTGGACACAATTAACATATTGTTTTTATTTTCAGAAACTTTTATTTGAGTATCACCATAAATGTTCTGAAAACCCGATGGTAAATTAGTGGCAATAGCTTGATTTAAAAAGGCTATATTACAAATTGAGAAAGCTAAAAGATTTAATTTATGCATAGTGGTATCCAGTACGAACGAAGATTTTTAAACTGTCAGTGTCATCTGAGATTTTGTGACCTATTGGGGCATCGATGCTTGAGTCAATAAAGAAGCCACCTTTTTTGAAGTTAAAGCGGATACCTGTGCCATAAATTTTTTCACCGCTATCATCGGCACTTTTGGCATAGGCTAAATCAAAGTGGGGAGATATTTTAAAATCTAGATTTACAAAAGGTTTTAAGGATAGTGCTGATGAGTTTAAAATACCGCTGTCAGCTGATATGACATTACTGTCATATGCAGATAACATCAAAGCTCCAGCAGGGGAGAATCTTTCAGAGCTTTCAAGATTATCTGAGCCTTTTTGGATATAAACTCTGTTTTCAAATGCTACATAAGAGTTAAAGGAATAGCTTAAAAGACCATCGAATGTGGCAACGTTAAAGCTTCCATCTTCGTACATCTCATATTCATCATCATTTTTAAGAGAGCCAAAGTTAAAGTTTAAGTTACCTTCTAAAGCCAGTTTTTTGTCAACATAAACACCATTTAAACCTGAATAAAGGGTATTTGAGTGCTTTTTAAATTCAACATCAAAGGTTTTAAATTCGTCAGAGAGTTTTTTATATCTAAAGCCCCCTGTAAAGTTGAGTTTATAGTTATTACTGCGTAAAAGAGGTTCTTTTACATATATGTCGTAAGTTAAAGACTTTCCTTGCGCTCCTAAGATCTTGTATTCATCGGCAAGCTCATAGTCAGATAAACATAAAGAGGTACCTAAGATAGTCGGATGGGAACTTACAGGAATTTCATAGCTTAAATTAAAATTGTCTTGAGATTCTTGAGAGCGCGCTACAAATAAAGATAAGGCATCAGCACTACCTGTTAAATTATTAATATTCATCTGTGCGCCACCACGGAATTTTCCTGCAGCTTTAGTACCGTGGTTATCTGCAAATACTGCAAAATTTACTTTTTTAACAGGATCTAATGTCAGATTTAAATTAACACTGTCGCTTTGATTACTATTTTCGTAAGCTCCATTGATTTTAAAAAGACCAAGATCGTTTAATTTATAAAGCTTTGACTCTAACTCTTTTTCAGAAAAATACTTATTTTGGTAATTTTTTAAGTCAGAGAATAAAACTGACATCGCATAAGAATTTAAGTTAGCAAGATTATTGAAATTAACGTGATCTAATTTTGGTTGGGCAATTTCTATAATTAAGCTACCATCTTGAGAGCTTTGATCCGGATAGAAAGCCTGAGCGGATAAATAGCCTAAATCATGGAAATAACTGTTTACCTCATTTAGGATCTTTCTTAAAAGTTTAATATTGATTTCATGTCCAATATATTTTGAGACAATGTTATTGATAGCGTCTTTGTTTTGATAAGCGTCAGAGCGGACTGCAACTGAATGCAATGTTGGCGCTGCTTGAACCGATGCAGCAACAAAGACCATTGCTGCACACAGCATGTGCAATTTGAACTTCATAATAGCTCCTTTGGAAAGTGAAACTATTATGAAAAAGAGGGAAAAGTCTAAATGTAAAAAGAGCGCATAAAATGCGCTCTTTTCTATATTTTATAAGTTAATTTATTGAAAAATAAGCTTAAAAATCTTTTATAGTTTTAAAGAATTTTTTGACTAAAATTAAAAACACTGCAGAAATTAAAAATATTCTAAATAGATTATAGACAACTAGCGCGTGATTTAAGCTTGGCGCATTTTCAATAAAGAATAATTCAAAAAATAAAGCCCAAGGAAGAAGACTTAAGCTCCAAATGAAAGTTACAGCTATAAGTCTGTTGTCCTTTTTGCAGAGAAATCCGTAATAGGCTAAATAAACTGATGCAACAAATAGCACCAAGACTCTTAAAAAAGAGTCAGGGAGACTTGCATATGATTGTGAGGCTTGGGCCCACCAGGCAACTAAAAGGGAGATGGAATATAAAATAGCACGATAATCTTGCATAGCTTTCCTAAGATTTTAACTTATGAAATTTCATCTAATGTAGTTATTCTCAATATATTATTAGACAATATCAATAGGATTTACTTTTATATTCACATTTTAGATTAACTTATTTAAATATAAGGCTTAAAAAAGCCAGTTATCTTGAATTGTCTGTTCTTTTTGTTAAAATACTGTCCCAAGTGCTGACTTGGCTCAGTCGGTAGAGCAACTGATTCGTAACCAGTAGGTCGCCAGTTCGATTCTGGCAGTCAGCACCATTTCTCTATTTCAAACCACTTCAAATTATCCCTCTTTTTAAAAAATTGTTAGCTTAATCAAAGAATTGATGTTTAATCTTGATGCAAACCAATTCATCCTATATCGTACCTATTTGACGGTAGGGGAACTTATCGGAACTCCTTTTATGATTTGGGGGAACTATTTAAAAGATAGGTGTAAGCAATCACCAAGAAGATCTGACGCAATTATTTAATATATTTTGATGATACTCCATCCTAGAACTTGATCTTTTTATCTGATTTTCTACAGCAAAGCATTTTAAATGGACTAAGACGGTTTAAAAACTCTGATGAAATGACCGCTTTAACTTGTATTTTTATTGTCGTAAAACAAGTATTTTTTAATTATTTATATAAATTTCAGGCATTTTTTTACTTTTTTGAAGAATTTTATAAAAATACAACTTTATAGATAAATATCCATTAACTTGTATAAAAAAGAAAATCATATTTGTGTTAAATTTAAAAAAAATAATAAAAATATCTAATAAATTCAAATAAATAAAACAGTTAATCTAAAATTAAGTAATTTTTTGTTTTATTAAATAGTCATACAATTTTTCTAAAAATGTGCGCTAGCTTGTATTTTTATTTTTTAAATTCAATTAACCTATACATAAAGCTTAATTCATAACGGGACGAGGATTGTGATTATGAAAAAGACATGGAAAGGCTTAATGATGGCCGCTGTTGCAAGTGTTTCTATTTTTGCATCAGGCTGCGCAGATGAAAAAGAGACTTGGACTGTAACCTGCCCTTGGGCTCCATCTGGTGTTGCTGCTGTTGTAAGTCAGAAGGCTTCTACTTTATCTACTAAGTACTCTGATAAATACATTTTCGTATCTGAGGCTATCAAGGGTGATGCCGCTACTGTTAATAACTGGGTTTTAGATAAGAAAGCAGGCGATCCTAACTTAGTATTCGTAGGCGAAGGTTTATTATCAATCACCTCCATTATCGATCCTAATAAGATGAAGTTCTCTGAAAAAGATTTTGCTTATGTTGAGAACTTATACTCCTCTATTTTTGTTCTTTCTTCTCAGTCAAAATTGGGTATTAAGAACATGAAAGACCTTCAGGAGTATGTAAAGAATTCTAATGACACTATTAACGTAGCAGTTAACGGTGCAACTTCTTCTGAAGCTTTCTTAGCTGGTGCTTTATTTACATCTATGGGTGCACAGAACAAGTTAAAGTTAACCCCATATACTTCTGCAGCTGAAGCTGCACAAGCAGTTGCTCGTGGTGAGACTACTTTTGCAGTTTCTCACCAAAGCCAGATTTTAGAGTCTGCTGAACAAGGTTCTGTTAACGTTATAGCTGCATTTGATGAGAAGCCTATTTCTCATGGCCCATTTGCAGGTGTTGAGGGTGTTGGTGAGTATGGTTACCCATACTTCAGAAATCGTTGCTTCGTAATGGCAAGAGCCGGTACTGATGCTAAGAAGGTTGCTGAGTTAAAGGCTTTATATGACAAGGTCTTAGCAGATCCAGAGGTTTCTAAGTGGATGCAAGAGACCATGTTAATTGAGGTTGATCCATTAACTCAGGCTCAAGTTGATGAGCACGTTCAGAACGTAAAAGACATCATCAATAAGTATAAAGACGTAATTTTATAAAACTCATCTAAAAGGCTTTATAAAACTCACCTAATAAAAAAGGCAGGATACCCTTCCTGCCTTATCCCCAAAACATCTTATTTTTCATATACTTTATTTAAGGTAGGACTAGTTATGCGTGCAATGCTTGATGAAATTGCCAAAAAACTCGAGTCTAAGAATGTATCTATACCTGTCGATTTAGTCACAGGTATCATGATGGCTTTATTTGCTCTTTTCATTTTATTCACCATGGATACTCAAATTCCTGTAGGTGATAACCATGTTGTTAATGGTAGAGTATTCCCAACTCTGTTAATGTGGGTAATGTTGATTTGCTGCGGTATTTTAATTATTAAAGATGTATTAAAACTGATGCACGGTCAGCAAATTGAATATAAGACTTTAAATATGCTCACCGAAGCTAAAGCCTTAATAATTTTCGCTATCTTAGTTTGTACTTATTTAATTTCTTCACTTACCGATTACTTCTTAATTGGTTCAGTATTTTGTGTACTGGCATTCTTAATTTTCTTTAAATGTAAAAAGCGTTCCTATTATGTTATCGCTATCGCCTTAGCTGTAGCTATTTGGGCAGCCTTTTACTACGGCCTTAAGGTTAGATTTTAGGAGGAGTTATGCTTGAGTATATTGCCCCAGCTTCGGCGCTGCTCTTTACACTTGAAAATATTTTATGGATTAATTTAGGTGTATTTATTGGCGCTATTTTCGCAGCCATTCCTGGCTTAAGCGTTATTTTGTGCGTAATTTTGTTTTTACCTATTACCTATCAGTTAACTGCAATTCCAGGCATGATGTTCCTTTTGGGTATCTATTGTGCAGGTGGATATGCCGGATCTGTCTCTGCAATTTTAATTAACACTCCAGGTACACCGCATGCTGCAGCAACTATGTTAGATGGTCACCCATTATCTAAACAAGGTAGAACTAAAGTTGCTCTTAAGATTGCTCTTTATGCTTCAACCTTCGGTGGTGTATTCTCTGCCTTCACCTTATTATTCTTAGGACCTCAGGTCGCTAAAGTTGCAGCTCAGTTAGGTACTGCTGAATACTTTATGGTTTGCTTATTTGGTTTAACCATTATTGCAGGTGTTTCAGGTAAGAGCATTATCAAAGGTATTATCGCCGCTTGTTTAGGTCTGTTATGCGCTTGCGTAGGCTCTGACAATATGACAGGTTACGACCGTTTAACCTTTGGTGTTGACAGATTGTACTTAGGCCTTGATTTAGCTGTTTGCTTAATTGGTTTATTTGCTTTAGTTGAAATTATCGGTAAGTGCGAAGGTATTGGTAACAGCATTAAAGTCTCTATGCGTAAAAAACTCGATGATGGCATTATTACCAAAGATGAGAAAAAGCGCATGATTAGACCAATTTGTCTGTCATCTATTATCGGTGTAATCGTTGGTATTATTCCAGGTACTGGTGCTTCTGAAGCTTCTTGGATTAGCTATAGCCAAGCTAAGAATATGTCAAAGCATAAAGAAGAATTTGGTCATGGTTCTGTTGAAGGTATTGCTGCCGCTGAGTCTGCAAATAACGCTGTAACCGGTGCTACTTTAATTCCGCTTTTAACCTTGGGCATTCCAGGTGACGGTACTGTAGCAATTATGCTTTCAGCCTTAATGATCAATGGCTTAAATCCAGGCTTATCTCTGTTTACCACTGACGGCGATATTATGTACGCCATCATGTTAGGTTTAATCTTAGTAAACCTCTTTATGCTTGTACAAGGCAGACTGTTAACCGGTCTCTTTGCTAAAGTTTTGGCTATCCCTCAGGAGATTTTAACCCCTATCATCGTAATCTTCTGCTTTGCAGGTGCTTATAGTGTTAACAAGAACTATTTCGATGTTTCTGTTGCCTTAAGCTTCGGTGCCGTAGCTTGGTTATTTAGACGTCTTGATTTACCAGCAGTTCCTATCTTATTAGGCTTGGTATTAGGCAATATGACTGAAACTAACTTCAGAAGAGCTTTATTACTCTCCGATGGTGATCCTTCAATCTTTGTAAGCTCAGGTTACTGCATTGCCTTCATCGTCTTAATTATCGTTGCTCTGTGGGCAATTATTAAATCCAAAAAAGTTGAGATGAAAACCCAAAAAGTTGTAGAAAAAGCTATGGCTGAGGACTAAAAAAAATGAGTTTGAACATATTATTCTACTTTACCGATCAGCAAAGACATGATACTTGTGGTTGCTTTGGTCAGGAACTTAACATTACCCCAAATCTTGATGAGCTTGCCAAAGAGGGTGTAGCTTTTGAGACTGCAATTTCTCCACAACCTGTATGTGGCCCTTGCCGTGCTCTGTTCCAAACTGGTCAGTATGCTACTACTACCGGTTGCTTTAGAAATAACAAAATGTTGCCTCACAATGTAAAGACCTTAGCTAATTACTTAGAAGAGGCTGGATACGAGACTGCATATGTCGGTAAATGGCATTTAGCTTCTGAAGGCGAACTTGAGGCTAAACCTGAGATTGACCATACTGTAACTGCTATTCCTTTAGAGTATCGTGGTGGTTATAATGGCTTTTGGCGTACAGCTGACGTATTAGAGTTTACCTCTCATGGCTATGATGGCTATGTATTTGATGAGAATAATAAGCGTTTAGACTTTAAGGGCTATAGAGCTGATTGTATTACCGATTTTGCTTTAGAGTTCTTTGATAAGTACGACAAGAAGAAGCCTTTCTTCATGACTATTTCTCAGATTGAGCCACATCATCAAAATGATCATAAGCATTATGAAGGCCCAATTGGTTCTAAAGAGAAGTATAAGAACTTCAAGTTACCTCACGATCTTGAGGCATTACAGGGTAATGCCGCTGAGGAATATCCTGATTACTTAGGTCAGTGTGCAGCTTTAGATAAGAATTTAGGTCGTATCGTTGATAGACTTAAGAAAGAAGGTCTTTATGACAATACTGTAATTATCTTCGCCTCTGATCATGGTAGCCACTTTAAGACTCGTAACAAAGACGAACATTTAAATGGTTATGATGACTACAAGAGAACTTGCCATGATGCTGCAGTTCATGTTCCATTAGTCATTGCCGGTGGTCCTTTCAAGGGTGGTTTACGCATTGATGATGTTGTTTCCACTGACTCCTTACCTAAGACTATTTTAGCCTTAGCTGGTGTTAATGTTGGCGACAAGATGATTGGTGAGAACTTATTAGATGTAGCTGAGCACAAAGATAAGAATAGAGCACAAGAGGCATTTATTCAGATCTCTGAGAGTAGATTAGGCCGCGCTATCCGTACTGACAAATACTGCTATGCAGTATATGCTCCTCACGTAGGTGGTGGCGAGAAAGCTTCTTCTGATTATTATCGTGATGATTTCTTATATGACTTGCAAAAAGATCCATATGAGCTTGATAATAAAATAAAAGATGAAGCCTACACCTCTATTAAATTAGCTTTAAGAGAGCGTTTAAAAGAGATGATAGAAAAGGCTGAGCATATGCAAGTTAAGATCGAAGATTAGTAAATAGGAACTACTCATGGCAAGACATGATACTAAGACGCAAATGGTTTTTGATTATTTAGTGGAGTTCTTGGATAAAAACAAGTTTTCCTCTAAAAACAAATTACCATCAGAGCTCTTTTTGTCAGGAAAGCTTGCCGTGAGTAGATCTACTGTCCGATCTGCACTTGAAATTTTGCAAAATGAAGGCTTCATTTATAAAGTACAGGGAGCAGGTGCTTTCTTTAATAAAGAAAAAGTACTGAGCAAAGATAGCTATAAATCAAATAGCAAAGATCCTAATAAGTTGAATGTAGCCTTGATTTTGCAAGGTCAAGATACCAAAGCTAACTCTGATTTAAAAAAAGGTATAGACAGTGTTTTTGAGGGCAAAAACGTTAATTTAAAGGTCTATATTACTGACAATAAATTTGCCAATGAGCGCGAGTGCATTCAAACTTTGATGTATGAAGGCTTTGATGGTTTTATTGTGGATGGTGTTAAAGCATTTTTGTTAAACCCAAATTTAGGGTTGTATAAAGAGTGCTTTAACTCCTTACACATTCCGGTAATCTTTTATAACAATTATTATAAAGAGTTAAATTATCCTAAGGTTTTGACAAACGGTCGTGATGCAGGCTTTGCCATAACCTCTCTTTTAATTGAAAACGGCCATAAAAAAATTGGTGGTATATTTGTATGTGATAACTACCAGGCTGTAGAGAAGTTTCATGGCATGTATGAGGCTATGNNCAAAAAAAATGGCATCAATTTACGTGATAAGTATTTAAAATGGTGTGTATCTGATGATGCACATGATATAAGTTTTAAGAAAAATATTGAGACTTATTTAAGTAAAATTCCTCATGCTACAGCTATCATTTGCTGTAACAGCATTATCTATAAATTGGTAAAACAGGTTTTAAAATCATTAGGTAAAAAAGTTCCTGAGGATATATCTTTAGTCGCTTTAGATATGTCAGAAGAAGATCTAAAACGTGATGATATTACCTGTACTACCAACCAAGGTTTTATCATTGGTCAAACTGTTGCAAAAAATTTATTATTGATGATAAAAAATCAGGACTTTAGAGACAAAGAGTCAGAGTATTCATGTCTTTTAGAGCCTCATTTGCATATAGCCAATTCAATAAAAAAAATAGGATTTTAAGGTGAGCCATTTAAATGTGCTGATAAAACCTGCATCATCATTTTGTAATATGAGATGCAAATATTGCTTTTATTTTGATGAAAGTGAAGGCCGTGATATTAAAAGTTATGGTTTTATGAAAGATGATGTCTTAATTAAAACTATACAAAAGGCCTTAGATGGTTCATATTCACAGGTTTCATTCTTATTTCAAGGTGGTGAGCCTACATTATGTGGGCTAGATTTTTTTAAGAAAGTCATAGCACTTGAAAAGAAATTTAATATACATAATGTTGTAGTTAGCAATTCTTTGCAAACTAATGGTTATCGTTTATCAACAGAACTTTTAGATTTCTTTAAACAAGAAAACTTTTTACTTGGAATCTCTTTGGATGGTATTAAAGAGACTCATGATAAAGTTCGTGGTTTTGCAACTAAAGGCACCTTTGATGAGGTTTATAAGACCTTAAAGTATGCTCAAAATATAAAATTGCCTTTTACAGTATTAACTGTTGTTACAGAAGATATTGTTAATAATTTAGATAAGATTTACGCTTTTTATAAACAAGAAGGCTTTTTCAATCTTCATTTTATTCCGTGCTTAAAACCAATTTTTTCAGAACATAAGATTGATGATTACTCATTGGATAATGACTATTATCAAAAGTTTTTATTTAAGATATTTAATCTTTGGTATGAAGATGTAAAGAATGGGTTCTATTTAAGCATTAGACATATAGATAACTATTTAATGCTTTTAATGCAAGGTCGTTGTGAGTCCTGTGCAATGCAAGGAAAGTGTTCTATTCAATATGTAGTTGAAGGTAATGGCAACGTTTATCCTTGTGATTTTTATGCTACTGATAAATATTTTTTAGGCAATATTAAAGATAAAAGTTTTAAAGAGTTATCTCAAAGTGCTAATGCTTTAGCCTTTGTCAATGAGTCTTTAGTATTACAAGAACAATGCAGTAAATGTTCTGTTTTTAAATATTGCAGAAATGGTTGTAAGCGTGATCGTATTTTTGAAAAGGGTCAGTTTAAACAAAACATGTATTGCAAAGCTTATAATAGTTTTTTAACTGAAAACTTAGACAAATTAGCCGATGCTTTGAGACTTTTAACACAACGTTAAGCTTATATTTTTATAATTATTGATAGCTTAAATAAATATGATGGTAGAAGAATGCAAGATATTCTTCTACCATCATTACTTTTTGATTCTTGATTTGTATTTTTTACAAATTATATGCTTTTTTTCTTTATAAAAATTTGGGCTCATCGCCAAATCTGTGGGATCCCTGGAAAATAATATACAAAATTGACCAGGGATCCTTTTAGCATTCAAGTGAATTGCCCCTAAATGNNAATTCATGATCCTCAAAAAGAAATACTCCAAATCTCTAAATCCATAAGCGAGTCTTTTTAAGACTTTTATCTTATTGTTTATCCCTTCAAGAACGCTTGTTCTAATCCTGTAAATACCTGAATTTGTTATACCATCTCGGTATCTTCTGTTTTGCACTTTGGCAAACTTAGTAATCTCTTGAACTTTTGACTGTAAAGCTAACCTTACCCATTCATCCCAAAGAGATTCTGACTCTTCTTTTGAGTGAGCATGGAATACTTCAAGTAATAGCTCTTTTAGCTCATTAGCTGCATATAAATCATGATAAAAGCTAAAAATATCATTAAGTTTTATTCTTTTTTCTTCTGATAAATTGGAGTTTTTTGTAAGTAACAGAAATCTTGAACGCTTTAAAAGAGAATAAGCATTGTCATCATTTTTGTTTTTATTTTCATAGGCAAGTCTTAGTCTTATGGCGCTTATAACAAGTCTTCCAAAGTTATAAACCATATGGAATAAATCATAGACAACCTTGGCATTAGGGCAGTACTTATTAACGCAAGTAGCAAATCCTGCATTTTGGTCCATTGCTACTGCTTGTATTTGTTTACAGCCCTCTGTACCGCATAATTTAAAGAAGCGATTAACCTCTCGTACAGTCTTACCCTTACCAACCCAAATAACTCTTTTAGTATCTAAATCAACAACTACAGTTGCATATTTATGGCCTTTCTTAATAGAGAATTCATCAATAGCAATGTGAGAGGCTTGACCTAAATTAAAGTATATTTTCTTTTTAAGGTATCGCTTATGAATTCTTTTACAGGAAGACCAGCTTAAACCGGTTCTTTGAGCCGTATCTTTAATAGACCCGGCTCTTTCTAAATCTTCATTAACAGAGTCTGCAACCCTTGTTGTAAAGCGACTGTTTTCAGATAGGAACTCTATTTTTTCAGTTGCATATTTATTACAGAACTTACATTTAAAGGTTCTATAGGTAATAAATAAAACAGTCTTATACCCCAAAATGGAATCATCTTGTACAACTCGTTTTCTATATTCGTGAACAACTACATTCTTGCCTTTACACCTAGGACATACAGGAAATTCACTGCAAGGCTCAAGGTAAAAATGAATTTCCTTAGCTTTATCATCTATAAAATGGGAAGAAATCTTAAAACCTTTGAAAAAATGGTTTGTTAAATCAGATTGAAAATCAGGTACAATAGCCATAGGTCGTTCTCCTTGATTGATGGATTTTGGTTAATTCAATCTTAATTGGGAACGACCCTTTTTTTGTCTATTGGTATAACAAAATTAGATATAAAATTTTAGTTAGCCACAGATTTGGCGAAGAACCAAAATTTGCGCTTTTTTGATGAAATAGTGATTTATTTGGGTGCATGATAACAATATAAATTTACAAAAATAAATGCAAATGCTACATTTTTGCGCAAGGAATAATGCAGACAAATTCAAGCATTTTTTAATGCATAACACAGTGAAAAGGTCACATTTATGACAATTAAAATTGGTATTTTAGGTTACGGCAATTTAGGCCGCGGTATTGAGTGTGCTGTCAATGCTGCAAGCGACATGGAGCTTGTAGCAGTTTTTACCCGCCGCAATCCTGAGAGCGTAAAAACTGTTTCTGGTGTAAAAGTTGAGGCTTTAAGTGCTTTAGAGTCTTATAAAGGCAAGATTGATGTTTTGATGCTTGCAGGTGGTAGCGCTACTGATTTACCATCTCAAACCCCTGAATATGCCAAATATTTTAATGTTATCGACAGTTTTGATACCCATGCAAAAATCCCAGAGCATTTTGCAAATGTAGATGCTAATGCTAAGGCTCATGGTACTTTAGCTTTGATCTCTGCAGGTTGGGATCCTGGTATGTTCTCTTTAAATCGCCTTTATGCAAATGCCATTTTACCTAATGGTAAAGATTATACCTTCTGGGGTAAGGGTGTAAGCCAGGGACACTCTGATGCTATTCGTCGCATTAAGGGTGTAAAGGATGCTCGTCAGTACACCATTCCTGTACAAAAGGCTTTAGATGCTGTAAGAGCTGGTGAAAATCCAGAGCTTTCTACAAGAGATAAGCATATACGCGATTGTTATGTGGTATTAGAAGAAGGTGCTGATCCTAAGTTTGTTGAAGAGCAGATTAAGACCATGCCTAACTACTTTGCAGATTATGACACCACTGTTCACTTTATTTCAGAAGATGAGTTATTAAAGAATCACAGTGGCTTACCACATGGTGGTATGGTTATTCGCAGTGGAAAGACTGGTGTTAACTCTGAGCACAAGCACATCATTGAGTATCGTTTAGTTTTAGATTCAAATCCTGAGTTTACGGGTGCTGTTTTAACTTGCTATGCTCGTGCTATTTGCCGTTTAGCTAAAGAGGGTAACACAGGATGCCGTACTGTGTTTGATATTGCTCCTGCTTATTTAAGCCCATTGTCATCTGAGCAGTTAAGAGCAACCATGCTTTAATCAATTTATAAAAAATATAAAGAGATCTTAGACAAAAATTAGTATGAACCCCGTTATTGATCACTTCGATTGATAACGGGGTTTTATATGAAACTGACATATACTCAAAAATTACTTGTAGTAAAAGACTGTGAACAATTTGGTGTTGCTTTTACTGCCAGAAAATGGTTACTTTCAACATCATATGTAAGTAACCTGTTTTATAAAGCCAAAAATAACTGTTTGTTACCTCATGGGCACTCAACCAAATACTCACCTGAATTTAAGATTATAGTTGCAAAAGCTTATGCAAAAGGAATTTATGATTTAGAAGATATTGCTCAACTCTATGGAATACGAGCTCAATCATCAGTAAAAAATTGGTATGATATTTATCATTCTCAAGGTGAAAAAGGATTGATAAATATGAATGCTCAAGGCCGTCCAACTAAAAAATCTTCAGCAAAAAAAACAAAAAAAATTAATGTAAATAAGCTTATTGATTCAGAAAAACCGTTCTCTGAATACACTCATGAAGAAGAGAAAGCTTTAAAAATGGAGCTTTTAAGACTTCGTTGCCATGAGGAGTTCTCAAAAAAATTCGAGGCCTTAACCCAAGAATATCTAGAAAAGAAAAACAACAAATAAAAGCAAAATTAATCCTTGAGTTAAGGCCGAAATATCCTTTAAGGATTCTTTTAGAAGAAGCTTCTATGAGTAGAGGTTCTTACCTATACCAATTACGTAAAGCTCCTTCCAAGAGCCTTGATAATGTCTATAGTGAGCAGCTTGCTGCAATCAGGAAGATTCATGCTGATAGCAAGGAACGCTATGGCTATAGACGTGTTATGTACGTTCTACGCAATCAGGGCACGCCCCTCAATCACAAAACCGTACATAAGCTTATGCAGCATCTGAATTTGCAAGGAGCTCATCCTAAAGCTTATAAGAAATACAACTCCTACAAAGGAACTATTGGAAAGATTGCACCAAACATTCTTAATCGAGAATTCAATCCTCCTAAGCCTATGACATACTTTGCAACAGATATATCAGAATTTGCTATTGCTAATGGTAAATTATATTTATCTCCAATTATTGATATGTGTAGCAATGAAATCGTTGCTTATGATGTTTCAAGAAGTCCTGACCTTAGACAAATAAATCGCATGCTGTCTCGTTTTGGAAAAGTCATCAGAATCAATAACATAAAAGAAGCTTTGATTCATTCAGATCAAGGGTGGCAATATCAAAATAGACTATACACTAATTGGGTAAAACAGCATAATTTAACCCAAAGTATGTCTAGAAAGGCAACTACTCACGATAACATTATGATTGAGATATTCTTTGGCAGAATGAAGGTAGAAATGTTTTATGGAAAGGAAAAGACCTTTAAAGACTTAAAAGATCTGGAGAAAGCTATTAAAGATTATATAAATTGGTATAACACTGACAGAGTATGTAAAAAGTTAAAAGGCCTGTCTCCTATTAATTTTAGGAAACAAGCCTTAAATTCTGCTAGTATGACTTAGAAACTTAAGTGATCAATTTCAGGGTTCATACTAAATAAGGTCTCTTTTTTTTGCAAAAAAAACTTTAAAAAACAAAAAAATATCAAGCAAAATCAATATAGTTATACTATATTTAATTATATTAGAAAGAAAAAATTAAAGTTTTTTAAGGATAATTATGGATATTCAACAATCTGAAAATGAATGCTCTTTTTTCGTTATTGTTGACGGAATAAAGGCATTTTTAAAATATTCTGTTAAGGATGGTTTATTTGATATTTTAACTACTCAAGTTCCAGAAAAAATCGGTGGCCGTGGTATAGCCTCTGCTTTAATAAAAGCTGCTTTAGAATATTTTAATAAGCAAAATTTAAAACCTAAAAAAGTTTTATCTTGTTCATATGCTCAAACCTATATTGAAAGACATAAAAATAATTAATTATGTAAATTAGTCTCTTATAACTTTTAGGTAAAATTTTTAGAGTGCATTAAGGTGGCAGCAATGGACATTATTGCTACGATTTGGGATTTTGATAAGACTCTTATAAGTGGTTATATGCAAGAGCCAATATTTAAATTTTATAATATTGACTCTAAGGAATTTTGGAAAGAAAGTAATAACAAAATTAAGGAACTTGAAGGTCAAGGTCTTATTGTTAATGCTGATACCTTTTATTTAAATCAGATGCTGCGTTATGTTAAAGATGGAAAAATGGCCGGACTTAATAATCAAAAATTAAAAGAGTTTGGTAAAGATCAACATTTCTTTGATGGCATTATCGACTTATTTAAAGATATTTCATCATTAAGTAAAACATGTTGTGATTATGATTCAAATGGCATAATTTTTGAAAACTATATCATAAGCTCAGGTCTTAGAAAGGTAATTGAAGGTTCAGCATTAATGCCTTATGTGAAAGATGTGTGGGGCTGTGAGTTTGCTGAAACATTAAATCCCAAAACAGGTGAAATGGAAATCTCTGATATAGCTTATAGTATTGATAACACAACAAAAACTAGAGCTTTATTTGAGATTAACAAGGGAGTTAATGTAAAAGAGTTAAATATAGATGTTAATTCAGCCATTCCTCAGGAGAAAAGAAGAATTCAATTTAGAAACATGATTTATATAGCAGATGGACCTAGTGATATTCCTGCATTCTCTGTTTTAAATCAGCGTGGTGGTTATACTTTTGCAGTTTATCCAAAGGGAGATCAAAAAGCATTAAATCAAGTCGATAAAATGCGTTCTGAATGTCGAGTGCAAATGTATGCTGAGGCTGATTATACAAATGGTTCAACTGCTCAATTGTGGATAATGAATACCTTAAGAAAGCAAGCTCAAAAGATTATTGAAGGGCATAAATTAAGCTATCAACAATATGGAAAAGGAACACCAGAACATCTTACATAGAAATATATAAGTAGTTAATATTTATATTGTAAAAGAAATTAAGTTAAATTCTTAAAATTTAATCTGCGTAAATATTAAAAGAAAAAAGGTAACTACTCAGAACCCCACATTAAGTTATGAGTAGAATTTTACATTGTGCTATATGTCACATTCTATATAGAAAGAGCTTTTTTCATACAAAGAAAAATTTATGTCTTATTTTGAGCATATTTGGCTTTATTCGAAAGCTTGTTTTTCTTTGGAGTGTTTTGTCATTTTTCTCACTTATCGATCGTGATGACGATCTTATGATCGTTCTAGATCGATTTTTAGCGTTATCAAATTTGCATAAAACATCTTATAAAAATGCTAAAAAAAACTAAATGGTATAATTATTTTTAAGTAATAGATATACAAGGTTTTTTTATGAATTTTGACGAGCTAAAAAAACAGATTGCCAATCTAACAGAGGAGCTTAAATCAAGATGTTCCCCTGAGACTTCTGTACTCGTCGAAAGCTTGTCTTTTATGCTCAACATGATGCTTAAAATGCAACAAGCATCACTATCAGAACAGTTAGAAAATCTGACAAAGCAGTTAGAAGCCCAAATTAAACTAAATGAACGCCTTGTAGCAACTATAGAAGATTTGCAACTTACCATAAAAGACTTGAAACGGCAGTTAGGACAAAATTCTAAGAATAGCTCTAAACCGCCATCAAAAGATGATTTTAACAAACCTTCAAGAAAAAAAGCCTTAGAGAAAAAAAAGCCTTAGAGAAAAAACAGGAAAAAAGACCGGTGGACAAAAGGGCCACAAAGGCATCAGTATGAGCATTCCTCATGATGCTGATTAGGTAAAAAAAAACATATTCCAAATAAGTGTAAGTTTTGTCCAAACTTAAGTAACTGCATATCCTTAGGCAATGTATTTGCATGTGGTGAGTCAAGATATGTGGTAGAGGCTGTTGTAAATACACATGTAATAGAGCATCAATCTTGGTTCTTCCGAGAATCTGTGGATAGCCCTAATGAAATTGAGATTATATTCATTAGGGCTATATGTTAAACATAAGCATTACCTCTAAAAGCATCTCTAATTCTTAAGAAGAAATACTCAAAATCTCTAAATCCATAAGCTAATCTTTTTAAGACTTTTATCTTATTGTTTATCCCTTCAAGAACGCTTGTTCTAATCCAGTAAATACCTGAATTTGTTATACCATCTCGGTATCTTCTGTTTTGCACTTTGGCAAACTTAGTAATCTCTTGAACTTTTGACTGTAAAGCTAACCTTACCCATTCATCCCAAAGAGATTCTGACTCTTCTTTTGAGTGAGCATGGAATACTTCAGGTAATAGCTCTTTTAGCTCATTAGCTGCATATAAATCATGATAAAAGCTTAAAATATCATTAAGTTTTATTCTTTTTTCTTCTGATAAATTAGAGTTTTTTGTAAGTAACAGAAATCTTGAACGCTTTAAAAGAGAATAAGCATTGTCATCATTTTTGTTTTTATTTTCATAGGAAAGTCTTAGTCTTATGGCGCTTATAACAAGTCTTCCAAAGTTATAAACCATATGAAATAAATCATAGACAACCTTGGCATTAGGGCAGTACTTATTAACGCAAGTAGCAAATCCTGCATTTTGGTCCATTGCTACTGCTTTTATTTGTTTACAGCCCTCTGTACCGCATAATTTAAAGAAGCGATTAACCTCTCGTACAGTCTTACCCTTACCAACCCAAATAACTCTTTTAGTATCTAAATCAACAACTACAGTTGCATATTTATGGCCTTTCTTAATAGAGAATTCATCAATAGCAAGATGTTTGGCCTTACCAAGGAAGAAAGGCGTGTTTCTTTTTAGATAGTCTTTGTGAATTTGCTTACACGTATCCCATTTAAGGGAAGTTCTTTGAGCCGTATCTTTGATAGACCCAGACCTTTGTAAATCCTCAATAACTTCATTTTCAAGGCTTTTGGTTATGCGGTGTCTACTTGAAATAAAAGGTATTTGTTCGGTTGCATATTTATCGCAGAACTTACATTTAAAAGTTCTATAGGTAATATGCAAAATAAACTGAAAACCGTTATAAGAGCCATCTTTAACTATTCTATGTCTATATTCATGAACTACAACATTATGATTTTTACAGATAGGACATTGAGGATAATTGTCTTTAGGCTCTAAGAAAAGATGAATCTCTTTCTTATCTTCATCAAATTGATAATTAAAAAGTTTGAAGTTTGTATAAAAAAGATTAAAGAAAAAATTATGAAAGTCGGCTACAATATTCATAGGTCGTTCTCCTAGATTGGTGTATTTTGTTTAATTCAATCCTAATTGTGAACGACCATTTTTTTGTCTATTGGTATAACAAAATTAGATATTAAATTTTAATTAGCCACAGTTTTCCGGAAGAGCCAAAATTAACACATTTGGAAAAAGACAATAAAGCATCACAAAAAGCAGTAACATCTGAAATTGAACGCTTAGGTAAAGAGCAAACTAAACTTGCTCAGGCTTTAAATGAGTTTGAACAAAAAAGCTTAAATGTTCCTTCAGATGATAAAACACACACTTCATCTTTAGGTGATATGTTTGTAAAATCAACCGCATACCAAAATTTTGGTGACACTCATAGGGCGATCATTGAGTTTGATAAAGCTGCAGTAACAACAGCAGCATCAAATAGCGCATCTCGTTCAAGTGTATCAGCTCCTTACATGAGACCGGGAATTTTAACTTTACCTGATGCCCCTTTGCAAATTGAAGCCTTATTTGCGCATGTGCCCATTTCTGAAAACTCAGTGCAATATGTAAAAGAAGGTGCAATGACTAATAATGCAGCGGTGGTTGCCGAAGCAGGTAATAAGCCTGAAACTACTTTTACTGCACCAACAATAAAAACAGCCGAAATTGTCACTGTTGCGCACTGGACACGCATCACAAGACAATTGGCTGCAGATTCTGTAGCGTTAACAGCGTATATTAATCAAAAACTTCAGTACGGTTTAAGCGCCAAAATTGAAGCTCAACTCATCACTGGCAAAGGTAACGCTTCTGAGCTTCCAGGCTTATTAAATACTGGAAATTTCACTGATCCTAGCAAGGAACTTCAGCCAAAATTACCAGCAGGAGCTGATTTATTCGACTATGCGCTGTTTTTAAAGAGCAAAATGGAAAGCTCTAACATCACACCAGAGTACTTTGTTTTTAATCCTGCAGATTGGACTGCTTTAGCTGCTTTAAAAGATAAGCAGGGAAGATATCTCTTAGGCGGTCCTCAGACTGTTGCAACTAAGTCTTTATGGGGCGTCCCTGTCATTACCTCTGCAAGTGTCCCTGCAGAGAAGTTCTTACTTGCTAACTTCTCACTTGCAGGAACCATCTATGATCGTGAGGCTATGTCTTTAGCTATGTCTGAAAGTGACTCAAGCAACTTCACTCAGAACTTGATCACTTTACGAGTTGAACGACGTTTGGGTTTCGCTATTGAACAAGTCCCAGCAATCTATGGTGGTGCTTGGAAAGTTCCAACTGCATAACTTGCGCTAACTTAGGACCAAGCCCTTACTTTTTTAGTGAGGGCTTTTTTATAGGCTTAAAAATGATTTATCAAGAAACGGTCCCTGTTTTGCCCGTAACTATAGAAGAGCTTAAAGCTCACTTAAGAATAAACCATGCTAGCGAAGATACTTTGCTTAAGCAGTATGCACTGAGCGCCACACTTGACGCAGAGCATCGTCTTATGCGAGAAGTCATCTTTAGACAAGATAGCAAAGCTTTAGCAAAATCTATTGATGATGTTCCAGCGTGCATTAAGCAGTATGTTTTGTGCGCTGTTGGAGATATGTATGCGCATAGAGAGCTGTCGACAACAGCGAGCCTAAGTGTGCATTTTGAGCATCTTTTAGATCCTTTCATCCTTTATGACAGAGATGATTAAGTATGGCTATTTCAATACCAGAGGCTGGCGAGCTTAAGCATTTCATCAGTCTTGTAAAACGCATAGATTACCCTTTAAAAAATCACGAAGTAAAACAAATAGATTATTTGCTTTTTAATTGCTGGGCGAAGATTGAACCAACAGGTGCCTTGTATTGGAGCTCTGTTCAAGTCGAACAGAAAGCCACACATCGGTTTTGGTTTAGGTCAGTTAAAAGAAAAACAGACTCATTATCTATAAGCCACGGTGTTTTAATTCTGTGCGATGGTCGTTATTTCAGACCTACTCGAGTAACTGATGCAAATGGTGAAGGTGTCTTCACTGTGGTCGAAGCCTGCGAACTTGGTGATATTCAGCCTGAAAATAAAAATCTGGAGAATAATACATCTTCAATGATGGCTGAGAGCTTGTTATGAAAAACTTTTTAACAGTGTCTTTACAAATGCCGAAGGTGTTAAAAGTAAAAGATATAGACAGAAAAGTGCTTATGAAAGGCTTGCGTGAAGCTTCAAAAGTTGTAAGTAAGCAGGCTAAAAAATTATGTTCAACTAAAGAAGTTTCAAAACCTGGTGAGATCCCAGGGCGACGAACAGGACGAATGCGCAGAGCCATTCGCAATCATGCGTCAAAAAGACAAGGCAAATTTTGGTCAAGAACTCAAGTTGATACGATAAAAGATACAGATATGTTTTATCCAGCTGTTCTNTTTTACGGCAAAAAAAATGGAACTTTAAAACCTCGTAAAAATCCCATTGTTGAAGCTACAAAGCTTACAGAGCCCCAAACTAAAGCCATCATTGAAGATGCTGTAATAGACAGCATAAAAGGCTTTGGAGATTAAAAATGAAAGTCTCGAGCACCATTCAAGCGTTACGTGAACGATGTACAAGCTTTAAAGAGCGCGTATTCGGCGCTTGTGAATATCAAAACTTATCTAACGCTATCAATCCAGAATCACTGCCAGCAGCATACGTTTTTACAATCTCAGAAAACCCACAAACACTACAAAGATTAGAAAATTCTTACTATCAAGAAATTGATGCAACTGTTGCTGTTGTTTTGGTTGTGTCGAGTCAAGATGTGCGCGGACAGAGTGCTGTCGATGTTGCGGAAGAGTTAAAAGCAGAAGTATTTAAAGCACTCTTAGGATGGGCCCCACTGGGAGATAAAAACTGTACATACGAGTACAGCAATTATCAGTTGCTTGATTCGTCTATGTGTCCTGCTGCTTTATTCGTACAGCTTGAATTCAGTTGTCCTTATGTAATATCAGTTCAAGACACTAGAATTCCTCAGCAACTTGAAGCAGAGACAACTGAACTTAGAAGCGTGTCGATTGATGTTGACACAATTGAACCTAACAAACCAGATGGACAAATGGACGCACAAGTTTTAGTTAAAGATTTATGGTAGGAGATAAAATGGCTATTAGTTACAATTACATACCATCAGACATTCGAGTTCCTCTTTTTTACGCAGAGCTCGATAACTCTATGGCCAATACAGCTAAAGCTCAAAAAAAGAGTTTACTTATCGCTCAGCATATAGGCGATACAGCAACAGCAGGAAAACCTTACTTAATTTCAACATCGACACAGGCTAAAAACTTGTTCGGTCGTGGCGCACCATTGACCATAATGGCCGAAGCTTATCGTAATCAAGATACTGCAGGTGAGTTATGGTGTTTGCCAATGTCGGTCAGTGGAACAGCAGCAAGTGGCAAAATTACATTAGCAGGCACTTCAATTGCATCAGGAACTATTTCGCTCTATGTAGGTAGCACTAAAGTTGCGATTCCTGTAGCTTCAGGTGCAAAAGACACCGAAATTGCTCAAGCTATCATCGATGCTATCACTGCGCACAAAGATTTACCTGTTCAGGCATCTTTAGATGAGACAGGTGAACAAAAAGTTGTTAAAGTTACAGCTAAACAAGTTGGCACTTATGGCAATGACATTCCACTTAATCTTAACTTACAGGGTTATGCCGGCGGTGAAGAGGCCGTTCAAGGTTTAAGTGTTGAGATTACTGCTCTGTCTGGCGGTACTGGAGATATTGACTATAAGAAGGCCTTTGAAGCAATTAAAGCAGATACTTTTTACTACATTGGCATTCAATCCTGTGATGCAACTGTGTTAGATGCTTGTCAAGACGAGATGCAAGATGCCACCGGGAGATGGTCATATGCTCGAATGCAATATGGCCATGTTTTCAGTGTGAAAAAGGACACAGCTGAGAATCTAGTAAAGCTCGGGAAAGCTCGCAACGACCAACACGTGTCAGTGTTTGGCTGTGAGGCAAAGCATCCAGAGCCTGCATTTGTTCTAGCGGGAGCTATCACGGGTGCCGCTGCAGTGTGTCTCTCCGACGATCCTGCTAGACCGTTACAAACTCGAGAGCTTGTAGGAATCATGGCACCTGCCATGGAAGATAAATTTGGCTTTAATGAACAAAATACTCTCTTGCATAACGGCATCGCAACTTTATATGACACCGCCGGAACCGTAATGATTCAGCGAGCCATCACGACTTATCAGACAAACAAATTCGGCGATGCTGATAACTCATACTTAGATGTGACTACTATGTTCACTTTAGCTGAGATTATTACAACTTTAAAAGGTGTAATCAGTTCGAAATATCCACGTCATAAATTAGCCTCTGACGGAACTAATTTCGGGCCTGGTCAGGCTATCGTGACTCCTGCAATCATAAAATCCGAACTTATTGCTCAATATAAGCAATTAGAACGAAAGGGGTTAGTGGAGAATACTAATTTATTCGCTAAGTATCTGATTGTAGAGCGCAATGCAGACGACCCAAATCGCCTTGACGTGCTGTTACCACCTGATTTAGTAAATCAGCTGAGAATNTTTGCGTTACAAGCACAGTTTAGATTGCAGTACTCAGAAAATGTTTAAGGAGATTTAAATGTCTGATAGTAAAAGATTTGCTGGCACTTGTTATATCAAAGTCGACGGTGAACAACTGGCCGTCGAAGGGAGCGTTGAAATTCCTTTAACAGATGTGATTCGTGAAACAAAAGTTGGTAGTACAGGTGTTGCTGGTTATAGTGAAACCAAACGCATCCCATACGTGAAGTGTTCAGCTTTTTTAACCCCGAGCTTCCCAATCTCCAAAATCGCAAAGAGTGACAACATGACGATTACCGCAGAGCTCGCCAACGGCTGGGTTTACACCTTATCCCAAGCTTGGCTTGTAGGTGAAATTTCAGGCTCAATGAGCGATGGAACAACTTCTTTAGAGTTTCAAGGCATTGATGGATTTTTACAGGCAGGTAAGTAAAAATGATTGTGAAGTTAGAAGAGAGTATCAAACACGGAAATAATGAGATATCTGAGCTTGAGATTACGCGTCCTAATTTGTCATTAATTCGTAAGCTTGGTTTGCCAGTTAAGATTACAGCAAATGGTGTTGATGGTTTTAATATCGACGTATGTGCGAAATATTTAGAAGCAATTACTGCCTTGCCTCCATCTGTGATAAATCAGCTCACTTTTTCTGATTTCATGACTTGCACTAATGTCTTGTTAAGTTTTTTCGAGAGTGGGGGCTCGGTTCAGAAGCCTCACTAAAAACAGCAGTAGATACAGTGTATTCATTAGCCTATTTTTGGCGAATAAGTCCACATGAGCTCATGAATGCCCCTATAGATGAAATAATAGAAATGTCTGAGCAGGCAAATCGCATCGCTCAGGATTTGAAAAAAATCAAGGAGATAAAAAATGGCAGAGAAAAAGCAAGAAATTAAAACAATATTCTCTGTCGTTGCTGATCAAGCTTCGAAAAACTTAAAAGAGTTAAGAAAAAACTTTAAAACTACAGAAGCAACTTTAAAAGATTTTAGTGAAAACGCTACCTCCTTAGGATCTATGACCTTTGCTCCATTGGCAGGCGTGATGGCCTCTCTTGGAGCCACAATTGCAAATTCTTTAAGCAGCTTTGTGGAGTATGGTGCTGGCGTAGGGGATTTAGCAGCTAAAATTGGTTCCTCAGCGCAAGATTTGCAGCGTTTTCAGTATGCAGCTCAGATGAGCGGTAGCTCTGCTGAGGAAATTAGCAGCGCTATTGAAATTTTAGGAAAAAATTTAGGACAAGTTAGTGCTGGCAAGAACAAAGCTATCCCTGAAATGTTTAAGCAGATGGGAGTGAGTCTTTACAACGCCAACGGCGAGCTTAAGACTGCAACTGAACTATTGCCTGAAATTGCAAACTGCATGCGCTCGCAGAGCACTGCGACTCAAAAATCATACATCGCTACTACGCTGTTCGGTAAAGCAGGTCAAGGCCTGATTCAGATGCTTGAAGGAGGCTCAGAGGGCTTAAATGAGCTGACAGCAGAAGCTGAGAATTTTGGCATTGTTTTATCAGATGATGTTTTAACTGTAGCAGGTGATTATGATGATTCATTGAATAGAATGCAGTATTCTTTGCGAGGAGTACAGTATTCAATTGCTAATCAAGTTCTTCCTGTATTAACGCCTTTGGTAAATTCTCTTACTGAGTGCATAGCCGCAAATCGCGAATGGATTGCATCTTCTATAGCTGATGTTGCAAAAGACGTAGCAGAGTCTCTGAAAAAGATTGATTTTAAAGCTTGTATTATGGGAGCTGTTGAGTTTTCTAAAAATGCTTATGAACTTTTTGATAGGCTTGGAGGCTTAAAAACAATTGCAATCGCTGTTGGTGCTGTTTTTGCTGCAAACTTCGCTGCTTCTTTAATTGCAACAATTAGTTCAATAAGCAGTGTAGTTAAAGCTTTGTGGGGATTAAATGCAGTATTGTTAGCAAATCCAATTGTGCTTATAGCAGGAGCGATTGTAGCTGCGATTGCTGGATTATCTTATGCAGGCTACAAGCTTTATGAAAACTGGGATGAGGTCTGCGCTTGGGTAAAAGATATATGGCAAGGTTTATTAGATTGGTTTTCGCCAAAGATTGATGCCTTTGTTGCAGTCTGGGACCGTATGAAAGAACTTCCATCAGTAGTATCTGAAGAGTTTTCTGTGTTAGCTGATGATATGAAAGCTTTATGGGAAGATATTAAGGCAAGTTTCTTTGCCCCATTTGCAAAGGCTTATGATTCCCTCTTAGAAGGATTTTCAAACATCAAGAACTTTGGAACAGGTATTTGGGATAGCGTTACAGGCTTCTTTAGTTCTGATGATAATAAGGTATCTCCTACACCATTAAGTGCTGATACTTTAGCTATGGCAAGTGGTGGCAAAATGGAGGGAACTATGGATATTAAAATACATACTGATGAAGGAACTACAGCAGAAGTTGTCCGCAATAATACCTCCAATAACCTTAAAACGAATGTCAATACTGGAACTATGAGAGGTGCATATGTCCCTGTTTAGTTCTAAATTAAGAAAAGCATCATATAACGGAGTAAGTTTTGAAGTCACAGCCTCGACAATTAAGTTTGGGCGTAGAACTGTTACTCATGAATATCCTCAACGAGACGAACCATATACCGAGGATTTGGGCCGCAGTGCGCGAACTTTTGATATTACAGGTTTTATTGTTGGCGAGACTTATATAGCTCAGACAAAGCGACTTCTTAAAGCTTTAGAGGCGTCATCTAAAAATAATGAACCAGGCAAGCTTGTACATCCTTGGATGGGCACCTTAAGTGTATGTCTAAACTCTCAACCTAAGGTAGATTGGAATCTTGAGCAAGGCATTACCAATATCACTTTAAGCTTCGTTGAAGCTGGAAATCTCAATAATCCTTCAATTGCTGAATCTTGGGGAAATAAACTCCGTTCTGCTGTTGATGGTTTTATTGATGATAGTTTAAGTGCTTTTGGCCTTACTATGGAACAGATTGAAGAATATAGCAAAGTTATAGATGAAATTGCTAACGGCTCATATATGGATATACTTGGGAGTTTGCAAGACAGCAACCTTTCAAAACTATTCGATTTAGGAGATAGTCTGGAAAATCTTGCTAATACTGCAACTCAAGCTTTGTCTTTAGGAGCTAAAGATTTGGGTAAAGATATTGCTTCCGCCTTAGGTTTAGGAGCTTATATTAACTCTGTTAGAAATTGGCGAGATAGTGCTAAAGCTCTTATAGATGCAGTTAAAAATCCTGTTTTTGCTCACCACGCAACTACTACATCAAGTACAAGCATAGAACAAGCTAATAGTGCGATTACAACTTACACAAGACAGCTAATGCTTGCTAATCTTGCAGGTTCTGTGTCTATGATAGGCACAACATTAGATTTGTATGATGATGAGGTTGATGAAGAATTAGGTATTCGCTCAGATATTGAGGTTAGAGAACTTCGTGATGAGACGTTTAATCTGCTAATTCAAGAGCAACTTAATCTTGGAACTGATGAGCATGCTTTATTTAATGATTTGGATGATTTGATTATCAACGTCTATCACTACCTAAGCGAAACTGTACTGCAAGATAATCAGTTAGTTGATTTTACACCTAAAACCTCAGCTCCAACTTTAACCTTAGCCTATGACAAATACACTGATGCTTTACGTGTAGATGAGATTGTAAGGCGTAACAACATTATCAACCCTCTTTTTACTCCTGTAAAAACCTTAAAACTCAGTCAAAACTAAGTTTTGCCTTATATACTAAATAAAAAGAGTGTATAGGGACTGTGTAAGATGAAAAGATTAATTGCTATTGCTTTAAGTGTGATTATGTTGTCTGGATGTAGTGTTTTAGATTACCTAGTAGAACAAGATAAACTTGTACATCCTGATCCAATTCTAGCAGGGCCTGATATGAATGGTGCTGCAAGGTGTGATGAAACTTGTCAAGCTGAATTAGATGCATATATCAAAAAACATGAAAATGATAGTTTGTATAGAGCTCCCCAGTCTTATGACACTCATGAATATCAAGTTCAAATAAACGGCAAAACAGTCACCTGTAAGCCAGGCTTAAATACTGGTTTTAGAGATGGCATCAACCATAATGTGATTTGTGAATGAACCAAGTAAAACTTAAATGCAATGGCCGGGAATACGCTTATTGGTCTAAAGTTACTATCACCTCAGGGTTAAATGAACTCTCTCGCTCTTTTACGCTTGAAGTGACGTACATTTTGCCTGAACAGAATACTCTTAAAGACTTATTTAAACCCAATGACCGAGTACAAATTTTTATAGATGATGATTTGATAATCAGTGGCTATATTGATAAGACGCCTATCAGTTACAATGCGAACTCCATCAACGTACAAATCATAGGTCGAAGTAAGACTGAAGATTTAGTTGACTGTAATCCTTGGCCTGAAGGTGATCCAATACAATTCGATCAAGGTTGGGTATTATCACCAACACCAAATGATTTTATTGTTTATGAGCCCAATGCAGTTACAACAAGATCTAAGCATCAAGATAAATTGGGAACTGCCTTAGCCACGCTTGTTGGCGCTTATGGTATAAAACTTAAAGCTTACAATGATCCTGAAATTATAAAAAAACTAGATGAAGTAAAAAATATCAATATCAAAGCAGAAAGTACTCTCTACGATATTATTGCTTCTGTCGTTATTGGCGATGATCTTTTGATTACTGATGACGAAAATGGAGATTTATTAGTTCTAAAAAAAGGAAAACAAAAATGCTTTGATTCTGTGACGTTAGGAATAAATATATTATCAGGGAAAGCAGATTTTGATGCTACTAAAATATTTCAAACCTACTCTTGTTCAGGTCATAAAAAAGGCGATGATAATACATCAGGTAAACAATTACAAACCAATGGTAAGGCTGTAGATACTGAGGTAAATCGCCGTAGATACAAGTATCTGAATAGTGTCTCCGAAAACTCTAATTGTCTGCAAACAGCAGAAGGCGAGCGTAATTATCAACGAGCTCAATATGATAAGGTGACTTATACTGTATATGGTTGGAGGCAAAGTAATGGCGATCTATGGAAAATAAATTATCTCGTCAAAGTTACTGATAAGATCTTGGGATTTTCTCAAAAAGAGATGTTAATCCAAAAAGTTGTATTTGAGCTTGATAATACCAATGGCATGATTACAACATTAGAACTAATTCCTCCTGAGGGCGTAAAAATAGAATCTAAATCAGGCTCTCAAAAAAATACAAAAAGCTCGTCAACGTCAGTATCACAAGTTAATTCTTTAAATCTCAATAAAAACCGATTTTAAATCATGACTCCTATTGTTCAAGGCACTGTCACAGCCTCTAAAGGTGACTCTAAAATGAGAGGTCTTCAGATTGAGACAACTGATGATTATGTTGAAGACGAGCTTGAGCACTTTGAGCCCTATGGTTTTTCCTCAGAGCCTCACGTAGATAAAAAGACTGATGCTATTGTTGTATTCACTGACACTAATAATGGTCACGGTGTTGTAATAGTAGTTGCCGATAGACGCTATCGTATTGTCAATATGAAACCAGGTGAGGTTGCCATGTTTGATGATAAAAATCGTCACGTATATCTAAAGCGCGACGGTATTGAAATTGACGGTGTTGACGACCCAATTACCGTTAAAACTACAGGCAATATCATTATCAATTCAGACGCTAATGTGAATATCACAGCTAATGCAGTTAATGTTAATGCGCAAAGTACAGTAATCAACTCTCCTGATAATACTGTCAATGGTCCTCTTAAAGTCACAGGGCAAATTGTGGGTCAAGGTGGACTTACTATATCAGGTGGTTCAGGTGCTAAAGTTACGGGCCCACTTACTACTACAGGTGATGTGGTTGCTAACAGCATAAGCTTAGACAATCATACTCATGGAGGAGTGCAAGCAGGCTCTTCTTCAACATCTAAACCACAATAAAGGTTTTATTATGAAATTAGATTACTCAAAGATTGCTGAGCTTTTTGAGCATTTAGAAAATGAAAATCTTGAATCTTTTCTTGATAGCTTAGAAGATTCTGATGAATACTTAAAGCATTTAGATATGTTAGTTAAAGCAGGCTACGTTGACGGCGTTGAAGTTAAATATGCATCTTGTGGAATTTTATATAGTACTAATTATCCAAGAATTACTTTAGATGGTTATGAGTTTGCCAATATAGTAAAAGATAAAAAACTTTTTCCACAAGTAGTCAAGGCAATAAATAAAGCAGGCTATGTTACCTCAATAGCCATGATTAAAGAATTTGCTCCGTATGTGATTAAATCTATTGTTTCCAAGTTGTTCTAGACCATGAAGATGATTGCCAAAATATACAAAAGACGATGTCCGGTTATTGAGATTACCTCAAAATCAAGCTGGGCTATACACATGGAGCCCATCGAATCAGACGGCCACTATTTAAAATACAGCGGCTGTTTTATTTCCGGGGATGAGCTTGTAAACCTGACGGAAGAGCTGGGAGTGCTGGCATATGCGCTCAAGACGGATGCAGGCTTTACCATTTTTGATTTGTCTTTCTCTCATCTGTGTCCAAAGCAGATTAAAGTGGCAATGAGGCATCTCTATGAAGCTTATAGTTAACGACAAGGAAGTGCAAGCTGACGTAAAAGACACTCTGCAGCGTGCGGTCATCATCAGCTTATTGACCTGGGGTCGCGCTTCTGAGAGTGATGATTATGAGGGCTCGGCATACGGCTGGTGGGGAGATTCGTTATCTAATATTGCTGGAGACAAAATTGGTTCAAAACTTTGGTTGCTGCTTCGTCAAAAGCTTACAGATGAAGTTGTAATGCAGGCGCAGGAATACGCCGAGCAGTCCCTGCAGTGGCTGATTGATGACGGCTTGTGCTCTTCCATAGACGTGAGTGCTGAGCGCGATTACGACACTTTAAATCTGACCATCAATATCTTAATCGACAATCAAACCACCACCATAAAGCTTGAGGATTTAATTAATGGCATCAATTAGACCTACGCTCAAAGAAATTCACAATAGAATTCATAATGATGCTCAGGTGCTGCTTGATGAAGAGCATTTAAGACGCAGCGACTTGGCAGTGTTTGAAGCGGTAATTGCAGGTGCTTCTCATGCTTTGTACAACGCCATCAATTACGGCCGCAAGCAGCTTTTTATAGACAGCTGCGACACGCAGTATTTAGAGCGCATTGCTGGAATCTTCGGCATTGTGCGCAAGAGTGCGACTAAAGCTTTAGGCAAAATTCAATTTAAGTATGCAGTGAGCGCTGTTGATGCGCCGATAGGAACAGTGGTGCAGACCTCCTCAGGCTATCAGTATGAAACCACCGGATCACCTACCGCCGAAGGCATAGCACCAGTGAGAGCAGTGCTTGGCGGGGAGCAGTACAACATAGATAAAGACACAGAACTTACTTTGCCCTCACCGATTGCAGGCGTAACGGGCGCGGTGGTGGTTGAGGAAATTCTAGGCGGCACTGACTTGGAAACTGATGATGAATTAAGAGCACGAGTTCTGGCAAGAACGCAGAATCCGCCGCGTCAGGGCACCAAATCAGATTTCATTGCTTGGGCTAAAGAAGTTGAAGGTGTGTCTGATGCATGGTGTTATCCGAAAGAACAGGGGGACGGCACAGTCGTCATACGTATTTTAGGTCCTGACAAAGAGCTTCCGGATGAAACTTTACTTGAAAAAGTTAAGGCATACTTAATCTCCAAAGCAAGCGTACTGGCAACAATCTACGTATTAGCGCCTATTGCTCAGACTTTTAATTTCACTTTAAAAATCACCCCTGATACGCTTACAAACCGCAATCTGGCCGAGCAAGCGATTCGGAAAGTATTTAATGATGAGAGCCTGCCCGGCGGAAAGATTTATCTGTCGCATCTCAACAAAGCGCTCTCTGACATTGCTTCTGAGGAAGACCATACGATTGTAAGCCCTGATTCAGACATTGAAGTTCAAGACAGCAGCTATTTGCCGACCGTGGGGAGTATTTTATGGCAGGATTAAATCACAGCGCCAGCGAATATTTCCAGGCGCTTAAGCTTCTGTTGCCCCCGGGCCCTGCCTGGCAGTTTGACGACGGCTGCTATTTCGTAAAGCTTCTGGAGCTTGCATCACGTGAATTTGCACGTATAGATGCTGATATTGAAGCTCTTATAAGAGAGGCAGATCCAAGAACGGCATCTGTTACCTTAACTGACTGGTTTGATGAATGGGGAGTTCCTGACGAGTGTTTAAAATCTTATAGTGATGCATCGCTTGAAGATTACAGAAATGTGCTTGTTACAAAGTATGCAACTCAAGGATATACATTTTCTGAGCTTGTAAAACTCATAGGAAAAACTTTGGGATATTCTGAAGTAAGTATAGATAATTTTAAAATTTTTAGAGTTACATCAAGAGTAAATGAGCGCGTATATAGTCCTAAATGGTCGAATTGGTTTATGACCATCACAGTCAACAAAATCAATGAGCGTAAATTCCTCACTACCAGCCGCGTATCTGCAAGATTGGCGCAATGGGGCGATGTTCTTTTTGAATGTATGGTAAGAAGCTTAGCGCCTTGTCATACAGATATTATTTTCCAATACGGAGGAGCAGATGAATAATTTTTTTGAAGCTGATGCAATTGAATCAGCACCTGATTACAAAACCTTGAATTCTCAAGGACATGCTACTGACGGCAATCCTTCATTGGGCGTGCCTGCAACATTGCCAGGAGCAGCCTGGTTTGATTCTGTGACTCAAGAAATTGTGAACGCTATTAAAGCAGCAGGAATAACACCAGACACACAAAAAGTAAATCAGTTAGCTGAAGCAATCAGAAGCAAATCTTCTTTAAATGATGCTGGTATTGTTCAGTTATCTAGCGCAATTAATAGTGACTCAGAAGAGTTCGCAGCTACTTCTAAAGCAGTAAAATTAGCATATGATTTAGCAAATACAGCTAATAATAAAGATGTTTCTGGTATTCCGACTGGTAGTTTGGTTCCTTTTGCAGGGGCTGTTATCCCTGAAGGATATTTACTCTGTAACGGTGCTGCTGTAAGTCGTACTACCTTCGCAAATTTGTTTAAAGTTATCGGCACTTTGTGGGGGGCTGGCGACGGTTCAACTACGTTTAACCTCCCAGATTTTAACAATCGATTTATCGAAGGTACAACTGATACAACCAAAGTTGGTAAAAAACTGGAAGCTGGGTTACCTAACATTACAGGATATTTTGCTGGTTGGAATATCATCAAAGAAGTTTCAGGATGTTTTTTTCAAGAAAACTATCAAAATCATGTTGGTGGTACTGTAGACCCTTATGGAAACAAAATCTCTTTAGACGCCTCTCGAAGTTCTTCTGTTTTTAGCAAGTCTAACTCCGTACAGCCAGCATCTTGTTATACTTTAATGATAATTAAAGCTTGATTGCTTTTTGGTTGGACTGTAATACTTGAGTTAAAGATTGATGAAGCACTATGAGCGTCGAATTTTAACTTTAAATTGCTGTAATTACCTGCTCCACCGCCACCATCACCTCCTTTGCTATCAGTAGTGGGTTTAAAGCAGCCAACAGCTTTTAAAACAAAACTTGCTGTCGGTTCTGGCGTACAGACGTCATTTAAAGAACCAGTAATGTTAGGTTAAAACAAATCAGAGTGGGTTCCAGTATCAGCTAAAACTAAAATTAACTTATCCTCAGATATTTTATAAATTAATAACCAATCCGGTTGTATGTGACACTCCCTATATCCTTTATAATTTCCTTGCAAATAATGATCTTTATATTTTGGCGGAAGGTTTATATCATTTGCAAGAATTTGAATTGTATTAGTTAGCAGGCTTAAATCATAACCTCGCTTTTTTAACCGCGTATAGCTTTTTTTAAATGATTTTGAGGCTAGAATTTTAAGCATGCTTTTCTAAGTCCCTTACCAAATCTTCTATGGTTTCATATGTTTTGGCTTTAGGATCGTTTAGTAAGTTTTCTGCTTCATCTATTGATTTTAATAGTTTTTTTAATTTTTTCTTTTTATTAACTTGAAACGGCAGTCCACCATGAATTAAGCATTGTCTCAGAAAGATATTAACAGCCGTTGACATATCAAGACCGAGTTCTTTAAATAAGTTGTTGGCATCAGCTTTTATTTTTGGATCCAACCTAATTTGAGTTTGTATAGTTTGCATAAACACACCATTTTAATTTACATGGTAAACACAATGTAAAGTATAACACACTATTGGATATATATATTTTTTTTAATTTTAAAGGTTGTCTTTATTTAGAAAATAAAAAAAATAAGCCCCAAATTTTTAAATTTTCAATATAAACTTGCCAGAACTTGAAGCTTATTTTTATGTGGCTAAGCACAATACACAATACAACTTAACTATTTGATTCTACTGGTTCTAAGAATGAAAGCGAAGCACAAACAGCACAGTACTGAGAGTAAATGTAATTCCACCATGTATGCATAATTTCTCGGCGTTGCTCTAAGTAATCGCCTCGCAGATAAGCACGCTCTGTTGCAGTTCCCGTGAGATGAGCTAGCGCATCTTCAGCAACTTCATAAATGACATTATTATCACGCATCCACGTGCGAGCTGTAGCACGTAAGCCGTGATGACACAGTTTACCTTTTAAAGAAGTTGTACTAAGCCATTTCGTGATATGTTGTTTGTTTATAGCTTGTCTATTACGACCGAAAGCCCATACATACTTATTAAGTCGGCCTGCGCGCAAAGTCTTAACATGTTGTAAAAGCATGATGATTTCGGGACAAAGAGGTACTCTGTGTATTCTACGTTTCTTCATAATTTCAGCAGGTAAGACAAGCGTATCACTTTGAATCCATGACCACTGAATGCAGCTGCATTCTATAGGTCTAAGCATAGAATAGACTGCGAAGAGTACGTAACAATGGAACCATTGAGGTTCTTTTTTAAGCTCAGTAAAGAGCTTATAAAGTTCATTCGCGGGAATAAAAGGCCGATTTATGACCTGATGTGATGCAAAAATTCTGGATAACTTCCGGCATGGGTTTGCATTTAATAACCCAGCGCAAACGCAAAGCTCAAGAATTTCATTAACTCGCATTAAGCAGCGCTTAAGTGTTGGCAATTTATCTTCAATTTTAAGCAGGACATTAAGCACTACAGGCGCCGTTACGTCTTCAAGTTGAAGTTTTTTAAGATAAGGCAAAAGATGACGTTCAATTCGTTGGCATTCATCATGATAACTAACAATGTGACCTTTCTTTTTGCGTTGCCAAAGCTTGTAACCGTCAGCGAAGGTAAGGCCTTTTGATGGCTTGATTTTTAATTCTTCTCTCTTAAGGTGTGCTTGCTGCTTAGCTTGAAGCAATGTTAAATCAGGCCATCGACCAAGAGTTATATCACGAACTTTCCCTGCTTGATAATACCTTAAAACCCAAGACTTAAAACCAGTTGGGGAAACTCTTAAATATAAGCTTTCTCCGCAATTCACACTATATCTTTTTGATTTAGCATTTAATTTTTTAATATCTTTTTCTGTCATTTTTAGGAGACCTTTATGGAAAATGGACTAATCAACACTTATCATTACGACCAATACGGATATTATGAAGGCGTCGTTACGACTCAAGTTCTAGATGGCGCAGCACTTATGCCACCATGCTGTATAGCCACAGCTCCTGAAGTAAAAGAAGGATTTTTTTATAAGATAAACGATACTGATGACGGCTGGATTGCAGAAGCCAAACCAAAGAGTGCTAAAGACTGTATCGGCTTAGTAGTTAAGCATGAAGATAACAGCGACCGCGGTTGCGAGCTTAAAAAGCTTATGCAAGATTTTTGTGATGCAGATTCTGAGCATTATAGAGTAAAGCGTGGAGAAGATTTATCTTGGACCGTTGAGGCTATTCCACCTAAGACTTTTGAAGAAGTAAAAAAAGAAAAAATGCAAGAGTTACAAAATAAAAGTGCGAGCCTTGAAACGCCTTTAAATAAAAATATTGTTTTTACCTCATCTTTAGGATTTAAAGTCAATGGCGACCGTAGAAGTCAAGCTAATTTACAGAATTTAATTAACTTTTATCAAGATAATTCAATTAGTTATCGCGATTATGATAACAACATGCAGGTTTTATCTAAAGAGCAATTAACTACTATCTTAAGAGAAAGTGTGTTGAATTTTGAAAATTTATATAATCAAAAATGGAGTTTAGAAAATCAAATTAAAAACGCTAAAACAAAAGTAGATTTATCTAAAATAAAAATTGACTACGTAATGTCTAACTTTAAAAGTTAAATTTAAGGCGGTGTTTTGCGCACCGCCAATAAAAAATTAACAAGTTATATTAAGAGGGTGACCTATAGCGTCAAAAAATTGGCGCAAAATATCTAATTTTGTTGCATGTGAGAAATCTAAATTTCTAGCAATTTTTTGTTTTGTAACGCCTAATTTTTTAGCTAAATCTGTAATTCTCCATCTATCTGACAGCATGACATTACGTAACATAAATTTTATAGCTAAGTCGTAACCGACATCGATTAAAACATCTCCTTTTTGAGCTTGTACAGCTTGAGGAATTAACTCCTTTCCCGCGAGACATTCTGCCATATCATATATAACAGATCTTGCCATAACCAAAGCTTCATCATAAGTTTTACCCTCTGTAACACAATCGTCCCAACCACGAATTGCTACAGTAAAACTACCATCGTTATTTAGGGTAAATATTGCGGGATAAATTAAAAAATCCTTAATATTCATGTTATTACGTACAAAAGATTAGTTTTAAAAGATCCCCCTTATTGCTAAGGAGGATGAAGTTTTATAGAATATTAAAAGCTTTTAAAATACTCTTAACGGTGTTTTCGTTTAAGTCTTTATGTCTAGGTACAGAACGACAAACACCGTTTGCACCTTTCCATATCTCGTGTTTACCTCCTTGACGAATTAAAATCGCACCGTTTTTTATTAACTTCTGTTTTAAAACGTAATATTTCATACGTTCTCCAGGTTAATGTTAAGGGACTATCCCCTGAACTTCGATATATATTATATACAGTATGTTTATAAAAGTAAACAATTATAGTTACTTTTTAATAAATTTTTGTTTATAAAGATTTGTTTTGACTTGATTGATAAGGAGAGACATATTTCTATTAGACAAAAAGATAACCCCACCGAAGTGGGGTTAGAGGCTTTAAATCTAGAATTCTATTTACTTCTTGACGTTTTATATTCATTTTTTTTTGCTAAATCACATGCTCGTATGTTATCTAAAACCATAGTATTCAACAAGAGCATTTTTGCAATAAAACTTAAAGACGGTGATATTAAAATTTCTCCTTCTTGTGGTTTTGAGGGCTTGGGAAATACTTTATTATGTTCAAAATAAAGATCTAACATAGTTACAAGAGCGTGACCGCGTTAAGCATTTGCTTGTTTAATTTTTTTTGATACACTAAAAAATTGACTAAATATGCTTATTTATTTTTTGCGCTTCGAATATACATTTTTCTACATAATCACACCATAACTGCATAACTTTAAAACGTTCTGTTAATAAATCAGAGCGATCGTAAGCTTGAACTGTAGCAGAACCTACCCGATGAGCAAGACATAATTCAGCAACATCAAAAGGCACTCGTTGTTCCGCGAACCAAGTTCGACCTATTGAGCGAATTCCATGTGGAACAAGAATTCCTGTTAGGCCACACCGCCTAAAAAATTCTGGTAAGGAATCATGTCTATAACAAAATCCTTTTCGAAACGGAGAAGGGAATACGTATTCAGAATTATGCAACCGTTGTTCAAGTAAAGCTTTTAGTTGTGATGATATAGGCACTCTGTGTTCACGCTTCATTTTCATGTGTGAAGAAGGAACAATTATTACATCATCTTTGATCCATTGCCACTTCAGTTGCGTATATTCGCCTGGCCGTAACAGTGTGTATAAGCTTACGCGAATGATGTCCCACATCAGAGACGTCAAGCCCGAATAATTCAAAATTTGAGATAATACTTTTGGCAATTCCTCAGGAGGTACACTTGCTCTATTTGTTTTTTGTGGCGATGGGAAAACAGTAGAAATGTATTGAAATCTAACGTTATTTACAAGACCATAATTAATAGCATAACTTTCAATCTGTTTTAGGTATATACAAATACGTTTGATGGTTTCGTATTTGCCTTGCTCTCCTAAATCTTTTTTTAAAGATTCAATAACAGCTGTAACTTTTATATCAGCAAAAATTTGATCTCCGAATTTAGGCAGTAAATATTTTTTAAATCGAAGATCTATATCTTTAAAATGGATGATTTGAGAAGATTTAAATTCTGCCCATTTTTTATAAATACTGTTAAAAGTTAAAGATTCATTTGCTTGAGTTTCTTCTTTCGTAATAATGCTACATTTTATACGAGCATCTTTAAGAGACATATCAGGATAATTTCCGAGCGTGATTTTAACACGTTTGCGATTTATCATTTTCTGGTAAATCCATTGCTTAGCCCCTGAAGGGCGGACTCTTATATAGAGACCATTTGTATCTGTGACTGAATATTCTTTATCTTTTATCTTTAGTGAAGCTAAAACAGCATTATTAAGCATAATTACCCCCCAAAAACTAAAAATTACCCCCAAAATTACCCCTACTGTGTATTCGTAAGTATATAAATGTATATATGACTATACAAACAGTAAAATACAAAAATAGGAAAAGTGTCTGATTTTTAAAGAAATTAAGCTTAAATTTGTGTGTGTTTATATGTGAGTATATAAGAGTATTTTTAAGGTGTGGCGGAAAGAAGGGGATTTGAACCCCTGAAACTCAAAAGAGTTTGCCGCATTTCGAGTGCGGTGCATTCAGCCTCTCTGCCATCTTTCCGTGGCCGTTATTATAATTAAAAAGGTTTTAAATTCAAAATAAATAATCTATTTATTTTTTAAGTCGTATCGCAATTTTTTTATTTTTTCTTTATTTTCATGATTAACAAGGTGGGAATCTATAATTTTTTGCATACTNNTGTTTTTTTTTATCTCATAAGAAAGAGGGCTATTTTTTAAAAAGTCAAAAACGTTTTTTTCATGGAAACAAAATAGTGTTGCAATCATCCATGCTATACCCATTTTTGCATAAAATTCAGAAGTAGAATTGTTTAATAAGACTTTATCTAATAATACATTTAAATATTTTTTATCAGTGAAATAATGTAGAGTCATTACTGCTGCAAACCTGATGTTATAGTCTTTTTTTGAATTAAATTTATTTATTATAAATTCCCAATATGCATTTTTTAGAGTAAAAGCTTCTTTTAATTCAGAGCACAAGAGATCACATACAGCCCAACCCTCTGACAGTGGCAGAAGTCTTTCAATAAAATAAAAGCGTTTTGGTGTTTTTATATTGGCTATAATGATGGCGATGACCATCAATTCTTCAAGATAAAAAGAATCTTTATTGTCAAAATCTAAGAGTTTTTGCGCTTTTAAAGGATCTTTTAAGTATTGTTTTGCAATTAAACGCACAAAAGTCATTTTTACACCTAAGACTTTATTTTTTGGGTTTAATTTTTTTGAGAAAATACAAAAATTTTCATCATAGAATTTTTTTAGTTTATTTCTCAAAACTAATTGTTCTTGATTCATATTAAAAATCTTTTATTGCATATGTTTTTTAGTTAAAAAACGTTTTGTCTTTTGATATATATATGATTTTTAAGTATAAAATAACAGAAAAATTGATCTATCAATATGTGCGTAAACTTGCAATTATTCATAGTGTTTTTATAAAACTGCAAACATGCTAGCAAAATTTTGGCGAATATATCGAAAAATCATTTATTTTTAACTACAATAGTCACATTATCGTAATCGCTTGCGTTTTTTGCAATTAGGAAGGGCTATATGAGCGTCACCCTAAAAGATTTAGCTAAAACTGCTGGAGTTTCTGTAGGTACTGTATCCCGTGCGCTTAATGATAAAAAAGAGGTAAGCGCCAAAACCTCAGATCGTATTCGTCAACTTGCAGCAGAATTAGGTTATATTCCAAATCGTGCTGGCAGAGCTTTATCTGCACAAAAGAGTATAAGTTACATTGGTGTAGTTTTACCAAGTATTAACAGCCCTTTTTTTGATGATATTAAACGTGGTATTGAAACTGCAACGCGAGAGCTTAAAGATCTGGGCGTAGATGTAATATTAGAGGAAGAGCAGGGGTGGGAGCCTAAAGGCCACATTGAGGCTATCGACAGATTACAAAATCGAGGATGTAAGGCTTTTATTTTATGTGCTGTAGATTGCCCTGAGATTTGTGAAAAGATCAATAAGCTATCTTCAGAAGGCATTCCTGTTGTTTTAATTAATAATGATTTTCCTGAGGCAAATCATGTTTGCTATGTTGGTCCTGATTACTATAAGTCAGGACAAATTGCAGCGGCAATGCTTGATAAATGTAAACAAGGTCAAGAATTAAAGATTTTGGTAGTCGTAGGCTATAAGACTCATTTAGGCCACAAGAGACGATTAGAAGGTTTTGTTAAAGAACTTGATAAGCGTCATAGCAATTACAAAATTGTCGATATTGTTGAGGGTCATGATAAAGATATTGATACTCAGCAAATAACGATGAAAGCATTTATGGATCATCCTGAGATCAACTGTGTTTATACTGCAACAGGTTCAGGAGTATCTGGTTTAGGTGCTGCGATTATTGCAGATAGTGCTCATCATCGTTTTGTTATAGCTTGCGATGAGATTTACACCACTAAAGAACTTGTTAAAAACGATATTATTGATTTTGTAGTGTGCCAAGAGACTGAGACTCAAGGATATCAGGCTGTAAAAAAAGTCCATGAGTATTTGTCCAATAAGTTTGGCGCTCATTTAGATGATTACATCGTTGATAACATCATAAAGATCAAAAATCATTTTGAATAAGCACTATTTTTGATCGACTTTTATAACAAAAATTAGGGAAAGATTCTTTCCCTGATTTTTTCTTATAAAAATTCCTTCCTTAAAAGTTTTTTTAGTCAATTCTTTTAGTCATTTTTAAATTTGCCCCAATTTGAACCAATTTTTTTTAAGAAATATAGATAAACTTAAAATAGTTAAAACCTAAGTTAATACAGGGTAGACTTGTTGTGGATGATTAGATTTTTAGATTAAAAGATTATTTAAAAGTAATATAAGGAATAAATAATGACCAATTATTCAGCACTTGCAAAGGGCGGTTTAACTCGTATTCGTCCATATCAGGCAGGTAAGCCTATTGAAGAGGTTCAGCGTGAATTAGGCATTAAGGAAGTCATTAAACTTGCATCTAATGAAAATCCTTTTGGCATGAGTCCTAAAGCCTTAGAAGCTGCTAAAAAAAGTATTGAAGATGGTCATTTTTATCCTGACTCCAATGGCTTTTATCTAAAACAAAAGCTTTTTGAAAAATGGGAATATGATCCTAATACTATAACTTTAGGTGCAGGATCTAATGAGCTTATAAATCTTTTGTTCCAAGCTTTTGTTGGGGATGATTGTAATGTAGTCATTCCTGAGTATTCCTTTGTTGTCTATAGCATGGAAGCTACTGTAAGTGGGGCTATGGTTAAAAACATTCCGCTTAAAAATTGGGTAGCTGATTTAGATGCTGTATATGAAGCTATTGATGAGAATACTCGAGTTGTTGCTTTTGCCAATCCTTCAAACCCTATTGGAACTGCGATTGAGACTAAAGCTTTATATGAGTTTTTAAAGAAAGTTCCTAAGTCAACATTGGTTGTAATTGATGAGGCTTATAACGAGTTTAATGCTGACAAAGATGATTATTTAGACACAGCCTCATGGATGGGGGAGTTTGAGAATTTAGTAATATCAAGAACCTTCTCAAAAGCCTATGGTTTGGCAGGTTTGCGCATAGGTTATATGCTTACAAATCCAGAGATTGCCTCTTTATTAAACAGATTGAGAGCTCCTTTTAATGTCAATTTAGTAGCATTAGCTGCTGCATGCGCGGCTTTAGATGATGAAGAGCATTTAAAGGTTGTTGTGGAAAATAACACCTGTGAAAGAGCACGTTATCAAGCATTTTGTCAAAAGCACAATTTGTTTATGATCCCATCTTGTGCTAACTTTGTTGCTATAGATTTTAAAGAATATGACGCACAAAGTATCGCCGATAAGCTTTTACACAGAGGCATTATCGTGCGCCCGCTTTTAGGATATAAGTTACAAGATATCTTGCGTATATCCATCGGAACCAAGGAGCAAAATGATAAGCTTTTTGCTGCCCTTGATGACATCTTAACGGAGAATAAATGAAATCCGCTAATAGTTTAGCTTTAAAAAAAATCAATAGTATTGAAGGCCAGGTGATTTTACCAGGCTCTAAGTCTTTATCAAATCGTGCTTTATTGTTATCAGCCTTAGCCAAAGGTCGTACTCGCCTTTTAAATGTTTTAAAGTCAGATGATACTGCACGTATGGTTGAGGCTTTGCAAAAACTGCATGTACGTTTAAGTTTAAATGCGTCAACTGTTGATGTTGAAGGTTTGGGCAGATGCTTTGATGAAGGATTAAATCAGGTAGAGCTTGATTTAGGTAATGCAGGTACTGCCATGCGTCCTTTAGCTGCAACTTTAGCTGTATCTAAGGGACAGTTTAAGCTTACAGGCGAAAGTCGCATGATGGAGCGTCCTATTGGACCTTTAACCGAAGCTTTAAAATCTTTAGGCCTTAAAATTGAGTATTTAAATAATGATGGTTATCCACCATTATTTATAAGAGGCTCAAAGCCTTTAAAGCATGAGGTGTCTATAGACGGCTCTCTTTCAAGTCAGTTTATAAGCTCTCTTTTAATGACAGCTCCTGTATGTGGTGGTCTTAAGATTAAAGTTGATGGCGATTTAATTTCAAAGCCATATGTTGATTTGACCGTGGCATTAATTGAGAAGTTTGGAGCTGTTGTTAAACGTCGTGGCTATAACGAGTTTGAGGTTGAAGGTACAGGTTATACCTCACCTGAGTCTTATGTAATTGAAGGTGATGCCAGTGGAGCCTCTTATTTTGCTGCAGCTGCGGCAATTGCTGGTAAGGTTGAGATTCACGGTGTTGGAGAAGACTCTTTACAAGGTGATGTAAAATTTTTTGATGTGTTATCAAAAATGGGCGCTAAAGTGAAAAAGCAAGAGCATTCTGTCATTATTGAAAAGGGCAGATTACGTGGAATTGAAATTGATTTAAATTCCATGCCAGATGCAGCTATGACTTTAGTGCCAATGGCTTTATTTACCAAAGGTCCTGTTACTATTACCAATATTGGCAGTTGGCGTATTAAAGAAACAGATCGTATTGAAGCTTTGGCCTGTGAGATGCGCAAATTAGGCGTGATTGTGCAAAGTGGTCATGACTATATTAGTATTGATGCTTCTACTCGTAATAAAGAGACTCCTGTATTTAATACTTATAATGACCATCGTATGGCTATGTGCATGTCTCTTATTGCTTTGGATAGAGATATTGTTATTAATAATCCAGAATGTACCTCCAAGACCTTCCCAGGCTACTTTAAGGTATTAGCATCTGTAAGTCGCTAAGGATTAGCTAATTTTTTGATTTTAATATAAAGAGCATTATTTTGAAGCGAGGTTTATCGTGAAAAAAATTCTTTTGGTCTTTATATCTTGTCTTTCATTTGCATGTGTAAATGCCCAAGCAAATGAAATTAAAATTAAAAATGATAGTCTAAGCTATAATTTGCCTACAGGTTTTTGTGAGGTAAAACCTGACAAAGCTAAATCATCAGAAATTTTTAATTTCTTTGATAAATCTTTAGGAAAAAGTGTAGAACTTCATACGCTTATAGCTACTTGCAAAGAAATCGCTGAAGTATCTTCAGGTAGAGCTGATGCTTTAAATTCAGTGATATTACTCTCATCAATAGGTATTGACGGTAAATTTGTAAAATTTAGATTTGGCAGACGAGCTTATTTAAATTTTATGACTTTATTTAAGCCAGATAAGCTCGATAAAACAATGAAAAGAGCAAATGATAGGCTAAAACCTTATAACGTAAAAATTGCCAATTTAATGATAAGTGATCCTTATGTTAAAAATCAGATGGTGAACTATACAGGCAATATTAGTTTTGAATATAAGGAAAAAAAAGCCGGTTTTGATTTTTTAGCATCATCCACATTAGCCAAATCCTGGCCAATTGCAACGGCAGTCTTGTATCGAAATGATAAAGATATAGATTTAAAAAAGATCTTAGGTGCTTATAGCAGTATTACAGAAGATCTTAAGAAGAATTAAAAACAATAAAGGTCAGGATATTTCCTGACCTTTATTATGACTGTGTAAAATAACTAATCTTAAGTTTTTTGATTAGTAGTTTACGGTGTGAACCTCAAAGTAAGCTTGAGCGTGCTTGCAAACTGGGCATACATCAGGAGCCTTGGTGCCAATAACGATATGACCGCAGTTACGGCATTCCCAAATAACAACACCAGCCTTTTCAAAGACTTTCTTTTCTTCAACATTCTTCAAGAGGTTGCGATATCTTTCCTCGTGATGCTTCTCAATGGCAGCAACGCCGCGGAACTGCTCGGCTAACTCGTGGAAGCCTTCTTCGTCAGCCTCTTTAGCCATCTTGTCATACATGTCAGTCCATTCAAAGTTCTCACCGGCAGCAGCTGCAGCTAAGTTTTGCTCAGTAGTGCCAAGCTCACCTAAAGCGGTGAACCATAACTTAGCGTGCTCTTTTTCATTGTCAGCAGTCTTTAAGAAGAGCTCAGCAATCTGCTCATAACCGGCTTTCTTGGCAACAGATGCAAAATAGGTGTACTTGTTGCGAGCCTGAGATTCACCGGCAAAAGCTTGACGGAGGTTTTGCTCAGTCTTGGTGCCGGCATACTTGCATTTAGGAGCTTCAACAGGGGCAGCCATTACAGGCTCAACTTTCTTGAAAACACCAGACTTGCGGCAGCGAGGGCATACCTCAGGGGCTTCATCATCTTCACTTACATAACCGCAAACAGTGCATACATATGACATAAACTTCTCCTTTGAAATTTACTTCTTCGTTTACATGTGGCTATAAAGCATTATTATATATCTGCAGCTTTGTAGTCTATTGTTCTTTATCGTTATTTTCTTCATTTAAGCATTCTGGACAAATGCCAATAAAATTGACATTGCAGGTAGTGATTCTACCTTTAAAGTCACGCGAAAATGAATTTTTTATTCGCTCGATGTCACGAATTTTTATATCACTTACTCTACCACAGCGAGAGCATAAAAAATGTGCATGAGGAAAAATATCATAATCAAAATGAGTAACGCCATCTCCAATGTCTATAGATTGTATTTCTCCTAAGTTTTTTAAAAGCATTAAGTTTCTATAAACAGTGCCAAGACTTAAGCGCGGATATTGTGGTTTAAGCTCAGCGTAGATGGTTTCCGCAGTCGGATGATCGGTGCGGTTCATAAGAGCTTGACGAATAATATCACGTTGCTTGCTGTTTCTTAATGGAGTCATAGTTTTAAAAGCCCATGCTTGAATATGTTAAAACTATTTTAATATTAGTAATTATTATCAATTTTGTAAAGATATATTGATAGTTTTTATTATTTAAGAACTTAACAAGATTTTTTAAATTAGCTATTTTGAAGTTTTTAACATTAAAAATCCTGTAATAAATAAAAAGACTGATGCCAATGTAAAAGCGAAATTTGATGAGAAAAAATACAGCATGATTGAGGCTGCAATTGGTCCTATACAGTTACCACCTTGTTGAAAAGCATAGGTTAAGGCATAAGCTTTGGCATGATGACTTGCTGGAATTGTTTGGGCAATTAATGTGTGAACAGTAGGGGCAATACCGCAAATAAATAAGCCTGCTAAAAATTGAAAAATCGTAAAGAAAACAATTTGATTTTGAAAGGTTTGCATTCCATAAAATAAGCTACTGCCAAAAAGAGCCCAAGATAAAACAAAACGTCCTTGATATTTTGTACATAAAAAGCCCCACAAAGGTGAAGCTGCAATGCCGGCAAGACCACTTGCAGAGAATATGAGCCCAGCATATTCCATGCTGTTGTAGGCGTGATTTAAAAGAAAATCTACATGCATAGCTACTACAGGAACTAAAAGCATAATGACTGTAGCTCCACAGGCATTGGCTAAAAGTAACTTCTTAAAACCATTTAAATTAAAAAGTTCTTTAAAACTTAAATTGTCAGGTAAAAGCTTTTTACATTCTTTATTGTCAGATGGTGGCTCTTTGGCAAAAATGATGTTTAAAACTGTAATAAAAGCTGCAATTATAGATGTGATCATAAAACAGGTTTTCACTGAGGCTAAGGTTACTAAAAAGCCTCCAATTGCAGGTCCTAAAATTGTGCCTGCAAGGTTAGAACTTTGGGCAATACCCATATAAAGACCAGCTTTTTCTTTAACAGTAAAACCTGAGATTATTGATAAAACAGCAGGAGACATACCAGAGGCAAAGCCTTGAAATGCACGAGCTAAAAATAGCTCAAAAGGAGTAGTTGCTAAAAAACATCCAACATATGAGAGAGTAAGTAGGAAGCTGACGCGCAAGAGCATAATCTTTTTCCCAGATTTATCTGCAAAGCGTCCCCATAGAGGTGATATAAAAGCTGCTGTTATAAAGGTAATGGCATAGCAGGCACCTGAGTAAATACTTAAATAGTCATGATTGGCATTGAGTTCTTTATCAAGATATACAGGAATAAAAGGCATGACGATGGTATAGCTGGTACTTAAAAGTAACAGATTTAAAATCATCAGTAAGAATATGCCTTTGTGTTGCATATGAACTCCTTTGTGTTTCTTTTTTAAAGTTAAGCAACTGTTTAAAAAAACGCAAGTTTTTGCTATCTTTTCTGAATTTTAGACAACAAAATATTTTTTAAGAAAGCTTTTTTATTGAAAATAAAAACTGCAGCAATTTTTTGAAATTTTTATTAATTTTTTATTTAGGTATTGTTTTTCTAAGTAAAAGATTAAAAAAACTATATACTAGAGTAACTATTGGCCTTAAGCATTGATAGGACTTAATTTAAGCTTTTTTTTGTTTAAGTTTTTAGGTATTTTGGAAATAAGGTATAAATATGAAGCAATATCAGGATGAAAGAGAACTTGCTAGCGTATTTCTGCGTATACTAAAAAAACTCTATATTTTGCGTAATCTTGATGACGTGCCTTTAGATCTGACTTTTAGAAATATCTTAAGTCGTATTATGTCCAATCAAAGTTTGGCCATTTTAAATGTAGATGAGCAAGATTTACTTTTAAACGTTATAAATAAAGCTGACGTTTTTTCTGAAATCTTAAGTTCAGGAAACCCATATTTAATCGAAAGTATGTCTGCACGTTTAAATCCTTATGACAGAGTTTTATTAAAAGTTTTCAGACTTATAAGTGAAAATAGAGGCTCTCATAATGATGGCGGCTTTAAGCTTCGTGATGAAGATGATTTTCGTGAGGTAAAAAAATCACGCTCACGTCGCGTTTTGTCTTGGGCTTTGCGCGCACTTAATATAAGTGATCATGCTGTATTTACAAAAATTCCTTTAGAACCAGCTTTTGTTGAGAAGTCTTTATATCAATACAAAAACGCTTTAATAAATCTGCGTCCTGACTTTAAAGATGTATTTGATAACTATTTTAAAGATCTCGATACGATTAAAGTCATTTTAAATCGTAGATTTAATCATTTAGCGATTCCAAATGGGATCTTCGATAAGTTAACACCAGAAGGAGAAGATCTTTACGAGTTTCTATATTGCTTATTTTTAAGACAGTCTAATTGTTTAAGTGAGGATTATCTTTCTCAGTTTGGACCTGCTCCTTATGAGTGTGCAAAACAAAACTTTATTTGGATTTTAATGCAGAAGAATATCTTAGATGATATTGAAAATCCTCCATATGCAGTAAAAGCCTCCCAAGTAATTGAGCATTTGTATTCATCAGATGTACGAGGCTTAGATCAAAAGGCTGTAGATTTTTTAAATAATAGACGCAGTAGTTTTGGTTTATTTAATGAACTTATGTCTATTGCTGATTTTGAGGAATTTGTAAGAGCCTTTAGAACATTAGATCCAGAAGATCAGGCTTTTATCTCGGTATTACAGAGTATTGATAAGTTTTATTGCGAGCATGGCTATAAAAATCCTGTTAAAGATTATTGGTATTCAAAAGATCTTTATGACAGTGATATGTTGTTATCCGACGGCAATAGAAATCGTTATTACAATGATGACTCTATTGAAAATGACTCAAATGAGGAGTCAGTTGATTACGAAAACAGCACTTCTTATGCCGATGAAGACAAACAAGAGCCAATTTTTGCCGATAAACAAGATGAGCATGTAGAAGCTCAAGAGAGTCGTGGTGCTGTAAATGCTCAAGAAGAGCCAGAAAATGATTATGAGAAAGCTTTTTTAGCATTATTGTCTCACAGTCAAGATCCTGAGTTTGATCTTTCATATAACAGAACTATTGCAATTTTAATTAAGACTGGCTTTATAAGTGATCCTGTTCATCCTAAAAAATATGCACCGCAACAACTTTTTTACAGCCTAATTGATAAGGATAAGTTACACATTGTTGATAGCAATGATGTTAAGTTTTTAATAGAAAGAAGCTTAAATACAGCTATTTATTTATCAATTTTCAGACTCGATAAAAATACTCGCGATAGACTGATTGATAGTTTAAGAAGCCCTGATAAAGGATTTATTTGTGCTTTATTATCTTTAGAAGATGTTGATGCTCAAAAAGCTTTAAATGAAAGTGAAGAGCGTAAAGTCTTAGAAGAGTCAAAAGAAGATATACATAAAGATGAGGCAAAAGAGTCTCAGGAGACTTGCAACACTCAAAAGAGTGTTAAGACAGAAGAGGCAGAAGAGTCTCAGGAGACTTGCAATACTCAAGAGAGTGTTAAGATAGAAGAGGCAGAAGAGTCTCAGGATACTTGCAATACTCAAGAGAGTGTTAAGACAGAAGAGGCAGAAGAGTCTCAGGAGACTTGCAATACTCAAGAGAGTGTTAAGACAGAAGAGGTAGAAAAGCTTCAAGATACTTGCAACACTCAAGAGAGTGTTAAGACAGAAGAGGTAGAAAAGCTTCAAGATACTTGCAATACTCAAAAGAGTGCAGATATAACTGAGAAAAAAGATCCTCCAATTATTCAAAATAAAGAAGAAGCTTTTAATCTTACTGCTTCTATTTTAAGAAAGCTTGATTTATGTATTGATTTAGGTGAAGCCGGCGATGGATGCGAATTTAAGAGTTTAAAAGAACTTTTTGATAAGCTTTATACTTTAGATTGTTTTATAAAGTTGGAAAAATATGAGCAGTTATTTATCTATAACCGTCGAGATAATTTAGATGTTTTCTTAAGCTTAAAAGAAAAAAATGATCCTCAAAAAACTCAAGCTTTAGAAAAGCTTTCCTTTGAAGATCACGGCTTTTATGAGTATTTTTCTAAGGTAAATTTCGGAATGTAATAAAAAAAGATTACATGTTTTTTTTTGTGTAAGCTGAAAAAGCGTCCCTATGATTTTTATTGGGGGCGTTTTTTATTTGTTATTTATAATTTCAATTTGGCACATTTGCATAGCTCCTAAAGCTTGAATATGGCTTTGAGGGGTAACTCCTGCGCATAAAGAGGCATCTACTTTTATAGGAGTTTCTTGTAACGCTGCTTTTAAAATCATGGCATTTGATATTACGCAAATATCCGTACAAAGACCTGTAAGCACAATCTCTTCAATTTTTTCTTTCTCATTTAGTTTAGAAAGATAATTTGCAAGCTCTAAAGAGCCAAAGCTTTCTTTTTCAAAAATGACAGCATTTTTTATTAAAAGATTAGGCAAAATCTCCCAACCAAAAGTTCCTTTAATGCAGTGCTTTACAGGTAATTTAAGTCCTTCTTGGCTGTCTAAATAGTTATCGTAATGTGTATCTTTGGTATAGATTACAAGATTGTTTTCAGCTTTTGCCTTTAAAATTCGTTCTTTTAAAGGATTTACAATGGTAAGGGCTTCTTGTGATCCTAAAGTACCATCAACAAAATCATGTTGCATATCAATTACTAGCAATACTTTCATACATAAAACTCTTTATTTATTTTGGTTGTGTTCTTGCTCTTTAAGTTCAGATAAAGCCTCTTGCTTAATTTTTTCCATATAGTTTTCTTTAGCTTTTTGCTTTTCTTCACTTATATGTTGTGCCGAGACTTTTATGGAGGCTGGTGATGTAATTAAAATTACTAAACCTAAAACTAAAAGTACGCCACCTGATACAAAATATACTGTAGATAAAGTCAAGAATGTAGCAATCACACCACCTATAACAGGACCAATTGCGCCACCAACCATTTGGGCTGAAAACAGCATACCAAAGCCAGTTCCACGCTGAGATGGTGGAGTTAATAAAATCAAAATAGAATTTCCTGACGGGAAAATACCACTAAAACCTAAACCACCGGCAAATTGACATAGTGCAAATAGCCAAAGATTGTCAGGTATGCCCTGAATCATGATTAAGATACCAGCTGAGATTAAAGCTGCGATCATAGTTTTATAAAAACCAATTTTCTGTCCAGCTCTACCCCAGAAAGGAGAGGCTATAGCACCAGCAATACCACCTAATGAGAAGACTAAACCTGACAATAAGATTACATTGCTACCATCTTCGGCAAGTTCTTTTACATACATTGTGGCAATAGGTTGAATTTGTAAAATCACCATATTGGTGATACCAAGGCATAAAAGCAAGATGAAAACGCCACGGTTTTTTAACATGCCAAGCGCACTTGGTTTTTGAATTTCAGTTTTTGGCTCATTGTCATCCTTAGGAGGCTCTTTGATAAAGAAAATAGTAATCAAAGTAATTAAGGATAAAACACCAGCACCTACGAAAAACGAGTTACGCATACCAAAAGCAGTTGCCAAAACGCCACCTAAAAGCGGACCTAAAATACCACCACAGATGTTAGCGCTTTGCATAAAGCCCATGGATATTCCAATTTTTGATTTTGGAGTATAAGCTGAGAGTAATACAAGACAGGCAGGCCATAAACCTGCAGCAAAACCTTGGAAAGCTCTTGTTAAAAACATTTCAAATGGGGTTTCAACGATACCCCCTAAAAAATAGGTGATAGCCAACAGTAAACTTGAGCGAATAACCATTGGTTTTTTGCCCATTTTATCCGACATTTTTCCCCAAATAGGGGCTACAAAAGCACTGATGGCAAAACTAACAGCAAAAAGCAGACCTGACCAGAGGTTAATACTACTATCAGGGCAGTTAAGCTCTTTTGACAAATAAATTGGTAAAAATGGTACCAGCATGGTATAGCTTGAAGACATTAGTAATGCAAAGCTAACCATCAGAGCTAAAACTACTTTCCACTGCATAAGTGTTCCTAAATTTTAATAATCAACTTAATGCTGTTAATTTTAAATTATTTTTACATTTCTGGATCATTATATTTATGAGGGAAAAATATTCTCAATGTTTTCTCGTCATCACTTGGGAATAAGTAAGCACCTAAGACTGAGAAAATAAATCCTGCAGCAGTACCTATAACAATATTGTGGCAAGCTAAAAGTTTTATGCCAGTTGCCATACATACAGTATAGATACCTAATCCAAAAATAACACCTAAAAGAGCACCACCGGCATTCATACGACGCCAGAATAAACCTAAAATTAAAGGCCATAAAAATGCGCTTTCAAGACCACCGAAGGCAAAGAGATTTACCCAAGCTACAATATCTAATGGATATAAAGCCAAGATGATGGAAATGACACCCAAAGTTGAGGTAATAAAAATTGTAGCAAGCTTGTTTTTCTTTGCAGAAATTCTAGCCTGACGTTCGGCTCCTGCAATCTGAATATATAAGTCACGTACAATAGCAGATGATGCTGCAATTAAAAGGGAGCTTACGGTACTCATAGTTGCAGCCAAAGGACCTATGATGGTGATACCTGCAACTAAAGGATGCATCTCATTTACAATAAGTTCAGGGATGACAGCATCAGTGCCACCTTTAGGCATTTGTAAAACAATTCCTCTTGATAAAACACCTAAAAGAGTCATACCAATCATTAAAGCTCCACAAACGATGGTAGCAACAATCATGGCTTTGTGAAGATCGTGGGTTGTTTTATAAGTTAAACATCTTACAGCAGATTGTGGTAAACCAATGGTTGCAAAGCCTACTAAGATCCAAGCTGAGAATAACAGTGACCAAGGTAAAGCACCACCTGCATCAGGTTTTAGGTTATTTGAATAGCCTTCGGCATCCTGATTTAATGTAGATAAAGAGCTCATAATTCCGTCCATGCCATTTCCTTTATCTAAAATGACATAGCCTAAGCAGAACATACCAACAATCATTAAAATAGCGCAGATGGTATCGGTAAGAACAACTGCTTTAAAACCTGATGCAGTATAGATTACAGTTACTGAGGCAAAGACGATTAGGCCTAAAGAATAATCAAAGCCAGTAATTGCAGAGAAAATCTGTGCTCCACCTATAAACTGTCCTACAACCATGGCAGTAAAGAAAATTAACAGCACTAAAGATAAAAGTAATGACAAAGATTTGTTATGAAATCTTGCTTCAATAATATCAATAATGGTTAAAGCATCAGTTTTACGGGATAAAACAGCCAGTTTTTTACCAATGATGCCTAAAAGTAAAAATCCTGTGATGATTTGAGGGGCTGCGAATACTACCCAACCATAACCTAAGTTCCAGGCAATACCAGGACCTGATACGAAAGAACTTACAGAGCCGTAAGTTGCAACTAAGGTCATAGCAAGGACGACACCACCTAAGCTTCTGCCTGCAATGAAATAGTCTTTTTGAAAGTTAGTGCTCTTTTTTAAGCTTCTATTGGCGTAGATTCCAACAACAAGCAAAATAAGCAAAAAAATTGTTACAGGGTAAATTGTTGCATTAATGTTCATGATCGTTATTGTCGTCTAAGTCAAAGTTGTACATAAAAAATCGCACTAAGATGATTACGCCTACAACAGACAGAATGTATCCGCCGATGCAGGAGATCGTGAACCATAAAGGCATTTTAAATAAAGTGATATGAAAATCCTTTAAAAGCCAAATGGCCAGCCAGAACATTAACGTAATGAATAAAGCGCAGATGATAGTAGCCAAAGCTTCTCTATCCATAAGTCTAAATTTTTCGGCATAACTTACTTTTTCGTTTTTCAAGGAAACCTCCTTTTAGCATGGTGTTTGTAAGTTAGGGCCATTCTAGCAAAAAAAATATTCTATACAATTTAAAAAAAATTTATAAAATCAATTAGATATAAAAAAGATGAGAGAATTTTATAAAAAAGTTTAGGATCCTAAGGGAGGGGTTTTATTGATGATTTTTTAAATTTAAATAGTAAAATTATACAGTTATGAGAAAAATGTATGGTTAAAATTTTTTGAAACGTATTTAAATTTTTAATACGAAAAAAATTTAAATAAAAATAAAATATTTTATAAAATGCATCATATTTGAGCAAATTTTATAAAAAAGTCCATCCTTCAAGTGGGGACAACGCACACAAAAGGATGGACTTCTGAAAGAATATAATTTCTTAACTATGATAGTTTAGTTTTTTAAAAGATCTTTTAAAAAAGCTTTAACCTCGTTGCCAAATTTTGGATGGCGCAGAGAGTATTCAATAAAGGTTTCAATATAACCTGGCTTATTACCACAATCGTGAGATTTACCTTTAATAGCATAAGCTTCAACATCACTCATTGACATTAACATATCAATAGTATCTGTAAGTTGGAACTCGCCACCGGCCCCCATAGGAGTACGCTTAAATAAAGGCCAAATCTCAGCTGGAAGCACATATCTTCCAACCACAGCATAGTCAGAAGGGGCGTTTTTAATATCAGGTTTTTCTACAATTGATTTAATCTTGGCATTTTCGCCAGGATTTAAACTAATGCCACCAATATCTACAATGCCGTAGGAAGAAACATGATCATGAGGCACAGTTTCAACCATGATCTGAGAGGCTCCAGTGCTTTCAAAGCGCTTGATCATTGCAGCTAAGTTATCATTTTCAAGATCAGAGCGGTTTTCATCAATTATGACATCTGGTAACAAGATGGCAAAAGGATTTTTACCAACAATAGGCATAGCGCAGGAGATGGCGTGAGCTAAACCTTTGGCCTCACCTTGGCGTACATTTAAAATAGTTACGTCCTTAGGAATGATGCTTTGAACTTCAGCCAATAAGGTGCGCTTAACTCTTTTTTCTAAAGTAGCCTCAAGCTCAAAAGAGGTATCAAAATGGTTTTCGATAGCATTTTTTGAAGAGTGAGTTACTAAAACAATGTTTTTAATGCCAGCAGAAACAGCCTCTGAGACAACATATTGAATCAAAGGCTTGTCGACGATCGGCATCATTTCCTTTGGGATAGCTTTAGTAGCAGGCAAAAGGCGGGTTCCAAGACCAGCAACAGGGATGACTGCGTATTTAATATTGCCATAGTTCATATCAGGCATGATGTGATCCTCTTTTTTTTCTTAGGCTTTATTGTCTTCTTTGCTATTAACTTCTTTAATTAAATCAGGATATTTTTTAAATACCCACAATAAACAAAGAATAGCAAACACGAAATTTAAAATTGAATTGCCAAAGGTTTTGTAATCTACCCACCAAGATTCAGCTTCTTGATAGCTAATACCTATTAAAGATGGCAAAGCAAAAGCGATGACTAAATTTAAACCTGCAGCAAATATAAAGTAATACATAAATAGGGTAGATAAGGTATTCCATGCTTTATCAGGAAGAGAGACCTCTTTTCCTAAAAGATATGCAAAAGGGTTTTTATGTAATAAATATTGGCTTACAAAAATAGCTCCTGACAAGATTAAATTTACTACAGTAACTTTCCATTTAATAATTTCAGGATTATTTAAAAGAACAGTTGGAACACCAAATAAAACAACAGCAATGGTTAAAAAAATCTGCATTTTGGAGATGGTGTGGGTTATAAGATATTCAAGAGCTGTAGCAATCACACAAGAGGCAACGATAATTGCTGTAGCAATAACCATATCTGAGGTTAAACGGTAGCTTATAAAAAATGCTATGACAGGGAGAAATTCAATAATTTTGGCAAGTGATTTCATTATTAAAAATAAATCCTTTAAATCATTATTAAATAATAAAAGATTTTTTCATTAGAGCATAAAGTTCATTAAGTATAAAGCAAAGACTTTTAAAAAACATATGTAAAAGTGCAAGCTTTTGATAAAAAAAGAGGCCTTTTAGGCCTCTTTGCATTTTTAAGTGAGAGTTTATGAATTTTTTAGAGATTGTCTAAATTGTCAAAAAGGATTTTTGCAACATCATCATAGGTATCAGCAAAATAGAAAGTAACGCCATCGGTTACCTCTTTTGGCAACTCTTTTACATCACCTTCATTAGCTTTAGGACAGATGATATTAAAAATACCCATACGTCTTGCAGCGATAGTCTTCTCTCTAATACCACCAATGGCTAATACTTGACCTGTGAGTGATAACTCTCCTGTCATAGCAAAGCCTTTCTTTGGTGCTTTATTTAAAGCCAAGGATAATAAAGAAGAGGCTAAGGTGACACCTGCACTTGGACCATCTTTTGGAATAGCGCCCTCAGGTACATGGATGTGAATGGAAGCTTTTTTAAAGAAATCTTCTTTCTCTTTCTTAAAGCGTGCAATATTTGCCTGAATATAGGAATAAGCAATTTTTGCAGATTCCTGCATAACCTTGCCTAAATTTCCAGTAAGTTCAAAGCCCTTGCTATCTTTGCTTGTGCATGAGCTTTCAACAGGTAAAGTAGCGCCACCAACAGAAGTCCAGGCCAAGCCTGTAATCACACCCACACCTTCAATGTGTTTTTCTTTCTTAAATGGGGCTGTACCTAAAAAGTCTTCAAGATTGTCACAGGTAACAGTGACTGATTTTTCACCATTTACAATTTTTACCGCAGCTTTTCTGATGATGCGATCGATAGCTCTTTCAGTTGATCTCATGCCACTTTCACGGGCGTACTCTTCAATCATCTTTACAAGTACACTATCTGAAAGTTTAAGCTGGTTTTTGCGTATATGAGCTTCTTTAAGACCACGCGGCACTAAATGCTTTTTAGCAATTTCAAGCTTTTCTTTGGTGATATATCCTGAAAGACGGATTGGATCCATACGATCGAGCAATGGCTCTGGAATAGTTTCTGTAGTGTTAGCAGTACAGATAAATAAACACTCAGATAAATCAAGCTTTTCATCAAGATAATTATCTAAAAAGCCATTGTTTTGCTCAGGATCTAAGGTCTCAAGTAAAGCTGATGCCGGATCTCCTTGATAGGAGTGTGAGAGCTTATCAATCTCATCTAACATGATGACAGGATTTATAACCTTACTTTCACGTAAAGCTTGTACCATCTTGCCAGGCATAGCGCCAATATAGGTCTTACGATGCCCCTTAATTACAGATTCATCGTCAACACCACCTAAAGACAGTCGAAAAAAAGGTCTATTTAAGGCTTTGGCAATAGATTTACCAATAGAGGTCTTACCAACACCTGGAGGACCTACAAATAACATGATATCGCCACGAGTGCCACCTTTAAGAGAACCTACAGCTAAAAACTCAATGATACGATCTTTTACATCTTTAAGACCTTCATGCTCTGAGTCTAAGATTTCACGGGCCTTTTGTAGATCAATATCTTCTTTGGCTGTTTTGCCCCAAGGAATGGTGGTTAAAACATCAAGATAATTACGAGTTACTGCATATTCAGGAGAGCCTGCCTCAAGCACCTGAATTTTTTTAATCTCGCTTTCAAAACGTTCTTTTATGTATGAAGGAGGATTTAGCTTCTTCATACGTTTTTTAAATTCTTCAGCTTCTGCAAGACGGTCGTCAACGCGATTGCCTAATTGTTTTTGAATTTCATTTAACTGTTCGCGTAAGAAAAAGTCATGCTGTCTTTTGCTAAGTTTTTCACTAACAGTTAATTTAATCTTACTTTGCAGTTTGGCGGCGCTAAGTTCTTTTTNTATAGTAGCGATGGCAATCTTTATTCTTTCAAGCAAACTGTCATTGTCTAAGAACTTTTGCAGATTTTTATAATTTGTAGTGCTAATACCTAAAGCTATATCACTTAAAGTCTCAGGATCTGAGGTATCAAAGCGCATTAAATATTGACGCATCTCCTCTGAGAACATTGGGTTTAAAGGTAAAAGCTCATGAATTGCACCGACTAAAGACATAGCATAGCCACGAATTTCTATGTCTTCTTTAGAGTCACTTTGAGGGAAAATAGTTTTAGGATAGTTAACTAAAACAAAAGGTGCACTTTTATCTTGAAGAATTTCTTTAATAGTTACACGACGAATACCCTCAACAATGATTTGTATTTCATTATTGATAGATTTTGCATGTAAAAGTCTGACTAAAGTGCCGGTTTTGGGATAACTATCAACATCAATACTTTCAAGAGGACGAACTTTGTCTCCTAAGAAGAATAAGGCAAATAACTTCTCGTCACTTGAGGCAATTTTGACAATAGTATCTTCCCATTCAGTTGTGATCTGAACTGGGGCTATTTGAGCTGGCATTACAGGACGGCCAAAAGTTGGAATTAGACAAACTTTCTCTGGAGCATCTTTGCCATATGGTGTTTGTGCTAAATCATTAGTGTCCTCTAAAGAAGGAGTGTCTATAACTTCTGATGCTACTAATTCTTGAGGCATTTGAGCGTCAGAGGCTATCTTTGCGGCATCATCAAGTTGCTTTAAAAACTCATCTTCGTTTTTAGCATTATTGTCGCTTTGATTTTTATATTCTTCAGAAAGCTTTTTTAAATGCTCTAAAAATCTAGGGTCTTCCAAGGCTTCAGCTTTTTTCTCTTCTAATTTAGAGAGCTTTTCTTGAAGCTTCTTTTTAAGCTCTTCAATTTCCGCGCTAAGGTCTTTAATTTCCTGATTGTTTTTATCGTCCATAAAAAGAGAATTCTCAATAAATCTTATTTTGCTGTGTAAAAGATATGTGGGCTTTTCTTAAGTTTTTCAAGTTTATCCTAAACTTTTTTAAACTTTAGTAAGTTAAAAGCAGCTTTTGCATAAATTTTGCACCATAGTTTAAAGATTCTTCATCAATATCAAATTGAGAATTGTGATGAGGTGCTTTAATGTTTGATCCTAAAAGAAAATAGGTTCCAACTCCGCCATGCTCTTGTACTTTTTTAATAAGTAAAGAACAATCCTCAGAGGCTTTAAAAGGATAAGTTGTAGGGTACTCATTTAAACAATCTGTATTATCTAAAGCTTGTTTTAAATGATGATAGAGTTTTTCACAAGGATCTATAGGCAAGCCTTGACCTGTAACATGGCAAACTAATACCACTTTATCTTCTATGACATCAGGTTTTTTATTGGCCAAAATAACACCTGTATCTTTAACAATTTTGCTAATTTTTTCCTTAAATTCTTCAAGATCTGACTCTGTTTTGGCGCGGATCTCAGCTGATAATGAGGCAAAGTCTGGGATGATATTAGCTGAACCTAAAACTTTTATGTTCGAGAAATTGCAAAGAAGCATTTTCTCTTTATCTATAAGATTTAAGCTCTTGTCAATTATCTTGCACATAGGTGGGAGGACATTTACACCTTCATAAAATTTACCTGCATGTGCTTTTTTGCCATAAAACTCCAAGGTAAATTTTTCAGTAGCTAAAAACTCATTTACTTTTGGAGCTAAAAAGCCTGTTTTCAAGCCCATACCAATATGGAAACCATAAAGCTCATCTATATCATCTAAAAGGGAGCTTGCACACACTATTCGAGCACCGCGGCAACCTTCTTCTGCACATTGAAAAATAAAACTTAATTTTTTAAACGAGGTTTTCTTTAAATATTCTAAATGCTCATTTACCCACAAAATAGTATTTAAGGTGATAGCCATATGTGCGTCATGACCGCAAGCATGCATATTTTTTTTAGATCTAAAGTTTAGTTTAAATGGCTTGTGGTCGTAACTTACACTCTCTTCAATAGGCAGTCCATCCAAATCACAGCGAATGGCAGTATGCACACCTTCATCATTTAGATTAAATGTAATTTTTACTACAGGTAAGATGGCATCATGGGCTATAGAACTTCTATAAAAACAGTCTTCTTTAATGTCACCTAAATAGCGCATAGCCTCAATAGGGGAGATATCTAAAAATTTAAATTGCGCTTTTATGTCTTTTAAGGTTTCTAAAATATAGTCAAAAGTGTGCCACTCTAAAAAATCAGTTTCTGCCATTTGGTGGAGGTCGCGTCGAAATTTAATAACTTTTTCCATTTATTAAGCCTTTTTTTTATATTTTATTAAAAATTTTTTTTAATTTTTGATCAGAAAAGGTGTTTTTTTTACAAATTAGGTGATCTAATCGTAAAAAGACTGACATAACGTTTGTCATGTAAAAACATGCCTTTATAATAAAAAGGATTTTTAAGAATCGTCCGTAATATTTTCGCGGATGTGATCTTTGAATAAATTTAGGAACCTTATATGACTAACAGCCCAGAGCAGTTAAGTTTGCTTAACCGCTTTTTAAACTGTGTAGAAAGACTCGGTAATAAGCTTCCGCATATTACCATGCTTTTTATATACGCACTGCTTATTACCATTGCTATAGCATTTGCTTTATCTTTTGTTGATTTTGACTATATCCATCCTAACACACACGAAAAGATCAAGATCGTAAACATGTTGTTACCGGCAAATCTGTTAGCTTTGCTTGTTTCATCTGTTAAGAACTTTATGTCTTTCCCGCCTTTAGGTATTACTGTTGTAGCTACATTAGGTATTGGTATTGCAGAAGGTAGTGGATTTATTAATGTTTTAATTAAGAAGTTCTTATCAATTACGCCGCGGAAATTTTTAACTCCAACTGTAATTTTTGTTTCAATTGTCTGTCACTTGGTCTCTGACAGTGCATATACCATATTAATGCCAGTATCAGCTTTAATGTTCTATGCCTGTGGACGTCATCCTTTGGCTGGTATTGCTTGTTCCTTTGCCGGTTTATCAGGTGGTTTTACTGCAAGTTACACTCCATCTGTAATTGATCCGGTTATGCAAAGTTTTACTGAAGCTGCATCTCATATTATCGATCCTAACTATGCAGTAAACGTTCTTTGTAACTATTTCTATTCTTTAGGCGGTACATTCTTTGTCATAGGTGCAGTTTGGTTCGTAACAGACAAGATCATTGAGCCTAGATTATGGGCTACCATGCCTTTAGATGAATCTTTAAAGAACGATGATTCTTTAGAAATTACCCCTGTAACTAAGAATGAAAACAGAGCTTTCCATTTTGCAATGGCTACAGTAATCGGCCTTTTGAGCTTGCTTTTTGTTCTTTGCTATCCAGAAAACTCCTTATTTAGAGCTCCTGATGGTTCTTTAACCTCTCCAAAAGCTCCTGTAATGCAGGGTTTAGTACCTCTTTTATTAATTTTCTTCTCATTACCTGGTATTGTTTTTGGTTTTGTAAGCGGAACCTTTAAAAATGCCAATGATGTAATCCATTCTATGGAACACATCATGAGAATGTTAATTTCCTTCATCGTCTTCTGCTTCTTTGCAGGCCAGTTCTTATATGTATTCAATACCTCAAATATTGGTTCTTTATTAGCTGTTGCAGGTGCAGATTTCTTACGTGATTTAGGATTACCATCTGGTGTTACTTTATTAGGTATCATCATCTTAACTGGTATGCTTAATATCTTAGTTACCTCTGCTACTTCAAAATGGGCTATTTTATCCACCATTTTCGTACCAATGTTAATGATGTTAGGCATCTCTCCTGAGTTAACTCAGGCCGCCTTCCGTGTATCTGACTCTGCGGTGAACGTTTGCACTCCAATGTTTGCTTTCTATCCATTGCTTATCATGTATTGCCAGCGTTACTGCTCAAAAGCAGGTGTCGGTACTTTAAGCTCCATGATGTTGCCATACACTTTTGCCCTTTTAATCGTACTTACCATTGTGCTTTATATTTACTGGTTCTTGGGTATTCCATTAGGCTTCCACAGCGGCTTTGATTATCCGTCAACCATGTTTCCGCAGTGAGGTATAAATAATGGACAAAATTGAAATTTTAAAAACTAGATTTTTACGTTACGCCTCTGTACCGACTCAGTCAGATCCTACAACTCCAAATGTGCCATCTACAGAAGGCCAAAGAGATTTAGCCAATATGTTGGCCTCTGAGCTTAAAGAGATGGGACTTTGTGATGTGAGCGTTGATGAGCATGCTATAGTCTATGCAACTTTAAAAGCCAATGCACAAGGCCCGGTATTAGGCTTTGTAAGCCATCTTGATACTGTCAATGTATCTTTAAGCCCAGTTGTAAAACCTCAAATTTTAAAATATGAGGGTGGAGATGTTCTTTTAAATAAAGAAAAGAATATTTCAATTAAACTTAGCGAGCATCCTGAACTTGAAAGATATCAAGGCGAGGAAATCATTTTCTCCGATGGTACCTCCGTTTTAGGCGCTGACAATAAAGCGGCTATGGCCAATATCATGTCCATGCTTGAAATCTTAACAACTGATAAGAGCATCAAGCATCCTGAGATCCATGTAGCTTTTGTACCTGATGAGGAAATTGGTCTTAAAGGTTCAAAGCTTATGGACTTATCTAAGTTTAAAGTTGATTTTGCCTATACTATCGATAGCTGTGCTTTAGGTGAGGTTGTTTATCAAACTTTCAATGCCGGACAAGGTACCATTAAGATTAAAGGTGTAAGTGCTCACCCAATGTCTTCTAAGGGCGTATTAGTAAATCCTATGTTAGTAGCTCACGATTATATTTCTATGTTTAATCGTGACGAGACCCCTGAGTGCACTGCAGGTTTAGATGGTTACTGGTGGTTTACCAGCATTAAGTCTGATCCTTTATATTGCACTTTAAATTTTGCTATTCGTGATCATGACAAAAAACATTACGAAATGCGCAAAGAGGTAATTAAAGAGAATTTAGAGAAGTTAAAGCAAATGCACCCACGTGCAGAGATTTCTCTTGAGTTCTCTGATACTTACGAGAATATTGCTAATAATGTAAGTGCAGATGATAAGCCAATTGCGATGATCTTTGAGGCTTTAGATGAGCTTAAGATTAAGCCAATTGTTTATGCAATGCGCGGTGGTACCGATGGTTCTGCCTTATCAGCTCGTGGCATCGTAACTCCTAACTATTTCACAGGAGCTCACAACTTCCACAGCTACGCTGAATTCTTACCTTTAAGTTCATTTGAAAAGTCTTTAAATGTAACTTTAAAGCTCATTGAGCTTTCTGTAAGATAAGATTTTCTCAAGTATTAAGCCCTGCAAATGCAGGGCTTTTTAGTTTTTAGGTTCTTCCGAGAATCTGTGGATAGCCCTAATGAAATTGAGATTATATTCATTAGGGCTATATGTTAAACATAAGCATTACCTCTAAAAGCATCTCTAATTCTTAAGAAGAAATACTCCAAATCTCTAAATCCATAAGCTAATCTTTTTAATACTTTTATCTTATTGTTTATCCCTTCAAGAACGCTTGTTCTAATCCTGTAAATACCTGAATTTGTTATACCATCTCGGTATCTTCTGTTTTGCACTTTGGCAAACTTAGTAATCTCTTGAACTTTTGACTGTAAAGCTAACCTTACCCATTCATCCCAAAGAGATTCTGACTCTTCTTTTGAGTGAGCATGGAATACTTCAGGTAATAGCTCTTTTAGCTCATTAGCTGCATATAAATCATGATAAAAGCTTAAAATATCATTAAGTTTTATTCTTTTTTCTTCTGATAAATTAGAGTTTTTTGTAAGTAACAGAAATCTTGAACGCTTTAAAAGAGAATAAGCATTGTCATCATTTTTGTTTTTATTTTCATAGGCAAGTCTTAGTCTTATGGCGCTTATAACAAGTCTTCCAAAGTTATAAACCATATGGAATAAATCATAGACAACCTTAGCATTAGGGCAATACTTATTAACACAAGTAGCAAATCCTGCATTTTGGTCCATTGCTACTGCTTTTATTTGTTTACAGCCCTCTGTACCGCATAATTTAAAGAAGCGATTAACCTCTCGTACAGTCTTACCCTTACCAACCCAAATAACTCTTTTAGTATCTAAATCAACAACTACAGTTGCATATTTATGGCCTTTCTTAATAGAGAATTCATCAATAGCAAGATGTTTTGCCTTACCAAGGAAGAAAGGCGTGTTTCTTTTTAGATAGTCTTTGTGAATTTGCTTACACGTATCCCATTTAAGGGAAGTTCTTTGAGCCGTATCTTTGATAGACCCAGACCTTTGTAAATCCTCAATAACTTCATTTTCAAGGCTTTTGGTGATGCGGTGTCTACTTGAAATAAAAGGGATTTGTTCGGTTGCATATTTATCGCAGAACTTACATTTAAAAGTTCTATAGGTAATATGCAAAATAAACTGAAAACCGTTATAAGAGCCATCTTTAACTATTCTATGTCTATATTCATGAACTACAACATTATGATTTTTACAGATAGGACATTGAGGATAATTGTCTTTAGGCTCTAAGAAAAGATGAATCTCTTTCTTATCTTCATCAAATTGATAATTAAAAAGTTTGAAGTTTGTATAAAAAAGATTAAAGAAAAAATTATGAAAGTCGGCTACAATATTCATAGGTCGTTCTCCTAGGTTGGTTGTTTTTTTGTTTAATTCAATCTTAATTGGGAACGACCATTTTTTTGTCTATTGGTATAACAAAATTAGATATTAAATTTTAATTAGCCACAGTTTTCCGGAAGAGCCAGTTTTTATTTAAGGTGTTTATCAAGGAAGTTTACAATGATATCTTGAACTTCATCTTGAACCCAGAAGTCTCCGCCATGGCCGGCACCTTCAACTAAATAGCGCTCAGATTCAATACCATGTTCTCTTAAAGCTTCAAACATGATTTGGGTTTCTTTTTCTGAGACTAAGGTATCTTTAGTGCCATGGAAAAGTAAAAATGGTGGGGTGTGCTCATCTACATATAAAGCTGGGTTATATTTTCTAACCTCATCCATACGATCAAGAACACTGGCGTCAACACCACCGCAGATGGTACAACCATTAAGCCATAAAGCTTGGCAGGCACTTGGGGAGTTGTAGGCATTCATAGTCTCACGGGAAAAGCCATCGGCCATACGTGATAAATCAGTTACACCATAAAGATCGACTACGCATTTAACCTTACTTGAGTAATCAAGGTTATCACCCTCATCAAAAAGACGGCTATGACCTGTTACACCGGCAAAGCAGGAGAGGTATCCTCCGGCACTTGTACCCATAATACCGATATTATTAATATCAATACCAAAACGCATGGCGTTTTTACGTAAATAACGAATAGCTGACTTTACGTCAATAATAGGGGCTGGAAGATGAGATTGTGGCGCAAAACGATATGAAATTGATGCTACTAAATAACCATCAGAAGCCAAACGCTGTCTGATTTCAAAATGACTGGCGCGATTTGAGGTAATAAAGCCTCCACCTGTAACAAATACAACACAAGGGACTAATTTACCAGTTCTTGGCTTTAAAATGTCCATTTTTAAATCGATATTTGGATGGCTGTGTACACTTACCTGAGCATAAGTAACATCAGGAATAAGATCAATTCTGTACTTTTTTAGCGTAACCTTAAGGATACGACTTTCAGGTTTTTCTTTATTCATATTTTTTGAAAGTAGCAAGAAAATAAGTTAGATGGTATATTTTTTTGATCATAAACCATAAAAAAAGTCTTTTAAACACTAACTTAAGAAACAAAAGGAGAAAAAATGCTTTTAAATCAAATCTGGTATGGCCCTTTTTCCTTATTAGTACGTTTTTTAAGGTTATGTTTGTTGCCTTTTTCTCTACTCTTTTGGTTTATAAGTGCAATAAGACGTTTTTTGTATAAAAGCCATATTTTTAAAAGTAAAAAAATTCCGGTAACGGTGGTAATTGTTGGTGGCATTACTGTAGGCGGTGCAGGTAAGACTCCTTTGAGTATTGCTTTAATTGAGGAGCTTTATAAAAAAGGTTATAAAGTAGGGCTTATTTCTCGAGGCTATAAATCAAAACAGACTTCTTTCCCTTATGAGGTTTTAGAAGGNGGGGATGTCTCTTTATGTGGAGATGAGCCTTTACTTATTAAAAATACTGTAAAAGATAAGGCCAAAGTATTTATTGATCCTATCCGCTCTCGTGGCGCTTATGCTTTATATGAAAAAGGTTGTGATGTCATTTTAAGTGATGATGGTTTACAGCACTATGCTTTAAATCGTTCTTTGGAAATAGCTGTTTTAGATGGAAAGAGACTTTGGGGTAATGGTTTATTTTTACCAGCAGGTCCTTTACGTGAAGGTTTGTGGCGTTTAAAAACAGTAGATTTTGTAGTGGTAAATGGAGAGAGTAAATTTGATTTTTATAACTTTAAGTTAAAGCCACAAAATCCTGTAGCTTTAAAGGATGGTACTCCTTTAATGCATAAAACTGTCATAGCTTTATCAGGAATTGCTAATCCTGAGCGTTTTTATAAAACTTGTGAAAATTTAGGTCTTACTTTAGTTAAAAAAGTTGATGTTTTAGATCATCATAGTATTTCAAAAGAAGAGCTTTTAAAATTAAGTCAAAACTATCCTGTAGTTATGACTTCAAAAGATGCGGTTAAGTATGCCCATATGGGGATAGACAATCTCTATGAGCTTAAGGTTTTAGCTTGTATTGAAGGAGATTTTGTCAAAAATCTTTTAAATAAGCTTGAAGCGTGTAAAAAGCTTATGATTTACAAAATTTAAACTTAAAGTTACAAGTTAAATCATCTAAACTGTTCATAGTTTTAAAACTTTTATAAGTGAGATTTAGTAGGTTCATTATGCAAGATTATATTGTAGCTATTCCTGCTCGTTATGCATCCACAAGACTTCCAGGTAAGCCTTTGGCTTTAGTTGACGGTATGCCAATGATTAAAAGAGTGGCACTTCAGGCTTTAAAATCGAAGGCTAAAAGAGTCATTATTTGTATTGATGATGAGCGTGTTGCTGAGGCTTTAAAGGGAGTTGATGTTGAGGTTTGCATGACATCTGAATCTTGCAAATGTGGCACTGACAGAATCGCGGAAATGATTTCAAAGTTAAACATCTATCCTGAAACTTGCATTGTAAATATTCAAGGAGATGAGCCTTTAATAAATCCTGAGCACATTGATATGACTGCAAATCTGTTATTAAACAGCAATGCCCACATGTCTACCTTATGTGCCAAAATTACCAATATTAAGGACGTTTTTGATCCAAATTGCGTGAAGGTGGTTATGGATCAAAATGGTTATGCTTTATATTTCAGCCGCGCCCCAATTCCATATGAGCGCGACAATTTTAAATTAGAGGTGATTGAGGATTTAGAGTTTACTCACTATCACCATATTGGTATTTATGGTTATAAAGCTAAAACTGTAATTGAATATAACAAGATGCCTCAAGCAACAATTGAAAAGTGTGAGTCTTTAGAGCAATTACGCCTGTTAGATTGTGGCTATAAAATTGCTGTTGGTATTATTGATAGACCTCCTGAGACTGGTGTTGATACCAAGGAGGATTTAGATCGTATCAATGCACTTTTAAAAAATCAGCAATAAATTTTTAGAAAATGCCGCCTAGATTTGCGGCATTTTTTATAAAAAAACAGTTAGTAATTTTTTGCATTAAACTAAATTTAGTTTGCAACAATTATGTAAACGTATCATAATGACTTTGCTTGTCGGAGTGCCAAAAGGCTGAGATTGCATATGCAAAATCCGTAAACCTGATCGGGGTAATTCCCGCGTAGGAAACAACAGCCTTTGGCATGCACCGCGAAAATAAAACATAAAGAGGACATGCCTATGCCAAAGCCTTCCCCAAAAAAATTTTGTGTAAATAAGGTCCGTACTTACATTGAAGGATCTTCACAGGACATTAAAGTACCTTTTGAAAAGCTTACCTTATCAAATGATGAGACCTTACTTTTATATACAGTAAAAGGTCAGAGCGATGATCCTCGCCAGATGCCAAAAATTCGTGAAAACTGGCAGTCAAAAGAAGCATCAGCTAATCGCTTTAAAGTTAAAAAGACTCAGCTTGATTACGCCAAAGAGGGCAAAGTCACCAAGGAGATGGAGTATGTTGCCATCCGTGAGTCATATAAATATGGCAACGAAATGGCATTTACCCCAGATGATGTCAAAAATGCTATATCTCGTGGTGTTGCTGTAATTCCTGCAAATATTAACCACCCTGAAGCTGAACCTATGATTATTGGTACTGACTTTTCTGTAAAAGTTAATGCCAATATTGGTGCATCTTCTTTATCTTCAAATTTTGATGAAGAGATTTCCAAACTTCATAAATCTTTAGAGTTTGGCGCTGACACTGTTATGGATCTGTCAACTGGTATTAAAGATTTGACCTCTTTAAGAGAAGCTATTTTAAGAGCTTCCCCTGTTCCTATTGGAACTGTTCCTGTATATGAGGCTTTAGATAGAGCTCATGGTGATATTAATGCCTTAACATGGGATTTATTTAAACAGACTGTAATCGATCAGGCTCGTCAAGGTGTTGATTATTTCACCATTCACGCAGGTTTAGTTTCATCTTTATTACCGCATGCTGCAAGACGTATCTTAGGCATTGTCTCTCGCGGTGGTTCTATTATGGCAAACTGCATGGTAAGACGTGATGAAGAGAATATGGCTTACACGCATTTTGATGAGCTTTTGGAAATCTGCCATGACTATGATGTAGCTTTATCTTTAGGTGATGGTTTAAGACCTGGTTGCTTACAAGATGCTTGCGATAAGGCTCAGTATGGTGAGCTTGAGACTATAGGTAAGCTTGCATCTCGTTGCTATGATGCAGGTGTGCAGTGCTTTATTGAAGGTCCAGGTCATGTTCCTTTAGATCGTGTTGAAGAAAATCAGCGAGTTCAAGAAAAGTTCTGCCACCACGCTCCATTTTATACTTTAGGACCATTAGTCACCGATATTGCCCCAGGTTATGACCATATTACCTCCGCAATTGGTGGCAGCTTAATTGCCTCATATGGTACTGCCATGCTTTGCTATGTAACCCCATCTGAGCATTTGGCTTTACCAACTCCTGATGATGTAAAGACTGGCCTTATTACCTATAAGTTAGCCGCTCATGCTGCAGATCTGGCTAAGAACTTACCTGGTGCTATTTTACGTGATAATGCCATGGCTCGTGCTCGTGCTGAATTTAGATGGCACGATCAGTTTGCTTTATCTTTAGATCCAGATCATGCCTATGAGGTATGGAAGTCTCAGATGCCAGATGAGTGTGAAACTCGTGGTCATCAGCCATCTTATTGCTCAATGTGTGGCCCTCGTTTCTGTCCAATTCGCTTAAATCGCTTCTTACAGGAAAAATACGGTGTTAAATAATGATGCAAAGCCATATGTGCTTTTAATAGCAGGCGTAGATTCAGGCGGTGGCGCTGGTATTACAGCTGATTGTTTGACTGTTTTTGATACAGGTGCATGGCCTTTGCCTTGTGTTAGTGCACTAACAGCACAGTCTTTAAAGCAAGTTGCAATGGTTAAAGCTGTGGACGAAGATATCTTTAAGAAAACCATGGACACCGCTATCAAAGATTGGGATAAACCTAGTGCAATTAAGATTGGTGTAATTACCTCAAGAACTATTTTATTAGATCTTTTAGATTATCTAGAAGGTCCATTAAAGGATGTTCCTGTAGTTTGGGACCCGGTTTTATGTGCAACTGCAGGTGGCATGGATAGTGCCGATTTAAATGAATTTTTAGATCGTATTTTAAAAGTTACCACTATTTTTACGCCAAACCTACCTGAGGCTTTGGAGTTATCAAAATACGATAAACATACAGATCCATTTGTATTAGGTCAGTTCTTTGTCGATAAAGGTGCCAAAGCTTGTTTAATTAAAGGCGGCCACAACAAGGAAGCTTGTAAGGCTGTTGATACTTTAGTTACTCAAAATTTAAAGAGCACCTTTACTCATGAGAAAAAAGATGGCGATGGAGTTCATGGTGGTGGTTGCGCTTTATCCTCAGCTTTAGCTTCATTTTTGTCTCAAGATTTTGCCATTGAAGATGCCACAGCCTTAGCCTCGGCATATGTGTTCCGTGGTATTAAGGAGCCGGCATTAAATACCGGTACCAATCGTCCACCTTGTGGTCATTTGGGGCTTGATTTTAAGCTTGAGGATATGCCGGAAATTTTTGAGGAAGGCTTTCCAAAAGCAGGCGGTCCTTTTGCAAAATGTCCGCTTAAATTAGGCTTATACCCTGTAGTTGATAGCCCTATGTGGATTGAGCGTCTGTTAAAACAAGGCGTAAAAACAATTCAACTGCGTATTAAAGATAGAGAAGATCCGTATCTTTTTGAAAAAATTCAAAAAGCAGTTAAGCTTTCTCATCAATATAAAGCTCGTCTTTTTATTGATGACTACTATGAGTTAGCAATTAAAGCTCACGCCTATGGTGTGCATTTGGGCATGGAAGATCTAAAAGAGGCAGATCTTGAGAAGATCAAAAATGCCAATTTGCGTTTAGGTGTATCAACTCATGGCGCATATGAGCTTTTAAAAGCGCTGCAGTTAAAGCCATCTTATGTTGCTTTAGGACATATTTTTCCAACCCAAAGCAAAAAGATGCCATCAAAACCTCAGGGTGTTTACAAGTTAGCTTTAGAGCAAAAGCTTGTAGACAAAGTAATGCCAACTGTTGCTATAGGAGGTATTAAGCTTCACAACGTCAAAGACGTGTTGGCAACTAATGTAGGCTCTGTAGCTTTAATTACAGGTATTACAAAAGCTGATGATCCTGAAGAGGTGTGCCGTCAATGGTTAGATTTGTGCACAAGTGGGGATGAGGAGTAGATCCTTGCAGATAAAAGTTAACGAAGAAATTAAGCAAACTAATGCCAAGACCATTTTAGAACTTATAAATTCATTAGGCTTGCCATCAAAAGGGGTGGCTGTAGCAGTCAATGAGGAGATTGTTCCTAAGGCAAAATGGGAAACATTTGCTCTTTATGATGGTTTAGCAGTTGAGATTTATAACATGGTAGCAGGAGGTTAATCCATGGATGATAAATTAGTATTAGCAGGCAAGGAATTTGATTCCCGTCTTATTATCGGTACTGGTAAATATGCCTCAGGAGAGGCCTTAGAGGCTTCTGCTAAAGCATCAGGTGCTCAAATTGCTACTATGGCAGTAAAGCGCATTGATATGCGCACTCATAAAGATGAGATCATAAAGCCTCTTTTAGATGCTGGTATTACTTTAATGCCAAACACCTCCGGCGCTAAAAATGCCAAAGAAGCTATTTTTGCTGCTAACTTAGCTCGTGAAGCTTTAGGTACTGACTGGGTAAAAGTTGAGATTCACCCTGATGTTAAGTATTTACTTCCAGATGCAGTTGAGACTTATAAAGCTTGTGAGGAATTAGTAAAGCAGGGCTTTAAGGTATTCCCATATATCCAAGCTGATCCAGTTTTAGCGCGTAGACTTGAGGAGTTAGGTGTAAGCGCTGTTATGCCTTTAGGTGCGCCTATTGGTTCAGCCCGTGGCATTGAGACTGCTTCTATGATTAAGATCATCATCGAGCAGTGCCATGTTCCTGTAATCGTTGATGCAGGTATTGGTGCGCCGTCAGATGCCTCTTTAGCATTTGAAATGGGTGCAGATGCGGTCATGGTTAATACTGCTATTGCAGCTGCCGGTGATTGTGTTGCCATGTCAGAAGCTTTCGCTTGCGCTTGCAAGGCAGGTCGCTTAGCTTATAACGCAGGTTTAGCTGCAAGTGTTCAAACAGCACGTGCTACCTCTCCTATGGAAGCCTTNCTTAAAGGAGGCTATGAAATGAGTTTCTTTGATGAAATCTCAAAAATTGATGTCGACAAGTTTGTTGAGTTAGTTGATAGTCGCACTGACGCAGATGTAGAGCGTGCTATTGCTAAAAATGGCAAACACACTATTGAGGATTTTGCCGCTTTAATTTCTGAAAATGCGCGTAAGCATTATTTAGACGTTATGGTACAAAAATCCATGCAGTTGACCCGTAAACGCTTTGGTCGCTGCATCAATATGTATTTACCTTTGTATCTGTCAAATTTGTGCTCAAATAAGTGCACCTACTGTGGCTTCTCTGTTTTAAACAAGTTCAAGCGTGTAGTTTTAACCATGCAAGAGGTTGAAGAAGAGCTTCAGGCTATGAATGATATGGGCTATTACAACATTTTGCTCGTATCAGGTGAAAATGAGCGCTTATGCGGTATGCCTTATTTTAGAGAAGTTTTACCTCTTACAAGAAAGCATGCCTCTTATTTACAGATGGAAGTTCAGCCTATGTCCACTGAGGACTATGCAGAGCTTCGTACTTTGGGTCTTGATTCTGTATCTGTATATCAGGAAACTTACCACCCTGAGACTTATAAAGCTTGTCACTTAGGTGGTAAGAAAGCGGATATGCGTTGGAGAATGGAGACCCCTGACAGATTAGGTAAGGCTCATATTGATAAAATTGGTATGGGAGCTCTTTTAGGTCTTTACAATTGGAAGGTTGATTTATGCGCTGTAGCTATGCATGTTTTATATATGCGTGAGCATTACTGGCAGAGCAATTTAAGTATCTCCTTCCCACGTATTAGACCATCTGCAGGTGGTTTCCAACCACACTCTCCTGTGTCTGATGCAAAGCTTTTACAGATCATTTGTGCTTGGCGTATTTTTGATAACGAGCTTGATCTTACTATTTCAACTCGTGAAAGTGCCGCTTTCCGTGATCTCTTATTGCCTGTAGGAATTACTGCAATTTCAGCAGGATCTTCAACAGAGCCTGGTGGTTATGCTCATAAGGGAAAGTATCTTGAGCAGTGGACTGTAAATGATGACAGATCTGTTGAAGAGGTTGTAAATATGATGGAATCTCACGGCTTTGAAGCTGTATTCCAAAATGCATCAACTACTTACTTTAAGAATGTTATTGCCTAAAGACTAAGCTTAGTTATATGCCCCAAAAATTTAGATTTTTTGGGTTTTTTTTGTTTTTGCAGGTGATTTTTATTTAAAATTTGTCGCTATGGGATATCATATAAAAAAATTTTTTAAATTGTCCAATTAACTGGATTAGTCGTCTATGAAAAAACTATTAGTTGCATCTTTATTGGCCTTTAGTGCATTTTCAGCCTTAGCCTCAGTCCGTATTGATGTAAAAAATGAATCAAGCGAAGATTGTTCAATTGCAGTAAATGCGCGTACAGAGAAAACCAAATGGGTTACTGAAGGTTGGTATGTTTTTGCCTCAGGTGAAGAAGCTCCGATTATTTTGCGTGATGTAAGCGATGTGCGTAATGTCTATGTTTACAACGATTGCACCAAGGATAAGGTGCCTAAGAGCGCTGAATCTAAGAGACTGTGGGTGAGAACAAATTTACAATTTCGCGATGAGGTTCCACGTGAAAATCAGGTAGGTTATGAAGAGGTAACTTTTGTAAGACTTAATTCAAATAAGTACACCATCTCAAATAACTAAATTTTCCTAAAATTTTATTTTGAAAATCCCTATAAGTATCTATGCTTATAGGGATTTGACATCTTAAGAACAATAAAACTCATTTATCATAAAGATTTATACAAATTCTTAGATTTAAGATGCTCTTAAGATTCAATTTTAATAAAAGAGCTGTATTTAAAAAATTAGTTAAATATGCAAGTGTATTGTAAAATGCACTCACATTTTTAAATTTTAAAAGAGGATGTTATGGCTAAGGTTCAAGCTCGTGGTTTTACCCGTATTTATCGTGCTTTTTTCTATAGCATGAAAGGTTTTAAAGCAGGTTTTGTTAATGAAGCTGCGGTAAGACAAGAGTTATTTTTAGCAATAATTTTGACCTTTGTGGCCATGTTTGTAGCTGATAGTGCTGTAAAATTTGCCCTTTTAGTGATTATGCCTTGGCTTACTTTAGCCTTTGAGTTAGCAAATTCTGCAATTGAGGCAGTAGTTGACAGAATCTCTCTTGAGCGTCATGAGTTATCAGGACGGGCTAAGGATTTAGGCTCAGCTTGTGTCTTTGTGTTATTAGTTTTAACAGTTATTGTCTGGGCTGTAATTATCTTTGAACGTTTAGGATGGCTGTTTTAGTGTCTGACAGTTTGGTTAAATCCCCTGAGTATTATATGGAATTGGCGCTATCTCAAGCAAGATTGGCGCAAATGTATGGAGAGATCCCGGTTGGCTGTGTCATTGTTGATGAGCTAGGTCATATTGTAGGACAAGGGTGCAATATGACTATTACCTTATCAGATCCCACAGCACATGCAGAGGTCATGGCTTTGAGGGATGCAGGAGGTCGTCTTAAAAATTATCGTCTGCCAAATTTGTCATTATATGTAACGCTTGAACCTTGTTGTATGTGTTCAGGCGCTATTATTCATTCTAGAATTAAACATGTGTATTACGGCGCAAGTGATCTTAAAACAGGAGCTTGTGGCAGTATGTTTAATGTTTTAAACGATCTTAGGCACAATCATCACCCAGAGATTACCGGTGGTATTTTAAAAGATGAATGTGCGGAGGTGTTAAAACAGTTTTTTAAGTACCGCCGTAAGATGAATAAACTTGGGATGAATTATCTAAAAGAGCGCGAGCTTTTGCGTAATTTAGAAAAAAAATAAGAAAAGCCTCGCCAAATTTTGGCGAGGTAAAAGATTAGGAATTAGAGAATTGACGAGTAGATCCTAACTATCTCAGAGACAGTTAGTTGATCGTTACTATTGGCAACAAGCATACGCTCGCGAGTTAAAACTAAGTCAGTAAACTCTAAGATATTACCTTCTCTCATGCCAAACTCGCGCATTTTTTTGTGTTCAATTAAGCTGTCACAAATATTGGATATTTTGTCAAAAACCTCATCTTTTTTGCATTTTAAAGCATCAGATAAGACCTCAATGAGTTCTTCAAGCCCCATACTGTGGCTTTTTGCCATATAGGTTTTAAAAACCTTAAAGAAGACTTGATAGCAAGCCTCACCATGAGGAATACCTAGTCTAATGTTTAAAGGATAAGCTAATGCCTGTACTGCAGCGCCGCCGGCATTGGCAAAGACAATGCCAGATAAATTGCCAGCTATTTGGAGGTTTTCATAATCGTTTTCAAGTGAACCTATGCCATGGAAAGCGGCATTTTTCCAAACTTTTATAATAAGTCTTAATGATTTTTCAGCTAAGGCTCTGGTAATTGGGGTTGATAGTGGAGAGGTAAAACCTTCACAGGCGTGGACAAAACTTACAAATGAACTTGCAGCTAAGACTTTAAAAGGAATACCTTTTAAAAAGCGAGGACAGAGGAGGATTTCATCTGCATATAAGGCATCGGAGTTTAAAATTCGCTGTACGCGCTCTTTTTCAAATAAAACAGCTGCAAAAGAGGTCATTTCACTGCCGGTACCAGGAGTTGTTGGTACTAAGGTTAAATAACGGTCTTTTATAATGTTGGCTTCATCTTCAAATAAAGATTTTACTGGGATAATGGTTTGTAAGCTTAAGATTTTGGCAATTTCTAAAACAGCGCCACCACCAATACCGTAAACTTTATCGTAATTAGCCCCTGCATCATTGGCAATGTTTTCAATTAAAGAAAGAGTTGTAGGTCCTTTTTCATAGTTATCACGGATGATAATTCGAGCATTTTTTAAATCGTCTTTATATTCGTCAGCAAGCCTTTTTTCGGTAATGATGAGACTATTTTCATCAGGGTTTATGTATTCAAAAATAGCAGGAATACTAATAAAAGGAATAATTTTTCCATGCATGCTAAACGATTTGGAAATATCCATGCTCAAGCCCTCAGAATGCTTTTTTATTAAAAAAAGTTATGAATTCAATGAGTAAGATTAGCAAAACCCTTATAAAAAAATTAAGATCCACCTAGCATAAATAAAAGTCAGTTTATTTTTATAAATAATGAAATTTAATAATTTCTTAAATTAAAGCTTTCAAGAGCGCTTAAATTCAGCCTTAAAAGCAATTAAAAGCAAAAGCTTTGTATAATAAGAGATAGTTTTTTATTGGAGCAAATTTTAGCTTATGTCATTTAATTTCTTTGCCACCTGCCCTAAAGGTCTTGAGGGACTTTTACAAGCAGAACTTTCATCTTTAGGTCTTAAAAATGTTCGTGAAACAGTAGCCGGTGTATCTTGCAGCGGTGATTTTATTCAAGGTATGCAGGCCTGTCTTTGGAGCCGTTTTGCCTCACGCTTTTTACTTAAGATGTCAGAATTTTTAAGTGAAAATGATACTGAGCTTTATATGGGTGCCAATGGTGTAGCATGGGAAAAGTGGTTTGATAGTTCAAAGACCATAGCTGTAGATTTTACCGGTACTAACGATTTAATTCGTAATACTCAATACGGTGCTTTAAAGGTTAAAGATGCGGTATGTGACCGTTTGCAAAAGGCCTTTGGTAGCCGTCCTTATGTTGATAAGGACAATCCAGATGTCAGAATTTATTGTCATTTAGAGCGTCGTGGCGAGGCTTCAATTTATCTTGATTTATCAGGCAAGACCTTAATTAAGCGTGATTATCACAGATCTACAGGTGCCGCTCCTTTAAAAGAGAATTTAGCTGCAGCTATGGTTGAGCGTTCAGGTTACAAAGACGGTTGTTTTTGTGATCCTATGTGCGGCTCTGGAACTTTACTTTTAGAAGCTGCTTCAAAATTAACTGATACAGCGCCAGGTCTTAAACGCTCTTTCTTTGGCTTTTTCTCTTTAAAATGCTTTGAAAAAGACAAGTGGCAAGAGCTTTTAGATAATGCTTTAGAACGTCAAAGAAAAGGTATTGAGCGCGCAATTGCAAACAATATTAGTATTGTAGGTTACGACTTAGATCCGCGCGTTGTAGATTTTGCTAATGAAAATGCTAAAAATGCCGGCTTTAGCGAGATTGTAAAAGTCTATCATGCGCCTTTATCTGAGCTTCAAAACCCATTTAAGGAAGATGACAGAGTTACTGTAGTGACAAATCCTCCTTATGGTAAGCGCTTGGGTAATTTTAATGAACTTATCTCTCTTTACACTCTGTTAGGTGAGAGATTAAAGAAGTTCTTCAAAGGCGCCAAGGTTGCAGTTATCTCATCAGATCAAGCACTGCTGTCATGCTTGAGATTACACTCAGATAAGGTCTATAAGCTTTATAACGGTGAGCTTGCCTGTCAGTTACGTGTCTATGAAATCAATAAGACTGAAAATGTTGCAGATGGGGAAGAAAAATCTCCACGTGAACATGTAATTGCACCTGATTTTACCAACCGCTTAAAGAAGAATTTGTCTAAGATTACCAAGTGGGCCAAACGCAATAATCTTGATTGCTATCGTGTATATGATGCCGATATCCCTGAATATGCCGCAGCTATTGATTATTACAACGGCTTTTATGTAATTGCCGCTTATGCTCCTCCTAAGGGCTTTAATCCTGTCATTGCCAAGCAGCATGTTTTGGATATGATTGGTGCTACTGTAAATGTTACAGGGGTTGATGGTACACGCGTAATTTTAAAGAGCCGTGAAATTAAGCAAGGCGCTAGCCAGTACGAAAAGGCTGAGACTTTAAGCAATAACTTCATGGAAGTTCATGAAAATGGTCTTACATTTAAGGTAAATCTTGAGGATTATTTAGATACAGGTTTATTCTTAGATTCAAGAAATATCCGTGCCATTATTAAAGAGAGCGCTAAAGATAAAGACTTTTTAAATTTATTTGCCTACACTTGCTCAGCTTCTGTTGCAGCAGCTGCAGGCGGTGCTAAATCTACCGTATCTGTAGATATGAGTCGTACATATTTACAGTGGGGACAGGATAATCTGCGTTTAAATCATTTAAATTCCCGCGCTCATGAGTTTGTACAGGCTGATTGTCTTTACTATTTATCTCAAGATAATGATAAGAAGTTTGATTTAATCTATATCGATCCACCAACCTTCTCAAACTCCAAACGTATGTCTGTAAGTTTTGATGTAAAGCGTGATCAGGTAGCTTTATTGTCAAATTTAACCCGTCATTTAAAAGATCAAGGTACAGTTATTTTCTGTACTAACTGCCGTGACTTTAAGTTAGATGAGACTATTAAAGAGTATGGCTTTGAGGTGGAGAATATCTCCTATAAGACCTTACCTGAGGATTTTTCTCGTAATAAGCGTATTCACACTTGCTTTAAATTAGATTTTGATAGAAGCCGTCAGACCTTAAAGCCTGAGCCTATGGTCGAGAAAAAATTTGCTCCTAAATGGCAAAAGGTCATGAAGTCAGGGGATAGTCCTTACTTAAGCTCTCAAAGACAAGAGCGCGATAGCTTTAATAGAAGAGATAGAGGTTTTTCTAGAGGCTATGAGTCAGATGGCTTTAACCGAAATAATAAGGGCTTTAATAGAGGCGAGCGTGATGGCTTTAACCGTGGTTTTGGCCGTAATGGTAGCTCTTTTTCCAAAAATACTCGTCAAGAGCGTCCAAAGGCCCGTGTTTGGGGACCTGATGGAGTAAAGGATTTATAAGATGAGTCTTGTAAATATTATAAATGCTCGTTTAAATTATGGTGATGATTTACTTTTAGATGGCGCTGAATTAGCTATTGAAGAGCATGAGCGCATCTGTTTAGTTGGCCGTAATGGTACAGGTAAGTCAACTTTATTACAGGTAATTGAGGGTAAAAGAGAGCTTGATGATGGCCGTGTAGTCATAAAGCAAGGCTTGAAAATAGCTAGACTTGAGCAAGATCCACCACACTACAAAAGTGGTACTGCCTACACTATGGCCGTATCAGCTGTTCCTGTTGTGGGTAAGGCTTTAGCTGAATATGTACAGTGCTCTGACATTAAGCGTCAGATGGAGCTCTCTGAGTTTATTGAAAAGCATGATGGCTGGCGTCATGATGCTACTGTAAGACGCATTTTAAATAAAATCGGCCTTGAGGCCGATATGCCTTTAATTGAGTTGTCAGGTGGTTGGAGACGCAAGGCGGCTTTGGCTGCTGTATTATCATCAGAACCTGAGTTGTTGCTTTTAGATGAGCCTACTAACCACTTAGATATTGAGACTATTGCCTGGTTTGAAGAGATTTTAAAATCCTTTGCAGGAACGGTAGTCTTTGTTTCTCACGATAGAAGTTTTGCCGATGATTGTGCAACGCGTATTGTGGAGCTTGATAGAGGTAAACTTTACTCATATCCAGGGTCTTTTAATCAGTATTTATCTTTACGTGATGAAAGATTGCGTATGGAAGATCTGGCAAACAAAGAGTTTGACCGTATCTTATCTGAAGAAGAGGCTTGGATCCGTCGTGGTGTAAAGGCACGTTTGGCTCGTAATGAAGGTCGCGTTAAAGACTTAGAGGAGCGTCGTCGCATTCGTGCCCAAAGACGTGATCGCCAAGGTCGGGCTATCATGCAAGTTAATGAGGCAGATAGAAGTGGCAATATTGTCTTTGAGTTGCGCGATATTCATCAGGAGTTTGAAGGTAAGGTTTTAATTGATAATTTCAATGCCACTGTTATGCGTGGCGATAGAATTGGTATTGTCGGTGCCAATGGTTCAGGTAAGACCACTTTAATTTCAATTATTCAAAATCTTATAAAGCCTACACATGGTTATGTACGTACAGGTATGAACGTACAAATTCAGTATTTTGACCAATATCATGAGCAGTTAAAGCCTGAAAGAACGGTTGCAGATAATGTCGCTGATGGTCATACTGAGGTGACTATTAACGGTAAGAGTAAGCATATTATCTCTTATTTAAGTAACTTCCTCTTTACAGGAAGACGTGCAAGAAGTCCTGTATCTGTATTGTCAGGAGGTGAGAAGAATCGCTTATTGTTAGCCCGTCTTTTTGCCAAGCCTTCAAATGTTCTTATCATGGATGAGCCTACTAATGATTTGGATTTGGAGACTTTAGATTTACTTGAGGATTTAGTTTCATCATATCCAGGTACTGTCATTGTGATAAGTCACGACCGTCGTTTTATTGATAAGGTGGCAACTGAGACTTGGGTATTTGAAGGTGATGGGCATATTGAAACTGTAGTTGGTGGTTGGAGTGATGTTTTATCCTTCTATGAACGCACCGGTAGAAGCCTTTTTGTAAAAGAGTCTGACAAAAAAGAAGAGAAGGCTAAGAGCGATAGCAAAAAGGTTACTCGTGAAAAGAAAGGTCTTTCTTTTACTGAGGAACATGAGTTAGAAAAGCTTCCGCAAAAGGTTGAAGATCTTGAAGCTCAAATTGCACTTTTAGATGAAGAGCTAGCCTCTCCTGATTTATATGCCGATGGTGCACAAAAGGCCGTTGATGTTAATAATAAACGTCAAAAACTCTCAGATGAGCTTGATACTTTATATGCACGTTGGGAGGAGCTGGAGCTTAAAGCTTCAGAATAATTTCATGGGAATTTTTAGAAGCAAAATCGATCTTCATTGTCACTCAAATGCCTCAGATGGTGCATTAACACCAAAAGAGGTAGTAAAAAGAGCAATTGAGTTAGGTTTAACTCATTTGGCACTAACCGATCATGATACCTGCAGAGGTATCAATGAGGCTAAGGAAGCTGCAAAAGGAGCTTTAAATTTAATTCCAGGATCTGAGATATCTGCGACTTGGAATAATAATCAAATTCATATCGTAGGTCTGTTTTTAGACTATGAAAGTGAGTCTTTTAAGGCTTTTACTGAAGGTCAAAAAGTTTTAAGAGAACAGCGCGCTTTGGAAATTGCGCAAAAACTTGAGCGCGTAGGTTTTCATGATATGTTAAATAAAGCTAAAAAGGCTGCAGGTGAAGGGGCATCTATTACTCGTGGTAACTATGCTAGGTTAATTGTTGCAGAAGGTAAAGCTACATGCACAGATGAGGCTTTTAATGTCTATTTAAGAAAAGGCAAAAAAGCCTATGTTGCTACCAATTGGCCAGATGTAAGTGTCTGTGTTGAAGCCATTCACAAGGCAAATGGAGTTGCGGTGTTAGCTCATCCTAAACGTTATGAGATGACCAATATGAAATTGCGTGCTTTGATGGAGTATTTTAAAAATGCAGGAGGAGATGCCATTGAGGTGTCATACTCACAGCAACGACCACAGGAACATAGCTATTTATGTGAGCTGTGTGCACGTTTTGGCTTTAAGGCTTCATTAGGTTCTGATTTTCATGCTTTAGGCACTTATCGAGATTTAGGCTTAAATTTAAATATTCCAGAAGATTTGACTCCAGTTTGGGATTGTCCGCAAGCTCAGTACTATAATTTTAAATAAGAATTTTTTTAATTTGGATTTATACGNATGTCTTGTGAGTTTATTTCTGTGCATCCTGATAATCCGCAACCGCGTTTTATTAAGATGATTGCCGAGATTTTAAAGAAAGGTGGCGTAGGGGTGGTTCCTACAGACTCAGCATATGCCTTATGCTGTAGACTTGAGGAAAAAAATGCTATGGAGCGTATTGCTAAAATCCGTCAGATAAGTAAAAACCACAATTTTACTTTGTTATGCCGAGATTTATCTGAGCTTTCAACCTATGCGCGTTTTGACAATTCTGTGTTTAGGCTTTTAAAGCATAATACACCAGGTGCTTATACCTTCATTTTGCCGGCAACTAAAGAAGTGCCACGCCGCATGATGAATGAAAAACGTAGAACTATTGGACTGCGTGTACCTGACAATGCCATTTTGGATGCGTTAATTGAAGAGTTAAATGAGCCTTTGATGAGTTGCTCTTTGATTTTGCCAAATGAAGAGTCTCCTGAGTTTGATCCGGTGGAAATCAATAACAAGATTGGTAAGCTTGTGGATGTGATTGTAGATGGTGGGATTTTAAATAATGAGCCAACTACAGTTATTCGCTTTGATGAAAACAGCAATCCTGTGATAAGACGTGTAGGATCAGGCGATCCAACTCATTTTGAAATGTAAAAAAATGACGCCATACTATATTATGGCGTCATTTTTGTTTAAGAGAACTTTAATTGTCTTGTCTTAAAATCACTGCGCTATTTAAGTTTAAAGGTTTGTCATAAGGAACCTTTACAAAATAGCCACTACCAGGTGCTACCTCACACGGATTTTCTCTATCATCAACCATAGAGCTTACATCAAGATCTAAGATGCCCTCAGGTGTGAAAAGCTTCATATTTGACTTGCGCTCAAAGCGGTTTTTCACTGTAACAAGTAAACGTCCTTGTTCATCGCGTCCGGTAATATCACCGGCAATTTGCCAATTACCTGCTCTTGGGGCATTGGTCTCATAGTCTTGAGTTAAGTCAGGACGAAGAGGCTCCAAAAGACCTGTGGTATAACCACGAGATGGAATAGAGTTTACTATTCTATAGCTTTCATCAGGAACATCGCCACCACTGCAAATGGAGTCAATAGCTAAGCGATATGCTCTTGACATGGCGGCACTGTAAAATGGGGAGCGAGAGCGTCCTTCAATCTTCAAGGAGTCAACACCTGTGGCAATAAGCTTCTTTAATACAGGTAAAGAGCAAAGATCTTTTGAGTTCATAAGATAAGAACCGCATTGATCTTCTTCCATAGTGAATGACTCATTAGGATGATGCATGCTCTCCTCAATTTGCATTGATAAAGATGTCGGATCATCAAATTCAGCGCTATGAGCACAGTGAATATCACGTACTTTAAAGCCATAGCGACATGAGTTATTGCAAGCACCGATATTGGCATCACGGTGAGCTAAGAATCCTGAAATTAAGCAACGACCTGAAACAGCGATACATAATGCACCATGAGCAAATACCTCAACTTCCATATCAGGACAGGCCTGTTTAATTAAGTCAATTTCCGTAATTGATAACTCACGAGCTAAAATGCAGCGCGTTAATCCTACTTTTTGCCAGAACTTTACAGATCCGGCATTTACTGTATTTGCCTGTACTGATAAGTGAATTGGGATCTCAGGATAGCGATTTCTGACCATATCGATTAAGCCAGGATCACCCATAATAAAGGCGTCAGGCTTTAAGGCTGCCATCTCATCTAAAACACGTAAAAAGCCATTTGTTCTTCTTACATGTGGAATGATATTAAGTACAGCATGTACTTTTTTGCCATGAGCGTGGGCATAGGCAATGCCTTTTTCAAAGTCATCTCTAACAAAGCCGTTGCCACGAACGCGCAGTGACCATTTAGGAACACCGGCATAAACAGCATCTGCACCAAAATCAACGGCCATTTGCAGGTGTTTGAGGCTTCCTGCAGGAGCTAAAAGTTCAGGCTTTTTAAGCACAGTTAAAAGTCTCCAAAATAGTCTTTCCTAAATTTTGCAAAAGCTCACCTTGTAAGACTAAATGCGCTTGCATATCTGCAATTGCATCATCGCTCTTTTCAGGGAGATTGCGCTCTAAATATTGATCGGTAGGTTTTAAGCGTTTACATGAGAGATCTGAGCATAAAACTAGTATTAAACTATCATCAAATGTCATCTGTAACTCAGTTACAACCTTGCCTGCATCAATGTGTACCCCAATTTCCTCAGAGCTTAAATCGTCACGAGAGATCCTGACGGTTGCACCACTGTCATCGGCACTCTTTAAAGTCGTATCAGAACCAATTTCAAAGAGGCTTTGTGGCTTGCCACTTTTGATCCAAGAGGTCAGTCTATCCTCAACTAAGCAGTGAGGTTCTAAAAGTTTTGCCGGGAAGGTTGAAAAGGCCTCGCGCATCATCGCCAAGCCTTTTTCACAGCGTTTGGCAGAGCTTGCAGATACGGCACAAAGTTTAGCCTCTGGGTTACACCAGATTAAAAGCTCACGACGGGTGGCAAAGGCGCGAGATAAAAGCTGATTTACTACAGCTGATTTTAAAGCGTCGCGTTCATTTTTACGTATCTGTCTTTTAAGCTCGAGCTCTTTTGCAGCTACAAGCTCGGAGAGTTTATTATTTACTACAGATGCTGGTAAAAGTTTGGTCTCTTCTTGAAGACGGAAGAAGTGATTTTGACCACAAGAAAAATGGTAAGGAGTTTCAGGGCCAAATAAAGGCACAAAACCTATAGTTGATATTTCTTGAGCGTTGCATGGTTTAAACTGCGCACTTTGTGCAGCATCATTCAACATTTGTTCATCACGAAAAATTTCGCCAAGTTCACTGAAATCTACAGTGTAAAAACGGGCATTTTTAAACCACATTAGCATTTCCTGATAGATTAAAAAAGATTATTTTATTATGCGAAGAAATGCCTATTTTTTCAAGCTTAATCATAGGGCAACATAAGCGTATTTATTGAAAAAATCTCATAAAAATGCTACAATTTGATGCTAATTTCCTCTTAATCGACAATAATTTCAAGGAAGTATAATGTCTGACCATAATGACAAAATAAATGGGACTGAGGCACAAAAAGAGCTTGATGGTGATAAGGTGCCGCAGACGGCAGCTGACAGCGTCAATTTTGACGTTGCTACCGTCAAAATTGAAGATGAGCTCAAACAGTCTTTTATTGACTATGCCATGTCCGTGATTGTGGACAGAGCTCTGCCTGACGTGCGTGACGGTTTAAAACCAGTTCATCGCCGCGTACTTTTTGATATGTACGATCTGAAGGTATGGCATAACGGCCAGACTAAAAAGTCAGCCCGTATCGTAGGTGACGTAATCGGTCGCTTCCACCCGCATGGTGATACTGCTGTATATGACACTATTGTGCGTATGGCTCAATGGTTCTCTATGCGTGAGCCTTTAGTTTTCGGTCAGGGTAACTTTGGTGATATCGACGGTGATAGAGCAGCTGCAATGCGTTACACCGAGGTCAAGATGACCAAGATCGCCGAAGCTATGCTTACTGATATAGACAAGGATACAGTTGACTCTTATCCAAACTATGATGGCAATGAGCAAATCCCAGAGGTTTTACCTACAAGATTCCCAAATCTTTTAGTAAATGGTTCTTCAGGTATTGCCGTAGGTATGGCTACCAATATTCCTCCACACAATTTAGGTGAGGTTATTGATGGTGCTGTAGCCCTTTTGGATAATCCTAAATTAACTGTTGACGAGTTAATGGATTACATCCCAGGCCCTGATTTCCCAACTGGCGGTATTATCGTTGGTAAATCTGGTATCCGTAGTGCTTATGCAACAGGTAAAGGCCGTTGCATTATTCGTGCTCGTACCCATATTGAAACTGACAAATCAGGCCGTAAGACCATTATTGTCGATGAAATCCCATTCGTTGAGCGCAAAGTCAATATTGTAAAGAGCATTGTTGATTTAGTTCGTGACAAGAAGATTGAAGGCATCTCTGAGGTTAACGATCTGTCAGATAAGGACAATGCCGTTCGTATTGCTATTGACTTAAAGCGTGACGCTTATGAAGAGGCTGTGTTAAATAACCTCTTCTCAAAGAGCAGCTTGCAATCATCATTTGGTATTAATATGGTAGCTTTGGTTAATAATCATCCAAAGCAGTTACCAATTTTAGATATCTTAAATGAGTTCTTAAAGTTCCGTCGTGAGATCGTAACTCGTCGTACTGTATTCCTTTTACGTCAGGACCGTCGTAAAGCCCATATTTGTGAAGGTTTAATGGTTGCTGATGCGAATATTCAGAGAGTAGTTGAGTTAATTCATGAATCTAAAGACTCTGAATATGCAAGAAATTTACTTATGCAAGAGCCTTGGGATGGTTCTTTTATCAATAACTTAATTGAGCGTGATGATAAAGGTAATAACCTCGCTCTTCCTCAAGGTATTGATAGTAATTGCGGTTATATTAACGGCAAATATTACCTCTCAGATGTCCAAGCCCGTGCTATTTTAGCCTTAACCTTATCAAGATTAACTCATTTAGCTAAAGATGAGATCAGAAATGAATATAAGTCATTACTGGTAAATATCAGAGGTTATCTTGAGATCTTAAATAATGCCGAGCGCATGAAGGAAGTTATTCGTCAGGAACTTATTGCTTGTAAAGCTGAGTTTGCAACTCCACGCCGCTCAAGCTTCACTGTTGATGATAGCGACTTTAATAAGGCTGATTTAATTCCAAAGAGTGATGTTATCGTAACTCTCTCTCGTGAAGGATACGTTAAGTATCAAGATATAGCCTCCTATGAGAGTCAAGCTCATGGTGGTAAGGGCCGTAAAGCTGCAATTCTTAAAGATGAGGATTATATTAACAACGTTGTTGTTGCCAATACTCATGACAAGATGTTGTGCTTTACCAACCAAGGTAGAGCCTTTATCTCCGCAGTTTACGATTTACCAACTTCTGAAAATCGTACTTGGAGAGGACGTCCAATTCAGAACTTATTTGAAATTGCAGAAAATGAAAGAATTACTGCACTTTTACCGGTTTCTGAATTTGAGGAAGGCACCTTTGTAATGTTTGCCACCCGTGATGGTTTGGTTAAGAAAACCCCAATCATCGATTACAAGAACTTTGTAAAGCGTGACAACAATAAAGGTATTAAAGCCATTGGTTTAAATGAAGGTGATGAGCTCATAGGCGCTGAGATTTCAAGTGGCGATGATGATGTTTATCTCTTCACTTCAGATGGCCGTGCTATCCATTTCTGCGAATACTATAAAGATCAATCTTTATCTGAAAACACTGATGAAGAGAGTGATATTCAAGATGAAAGCGCAGATGATGGTGATGAGAATGTCGGTATTGATCGTCATAGTGGTTCAGGTATTCGTCCATCAGGTAGAAGCTCTCGTGGCATCCGCGGTATTCGCTTAATTGGCGATGCTAAGGTGGTCTCTATGTTGGTTCTGCCTCCAAGCGATCCATGCACTCAGTGTTTAATTGCAACTGCCAATGGCTTTGGCAAGCGTATTGCTTTAAATTCTTTAACCTTACGTAATCGTGCAGGTCAAGGTATTTATGTAATTCGTAACTTAGAGCGTAATGGAGATGTAATTGGTGCCGTTCGTGCAGATGATGAAAGCGAGTTTATGCTTATTACAGATCAAGGTCAGCTCATCCGCTCTCCTATGAATTCTGTACGAGAAATTGGTCGTACTGCAGCAGGTGTCATCTTAATGCGTATGGATGAGAATGCGCATGTTGTAGGTTTACAGGCCATTCCTGAGAATGTAGTTGAAAGCAGTCACAGAACCGCTCGTGCTCGTGCTTTAGAAAAGCAGGCTATGGCTAAGATGCAAGAGCAGGAGAAAGCTTTGGAAAATGCATCTTTAGGTAAGAGCGAGAATAATGAAGAACTCATGGAAAAGGAGAGTGAAAATGACTAAACCATGGAATTACGCAGCAGGCCCATGCATGCTGCCTTGTGAGGTAATGGAACAGGCACAAGCTGAATTTACAAGCTTCCAAGGTGTAGGCGTAGGCGTGGTGGAGTTATCTCACCGCTCAGCTGAGTTTACTGCAGTTGCTAAAGAGGCTGAAGAGAATCTGCGTAAGTTATTAAATGTACCTGATAACTATAAGATTTTATTTGAGCAAGGTGGTGGCAGAGGTCAGTTTGCCGCTATTCCTTTAAATATTTTGCCTGAGGATGGTTTTGCCGATTACTTTGTAACAGGTCATTGGTCTCGTTGTGCTTATAAAGAGTGTGCTGAGCGTTATGGCAAGGCTATCTTACATGAGTGCGCACCAAAGAACTCTGATGGTAAGTATTACATCGATTACAGCGCTATGCAGGTAACTCCTGGTGCAAGTTATGCCTATGTTTGCATCAATGAGACTGTAAATGGTCTTGAGATGTTTGATTTACCAGATACAGGCGATGTACCTTTAATTGCTGATATGTCTTCAGATATTCTGACTCGACCAATTGATGTAAGCCGTTTTGGTGCCATTATTTTTGGTGTACAGAAGAATGTCGCCCCTGCTGGTATGACCATTACCATCGTCAGAGAGGATTTATTGGGACATAGCCGTAAATATTGCCCGTCAGTACTTGATTGGTCTGTTTTATCGCAATATTCTTCAATGTATAACACCCCGTGCACATTCTCTTGGTACATGGCAATGCTTAATTTCCGCTGGATTGCTAAGTTAGGTGGTGTTAAGGCTTTAGAAGAGAGAAATAAGGCTAAAGCTGAGCTTTTATATGGTTATATCGACAGCACTGATTTCTATATCTCTCCAATTGCTAAAGAGAGCAGATCTCGTGTTAACTGCGTATTTACCTTAAAAGATGAGAGCTTGAACAACGAGTTTTTAGCACAATCTCGTGAGCATAACCTTATTGGCTTAAAAGGTCATAAGGTTTTAGGCGGTATGCGCGCTAGCATTTACAATGCAATGCCTATTGAAGGCGTTGAGGCTTTAGTAAAATTCTTAAAGGAATTTGCTGATAGTCATAAGTAATTAAGGAACATCAAAATGCAAAATAGTGGCCGTGAATTTTGGTACGAAAGTTATCCTGTAGATGTACCCCATGAAATTGACGGCTGCCGTTATGACAGCATTTGTGAGATGTTTGACAGCGTTACCAAGGCTTTTGCCTCACACACGGCATATATAAGCCTTGGTAGCGCTATAACTTATAAAGATCTGGCTGTCTACACAAGAAGACTTGCCGCCTTTTTACAACATGAATTGCATGTAAAAAAAGGTGAGCATTTTGCCATTATCCTTCCTAACACTATTCAATATCCTCTAGCAGTTTTTGCCGCTTTAAAGCTTGGCCTTAAAGTTGTAAATATCAATCCTCTTTATACTGAGCGTGAGATAGATGGAATTCTTAGGGATTCTCGTACAGAGTATGTTTTATCTTTAGATACTAATGCCGAGCCTTTGATGAAGGTCATGGAGAATTTAGATCTTAAGGCGGTTATTTTAACGTCTATAGGCGATCTCTTAGGCCCTATAAAAGGTCCTTTAGTAAATTTTGTGGCAAAACATGTAAAGCATATGGTGCCACCATATCCTTACAAAAAGTTTTTGCATTTAAAGAAAATCCTCTCTTACACCAAAGAGAGCTTTAAACAAGTACCTGTTTCTTTAGATGATATTGCTTTTTTACAATACACAGGTGGCACTACCGGAAAACCAAAGGGAGCAATGCTCACTCACAAAAACATTTTAAGTAATGTCGCTCAAACTTATGCCATGTATGGTCCGGCTATCAATAGAGGTGAGGAGACTTTATTAACTGCGTTGCCTTTTTATCATGTTTTTGCCATGACCATTAACATGATGTTTGGATTTTTCTTAGGTGCAACAAGTATCCTTATTTTGGATGCACGTGATTTTAAATCTACTTTAAATGCTCTTAAGCATCATCCTGAAGTTTCAATTATTACAGGTGTTAATACTCTATATAATGCCATGTTAAATCATGGAATTTTTGAGAAGATTCATCTTAAAAAATTAAGACTTGCCGTAGGTGGTGGTGCTGCTATTCAAAAAGGTGTTGCAGATAGGTTTTTACAAGCTACAGGTTTGGCAATTTTAGAGGGCTATGGTTTAACTGAGTGCTCTCCTTTGTGCTGTGTCAATCCTTATACTGTGCATGAGTATAACGGTATGATTGGCCTTCCAGTTCCATCAACCTTAGCGCGTATTGTTGATGTAAATACGCATGAGGAAATTTGGGATTTAAATCGATCAGGTGAGTTGCAGTTTAAAGGCCCGCAGGTAATGCTTGGTTACTATAACAATCCTGAGGAGACAGAAAATGTCTTTGATGATGGTTGGTTACGCACAGGTGATATTGCCAAGTGGGAGAGTGGGGGATATATCCGGATTATTGATCGCCTCAAGGATATGATTTTAGTTTCGGGATTTAATGTATTTCCATCTGAGATTGAGGATGTTATAAGCTTAAATCCACGTGTCTTAGAGTGTGCCGTAGTCGGTGTCCCCTCTAAGAGCTCCGGTGAGGCTATAAAACTTTTTGTAGTTAAAAAAGATCCGCAATTAACCATTCACGAGCTTTTAGCTTTTTGTAAGCAGTATCTTACCGGCTATAAAATGCCTAAGTATGTAGAGTTTGTAAATGAGTTACCAAAATCTGCTGTGGGTAAGGTAATGCGTCGTTATTTACGCGATAACAAAACACCACATATCTGAAAGCTTTAAGCATTAGTTTTCACACATGATTATTTCAAAAGAAATTGTTTATATTGACAGTTTAGAGGAGCTTTCAGCTCTATCNTTTTTATTAGATAGTTTAAATAGCTCTGACTTTGTATCAATGGATACAGAGTTCACTCGTACTAAAACTTATTATCCACGCTTTGATTTATTGCAGCTTAATATTAAAGGTATCTCTTATATCCTTGATCCTATAAGCTTTGACTTAAGGAATGTAATAAAGTCTTTAAATAACACCAAAGCTTTAGTGTTAATGTTTTCAGGACGTGAGGATATAGACGTTTTAAGCCGTTTTTCTAAGCTTAATGGGATTACTCCTTTACTGCCTCAGAGAATAGCAGATGTGCAGCTTTTAGCGGCTTTTTTAAACCTTTCTTATACTCAGGGACTGCAAAGCTCACTTAAGGATTATCTAGATGTTGAGGTTGCAAAATCTGAGACTTTATCTGACTGGGAAAAAAGGCCTTTAACAGCGTCGCAGATTTTATATGCTTCAGATGACGTAGCTCATCTTGAGAACTTATATAAAAAATATTTAAGTTTTATAAAAAAAGAAGATATACGCCTCGCTTGGTTTTTTGAAGAGATGCAAGAGTGTGCTAATCACACTTTAAGAGTTATCGATCCCAAAGATATCTATTTATCGATTTCAGGCGCTGGAAGTTTAACTAAAGTTCAGTTACAAAGATTGGCATTTTTGGCATATAAGCGCGAGATCTATGCGCGTGAAAAAGATGTGGCTTTAAGCCGTATTATTCCTAATAAAAGCATCGTCCAAGTTGCAGTAAATACTCCTTTAACCTTTCAGGCATTAGCTTCATGCAAAGTAAAGTGGGGCGCCATTAGGCAACAGGGATCTGTAGTAATTGAGTGGGTTAAAGAGTCTTTAACGTTAGATTTAAATACTACCTTAAAAGCTCCTTTTGATAGTGTAGTTAATACTAAAGATGGTAGTGATGAGTCAAGACGTTTAAAACATGAGCTTTTAATGGCAGCTCAAAAAGCGCAAATAAGATCTGAGCTTTTATTACAAAAATCTTATATATACGATTATCTATATGCAAAGCACAGAGGCGGTAAGGCTTTAATTGAGTCAGGGTGGAGATATGAGTGTATAGGAAAGATAGACTTTAGTAAAATTAAGAAACCATAATAACGCAAAACGGCTGGGGGATTATCCATCAGCCGTTTGTGTATGCGTATGAACATAGTTAGAAATTTATTGTTTTAAAATTCGTTCTTTAACATTTAGAACAGGATAAGCAATAAACCTCTCTTTTGTTCAGCTATACGGTGTCTAATGAGGACTTTAAATAATTTGGGAAGCGGCCGAAAGCTAAAGAGCAATTCAAAGCATCGCTTAGAAGCTGTGCCTCATCTGACACTATTTAATTTAGTTCAAAATAGTGATTTTGCAAGAATAAAACATAAAATTTACAAAAATTTTTTAATTTATTTTTTAATATCAAAAATTATTTTAAATTCAATATATTATATTAAAGTATGTTTTATTACTTCTGTTTTAAACGCTCACCTTTTTCTTAAAACATTAACTAATGTCTTTTAAACCTTTAAGAGAAAAGCGCTATCTATTTATAAATACTAAAACGCCATATTTTTAAAAATCTCGGCTCATCGCCAAATCTGTGGGATCCCTGGAAAATAATATACAAAATTGACCAGGGATCCTTTTAGCATTCAAGTGAATTGCCCCTAAATGAATTCATGATCCTCAAAAAGAAATATTCCAAATCTCTAAATCCATAAGCTAATCTTTTTAATACTTTTATCTTATTGTTTATACCTTCAAGAACGCTTGTTCTAATCCTGTAAATACCTGAATTTGTTATACCATCTCTGTATCTTCTGTTTTGCACTTTGGCAAACTTAGTAATCTCTTGAACTTTTGACTGTAAAGCTAACCTTACCCATTCATCCCAAAGAGATTCTGACTCTTCTTTTGAGTGAGCATGGAATACTTCAGGTAATAGCTCTTTTAGCTCATTAGCTGCATATAAATCATGATAAAAGCTTAAAATATCATTAAGTTTTATTCTTTTTATCTTCTGATAAATTAGAGTTTTTTGTAAGTAACATAAATCTTGAACNNGCTTTAAAAGAGAATAAGTATTGTCATCATTTTTGTTTTTATTTTCATAGGCAAGTCTTAGTCTTATGGCGCTTATAACAAGTCTTCCAAAGTTATAAACCATATGGAATAAATCATAGACAACCTTGGCATTAGGGAAATACTTATTAACGCAAGTAGCAAATCCTGCATTTTGGTCCATTGCTACTGCTTTTATTTGTTTACAGCCCTCTGTACAGCATAATTTAAAGAAGCGATTAACCTCTCGTACAGTCTTACCCTTGCCAACCCAAATAACTCTTTTAGTATCTAAATCAACAACTACAGTTGCATATTTATGGCCTTTCTTAATAGAGAATTCATCAATAGCAATGTGAGAGGCTTGACCTAAATTAAAGTATATTTTCTTTTTAAGGTATCGCTTATGAATTCTTTTGCAGGAAGACCAGCTTAAACCGGTTCTTTCAGCAGTATCTTTAATAGACCCGGCTCTTTCTAAATCTTCATTAACAGAGTCTGCAACCCTTGTTGTAAAGCGACTGTTTTCAGATAGGAACTCTATTTTTTCAGTTGCATATTTATTACAGAACTTACATTTAAAGGTTCTATAGGTAATAAATAAAACAGTCTTATACCCCAAAATGGAATCATCTTGCACAATTCGTTTTCTATATTCGTGAACAACTACATTCTTGCCTTTACACCTAGGACATACAGGAAATTCACTGCAAGGCTCAAGATAAAAATGAATTTCCTTAGCTTTATCATCTATAAAATGGGAAGAAATCTTAAAACCTTTGAAAAAATGGTTTGTTAAATCAGATTGAAAATCGGGTACAATAGCCATAGGTCGTTCTCCTTGATTGATGGATTAGGGTTAATTCAATCTTAATTGGGAACGACCCTTTTTTTGTCTATTGGTATAACAAAATTAGATATAAACTTTTAGTTAGCCACAGATTTGGCGAAGAACCAAAATCTTTGTCTAAACAACAAGGCTCTTTGGGAAAATTGGTCTTAATAAAATTAAAAGAACTGTCTTAATACTTTCTCTTTCTAAAATTTTCTTTTATCCATAGACAAAAAAAGCCCCGCATTTGCGGGGCCCCTTTTTAGTTTAGCTTTTAATTTCTAATTAAATTAGAAAGCGAAGCCTAACTGCTGGTTCCAGAATGCAGCGTAGATTAAAGCTACAATCAGGAGAATTGCATAAGATGCAACAGCGAAGCCGTTGGAGGTCTTAAAGGTCTTAGCAGTTAATACAATTGCCTTCTCGTCGTCGTCAACCTCAGAGCTGGAGAGGGAAACGAATACGATAACAGCGATGGTCAGGATCATGGTGTATAACATCTGGTCCATGAATGGCATGCTGATAGGTAAGAACTTGAGCAGCAGTGCGATTACGATGGAAGCTAAAACACCAACGATAGCGCCCTTGGAAGTGGTCTTCTTGTAGAATAAGCCGCAGAGGAAGACAGCTAAGATACCAGGGGAAACAACACCGGTGTATTCCTGAATGAACTGGAAGGCCTGGCCTAAGGAAGCTAACATAGGAGCGATGAATACGGCGATTACTAAAGCGCAAACTGCAGACATACGACCAACGTTAACAAGCTTGGTGTCAGAAGCGTTCTTATCAACATACTCCTTGTAAATATCCATGGTGAAGATAGTTGCAGTGGAGTTCAGCATAGAAGCTAAGGAAGATACGATAGCAGCAGACAGAGCAGCGAATACTAAGCCCTTGATACCAACTGGGAGTAACTGAGCAACCCATGGGTATGCACGGTCAGGGTGTGCGGCATCAGGAAGGTTGTGCTGAGCAATTGCACCTAAGGACTCTAATAAAGAAGGATCATAGGTGGTGATGTAGTAAGCAGCCATACCAGGTAAGCATACGATGATAGGGGTGATGAGCTTTAAGAAGCCTGCGAAGGCTAAGCCCTTTTGAGCCTCATCAACAGACTTAGCAGCAAAAGTACGCTGAATGATGTACTGGTTGAAGCCCCAGTAGTAGAAGTTAGCAACCCACATACCACCGATTAAAACAGCGATACCAGGGAGGTTGTTGAACTGAGGATCATTCTTGTCCAGAATCATGGTGAAGTGCTCTGGGGTATTGGTGATCATCTTGCCTAAGCCAGCGAAGAAGCCCTCGCCGCCACCGATGAAGGAAACAGCTAAGTAAGAGGTAGCGATACCACCGATAACCAGAACGGCAACCTGGATAACGTCAGTCCATACAACAGCAGACAGACCGCCGTATACGGAGTAGATTAAGGCGAAAGCTGCTAAACCTAAGATGGTGTACATCATAGGAATGCCTAAGATGGTCTCTAAGGCCAGACCGCCTAAGTATAAAACTGAAGACAGGTTTACGAAAATGTATAAGCAGATCCAGAATACAGCTAAGATGGTCTTTAAGCTCTTGTTAAAGCGCTTCTCAACGAACTCAGGGATGGTGTAAATGCCTTTCTCGATGAAGATAGGTAAGAAGTACTTACCAACTAAGATCAAGCAAACTGCAGCCAGGAACTCGTAAGCGGCAATACCTAAACCGATAACGAAGCCTGAACCTGACATACCGATGAACTGCTCAGCGGAGATGTTAGCAGCGATTAAGGAAGCACCAACGGCCCACCAAGGGATGGATTTACCAGCTAAGAAGTAGCCTTCGGTACTTTGTCTATTTTTGTGGGAAACAGCTAAGCCCACTACGATAATTGCCAGAACATAAACACCAAAGATTGCATAATCAATGGTGGCAAGTCCTGAAGTTACATTTTCCATTATTACTCACCTAAAATAAGAGTTATACCCGTCCTGCAACACTGCACTAATTCATTGCTGCAGGTAACCGTTTACACCGCTTATTATATTGTGAAAAATTTTAATAACAACTATGGCAAAAAAAATGTGAAAAATTGATTTTTTCGCAAAATTTTATGTGAATTTATGAGGTAAAAAAAATATTGCAAGCAATATGAACGCAAGATGATTGATAAATATTTTATTTAAAAATCAAATAATAAAAAAACATTTTGTTGCAAAATGTGCATCAAGCAAAACGTTTGAGCAAGTTTTGCTTTTAGTTGTATTTTTAAAAAAATGTAACCGATTTCATATTTGATAAATAATTGAAATATATAAATAAAATTATTTTATTCTTTTAACAAATATGTGATCTCTATCAAAAACTATTTTTAGGTTAGATTTATTTTGCGCGCATTGCCTTATTACAAGCATTTATATATATAAGTTTTAACATATGCTTGTATATAAGATTAAAAAAATGTGCATTTTTAACTATTTACTTAACATTTATATCTTATTTAAAAAATAAATGAAAAGATTTTCAATTTAATGTGAAAATATTGTTGAAAAAGGATTTGACTATCTGTTTGAGTTTTAAAAAAATTATTCTATTTTTATAAAAAATAAGCTCTATATCAAAATGTGAGAAGCTTGCTACTATATCATTTACTTAAATGACATAGACTATAGAAAAATTGTATTGAAATGTAAGAGACGTAAAATTATGTCAGAGATTTTTCCTCAGAAAATTCATTTGTTCCGTGTAAGCTCAGAGTGGTATCAGGTTGTAGCTGACAATTATCTTGTCAGCGGATCTCAAGCTATAAACTGCTTTTTTACATCAAAAAAAGACCAGTTAAACAATGAATCTTTAGCATCAGATGCAGAGCCTGGCTCTCTTACTTTATTTAGTGTTGATATTGATGGTTGTGAATATATAGTAGGTGGCGCTTTCTTGCTGTCTCACCGCAATATTATGCCTGAGAGATGCTGGAGAAATATGGGAGTACGTTCAGGCTTTAAGACATTTGAAGATTTTATAAATGCTGTAGAAAAAGAAGGTGGTAATAAGGATGAGGCTTTAAGCTGCTATATCTTAAATAGCACCTTCTTATTTACTCATGCCAATATGATTAAAATTCCCGATGAGTTTTCTTTACACTATGAGTCAAGAACTCGTCTGTCATTTGATATTAACGAGCCTTTTGCTCGCTATATCATGAAAATTACCTTAGATAGACGTTCAACTCAACTTAAGATAGGTAATGCCCATCAGGATTGGTCTGGTCTTTATTTTCTAACCTCTCATAGCCGTTCGGCAACATATGCAGCCACAGCCTTTGCGCAACTTTTAAATTTATATAATTTTAGATGTGCCATTACAGGAAGTGAGGCCTTACCTGTATTGGATGTAGCTCATATTAGATCTTTATATGATGACAGTTTTAATTATCCACAAAACTGCATCATTATGAGAAATGATATGCACAGATTGTTTAGTGCAGGATATATCACCGCTAACTATAAAAATGACGATAAGATTGTAGTTGAGATTTCAAAGAGTAAATTGTCGGTATTAGGTGATTATGCTAAATACGATGGATGCTTATTATCCTTACCTGAGGATAAATCTTTATGGCCATCAAAAGAGAATTTAGAGTGGCATCATGAGGTTAGATTTGAAAATTGGCTCAAACAAGGTGAATTTTCTATTGCTGATCCTAAAAAGCATATGCATCGCCTATCTAAGATTTGCTAAGGACTTTTATGAAAATTGCTGTTGTAGGCGCCAATACTGCTTTAGGAAGCAGTATTGTAAGAAAAGCCGAAGAATCAGGAATTGGTGTTGTAAGTTTGGTGACATCTGCTATAAATTTAGCAGGACAGGGCAGAGTCGTTATTAAAAATTTTCAGGATCTGCTAATTTCTGATTTTAATGATTGTCATTGTATAGTCGATACTGAATCTTTTTTAAGAATTGATAAGTACTCATCAGACCTTTTACCAATTTGGCATTTGTTAGAGCTTTTAAAGGGAAGTTCCATTAAGCTTTTGACTCTAGGCTCAAGTTCCTTTTTATATACAGATAAGTCAAGACGTAATTTAGTTTATGAAAGTGAGTGTTTGTGTTCTGAAAGTGAGGCTATATCTCCTTTACTTTGTGTAAATGCTTACAATCGCTTAAAGTCTTGTGACAACGTAAATTGGTCGGTGCTCTGTCCGCCTCTTTTAATAGATAAAGCAGGTTATGGCTGTGGCAATATTGAATTTTCAAACGACATTTTACCTATGGGGGTGGATGGTGATAGCTCAATTTCTCAAAGTGATTTTTCGCTGGCTACCATTGAGCTTTTAAAACGTGGTCTCCCATTGCGCTCTTGTGTCTCTGTAAGAGCAATAAGACATCATCTTTAGTCTATTTTAAGTCTGCAATTTTTATTGCAGACTCATTTCTTCTAATATTCTGGAATTTACAAAATTTTTTTTTCTAAATCAAATGTAAAAGAGTCTTTATCAGGCTTAAAATGAGCGCACTTGTTTTTTCGTCATTTTGAGGTTGGATATGTCTTTTTTCGAAACTTTTGCACAAATGTCGGTTTTGTTCATGATGGTTATTGTAGGTTTTTGCTGCAATAAGCTTCATTATATGGATCAGGATTTTAACCGTAAGTTTTCATCCTTAATTTTAAATATTACTGCGCCTTTTTTAATCTTGTCTTCTGTAATGGGTAGCACCTTACCTGCAAAGGAAGATATTCTGCCAGTACTCATTGCCGGTTTAAGTTCAATGATCTTTGCTATGATCGTAGCTATTCCTATTACCATGCTTTTGAGAATTAAAAAGGCTGATGCTGGTGTTTATCGCTTCATGTTGATTTTCGGTAATATCAACTTTATAGGTTTCCCTGTCGTAGGTCTTATGTTTGGTCAGGAAGCAATTTTCTACGCTTCTGTTTTAACTATTCCTTTTTATTTCTTTATTTTCCTGTTAGGCGTAATTATGGTAACATCAGGTCGTGGTAAGGCTACTTTTAGCTGGAGAATGTGTTTATCTCCTTGCTTAATTGCAACTTATATTGCCATTTTACTGGTTTTGTTTGAGGTTAAAGCTCCTGCTACTGTATCTGAGGCTTGCAAGCTTATCGGTGGTTTAACAGTTTCAGGCTCTTTATTAATTATCGGTTCTACATTAGCAGAGTTACCGGTTTTACATATGTTAGGTACCCCAAGACTCTATGCTATTACCGCCATTAAATTATTAGGTCTGCCAGCTGTGATTTACGGCATCTTCTGCTTAACACCACTTGAGAAGAAATACGCTGATGTTTTAGTAATTTTAGCTGGTATGCCGGTTGCCTCTATTGGTACGATGCTGTGCCTTAAAAATGGTGTTGATTCAAAGACTATGGCTCAAGGTACATTCTTAAGTACTTTATTCTCAATTGTCTCAATTCCGCTTTTAGCAATCTTGCTGTAATTCAAATAAGCTTAATTTTATTTTAATAAGACCGTTATTGATGTTTTTCAATAGCGGTTTTTTTTATGGGTGTAAAACTTAAAAATCTCAGCGTTAAAGTGTCATACATTTCATCATCCTATTATGAAGGGAGAGCAATTTTAGGTAAAAGGTTATATGTAGCTTTTAGTGTGTACCCCTTTTTTCAAGGAAGCTTAAGAAGATTAAATAAAGTTTAATAAAGGGGAATTAAAGAAAATTTTAGAAAGGGATTTATGAGGGTATCCCCAGCATGAGAATGCTGGGGATAGAGATATTAGCAAGCAGTAGCTTTTTTATTAAATCTCTTCATGTTTATCTTATGTAAGATAGTTACAGCGATGATCATTAAGGCTGCGGCAGTACCTAAGCTTAAGAATAAGTTGAAGGTAAGACCGGCAATGATATAGCCTACGAAAGCGCAGCTTGCAACTAACAAAGCATAAGGCAACTGAGTGTAGACGTGTTCAATGTGAACACAGCCAGAACCTGCTGATGAGAGAATGGTTGTATCTGAAATAGGGGAGCAGTGATCGCCAAATACGGAACCGGCTAATGTTGCAGATAAGGTGATAACTATAAGCTCCTGAGCTTGTGGATCTACAGCCTGAGCTACAGTGACAACGATTGGAATTAAGATACCAAAAGTTCCCCAAGCAGTACCAGTTGAGAAGGACAAGAAGCCTGCAATGATAAAGATGATAGCAGGTAAAATCATGCCTAAGAAACCGGCATCGTTAGCTACGATAGAAGAGATGAACTGTGGGGTTTGTAATAAGTCACGAGTTACACCTGCAATGGTCCAAGCTAAAACTAAGATCATATTTGCAGGAACCATGGCCTGTACACCACGTAACATGCCTTCCATAAACTCTTTTAAGGTTAAAAGTCTTCTGCCAACAAATAAAATGAAGGCAACCATTAAAGCTGCAAAAGAGGCCATTACTAAGGCAGGACCGGCACTTGTATTACCAAAAGCGGCACCAACAGTATGATAAGCCGGATCCTCTCCCCAGAAGCCACCTACATAAAGTAAAGATAAAGTGGCAAAGATGATTAAGGAGAAAATTGGTACTAACATGTCCCAAACAGTGCCATCGGCTTTAACGTCGATATTGTCAGTAGTAGGCTTTACTTCCTTAATCTCTTCAGTGGCACCCTCAACTTGGTTAATTACATCTTCTTCAGCTTTGAGCATTGGACCAAAGTCAAGGTTAATTAAGGAAACGATAACTACTAAAGATAAGCATAAAAGGGCATAGAAGTTCCAAGGAATAGCAGAGATGAAAGCTTCCATCTCAGAGTCAAAGGCCTTTGTATCTTTGAGGTTGGAACCTACAGCTGCGGCCCAAGAAGAAATTGGGGCAATAATACAAATTGGGGCGGCAGTGGCATCGATAATATAAGCAAGCTTGGCGCGAGAGATTTTATAAGTATCGGTAATAGGGCGCATTACGGTACCTACAGTTAAGCAGTTGAAATAATCATCAATAAAGATGAAACCGCCTAAAACAGAGGTAGAGAGTAAGGCTGCACGTCTGCTCTTAATATGTTTGGTTGCCCACTTTCCATAAGCACGAGAACCACCGGCTATGGAAATAACATAAACTAAAGATCCTAAAAGAGAGCAGAAAACAACGATATTAATATCAAACTTTGCTCCCATGATCTTAAAAGCATTTTCAACTGTGCCGATTACGATGTTCTCATCGCCGATACCTACGGTGTAGATCAAAGTTCCGCACAGAATACCTAAGAGTAAGGAAGAGAATACCTCCTTGGTAATAAGTGCCAGACCTACAGCAATAATTGGCGGTAAAATCGAAAGAACGCCGGCATAATAGGGTTCCATAAATACCTCGTATTAAATTATGATCGTTTTTAGTGCGATACTTTACAAAATTTTCCAGATTATACCAATCAAAAACACCCTTATAAAAATTTGCATTAAATTGGTGCTTTTTTTGATAACAAAAGTAAAAAATTTTTAAATTTGAGGGAAATTTTGGATTTTGGGAGGGAAAAACAAAAGGACCGGCATCAGCCGGTCCTTTTATTTCATGCTAAAAATTAGCGATCTTCATCTTCGCGGAACATTACGGAGAGAGACTCATCATTGCTAATGCGACGAATTGCTTCTGCAAGCATTGGGGCAAAGCTGATGACACGGAACTTACCTGTTGCAACCATCTCAGGCTTTAATGGAATGGTGTCAGAGACAACAATTTCATCAATTACGCTGTTAGAGATGTTCTGTAAAGCGTTGCCAGAGAGAACTGGGTGAGTACCATAAGCGGTAACACTGCGAGCACCACGCTCCTTTAAGGCAGCAGCGGCTTTGCATAAGGTACCACCAGTATCAATGATGTCGTCAACGATGATGCAGTCACGATCCTTAACCTCACCGATAAGGTTCATAACCTCAGAGACGTTAGGACGTGGACGACGTTTATCGATAATAGCGATATCAGCGTCATTTAAGAGTTTGGCGATAGCACGGGCGCGAACAACACCACCCATATCAGGAGAAACAATGCAAGGATTCTCAAAGCCCTTTTGTTTCATATCAGCAACAAAGATCTTAGATGAGAAGCAGTTGTCTACTGGAACATCAAAGAAGCCTTGAATCTGTTCTGCGTGCAGATCGATGGTTAATACTCTGTCTACGCCAACAGAAGATAAGAGGTCGGCAATAACTTTAGCAGTAATAGGTACACGTGCAGAACGTGGACGGCGATCCTGACGGGCATAACCGAAATAAGGGATCACTGCAGTGATACGGCCAGCCGAAGCACGGCGTAAGGCATCGATCATTACCAACAATTCCATAAGGTTATCATTTGCCGGCGCACAGGTAGGCTGGATGACGAAAGTATCGCTACCACGAACAAATTCATTGATCTGTACATGGACTTCACCATCGCTGAAGCGGTCGCATGTTGCGTCTACAAGCTTGGTGTAAAGACAAGAGGCAATATCCTTGGCCAGCTGAATGTTGGCATTGCCGGAGAATAATTTTATATCAGACATAAAACACTCGTTGCGTTTTGGATAAATTTCCTGATGGGTAATGGACGAGCCCATTATACATTTAAAAAGTGATATTGATTCAAAAAAATCTAATTAAAGCTTGTAATTTTTTTGAAAATTAAGAGAAAACTCCCATAACTTATTGCAGTTATGGGAGTTTTTCTATTATTAGAGGTTCTCAAGCTCTTGTTTGGCTGCAGCTTTAGCAATAGCAGCGTTGCGGGCTTTGCGCTTTTGCTTTTTGATAGTTGAAAGCCAGGCAAAGAAGGTGCAAGTTGCAACAATCATTACGATAATGGTTGCCAAAGCATTAATTTCAGGTGATAAACCACGACGAACTGATGAGAAGATTAACATCGGCAAGGTGGTAGAATCAGGGCCTGCAATGAAGCTGGTGATAACCAAATCGTCCATAGACATGGTAAATGACAGTAAGAACGCAGCAACCTCAGATGGCATGATTGCAGGTAAGATGATGGCAAAGAATACCTTGATTGGGCCTGCACCTAAGTCCTTAGCAGCTTCCTCAATAGAAACATCGAGCTCAACAAAGCGAGAACGGATGACTACTGTGGCGTAAGCTGAGCAGAAGGTAACGTGGGCAATCCAAATGGAGATTAAGCCACGGTCTGCAAGAATAGGGATGAAATCTCCTAAAGTTACAAACAAGATAAGCAAAGCCAAACCTGTGATTACCTCAGGTAAAACCATTGGGGCGGTCATAAACAGCATAAATGCAGTTTCACCTGTAAAGCGGTTGGCACGTACAATCACAAAGGCTGCAAGTGTACCTATGACAACAGATGCACAAGCTGTAAAAAAGCCTACAGTTAAAGATATGCCTACAGCTTTGATGATGGCGGCATCATGGAAAAGCATGTCATACCAGCGTAAAGAGAACTCAGTCCAAACAGTGAGCATCTTATTGCCATTGAAGGAGTAAACCATCAAGGTAACAATTGGCAGGTACAAAAAGCACATTGCAGCTAGGAGAATAATTACTCTAAAAATAGCGGAATGTTTTTTGTTCATTAGGACTGNACCTCCAGATTTACGCTGATTCTTTAAGAACCAAACGATAGGAATGGACAGAATAGCTAACATGGTAATTGCAACTGCGGATGCCAATGGCCAATCGCGGTTGTAGAAGAACTCTTGCCATAAAATACGGCCAATGAGAATACTTTCCTTACCACCTAAAAGCTCTGGGATTACGTATTCGCCCATAGCTGGGATGAATACTAACATTGAGCCTGCGACAATACCGCTTTTAGTTTGAGGCACTAAAGCGCTAAAGAAAGTCTTAACTGGGCGACAACCTAAATCATAGGCAGCTTCAATTAAAGAGTAATCAACCTTCATTAAAGCTGAGAATAAAGGTAAGACCATATATGGCAAGTAACAATAAACAATGCCTATGTAAACTGCCAAATCTGTCTGCAGAATATGAATTGGTGTATCAATAATACCCAAGGTTAAAAGAATATCATTGATAAGACCGTCTTTTTTCAAAACAGTCATCCAAGCATAAATACGCACAACAAAGGATATCCAACTTGGCATAATTACAAGCATAAACAGCACATTACGTGTAGTGTTTTTGCAAGTTGCAAGTGCCCAAGCAATTGGATAGCCTAAGATAAGACAGAATAAAGTAGAAAAAGCCGCAACTTCCAAAGACTTCAGATATGACTGCATATAGGTGCCGTCAGGATCGGTGAAGATATTGGTATAGTTTTCCAAATGCAAAATAATTTGCATTGCGCCTTCTTCAAAGGTGATGATAGGCGAATAAGGCGGGATCGCAATTTCGGTTACCGAAAAAGAGATCTTAAAAATAATTAAAAATGGCACTAAGAAGAACAACAGCATCCACAGATATGGCAGTGAGATTAATGCCATATCTCGCCAGTTGTTCTGGTGTCTTCTCAAAAGAAGCTGTTTTTTAACAGCTGCGTTTGCTAAGGCTCCCATGAATACACCTTCCCCTAAAATTAAAAGGTTAAAGCGATACAGGACTCAGGGTCCCAGCTTAAGTAAACATGATCATCCCAAGTAGGTAAACCAACATTGAAACGATCAACGTTTGGTAAGGTTGCAGAGATGATACGGCCAGACTTAATGCGTACGTAGTAAATAGAAATATCACCTAAGTAAGCGATGTTCTCAACCACACCTTCGCACCAGTTATTTTCTTCTTCAGGCTTATCATGGGAAATATAAACTTTCTCAGGGCGCATGGCTATAGATACAGGCATACCATCGGCTAAATCTAAGTCATGCTTAAGTTCGATTGGACGCTCAAAATCTTTACATGCGATAAGAGAGTGAGAGTTATCTGAGGTCATTAATATGCAGTCAAACATATTAACCTGGCCTATGAACTCAGCTGAGAAGCAGCAGTTAGGATTCTCATAAATTTCACGAGGACCACCAATTTGTACGAACTCACCACGATCCATAATGGCAATACGATCAGCCATGGTCATAGCTTCTTCTTGATCGTGAGTTACCATAAGACAAGTTACACCTACGGAGTTGATGATGTCTACAAGCTCAAGTCGCATCTGCTCACGCAATTTCTTATCCAAAGCGCCCATAGGCTCATCTAAGAGCAATAATTTAGGCTCTTTGGCAAGAGATCTTGCCAATGCTACACGCTGACGCTGACCACCTGAGAGCTGGTATGGCTTGCGGTCGACATAGTCTTCCATATGTACAAGCTTTAACATGCGCTCAACACGTTCTTCTATGATGTTTTTTGCCAAATGTTCCTGCTTTAAACCAAAAGCAATGTTCTGCTTTACGCTCATATAAGGGAACAGCGCATATGATTGGAACATCATATTTAAGTTGCGACGATATGGTGGCAGATCGCCGATATCTTTACCTTCAAGAATGATATGGCCAGAGGTTGGAGTCTCAAAGCCTGCAAGCATACGTAATAATGTAGACTTACCACATCCTGAAGATCCTAAAAGCGCAAAAATCTCACCTTGATATACAGTTAAATCAACATTGTTTACTGCAACAAAGTTATGGAATTCCTTAGTAAGCTTTTTTATTTCCAGAATTGGTTTTTTCTTCTGTTTTATCGGGGACACTTTCTGACCCGGAAGCTCGCCTGGAAGGTGAGTGTTTTTGTTCGACACAACGGCAGTTGCTGCCGCTTCGGGAGCTGCTTTCTCAGCATTTTCCAAAGGTTTGATTTCCACTGTTTATAGTTCTCCATAAAAGAGGAAAATGGACGAATGTACTTGGAAAAACCTATATTCCAAATACAGCTTTATAGGATCTATAACTGCAAAAGCAGTCAATCCATACGATAACTTTTTGTAATTTATACAGAATATGATTTAGGAAAGCATTTATGATAAATTGCAAAATTCACTGTATCATAATGAATAATACGTTTGTTGCAAGCTTTTTTTTCTTAAATCTATGTTAGATTTAAATTATCTAAGATTAAGACAAGCTTTAAAAGAAAAGTTTTAGCATAAAATTGTTAAAATTAACCTCAAAGTCTTCACAAATTTAAAAGTTTCCCGGGGCAACTATGAACGATTTTTCCATTTTAGAGAGCACCAATATACAGTTTGGCCGCGGCAAGGAATTGGAAGCTGGCAAGCTGGTTAAATTCTATGGCGGCTCAAAAGTTTTGATACTTTATAACGAAAATAGTTCATTAGTTTCAGAAAGTCTTTTAGATAAGGTAAGAAGATCTTTAGATTTGTCAGGTGTTGAATTTGTTGAGCTTGGCAATGCTAAAAAAAATCAACGTATGAATGTAATTGAAGAGGGAGTTGCCGCTTGTATAAAAGGGGGTGTTGATTTTATTTTGGCAGTTGGCGATGGTTATTGCTTTTCTGCAGCCAAATCCATTTCAGCTTGTGTTTTTCATCCAACGATTATTCGTGAAGTCTTTGCAGAAGACTTTTATTTTGAAGAGGTTTTACCTGTAGGGTGCATTGTTACTGTACCTGATGGCGGCCTGGTGAACTCAGGCTATATGTCAATGGTAATTCCTAAAACTGATGGAACATTAGAGGTTTTATCTAAAAATTGTAATATGGTAAAACCTAAGTTTACTATTTTAAATCCAGAGGTCGTAAATACCTCGCATAAGGTTTTAATCTCTTCAATTATTAATATTTCATCAAGGGTTTTAGAGCGTTACTTATCTCCGTCTCCTGCAGAGGTTTTAACTGACAGATTTTATGAAAGTATCATAGCTACATTAGTTAATATGTGGCAAAGACTACAAGAGATCCCCAATGACTATGAGTCATATGCCAATATCATGTGGGCAGGTATTATGGCCAATGCCATACCGTCAATTTCAGATAATAAAGAAAATAAAGCATTAGAGCGCATTAGATTAGGCTTTACCTCACTTTATGATTGCACAAGAGCTGAAGCTTTAAGCTTAATATTGCCTGCATATTTGGAGATGAGTTCATCCAATGCACCACTGCGTTTAGCCCAGATAGGCAATCGTGCTTTAGGACTGCAGTTTGCCTTCCAACACCCAGAGAATACGGCTACACAGACTTTAATTAAGCTAAGACGTTTTATTAAAAAGTCAGGAATGCCACATACTTTTGAGGATTTGGGGGGATCTTGTACAGACATCCAAAAGCTTTTGGATATTATCGATATGTCTTGTGGCGGGGATTTATGTAAAGGCGTTAAATTTGATAGAAATGGTGTGGAGATTTTACTGTCTTTAATTTTGCTTCATTAAACCTATAAACAAAAAGCCTCAATTGAGGCTTTTGTTTAGTTTAAGCAATGCTTTTCATGAGTACTTGAGTTAAGTATTTCATTTGGGTAAAGAAATCACTGTCTACATGCTCATATGGTGTATAAAGGTTGCCACCTTTATAAGTAACACTCACGCAAGGGGCATTTAAGTTAAAGAAAGTGTTAACAGGAATTGGGCTTTCACTTTCAAGAGAATTTATAGCAGCATCAATGCCTACAGGACGAATAAAGCAGCCATCGTTTGGTTGGCACTCTCTTTCAATATCTAAAGTCTTAGTGTTATCTAAAGCGTTAAAGTCCTCAACGGCATTATTTATTCTTATATAAAGCTCGCGATCATCTGAGCTATTACGTCTTATAAGCTGTTGCGGGATAAAGTCATTACCAAAGAAGACAATAATTGAAGGTTTTGGCAAATTAGTAAGTTCAATTAAGCGTTCAATAACCATTTTTGCAGTATCTTTTGAACTTAAACCTTCGTTGATACAGTTTTGTAATAAAACCTCAACTGCTGATGCTAAGTTGCCACGATAATGACGTGAAGCTCTGTAGAAGAGATCAGAGTAAGAGATAACCTCAGCCTCACCATCTAAAGGTTCATACTCACGGTGTTGTAATAAAGTGTATTGACCTTGGCGCTCATCAATTATACTGGCAGCTTTTTCCAAAGAATCAGCTGCAGTTTTCTTTAAGACTTCAATTAAATCAATCAAATCAATATTAATAAAAGGAATAGAAAAACTTAAAACAGTTGAGTTTGGGGTATTTGCAGAACGATTGTTATGAGTGCGCATATAGTTAAATGTAGGAACTAAAGCGCGATTTGATAGATCTGAGGTTAAATTAGGATTAAGCTCAATTTCAGATATAAGTTTTGAGGCTACCAAGGTTGGAGAGAATCCTTCAAAAGGACGCTCTGGATTGGCACCTTTCCCTAAGATATAAAAGCAAGTTTCAATCTTGCCCATATTGGCTGTATAAATGCGGAAGCGATCGCTTGCATTTGGCAAAGTTTCAGGTCTAAATGTTAAAGCAAGCTTTAACTTTAAATGGCGTTCTTTTACAAAATCATTTATATAAGGCAAGCTTTCACGAATACCTTCGTGGGCATTTAAAGTCTCTGAGTTACAAACAAATAAGATATTTACATCTAAAGCTTCAAGATTTTTTGAAAACTCACTTATAAAGCACAACATGGAGGCCAAAGGTGCTTTACATTCAAATGAACCTAAACCATAGATGGAATCATCTTTAGCTAAATTTTTTATGTTATCTTCGTCTTTTGCTAAAACTTTAAGTTTGGCCTTAAGATCGTCACTTTTGAAAGCAAAAGGGCGAGCCTCACCAAAACCTTCATCATTTGAGGTATCAACATTGCAAAGAACAACAAGAGTATTTTCAGTATGATTAGAAGCTTCAACTAAAGCCAAAATAGAATGATTTTGTTCATCCAAATGAGGAATGAGTTTTAAATTAGATGGCTTTTGTTGAAAATAGGGAAGAGAGCTAAGATTTTTAACAATTTCATTGATAATAACACTCTCACCTGCAGTTCTTGTAATACTTGGAATGCTTATAAGCCATTTCAAGACAGAAATGGCTTCTGCTTTGAAGTTCTTTAATTCTTGCAATTATTGTCCTTATCTAGCGGCTAGACTACTTTTATAGAGATCAGACTTTAAAACAGCAACTGTACTATCAAACTGTTTTCTAAGAGAATTTGCAGTTGCAGTATTTCCAGAAGGTAAGTCAGCTTTAAGAGGATCAATTGCACGACCGTTTACGTGCAACTCATAGTGTAAATGAGCGCCTGTTGAATAGCCGGTATTACCAGATTTGGCAATAACCTGCCCCATACTTACACTTTGACCTTTCTTTACATCAAATTTTGACAAATGCATGTAAACTGTAGAGTAGCCACCTTTGTGATTTAAGATAACCACATAGCCGCCACCTCTCATGTAACCGGCAAATTTAACTTTACCGTCAGATGGTGCATATACAGGGGTACCTACGCTTACCTTAAAATCCACACCCCAATGAGGCACAATTTTATGTCTAATTGGATGCATACGACGTGGATTAAATGGAGAATTTACCTTAATTCTGCCAGCAATAGGGAAGCGTTTGAAAGCTCCGGCAGAAGGTCTATATTTACCTTCTTCATAGAACATGCGGTTACTTGGATTTCTATATAAGGTTACGCGACCATTTCTTGCAGAAACAATTTCCATAGCGGTGATATTGGCACGTGTACCAATACCATCAGTTAAGATACGGAATGAATCACCAACAGTTAAGCGTTTAAAATTAATCTTGCCACTAAAAGAGTTTTTAATGGTAGCAATTTCTGTTTTAGTAAGACCTGCACGCTTTGCCGCTTTATCAAATGACTCTTTGCTCTTTATCATACCTAAAACTAAACGAGGGCGAGTTTTAAGACTTTGAGCTAATTGTTTTTCTAAGGCAAGCTCTTGCTCATGTGCAAGTTTTGCCTCTTGTTCCATACGCGCTTGCATTAAGGCTTTTTCTTTGGCCAAAAGCTCTTCTTGCTTTTGACGTTCCAAAGCTTTTTCCTTGGCCAAAGGCATAGATGTAGCATCAGCAAATTTAGCTACACTTTTAGGGTTTTCAATATGCGCATTAGTCTTTTCATAAACAGATGTAAATTTGTCATCTGCGCTATTACGGGTAAAACGAACTTGATTGTCTTTATCAAGTGGTTTTACCATTTCAAGAACAATATTATTTTTATCAATGTAAAATTGAATGATCTGACCTTGAGCTAAACGTAAATCCTTTTTAGCAGAGGCATTTTCAATTTTCTTTAAGGTAGTAAATGGCAGATTTAAATAATTAAAAATTTGTGAAAGGGTGTCACCTTTGTGCACAGTCTGCTGATACCACTGACCCTTAGGTCTTTTATTAACATTAAGTGGCTTTGAAGATGTTCCTAAGATATTTGCTATTAAAGAATCCTCAGGATTAATACCTTTTTCAGCCATAAGATTTTTAATCTTATCAATAGCGCCTAACTTTTGAGCTTGAGGATCGTCATTTTTAGCAATAGCATTGTTAGTTTTATTATTGCCTATGATATTTATAGAGTCATTGATGCCTTCAAAGCGCTGACGTAAGACCTCAGATGAGGCATTATCTTGATTGAGAGTAGATTTTTTTGAAGCAAAAAAACCTTGATTACTCTTGAAATTGGTACTGTCAATTTCAGCTTTAGAGTCTTCATTTGAGGTAAACATGCTGCTTGGAACTTCCATATCATCATAGTTTTCCTCAGAGCCTGCAGTCTGGGCAATCTCTACTTCATTTTCAACATCTTGATCGTTTGATGTTAAATAGTTCTCCTGACGATTTAAATCCATTTTTTCTTTTTGGGAGACGATAGAGAGCAAAGGAGATTGGGATGCTGGGAGCAATTTGCCATAAGGAAGAGCTAAGATGATAGACAACACGCAAACTGCAATGATGCCTATGATATGTCGGTTTGAGATAGCACTTACGCCTGTTGCGGCTTCAACAGCTACGTAATCCTCATTAACGGTTTTTGAACTGGTCTTAATTTTTAACATGCGTAATTGTTTTTACGGTTCATATTGTTAACGCCAATACGCAAATATGATGCCAACTAAATAAAAAACCGGTGCTCCATACAATAAAAAAATTCTCCGTCTCAAAATATTTTGAAACGTTGAAGACAAAAAAATTTCTCTTGAATTATAAATAAAACAAGACGTATGCATTATTTCACAAATTTGTATTATTGTGAAAAAAATATGCATCATAAATCCAATTGCGTGCCTTTTTTGTGCACCTAATCAAATATTGAATGTTAACATGTATACAAGATAAAAACAATTTATAATCTATCTTAAAAATTAAGTATCTAAAATAAAAAAGCTACCAAAAAAATCTCGCCTATTAACACCAAAACTAAAGCCAAAGAAATTAAGAATCCTTCCTTGGTAACTGGATAGCCTAAAGCTAAATGCATGGACACTTGAGATCTTAATGTAATAAAGCTTTTAGGAGTGGATCTTCTAAAGTATATATCGCGTTTTTTTCCTAAAAGAAAACGCAAAGCAATAGTTGTAGCTACGCATAATAAAAAAGCAATTAAGATTTTTATTACAGGACTCATAGGTTTATTCCCTTATTTTAGAAATTTATCGGTGCTTTTTTTCTTTAAAAGAATGAATAACTATTAACACATCCACTTTATAACACTACAAAAAATCTATCAGTTGTTTTATGCCACCACTCACATTATTAGGTTAAATATAGGAAATTAAAAAAAAATCTACTAGATTTATAAAAGTAAGTACATGCAAATTTATCATGAATTTTTAAGTGTTTAGCTAAGGAGAGTTTATGAGTGCAGCTGTTGTAACCCTGATTGTCCTCGCTGTGGTAGCTTTTTTATTCATTACAGAACTCATACCTATAGCTGTAACTGCTATGACAGCCTCTGTAAGTTTGGCTGTGTGTGGGGTGCTATCTGTATCAGATTGTTTTGCAGGCTTTTCAAATCCTACAGTAATTTTGTTTGCCGGTATGTTCGTAGTGGGCGCGGCCATGCTTGATTCAGGATTGGCTCAAAGTTTTGGTCAATATGTAGTAAATAAAGTAGGTACTAAAGAACTACCACTTATGGCCGCTTTAATGGCTGTAACAGTATTTATGTCAGCCTTTGCCTCAAATACAGGTACCGTAGCCTGTCTTATGCCTATGGTTTTAGGTTTATGTTTAACTGCCAATATTCCAGCTGCAGGACTTTTGATGGCGCTTGCGGTAGCTGCAAATACCGGCTGTAATTTAACTATGGTTGGAACTCCTCCTAATATGTTGGCAGTGGCAGCTTTAGAAAATGCCGGCTTTGAGCCTTTTGGTTTCTTTGAATTTGCCATTATTGGTGGACCGATTGTGATTGGTTGTATGATTTTTATGCTAACTGTTGGCAGAAGGATCTTGCCTAAACATTTAGTAGATACTTCCATGATGCAAGATTCTTCTGGAAAAATTGTTGCAGGAACAAGACGTCAAAGAGTTTTAGCATTAATAATTTTAGCTTATGTTGTAGGTGGCCTTATTATTGGAATTCCTGGCTTAACTCCTGCAATGGTTGCAGTGTCAGGAGCTTTATTGTGCGTGCTCTCCCGTTGCATTACCGAAAAACAAGCTTATGCAGGTATTGACTGGACAACAATTTTCCTTTTTGCCGGTATGTTGCCTTTAGCTACAGCTTTACAAAAAACAGGTGCAGGCGAGATGGTAGCCAATGCCGTAATTTCGATTATGGGAGACGATCCATCTGATCTTGTCATGATGTCTGTTTTATTCTTAATTTCATGTGGCTTAACACAGTTTATGCCAAATACCGCAACAGCAGCTTTGTTAATTCCAATTGGTTTATCAATCTCAGAGAAGATGCAGATCTCCCCTCATGCTGTAACCATGGCCATTACCATTGCTGCATCTTGCTCATTTGCAACCCCAGTTGCAACTCCTCCAAATACCATCATTATGACCCCAGCAGGACTTCACTTTACAGATTATATTAAAGTTGGTTTACCTTTATGTTTAATTTCATTTGTATTGTGTTTGTTAATTGTTCCTAATGTTTGGGAATTTTAGGCAAAAAAAGCCGGCAATTTCTTGCCGGCTAACAAGATTTTTCAAAGATCTATAGCCGTAACTCACGGTTTTTAAGCGGGCATTTGCTATAATTTTGAATGACCTACAAATATATGTGGCCTAAGGATAATTTATGAACCCGCTTTGCTTACTTAAAAACACAGACAGTCAGCTTCATGACTTTTTTCAAAACGCATTATCCAAACAGAATCACTCTTTATCATTCATTCCGGATGAAAATAGTACCTCTCCGCTTTCTGCAGCACTGATGGGTGATATTTTAGTTAATGTTGCTGAAAATCTGACATTAAATCGTACTGAGAATTTAGAATCATTAACTTGTAAACGCATTTGTGAATTATTTAATGCACAAAGTGCCAATCTGCGTACCATTTCTATTGAAGCTGCATCTCGTGTAGTTTTTCAGGCTTTAACTAAGCGTGGTGATGTTGTAATGTCTCTTGATTTACGTAAAAAAGAGCACTGCAACAGCGAGAATTTAGCATATAGATTTGTAAATTTTGGTGTAGACCCTAGCACTCAAGTTTTGGATATGGATGGCCTTGAAAAACAGGCTATGCAGTGCAAGCCTCATTTAATTGTGCTCTCACCAATCAATTACCCTTTAGATATTGATTATGAGCGCTTATCTAAGATTGCTAAAGATTGTGGTGCTATTTTATGGTGTGATATCTCTCAAACTGCCCCATTGATTGCAGCTGGTGTAATGCAAAGTCCTGTTCCTTATGCTGATGTTGTAACCTTTACCTCTCATGGTTCTATGCAAGGCCCTCAGTCTGCAGTGATTTTATCTTCTCGTGAGCTTGGTAATGTTATTGATCGTGTAGCTCAAGCTGCAGGCCATAAAGGTTTATTAACACCTCAATTAGCAGCATTGGCTACAAGAATCAATGAGATGGGTAAGCCTTATCATAAAGAGTATGCAAAAAGCGTTATAAATAATGCTAAAGCTTTAGCTCGTGGTATGGTTGCAGGTGGCATGAAGGTATTTTGTGGTGAACCTCAATCCCATTTAGTCATGATTGACACCAGAAATTGTGCAGTTTCAGCTCGTGGAGCTCAGGAGCTTTTAGCAGATTTGGGCATCGGTGTACGCATTTGCAATATGTTGACAGCCTTCTCTGAAATTAAGTATGAAGCAGTACGTTTTTCAACTCTTCCTGTTACCACCCGTGGTTTAAATGAGGAGCAAGTTGAGCAATTAGGTCGTGTAATTGGTACTTTCTTACAAAATCCTAACGATCAAAAATCTTTAGAGCTTAAGGAATGTGTCATGAAAATGACCGAAAAATTACCTCTTTTCAGTTCAAAATGGATGGAGCCTGAGTTAGCTAAGATTTTGCTTGAGGATTAGGTTTAAGAGATGGCTCTTGAATTAAAAGAATATGGCGCAGATCGTTTTTCGATTGCGCCTATGATTGATGTTACCACCTCAGCATTCAGACGCTTTACAAGAATTATGACAAAGCGTTCTATGCTTTATACCGAAATGATTGCCGCTGAGGCTTTAGTTCACGGTAAATTAAATCTTATTGCTCATGATAATAATGAGCTTCCGTGTGTCTTACAGCTTGGTGGAAGTGATCCGCAAAAATTAGCAATTGCTGCAAAAATTGGTGAAGATTGTGGCTATAGTGCAATTAATTTAAACGCCGGATGTCCATCTGATAAAGTTCAAAGTGGCTCCTTTGGTGCCATATTAATGAAAACACCTGATGTTATTGCCTCATGCGTTGAAAAAATGCAAAGCGCAGTAAAAATCCCTGTTACCATAAAAACGCGTATAGGTGTTGATGATTTAGATAGCTTTGACTATACAGTTAAGATTGTAAAAACCATTTATGACAGTGGTTGTCGTCATATTGTGCTCCATGCGCGTAAAGCTTGGCTTAACGGCTTATCACCAAAAGAAAACCGCTCAATTCCGCCTTTGGACTATGACAGAGTTTATGCGATGAAAGAGATGTTTCCTGATCTCTTTATCACGATAAATGGAGGCATTTTAACTATTGATGATTGCCTTTTACATTTGAAAAAAGTTGAAGGCGTTATGCTAGGCCGCGCTATTATAGATAATCCTTATCTTTTATCTTCAGTTGATAGAGATATCTTTGAAGATGGCAGTGAAGTTAAGTCAAGAGAAAATGTTTTAAATGAGTTTGCCGATCTTTGCGAGAAATTTTTAAGTGAAGGTCATCGCTTCCATCATATGGCTATGCATGGTTTAAACCTCTTTAATGGCTGCCATGGAGCGCGTCGTTTTAGACAATATATGTCAGCTCATATGCATCAAGAAAATGCTGATGCATCTTTGCTGTTAAAGGCATATCAAAAAATGCAGGGGGCTTAAATGAAGCTTAGCATTGATTCCACAGTTACCTTAAATAATGGCGTAAAGATGCCATTATTAGGTTTAGGTTTATTTCGTACTCCATCAGGAGAGGTGGCAAGACAGGCGGTAAGATGTGCTATTGAATATGGTTATCGCATGCTTGATACGGCACGAGTTTATTGTAATGAACGAAGTGTTGGTCGTGGTATTGCCGATAGCGGAATCTCTCGCGATAAAATCTTTGTAACCACAAAACTTTGGCAGACTGATTGGGATAATCCTCGTAAGGGCTTATTAGATTCTCTTGAGCGTTTAGGTCTTGATTATGTGGACCTTTTTTTGTTGCACTGGCCTTTTAAAGGTTATGAGAAGGCTTATTTAGAGCTTGAGAAGTTGCAACAAGAAGGCTTATGTCGCGCAATTGGTGTCTCAAATTTCCGCATTCACCATTTACAAGCTTTAGAAAAAGCTGGTGCTAAAACTGTCCCACAGGTAAATCAGATGGAAATTCATCCGGTTAATACTGAAGAGGAGTTATGCACATGGTGCCGTCAACGAAATATATTAATGGAAGCTTATTCTCCATTAGGCGGCGAGGGCAGACTTTTAGTAGGCGATCCACGTTTAATTGGCATCTGTGATTACTACAAAGTAAAAGCCTCTCAAGCTATTTTAAGGTGGGACATTCAAAGAGGTATTGCGGTAATTCCAAAGTCAGTTCGCCCTGAACGTATTTTATTAAATTCACAGTTATATGACTTTGATTTATCACCTCAGGATTTGGAAATTATCTCTGATATGAACAGCAATGAAAGACGTAATTATGATCCTGACAAAATAGATTCTCGTCCAAAAGAACTGTGCCCAAAACTTATTGAGGAACAGTAAACAAAAGAGCCATCCATGAGGATGGCTCTTTTAGCTTGTGTGCTCAGCATGAGCTTTTTCTATAGGGTGTAAGTCCCGAATATGCCCGCTAACAGTAAATCTTAGTAAACAACAAGGTGGTCACGGTGACGTGATAGCTGAAAGAAGTGGCTAGCAAAACTCTGGTCCGACGAACAGAAATCATCTTAGGCAGTATATGTGGATAAGCCTGCAAGTTAAGGTAAAGTCCAAAAGTTAGCCGGAACATATAATGTAAAGATGGCGGATAGATGGAGGGAAAGAAAGAGCTCTTACCTGAGGATATCTTGTCAGCGGGAAACCGTAGTAACAACGAATGACAAGAAGTCAGCAAAGGTCGTAGTAGCGAGGACTAAGCGTGAAGGACCGAACCCAACGAGTGTGAAAACAGGAGGAACTACAACATAATGTAGCCACAGCAAGGAATGCACGCCGAGAATATAAGGGCAGAAGTGCNACGCCTAAGCAAGAGAGTAGCGGAGAACGTTAGGGTAATCTGAACAGAGCATTCAAGAAGGTACTATCCAACAAAGGAGGTGCCGGAGTTGATGGAATGCAAACCTATGAGCTGTGTGGATATATAAAATCACACCCCTATGAAATCTCAAAATCGATTCTAGAAGGAAAATACAGACCACAACCTATCAAACGAGTATATATTCCAAAGGACAATGTATAAAAACGTCCCCTAGGAATACCTACAGTAAAGGACCGATTTGTACAGCAGGCAATAGCCTTGATACTAGCGGAATAGTACGAGAAGGTATTTTCAGACAATAGCTTTGGATTTAGACTAACAAGAAGCTGTAGTGGCGCTATAACCAGAGCGTTAGAGTACCTTAACAGTGGCCTTGAATGGGTGATAGATCTAGATCTCAGCAAATTCTTTGACACAGTAAATCACAGTAAGCTCTTACAACTGTTATCAGATAGAATAGAAGACGGTAGAGTTATCTCTCTTATACACCGCTTTCTCAGAGCTCCAATAAGCGAAGAAGGCAAAGTTAGCAATAAGGTAACGATAGGCACCCCGCAAGGTGGAGTCGTAAGCCCGGTACTTGCAAACATAATGCTCAATGAACTTTACCAACTGCTAGATAGCAGAGGGATTAAGTTTGTAAGATACGCAGATGACATGGTCATAATGTGTGGCAGTAGAAAAGCTGCGGAACGTATATTGGAAAATGTGACAAAGTATGTGGAGAAGAAGCTATTTCTAAAAGTCAATAAAGATAAAACCAAGATACTACATGCATGAGAGAAATCCCAATTTCTAGGTTTTGGCTTCACTAAAAGAGTGAGCCAAAGAAAGAAAAAGGAGTGTCCCACGCAAAAGTACTTTGCTATTGTCCATGAAAAGAAACGTATTAAATTCTCTAAGAATATAAAAGAGATTTTAGATAGAAAAGCCATAGGTGGCATACAGAAGGTGAAGTAACGACTAAGAACATACATCCTAGGATGGGTAAACTACTTTACGGGAGCTATTCCGAGTAAATGGTCCCAGTACATGGATGGACTGATTAGACGTAGAATACGTCAGCTACTGTGGAAACAGTGGAAGAAAAAGGCTGTAAGAGGTATGAGGAAATCAAAAGAAGGATGCAAAATGCACCGACTATTGAAGAGTATGCATACAGTTCTAACAGATACAGGCGACTATCAAAGACACCTATAATCCACAAAGCCCTAAGTAAGGGAAATTTACTTAAGGAAGGATGGTTTAGTATAGAACTAGTTGAAGGTCAGATCTGAAGTTAGGATCTAACCTTCTATCGTATGGGAAACGCCGTATGCCGAACGGCACGTACGGTGTTGCAAGAGGAGTGGGATAAATCTCCTCCTACTCGATTAAGGACGGATAAAATCAGAGATGATTTTATCTTGGAAGACTTGGAGTGCTGTCATTTTGGCAGCTTTAATGCCTTGAAGACCAATTGGGGTATCTTCAAAAACTAAGCAGTTTTTAGGCTCTACTCCTAAACGCTCTGCGGCCAGTAAATAAGTATCAGGAGCAGGTTTGCAGTGTTTTACCTGATCGGATGAGACAATCGCATCAACTTTATCTAAAAGGCCGTGCTTTTCTAATAAGAATTTAGTCTCAGGTAATTGCGAGCCTGTAGCAATAGAGGTCTTAATGCCTTTTTCGTGAGCTTTAATTAAGATGGATGAGATATGTGTATTCATTTGAACATCCAACATAAATTTTTGCTTATAAATCTCAATTTTCTCTTTGGCAACTTTATCTGTATCCAAATCATCGCGATGGTGTTCTTTGCAATACATTTTGCAGATATTAGCAGTGCTGACACCGCCTATATGCTGCATAAACTCTAAAGTCATCAAAGGTAAGTTATATTTTTTGCAAACTTCATTCCAAGCTAAAAGATGGCTTGGCTCTGAGTTAACTAAAGTACCGTCTAAATCAAAAATAATGCCTTTAAAAGCAAAAATTTCATCAAAACTTACCATTATTCTTTATCCTCGAGCTTAAATTCAGAAGCAATCTTTTGTGGCAGATCGTCTTCCCATTTTTGAGGATCAACAGAGAAGATTTCGCCATTTTCATTGCGTAAAACTACTCTTGCAATTTGTGCATTTAAAATTAAACGCTCACACATAGCGCAAGGGCGCATCTGAGGGCTTGGTTTTCCTGAAGAGGCTTCAGTTCCTGCTAAGTATAAAGTTGAGCCTACGATATCTAAAGGATTGCCGTTGATAATGGCATTAGCTTCAGCGTGAACAGCGCGACAAAGCTCATAATGAGTACCAGGTTTGATTTTGCACTGTTGTCTTAAACAGAATCCTAAATCAACGCAATTGGCTCTTCCGCGAGGGGCTCCGTTATATCCTGTGGACACAATTCGTCCATCCTTAGATACAATTACAGCTCCATAACGGCGTCTTAAACATGTTGAGCGCATGGAAACTGCAACTGCAATTTCCATGAATGATTCATCTTTAGAAGGTCTTTGATAGTTGTCCATAAAATCTGCTTAATTTTAAATTTGCTATATTTTGTATTTATTGGTATAATCACGCGCGCCGTGCTTCTGGTCGCAGGAACATGGCTTTTTAATTTTATCTTATTTTAAAAATTATAGGAATATTTGATTATGGCTATCGAATTAGAAGTAGTTGCCCGTAATGACTTTGGAAGAGGTGCGAGCCGCCGCCACCGTCGTAACGAGCAGACCCCTGCAATCATCATCGGTCAGGGCAAAGAAGCTGTTACCGTTTTATTAGACGAGAAGAAGCTCATCGCTGCTGCTTTAAAGGCTGAGTTCTTCGAGGGCTTAACCCTTTCTTTAAACGGTGAGAAGATCGCTGTTAAACCAGTTGACATTCAGCGTCATCCAGTTTCTGAGCGTATTTTACACGTGGACTTCTTACGCGTTTAATATTATTTATTAATAAATAATCTAAAGAGGATGCAGCTTAAGCTGCATCTTTTTTTTGGCCATATTTTTTATTAATTAAAAAGTTTGGTTCTTCCGAGAATCTGTGGATAGCCCTAATGAAATTGAGATTATATTCATTAGGGCTATATGTTAAACATAAGCATTACCTCTAAAAGCATCTCTAATTCTTAAGAAGAAATACTCCAAATCTCTAAATCCATAAGCTAATCTTTTTAATACTTTTATCTTATTGTTTATCCCTTCAAGAACGCTTGTTCTAATCCTGTAAATACCTGAATTTGTTATACCATCTCGGTATCTTCTGTTTTGCACTTTGGCAAACTTAGTAATCTCTTGAACTTTTGACTGTAAAGCTAACCTTACCCATTCATCCCAAAGAGATTCTGACTCTTCTTTTGAGTGAGCATGGAATACTTCAGGTAATAGCTCTTTTAGCTCATTAGCTGCATATAAATCATGATAAAAGCTTAAAATATCATTAAGTTTTATTCTTTTTTCTTCTGATAAATTAGAGTTTTTTGTAAGTAACAGAAATCTTGAACGCTTTAAAAGAGAATAAGCATTGTCATCATTTTTGTTTTTATTTTCATAGGCAAGTCTTAGTCTTATGGCGCTTATAACAAGTCTTCCAAAGTTATAAACCATATGGAATAAATCATAGACAACCTTAGCATTAGGGCAATACTTATTAACACAAGTAGCAAATCCTGCATTTTGGTCCATTGCTACTGCTTTTATTTGTTTACAGCCCTCTGTACCGCATAATTTAAAGAAGCGATTAACCTCTCGTACAGTCTTACCCTTACCAACCCAAATAACTCTTTTAGTATCTAAATCAACAACTACAGTTGCATATTTATGGCCTTTCTTAATAGAGAATTCATCAATAGCAAGATGTTTTGCCTTACCAAGGAAGAAAGGCGTGTTTCTTTTTAGATAGTCTTTGTGAATTTGCTTACACGTATCCCATTTAAGGGAAGTTCTTTGAGCCGTATCTTTGATAGACCCAGACCTTTGTAAATCCTCAATAACTTCATTTTCAAGGCTTTTGGTGATGCGGTGTCTACTTGAAATAAAAGGTATTTGTTCGGTTGCATATTTATCGCAGAACTTACATTTAAAAGTTCTATAGGTAATATGCAAAATAAACTGAAAACCGTTATAAGAGCCATCTTTAACTATTCTATGTCTATATTCATGAACTACAACATTATGATTTTTACAGATAGGACATTGAGGATAATTGTCTTTAGGCTCTAAGAAAAGATGAATCTCTTTCTTATCTTCATCAAATTGATAATTAAAAAGTTTGAAGTTTGTATAAAAAAGATTAAAGAAAAAATTATGAAAGTCGGCTACAATATTCATAGGTCGTTCTCCTAGGTTGGTTGTTTTTTTGTTTAATTCAATCTTAATTGGGAACGACCATTTTTTTGTCTATTGGTATAACAAAATTAGATATTAAATTTTAATTAGCCACAGTTTTCCGGAAGAGCCAAAAGTTTTGGTATCAAGGTTCCTAAAAAACACGCACAAAAACCTAAAATTACATTTAAAGTTATATTTAACGCTGCATATAACCACATCTTATCTGAAATAAGCGTTACATTATCAAAACTAAATGTAGAAAATGTTGTAAGACCTCCCATAATACCTGCTGTCAAAAATCCTTTAAGTTCAGGTCTATTTAAGACATAAGGTGAGCTTAAAAAAACTCCTATTAAAAAAGAACCTACAATATTTACAAATAATGTTGCTAAAGGAACACCTAAAAAAACCGGGGACTTTAAGAAGAGAAATCCACTAAGAGATCTTAAGATTGCGCCTATAAAACCACCGGCACCTATAAAAAATAATGTCAAAAAACTCATATGCTTTTTCTTGTTTAAATTTGACGGAGATTTTTAAGGTCGGTATTATTGCACTTTGAAATTTTATTGACAATGTTTGTACGCTTTGAAGGCGCCAAGATCCACGAATTAAAAAAAATTCTTTTAAATATAAGATTTTGTTTAAGTAATTTTTTCAAAAGTTTTAATATAATTGATAAAAAAGTTTAAAAAGGATTCTGCTATGACTGCTTCGTTTGTTGAAACTGGCGTAATGATTTCCCGTAAGGTTGTAAAAATTACCGATCAGGGTGCATTTATTGATGGAGCTCAGTACGGCGAGTTATTTGTGCCTCGTCGTCAGTTACCTGCAGATTTACAGGTTGATGATGAGTTAAGAGTTTTCTTATATGTAGATGGTGGCCGTGTTTTAGCTACAGCAAGACATCCTTATTTACAAAAAGGCATGGTTGGTCGTTTAATGGTTACCTCTATTGATTGTGGTACAGCTTATCTTGATTTAGGAATTCCAAAGGAGTTGGTAGTTCCTGTATCTGAGCAACGTACTAATTTTGAAGTAGGTTCAAGCGCTCTTATTTATATAGCTGAGGATAGCTATGGTCGCTTGTTTGGTACTCAAAGATTAAATCGTTACTTAGAAGATGTGCCACCGCGTGGCAGCTATAAGGTTGGACAGAGAGTAACATGCGTTCCTTGTGAGCGTACTCCTTTAGGCTTTAGAGTTGCAGTTGACGACAAATATTACGGCTTAATTTATGCAAGTTCTCAAAAAGGTGAGATCCGCAATGGTAAACGCTATGAGGCTTATATTATCAATGTTCGTGATGATGGTCGTTTAGATGTTTCTCTGCAAGAGCCAGGACGAAGCGGTATTGAACATGCAGCTGACGATTTAATTAAGGTTCTTTTAAATAGCGATGGAGTCTTACCATTTTCTGATAAATCATCTCCATCTGACATTGAAGACTTTTTACATATGTCAAAAGCTAAGTTTAAAAAGGCATTAGGTCTTTTATATAAACAGCGCTTTGTAAATATTTTAGATGATAAGGTAGTTTTAACCGATGCCGGTAGAGAAGAACTTCTAATGCGTCAAGAAGGTCGTGAGTAAATGGAGTATTTGTTTGAGGTTTTGGCTTTTTCAGCCAAGACCGTGATTTTAGTAATAGGTCTGTTTTTAGCTCTGCTTTGTATAGTCCTAGTTAAGCGTATAGCTAAAAATAAAGACGATAATCAAGAGAGCCGTATTAAGGTTGTCGATTTAAGAGAAAAATTTGCTGATAGAAAAGCTTTTATGGAGGATGCTTTAGAGGAGTGTGATCCTGCCTTTAAAGACGATAAAAAAGCCNNAAAGATAAAAAAGAGAGTAAAAAAGAAGATAAATCTTCTGATAAAAATAACAAAGAAGATCAAAAATCCTCAGAAGACAAGCGTNCGAGATCATTTAGACGAATTGACAAAAGATGGCTATTTTTGCCCTAAAAATTTATTTGTAATAGGTTTTTATGGTGATGTTAAAGCCTCTTCTTTAAGTATCTTAACACGCAAAATTGATGCCATATTAGATGTTGCAACACCACAAGATGAGGTTATCTTAAAGTTATACTCTCCAGGCGGTTTAGTTAACTCCTATGGTTTAGCTGCATCTCAGTTAGCCCGTATTCGTGACAGAGGTATTAGACTTACAGTATGTGTAGATGAGGTAGCAGCTTCAGGGGGCTATCTTATGGCCTGTGTAGCTTCACGGATTATTGCCGCTCCTTTTGCTTATATAGGATCAATTGGTGTTGTTGCCTCAATTCCTAATTTCCATAGACTTTTGGAAAAATACGATGTTGATTATGAGCAGGTAACTGCAGGTAAATACAAGCGTACAGTTACAATGTTTGGCAAAAATACCGATGAAGATCGCCAAAAATTGCGTCAAGATCTTGAGCTGATTCATATGCGTTTTAAACAGGTTGTTACCCGCTATCGTCCGCAGTTGCAGCTTAAAATTGATGATATTGCTACAGGCGAACATTGGCTTGCAGAAGATGCAAAAGAGCGTGGACTTGTAGATGAAATTGCCTCATCTAATAGCTATATTGCAAAAAGAATCGATGAGACTTATGGTAGCGCTGTTAAATTGGTATGGCGCCGTAAGAAAAAAAAGTCTATCTTATTAAAAGTAAAGAAATTGGTTTGCGCCCGTACTTGGGTTAAAGCAGTTAAACGCGAGCTTGCAAATACCGAAAATGTAAATGATAAGCTCTTATAGAAGGTAAATCAGCATTATGGGTAAATCATTGGTTATTGTGGAGTCACCTTCCAAGGCGACAATCATTAATCGTTATCTTGGAGATGATTATATTGTTAAAGCCAGTGTCGGACACATCCGTGATCTTCCTGTAAGTGGTAGTACTGTAAAAAAAACAGGACCTGGAAGTAGATCTCGTGAGGCTAAGAACAAAGCTTTAGCCCAAAGAATGGGTATTGATCCATACAATAACTGGAAGGCTGATTATCAGATAATGCCTGGTAAAGAGAAGGTAGTATCTGAGCTTAAGAAATTATCAAAAACTGCTGATAAGGTTTATCTGGCAACCGATCTTGACCGCGAGGGAGAGGCTATTGCTTGGCACTTAAAAGAGGTGTTAGGTGGTAGCGAAGATAAATACTTGCGCGTTAAATACCCAGAAATTACCCGCAGTGCCATTGCCAAAGCTTTTGAAAACCCAGGTCGCATCAATATGGATCTGGTAAATGCTCAGCAAACAAGACGCTTTTTAGATCGTGTTGTAGGCTTCATGGTCTCACCTCTTTTATGGAAAAAAGTGGCCCGAGGCTTATCTGCAGGACGAGTGCAGTCAGTAGCAGTTGAGCTTATTGTCGATAGAGAACGTCAGATTAAGGCTTTTGTTCCTGAAGAGTATTGGACTATTGATGCCTATACCAGTACTAAAAAAGGGGAGAGCTTAAAGCTTTCACTCTTTTCATTTAAAGGCAAGAAGTGTCAAATCCACGATAAAGCTTCAGCTTTTGCAATTTTAGATGATTTAAAGAATGGTCCTTATGTTGTATCTAAGGTTGATGTAAAACCTGGTAAGCAGTCGCCACTGCCACCTTTTACAACTTCTACCATGCAACAATCAGCTAACCAAAAATTAGGTTTTAGTGTACGAAAGACTATGACTGTAGCTCAAAGATTATATGAGCGCGGTCTTATTACTTATATGCGTACTGATAGTGTTAATCTCTCAAATGATGCCATTGAGGCTGCTCGTGAAATCATTTCTGAGAAGTATGGTCCGCAATACGTACCTGAAAAACCAAATTACTATAAGTCAAAAGAGTCTGCCCAAGAGGCTCACGAGGCTATTCGTCCATCGCATCCACAATCACCATTACCTTCTGATGTTGATCGTGATGGGCAGAGATTATTCTCTTTAATTTATGCCAGATATTTAGCCTCACAAATGCCACCTCAGGTTTATGAGTCCACAACTGTTAATGTAATTTGCAACGACTACGATCTTAAGGCTACAGGCCGTCATATTATATTTGATGGCTTTAAAAGAGCTTGGAGCTTTGGTAAATCTGATGAAAATCTCTTGCCTGAGTTAAAAGCACAAGACACTTTAACTTTAGAGAAACTTGATCCGCTGCAGCACTTTACTCAGCCTCCAGCACGTTTCTCTGAGGCCACTTTAGTTAAAGAGCTTGAAAAAGACGGTATTGGTAGACCTTCAACTTATGCCTCGATTATCTCCACTATTCAGGATAGAGGCTATGTCAAAATCGAGCATGGCCGTTTCTATGCTGAGCGTATGGGCGAGGTAGTAACAGATAGACTACGCTTTAGCTTTAAAGACTTAATGGATACTTCCTTTACAGCCTCTATGGAAGACTCTTTAGATCTTATAGCTCAAGGTAAGGAAAATTGGCAGGAGAGTTTAGATAAGTTCTACAAGGACTTTGATGAGGAGTTAGAGCGCGCATCAGCTCCTGCTGAAAAGGGTGGTATGCCTGAGAATAAGCCTCTTGAGATTTCGATGAAGTGCCCTGCATGTGGTAAATATCATATGGCTGTACAGTCAGGTAAGACCGGTATGTTCTTATCTTGCCTGGGTTATTATGATAAGAGCGTCCCAACTGAAGAGAGATGCCATAAGACTTTAAACTTATCACCAATTGATATTAGTTCTTTAAATAAAAAAGAGCTTAGCGAAGAGGAAGAGGCCGCAATTTTACGTTCTCGTCCGCGCTGCCCTAAGTGCCATTCTGTAATGGATGGTTATTTAATTGATGAAGGTCATAAGCTTTATTTATGCTCATTACCAGGATGCGATGGTTATCAGTTAGAAGAGGGTAATTTTACTTCTGAAATTGACTTAGGACCTGAGGTTGTCTGCGAAAAATGCGGTAGCAAGATGGTACTTAAGGATGGGCGCTTTGGTAAATATATGGCCTGCACTAATGAAAAGTGTGGCAATACCCGTAAGATTTTAAAGAACGGTCAGGTAGCCCCTCCACGAGAGGATCCTGTAGATTTACCAGAACTTCCTTGTAAGGCAGAAGGTGCTCATTACGTATTAAGAGATGGCGCTGCAGGTATCTTCTTGGCAGCTCATAACTTCCCTAAAGTACGTGAGACTCGTCCTCCTAAGGTATCTGAGTTAAAGCGTTTTTATGATCGAATCTCACCTAAGTTCCAATATTTGGCAATGGCTCCTGATGTCGATTCTGATGGTAATGAAACTGAAGTACGTTTTAGTCGCAAGATGCAAAAGCAGTATGTAATCGGTGTAAGAGATGGTAAGCCTACAGGCTTTACAGCTTTTTACAATGAGGAAACTCATAAGTGGGATGTAGCTGAGGCTAAGAGTACTGCTAAAAGGACTACTCGTAAAAAAGCGTAAACTAAGTTTAAATAAAAAATAATTTAAGCTCCTTATATTCTGTATAAGGGGCTTTTTAGTAATTTAAACATGAGTTGTAACTACGCAGAACCCTTAACCAAAATAGCCTCAGCATTGCCATTAAATGCAGCATTTAATGCTTCAAATGCTTTTATGCCGTGTTTTTTGGGCGGTGCTGATAAATGACATGATTGTAAGATAATTCTGAGCTCCTTCTTTGCTCCGAAAACATCCTGAGACTTTTATCTTCGTTTTTACATTGCGAATGTCTCGTTCCGCTTGATTATTATCATACGGTACATCAAATTTTCTTAAAAAGAGGCATATCGCTTTCTTGAACTTAATTAGTCGTTCAATTAAAGCTCTGGTTTTTCCTTTCCTTATCCGTCCTCGTCTTTGTTTTATATTTGCCTGAGGTGGTGGAAATTCAATATTTGCTAAACTCATTATCGAGTCATATTCTTTATCTATTCTCTCTAATGTATGTTTTTCTATACTATATTTTCCTCTTTTTATTGCCACATCTTTTATCTGTTTCATGGTGATAAGCAGCTGTTTAAACCTAGAAGCCCAACTTTGGACTTTTTCGTTTTCTATGACACCATTAAGCTCTCTTAATAAATGTACACAACATACAGCATGCTCTTTTATATTTTCTAAATTCCAATATGAAGCCCAGCAGTCATGAACAGCTATACCTTTAAAGACGACTGATACCTCATTTGTTTTTATACCATCAAGTCCTCTTTTCTTATCTATGCTCTGATATGTAAATTCACTGTTTGATGCGTTGTGAACCCAATATAATGAGCCTAAAGCTCTGACTCCTGTTTCATCAAAATTTACCACTTCTGATGATATAAGATGCTGCTTTATGACTTTTATGATAGGGCTTACTTTTTGGGCACATGTTTCTACCATTGATATGATTGTGCCCTGAGAGATGCTTACACCAAATAAATCGCCTAAAAGCTCCTGTATCCTACTTATGCTTACAGCTCCTGTGGTATTTAAAATACTTGCTAAAACTGTAAAGCTTTTTCCGTATTGAACATGAGCCTTTACATCTTCAGGAAACTCTCCTCTAAGCTTTATGTCTCCTAAAGGACAAGCTACTGCCTTTAAAGATTGATGCTCTATTACATGTGTATTTACAACAGCCTCTACCACATATCTTGACTCACCACATGCAAATACATTGCCTAAAGATATGCATTTACTTAAGTTTGGACAAAACTTACACTTATTTGGAATATGTTTTTTTACCTCATCAGCATCATGAGGAATGCTCATACTGATGCCTTTGTGGCCCTTTTGTCCACCGGTCTTTTTTCCTGTTTTTTCTCTAAGACTTTTATTTCTTGAAGGTTTGTTAAAATCATCTTTTGATGGCGGTTTAGAGCTATTCTTAGAATTTTGTCCTAACTGCCGTTTCAAGTCTTTTATGGTAAGTTGCAAATCTTCTATAGTTGCTACAAGGCGTTCATTTAGTTTAATTTGAGTTTCTAACTGTTTTGATAGTGATGCTTGTTGCATTTTAAGCATCATGTTGAGCATAAAAGACAAGCTTTCGACGAGTACTGAAGTCTCAGAGGAACATCTTGATTTAAGCTCCTCTGTTAGATTGGCAATCTGTTTTTTTTAGCTCGTCAAAATCCATAAAAAACCTTGTATATCTATTACTTAAAAATAATTATACCATTTAGTTTTTTTTAGCATTTTTATAAGATGTTTTATGCAAATTTGATAACGCTAAAAATCGATCTAGAACGATCATAAGATCGTCATCACGATCGATAAGTGAGAAAAATGACAAAACACTCCAAAGAAAAACAGGTTTTCGAATAAAGCCAAATATGCTCAAAATAAGGCATAAATTTTTCTTTGTATGAAAAAAGTTCTTTCTATATAGAATGTGACATATAGCACAATGTAAAATTCTACTCATAACTTAATGTGGGTTTCTGAGTAGTTACCATGAGTTTATAAAAAATGAAAATATTGTCTTAAAAATAAGACGTACAGTTTTTGTGATATTCTTGTAATTAACAAAAATAAAAATATCATATAATATATATTGACATAACATATAAAGGTGTTTTGTATTTATTAATTTCTACTGTTGTAGATTCTCAAATAAAGTTTATTTTTGTTTGAAATGTATTTTTTTGTGAGATCTTATATGAGTACTTTAGCAGAATTTTCTGAAAAATATCAAAAAACTATTACTTTAAAAAATGAGTTAATACCTGTTGGTAAAACTTTAGAAAATTTCAAAAATGAAAAAATTCTAGAAAAAGATGAGCTTTTAAAAACTAATTCTAAAAAATTAAAAGATCTTATGATGATTTTTTTTAGAAAAATTATCGATGATGCTTTAACTAATATTGATTTAGATTTTAGTAAATTAGGTATTTTATTAGAACAAGATGATTCGAAAAAAATTAAAACAGAACAAGAAAATTTAAGAAAAAAAATAAGTGAAATTTTATACAAACTTTATGATGTTGAAATAAAAAAAACAAAATCTGAANNGAAGAAAAAAAGCAAAATAAGAAACCCAAAAAATCAAATAAAAAAGAAACTGAAGGTAAAAAAATATCACTTTCTTCAAAAGATATTATCNTTAGCTATATCTTATATGCAAAATATTAGTGCAGAAGATAAACAAGTTTTAGAAAATTTTAAAAATTTCACTACATATTTTGAGAAATTTATAAAAAATATAGAAAACGTTTTTTCAAATAAGGGTATTTCAACTTCTGTTAGTAACCGCATTGTTAATGAAAACTTTCCAAAATTTGTTGCCAATATTTCTATATTTAAAAAATGGCAGTCTATATGCCCGCAATGTATAGAATCTGCTAAAGAAATTTTTATAAAAAATAACATGTTACCTGAAGGATTAAGCCTTGATGAAGTATTTTCTATTAAAAATTTTAATAAAATTTTATCTCAAAAAGGCATTGATAGTTTTAATCAATTATTATCAGGTAAGGCCGGTGAAAAACATGTTCAAGGCTTAAATGAAATTGTAAATTTATCTTTACAAAAAGATAATGAATTAAAAGATAAATTAAAAAAAGCTCGAGCTATAAAGTTAAATCCTCTTTATAAACAAATTTTGTCTGATAAAGAAAAAACATTTTTTATCGACGAATTTAAGTCAGATGAAGAGGTTATTCTTAAAATTAAAGAATACTTTGATGTCTTATTTTCAAAAAATGATAAGAGCTTATCTAATATAGAGTCATTAACAGAATTATTTAATCATTTAAGTGACTATGAAACTGACAAAATTTTTGTAAGTGGTAAAAGAATTAATTTATTATCAAAATGGTTATATGGTGGTTTTGAATGGGACAAAATTAGAACAGCTATTGTATCTAACGTCAAATTAAAAAAAGACGATTTAGATCAGTTTATTTCTTCTAAAGAATTTGCTTTGTCTAACTTAAATAAATTTATAGATAATGAATATAACAAAAAAGATCTATTGTTACTCATCTCTAATAAATTTAAGTCATTGTTAGGTGAATGCATTAAAGATAAAGCTTTAGTTGACAAGTTATCACAAAATATAAAAGAAGATAAAGCTGTTTTAAAAAAAGCTTTAGACTCTTTGCATGCCTTATTTGACTTTTCGAAAATATTTGTAACAGAAGCAAATATTAAAGATAATTCTTTTTATTATGAGTATGAGAGTTTATTAAAAGAGTTTAAGCCAATTGTAAAACTTTACGATAAAGTCAGAAATTATGTAACAAAGAAGCCTTATAGCATTGAAAAAATTAAGTTAAATTTTGGATCTTCAACTTTAGCTAAAGGCTGGAGTCAAAGTAAAGAGTCAGTTAATTTATCTTTATTATTTGAAAAAGATGGTTTTTATTATTTAGGAATTTTGAATAATAAGTTTAAGACTGGAAATAAACAGATTTTAAATAAATTAAATTCTAATTCCGAAGAAGATGCAAAAAGTTGTTATAGAAAGATTTGTTATTCTGTTTTGGATTTTAACAAAAATTTCAAAAGAATTTCTGCTGGTTTAAAAGTTGTAAAAGGTCATTTTGAAAAATCAAAAGACGATTTTTATATTGAAAATAAAAGTTTTAAATCTAAATTAAAGATCTCTTATGAAGTATTTGAATATATAAATGCAGCAGAAAAAAAAGAATTAGATGAAAATAACCCGAAGTTATTAAAACAAGTTATTGATTTTGTTATTAATTTTATTGACAATTATAAATCTTGTGACAATTTTGATTTATCTTTAGTGAAAAAAAATCGTGATAATTATAAGAGCTATACAGATCTTATAAATGATATTGATAGTTATACGTACAAAATTAGTTTTGTGAATGTTTCAGAAAACTACATTAATTATCTTATTGATAATAATAAATTATTTTTATATCAAATCTCAAATAAGGATTTTAAAGCAAAATCTTATGGCAAGATGAACCTACATACGCTTTATTTTTTAAGTTTATTTGATCAATCAACATTACCATATGCAATAAGGTTGAACGGTAATGCAGAATTGTTCTATAGATATAAAAGTTTAGATAGTAAAAAAGTTACACACAAAAAAAATTCTTGTCTTGTCAATAAAACATATCTGTCAGTAAAAGATAATTCATATAAATCTATACCAGAAAATATTTATAACGAAATATATAGACTTAAAAATGGAAAACTAGATTATTGTGATTTATCAGATAAATCTAAAAAATTTTATTTAGAGCATGAGAAAGAAATTGTATGTAAAACAGCTGATTACGACATACAAAAAGATAAGCGATTTACCGAAGACAAGTTCTCTTTTAATTGTCCTATAGCAATAAATTTTAATAAAAAGTCTGATAAATTTAACGACAAAGTAGAAAGTTTTTTAAAGGAAAATAAGGATATCAATATCATTGGTATTGATCGTGGTGAGCGTAATTTATTATATGTAACCGTAATAAATCAAAAAGGCGAAATATTATTACAAAAGTCGTTAAATAATTTATCAAAAAATCTTAAAAAAGAAGAAAAGACTTTATCTATTGATTTTAATGAAAAATTATATTTAAGAGAGCAAGAAAGAAATGCTCAAAAGCGTTCTTGGGAGTCAATCTCTAAAATATCGGATCTTAAAAAAGGCTATTTGTCCGGCATCATCCATCAATTATCAAAAATGATGATCGAATATAACGCTATTATCGTTTTAGAAAATTTAAATTTTGGATTTAAGCGTATAAGAGGAGGTATTTCCGAAAAATCTGTATATCAACAATTTGAAAAAGCATTGATTGATAAGCTTAATTATTTAGTCTTTAAAGATTCTAAATGGACTGATAAAGGTGGTGTTTTAAATGGATATCAGCTTACAGATCAAATTAAATCTTTTAGCAAAATAGGAAATCAGACTGGATTTATTTTTTATGTTCCAGCAGCCTATACATCTAAGATTGATCCAACAACAGGATTTGCTAATGTATTTAATTTTCATGGAATTGAGAGTAAAGAATCTATTCATGATTTTTTCTCTAAATTTTCAGAAATTAGATATTTAAAGGAAGATGACTTATTTGTATTTAAAACTGATTTATCTAAATTTAGTTGTAAAGCTGATTTTTATGAAAAGAACTGGGATATCTTTAGTTACGGCAATAGGATATTAAAGAAAAAAAATAAAGACACCAATAAGTATATTGATGTTAAAAATTATTCTCCTACAGATGAGTTGAAAAAACTTTTAGATAATTATCTTATTGATTATTCGTCTGGAAACAATTTAATTAGTTGTTTTGATGATAAAAAATTGGAAACAATTTTTTTCACCAAATTGTTATTTATTTTTAAAAATATTTTGCAACTTAGAAATAGTTCATCTGATGGGGAGGATTATTTAATTTCTCCGGTTAAACATGATATGGACGGTAAAAAATATTTCTTTAACTCTAATGATAGTGATGAGAAATTGCCAAAAGATGCTGATGCTAATGGTGCATACCATATTGCTCTTAAGGGACTGATGCTATTGGAACAAATCAATAAAAATGCAGAAAATTTAAAAATAACCAATAAAGATTGGTTTGAGTTTACTCAAACTAGGTTTAATAAAAAATAGTAGGTTAAGTTAATTTATGGATGATGCAATACAATTTTCCTTTTTAAATGATTTTATTTTTTTGCCCAGTTTCCATATATTTTCATAATTTATATGGAAATCAAAGTGATATGTCATTTAAAAATTCTTCTCAGATATTAGGAAAATTTGCGCATCAATCTATCGATTCAAATAAATATAGCAGTAGCAAGAATTTCCTTCAGGGAATGTCTTGCTACTGCGAAAAATACAATTTATATGGAAAGATAGATCTATTCGATATAAATAAAAAAGTATTAACTGAGCGAAAACGAACAATCACAAAAATTTATGATGGTTATGTATTTCAGCTTTATGCCCAATATTTTTCAATGATTGAAATGGGTTATGACGTTCAAAAGATAAGACTATATAGCTATACAGATAATAAAATTTACGAACAGCCACTGCCACAAGACAACAAGCCTATGCTTGAAAAGTTTGAAAAAACAATTGAGGCAATTCGTAATTTCGATTTTGAATCTTTTAAACAATTAAACAAAGAGAAATGTCAAAAGTGTGTTTATGAATCAGCTTGTGATAGGTCTTTACTATGATGTCTTTGCCGGAATTTTCTAAAAAACAGGTTGTTTTTGTTTTTTTAACTCTAGGGGAGAAAGTTTCTTTTGGTAATGATAATTTGATTGTTAAAGATATATATGGAAAAATAAGGTTACAGTGCACTTGTTATCGTATTTACATGCTGTGTATTGTTGGCAGTTTTACGTTGACATCAGGAATAATTCAGAGATCACATAAGTTTGCTTTTCCAATTTATTTATTAACCAATAGCTTCAAAGTTTACGACAAGCTTGGTTCTAAAATGGAGGGAAATGTAGTCTTACGCAGAAAACAATACGCTTATAACAGTCTTGATTTAGCAAAACAAATAGTAATTAACAAAATTGAAAATCAAAACTCAGTCTTAATAAGTAAACGGCAAAAATCAAAAGAGTTAACTCTTGCAGTAGACAGAATCCAATCTTTTATCTCTTTAATTAAACTTCAAAAATTAGGTCTTCATGAGCTTTTATCTTATGAAGGCAACTCAGCAAAAATATATTTTTCCAATCATTTTGACTCTTTTGAATGGAATGGTCGTAAACCTAGAATTAAACATGATTATGTTAATGCTTGTTTAGATATTGGATATTCCATGCTTTTTAACTTCGTTGAAGTTTTATTAGATATGTATGGATTTGATGTATATTGCGGAGTTTTACATAAAGAGTTTTACATGCGTAAATCTCTAGTATGCGATATTGTTGAACCGTTTAGACCAATAATTGATATACAAGTTAAAAAATCTATTAATTTAAAGCAGTTTAAAAAAGAAGATTTTAATAATATCGGAGGATCTTATAAATTAAAATGGGATTATAACAAGAAATACGTATCGATATTCTTACAATCTATATTGGAATATAAAGAAGATATATTTTTATATATTCAATCGTATTACAGAAATTTTATGAAAGGCAATCCTGCAGAGCTCTATCAGGCATTTAAATTGAGGTTATAAGATTGATTATTATAAGTTACGATATTGCTGATAATAAATTAAGAACAAAGTTTTCTAAGTTTATTAAAAAGTATGGCCACCGAATCCAATATTCGGTATTTGAAATAGACAATAGTAAAACAATTCTTAAAAATATTATTACTTGCATAAAAGAAGATTTTGAAAAGCAATTCACAGAAGAAGACTCTGTTTTAATTTTTAATTTATCTGCTAATTGTGAAATTACGCGAATGGGATATGCTAAAAATGAAGAAAGTGATATAATTATCGCATAAGCTATTAGTGATAGATTATTTTTTAATCTAGTGTACGCAAAGCTATAGTCTCAATATGTTTTAATTTATACAAATGGTAATATATAACACAATTTTAAGAAACAAATTTTCTTTTAAAGCCTTTTTAGGCCATATTTGTTGTTTTATTTCATTTGTTTTTATAAAACGGGCTAATAGCTTTATTAAATTTCTACTTATGTAGATTCGTGCTAACTCTGCCAATGCTATATGGGCTAATAGCTTTATTAAATTTCTACTTATGTAGATGAATCTGATGCTTGGTACTTATCTGACGCTAATAGCTTTATTAAATTTCTACTTATGTAGATTTCTGCAAGGCTGTAAAGTTCCCTGTGCTAATAGCTTTATTAAATTTCTACTTATGTAGATTAGTAATATGCGTGCTGATAGTTTTCTGCTAATAGCTTTATTAAATTTCTACTTATGTAGATATTAGATAGCCTCCACGAACTCGTAAGCTAATAGCTTTATTAAATTTCTACTTATGTAGATTATTATCACACCCTGAAAAGTCTCAGGAGCTAATAGCTTTATTAAATTTCTACTTATGTAGATCGCATAATATCCAACGCCAAGTTGAACTGCTGCTAATAGCTTTATTAAATTTCTACTTATGTAGATTCCATTAGGAGAGGTTTTACCTCTCCGCTAATAGCTTTATTAAATTTCTACTTATGTAGATTTCTGTATCTTCTTGTTTACAAAGTCGCTAATAGCTTTATTAAATTTCTACTTATGTAGATTCGGGGGAGGGTACGCTGATTTTTGGGCTAATAGCTTTATTAAATTTCTACTTATGTAGATTGTAAACGTTGATGTTATTGTTGTTATTGCTAATAGCTTTATTAAATTTCTACTTATGTAGATCTTACAACATAACTACAGCAGTGAAGGCTAATAGCTTTATTAAATTTCTACTTATGTAGATCTCAAGAGTTTCCAACATTCTTACAGTGGCTAATAGCTTTATTAAATTTCTACTTATGTAGATCCGGCAACGAAAGAATCGGAGCATAAATCGCTAATAGCTTTATTAAATTTCTACTTATGTAGATGGCTTCTTCTTGCTGCTTCTGTGCCAAGCTAATAGCTTTATTAAATTTCTACTTATGTAGATTTGAACGTCGAATTGATACAGTTAAACGCTAATAGCTTTATTAAATTTCTACTTATGTAGATCTTACAACATAACTACAGCAGTGAAGGCTAATAGCTTTATTAAATTTCTACTTATGTAGATCTCAAGAGTTTCCAACATTCTTACAGTGGCTAATAGCTTTATTAAATTTCTACTTATGTAGATGGCTTCTTCTTGCTGCTTCTGTGCCAAGCTAATAGCTTTATTAAATTTCTACTTATGTAGATTTGAACGTCGAATTGATACAGTTAAACGCTAATAGCTTTATTAAATTTCTACTTATGTAGATAATGGCTGTAAATAATGTTAGAGCGTGGCTAATAGCTTTATTAAATTTCTACTTATGTAGATTGTCGAGTGAGTTAAGGTTCGTGCTCGCTAATAGCTTTATTAAATTTCTACTTATGTAGATAGCGTAGATAGAGACAGTGTGCAACTCGCTAATAGCTTTATTAAATTTCTACTTATGTAGATATAAAAATTTAAAGGTTTGTTAATATAGCTAATAGCTTTATTAAATTTCTACTTATGTAGATGGCGAAGATAGAGACAGCGTTCAACTCTGCTAATAGCTTTATTAAATTTCTACTTATGTAGATATCTTGCCTGATGTTAAGCAACTGCAAGCTAATAGCTTTATTAAATTTCTACTTATGTAGATATCATCAGGAGAGCCTGCACCAGTAACGCTAATAGCTTTATTAAATTTCTACTTATGTAGATATCATCAGGAGAGCCTGCACCAGTAACGCTAATAGCTTTATTAAATTTCTACTTATGTAGATATGAAGATGAAATCGATAATTGGCTTTGCTAATAGCTTTATTAAATTTCTACTTATGTAGATTTTTCTTCATCACTTGAGTTTTAAAAGCTAATAGCTTTATTAAATTTCTACTTATGTAGATTTCGTAAGTCGGTTCGCAGCCAATGCCGCTAATAGCTTTATTAAATTTCTACTTATGTAGATTAATAAATGAGTTTAATATAGAACGAGCTAATAGCTTTATTAAATTTCTACTTATGTAGATGGTAAAAGTGTGACTTCGTAAACGTGCTGGCTAATAGCTTTATTAAATTTCTACTTATGTAGATCACCGGAGATTTACAGAGAGCTAAGTGCTAATAGCTTTATTAAATTTCTACTTATGTAGATGGATACATTAAAGCGTCCGGAGAAGGGGATAATAGCTTTATTAAATTTCTACTTATGTAGATTTCAGGCTCAGTTTTTACTGGAGCTTCGCTAATAGCTTTATTAAATTTCTACTTATGTAGATAGTGTAGCAAGGCTCTATGTCGTCTCCGCTAATAGCTTTATTAAATTTCTACTTATGTATCTATCTAGTATTTAGGTCAAGATTGGCGAACTAATAGCATTTATAAATTTATACTTATAAGTAAATGTCAACATAAAAATGTCATTTCAAAATTTATTAAATATCACCATCATCAAAATATTCTTATAAAACTTCCCCTACGAAGTGATTTTGGCAATATTTTATAGTCTAAATATTTTAGAATATTCATCTATAATTTTAAAATGTTTATGTGATATACATCACATAAACAAAGGTTTGCGTGCACCTTTTTAATGCATATTCTTAATAAAACTGTCATAACGCACAAATAACCCGGCTTTGTTACAATTTTTATTTTTTTTATGTTAAATTAAATAAAATTAAATTGTATGCAACAGATGTGCCTTGCTGAAAAGCAGGGCTTTATTATGTTTATTTTTTGTGCCCTTTTGGGAGCTATTCATGGATTTAAGGGTTCTGCGTTATTTTCTCAAAGTAGTAGAAGAGGAAAGTATTTCTAAGGCTGCAGAGGTTTTGAATTTATCACAGCCTACATTGTCTCGTCAGCTTATGGATCTTGAAGGAGAGCTTAAGACCAAGCTGTTTGTCAGAGGCAACCGTAAGCATCGTATTAGCCTTACTGACAAGGGCAGAATTTTACATCGACGTGCAAATGAGCTTATTAGCTTAGCATCTATTGCTGTAAATGAAATTAATAGCGATTCAAGTAGTGTATCAGGTTGCATCGCTTTAGGTGTAACTGAAACTCCTAACCTTAAATTTATTACCGATCTGATGGTTAAATTTAAGGAAAAATATCCTGCTATTATTTTTGATTTAATGTCAGCTTCACACTACGAAGTTCGTGAGTTCTTAGATAAAGGTATCTTAGATTTTGGTGTATTCTTTGATCCTTTTGATTTACCAAACTTTGAGCATGTTCAGATCCCAAATCGTGATGTTGTCGGTTTAATCGTTAAAAAAGATCACGAGCTTGCTTATAAAGAATATGCCGAAGAGGCTGATGTTTATAAATATCCATTAATTGTGCATAAAGAGCGCGTTGTCAGCAAATCCTTAAAAGGTATTTTCGACAATGTTAAATTCGAAAATTTAAATATCGTAGCCTCTTATAATCAGGTAAATAGTGCCGCTGCATGTGTAGAATCTGGTTTAGGTGTGGCAATTGGTGTTGATAAAGTTTGCAATATGAGTGATAACGGCTTAGTTTTTGTGCCGTTTAAGCCTGATGTAAGACGTAGTTTAAATATTGCTTGGAAGCCTGTTTTAGGCAGATCTCAAGCATCAGAACTCTTTATAAAAGAGCTTATTGTAGCTTGCAAATAAATCGAGTAGGAGGAGATTTCTCTCACTCCTCTTGCAACACCGTACGTGCCGTTCGGCATACGGCGTTTCCCATACGATAGAAGGTTAGATCCTAACTTCAGATTTGACCTTCAACTAGTTCTATACTAAACCATCCTTCCTTAAGTAAATTTCCCTTACTTAGGGCTTTGTGGATTATAGGTGTCTTTGATAGTCGCCTGTATCTGTTAGAACTGTATGCATACTCTTCAATAGTCGGTGCATTTTGCATCCTTCTTTTGATTTTCTCATACCTCTTACAGCCTTTCTTCCACTGTTTCCACAGGAGCTGACGTATTCTACGTCTAATCAGTCCATCCATGTACTGGGACCATTTACTCGGAATAGCTCCCGTAAAGTAGTTTACCCATCCTAGGATGTATGTTCTTAGTCGTTACTTCACCTTCTGTATGCCACCTATGGCTTTTCTATCTAAAATTTCTTTTATATTCTTAGAGAATTTAATACATTTCTTTTCATGGACAATAGCAAAGTACTTTTGCGTGGGACACTCCTTTTTCTTTCTTTGGCTCACTCTTTTAGTGAAGCCAAAACCTAGAAATTGGGATTTCTCTCATGCATGTAGTATCTTGGTTTTATCTTTATTGACTTTTAGAAATAGCTTCTTCTCCACATACTTTGTCACATTTTCCAGTATACGTTCCGCAGCTTTTCTCCTGCCACACATTATGACCATGTCATCTGCGTATCTTACAAACTTAATCCCTCTGCTATCTAGCAGTTGGTAAAGTTCATTGAGCATTATGTTTGCAAGTACCGGGCTTACGACTCCACCTTGCGGGGTGCCTATCGTTACCTTATTGCTAACTTTGCCTTCTTTGCTTATTGGAGCTCTGAGAAAGCGGTGTATAAGAAAGATAACTCTACCGTCTTCTATTCTATCTGATAACAGTTGTAAGAGTTTACTGTGATTTACTGTGTCAAAGAATTTGCTGAGATCTAGATCTATCACCCATTCAAGGCCTCTGTTAAGGTACTCTAACGCTCTGGTTATAGCGCCACTACAGCTTCTTGTTAGTCTAAATCTAAAGCTATTGTCTGAACATACCTTCTCGTACTCTTCCGCTAGTATCAAGGCTATTGCCTGCTGTACAAATCGGTCCTTTACTGTAGGTATGCCTAGGGGACGTTTTTATACATTGTCCTTTGGAATATATACTCGTTTGATAGGTTGTGGTCTGTATTTTCCTTCTAGAATCGATTTTGAGATTTCATAGGGGTGTGATTTTATATATCCACACAGCTCATAGGTTTGCAATCCATCAACTCCGGCACCTACTTTGTTGGATAGTACCTTCTTGAATGCTCTGTTCAGATTACCCCTAGCGACTATTCTCTCTAATGTTATCGGTTCAAAGTTAATGCTACTCATCATTTATCTATCTACAACAGCTCGACCGCATCCTTAGCATTACCCTCACGTTCTCCGCTACTCTCTTGCTTAGGCGTGCACTTCTGCCCTTATATTCTCGGCGTGCATTCCTTGCTATGGCTACATTATGTGGTAGTTCCTCCTGTTTTCACACTCGTTGGGTTCGGTCCTTCACGCTTAGTCCTCGCTACTACGACCTTTGCTGACTTCTTGTCATTCGTTGTTACTACGGTTTCCCGCTGACAAGATATCCTCAGGTAAGAGCTCTTTCTTTCCCTCCATCTATCCGCCATCTTTACATTATATGTTCAGGCTAACTTTTGGACTTTACCTTAACTTGCAGGCTTATCCACATATACTGCCTAAGATGATTTCTGTTCGTCAGACCAGAGTTTTGCTAGCCACTTCTTTCAGCTATCACGTCACCGTGACCACCTTGTGGTTTACTAAGATTTCCCGTTAGCGGGCATCTTCGGGACTTACACCCTATAGAAAAAGCTCATGCTGAGCACACAACAAACAAGGGCGACTTAAAGTTGCCCTTGTTCTATCTGTATCTTTTAAAAGCTATTTAAATACTGAGCTAAAGCACAAGCTAGATTTAAATCATCTTCATTATTCTCATCAATTAAAGATTGAAGATTCTCAACTTCACTTATATAGCTTTTAACCTGACTTTCAAGTTGCAGAGAGCTTATCTTTTGATAATAAGAAAGCTCTGTATCAATTAAGCTATAACGATAGTTATCACCTCTACACAAAAGCATCCAGCGTTTGAAAAAGGCGGATGTTTGTAAGATAGGAGCTACATCAAAGCCACGCATAGAGATAGTGTTATAGAGCTTTTTATCATAGTCATTGAGCTTTGATAAAAACTCCTCTTCTAGCGACAGTTCACTTAAATCCTCAAAAGAACTTAAATCGTTTAAAGCTTTGTATATAGTCTCAAGACGATACTCAAGATTTATATTAAGCATCTTTTGTCTTTGAGGTGTTAATACTTGATAAGGTGCGATTAAAAGACCATCCCTTAAATCAAGGGTAGTTATAAATAAATGCTCGTCATTTTTTAAACATAAAGCTTTGACTAAACAGCCTTCAAGCTTTAGCGGAATAATGAGGTTAAGTTTGCCTTTTCTATCAACAGTGACTAAAGCTTTTTTCTCAAAAATAGCTTTATTGATGCTTTCTTTTACTACTTTTATAGGTCTTAACATAAAACTGCAAAGCTGTTTTGACAGCTCAAAAGCTTTTTTAGTTAAAAAGTCTAGAGCATCAAGTTTAAGCTTTTGATCGTGACGATTTATTTTGCCGTTAAAACCTGCAAATTTGGCAGTTTTTAAAAGATTTCCTAAAACGATTAGATCAGGATTTGAAAAAGCTTTTATTGAGTGTAAAAGGGTGCAGATGTCTAAATATACTTTATTGTCATCAAATATAGACTCTTTACTGCAAAGTCTTAAACGCATTGCTTCAAAAGCTTTTAAAGGCCGATTTGACCAAGAGACAAAAATATCAGCGTCTTTAAATAATTTAAGACAATCTACATAAAACTCTGATTCACATGTAGCTTTTGTGCAAAGTGCAGGATTTAAGCCATTTAGAAAACAGATATTAGGTTGAGGTAAAATGCGCTCAGGAATACGACAGTAAAGAGAGTGAATTACCTCTTTATCTGTTGTTTTATCTTCAAGATAGTTAAACGCGCCAAGACGCCCCTCAAGACCGTCAATACGGATCTCTTGGGGCATTATGAATAAAGATTTAGCCATTATCTGAATTGACGTAAATCTTCGTTATACTCAAAGCCGTTATCTAAAAGCTTTTTTACTAAAGCTTCTTTATCAATTTCTTCAGATAAGCACAAATCATCTAAAGAACTGTACTCATCACGAAGACGCATATTGACTGCAGATAACAAAATAAAAGGATCCATAGACTCAAAGTTCTTAAGTGAACCCATAGCCATGATTATTCCTCCGCAACAGAAATCTTAAGAGCAGATCGCATCTTTTTTACGTTCTCTAAAGCCTCATCGACACTATTGGCGCGGCATAAGCATACACCCATACGTCTCTCTCCTTGAATTTCAGGTTTACCAAAAATTCTGATTTGAGAGCTTGGGCTTACAGATAAAGCTTCATTTAAACCATCAAAGGTTACACGGTTGCCGTGGCCTTGTGGTAATACTGCAGCTGAGGCAGATGGGCCTACAAAGGTGATCTTACCAATAGGTAAACCTAAAAGAGCACGAACATGTAAGGCAAATTCGGATTGATCTTGGGAGATCATAGTAACCATACCAGTATCGTGAGGACGTGGGGAGAGTTCAGAGAAGATGACTTTATTGCCAGCAATAAAGAGTTCGACACCGAAAATACCATAACCGCCTAAACCACGCACAACAGCAGAGGCAATACGCTTACTCTCAATTAAGAGTTCTTCAGATAAATACTCAGGCTGCCAAGACTCATGGTAGTCGCCATTTACCTGGTGGTGACCAACAGGCTCGCAGAAATGAATACCATCAACAGCACTTACAGTAAGTAAGGTAATTTCACGGTCAAATTTTACAAAGCCTTCAACGATCACGCGGTCTTTACCACCACGACCATTTTCACAAGCTAATTTAAAGCTATTAGCAATATCTTCTGTGGAGCGTAAGACACTTTGGCCTTTACCTGAGGAGCTCATGACAGGCTTCATAATGCAAGGGAAACCAACTTTGTGGATATTCTTTTCAATTTCTTCAACGCTTGATGCAAAGAAATATGGAGAAGTTGGTAAGTTAAGCTCTTCTGCAGCTAAGGTACGAATAGCTTCACGGTTCATAGTAACGAAAGTGGCGTGAGCTGAAGGTACTACATTAAAGCCTTCTTTTTCGAGTTTTTCTAAAACCTCAGTTGCGATAGCTTCGATCTCGGGAATGATATAGTCAGGATTTACCTGGCGAATTAAGTTTTCTAAAGCAACAGGATCACGCATATCAATTACAGCATGATGCTGAGCTACGCTCATAGCAGGAGCGTTTTCATAACGATCGCAGGCTACGATATTGATACCGTAACGAATAAGCTCAATGGCAACTTCTTTGCCGAGCTCACCAGATCCTAAAAGGAGTGCTGTAGTTCCTGGCTTTTTGTAATCAGTGGTAATTGCAGTTGACACAGACATAATAATTCCTCAAAGAACGTTTAGTTTGGCATGTATTATACATGCTTTTAACTCGTTGATATGCCTGCTTAGGCAGCCTTTAGCGTAACTTTTGGGAAAACTTGCACAAAATAAAAAAACATTTTTATTTTTTTTGAATAAAAAGTCTTTTTAGATAAAAAATGCAATCATTATTTTTGCGTTAAAATATGGCTAAGTTTTTCTAAATATTGCGATTTTTAAGCGCAATTTTTTGCTAGATCTTTTTTATGCAAAAGTTTTTACAGGAGCTTTTATGAAAATTTTAGCGGATATAGCCTTGCCTAATGCGAGTGAGGTTTTTTCTCAATATGGAGAGGTGATCTTAAAGGAAGGGCGCAAGATTGCAAAAGAAGATCTTAAAGACATCGATGTCTTAATTATCCGCTCTGTAACTTTAGTAAATGAAGAGCTTTTAACTTTTGCAAATAAGCTTAAATATGTTGGTACGGCTACAGCTGGTATGGATCATATGGATTTAGGCTTATTAAAACAGCGCAATATTGCCTTTGATAATGCTCCAGGTTCAAATTGTGTAAGTGTCGGTGACTATATTTTATCAGTCCTTTTAGTTTTAGCTGTGCGCTATAACGTCAACTTACAAGGAAAATCTATTGGTGTTGTAGGTTGTGGCAATACAGGCTCTCAAGTATGTAAAAAAGCTCAAGCTTTAGGCATGAAGGTGGTAAAGAACGATCCTCCAAGATTTAGAAATGGTGATAAAAGTTGCGATGCATCCTTAGACGATGCTTTAAATTGTGATTTTGTAACCTTCCATGTCCCTCTTGAAAAAAAGGGCGAGGATGCTACTTATCATCTTTTAAATCGTGAGCGTCTTTTAAACTTAAAAAAGGGCACTTTTGTAATTAATGCCTCTCGTGGCGCTGTTTGTGACAATCAGGCTTTATACGAGGTTTTAAAGGAACGCCCTGATCTTAAAGTCTGGTGCGATGTGTTTGAAGGTGAGCCTGCAATTTCTGTGCGTGAGCTTTTGCCACTTTTACAAGGTACTACAGCCCATATTGCAGGATATTCATATGAGTCAAAACGTCGTGCTGCAGTCATGCTTGCAGATTCTTTATCAAAGAAGTTATCCTTAAATGCACCTAAGCCGTATAAAATGCCAACTCCAGAGATTTTAGAGCTTAATTTTGGTAAGGTTTCAAAATTAGATTTTAATCTTATATGTCGCTTAGTATTTAGTGTTTATGATGTAAGATTTGACTCTTATTTATTTAAAAATACTTGTGTAGATGCCAAGAGTTTTGATGCTTTGAGAGTAAATTATCGTGAAAGACGAGAGATGAGTTCTTTAACTTTGGTAAATGTGCCAAATGAATATAAAGAAACCTTAAAGCTTTTTGGTTTTTCTATAAAAGAATAATTAGTTATTAAAAAATAAAAAGCTCCTTTAAAATCACATTTTGCAGTGATCTCACTTAAAAGGAGCTTTTTTATTTAAAAATATTATTAATAACGAATTGATTTAATTTTCAGGCTATTTTCAATTTTATTGCGCTTGTGCATTGCCCAAGCATTTTTAAGTGCAATTAACATCGCCAAGGCAAAGAAGCCGCCTGGAGGCAAGATACCAATTAAAAGGGTGTAGTCAGAGGTCAAAATATGGCACTCAAGATTTTCACCTATTGGACCTAAAAGAGAAGAGGCGCCTGCAAATAAGGTACCTGAACCTATAATTTCACGGATACAGCCTAATACAAAAAGTACTAATCCAAAGCCTAAACCAGATCCTAAAGCATCGGCTAAAGATCTTAAAGGATTATTACGGCCGGCAAAGGCTTCCGCTCTTCCCATAATTACACAGTTTGTAACAATTAATGATAAATAAATGCCTAAGCTGTCATAGAGATCGGGAAAGTAAGCCTCAACATAAAAGCGAACTACAGTTACTAAAGTTGCAATTAGTACTACGTATAAAGGTATACGTACTTCTCTGAATATGCATCTTCTTAAAATTGAGATCACTAAAGAAGAGAACATCACTACCACTAAAGTGGCAATTGCCAAACCCAAGGCATTGATGGCTGAGTTTGTGATGGCAAGCAATGGACATAAACCTAAAAGCTGGCACAGACCTGGGTTATTTGACCAAAGACCTTTTAAAAAGACCGCAATTAAACCATCGGCTTTTACTTTCTTTTTAAGCTCTTTATCGCTTACACCTTCAACAGTATTTAATTCGTTATTACACATAAAAATTAATTAAAATTTAAAAATAAGGTTATTCGCATTCTTTAAGCTTTGAGATATCAGTTTTATTTAAAACATCCAAAGCATCTTTTGTAGCCAAGACCACAGCGCGGGAGGTTACAGTTGATCCTGTGATGTAATCAAAATCACCATTAAACTTTTTAACATCCCATTTAGCATTTTCTGCATTTTTACCTGAGAGCATATCCATAAAATTACCATGCTTTCTGTCAACTTTATCGCCCAAACCAGGGGTTTCCATTGAAAAGTGGATATCTGTACGGTAAACATTTTTATCTTTATCAAAACCACCAATTAATATCAGCGGATTTGAATAGCCACGTGAGGTTGAGTAGGTCATGATATAGCCTTTAATCTCATTATCAATAGAGGCGGTATAAAGGCGCATATTTTTGCCTACAAGCTTATCGTTCAAAACGTGGCATTTAAATACAGTTTTGTCACTTTGAGCCTCAGGAGGAACTAAAAGTGAAAACTTTGCCATCATTTTATCTGCTTGAATTTTTTTAATGCGATCTTGAGTTTTAAGTTGAGCTCCTAATACTGCAATAATGCATAAAGTACCAATTAAAGCTAAGGTAAAACCACTTAAAAAGGCACGGGTAAACTTATTTTGAGGCTTTTTCTCCATGATTAAAGACCTCCTTTTTTAAAACCAATACCATAGGCTCGTCTGCGGGTTAATGCATCAATTAAAGGTGCAGAAGCATTTGACAGAAGTACTGCAAAAGCTACGGCGTCAGAATAAGAGCCAAAAGCTCTTATAAGTACAATTAAAAATGCACATAAGATGGCAAATATAATACGGCCTTTAGCAGTACCGGCATTGGTTACAGGATCGGTGATAATGAAGAAGGCTCCAAGCATAGTGCCGCCTAAGATAAGCTGTGCATCTAAATTTAAAACTAAATTTGGGAGCATTAACTTTCCTAAAAGTACGAATACTACTAAAGATAGGAAGAAAGACACTACCATGCGCACGAAGATGATTCTAAAGGCTAATAAAACAAGACCACCTAAAAGATAGGCTAAAGCTAAATAAAGATAACCTGACTCTTTACCATCTTGATAGTTAATAGCTTGTACATCATCAATATGCCCAGACTTTCTGGCAGTTTTTGTGCTCTCAAGCCAAGTTGCACCTGACAGCGCATCAGCATCATTGTTTAATGCCAATACTTTGTCATGGATCTCTTTGGCATCAGCGTTATTAAAAATTACCTCATAGGTATTGCCAAGAGAGGCCTCAACATAAGCATTTGGGGCTGGAGCTATGTAGGTATTAAACATCTGGCCTGGAGCTGAGATAAGTAAGAATACAAAGCCTGCCATTGCAGGATTGAAGATATTCATACCAAGGCCACCGAAACACTCTTTGCAAATTAATATAGCAAAAGCGGTCACAATTACAGTGAGATGGAACGGGATTAAAGGAGGCAGTGTTAAAGCTAAAATTAAAGCTGTAACAATATAAGATAAATCTCCTACAGATTTATATAAGCTTCTGTGTCTTAAAAAGCCACAGATAAGCTGACATATAAATGCAGTAACACTTGAGATTAAAAACTGCCAAATTACACCTGCACCAAAGAAATATACGGATACAAAAAAAGCTGGAAGCAGCGCAAGTGTGGTAATCGCCATGATCTTTTGGGTACTAATTGGCGAATGTAAATGCGGTGCTGGAGCTGTAGCTAAATTATTTTTAACCATGATTTACAAAATGTTTCTAATGTCTAATTCTTAATGATTTTTTCTTTAAAGCCTCAGGAATATAGTTCTCATCAGTTGTATCTTTTGGAACTATTTCTACAGGATTTTTATGAGAATCGGCTCGACCTACAATTTTTATATTGCTTGAGGTTTGGTTAGGTGTATCAAAAGGTCTTACGATCTTATGAATTTGAGTGCCGTGTGAACGCATCAAATTTTTTGGCACACTAATTTTGCTATCCCTGGCAATAAAGCTCTCAGGATTTAATAAACCTTCTTTAGGTTTAAGCGCGGTGATAGCTGTGACATCAGGAGATCTATNCAGCATCAGAGATAGTCTCTTTTTCACTTTCCATCTTTGCCTTTTGCTCANTCTAATAAAGCTTTTTCTTTTTGCATCTTGGCNCTTAAGTGCCATACGTTTGGCAATAGCAGCCTTACGAGCCTTTTCAATGGCTTCTTTTTGAGCATCTAAGGCATTGTTATTAGCGCCATCAGGACTATTTTCCTGAGCCTTTTGTGCAGCTTTAATACGTGCCAAAGCTGCAGCTTTTTTAGCCTCACGTGCCAGGCGCTCTTTTTCAACGCGCTCATCGTGAATTGCCATACGCTCACGAGCGCGTTGATTACGGCGCTCGACATCATAAAGATGTTTCTCAACAGCTTTTTCATAGCGAAATTGTGCTGTTAAATCAATATGACTTGGGCAGACATAAGAGCAACAACCACATTCAGTGCAATCTGAAATACCGCATTTTTGGGCAGCTGCATGATTACCAGCTTTTGATTGCTGATACATCTGATATGGCACCAAACGAGATGGACATACACGAGCACAGCGACCACAGCGTAGACAATTTAAGGTTTCCTTTGGTAAAGGAATTTCTTTATGATCAGGCGCTATGATGCATCCTAAACTTTTGGTAACTGGAATATCAATATTTTGGACGGTAAACCCCATCATAGGTCCGCCTAAAATAATTCTTTGATGAAATTCAGGGTTCAAGCCACAGGCGTTTAATAAAAATCTTACAGATGTTCCTAAACGTACATTTAAGTTTTTAGGTTGTTTAAGTCTGCCACCTGTAACAGTAACTACACGTGATGTTAAAGGCTTTCCATCAATTACAGCCTCTTTACAGGCCAATACAGTTTGAACGTTATCTACGACAATACCACAATCTGAAGTATGCTCAGAATAAGGAATTTCGATACCAGTTAAAATCTTAATTAAGTTACGTGCTGCTCCTGATGGATATAAAACAGGGAGTACTCTGACCTCAGCGACACCAGAAGCTGCAGCTTTCATAATCTTAATAGCTTGAGGTTTATTATTCTCAATGGCAATTAATGTAAGCTTTGGCTTTAAGATTTTTTGAATAACCTTAATACCTTTAACAATCTCCTTTGCTCTCTCCTGCATGACGCGATCATCGCAGGTAATATCAGGTTCACATTCACAGCCATTTACTATAAATAACTTACAGCCACCAATGCAGTCATCACGACCTGATCTTAATTTTGAAGCTGTTTGGAATTGAGCTCCACCTAAACCTTCAACGCCGTAATTACGAATACGCTCAAGTAAGAGATCAGATGAGACATTTTCGTAGTCTAAAATTGGCTCTCTTTCAAACTCGATGTCTTTGCCATCTGGTTTTATAGTAATAGAGGTACCACAAAATCCTGAAGGGTGAGGTAAAACTTCAGGAGCAATGGAGGCGATAGTACCTGAGGTTGAGGCATGTAACGGAACTAAGCGATTGCCACCTGGAATAGTTAAAGGCTGTCCTTTTTTTACATAGTCACCAACCTTTACTAAAAACTTACCATCAGCTCCTAAGTGTCTGTCCACAGGTAAGGTAATTAATGCAGGAATTGCAGTATCTTCAATAGCAACATTTGAGGTCTTTTTATTCTCAAAAGGATGAATGCCACCGAAAAACTTCCAGATTTTTCCGTTTTTTATTTTTTCAAACTGTGTTTTGACACTCATTCTATTTTGCTCCAGAACTGGTAGTTGCTGTAATCTTCCAATCATAATGACTTAAATTGTGTTCAAGTCTTACAAGCTCGATGCATTTTTCAGGGCAAACTTTAATACAGTCTCCACAGCCTATGCACTCTTCCTTATCTATATGATGGCTTTGCCTGATTTTGCCTTCAATACAGTCCAAGCGGCAGACTCTGACGCAACGGCTACAGCCTGTACAGCTTGATTCATGAATAAAGGCAACTTGTCTTGGAGTAAATAAATCTTCTTCAAAATCGGTTTTTGAACCTAAATTTTGACCAGTCAGGGCTGCAAGTTGCATGGCAACCTCAGGGCCTGCAGGTTTACATAAATCGCATCGAGCCTCACCTTTTGATAAAGCTTTGGCGTATGCTTGGCATCCTGGATAGCCACATTGTCCACAGTTTACATTAGGTAAAAGTTTTTCAATGCGCTTGTCAGCACTGCCTCGGTCTTTGCTGTCGGTAAAGTTCGACAGTAAAGACAGAGATATTCCGACAGATAATAAGATAATCGCAATGATAATAATAAATAAAACAGTACTACTCATGCGGCGCTCCCGGCAAAGCCTGCAAAGCCCATAAAAGCCATAGACATAAGGCCTGCAGTAATCAATGCAATTGCGGTATTTTTAAAAGGAGCTGGGACATCGGAGATGGCTAAACGTTCACGAATTGCTGCAAACAATACTAAGACTAAAGTAAAACCAGCGCCGGCGCCTAACGCAAATACTGCAGACTCCAATACAGAATGATTTAAAGCACCATTTAAAAGTACTAAACCTAAAACAATACAGTTTGTGGTAATAAGTGGTAAATAAATACCTAAGGCATTGTAAAGTTCAAAAGAGATGAAGCGGATCATAATTTCAACTAACTGCACAGCTACGGCAATAATAGTGATGTCGATGATTAAATCTAATGCTTCAAGGCCATAGGCATAAACAAAGTATTTATTTACGATGGAGCAGCAAATAGCGGTAAGCACTAAAACGAAGGTAGTTGCTAAACCCATGCCAGTTGCAGCTTGCAGACGATTGGATACACCTAAAAAAGGGCATAATCCTAAGAAACGCACTAAAACAAAGTTATTGACAAGTGCGGCGCTAAAAAACAAAATCAAAAGGCTAACCATTGATACATCCGGATAAACGTTTGGATTTATAAAAATGCCCTATGATAACGCAATAGCCAAAGCAAATGTACCGCTTAAGGCTTTAAATGAAAAAGATCGTCATGAAATGCTCAGAATATTGCAAGAGCATAACCCAAATCCCAAATCAGCTTTGAATTTTAAGAATCCTTTTGAGCTTTTATGTGCAGTAGTACTCTCTGCACAGACTACAGATATTGCTGTAAATAAGGTCACAGAAGAGTTATTTAAAAAAGCCCCTGATGCTTTAGCTATGTCAAAACTATCTGTAGATGAGATTGCCTCAATGATAAAGCGCTTGGGGCTGTGGTCTAATAAGTCAAAGCATTTAAAAGCTTTGGCAGAAACTTTAGTTTCTGATTATAAAGGTCAGGTTCCTAAAACTTATGAAGATTTAATCAAGCTTCCAGGCGTTGGTGGAAAGACGGCAAATGTGGTGTTAAATGTGGCATTTAATGTTCCTGTAATTGCTGTGGATACACATATTTTTAGAGTATGTAATCGTACAGGTTTATGTTATGGCAAGAATGCTCAGAGCGTACAAAAGCAATTACCTGATTTAATTGATGAAGAGTTTAAATTACCTGCACATCATTTATTGCTTTTACATGGTCGTCATGTATGTACAGCAAGAAATCCAAAGTGCGATGAGTGCATCATTAAGCACTTGTGTATAAGTTTTAAAAATATAAACAAATAGATTTTTGATAATTTGCAAAGATAATAAAGGACTAAAATGTGAAAAATAATGCCTGATAAAAATCAGGCATTATATATTTGGTTCTTCGCCAAATCTGTGGCTAACTAAAATTTTATATCTAATTTTGTTATACCAATAGACAAAAAAATGGTCGTTCCCAATTAAGATTGAATTAACCAAAATCCATCAATCAAGGAGAACGACCTATGGCTATTGTACCTGATTTTCAATCTGATTTAACAAACCATTTTTTCAAAGGTTTTAAGATTTCTTCCCATTTTATAGATGATAAAGCTAAGGAAATTCATTTTTATCTTGAGCCTTGCAGTGAATTTCCTGTCTGTCCTTGGTGTAAAGGCAAGAATGTAGTTGTTCACGAATATAGAAAACGAATTGTGCAAGATGATTCCATTTTGGGGTATAAGACTGTTTTATTTATTACCTATAGAACCTTTAAATGTAAGTTCTGTAATAAATATTCCACTGAAAAAATAGAGTTCCTATCTGAAAACAGTCGCTTTACAACAAGGGTTGCAGACTCTGTTAATGAAGATTTAGAAAGAGCCAGGTCTATTAAAGATACTGCTGAAAGAACAGGTTTAAGCTGGTCTTCCTGCAAAAGAATTCATAAGCGATACCTTAAAAAGAAAATATACTTTAATTTAGGTCAAGCCTCTCACATTGCTATTGATGAATTCTCTATTAAGAAAGGCCATAAATATGCAACTGTAGTTGTTGATTTAGATACTAAAAGAGTTATTTGGGTTGGTAAGGGTAATACTGTACGAGAGGTTAATCGCTTCTTTAAATTATGCGGTACAGAGGGCTGTAAACAAATAAAAGCAGTAGCAATGGACCAAAATGCAGGATTTGCTACTTGTGTTAATAAGTATTGCCCTAATGCCAAAGTTGTCTATGATTTATTCCATATGGTTTATAACTTTGGAAGACTTGTTATAAGCGCCATAAGACTAAGACTTGCCTATGAAAATAAAAACAAAAATGATGACAATGCTTATTCTCTTTTAAAGCGTTCAAGATTTCTGTTACTTACAAAAAACTCCAATTTATCAGAAGAAAAAAGAATAAAACTTAATGATATTTTAAGCTTTTATCATGATTTATATGCAGCTAATGAGCTAAAAGAGCTATTACTTGAAGTATTCCATGCTCACTCAAAAGAAGAGTCAGAATCTCTTTGGGATGAATGGGTAAGGTTAGCTTTACAGTCAAAAGTTCAAGAGATTACTAAGTTTGCCAAAGTGCAAAACAGAAGATACCGAGATGGTATAACAAATTCAGGCATTTACAGGATTAGGACAAGCGTTCTTGAAGGGATAAACAATAAGATAAAAGTATTAAAAAGATTAGCTTATGGATTTAGAGATGCTTTTAGAGGTAATGCTTATGTTTAACATATAGCCCTAATGAATATAATCTCAATTTCATTAGGGCTATCCACAGATTCTCGGAAGAACCTTTCTTTTTGAGGATCATGAATTCATTTAGGGGCAATTCACTTGAATGCTAAAAGGATCCATGGTCAATTTTGTATATTATTTTCCAGGGATCCCACAGATTTGGCGATGAGCCATATATTTAAGATTTTATTATTTTAGAAGTTGTGGCGAATGCCAATATTCCATCTGTAGTTTTCTTCTAAATCACCACCTGTGGTCTTCTCAAGCTCAACATAGGTATAAGTGTTCTTACTCCAATTGATATTGGCACCTAAACCATATTCACACCAAGTGCCACCTAAATCAGAGTTCATATTGACAAAATCACCGTCTTTAGCAGCAGTAAATTCGGCCTTACCATCAAAGTCATGAACTACAGATGCCTTTGCATAAACTAAGCCCATATCCTCAGGGAAATTGAAGCCTGCACGCAGACCACCTCTTAAGAGTTTGGCATCAACGTCATCTTGAGATACGGTTACACCGTTAGATGCGGTGAAGTCATCACCTACAATCTTGCCGTAGATAAACTGAGCTTGTGGCTCAATGAAGAGGCTATCATTGAGCTTAAAGTTCCAGCCAGTTTCAATACCAAAGCTGTAGGCATTATTGTCATAGTCGCCAGAGAAGTTGGTATAGGTAAAATCGTTGGAGATTTTTGAAAACTTTCCGGTTAAATCAACATAGATACCATTTTCTGCTAAATAAGTACCATAAAGACCTAAGCTATAAATGTCATTATCGGCATTACCATTTAAAGCAGATGTTTTTCCATCAGTGTAAGAAACGGCAGCACCTACCTTAAAGCCATAACCTACATCAGTATCAAAACCAAGCTCTAAGGAGTTATTGGTATAGGTCATCTCATCATTGCCTAATTCATACTCAGAACCATAGACACGAGTCCATAAACCAATAGATTTAGGACTATGACGAATTTCACCTAAGCGCTTTGTTAAAGAGCTAGTTTCATGACGCCATTGAGAATAGGCTAATGTAGACATGTTATTGAAGGCTTCAATCTTGGAGTTCTTGGCGTGAACTATCTCGCCTTTAGAGCCATCAGCATTGGTGCTTTGGCTAATAGCACCGTGTAAATCACCTTCATCAATAGTGCTGTTTTGGGTAAGTGAGCTTTCACCTTGACCATTGATGGCGTTGTCAAATAAACCTTCAGCAGCCTTATCGTCTTTAATATCATCAGCATTAATTCCGACAAAGCCTACATTTAAGACAGGGGCATTGTCTTTGGCAATGCTGTTAACAGTAACTTTTGATGAGGTTAAAGAACCATCTTGTTTTGCAGAAGCAATAAGATTGATATTACCGCCTGTGCCTTCTAAGGAATCGATAGTTACTTTTTGCTCATTATTTTGAGTTACATTGATAATACCGTCATCTAAAGTAACTTTATTGATGGCAATGGCTGTGGCGCCATGATCTTTTGAATCATCAATAACACCTACATTCCATTTTGCATTATCACTAATTGAAAGATTTAAGCCTTTGACCTGCATGGATCGCCTTCTGGTTTGCCGTCTGCTTGGTAGCTNTGTTAAAGCATTACCATTCCAAAATGAATTGGCACCTGAGAGGTTGACTATTACAGTAGAATCAACATCAGTTCCTGAGGTTTTGGCATCATAGTTAAAGTTGAAATCGCCATTTAACTGAACGGTGTGGTTCTTGTCCTTATTAATTTCAATAAGGGAATTTCCACGAGTTAAGATGGCGTTATCAGCATTAATATATAAGTCACCTGAGTTTGCAAATATGCGACCTTGGCTTAGAGCATATAAGCCAGTGGCACCGTTGGCAGTGTCTGAATGGGTATTTATATGAGTACTTTGAGCATTGATATTCACAGTTGAGAGTTTACTTGCATCTTTTTCTTGAGTGGTGCTGTTTTGAACGAAGATACCAACAGCCTCACCTTTACTCTGAACATCAATATTTAAATTAGTAGCATTTAAATTAACAACACCGCCACTTTGAGTGTTTGTTTGGTAGTTTGTGTTGTTGTTAGGTTTTGGACCATTGGCATACTGTTTATATGCCAATACACCAACGGCATTATTGCCATCACCATATGTGGTATTTGTGCTTTTAGTATTCAGACTAATGTTGATATTGTCAGTATTTTTATCACCAACATTTATGATAGAAGAGCCTACTTTTAAAGGATCAATGCCTTGTCCTTCGCTGTGGTAGCTTGAGGATCTTAAACCTGTGAAGATTGTGGAGTCTTTGGTATGGTTATCTTTTAGACCATGATCATTTAAAGAAACAGCGATGTTTTTACCAGTTAAATTAGAGGTAACATCGCTACCGTTATTGCGTACTTCAAAAGCATTGGTATTTGCAGTCTCTTTAAGACTTAAATTAAGATTTAAATCTTTAAAATCCTGTGATTGGCTAACAGTAATATTGCTTGTAATTTGATTGTCTTGTGCATAAACACCATTAGCTGCAATTCCTAAAAGAACAGCAGAGCAAATGGCTGTAATTTTAAAAACTTTCATATAAACCTCTTTGTTTGCATTGTCATTAAGATGACGCCTGTTATTATTAAAATAATTCTTTACCTGCTAATCTATTCAAACTGCGTATATGTTATGCAGTATAGGCTATATTAATAAAAACATAAAAGTTTTTTATTAAACTGCTATTAGCTTAATTATTACTATATAAATTATAAAAATAAAATTTGAGTAATATATTGTAAATAAATAAAGATATTTATAAGTAATAAATTAGAATTAAATATAATATATTTATACACATTACATCTTTTATAAAATATAACAAGATAAAAAATAATCTAAAATAATAAGTATGATACTTAAATCAAAAACTGCTCATAAAGATATATATGATGGGTAATTTATAATTTTAAAGGTTAAATATCATCTATAATTTTATTAAATTTTATGGCGTAGAAAGGATTTTTTAAATCTTTGAAAGCGTCATTTATATGACTTTGTTTGTTCTCATAAATAGGTAAAAATTAAAAGCCCTTAAAGAGAATAAGAATGGAATATAAATAAAGTATCAGGCCTTAATTTTTTAGCAAAATTTTAAGGCCTTCCGTTTTTGATTTTTATAAGTTTTTTTGTTATTAAAAAGCTTTTATTTAGTAATTAATGGCCCATATAAATCTACGCCTACATCTAAGTGTAAAAAGAGTAGATCTAAGAGCAATAACAACATAGTTATATATTGCATGCCACAGACGATATTTCTTGAGGCACAAGCTTTATTTTGGTTTAGATAAAAGCCCACAATAAGTCTTAATAAAATAGCTATGCCTATAACAGAAATTGCCAGTTGGAAAGACAAGCATAAAAAGACTATAACGAAAGTTATAAAGCCAGAAATTAATAATCCTTGCAAACTTAGTGATCCAAATGAGTCCACAGGATCGTCATTTAAACCAAAGTTTAAAGAAGTTGCTGTAAAGGCGCTTAAGGCAAAGATAGCAGCTAAGATAAAACTAAATTGTAATGAGAATATCTGATGGGCTTCAAAGAAATTAAAGCACAGACAAAAGAGCACGCACAATACAATGACAGTTGTTATCTTAATATAAGAATCGGCTCGACGTTGCGCAAAGATTGAGAGCAGATCTCCAAAACCACGGAAGCCTTTAATACCGGTTAAAAGTAAGAATAGAGTCAAAATTAAAGGCGAGGTAGAGATAAAGATGCCATTGTCTTGGGTGGCCATAGGGCTTGTATCATCTGAGAGTAAGTCTCCGGCAAAACCTAAAACTAATCCTATAAAAAAGTAGGGAAGAGGCATTGAACTTGGGTAAGTTGGGCCAAATTTTAAGCTTAATTTTGGCGCTAAGATATCCAAATTAGTATGAGTAAAGAACGAAGCTAAAAGCTGACGTATAAATAAAAATAAGCTAAATGAAGGCTTTAAATCAGAATTAAGTGAATCTTTTTTAGAAGACTCTTCATTTTTCTTTGTCTTAAATTTAGGCAAAGACTTTTTAAAAATTTTATGTGAAGAGATCTTATTTTGAGGCTCTTGATTATCAGAATTTGGGGCATTATTTGCAAAAGTTTTATTTTCTGACTCCAAATTGCTTTTCACGTTATAAGCCTCGGCATTTTGATTTTGCTGATTTAAATCTACCTTTATTTTTGGGGGTAAGTTTTGTTCATTAAATACCTGGGTATTTGGGGAAGCAAAATTGTGGGTATTTGATTGTTGTTGAAAATCTTGAGTCGATGGGGAGATAAAGGCCTCGGAGGTCTTAATATAAGGGCCTTGCGCTAAATTTCTATTAGAGCTTTGAGAGGCTGACTTAAAGAAGTTTTGATCTCCTATGTTACTTTGCATCTGCCCTTTAGGCATATAGCCATTATTTTGCTTAATGTCAGGTTGTACAAAATTTGGGTTGACGCCTAAATTGGCGTCATAGAAATTTTGTTTATTGTCATTGTGTAAATTAGCATCAAATGCCTGATGGGGCATCGTCTTTTGCATATTTAAAGATGTTTGTTCTTTAAAAAAAGCGGAATTTACAAATTGTTGTTGACTGTTATTAGCGTTAAAAGGCTGATTTTGGTTATTGTTTGCAAAATTGTCTTGAGGATTTTCCACTTTATTTTGCAAATTATCATTTGCATTATTTAAGGCTTGATTTTCAAAACGGTTTTTTTGTGGCACTAAAGGCTCTCCTGGACCTATATATAAATGCCCACTGTCGCGACCTTCTTCATTTAAAAACTCGTCATTGCCACGATAGCGATAGTTTTCTCGATTTGGATCAACTCCAAAGGCATATTGAGGTGCACTATCTTTTGCAGTGTTTAAGTTAGTATTTGAGGAAAAATTTGAATTATTGTCCATTTCCTGGGAGTTATGAGGTGCCATCATATCCACATTTTGTGGCATCTCTTGTGGCTTATTAAGTTTTATGTCTTCATTTAAAGAGACATTTTTAAACAGGGCCGATACTCCTTGCGAAGACATATCCTCTTCTGCCTTCTTTTTGAAAAAAGAACCCCAAGATGGCATTTTACTCATAGTCTAGGCCTCTAAATACAAAATATTTCAGCAAAAAACACGTAATCTCTTGAAGACTATAGCATTATTAACAATTTACTGCTCAATATTTTAGCGTTTTTTTTGACATATGCCATTTTATGGAGCAATTTTTATTAATCCCCAAAAAACAAAAATATAATTAATTGATTTTATTGATAATAATTTATTAATTTAAATCTTTTTTTTAATTTTTTTTGAATATGTGCCGCAATTGCAAAAAAACTGTGTAAAATTGAATGCAGATGTGAAAAATGAACAAAAAAGCTGGCAATAAAGAGGCCATTTTAGCTTTATAAATTAAAAGATATTAGGTCATATTGTTGTGATTAAATTAACCGACATACATAAAGTATATAAGATTGATGCAACCCATAATCTTGAGGCTTTAAAAGGCATTAATCTTGAAATAAATAAAGGTGAGATTTTCGGTATCATTGGTTTATCTGGTGCCGGTAAGTCTACTTTAATTCGCATTATAAATATGCTTGAAAGACCAACCTCAGGCTCTGTGGTTGTGGATGGTCAGGAAATGACATCTTTAAATGCCCAACAGTTAAGTTGCGCTCGTCGTTCTATTGGCATGATCTTCCAGCAGTTTAATTTACTCTCTTCTATGACAGTTGAGGAAAATGTATCCTTTCCTTTAGAACCTTTAGGCACCATGTCAAAAGAAGAGATGCACAAAAGAGTAATTGAGCTTTTAGGTATGGTCGGTTTGGCTGATAAAGCTAATGTTTACCCAGCTCAGCTGTCAGGTGGTCAAAAACAGCGTGTAGGTATTGCCAGAGCTTTAGCTTCAAATCCAAAAGTTTTACTTTGTGATGAGGCAACATCTGCCTTAGATCCAAAGACCACCAGCGCCATCTTAAAGCTTTTATTAGAGCTTCGTGAAAAGTTAGGTTTAACCATTGTCATCATTACCCATCAGATGGAAGTTATCAAAGAATGTTGCGACCGAGTTGCGGTAATTGATGGTGGCTTAATCTCAGAGATGGGGCCTACTATTGATGTATTTGCAAACCCTAAAGAAGAGTTAACTAAGAGATTGGTTGCAGCTGCAGTAAGAAAAGATATTGTCGACCTTTTATCCTACTCAAAGCTTCATAAAGGTTATGCGAAGGGAGCTCGTGCTTGGGTTGAGCTTTTATTCTTAGGTAATAAGGCCAACGATCCGGTATTAGTTGAGGTGGCAAAACTTACCGGTGCTTCAGTTAGCATTTTAGGTGGTGCAATTAACCATATTCAAAATGAGCCTTTAGGCATCTTAATTGCCGCTGTAGGTGGCGATGAAGATGTGATTTCAAAAACCCTTAATGAATTTGAGGGACGTGTGTATAAAGCTAAGTTATTAGGTTATGAGTATCAAGGAGAGTTGGCATGAACTCATTTTTAGTCTCTTTAGGATTATCAAGCGCTAATGCCAAAATTTTAACTCTTTTGACTACTGGCACTATTGATACTTTATATATGGTGGCGTTGGCAACTATCGTCTCTATCATTGTGGGTGTACCTTTAGGTGTTTTATTATTGGTAACTTCTAAAGGTTATTTCTGGGATTCACCACGTTTTTATGCCGTTTTAGGTACTGTGGTTAATGCTTTGCGCTCTATCCCATTTATCATCTTGATGGTGGCAATTATCCCTGTAACCAAATTTATTGTAGGCACTAGTATCGGTACTACTGCAGCTATTGTGCCTTTAACCATTTCCACGATTCCATTTTTGGGTCGTTTGGTCGAGACTTCTTTAAGAACCGTTCCATATGGTTTAATTGAAGCTGCACAGTCCTTAGGTGCAAGTCCTTTTAGAATTATCCGTAAGGTTTTAATTCCAGAGGCTTTACCTGAGCTTGTACAGAACTTTACCTTAACTGTAATTGTAATCATCGGCTGTTCTGCTATGGCCGGAACTATCGGTGGCGGTGGCCTTGGTGATATTGCAATACGCTATGGTTATATGCGTTTCCAAGTCCAGATTATGGTGTTAACTGTAATTATCTTAATTGTAATGGTTCAGCTTACCCAATGGCTTGGCGATTTAATAACAAAAAAAGTAGATCATNNCGATGATTTAAGGAGATTATCCATGAACAAATTCAAATTACTCTTAGGCGCTGCAGCCTTAAGCTTCGTTTGTGGCAGTGCTGTTGCTAACGAGACCGTCTCCATTGGTGCTACCCCTGTACCACATGCTGAGATCTTAGAGTTCGTAAAGCCTTTAGTAGCAAAGCAGGGTGTTGATTTAAAAGTTATTGAGTTTAACGATTATGTCCAGCCAAACTTAGCTACTGCCGACGGTTCAATTGATGCCAATTACTTTCAGCATCGCCCATATTTAAAGGCTTTTTGTGATGATCGTGGATTAGATCTTAAAGAGGCTGCTGTAGTTCACATTGAGCCTATGGGTGTTTACTCTAAGAGCATTAAAGATTTAAAGGACTTAAAAGACGGTTCTGTAGTTTCAATTCCAAACGATCCTACCAATGGTGGCCGAGCTTTATTACTCTTACAGTCTGCAGGTTTAATTACTCTTGAAGATCCAACTAATTTAGCTGCTACCTCTTTAGATATTAAAGACAATCCAAAGAACTTAGAGATAAAAGAGCTTGAGGCTCCACAGTTGCCACGTTCTTTAGATGAGGTTGATATCTCTGTAATTAATACCAACTATGCAATCGGTGCTAACTTAAATCCTTTAAGTGATGCTATTTATCTTGAGAAGCAAGATTCCCCTTATGTAAATATCTTAGTTGCCTCTCCTGAGTCTTTAAATAAGCCTGCTTTAAAGAAGGTTATCGAGGTTTTAAACTCTGATGAGACTCGTAAGTTCATCGAAGAGAAGTACAAGGGTGCAGTAATTCCTGCTTTTTAATTTAGAAAATTGAAAATTTAGAGAATAAATCCCTGTTAAATAGGGAGATCCCAGTAAGTTTTTTAAACTTATTGGGATTTTTATTTATAAATAACAAATAATTAAAGTTTTTTATTATTTGTCATGCTCTTGTTGTTCGTATTTTTTTAATTGACGCAAATGCATATACACAACATCACGCGATACATCTAAAATTTTCGCTACTTTATTTACAGCTTCACGTAGTTTAAAAATACCTTGCTCATTTAAAATAAAGACTATTTCTTTTATCTTATGTCTAAGAGGAATGGTGTTATCAGCAAAGATTTGTTCTTTAACTTTTAATGTCTGCGATTCAATTAAATCATCAACATCTATGGCAAAGTTTTCGCCATCATTGCAAGACTTAGGTATTGCCTCAAGTGGCATCAGGCTTGTAAGAAGCTTATCTAAAGGTACAGAGATATCTAGATTTATGCACAGCATGCCAATCGGGTGATTTTTACTATTTTTGATAATAGTTGAGATGGAGCGCATGGTGTGATTGTTTTTATTTTTAGTTAGATACACCTCAGTATGATTGATATTGCTTTTTTCTTGTTCATATAAGATCTGCAAAGCTTTGTCAGTTACAGGTGAGCCAATAGTTCTACCTGTAAGTGCGCCATTGTGAATATGAATTACCGAGGCATTAAGATCTTCAAAGCTGTGAAGGACAATCTCACAGGTTTCACCAAAAAGAGCTCCCATAGCATCTATGAGCGCTTTATATTGTAAGAGTGTATGCCTATCTTCATCAGTATAATGATAGTTAAGGTATTCCTGTTCTAATGCATGTTTCATGATGTATCACCGCAATAGACTAATCTTAACTGTATACTAACAAACAAAAAACTTTTCACAAAATAAAGCTGTTAATAAGAAAAGAGGAGGTCACCCTAGTATGAACCCTGAAATTGATCACTTAAGTTTCTAAGTCATACTAGCAGAATTTAAGGCTTGTTTCCTAAAATTAATAGGAGACAGGCCTTTTAACTTTTTACATACTCTGTCAGTGTTATACCAATTTATATAATCTTTAATAGCTTTCTCCAGATCTTTTAAGTCTTTAAAGGTCTTTTCCTTTCCATAAAACATTTCTACCTTCATTCTGCCAAAGAATATCTCAATCATAATGTTATCGTATGTAGTTGCCTTTCTAGACATACTTTGGGTTAAATTATGCTGTTTTACCCAATTAGTGTATAGTCTATTTTGATATTGCCACCCTTGATCTGAATGAATCAAAGCTTCTTTTATGTTATTGATTCTGATGACTTTTCCAAAACGAGACAGCATGCGATTTATTTGTCTAAGGTCAGGACTTCTTGAAATATCATAAGCAACAATTTCATTGCTACACATATCAATAATTGGAGATAAATATAATTTACCATTAGCAATAGCAAATTCTGATATATCTGTTGCAAAGGACGTCATAGGCTTAGGAGGATTGAATTCTCGATTAAGAATGTTTGGTGCAATCTTTCCAATAGTTCCTTTGTAGGAGTTGTATTTCTTATAAGCTTTAGGATGAGCTCCTTGCAAATTCAGATGCTGCATAAGCTTATGTACGGTTTTGTGATTGAGGGGCGTGCCCTGATTGCGTAGAACGTACATAACACGTCTATAGCCATAGCGTTCCTTGCTATCAGCATGAATCTTCCTGATTGCAGCAAGCTGCTCACTATAGACATTATCAAGGCTCTTGGAAGGAGCTTTACGTAATTGGTATAGGTAAGAACCTCTACTCATAGAAGCTTCTTCTAAAAGAATCCTTAAAGGATATTTCGGCCTTAACTCAAGGATTAATTTTGCTTTTATTTGTTGTTTTTCTTTTCTAGATATTCTTGGGTTAAGGCCTCGAATTTTTTTGAGAACTCNCTCATGGCAACGAAGTCTTAAAAGCTCCATTTTTAAAGCTTTCTCTTCTTCATGAGTGTATTCAGAGAACGGTTTTTCTGAATCAATAAGCTTATTTACATTAATTTTTTTTGTTTTTTTTGCTGAAGATTTTTTAGTTGGACGGCCTTGAGCATTCATATTTATCAATCCTTTTTCACCTTGAGAATGATAAATATCATACCAATTTTTTACTGATGATTGAGCTCGTATTCCATAGAGTTGAGCAATATCTTCTAAACCATAAATTCCTTTTGCATAAGCTTTTGCAACTATAATCTTAAATTCAGGTGAGTATTTGGTTGAGTGCCCATGAGGTAACAAACAGTTATTTTTGGCTTTATAAAACAGGTTACTTACATATGATGTTGAAAGTAACCATTTTCTGGCAGTAAAAGCAACACCAAATTGTTCACAGTCTTTTACTACAAGTAATTTTTGAGTATATGTCAGTTTCATATAAAACCCCGTTATCAATCGAAGTGATCAATAACGGGGTTCATACTACCCTCCTCTTTTTATAATTTAAGTATAAAGTTTAATTTTTAAAGTTTACTGCCTTTATCTAAATACTTAAGCATTTCAGCCTCAGGCACCATACCACCGCCGGTGGCCCAAACAATGTGGGTGGCATTGGCTAAAGTGGTATCATCCATACCCATGCGCTTGAGATATTCTTCAGCTTTGAGGATATACATAGGACCTTTCATACCAGCTAAGGCTGAAGGCTCAAGTTTAACCCCTTCTTCCTCACTTAACATGTATAAAAGCTTATACATTTCATCATCAGAGAGGGTGTAGTAACCATCGACAAGGCGAGCCATAGCATGGCCTACAAAGCCTGAGGCTCTACCTACCGCAAGACCGTCTGCTGCGGTAATATTATCAATACCCAAATCTTGTACTGAAATCTTCTCATGCAGTCCTGTATAAACACCAAGATACATACAAGGTGAGTGAGTAGGCTCAGCAAAGAAGCAATGAGCATTATCCTTAAACTCATTTTTGACACCAAAAGCCACACCGCCTGGACCACCACCAACACCGCAAGGCAGATAAACAAACAAAGGATGTTCTTTATCTACAACTATACCCATGTTGTCTAACTGAGCTTTTAATCTTTGACCTGCTACAGAATAGCCTAAGAAGAGCGTCTTGGAGTTTTCATCATCAATAAAGAAACAAGTTGGATCTTTTTTAGCCTCTTCTCGGCCCTGTGCTACTGCAACTGAGTAGTCATTTTGATATTCAACAACATTTACACCATGAGCGCGTAGTTTTTGTTTCTTCCATTCACGAGCATCGGCTGACATATGCACGCTGACATTAAAACCAAGTTTGGCACTCATAATGCCAATTGAGAGGCCTAAATTACCAGTTGAGCCTACAGCTATCTTATAGCGTGAGAAAAACTCTTTAAACTCAGGGGAGGCAAGCTTTGAGTAGTCATCATCTTTCTTGAAAAGACCTGCCTCTAAAGCCAGATCTTCGGCATGATGTAATACTTCATAAATACCACCACGAGCTTTAATAGATCCTGAAATTGGCAAATGGCTGTCTTTTTTGAGCATCAAGCGGCCTTTGATGTTTATGCCATAAAGATCTTCTAAAGCCTTTTTCATATTGTTGATATCAACAATTTCAGATTCAATAATGCCTTTGCTTTTAGCAGCATCTTCAAAGACAGTGGCAAGATATGGGGCAAAGCGCTTTAATCTATCGGCTGCATCTTTAATATCAACCTCTGTCAGTCCTACATCGTTTTTAGCCTCTTCAAAAGGAGCTATTGCAGGATTGAACCAGGCACTATCTTTTAGTGCTAATAGATCAGCAATTAAAGGATATTTTTCAACTAATTCATTCACGTTAAAAGTAGTCATTTTTAACTCCTTACATTACAAATGAAAGCATGAAGGTGATGCCTAAAGCTACAAAAGAGGCAATTAAGGTTGCACTTGTATAGTATTTAAATATTTCATTCATGGTGGCGCCACAGTATTGCTNNTAACCAGCCAGAACAGAGAATCTGTAACAATAGTACAACCAATAGCACCTGAGCCAATAGCTAAGGCTATGATCTCAGGGGAGATTTGAGGGTACATTGTAAGCATTGGAGCGACAATAGCGGTAGCACCCATCATCGCAACGGTGGCAGAGCCAACAGCTGCATGCAGAATAATTGCTACAAGCCAAGCTAAGAGAATTGGGTGCATTTGCATATTAGCTAAGATAGCAGCTAAGTTTTCAGAGATGCCACTTAAGACTAAAACGGCATTGAAGGCTCCACCGGCACCGATAATAAGCAGAATATTTGCAATAGCGCCAAAGCAGTTTTCAGTATGGTTTAAAAGCTCGCTCATGGTCATATGTCTTTGAATACCTAATACATAGTAGGCAACAAAGGCGGCAATAAACATGGCAGTAATAGGATTACCTAAGAACTCAAATACTAAGTAGGCGCTGCTTTCCTTATCAAGATTGAGCTCAGCTACGGTTTTGATAAGCATAAGCGCAATTGGTAGGAAGATTACAAATAAGGTAGAGCCTAAAGATGGTAACTCAGATTCCTCACGTACTTTTATATCCGAAAACTCTTTTGGCACCTCTTTAAATGGTATTTTTCCCTTTAACATCTTTAAGAACAGAGGACCACCAACTAAAGAAGCGATAAGACCTACAAAAAGACCTGCGACAATTATTGTACCTAAATCAGCTTGTAAATGGTTGGCAACGAACAAAGCTGCTGGATGTGGAGGTACGATGCAGTGTACAGCCATAAGAGCGGTACAAAGCGGGATTGCCAAGTTTAATAATGAGGTATTGGTCTTTTTGGCAATGGAGAAGGCCAGAGGAATTAACAGAACTACGCCTACCTCAACGAACAGGGTAATACCGCAAATAAGACCTACAATCACCATGATGACACCTGGTGAGAGGAATTTATTTTTTAAAAGTGTAATACCGATTTTTTCTGCAGCACCTGATACTTCAAGCATTTTGCCCAGAATTGTACCAAGACCGATAATGGAAGCTAAAAAGCCCAGAGTTCCACCGATACCATTTTCAATACCCTTAAGAAGCTCAATGGGGTTTACCTGCATTACAAGTCCTACATAGAATGATGATAAAAGTAGGGCTAAGAAAGGATGGAGCTTGAATTTAATAATTGTAAAGACGATGAGTAAAATACTCGAGATGAGTACAAAAAGAGTTAACAGGCTTTGATCCATAGTTTTTACCTCTATCTTAGAGTAATACAATTAATCTCAACTAATGCGCCTTTTAAGCTTTGGCGGCAAAAGCTGATTTTGCTGGCAAATGGGCTTTTATAGTTATTGTGATAAACCTCGCTTTGGTTACTAAATTTGAGAGTATGGTAGTTCCATACAAACAACATTTAAAAAATCAATTACAGTCGTATTTTATGCAACCTTTTTTAAGGCGGATTTGATTTAAATCACCTTCTTAGAAATATTTTAGTCAATCAAATTATTTTGATTTAGATTTTTGACGGAGCGCACTTTTTACAATATAGGAGGGTGTAATAGGAGGGTATAAAAAATTATAAAGAGGCTTTTTTAAGCATAAAAGCTCTTTAAATTGTATGTTTAAGTAATTTTTTTCATAAATATACCCCAAAAAGCTTTGATAACTTTGAGAAAACAAGGCCTTAGTTATGCTAGCATGGAAACAATATTTAAGCTAAAAATGACTTCTTGCCTAAGATTTTAGGCTTTTTTGATTTGAGAGATTTTGTCTTTGTTTGATTATAAAAGCTTTTTAAAAACTGTTCCTAATCGGCCTGGTTCTTATCGTATGTATGCCGATGAGGAAAAAGTGATTTATGTGGGTAAAGCGCGTGATCTTAAAAAAAGACTATCACAGTACTTTTTAAAAGATGTAACTCCTAAAACAGCAGCGTTAGTCAAACATATTCATCACATTGAGTTTACAGTTACCTTCTCTGAGGCTGAAGCTTTAATCTTAGAGAATAATTTAATTAAAAAATATCAGCCTCGTTATAACATTCTTCTGCGTGATGATAAGTCATATCCTTATTTAATGATTTCCAAACATCCCCACCCAGGACTTTATTTTTATCGCGGTTCGCGCAACATTGAAGGTGAGTTTTTTGGGCCATATCCTGATGTAAAGGCGGCAAAAGAGAGTTTAAAACTGTTACAAGGCCTCTTTCCTATAAGACAGTGTGCGGATAATGTGTATGCTCATAGATCGCGCCCCTGTCTTTTAGCCCAAATTGGTAAGTGTTTAGCTCCTTGTGTAAAGATGAGTGACAGTGAGGAGCGTAATTACAAGACACAAGTAAATTACGTCAGAATGTTTTTAAAGGGGCAAGATCAAAGTGTGCTAGCTGATTTGTCTGTACGTATGGAAAAGTTGGCCTCTGAGTTAAAATTTGAAGAAGCGGCCATTATTCGTGATCAATTTCAATCTTTAAGGCGAGTTCAGGAATCGCAATCAGTCTCAGGCGATTTGATGATCGATATGGATGTGGTTGCTTTAAGCAAAGTGCCAAATATGGCTTGCGTGCATGTGTTATTTATAAGACGCGGACGCATTATTGGTACAAGATCTTATTTCCCTGCAGTTGAGAGTGAAGATTCAGAGTCTGAAATTCTTGAGGCCTTTTTATCGCAGTTTTATTTAAGTGAAAATCGCGGACAATCTTTACCATCTCAGATTATTATTGATAGAGAGCTTGAGGATTTAGATGGTTTGCGTGAGAGCTTAAAAATGATCTCAAAGCATGAGGTAAAGATTTTGTGGGATGTCCGATCTGAAAGAGCGCGTTATTTAAGATTGGCCAAAGAAAACGCCCAAACATCTTTAAAGTCAAAGCTTGCAGATAAAAGCACCGCCAAGCAGCGAATTGAGGCCTTAGAGCATCTTTTATCGGTAAAAGGTATCGATCATATGGAGTGCTACGATATATCCCATACTCAAGGCGAGCTTACTGTAGCTTCCTGTGTCTCCTTTAATCGTGATGGCCCTGACTTATCACGTTATCGCCGTTTTAATATTCAAGGCATTACCCCAGGCGATGATTTTGCGGCTATGCATCAAGTCTTAACTCGCAGATTTAAAGATCCTGACAGTGGTCAAATGCCAAACCTTGTATTTATTGATGGTGGCTTAGGTCAATTAAAGCAAGCTGAAGAGGTGATAGGGGATGCCTATAAAAAGTCCTCAAAAGCGCGGCCTTTAGTTGTGGCTGTTGCCAAAGGCGAGGGCAGAAAAGAAGGTCTTGAGACTTTAATTACAGGCTATACCCATGAAAAATATCACCTGAATTTAGCCGATCCAGCATTACAACTGGTGCTACATATTCGTGATGAGTCACACCGTTTTGCAATTACAGGTCATAGACAAAGACGCTCAAAAGCTCGTACCCATTCGACTTTAGAGAATATCAAAGGTGTAGGACCTAAAAGACGTCAAGCTTTATTAAAGCATTTTGGCGGTATTCGCGGGGTTATAAGTGCAGGTGTGGATGATTTATCTAAAGTTCCAGGTATAAGCGAGGATTTAGCTTACGTTATCTACGATAGCTTGCATGAGCTTTAGATGAAATTTAAGTGAAAAGGAAGATTTAAAAAGAGAGGGAATTGATACTCTCCTTAAGATTTAGGAGAGCATCAAAAATGTTATTTATTAGTGAGACATTACGTATTTAACAAATTTAAGCTTAGTTGCATCATCAGCTTTGTTATACATCTCAACTAACTTATTGAAGGATACAGAGCCACGTACAGCCTTTTTGCCACTCTTAGAAGAGGTGGACATGGCAGAGTTTTGAGAAGCGCTTAAAGCAGGAGCATCCATAACCTGGTTTTGAGTGTAGTTACCAGAAATAAGATCGCTTGCGGCAGTTGCTTCAATAATTGGTGAACCGTAGTCAGTCATACCAATGTTGCGCTTGCTACCTGCAACATAAGTTGGAGCATATAAACGGTTTAAGGTTAAAAGCTCGGTGCGGTAATCACGCATCATGGTAAAGCCAGTTTCAGAGGCTAAGATGAAATAGTAAGCATCTTCCTTGTTGACAGGCTTTTCAGTCTTATAGTCAATTAAATTAACTTTTTGCTGTCTTGCAAAACGACGTGCTTGATCGAGGTTGGTTGGGATATTGTATTCAAAAGATAAAACCTGATTTTCCTTAAGGTTCATAATCTCAACAACAATAGGATTGGAGGCGGAAACTAATTCGCCATCGGAAGCACCGCCGAAGGTGTCTTTGAAAGAAACTACAACTTGGTGTCTGCCTGGAGTTAAAGAAATAGTGCGGCTAAAGCGACTGTAGTTGTCAGGGCTTGTAACACCATCAACTAATTCAACATTGTAGTGAACAGGAACTTTAAAACCGGTATCGGCTAAAACCTGAGCTGAGAAAGCTAAGGCCAGTAAAGCTAAGCCTGCTTTAAATACATTTTTGAACATAAAATTAACTCTCCTAAAGAAATATTCTGTATGTTAGCACTTAAAATAAAAATTCTGCACCGCAGATCATTTTATTTTCACCAATAGCTCTATCGGCAATCTCTTCTTTGGTGTAGTAAGTATCAAGATTAGAGCTTACATTAAATTGAGCTTCAGCAAAGAGATTGAAATTAGGGTTTACGTTGTAACGCATGCCTAAATTCAGATCACTTGTGATATTTGAGTGATGGAATCTCTTGCTACCATAACCTGCAGTTAAGCCTAGGCCATTTTCAAAAGCATAATCAACTACAGCCTCATAGGAGTATAAGTGATGGGTGTAATGTTGATAGCGAGTTGAGACAAAGTTTAAAGCAGCATATAAACCTTGGCCAAAAGTGCCATAAGAGATAGCTACACCTTTATCAATTTTGTGCTCTGGGCGATTGGCATTGGCAAAATCAAAGGTATCAGAGTCTTTTAAGTGATACATATGCTGCATTTTCTTACCAAAGTAAGCAATTTGCTCTTTAGGATCACCTTCATAGCTAAACTTATAGTAAGCTGCACCATAGGAAATGGTAATATCTGACTTAAGTCGTGAGGACACGGCAAAAGCTGCTTGATATTTATAATTTAAATCAGTGTCATTAACATTTGATTTGGCGCTACCAAAAGAAGCTCTTACATCCCAACCCATGGAAGATAAGCTATACATGATAAGGCCAGGATTTTGATCGCCGGTTAAATAATAATCGTTTACATCAAGATCAAGCTTTTTGAAAATATCTGTGGCACCGGCTACGGTATAAAAGGCATTATCACCACGGCCAAATAACAAAGTACCATAATTTTGTGCATCGATACCTATGAACTGATGACGAGCTTTAAAGCCATCAAAAGAATCACCTGAGCCTATATCCCACTCACCCATGCCAACGGCATATAAATTGTCGTTAATACGACTACGGCCTGACATACCAAAACGAGCACTATTTACAATAGAATTGTCATTTGAGGTAATGTTAGAGGTCTTATCTGCAATGGCAGCATCACCATCTTGGTAGGCTACCTCAATGCGACCAAATAAGTCTAAGGTTGTACCATCTTTATCATATACCGTAGCGGCATTTACAGATGTTATAGAGGCCAATACGGCCAGTGCAATTATGCTTTTTTTCATAGTATTAAAGTCACAGAAGAAAACTGCTTTTATTATAGCAACTTCTTTAAATTTTAATAAAAAGAGCAAAGCTATTTTTTATTAAAAAATAGTATCTAAAAAATTTAATAGATCTAAAGGCTTTTTTAAAATAATTGTATCTTTAAAGTCCAAAACATCGCGCTCTTTTAAACCATATCCCCATAAGGCAGCAGCACTCTTCATCTGCGCATTTTGTGCAGCTTTTATATCGTTTATATGATCACCTATATATAAACAATTTTGGAATTTTAGCTTTAATTTGTCTTTGCATAAATTTAAAGACTCAGGATGAGGCTTTGTATATGTACAATCATCAGATCCGATAATGGCATCAAAATAATCTAAGATATGAAGTTTTTCTAAGACACTTAAAGCTAGGGCATGGTATTTTCCAGTGACGACTGCTAAGTTAAAATCTTTTTCTTTAAGCGTATCTAAAAGTTCTAAACCACCTGGAAACACTGCGCTTTTTTTACAGATATTTTTATTGTAAAAGTCGAGGAAAAACTCGCGCATTAAAGTATCCCGAGGATAGGTTTTAGCTAAATCATCACTAATTCTCAAAGAGAGCATGGCCTTAATGCCTAATCCTGTAAATGGTCTTAAAGTTTTAGCATCTATTGGTTCTAAATGCCATTTTTTTAAGGTCTCATTACAAGCTAAGATTAAATCCCCTGCAGTATCTACAAGCGTTCCATCTAAATCAAAAAAGATACCGTAATTCATAAAAGTGCCGTTTTTAGAGGAGGAAAAGACTTATTGTATGCAAATAATTTTAAAGACTCTTAACAGAGATAACAAAGTCTTTTTTCTATAAGCTTTAAGATAAGCTATAATACACGGTTGTATTTTTGTAAGTTCAGGAAATTATTTAATTTATTTATAAATAAGCGTTTCCTGTTATTTTTTTAAGCTTAAGAAACAGTTTAAACCATGTTAGATATTACCAAGATAGCCAATTATCCTGAGAAAATTGAATTTTTAAAATCATCCATTAAAAGCATTCAAGATTATCCAAAGAAAGGTATTTTATTCCGTGATATTACCTCTCTTTGTGAAAATGGAGAGGCTTTTAGCTTGGTAATCGATCTCTTATATGAGATCTATAAAGATGAAAAAAATTGATAAGGTCGTTGCCGCTGAGGCTCGAGGCTTTGTCTTTGGCGCAGCTTTAGCTGCCAAGTTAAAAACAGGCTTTGTCATGGTAAGAAAGCCTGGTAAATTACCACGCCACACCATCGAAGAGTCATATGAGCTTGAGTATGGTGTAAATAAGCTTCAGATCCATGAGGATTCTTTAAAGAGTGGCGAGCGCGTTCTTTTAATTGATGACTTATTAGCAACTGGCGGTACCATTGATGCAATTGCTGCTATGGTAAAGCGTTTAGGTGCTGAGATTGTGGATATTACCTTTGTCATTGAACTCTTTGATTTAGGTGGTAGCGAGCGCATTGAAAAGAAATGGGGTGTCAAGCCTTTCTCCTTAGTCAAATTTCCTGGACACTAAAGTATGGCTGCAACAGAGTATCAGGCATTAGCGCGAAAATATCGACCTCAGACTTTTGATGAGGTCGTAGGTCAAAAGCATGTTATTGCAGCTTTGCGCAATACTATTGACGCCAATCGTCTGCATCATGCATATCTTTTAACCGGTACTCGTGGTATCGGTAAGACTACTATTGCCAGAATTATTGCCAAATGCCTTGAGTGTAAAGATGGTATTAGCTCTCATCCTCATGCAGATGGCAATCTTTGTGATAACTGTAAAGCAATCATAAATGGAACTTTTCCTGACGTAATTGAGATTGACGGTGCATCTCAGACTAAAGTTGAAGATACCCGTCAACTTTTGGAAAACACCCAATATCCGCCTATTGCCGGTCGCTTTAAGATTTACATTATCGATGAGGTGCACATGCTCTCTCAAAGTAGCTTCAATGCGCTACTTAAGACCTTAGAAGAGCCACCTAAATATGTAAAATTTATCTTAGCGACAACTGATCCTCACAAGATCCCAGTTACCGTACTCTCTCGCTGTCTGCAGTTTCAGCTTAAGGCTTTAACTTGCGATGAGATTAAAGAACAGATTATTAAAATCTGTAATAAAGAAGGCATTCCTTGTGAAGATGAGGCTGCATCTTTAATTGCGCGTGCCGCCTCAGGCAGTATGCGTGATGCTTTGTCCTTGTGCGATCAAGCCATCGCTCTTGGAAATGGTTCTTTATTAAGACAATCTGCCATTGATATGTTAGGCACTGCAGGCGACGGCATTGTCACAGGCATATTGGATTTAATTAAACCTAATTCTGATAAAGATTTAGGAACTTTTTTAGATGAAGTCCGCAAGATTTCACCTAACTATAAAAATCTTTTTGATGAGGTGGTATTACTTTTCCATGATTTAGCTTTATATCAGCTGACAAATCAAGGAAAGCTTTCATTCTTTACCGTGCCATCTGAGATCTTAGAGACTTATGCACCATTATTCTCCCCTGAGAGCTTACAGCTTTACTATCAGATTGCACTGCAGGCCTTAGAGGAAAATGGTCAGGCTCCTGATAGTGCTTGTGTCTTTGAGATGATGGTTTTACGCCTCTTAGCTTTTACACCCGAAAAAAAAAAGCTTGGCTAGGTGAAAAACCAGTCCAAAAAGAGCTTTCTTATGTAAATAGTGCGCTTTATAAGCGTCTAACTCTGCCTTTAGTTAAGATTGAGGATGCTTTAGCGCCATCTCAATCTTGTGGCACACAAAACTGTGTCGATGCTTTAGTTATAAGCATCAATGATGTTCCTAAAAATCCTCGAAACGATGTAAAAGTCGAGCCTTTTAACGCATCTAATGAGCAAAAGCTCTCGTCTTTGGCAGAGAGTGGCTCTTTTAATGCAGAGGGGGGCTCTAGTCACAAAGAAGATAGAGCTTTTAATAAAACAACTGAAAAACCTTATACAAGCGTAAATCAAGCAATAAAAGATGAGAGTACCCCTCCTTTAAAGCCTGTATTTAAGAAAAGTGTTCCTGCCTCTGTATGGCGCGCTTCATCTGATAATGAACTTGAAATATTGCAATCTTCTCTTGCAAATATGATGCGCAATACTCAAAGCCATGCAGATAATTCTCCAAATGCGAAATATGCCGATGTTTTAGATAAGATCATTGCTGTTTCAACTCCTATAAAAGGAGATGGAGCTAAAGGAAAGATGCAATTTGAGACTTCTGAAGCCTTCAAGCAATCCATGCAAGAGTGGCAAAGTGATTTAGGCGGAGACATGACTCCTTTATTGTATGAGGTAAAGGAGTATTTATTAAAGTTACAAAGATCTTTAAAAACCTTAAAAGAAAATGCCAAACAAAGTACTAAAGGTGTTACAAGCTCAGCTTTAGATTCTTTTGTCAAAGAAGCATTAGCTTTAGGCGGAGATTATGAAAAAGAGCGTGCTTTTAATAATGAGGCAAAAGCTACAACGGTTACTTATAAAGAGGTTCCAAAATCTTCTTTAAATACCTTATCTCTGTCTGAAATCTCATCGTTAGTTAAAGCTGAAATTGAAGGCGGTGGGGAATGTGAGCGCTCAGAAGAGGCTGCCTCTGAAATCACAACTCCGGCTAATTTTAAAGTTGTAAAGAGTGAAGCTAAGAAAGAGCCTGAGGCTTTAAGTCCAGATCAATTGCTTGAAAAGGCTCAAAAAGAAGCTTTGGCAATATTCTCTCAAAATAATGCCTTAAATGAGCCTTTGGCCTGTAAAAATCAGAATTTACCTGGCTCTTTAAGTGATACATCAGGGGGAGTTAAAGTTTCTTTATTAAGTGACGAGGCTTTTTATAGTCAAGATGTTAATAAAGATCTACAGGATGTATATATTCATGATGATTTGGAGAGTTTATCCGATGTTTTAATTAAGGTTAATGAAAAGCCTTCAGAGCTCTCTCATGTCCGTCATCAAAATAATAACCCTGACTTTATTTCTCAGGAATTATCATCTGTTTTATCTGAGGTTTTAGAGAAAAACTCCAATGAGCCACAAGCTTTAGAGCCTAAGATGGTAAAAGAGGACAAGCAAAATCAGGCATCAGTGGATATGGTACCGGTGGAGCAATATGAAAGTGCTTTAGCGTTATCTCCAAGTGATGATCCTCAAGCCATTCCTTTTGATGATGAGGAAATTGAAAATGAGGTTGTAGGAGGTAATGATTTTGCATCATTTGATCTTCATGATGAAAATAAAGATAAATTCTTAGTTGATGGTCGACCTACACAAGATACAAGTTTTGAGGCTGAGATTTATCTTGAAGATAATCGCGCCTTAGGTCGTGAATTGCAACCTGCAGACTTTTATGATCAGGTTTTAAAACAAGATAAGTGGCTGCAGGATATCTTTGCTGTAGGCTTCTCCCATGGTCCTGTATATGCAGCTTTAAGCTATACCTCAAGACATATAGATGTAAATGATAGTGAACATTGGGTTTTAGATATCTGCGAAGATTTTAGAATGATGGCTGAAGATCAGAGTTTCTTAAATACTTTGGTTGAGAAATTTTCACTTTTAAAAAATCGCGATTTAAAAATCAATTTTAATATCGTAAAAGGTCTACCTGAGGGCTGCCCTGAGATGCTCTCGCGTCAAGCTTTGTCTCAGGCTGTGGTTGATGCACGAATTGAACTTGCATCATCATCCCAAATTAGAGCTTTAATTGAGACTTTAGGAGATGATTTAAATACAGTAAATCTCTCGTTATACACGCAACTACCTGCAAACAAATCTTAAATTTAAAAGGGCTGTAATTCTAAATTACAGCCCTTTAAATTATGAAAAACTTTTAGTTTCGATTAGTCCCAACCTGAACCATCAGATTCTTCTTCAACCTCATATTGAGAGGCATTAAGTTTCATGGCATTCCAGACACGGTTAGTAATACGTGAAACCTTAGATGAAGTTGGAACTAAGAAATACATTTTCTCCATTTTCTCAGGAGGAATTACTACGGAAGGATTTTGTCTTAAATCTTCATCAAGATTTTCCATAGCTTCTTTAACTGGTAATACATAACGAATTTCATTGGAGATAGCGGATGCGACCCTAGGCTCCATTAAATAGTTAAACCAGACATGTGCATTGTCATAATGATCTGCATTTAAAGGTATAGTCCAGCAGTCAAACCAGTAAGGAGAGCCTTCATCTGGAATAGTGTATTTGATGTCAACACCTTTACCTGAGTTTTTAGCGCGCTCTGCAGCTTGTAAAATATCGCCTGAATAACCAACAGCCACACAGACCTCACCTGAGGCTAAGTCGTTAATATAACGAGAGGAGTGGAAGTAGGATACATTAGCTGCAAATTTAGTTAAAAGTTCTTGTGCCTCGTTATAATCATTACGATTTTCAGAGGTTGGATCTTTTCCTAAATAATGCATAGCAGTGGAGATGATCTCAATTGGTGAGTCTAAGACCGCAATGCCACATTGCTTAAGTTTTGAGGCATTCTCAGGTTTAAATAAGAAGTCCCAAGACTTAATCTCGTAGTCCTTACCAAAGATTTCTTCGATCTTTTGTTTGTTATAGCCAATACCTACAGAAATTTCTGTATAAGGATAAGCATAGCTATTATCAGGATCAATCTTCTGTAAAGCTTTCATACGGATAGGATCAAGTTTGACCCAATTAGGAATTTTGTTTTTATCAATTTTTTGTAAAGCACCGGCTTTGGCTAAACGAGGAACGTAATAGCTCACCATCATGATGGCGTCAAAACCTGAGTGACCTGAGAGTAAACGAGCCTCAACCATCTCATTACTATCAAATAATGCATAGTTAACATTTTTGAGGTTGGTGTCTTTTTTAAAGTCTTCAACTGTATTAGTGCCAATATAGTCACTCCAGTTCCAGACATTTAAATCAGCTTCAGCTATTGCACTTGAAGCCATACCTAAAATAGCAAGCCCCAAAAGACCTTTGCATAATTTTTTCATAAAAAATTCCTTAAAAAAACTCGTTTTTACGAGTATAAAAATGTGCGCGGAAGAAACCGCACATAGCTATGCTCAGAGATTTATTTAAACCTTTTTAAGGTTTAAATAAAACTTAGGAACTAAAAAATTAAAAAAATTTTTTATGCATTATAAAAAAATGAGCTTGTTTATCAACATATATTTTGTAAATATTGGGTATATAGTTGATGTAATTTATATGTATTTGTTTTTTATAATTTTTTTATAAAAAATAATTTTCCCAAATTTTTATTGTGAGCTTTTTGTATTTGATCTTAGAAAATTTTACTTATATATCTTAAAATAGCTAAAACTTAATGTTTAATTTATAAAAAGCTTATGACAATTAAGATCTGTATAGCAAATCCCAAAGGGGGGACTGCTAAAACCTCTACTGCGGTTAATTTATGTTGTGCTCTTGCCAAAGAGCATTACAAGATCATGCTTTGCGATCTTGATCCTCAATGTAGCGCTACAGTATCTTTAGGTTATCCTCAAGCTGATGACTACCATTCTTTAGCAGGTGTCCTTATCAGCGACAATGACATAAATCCATGTGTCATGCATTATGAAACCGGTAATTTTGATATTTTACCTGCAAATGCCGATTTAACTGTGGTGCCGGTAGCCCTATACAATAAAAATGATGGTATTTTTAAATTAAAAAATGCCTTAAAAAATCTTGAAAAAGATTATGATTTTATTATTTTTGACACCCCGGCTGCGTTAAACATCATCACCGAGAATGCTTTATGCGCTGCTGACAAACTGGTAATCCCACTTTATTGTGATTACTTTGCGCTAGATTCAATGTATTACTTGTTATCTAAGTGTCAAAAATTAAAAGATGAGGGCAAAAGTCACATTGAGCTTTTAGGTATTGTGCGTACTCTTTATGACAATACTTCCCCTTTAAGCCGTTATATAAGTCATGAGCTTAAAGAGCAATTTGGAGAATTACTCTTTAGCTCTTTAATGAGTTTTAACAATCGTGTAAGTGAGGCTCAGGCAACAGGAGTGGGCATTTATTTTTATGACGGCTCCTCAATTTCAAGTCGTCAAGCTATGTTGTTTGCAAAAGAGCTTTTGAAGCGTTTAGATATCTAAACTCTCATCAATGATATATTCGGCATGAGTGGCACATAAAGGACAATTTAAGTGCTTGCTCTCTCCACGAATAAACTCCAGATCGTTTGGTGCTGCTTTAAAAAAGGTTCTTCCGAGAATCTGTGGATAGCCCTAATGAAATTGAGATTATATTCATTAGGGCTATATGTTAAACATAAGCATTACCTCTAAAAGCATCTCTAATTCTTAAGAAGAAATACTCAAAATCTCTAAATCCATAAGCTAATCTTTTTAATACTTTTATCTTATTGTTTATCCCTTCAAGAACGCTTGTTCTAATCCAGTAAATACCTGAATTTGTTATACCATCTCGGTATCTTCTGTTTTGCACTTTGGCAAACTTAGTAATCTCTTGAACTTTTGACTGTAAAGCTAACCTTACCCATTCATCCCAAAGAGATTCTGACTCTTCTTTTGAGTGAGCATGGAATACTTCAGGTAATAGCTCTTTTAGCTCATTAGCTGCATATAAATCATGATAAAAGCTTAAAATATCATTAAGTTTTATTCTTTTTTCTTCTGATAAATTAGAGTTTTTTGTAAGTAACAGAAATCTTGAACGCTTTAAAAGAGAATAAGCATTGTCATCATTTTTGTTTTTATTTTCATAGGCAAGTCTTAGTCTTATGGCGCTTATAACAAGTCTTCCAAAGTTATAAACCATATGGAATAAATCATAGACAACCTTGGCATTAGGGCAGTACTTATTAACACAAGTAGCAAATCCTGCATTTTGGTCCATTGCTACTGCTTTTATTTGTTTACAGCCCTCTGTACCGCATAATTTAAAGAAGCGATTAACCTCTCGTACAGTCTTACCCTTGCCAACCCAAATAACTCTTTTAGTATCTAAATCAACAACTACAGTTGCATATTTATGGCCTTTCTTAATAGAGAATTCATCAATAGCAAGATGTTTTGCCTTACCAAGGAAGAAAGGCGTGTTTCTTTTTAGATAGTCTTTGTGAATTTGCTTACACGTATCCCATTTAAGGGAAGTTCTTTGAGCCGTATCTTTGATAGACCCAGACCTTTGTAAATCCTCAATAACTTCATTTTCAAGGCTTTTGGTGATGCGGTGTCTACTTGAAATAAAAGGTATTTGTTCGGTTGCATATTTATCGCAGAACTTACATTTAAAAGTTCTATAGGTAATATGCAAAATAAACTGAAAACCGTTATAAGAGCCATCTTTAACTATTCTATGTCTATATTCATGAACTACAACATTATGATTTTTACAGATAGGACATTGAGGATAATTGTCTTTAGGCTCTAAGAAAAGATGAATCTCTTTCTTATCTTCATCAAATTGATAATTAAAAAGTTTGAAGTTTGTATAAAAAAGATTAAAGAAAAAATTATGAAAGTCGGCTACAATATTCATAGGTCGTTCTCCTAGATTGGTGTATTTTGTTTAATTCAATCTTAATTGGGAACGACCATTTTTTTGTCTATTGGTATAACAAAATTAGATATTAAATTTTAATTAGCCACAGTTTTCCGGAAGAGCCTTAAAAAATAAATAAGGAGTGTGGCAGCGTGCACAAGCTACGGCAATGGCCGATCCTTGTAAATATTCCTCCAAAATTTTCACAAACTCATCAAAATAGGGTAAAGAGGCATTTTCCTCATCATCATGCCACAAACGCATTTGGCTGTATTTAAAGAGTAATTTTGCGCTATTGTAAGCACCACAGGCCAAAGCAGGATCTAAAAGGGCTTGAGGTTTATTTAAAAGAGGTGTTTTGTGGTTTAGTTTGTGATTTAGGATATCAAAACTTAAAGAGTACATCTCAAGCATGAACATGACGAACAAGTTTTTGGTGTGATCGAGCATGATTTGATGTTGCTTGCCACGTGCCAAGCGTTGTTCTGGAATTTCGTGCGGACATTTTGCATAAATATTATTGATAGTGTGATGATGTAAACCGGTAAATTTCAAATTAAGTTGACGACTACAACCGGTCATCATCAATCTTTCAGATAAACGGCGGTTTAAATCATCTTTGTGTAACGGGAAATGCTCAGGCGATTCCCTTTTTGAAAATTCCTCAGTGCTACTTTCGATAATTTTATATAAATCTGGCTTTTGTACATTGATAAGAGTTGATAAGAGCATATCTTCATTTTGTATCATTTTTTTAAAATCATTGATTAGATTTAAAGAGTCGATACCTGATTTTCTTGAGATATATAAAAGCTCAGACTCTTGCATCAAAATAGAGTTATCTTCAAGTTCCTCGTTATTTTTTAATAAAGACAGATCTTCTTCATGGATCCTTGCTGAAAGTGCAATATGAAAGCTTAAGGTTTTCGGGATTTTTTTAGCAAAAAGATAAAATACCTGATTTAATCCTAAAATTTCAGAGGATTTTACCGTGCTTAAAGATTTTAGGCACAAATCGCGACGTTCAAGACTTTGTAATAAATGTTTTGCAAGAGTTAAAAATTCTTTTTCAGAGGCGTTGTGGGATGAAGGTATTTGGTTTGCTTTATCAACAAAAAAATCCAGTCCTTTAGGCATACTTTCAGAGAATGACATAGTTAAATCTTTTAATCTAAAAACAAAATTACTTGAACAAAATATCTATAACTGTATGTAAAAAACAAAAAAAATTATAAGGTTAGGTATTTAAGTTAAAAATTTTTTGATAAAACTTATCATGTTACTTGTAACCGCAAGCGTTTGATTATTAAAGGGGAGGGGGAATATACAAAAAATTATTTAACTATTTATTTGATATAAAAGATTTTATTTTGTAATAAATATTTATTAGGTTTTAAAAATTTTTAGAAAAATTCCACCTTAAAAATTGTAAGTAAAAAAGCGTGGCAAATATTTTGCCATCTTAAATTATCTATTTGAATTATAACTAAAATTATCTGATCTTTTTAAGGTAAATATATTCTTATAAATTTTTATTTATTCAGTTTTTACTAATTTAACAAATGGGAGGGGATATTTTATTTATTAAATAAACAGACAAAGATCTTTTTTAATGGATAATTTGCAAAAAAAAGGCGACCTTGTAGGTCGCCATTTTTTGAGAATAAAGAGAAATTACTTCTCAGGAGGAATTAAACCTACCTGTAAGTCTTCTGCAGTGTAGATGTGCTTACCATCAACGAAAACCTTACCATCGGCAATACCCATGATAAGCTGACCGCGTTCAATGATACGCTTTAAATCAACCTGATAGGTTACTAACTTGCAGTTCTCTAAGACTTCGCCTTTAAACTTAACTTTGTTAACGCCTAAAGCACGACCCTTACCAGGACCGCCACGCCAGCCTAAGAAGAAACCCACTAACTGCCACATAGCGTCAAGACCTAAGCAACCTGGCATAACAGGATCGCCTGGGAAATGGCACTGGAAGAACCACAGATCTGGGTTAACATCTAACTCAGCCTTTACATAGCCTAAACCATGCTCGCCGCCTTCTGCCTGAATGTCAGTAATACGGTCAAACATCAGCATGTTCGGTGCTGGTAACTGGCTGTTGCCAGGACCAAATAACTCACCGCGACTGCATGCTAAGAGATCTTCTTTATTAAATTTATGGATACCGCGTTCAAGCAAAGATGCCATGTTAGCTCCTAATACTTTAAATAAAATAAGAGTCTTATATTATAAGACTCTTTTACTTGAAATTTAACTCACTAACGAGTGCCGAAGACCACAATGGTCTTACCGTGGGCAGTAATCAGATGATTCTCTTCCATCATCTTTAAGATACGGCCAACAGTTTCACGGGAACAGCCAACGATTTGACCAATTTCTTGACGAGTGATTTTAATCTGCATACCGTCAGGATGGGTCATAGCTTCTGGCTGATGAGCTAAATTGAGTAATGTTGCAGCAATACGGCCGGTAACATCTAAGAAGGCAAGATTACCAACTTTGGCGGAGGTTAAAGCCAATCTTTGAGAAATCTGAGCGGTAAGACGCATTAAGATTTCAGGATTTACCTGAACTAATTGCTTAAATTTGTTATATGAAACCTCAGCGATTTCGCAAGAAGTTTTAGCTTTTACGTAAGCTGTACGAACCGGATTTTCGCTTTCATCAAACAATCCTACCTCACCAATAAAATCACCTTGATTTAAATAGGTCAGGATCATTTCGTGGCCTTCAGTGTCTTTAATTAAAACAACAACTGAGCCTTTGGCGATGTAGTAGAGGGTTTCGGCTTTTTCGCCTGCGTGAATAATAGTGCTTTTGGCATTATATTTGTGCACATGGCATTGGCTTAAAAACCAACTGATGGTGGTATCGGTTTGTGCTTTATTGATTGAATTCATATTGAACAGATCCTTAACCCTAACACTTAACTTTTATGCTCTAGCATTGGCCGTAATCATATCATATTTTATGTAAACTAACTTTACATGGGCTAAGTATATGCTTTTTAAAGAAAAAAAGTAATAAATATTTTATAAATAAAAACTTAAAAAGTTTTTTATAAAAATTTTTTAATTAACTTTTATTTTCCAAGAACACATATTAAGTGATATCGCAATGATATATATAAAGATTTTGTTATGCGTAATTTAATATTTTATGAGGTAAAAAAAATAGTATTTTTTTAGTAACAATCGTTTGATTACAATGATTTTTCTAGTATTTTGAAGTACTTCACAAATTTAACTTGATTTTATCCTTTTTTGACCTGATTTCTCGCTGTTTTTCTCAAAACAGGGGGGGTAATTTTTTTTCTTAAAAAGATCGTTGTTATTGGTATTTTTATTACTGACAGTACTGTCATTAAGCTGATAAGTTTTAGCAGTTACTGACATTTGTGTCAGTGAGTGACTATATTTTTTAAAAAGGAGTGATTATGAAAAAAAGACAGAGACTTAAAGAAGAGAGACCTGCGCAAATTATCAAAGCAGCTATAGAGGTGTTTTCTAAATACCGTTATGCCAAGACTAACTTTCTTTTAATTGCCAAAGAGCTCGATATGTCCAGAAGTAACATTTATTTGTACTTTAAAGACAAAAAAGATCTTTTTAAGGCCTGTGTTTTAGAGGTTAGTTATGAAAAGAGACTGTTATTGTCTCAAGAGCTTTTTTTGCCTGAAAAAAGCTTTGAAGAGAAGATAAAGCTTTTATCAAAAATCTTATTTGTCATTTTTAAAGACGATAAGTTTGTTGATTTTTTAACAATGATCTTCTCTGAGGCAACCCAATTCCCGGAAGTTTCATCTGTGTGGCAGGATCTTACTTTTAATATGGTTTTTGATATTTGGTGTAAGATTTTTGCCTCTGAAAATTTAAGTGAAAAAGAGCTTAAGTTACTTTTTTCACAAGTCATCTCTCCTTTTTTCCTCACAGCTATTAGTAATCGCTCCTTTGGTCAAGATGGGGTGCATCTTTCGCTAGAGGATTTATCTGAAAAAATGCCGCTTGTTGTATGCGCAAGTCTTAAGGCTTTAAAAGGGGAGTAATTTATGAAAAGAAAAGTTATTTTATCAATATCTTTGGTGTTTCTTTTATTTGGATCTATAGGCGCTTTTTATCTGTTATCTAAAGATTCTGTAGATTTAAATAAAGCCTATGGCATGGTGGATATAAGACAGGCCGCGCTTGCTTTTGATATTCAAGGTCGTATTGTTAAATTGAATGTGGATGAGGGGGACTTGGTTAAAAAGGGGGATGTTTTAGCTGTATTAGATACAAAAGCCTTAGATCATCAAATAGCAATTTCCAAAGCCAAATGTAGTGCGCTTAAGGCTTCTTTAGATGAGCTTTTAAATGGCTATCAAAAAGAAGATATCAATAAAGCCTATGCCAATGTAAACAACCTTAAAAATGCCCTGGCACTTTCTCAATTGACCTATGAGCGTTATCAAAAGTTATTTTTAAAAAAAGCCGCCTCAGCTCAAGATCGAGATAAAGCTTTTTTTGAAAAAGAACAATTAAAGGCTCAATACTCTCAGGCTTTAAATGAATATGAAAAATTAAAGGGTGGGTATAGATCTGAAAGTATTAGAGAGAAACGCTCTGAGCTTGAGAGTTGTAATTCTGAGATTGCCTATTTAGTTTATCAAAAAGATGATCAGTCACTATTAAAAGCGCCGTTTTCAGGACAAATTAGAAGTCGTTTTAATGAAATTGGTGATATGACCTCCACAAATACTCCTGTTTTTGAATTATCGGTTATAAATGAAAAAAGAGTGAGGGTTTATTTAAGTGAAAAGCAATTGTCACATGTGCATATAAATGACAAAGCTTATGTTTTACTGCCAAATAAAACAGCTCTTGAGGGCAAAGTTGCATTTATTTCAAATAGTGCCATGTTTACGCCAAAGACTGTGCAGACTGAGGATTTAAGACCTGATTTAGTTTATGAGGTAAAAGTTTTANNGTTAATGATGAAAATGCTGCATTACGCTTAGGGCAGAGCGTCACTGTGGAATTTAATCATGAGTGATTTTCTTTTATTTGATAAAGTCTTTAAAGCCTATGAGACTCAAAAAGGCAAAGAGAATGTAGTATTTGAAGATTTTTCCTTAAAGATTTTAAAAAGCAATCATCTTTTGTGCCTGACAGGTCCTGATGGTGCTGGAAAATCAACCTTTTTGAAGATGCTATCAGGTCTTACCAAACCCGATAGAGGAGAGGTACGCCTTTTAGGAGAGAGATGCGATATTAAAAATATAGCTTTCACCTCCAAAATCGGTTATATGTCGCAAACTTTAGGACTTTATAAGGATATGACGGTATATGAAAATCTCTGTCTTATCTCAGGCCTTAAAGGCTTTGATTTAAAAAATAACCAACAGTACCTTATAGATTTATTAAAAAAAGTCGACCTTTTTAGATTTAAAGATTGTGCCGCAGGATCCCTTTCGGGAGGTATGAAGCAAAAACTTGCGTTAACGTGCGCGCTATCTTGTAATCCCCAGGTTTTAATTTTAGATGAGCCTACGGTAGGTGTAGATCCGGTATCCAGAATAGATTTATGGGAGATTATTTCTGATTACCTGAAAAAAACGTCAGGTTTTTGCATTTTTACGACAGCTTATTTAGAAGAGGCCCAACAAGCTGATGAAGTTTTAATGTTTAATGAAGGATCTATCATAAAAAATGATAGCCCTAAAAAACTTTTTTCTTTATGTGAAGGAAAAACTTACGCGCTCAAGCTTTTTAATTTAAATTATCAACATTATGCACGTAGCATGATGTTTAAAACTAAAAGCTATGTAAAAAACTCGCCAATTATTGATGTCTGTCCACGCGAGGGTAATATCGATTTACTCTTAGATGAAAGTGCCTCTTATGAACAATTAAGGGATTTTTTAAAACAAAATTACCCAGATGATTATAAAAATTTTCAGGTAAATAAAAGGCCTTGTATATTAGAAGATGTCTATATAAATGAAACACAAGATCACAAGTCATCAGCTCCCAAGGTGCCTGAGCATATTGATTTTTTAAAGAATAGCCAAGATTTAAGTCAAACGGTTATTGATGTTTGTGACATTAAAAAAGTTTTTGGTAAATTTACAGCCGTTGAAAAATCAAATTTTAAAGTACATAAAGGCGAGATTTTTGGCCTTTTAGGACCAAATGGTGCCGGTAAAACCACCACTTTTAGAATGATTTGCGCACTTTTATCTCCAACATCAGGCCATGTTTTGGTAAATGGCTTTGATTTGCGGTATGCCAAATCTGGTGCCAGAGCCACCATCGGCTATGTTTCTCAAAAATTTTCTTTATATCGTTCTTTAACTACTTATCAAAATCTTGAGTATTTTGGCAGAAGCTATGGTCTTTATGGCTCTTATTTAAAAGAACGAATTTTTGAGCTTTTAGAAGACTTTTCTTTAAAAAAATATCTAAATGTCCAGGCAGGATCTTTGCCTTTTGGTATTCAGCGCCAGCTATCTATGGCCTGTGCTTTAATTCATAAACCTAAGATCTTATTTTTAGATGAAGCTACCTCAGGAGCTGATCCTAAAGCACGGCGCAATTTTTGGAATCGTATCAATATCTTAAGTGCTCAAGGTACAAGCATTATTGTCACAACTCATTTTATGGAAGAGGCTGAATATTGCGACAGATTTTTAATTCAAGATCATGGAAAAATCTTAGTTTTAGGTTCTCCTGATGAGATTTGTAAACAAGATGGTAAACGCATAAGCGTAATGCATGCTTTTATAAAAAAAGTCCATGAGTTTCGTAAAAATCTTGAGGAGGATAAATGAGTTTTAATTATTTAAGCCTTCTTATTAAAAAAGAAGTTATTGAGATTTTGCGTGACAAGTCAATTTTGGCAATTGCTTTTNATTTTGCCAATATTGTTGGTGTTTATTTATGGAAGTTCTTTGCGTATGGATATAAAGCCTGTAAATATGGCTTTTGTAAGCGCACAAAACACTCAAGTAGTGAATACCATCTATCAAGCTTTTAAAGGCTCGGATTATTTTAAAGTATCGTATCTGCGTAATTTAAATGATGCCCAAGATCTTATGCAAAAGCATGAGATTAAAGCCTTTGTTTATTTAAATAACATTTTTTCAGAAGATCTTATAAATAAAAAAGCACAAGCTTTAGTTGTTTTAAATGGAACAGAGGCACAAAGTGCGGCCATTTCTTTAAACTACATTGATGCAATTATGCACAATGTTTTAAAGCCTTGTGATAGNTCCTATTACCATAAAAAAGCTTTAAAAGTGCAAAGCCGGAATTGGTTTAATGACGAAAATGACTCCATTTGGTTTTTAATGTCAGGCCAATATGTAGCTATCATTACCGTTATGTGTGTGTTTTTAAGCTCTTTTGTTATTTCACGAGAATGGGATAGACAAACAATAGAGACACTCTCATCCTCAAATGCCAAAGCTTTTGAAATCGTTTTATCCAAAGTCTTAGTTTATTTTGCCTTAGGCCTTTTAAGTATGGTTTTAACCTTAACCTTAGGCCAGATTTTTTATTACATTCCAATACACGGAAGTACCTTAATGCTTCTTTGTAATATGACTTTTTATACGCTTGAGATGATTTGTTTGGGCGTTCTTATTTCAGCTTTGTGTAAAAATCAATTTTTAAGTGTGGAATATGCCATAGTTGCCGGATTTTTACCGGCAGTAATGCTCTCAGGACTTATTTTTGATTTAAGAGGCGTGCATGATTTTATTCGCTATATAAGCATTATGTTGCCGCCGACATATGCAGTACAAAGTAATCGTATTATCTTCCTGTCAGGAGATTCTTACGCCATTTTATGGCGCAATATAGGCATTCATTGTCTGTTTATATCAGTTATTTTTTATCTAACCGTCAAAAAAGTTGCGAGGGATATAAAATGATGGCCATTTATTTATCCTTATTGCGCATAATAGCTTTAGCTAAAAAGAGTTTTTGACCATNNTATCAATGATAAAGGCTCAATCCAAGTTTTAATTATTCCTATTTTTGTTCAGTGTATTTTATTTGGTTATGGCACAGCTTTCGATCTTAAACATGTGCCTTATGTTTACTTTGATGCAGCCTCTACCTATGAAAGTAGAGATTTATTATTGGATATTGAAGAGAGCCCTGTATTTGAGCTTTATAAAAGCTGTGACAGTATAAAGTGTCTTAAGGAGAATATTGAAAATGAAAATGCTTTAATTGGCATATTTATTGACAATGACTTTAATAAAAATAAGACAGTACACACCATAGCTGATGCCAGAAATACCGCATCTGCTAATACCGCGCAAAACTATGTTGAAACTATTGTCAATTCCTACAATAAAAAGCAAGGACTCAAGCCTGCGTTTTTAATTGAAAGTAGGTTATGGTTTAATCAAAACAATATCACGCGCTTTTCCATATTAACAGCTATGATCTTGGTTTTAACCTTTATTCAGGTGTTGATGCTCTCATCGTTATCTATATCAAGAGAGCGCGAAAATGGCTCTTATGACATGATGCTGATGACACCAACCGCACCCTTTGAGATCTTGTTCGGTAAGGCCTTACCTACATTGTTAATAGCCATGGGGCAGGGAGTAATTTCTTTTTTAATTTGTAATTATTATTTTGGGATAAAACCTCAAGGCAATATTTTGGCAATCTTTTTTAGCATTCTTTGCTTTAATATTTCAGTTGTAGGTTTAGGCATGATGATCTCAGTTTTTGCTAAAAATCCGATGCAATCTATGATCATGTCCTTTTTATGCCTAATGCCTATGGTTATGTGTTCAGGAATGCTTACCACAGTCGATGCCATGCCCAATTGGTTTAAGATTTTTGTTTATTTAGATCCTCTTTATTATGGTTTAAATATTCTCTGGCGCGTTTATCTTGAAGGTCAGACTTTATTACAAGTAGCCCATTTGTTTATACCGCTATGTCTTATAGGTGCTGTAACTATAACTTTATGCCTGCATTTGTTTAGGCGCTCTATTGACTAAAAGTCAATAAAAAAGGCATGTTTTGGGGACTTAAAACAGGAATAGATATATATTTTTTTGTAGTCAAGCCCTAAATCCAAAAGTATAATGAAAAGCGTTTTTTGTAATTAACAGAGATTTTACTCAACATGCCTAGACAAACTTGGTCAAGCAGACTTACATATATTTTGACAGTTGCGGGTGCAACTATAGGCTTCGGCGCCACCTGGCGATTCCCTTATCTTGTAGGCTTAAACGGTGGCGGAGCGTATGTTTTAGTATTTATTATAGTTATGTTTTTAGTGGGCATTCCAATTATCTTAGTTGAGAATGTTATCGGTCGTCGCGTCATGAATAATTGTGTTGATGCTTTTGGCATTAACAATAATAAAGCCTCAAATCTTTGGAAGATTGTAGGTTATATGGGGCTTGTGGGCGCGTTTGGCATTTTGGCTTATTACATGGTAATTGGTGGTTGGGTATTATCATATATCGCCAATATCATTATGGGCAATTTTGATTTATCATCGCCCATTTCAAAAGTTGCCACTGAAAGCTTTTATCATAACGAGGTCGATAAAAATCAGCATTTAATCGCTCTTTATACTTTAGCTTTTGTTTCTGTAAATTATATTATTTTACGTAAAGGCATTATTGAAGGTATTGAGCATGCGGTTAAATATTTAATGCCATTACTGTTTATTTGCTTAGTGGTAATGGTAATTAAAAATTTAACCCTAGATGGCGCTATGGATGGTGTGATTTTCTATTTAAAGCCAGATTTTTCTAAAATCACTCCTCAATTATTTTTAGATGTTTTAGGCCAAGTCTTCTTTGCGCTTTCTTTAGGTTTTGGTGTAATGATTACTTTGTCATCTCACTTAAATAAGAAAGAAAACTTAGTTAAAACTGCAACTATTACTGGTATTGTGAATACCTTAATTGCAGTCTTAGCCGGCTTTATGATTTTTCCATCCTTATTTAGTGCAGGCTTAAAACCAGATTCAGGCCCTTCTTTAGTATTTAAGACTTTACCTATTGCCTTCTCTCGTATGGATTTTGGTAATTTCTTTGCTGTAGTGTTTTTCAGTTTACTGTTAATTGCAGCGCTAACAACTTCAATTACCATCTATCAGGTAATTATTTCGGTACTATATGAAAAGTTTCATATCAAACTTAAGGTCTCAATTTTGCTGACCTTAAGCTTTGTGTATATCTTTGGCAATATTCCATGTGTATTAAGCTCAGGCATTCTGTCAGATGTGCATATTTTGGGCAGAAACATCTTTGATGCCTTTGATTTTATCTCAGGTAATATTTGTTTTGTTTTAACCTCTCTTGGATGCTGTTTATTTGTAAGCTTAGTATTAAAAGATTTAGCTAAAACTGAATTATCCAACGGCAAGAGTAAGCCATATCCTACAATTGTAAATATTTGGTTTATGTATGTTCGCTATGTATTACCATTGGTAATTTTGGTTATTTTCTTTTATGGTGTTTTTTAACTCAAACAACAAGTAGTTATTTTTATGAAAAAATTTAATGTTCAAAGAGTCATCAATATCCTGATTTTTATTATGGTTATTCTTACAGGTTATAACCTGTTTAATAAGATGGTGGCATACGGTTGGTTCTAAAGCATAAGCCCTCAAATCAGAGGGCTTTGTTTTATATAAGCTTTAATTTGAAAGGTAATCTTGAGAAAAAACTTCTAAATTAAGACAAGGTTTTTAGATACACAAATGCCTTAGATTTGAAGCCTTAATTATTTTTAAAGGGATTTTTATAAAAGGGGGGAGACTTAAGGTCAAGCCCCGAAAGTGAATCTGCTATTTATGACTTCTTGAACCAGTACGTTCAAAATGGCATCAGAGGATAATTTAGGCTCCTTGTCGCAATGCAAGTATGCTCACCATTAGCCGGAAGACGCCGAAGTCTTATATTATCGGCTCAGAGTTCAAACAGCTGGATTTCACCCCAGGGTTAACTTGTCGGTATGTTTCATACCATGGCTTTATTCTATGAGATTCTTAAAAACTGATCAACATAAATTATTTATATTTAACAAAAAATATACATTTTTTTTAAATTGAGATTACAGTCGCAATGTGTTATTTAGTATCGTTTTAAAGTGATAAGTTTAGTCTTTTATTACCCCTTATAAATTCTGACCTAAAAATCACTAATTATTAAAAATATACTTTTATTGCCTTATACGTATATTATGTTGGTATATATTCATTCAAGTTAACAAGAATAAATATACAATCATAAATATCTATGTTTTATTATTTGAAATAAAATGGTAATTTAATTATAAAAAAAATATAAAAATCTTAAAATTTTTGTATTTTGAAAAATTGTGTTGTATATAACGAATATATTTATATCTTTGTTTTTTGATAAGTGCGTGTTAAAATATATTGTGATAAATTTTTTTATGCCTAATTGCAAAAAAAACTCCCTTTTCAAGATGTTATATAAAAAGATTGTTTCTGAACTTCCGTGGAATTTTATAGCTGTTGCCGATGAAAATATGCTCTACTGTCTTGATATATATCCCTCAAACCTAGCTGACAGCTTCAATGCAGAATTTGGAAATAATGCTATATTAGAGCAATGCGAAAACTTTCTTGATTGTTATTTTCAAGGCGAAACTTTACCTAAAATCCCAAATTTAGCTCCAGCTTCTACAGATTTTTCTCAAGCTGTCCGTGATGCTGTTTTGAAGATTTTGCCAGGTCAACGTATATCTTATAAAGAATTAGCCGCGCAACTTGCCCCAAAAGAGCGCGCTGTTGTGATATGCCGCGCTTTAGGACATGCGCTTCATTTAAATCCTTTTTTGCTGATGGTACCATGTCACCGTGTAGTTAAAAGTTCAGGTCAACCTGGAGCGTATAAAGCTGGTGCTGATTTAAAGGTCTTTTTATTAGACTTTGAAAGGAGGCACCCGAAACTTGCGGGGTAAGTATGTCTGCTAACAGACAGATTCAGCATTATTTGGATTTAAGTAAAGAGCTAATAGGAAATGCTCAGCTTATTTTAGAGGTTCCGTTAGTCGTCGCTAAAACACAAGATCACTATCTCATCGATTGTAACGGAAAAAAATATTTAGATTTTATATCCGGAGCTTGTACCCAAAATCTTGGGTTTAACCAAAGGGTGCAAGAGCTCTCTTCAGGATTTCCTTTCCCTTATGCACCAGGCTTAATTCAACTTGAGTATGCCAAAAAGCTTTTATCTTTATATAAAAGTACTTATAAATGTAAATTAACCTTTGGAGTTTGTGGCTCTGAGGGCATTGACGCTGCTATAAAATACAGTCGCGCTTATACTAAAAGAAAAAAAATTGTATCCTTTTATGGTGATTATCATGGCACAACCTTTGGCTCTTGTACCTTAACTACAATGCCAGGACGTATGAGCAAAAGTTTCTCGCCGATGGTGCCTGAGTGCTATGCCATTCCTTTTGTAAATGAAAATGACGACGAGAGTAAGGTTTTAAGCACTATAGGAGAACTTTTAGCGTTAGATCCTAGTACTATTGCAGGATTTGTCTTTGAGTCTGTACAAGGTGATATGGGCATGCTTCCTTGCCATAAGCTTTTGATGCAAAAGCTCAAAGAGCTTTCGCATGAATATGGATTTTTACTTATTGCCGATGAAATTCAGTTAGCTTACTTTAGAACAGGGCCATTTTTCTCTTTTGAAAATTATGAAGGACTCAATCCAGATTTAATTGTTATGGGCAAAAATCTAGGTGGAGGTATTCCTTTAAGCGCGGTTATAGGTAAGTCTGAAATCTTGGACTCTTTAAACCCAGGAGAGCATGACTTTACACTGGCAGGTAATTCTGAGGCCTGTACACGTGGTCTTGATAATTTAAATGAGATTTTAAGGCTTAAAGAAAGTGGGGAGATTGACGCTTTGGCAACTTTAATGCGAGAGCGTTTAGATAGACTTTGTAGTTTATATCCAGCTCTTATCTCTAAAGTGACCGGTAAGTACTTAGCTTATGGTTTATGGCTTAAAAGTTTTAAAAAGTTTTCTAAAGCCCAAGATACAGCTGCTTTTATGGTAAAGCGTTGTTTTGATTTAGGCCTTTATACACAAAGATTATCAAGTTCATGGTTAAGATTGGAGCCTTTTTTAAACATGTCACAAACAGAGCTTAATCAAGGTTTTGACATCATTGAAAAAGCTCTTGAAGAGGCTTATAAATACGCTCAGTCCTGATACTTTAGGACATTTAAATAATTGTCTCCATCAAGATGTTTCTCAACTAAACGATGGAGCATATTTAAATCTCCTTTATAGGTGATGGAATAGAGAATGCCACTGGTGTCATCTCGCATCATAAAAAGCTCACTTTTTATCCCGTTTGTAGTAGCGCTGATTCTGCAAACACCGCCTCTAACCTCAGGTCCTGAGGTTATCTCTTTTCTATCGTGGACAAAATTATTGGCAGCTAAAGAACAACTTTCATCTAAAAGTCTAAAGTAGGAGGCTTTAGAGATAGTAATGAGATTTTGATCTTTAACTGCGGTTAAATGAGCAGGAATTTTTGAATCTTCACCTGAGAAAGATGTGACCTCAAAGTCTCCAGGAAGGAGAATTGAAAAGCTCTGATTTTCCATAAGGTAGGAGCCACTTGAGGTGTAGTTGGGATCTTCGCTTGTGCATCCAACCGTAAAAAAGGCCGCCATAATGGCGGCGCTTAATGCTTTCATAGTCTTGGCTTAAAATGGTAAATCGTCTTCGGTTGTTTGTACCATTTGTGGCTCTTTAGGTAAGGTCTGCTCTTTTGGAGTATCTAAGGTGCTGCTTTCAGCCTGAGGTGCACTCTTCTCGGCAAATGGATCGGAGGTGTCTTTTGGCATAGTATTTGCAGCTTTATAACCCATCTCATTGCCAGAGCCCTGATTATATGAGCTAGTGCTTGAAGCTTGGTTAAAAGAGCTATTGCCTGAGGCTTGATTGTAGCCGTTGAAATTTGAGCTATTGAAATTGTCTCTACCATAGCTATTTTGACGATAATCCTGAGAATTACCGTTATTGTAACTATTAAAGCTATTGTTGTAGTTAGGCTTGTTATATTGATTGCGGTTGTAATTACCACGATTATTATAGGTAGAGCCATAAACTTCGTTTTGGCCATTTTGTCCATATGGCTGACGATTTACAGAGTTGAAATTACCATCATTATTGGAGTTTTGACGTGAACCTAACATGATAAGACCGTTAGGATCTAAAACAACCTCTGTGCTATAGCGCTTCTGGCCATCTTTTTCATAAGAGGAGGTACGAATCTTACCTTCAACATGAACCTGAGAGCCTTTGTGTAAGAATCGGCCAATAGTTTCAGCAACTCGACCAAAAGCTACACAACGAACCCATTCGGTATATTCGCTTGATTCACCAGTTTGCATGTTACGACGGAATTCGTTAACAGCTAAAGAGAAGTTTGCAATGGTTGTGCTGCCGTTTGCAGATGTTCGCATTTGTGGTTCGTCACCGAGATTGCCGATTAAAATTACTTTATTGTATCCAGTTGCCATGAAGAGCTCTCCGCGAAACTGTCTTTTTTGTATATAAAAATATTAAGTTATCTTGTTTATATTTTAGCTTTATTTATTAAAGAAAATAATCTCTTAACTTTCTAAATTTAAAATTTCTTGTAAATTTTGTCAAAAATTAAGTGCAAATTTCTTATAAAAATTCGAAACAGACCAATTTTATTTAAGAATTTTTTTATAAAAAGACTTTATCTTTAATGTTTATTAAAGCATCTAAAATGGAGTGTAGTTTACTCTTTTATTTATATTTTTTTTCAAAAAGTAATAAAAAAACGCTGAAACCAAAAAGATTTCAGCGTTTCTATTTATTTAGGTGAGATTATCACCCAATTAAACTGCAAACTTAGATCTGCTCTGGAACCATCTTAATGTGGCCGCAAGGGCATTCCTGAGCGCAAACACCGCAGCCTTTGCAGTAGTCATAGTTGAACTCATAGCCCTTACCTGGACCAAGTTTAACAACAGCGCTATCAGGGCATACACCGTAGCAGTTATCGCACTCCATGCAGTTACCGCATGATAAGCAACGACGTGCCTCGAAAATAGCATTCTCTTCGGTAAGACCGTGCTGAACTTCGTCGAAGGTGCTGGTACGACGGGCAACCTCAAGCTCTGCTCTAACAGTCTTAGGAGCATCGGTGTAGTACCAAGGATGCATATCCTCAAACTTAGCGTCAGGGTTCTTAGGCTGCTTCTTGTAAACCTGACCCTTTAAGAAGGCGTTAACACCACGAGCGGCGTTCTTACCCATGCCAATGGCGTGGGTTACGGTACGATCGGTAGTTGCAACGTCACCGGCGGCGAAGATGCCGTTTAAGGAAGTCATCATGGTCTCAGGATCAACTACGATGTTGTCGCGTTCCATGTTGAGGCCTTCAAGCTTAGCTAAAATGTCTTTCTCAACATTCTGGCCAATAGCTAAAACAACAGCGTCGGTAGGGAGCTCTTCGTACTCACCAGTTGGCTGTGGATAACCATTCTCATCTAAGGCCATCTTCTCAATCTTTAAGGAATCCTTGGTGGCACCGGCAATGGTGGATAACCACTTAACCTGAATGCCCTCAGCAATAGCTGCATCCATCTCTTCCTCGTTAGCTGGCATCTTATCGCGGTTACGACGATAAACGATGACAGGCTCAGCACCGATACGGCGTAAAGAACGAGCAACGTCAACTGCGGTGTTACCACCACCGTAAACAGCTACACGACGGGCAATCTGGATTTCACCCTTAGTCTCAATCTCACCTAAAACCTTAAGTGCGCTTAAGACTCTGTTGGTATCACCCTGAGGGATATCAACGTTCTGAGAAATACCAGCACCGGTGGTAATGATAACGGCATCATACTTACCAGCCTTCTTCTCAGCTTCAATATCAGGAACCTTGCGACCGCACTCGATGGTTACACCCATATCCTCAATGCGCTTGATTTCAGCGTCGAGAATATTACGTGGCAGACGGTATACAGGGATACCGTAACGCATCATACCACCGGCCTCAGGAGCCTGCTCAACTACGTGAACAGTGTGGCCAAAGTGACGTAAGTGGTAGGCAGCTGCTAAACCTGCAGGACCTGCACCGATTACTAATACTTTCTTGCCAGTCTCTTTTACAGGACGCTTGAAGGCTAACTTGTGCTCTAAAGCGTAGTCACCTAAGAAACGCTCTACAGAGTTAATACCAACAGACTCGTCTAAGAAACCACGGTTGCACTTGCCTTCACAGGTGTGATAGCAAACACGACCCATGCAAGCTGGCATTGGGTTTTCTTCAGTTAAAATGCGCCATGCGTGCTCATAGTCACCTTCAGCAGCATAGTAAAGCCACTGCTGAATGTTTTCACCAGCTGGGCACTGCTTGTTGCAAGGTGGCAGCTTGAAAACATTTACCGGGCGCAGTGTACGCCAAGAACCGGTATGATTCTCTAAAGAGGTACCCGGCTCAAGGGTAACAGCAAAAGACTTATTCATCATGATTTGTTTACTCCTTATACGCGGTTGCTGCGCTCGTAAGCCTGAATTGCAGTAGGTACGCCGTTCGGCTCATCGTCACCTAACAGACCAAAGTTCTTGATGTTGGTGTCGCATAAAGCCTGCAGACGAGCTACAACGTTAGGATCTGCCTTCTTACCGGTTAAGTGGGCATAACGACGCTGCATCTTTAAGAAGTTGAGAACAGGCTGCTTCTGACGGATCTTACGTACAGAAGTGATCTTGCCGTACTCAGCCTCAAATACAGGGAAGAAGCCGGACTCCATAGCAGCACGTGCTACGGTTACGGTAGAGTTGGACTTAAGACCCCAGCCTAATGGGCAAGGTACTAAGACTTGGATGTAGCGAGCACCGTGGAAGCTCATAGCGCGAGTAACCTTAGCTTCGAGATCACGTAAATCAGCTACAGTTGCAGTGGCTACGTAAGGAATACCGTGAGCCATAGCAATTAAAGGTACGGACTTACCACGACCCCAATCAGCACCTGGATGCTCACCTACTAACTGAGTGGTAGCAGTACGGGCAGCTGGAGGAGTTGCAGAAGAACGCTGAACACCGGTGTTCATGTAAGCTTCGTTATCGTAGCAGATGTAAAGAACATCGTCGTTACGCTCGAACATACCAGAGAGTGGGCCAAAACCGATATCGGTGGTACCACCGTCACCGCCTTGGGCAATGATACGTGGAACGTTGGTGTCGCCATTCTTCATAGCACGGATCTTGGCAGCTGCAGCTAAGCCTGAACCTACGGCAGCAGTGTTACCAAAGAGGGAGTGAACCCATGGTAAACGCCAAGCTGATTCTGGATAAGGAGTGGAGAAAACTTCCAGACAGCCGGTGGCATTAACAACCATAATCTGACCGTTAGTTGCGCGCATTGCAGCATCAATTGCATAACGTGCACCTAAAGCCTCACCACAGCCCTGGCAGGCACGGTGACCGGAGATTAAAGAATTTGGGCGATCGACCGAAGCTTGAATAGAACGCATGGCCGGGTTTAAAAGACGGTTACCTACAGTGTTGGAACCGGTCTGGTAAAAATTAATTTTATCTAACATTTATAACTCCCGGATTAAGCGTGTTTTACCGAAGCTTCCAGCTGAGAAGCGCCAAGAGGGCCTTCAGGGAAGGTTACGCCTTCGGCATTTTTGGTGTAGCTGTTAAGTACGTTGGAGTCAACATCGAACCAGGTGAACTCCTCGGTGAACTTACCGGCTAATGCATGCTTAACCATGGCATTGATGGTGGTGCCGTAAATAGCACGACCGCCTAAGCCGCATACAGCAGTCTTGATGTCGCAGTTAGTGCCTTCCATTGCGCGTTTAACTTCAGGGCAGATGATGCCACGGCCACCAAAGGAGAATGCACGCTCAAGGCAGATAACCTGCTTGGTATCGCCAATAGCCTGACGCATAGCCTCATATGGGAATGGGCGGAAGGACTTCAAGGAGATGATGCCGACATTGATGCCTTCTTTCTTGAGGCGATCGATCTCATCTTTAGCTGTACCAACAGTAGAGCCCATGATGATGAGTTTGAGATCAGCATTCTCGCAATTGTAGCACTCAAGTAAACCACCAGACTTAGAGCCTGTGAGTTTACGATACTCAGCGGTAACCTCTTCGATTACCTTTAAGGCCTTGGCCATCTTACGCTGCTGTAAGAAACGAACTTCGGTGAAAGCCTCAGGGCCAACCATAGCGCCGATAGAAACAGGCTCCTTGGTGGTTAAGTACTCACGTGGCTCGTATGGAGGTAAGAACTCATCGATCTGTTCCTGAGAAGGAATATCTAAGCGCTCAAAGGCGTGAGTTAATACGAAACCGTCCATGCAGACCATAACTGGAAGGCCAACCTTCTCAGCGATCTTAAAGGCCATAATGTGGGTATCAACGGCGTCCTGGTTGGACTCGCAGAATAACTGTAACCAGCCAGAATCACGCTGTGATAAAGAATCGGAGTGGTCATTCCAAATGTTGATAGGGCCGCCGATTGCACGGGAGGCAACGGTCATAACGATAGGAAGGCCTAAACCGGAGGCAGAGTAAATACCTTCGGCCATGTAGAGTAAGCCCTGAGATGCAGTAGCGGTATAAGTACGGCAACCACCTGCAGCAGAACCGATAGCAACAGAAATTGCAGAGAACTCAGACTCAACGTTTAAGAAATCGCAGTCTTTTAAAGCACCGGTCTTAACAAACTTACCTACGTTCTCAACGATGTGAGTTTGTGGAGAAATAGGGTAGGCACAAACAACACCTGGACGGCATAAAGCAACGGCCTGTGCAACACCAAGAGAACCTTCAATCTGTCTAAGCATTGCTGCCCCCTTTCTTGGAATCTTTAATATAGTTGTAAGCTAAAGCAGCAGTCTCAGCATTGGCATCACCAATCTTGCCAGGATAGCGGGACTGGAAGGACTTCTGTACAGACTCAAGCTTTAAGATATCAGTAGCAGCAGCTAAAGAAGCCAGCATAGGGGCACCTGGTAATGGTTTGCCGATCTTCTGCATGGCAAAGTCAGTTGCAGGAACGGTGAAGACGTGACCTTCAGGTAACATCTTTACGAGCTCAGGAACAACTTTTTCAGCTGGATCTTTAGAATTGATAATGGCGTAACCTTGTGGGTTTAAGCCACCAAATACGTCAACAGAACCTAATAAGGTCTTATCCTGAACAATAACAACATCAGGGTTTTGAATTGGCTCATGAGTACGAATCTCACCTTCGCCAATACGAGCATAGGCTACCACTGGGGCACCAGTACGCTCAGAACCGAAACTCGGGAATGCTTGTGCAAAGTGACCTTCAAGGAAAGCGGCAAGAGATAACATCTCTGCAGCGGTCACTACACCTTGGCCTCCACGGCCGTGTAATCTGATTTGAAGCAAAGTAGGCTCCTCGTTTGCAGTTTAACTAAATCACACCTGATCGGTCGCTGTGTTCTGAGGGCTGATCAAATGTACATTGCAATGATAGTAATTTTTTCATATTACTCAAGGTATAAATATTTTCATTTGTAGATAAATGAAAATGTTTTTGTTCATCAAAAAACATCTTTTTATATCAAAATTGTTTAATTAACTTGTTTATTTATATGAAAAAAAATATAAAATTTTTAAAAAATCACATATGTTACTTTTAATGAAATATAACGCATTTCTCTTATTTTTAACAAAAAAGGATATTATTTATCCATGATTGAAAAATAACCCTTTTTGGCTTTGTAATGCGGGATTTTGTATGATTAGCATATGCTAATCGATTTTATACAAAACATTGCAAAAGTGACTTTTTTCTAAAAGCTTGATATAATTAAGTAGTTTTATTAAGTCACTTTATAAAGGTGGGGTAAAAATGAGTAATAGCTCACAAACTTTGGTAGGTCATCAAATCCGAGAAAATAACCTACAAATTGTAAGAGCCGCAATCCACAATGAGCAAATAGCTACAGCTTCTCGTTTAAAGGAGTTAACGGGCCTATCAATTGTTACTTTAAATAAGATAATTACCACACTTTTACAGCGCGGCGAGATCTTTTTAGGAGATCCTACTACAGCCTCAGGTGGAAGACCTGCAGCAACTTATCGTTTTAATGCAAATTTTGCATTAATTTTAATTATAACTTGTTACCAACGTGGTGGCATGGAATATGCCGGATATTCTATTCACGATCTTTTTGGTGAATGTTTGGAGAGACGAGAGGAACTTTTATCTACAATTGATACTATACATACAGATGAATTCCGTATAGGTATTGAAAGATATCTTGAGCGCTATCCGAAAATTGCCATGATTGGTTTATCAATGCCATCTGATAGTGTAGGTGGCCGTGTTGGTTCAGCAATTCGTCATGATCCTCAATCTATTCGTCTTGCCAATCATTTAGAGAAGCATTTCCAAGTTCCGGTATTTTTTGAAACAGATGTTAATGCTGCAACTTTAGGTTGTTATAAAAGATGCAAAAATCAGGAATATGTCGCGGGGATGATTTTAGTTCCAGGTAGAGCTCCAGGTTGTGGATTTTGCTATAACGGTCAAGTCTTAAGAGGAAAAGACGGTATGGCAGGAGAGGTTCGTTATTTTCCAATGTATAACGATGTTGGAGTATTACCTATAGAGTCTATGCAAGCTGATGATTTGGCAATTAGAACTTTAAGAGCGGTTATGTGTGTGCTAAACCCAGGCTATGTTGCAGTTTATACTGAAAATTTAAAACCAGGTTTAGTTGAAAGATTAAGACGTCGTTTGGGAACACAGGCAGAAGAGGCTTTAATGCCAAAAATTGAAATAAATGACAGAATTAGAGATGACATTGTTTCAGGTATGATTATTTTGTGCCTTGAAAAGTTAAACTCAAGAAAGACCTCTAATAACCTTATATAAGAATACCTTTACCATCCCCAAACTAAAAAAAGTCTGGGGATGGCTCCATGAACTCCAGCCTTTTTAAAGTTAAGATTTTTTTATCAAATCTTATAAAGAATTACACGCTTATTGTCATAAACATATATATAGAATGCCTAAATGTTATTAGATAAAGATTTAACTAACTATAAATAGAAGAGAGTTCTTTTTTGTGTGAAGATTTATCTTTTTTTTATTCTTACTGAATAATTACAAAAATGTAAAAAAAACTTTATCGTATGTAGTTTATGCATAACAAATCATAAAAATCAAAAAGAAGGCTTTCTAATGCGGGGGTAGGCATTTAGTTATATCTATATGCATATAATTTTTTATAATTTTTTATGCGTATTTTTTGTAAAAATTTCATGAAAATCCTGAAAATTGTGATCCAAATCAAAAGTTATCTATATACTGTTTTAATATATTCTACCTTGCAATTAGTCTTAAAAAATTACTAAACAAAAATAAACCGTAAAAGTAATTTTAAGATAATTATAAAAAATTTACTTATCTGAAAAAAAGAAAAATTTTAAATAACTGTTTGAATTATAAATTGTATTTTTTGATTTTGCTATTTCTGATAATAAAAGAATTACGGATTTTAATTATATATATCAACAAATTAGAAAAAAACTAATTTTGAAGATGGTATATATACTTATCAAACACAAACTTACCAAAAAATAAAATAATATGTTTAAAAAACTTATGATTATGATATAGTAACTAGTATCATAAAAAATTGAGCATTATTTTGTTCATTTTCTAGTATAAAAATTATACTTTATGTTGTATAATTTAATTGCTTTTTAGCATTCTGAGACAACGTAATACAGTTCATCAGACAAATGTTAGGCCCTTTAAATGATTTGTTGGGCTTAATACGGATTAGTTTTATTGTAGTTTTCTACATAAAAAGTATATTTATTTAACAAATATTTATTGGGGCATCCTACATGTCAGATTTGGAAAAATTAACTTCTGAAAAGAAGAATGTTGTGAGCAAATGGAACCAAACACGCCGCTTGGAGTTTATTGATTTCCGCTTAGCTGTTGATGGCCGCTTAAATCGTGCTGATTTGGTTGCTTTTTTTAATATTTCTATTCCGCAAGCTTCTTTAGATATTTCTATGTATCATAGTATGCTTGAGAATGCTCAACCTCCTCGTAAGAACTTAGCTTACGATCGTAGACTTAAGGTCTATCAGCGTACAGACGACTTCAAGCCATTATTTCCAAAGGTATGCTCTCCTCAAAATTATTTAAATGATCTTTTAGCATCTGCAACTGGCGAATTAGTAGAAAGCCGTAACTATTTTGGCTTTGTTCCAAATGTTGGTGTTGCTTGCTTTAACCCTCCTCGTCGTAATATAAACCCTAGTGTTTTATTCAATCTCTTAGAGGCAATTCGCACTCACAAGGCTGTTCATATTAGCTATAAGTCCTTAAAAGCTGATAAGAATGTTGATTTCTTAATTGCTCCTCATGGCTTAGCTTTTGATGGTATGCGTTGGCATGTTCGTGGTTATTGCTATGATCGCCACGCTTTCCGCGATTATGTAATTTCTAGAATCGTTGAGTGTGCAGTTCCAAATATTCCAGCTCCAAATGATCGCTTCTCTGATCCTGTTGGCAATGGTTTCCGTGAGGTTGGTACTTCAGGCCGTGATGATAAGGATTGGAATGAGTTAATTGACTTGGTAATTAAGGCAAATCCAGAGTTACCATTATCCGCTCGTCGTGCCATTGAGTTTGATTATGGTATGGAGCCTGATGGTTCTTTAGTTTACCCATGCCGTAAAGCCTTACTCTTCTATGCCTTACGCTTCTTACGTTTAACCAACGAAGATAAGCTTTTACCTCCAGAGTGCCGCCAGATTGCCCTTGATAATGAGGCAGAGGTCTTCAGAAGACTTGCAGGTGGTAACTAATTTATATATAAGTAATATATAAATTAAAATAATGAAAAGGGGCTTAGATTTTTGATCTAAGCTCTTTTTTTTGTTCTTTGATGATCTGTTAATAGATCAAATGAACTTTGGGTTATGTTTATTAGTGTAATGATAGTTTAAATCTAGTAATGAGCGCTAAATGCATTTTAAGCTTGCAATGATAAATTGCTACTAATCTTTGCGTATTAAATAATTTTTTTTGTTATTTGAATGATGAAAAATAAATGTACATGTAAGTTGTAGGTATAATCTCAAAAGAGCAAATACTGAGAATTGTTTGAAAAGTAAAATCAAAACGCTCTATTGCAAATCAAGCTTTTGCTAAATTTTGCAGTGTAATTTGTATCTTTAAGATAAAGATCTGTGCGGGCGTTTTTAGTTTGCAAATCTTCTTAAAATTTACTGGTTTAGCTGTCAAAAAAGATCTCGATTTATTATTTATATTTAAAAGAGAAAGATCTTTTTTAAACTTTATACACCTTAGGTTTTATTCCTGAGTTTTTTTGATCTTTTGGATCTATGGAGTTTTTAATGCGTAAATTTACAGCCATAGCGTTAGGTGCGCTCTTTTTTATGACTCAGGGAGTACAAGCATCTGAGTTTACTAAAGAGCAACACAGTGAAATTGAAAGTATTGTGGCTGATTATGTGTCAAATCACCCTGAGATTATTATTTCTGCCATGCAGAAATTAGAAAAGCAGGAAATTCAACGCCATGAAGATAATGTGCGCTCAATAGGTGAGAGTTTACGTATAAGTAACGATGCTCCATCTATGGGAGATGGCAAACGTAAACATTATATTATCGATTTTTATGACTATAACTGTGGCTATTGCAAAGTTATGGAGCCTATGTTTGAAAAGGCTTATAAAGAGCTTGATGCCCAGATTGTTTATGTTGATTTGCCAGTAATTACACCTCAGTCAAAACAAATTGGCGTAGTAGCTCAAGCTTTATTTAATCTTGATAAAGATTTGTTCTTTAAATTCCATAAGATCTTTATGGATAGACATGATAAGGATGTGTCTTTAGATTTTATTAAAGATGAAGTTGTAAAAATTGGTGGAGATTGGGATAAGGTCTTAAAGGAAATGAACTCAGGTCGTCCACAATCTCAAATTGCCAACTATATGAAATTTGCCTCACAGTTAGCTGTGCGTGGTACTCCTTATCTTATTATTGATGGACAGGAGTTCCGCGGTGCTATTCAAAGCTACGAAGATTTAAAGATGATGCTTAAATAGTTATGTGGATTGCTTTTTTAATTGCCATTCCTATTTTATTTGTTATAGGAACAGTAGTTTCAGCTTTAAAAGAACAACGCCGTTTGGAGCATGGTCTTTTACAAAAGATTATAAAAGAACGACAAGAGAAGAAAGCTGAACATTTAAAGATGCTTGAAGAATATAAAAAGTCTTTAAATAAAAAGCAGTAAAAAATAAGAAGAGGGGAGATTTTTTTAGTATGAACCCCGTTATTGATCACTTCGATTGATAACGGGGTTTTATATGAAACTGACATATACTCAAAAATTACTTGTAGTAAAAGACTGTGAACAATTTGGTGTTGCTTTTACTGCCAGAAAATGGTTACTTTCAACATCATATGTAAGTAACCTGTTTTATAAAGCCAAAAATAACTGTTTGTTACCTCATGGGCACTCAACCAAATACTCACCTGAATTTAAGATTATAGTTGCAAAAGCTTATGCAAAAGGAATTTATGGTTTAGAAGATATTGCTCAACTCTATGGAATACGAGCTCAATCATCAGTAAAAAATTGGTATGATATTTATCATTCTCAAGGTGAAAAAGGATTGATAAATATGAATGCTCAAGGCCGTCCAACTAAAAAATCTTCAGCAAAAAAAACAAAAAAAATTAATGTAAATAAGCTTATTGATTCAGAAAAACCGTTCTCTGAATACACTCATGAAGAAGAGAAAGCTTTAAAAATGGAGCTTTTAAGACTTCGTTGCCATGAGGAGTTNCTCAAAAAAATTCGAGGCCTTAACCCAAGAATATCTAGAAAAGAAAAACAACAAATAAAAGCAAAATTAATCCTTGAGTTAAGGCCGAAATATCCTTTAAGGATTCTTTTAGAAGAAGCTTCTATGAGTAGAGGTTCTTACCTATACCAATTACGTAAAGCTCCTTCCAAGAGCCTTGATAATGTCTATAGTGAGCAGCTTGCTGCAATCAGGAAGATTCATGCTGATAGCAAGGAACGCTATGGCTATAGACGTGTTATGTACGTTCTACGCAATCAGGGCACGCCCCTCAATCACAAAACCGTACATAAGCTTATGCAGCATCTGAATTTGCAAGGAGCTCATCCTAAAGCTTATAAGAAATACAACTCCTACAAAGGAACTATTGGAAAGATTGCACCAAACATTCTTAATCGAAAATTCAATCCTCCTAAGCCTATGACGTCCTTTGCAACAGATATATCAGAATTTGCTATTGCTAATGGTAAATTATATTTATCTCCAATTATTGATATGTGTAGCAATGAAATTGTTGCTTATGATATTTCAAGAAGTCCTGACCTTAGACAAATAAATCGCATGCTGTCTCGTTTTGGAAAAGTCATCAGAATCAATAACATAAAAGAAGCTTTGATTCATTCAGATCAAGGGTGGCAATATCAAAATAGACTATACACTAATTGGGTAAAACAGCATAATTTAACCCAAAGTATGTCTAGAAAGGCAACTACATACGATAACATTATGATTGAGATATTCTTTGGCAGAATGAAGGTAGAAATGTTTTATGGAAAGGAAAAGACCTTTAAAGACTTAAAAGATCTGGAGAAAGCTATTAAAGATTATATAAATTGGTATAACACTGACAGAGTATGTAAAAAGTTAAAAGGCCTGTCTCCTATTAATTTTAGGAAACAAGCCTTAAATTCTGCTAGTATGACTTAGAAACTTAAGTGATCAATTTCAGGGTTCATACTATTTTAATCTCCTCTTTTTATTTCAGATAAATATGCGTTTTTTTTTTGTGTGTGCTTAGCACATGTCTATATATATGTTAGTTTTGTATATAAACCGTAAAATAAGCACGCAATAATCAATATTAATAAATAATATATTGAAATATATAAATAATTCCAAAGCACAGTTGTGCATATACCTGTGATTAAATATCAAAAATGTGCAAAAAAATATTATATATTTTTTATATGTTTTATTCCTAAATAAAAAGTGTAAAATTACAATCCGACAAATTTACTATATTTTTTAATAAGTTATAAAAAACAAATAATAATTTTGTGATCGGTCTTTTGTTTTTTGAGCGTGCGATTTGTAATCGTTTGCAATAAAGCTATAATAAGACAAATCAAATGTTTTTTAATTTAATATCTATCCTTTTTTTGTGTTAATTTTATTAACTATTTGAAAATAAAGTTTAAATTGTAAATTTGTCGTTTAAGATCACAAATCTAATACAAACTTTGTTAAGAATTGTGTTTTTTTTAGCGCTATAAATTATTATTAAATTGTGCACGGGCACATTAACACATGAATTTATAAAAATCGGATAGATATAAGGGTGAATTTCATGAAAATTACTTCCAAGCTTTCAGTTTTATGCTGCGCAGTAGTCGCTGCAGCTGCTTTTAGCTCCCAGGCTTATGCTATGAAGGTTGGTATTTCTATGCCAACTCAGTCTTTACAGCGTTGGTCTCAGGACGGCTCTAACATGAAGGCCATGCTTGAGAAAGCAGGTCACGAGGTTGAGCTTTTATACGCAGGCGATAATGATATTCCAACCCAGGTAAATCAGATTGAAAACATGATTGCTGGTAATGACGATGTTATCGTTATTGCTCCTATTGATGGTTCTGCTTTAACTGAAGTTTTAAAGGGTGCTAAGGATAAGAAGATCCCAGTTATCTCCTATGATCGTCTTATCATGAACACCGACGCTATCTCCTACTATGCTACCTTCGATAACACCAAGGTTGGCCGTCTGCAGGGTCAGTACATTGCTGATACCTTAAAGCTTCAGGACAAGGGTGAGCCTCTTAACATCGAATTCTTCACCGGTCCAACTGACGATAACAACGTCAACTTCTTCTGGGGCGGCGCTATGGAAGTATTAAAGCCTTATTTAGATTCTGGCCGTTTAGTATGCCCGTCAGGTCAGACCACTAAGGAGCAGGCTGCTACCTTAAACTGGAACTTAGAGGAAGCCCAGAAGCGTATGGAGAACATCATCTCTTCTGTAGGTTATGGTCCAGATGGCGGCACTCCATTAGCAGCTGTTTTATGCTCCAACGATGCTACTGCTAACGGCGTAACCAATGCCTTATTAGCAGAGGGCTTTGATAACACCAATATGCCTGTAATTACCGGTCAGGACTGCGATAAGCCTGCTGTTAAGAACATCAAGCGTGGTTATCAGTCTATGTCTGTATTCAAGGACACTCGTACCTTAGCCGCTCAGGTAGTTGAGATGGTTAATGCTATTGGTGAAGGTAAGGAAGTTCCTACTAACGATAACTCCTACAACAATGGCACTGGTATCATCCCAGCCTTCTTGTGCGACCCTGTAGCTGCTACTAAGGATAACTACAAAGAGTTATTAGTAGACTCTGGCTACTATAAGGAGTCTGAGCTCTAATTTTTATAAAAATATATAAATTATAAAAAAAGGGCGGCTTAAGCCGCCCTTATCAGGAAAGGATTAGGGAATATGTCAAATACAGCAGCACTGCTTGAGATGAAAAATATCACCAAGCGCTTTGGTAAGGTTACTGCCTTATCCAATGTTAACTTGGAGGTAAAGCAGGGTGAGGTTCACGCATTAGTTGGTGAAAACGGTGCGGGTAAATCAACCTTGATGAACGTCTTAAGTGGTATTTATCCTCACGGATCCTATGAAGGTGATATCGTCTTTGATGGCGAAATTTGTCATTTTAAAAACATCAAAGATAGTGAGGAAAAGGGCATCGTTATTATTCACCAAGAATTAGCTTTGGTGCCTTATCTCTCTATTGCCGAGAATATGTTCTTAGGCAATGAGCGTACTTTAAAGAACTCCAATAATATTATGGATTGGCCACGCACTTATCAGCGTGCCCGCGAGCTTATGGATTTAGTCGGTCTTGACGAAGATCCTCGTACCTTAATTAAGGATATCGGTGTTGGTAAACAACAGCTCGTTGAAATTGCAAAAGCTATTTCCAAAAACGTAAGACTTATGATTTTGGATGAGCCTACTGCATCCTTAAACGAAAACGACTCTCAGAAACTCTTAGAGCTTATTGATCGTTTCCGTAAAGAGGGTATGACCTCTATTATTATTTCTCATAAGTTAAATGAGATTTCATATATTGCCAACTCAATCACCGTTATTCGTGACGGCTCTACTATTGAGACTTTAGATAACAACAATCACAACGTCTCTGAGGACCGTATTATTTCCGGAATGGTTGGTCGTGCTTTAACTGACCGTTATCCAAAGCGTCAAAGCAAGATCTCAGATGAGATTTTACTTGATGTTAAGGATTGGTGTGTTTCTCACCCATTAAACCCAAGCCGTTTAGTTAATGATCATGTTTCATTAAATATTCACCGAGGTGAGGTTGTAGGTCTTGCAGGCCTTATGGGTGCAGGTCGTACTGAGTTTGCCAAGAGCTTATTTGGTAAGAGCTATGGCGTAAATATTCACGGCGACGTTACTTTCAAGGGCAAGAAGTGCCAGTTTAATACCGTTCAGCAGGCAATTGATGAAGGCTTAGCTTACGTTACTGAAGATCGTAAAGGTGACGGCTTGGTCTTAATGAACCCTATTGCCAAGAATATGACCTTAGCAAATCTTGAAAAGATTTCTAGCCGCTCTGTTATTGATAAAGATAAAGAGATGGTAATTGCTAATGGTCTTAAGGTTGATCTTAACGTTAAGTGTGCATCTGTATCTCAAGATGTAGGTAATCTTTCAGGCGGTAATCAGCAGAAGGTATTACTTGCAAAATGGATGTTTGCAGAGCCGGATGTACTTATCTTAGATGAGCCAACCCGCGGTATTGACGTAGGCGCTAAATATGAAATTTACTGCCTTATCAACAAGCTTGTAGAGCAGGGCAAGGGCGTATTGGTAATTTCTTCTGAATTACCAGAAGTCTTAGGCTTATGCGACAGAATTTACGTTATGAACGAAGGTCGTATTGTGGCAGAGATGCCTCGCAAGGATGCCTCTCAAGAGGTCATCATGAGCGCAATTTTACGCAATTCTGGCAAAAAGAAAACCACCAATTCAGAGGAATAATAAAAAATGAATCAAATCGTTGACATGCTAAAGCGCAACTCCTTGCTGCTTGCCTTAGTAGTCGTAATGGTCTTATTTGAGATTGCAATTCAGATCTCCGGCCACGGCTCTATGTTTTCTCCACAGAACTTTACTAACATTATCTCCCAAAACAGCTATGTTATTATCTTAGCTGTAGGTATGCTGTTCTGTATTATCGGTTGCGGTAACATCGACTTGTCCGTAGGCTCCATTGTTGCCTTAATTGGCGCTGTAGCCGGTGTTATCATGGTTAATAATGACGGTAACGTCTATATGGCAATCGCCATCTGCTTGCTTTTAGGTATCTTAATTGGTGCTTGGCATGGCTTCTGGATTGCTTATGTACGTATTCCATCATTCATCGTAACCTTAGCTGGTATGATGATCTTCCGTGGTATTGCATTACTCGTATTAGATGGCTTAACCATCTCTCCATTTCCACCTGAGTATCTGCGTTACTTCACCGCTTTCATTCCAAAGCATCGTGCAGACGCTTTTACTTTAACTACCATTGTTACCTTAATTTTGGTTGCAGTATACGTTGTTGCTGTTATTTATGACCGCGTATCTAAGTTAAAGAAGAACTATGAAGTTGAAACCTTTGCTTCCTTCATCTTCAAGATGGCAATTGTAGTCTTCGCCTTAGTTGGTTCTGGCTTCTTACTTGCCAACAATAAGGGTATTCCAGTTATCTTAGTTTTATTAACTGTAATTGTTCTGTTCTATGCTTTCTTAGCTAACAAGACTGTAACTGGCCGTAGATTATATGCTTTAGGTGGTAACGAGAAGGCTGCCAAGCTCTCTGGTGTTAACACCAACCGTCTTTTATTCTTAGCTTATGTAAACATGGGCTTCCTCTCTGCAGTTGCCGCTTTAGTTTGCGTAGCACGTTTCAACTCTGCAGCTCCTACTGCAGGTAACGGCTATGAGCTTGATGCTATCGGTGCTTGCTTCATCGGTGGTGCTTCTGCATACGGTGGTGTTGGTACTGTTGGCGGTGCTGTAATTGGTGCGGTATTTATGGGTGTACTTAACAATGGTATGTCCATCTTAGGTATCGACGCTAACTGGCAGCGTACTGTTAAAGGCTTAGTTTTACTGTTAGCCGTAGTTATCGACGTTCTCTCTAAGAAGCGTGCAAGATAATAAACATCAAGGCCGGAGCAATCCGGCCATATAAGGGGCTTTAAATGAAATATTTACTTGGTGTAGATCTGGGAACTTCCGGTACTAAGACTGTGCTCTTTACCGCAGAAGGTCAGACCGTTGCTTCAAAAACCATCGAATATCCTTTACATCAGCCAAAAAATGGTTGGGCTGAGCAGGATCCTCAAGATTGGTACAATGCTGCAGTAAACACTATTAAGAGTGTTTTAACTGAAAGCGGTATTGATGCCTCTGACGTTGCTGGTATGGCAATTTCAGGTCAGATGCACGGTTTGGTAATGCTCGATGAGCAAGGTAAGGTTTTACGTCCATCTATTCTTTGGTGTGATGCTAGAACTGGTAAACAGTGTGATGAAATCACCGAGCGTGTTGGCAAGCGTCGCTTAATTGAGATTAATGCAAACCCAGCTTTACCAGGCTTTACCGCTCCTAAGATTTTATGGGTTCGTGAGCATGAGCCTGAGATTTATGCAAAGTGCGCTAAGATCCTTTTACCTAAGGATTATGTCCGCTACATGCTCACCGGTAAATATTGCATGGAAATCTCCGATGCCTCTGGTACTAACTTATTAGACATCACCAAGCGTGAGTGGTCTTCTGAGATCCTAAAAGCCTTAGATATCGATCCTAACCTCTTACCTCCAATCATCGAGTCTGTTGATGTTGCAGGTACCATTACCAAAGAAGCTGCAGAGGCTACAGGCCTTTGCGAAGGCACTTTAGTTGCAGGTGGTGCAGGCGATAATGCTGCAGCTGCAATTGGTACAGGTGTTTGTGCCGATGGTCAGGCCTTTGTAACTTTAGGTACCTCAGGTGTAGTCTTCGCTCATACCTCTCATCCAGCTATCGATCCATTAGGTCGTGTTCATACTTTCTGTGCCGCTGTTCCTGGCTGCTGGACTGCTATGTCTTGCACCATGGCTGCAGGCTTATCTTTAAGATGGATGCGTGATGAGTTCTTTAGCTTTGAGAAAGAAGCTGAAGCTCGCGAAGGTCGTGATGTTTACAATTTAATGACTGCTAATGCAGAGAAGACTCCATTGGGTGCTGATGGTTTAATCTATCTGCCTTACTTAATGGGTGAGAGATCTCCTGTATTAGATCCAGAAGCTCGTGGTGTATTCTTTGGTTTAAGTGCTCGTCACACCAAAGCCCACTTAACTCGTGCAGTTTTAGAAGGCGTAACTATGTCTCAGCGCCACAATCTGCATGTATTAAATGAGATGGGTATTGTTCCTGCTACCTTAACCGCTTGCGGTGGTGGTGCTTCCTCTCCTCTGTGGCGTCAGATGATTGCAGATATCTTAAACTGCAAGGTTGAGACCACTGAATCTAAGGAAGGCCCTGCATTAGGTGTTGCCATCTTAGCAGGTGTTGCTGCAGGTATCTTCTCTTCTGTTGAAGAGGGTTGCAAGGTTTGCATTAAGAAGTCCTCCAAGCACTCTGTACCTCAAAGCGAGGCTAAGGCTGCTTATGATGAGGTTTATAACCTTTATGCTTTCTTATACCCACAAATGCGTCCAGCTTTCCACAAGCTCGCCGCTTTAAGAAATAAACTTGATGGCGTAAATACCGGTTACCCAAGCGTAAACTCTGTTGAGTTTGAGCGTTATGGTAAGGTTATTACTTCTTTAGATAATAAAGAAATCATTAAACTTTTAGAGACTACTGAGGTTCCAAAAGAGGGAACTGTTTATGTAGCTTCTGAAAAGTCTCTTGAAAGAGAAGATGTCTTAAATGCTGTTCAAAACAGCGTCTTTGGCGGTCTTCCTGTACAGATTGGCTATTGCAATGGTTACAACAAGGCCTTAAATTGCCTTGAGTATCACCGCAATAGTGAGCTTAATATCTGTGAAAAAGATACTTTATTGATGGTTGCCCCAATGACTTCTATTCATGATGGCATCATTGATTCTGAAAGTGTTGAAACTTTCTTCATGCCTGCAGGTTCTGCAGTCTTATTCTATGAGACTACTTTACACTATGCTCCATGCACTGCAGAGGGTGAGGATTATTTCAGAATGTGTGTAGTATTACCTCGTGGTACTAACACTGACCGTCCTTGTGGTGTAGCCCATGACGGTGAAGATGGTTATTTAACTCATAACGATAAGTGGCTTTTTGCACATAAAGATTCATCTGAAGGTAAAAGTGGCATGACCACTGGTAAACTTATCGGTGAGAACATCGTTTTAAAATAAAACACGGTAATTTTTAGGAGAACTCATATGCAGCAGTCCAATATTCCAGAGGTCAAATTAGGCCTTATCGCTGTATCTCGTGATTGTTTCATTCGCACTTTATCTGAGCGCCGTCGTGCCGCTATCATGAAAGAGTGTGCTGCTTTAAACGTCAACATTGAAGAAATCAAAGTCACTGTTGAAAACGAAAAAGACTGCTTAGACGCAGTTGCCGCTGCTAAAGAAGCAGGTTGCAACAGCTTAGTTGTCTTCTTAGGTAACTTCGGCCCTGAGACCCCTGAGACCTTAATTGCCAAGTACTTCGACGGCCCATGCATGTATGTTGCTGCAGCTGAAGAGACTGGCAATGACTTAGTTGACGGTCGTGGTGATGCTTACTGCGGTATGCTCAACTGCTCTTACAACTTAGGTCTGCGTAAGTTAAAGGGCTTTATCCCTGAGTACCCAGTTGGTACTGCTAAAGATTTAGCTACCATGATCAATGAGTACGTTCCAGTTGCTCGTGCTTTATTAGGTTTAGCTAACCTCAAGATTATTTCCTTCGGCCCACGTCCTCAGGACTTCTTCGCCTGCAATGCTCCAATTAAGGGCTTATATGACTTAGGCGTTGAGATCGAAGAGAACTCTGAGCTTGATTTACTCGTAGCTTACCGTCAGCACGAGGGTGATGAGCGTATCGCCGCTGTTGTTGAGGATATGAAGAAAGAGTTAGGCCAGGGCAACACCTATCCTGACTTATTAGATCGCATGGCACAGTTTGAGTTAACCTTACTTGACTGGGCTCGTGATCATAAGGGTGCACGTAAGTATGTTTGCTTTGCTGATAAGTGCTGGCCAGCCTTCCCTGAGGAGTTTGGTTTCGAGCCTTGCTATGTAAACTCTCGCTTAACTTCAAGAGGCATCCCAGTAGCTTGCGAAGTTGATATTTTCGGTGCTTTATCTGAGTACATCGGTGCTTGCGTATCTGGTGACGCTGTAACCTTACTTGATATCAATAACTCTGTACCTGAGGATCTCTATAAGGAAGACATCGCTCCTAAGTTCCCACAGTACAAGCTCACCGATACCTTCATGGGCTTCCACTGCGGTAACACTCCTTTCTGCAAGTTAACCACTTCAACTGAGTGCAACTTAAAGTTAGGTAAGATCAACTATCAGATCATTCAGCACCGTCTGTTAGAGCCGGCAGGTTCTGAGCCTGATTTCACCCGTGGTACCTTAGAGGGTGATATTACTGCAGGTCCAATCACCTTCTTCAGACTCCAGACTCTGCCTGACACCACCTTACAGGCTTATGTAGCTCAAGGTGAGGTTCTCCCTGTTGGTACTCGTTCCTTTGGTGGTATTGGTATCTTCGCTATCAACGAGATGGGTCGTTTCTACCGTCACGTTCTCATTGGCAAGCGTTATCCACACCACGGTGCAGTAGCATTCGGTCACTATGGCAAGGCTTTATTTGATGTCTTCACCATGTTAGGCGTTAAGACTATCAACTACAACCAGCCAGCTGGCGTTTTATACCCAACTGAGAATCCATTTGCCTAATTAACCCGTGCAATTAAGGATCCCCGTTTTATGCGGGGATCTTTTTCAAGAGAAAAGAGCCATTTTTAGGTTTAAGGATAAGTTAAGATAAAAATTTTGAGTTTTAACACAAAATTTTGTCTTATTTTTTTGTTTGGGTATTTATATATATGAATGTAACCGTTAAATCACTAGCCGAAGCTTGCGGAGTCTCACGCGGAACTGTAGATCGCGTACTTCACAACCGTGGAGCGGTTAAGCCAGAGGTGGCGCTGAAGGTAAAAACTTTAGCCCGCGAATTAGGCTATGTACCCAATCGTGCAGGAAGAGCTCTGGCCTCGTATAAAGAGCCTTATAAAATCGGGGCATTATTGCCAAGTATAGGTAACGCTTTCTTTGACGGCATCGCTGAAGGCATGAAAAGTGCTAACGATGAGTTTGCCGATCTTGGTATTAAAGTGGTCATGAAAAATTTGCAAGGATATAATCCAAAAGAGCATTTAAAGGCTATTGATGAGCTTTTAAATCAAGGTTGCAAAGCTTTATGTTTGGCTACTATCAATACAGAAGAAATCCGCGAGAAAATTGATTATTGCACTGAGAAGGGTGTTCACGTGATTTTGGTGAATACTGACGTTGATGGTGCACATCGTTTATGCTACGTGGGTTCTGATTATATTAAAGCAGGTAAAACCTCAGCAGGTTTATTATCTTTAATCGCTCAAGTTAAAGAATTAAATATTTTGATTGTAACGGGCTCAAAGCTCATGTTAGGTCACAATCAACGTATTTTAGGCTTTGAGAGTGAGCTTGAGACTTTAAATACTCATTACAACATTGTGGCAACAGTTGAGTGTAATGACTCTGATATTTTAGCTCAGCAATTAACTTACAAGATGTTAGTTGAACATCCTGAAATTAACTGCGTATATGTTGCAGGTGCAGGTGTTCAAGGTGTAGGCGCAGCTTTAATTGCCAATGGTGATTTAAGTATTTTAGCTGTAGCTTTTGATGATATCTACACCACCCGTGAGTTAGTTAAAGCCGGCATTATTAAATTTGTAGTTTGCCAGCAGCCACATCGACAGGGCTATCATGCCATTAAACGTGCCTATCAGGCGCTCTCAGGTCTTATAGATAAAAATTCAAGTACTGACTTTTATACAGATACTTTAATTAAGATAAGCTCAAATCTTGATTAAAAAGTTTTTTTTAAAAACCTTTAAAATTGCGCATACTCTGCGCAATTTTTTTATCCCTAAAAATTCTTTTATATAAGCTTTAGGAAAAGTTTTAGGAGCTTATATGACATTTTTTTCTAAATTTAGACAAGAGGGAACCTCTTTTTATAAAAATTTTTATAAATCTTTAAAGAGCAGAGCTTATAAGGGGAAGTTTAATGAAGGTTCTGAAGATTTAGATCTTGAAAGGTTAAAGCGAGCAAGTCTATATACGCTTGATGATTTTATTTTAGATCAAAGTGCGATGTTTATAGGCAAAGATGGCAGGCGTATCTTTAAATTTATAAAAAGCGAAGATATTTTACATAACTTTAGATCTCACATTGATAAGCTTTTATTGTTAAGTGGCCTTTATAAGGATGAGTTTGAGGAAATTATCTTACCTGTAATTGCAGCTTTTATTAAAAGAGTGTCAATTGTACCGGCGTCCTTTATGCATCATGATGCAGATTGTATGGGTCTAGTTAGGCATTCTTTAAATACTGCAATAATTGCTTTAACTATTTTTCACGAAGAAGGAGTGTATACAAAATCTCAAGAGAGGGCTTTAAATGCAGCTCTTATATTATTAAGCCTTTTGCACGATGTAGGCAAAATCTTAACTGACTTTGAGGTGTATTCATTAAATGGCGAGCTTAAATGGCAAAGTTTAGAGGAGACTTTAGATGATTTTGCCAAAAGACATCAAGCACAATATCTGGCCATTAAATTTCAAGAAAATCGCCATCATAAACATCAAGGCCTTTTTCAAGTAACCATACCTTTAATTTTAAAACCTCAAGATAAAATCTTCAGTTTTATTAAAAGATCTCTTTCTATTGAATGTCTAAAAGAAGATGGAGATTTATATAAATATGTTTTAAAAGCAGATGCAAAAGCTGTGGCAATGCATTCATCCTTATTGCAAAATCTTTTGCATTTACCTGATTTTATTAAGGCAAATTTAATAAACGATCTTATAAGTTCAAAAGTGAAGTTAAACACAGAAAATAGTGAAGTCTTTTTAGCTCCTTTTGGCTTAATTATTGAGGCCTCTTCAAATTATTTTTATGAATTAAAAAGCTATTATGAAAATGCTGTTTTAGGAAAAAGTGTAGATGAGGCATTATCTTCACAAAAAAAACTTTACGCAAAAGATGCGCCAAATGGGCGTATTTACGCCCTTTGGCACCAGACGTATTTATAACTATTACAAAATTATTTTAAATGAAGATGCTTTGTATATAAAAGGAGCTTTGATATCTTTGCCTTCTTTAAAAGGTGTACTTCCCTTTGTGAATACGGCCATATTGGGAACTAAAATGGTCGGGCTTGATAAGGCTTTATCAGAATTAAAAAATTTTGATAAAGACAGTATTTGTCATTTAAAGGTAATAGGCGGGGCAACTTTAGCAAATATTGAATTTGAGAATATAGATCTATCCTCAATTCGCTGTTATGACGAGGAGGAACAGGATTATCAGACACTGTATAAAAAGACTGTGGCTGATGAAGTTAAATATAATGAAGAGCTATTAAAGAAAAAGACTTATGTAAAGAAAAAAGACATAGCCAAATCTGATGATTTAGATGCAAGTGAAGAAAAACTTAAAAAAGCACAGAGCGATAATAAAGAAGATGATTATTTTGATAAAAACGCTAGTTTTTTATTAAAAGCACAAGATGATAACCTTTTTTATGGTAAAAATCTGGAAATAAAATATCCGCGTTGCTTAATTGAAGAGAAAAACAGGCTATAATTTAGACAACATCCAATTATAGGAGAGCTAGGGTGACTTCCTTTTTAGACAGTTTAAATGAAGAACAAAGAAAGGCTTGTGAGTGTACTGAAGGTTATGTACGAGTTTTAGCAGGAGCTGGTACTGGTAAAACTAAAACTTTAACGGCACGTTATGCTTATTTAGTTTCAATCTTAGGTCTCTATCCTAGCAATGTTTTATGTGTAACTTTTACCAATAAAGCTGCAAATGAAATGAAAGAGCGCATCTTAAAGCTCTGCTCAAATATTGCGCTACCATGGGTTAATACCTTTCATGGCTTTTGTGCAGATTTTTTAAGAAAGCATGCGGATGTTTTAGGCTATCCTTTAAATTTTGCGATCATAAGTGTCAATGAGGTAAAGGAGATCTTAAAGCCTATTTATAAGAAATTGGGGATAAATGGACGCGAGTTTTCGCTTCAAGATGGGTGGGAGTTTATCGATAAGTTAAAGTCAAAAGATTTAACTTATGTAAAAGAAATGCTCTCTTGCGATAGCAATACTTTATTAGAGCTTGTAAAAGAAGAGGGGCTTTCTATAAAAATGCAGATGTTTTATCTGTATTTATATGAAGAGCGCATTTCTTCATTAATGGACTTTGATGATTTAATTGCTTTCACTTTAACTATTTTGCATGAAAATGCAGAGATTTGTGAAAGTTATCAAAAGAGATTGCAGTATATTGAGGTTGATGAGTTTCAAGATATCGATCATCTTCAATATGAGTTGGTTGAAATTCTGTCAGCAAAGCATAAAAATCTCTTTGTTGTAGGCGATCCCGATCAGACTATCTATACCTTCAGAGGTGCCGATGTCTCTTTCTTTGTGGATTTTCCTAAAAGACATGTTCCTACAACAAGTTTTGCCTTTAAGAAAAACTATCGCTCGCAAGGGGCGATTTTAGATTGTGCTTATACTTTAATTTCAAAAAATCCTGAAAATGGCCGGCAACATTTGGAGGCTATGCGTCAGGATATTGTAAAAGATGATATGCGCAATATTGAGGAAATAAATTTAAAGAAACAGGAAGAGTTTAATCTAAAAGAGGTGTTAAATGCACTTGAGAGTCATACCTCTTTAGATTTAGTCACCGATCCTAAATTTGAAATTGTAGATGATGAGATTAGAACTTTTAAGCCTATAGTCTGTGGAGCTATGGATGAGGGCGAAGAGGCTGACTTTATCTCACGTCAAATTAAAAATATTCGTTCATACAATCAAAATTACACTATTGCTGTTTTATATCGCTCCCGTCACGTATCACTTAAAATTGAGCAGGCTTTAGTTAATTATCAGATCCCATATAAGGTATATGGTGATTTTAATTTCTTTGAAAGACGAGAAATCCTAGATGTATTAGCTTTTTGTCGTGCTTGTTTAAATCCACATGACAATACTGCCTTAAGACGCATTATCAATGTGCCAATACGTGGCTTTGGTAAAAGTCGTATGCAAAGGCTTGAAAAAGACGCTTTTGATCATGACGGCTCTTTATATGAAGCTCTGGTGGCAAATATAGATAACCCTTTTTATTATAAGCGCTCAAGAATAAAAGCCTTTTTACAGGTTTTAGAGAATTTACATGCAATTTTTTCTTTAAATATCAGTCCTCTTATGGGAATTGAGCGGGTTTTAAATGACTTTTTGTATGAAGATCATTTAAAAAACAGTGGTGAAAAAGAACGTCTTGAGAGTTTGGCGCAATTAAGACAGATGGCGCAGATTTTTGAGAAGAGTGCCGGTGAGAGCGTCAATATTGCTGACTTTTTAAAACATCTGGTGTTATACACCACAAAAGATGATGACGATGATGTAAAGAAAGTGGCGCTTATGACTGTACATAACGCCAAGGGCTTGGAGTTTGATTATGTCTTTATTGCAGGCTTAAATGAGGGTACCTTTCCGTCATCTAAGAGTGTCAATTATCAAGATCTACAAGAGGAGCGCCGGCTTTTGTATGTCGCGATGACCAGAGCCTGCAGGCAGCTTTTTATCACCACAGTAAATGGCCATACTGCAAAAGGGCGTGAACAAGTCTCCTCACGCTTTATTGAGGACTTGGATGTTGATGAGGTTTATTTTAATGGTATAAAGCCGTTATTTTTAGATAATAAAGTAGCCCTTAAGACAAATGTAGAAGATGGGGAATTTAAGATTGGTGATAGAGTCTTTCACTGTATTTTTGGACCCGGTACCATTTTAGATTGTGACAAGATCCATGGGGTATATGAGATAAAATTTGAGGCCCTAAAGGAAAGCCGCAATTTAAGCTTTAATGCCCCTTTAGAGCCTCTTAAAAATTAGTTACGGCTCTCAATGGTGGCGTTGTAAACCATTAAGGCCTCACGAGTTTCTTTAACGTCATGAACGCGTAACATGTGAGCGCCTTTCATGACGCTTATAAGAGCACCGGCAACAGAGCTTACGATACGATCTTGGGCATTAGGAATATTGCAAGCGGCACCTAACATAGACTTTCTTGATAGTGCTGAGAGTAATGGATAGCCTAAAGAGACAAATTTATCTAAGTTATCAAGTAAGATGTAATTGTCTTTGACAGTCTTACCAAAGCCAAAGCCTGGATCTAAAATGATATTTTCATCCTTAATACCAACTTTATGACAAGACTCAATTTTGTCCTTTAAAAAGTCGATAACCTCAGTTAAGGTATCCTCATAGTGAGGACGGTTTTGCATAGTCTTAGGAGTGCCCTTCATATGCATTAAGATAACAGGGATATCTAATTTAGCGGCAGTTTCTAAAGCGCCATCTACAGATAAAGCACGAATATCATTCCAAATATCAGCACCAGCCTCAATGGCCTTGGTGATTACCTCAGGCTGTGAGGTATCAACTGAGATCATAACCTCAGAGTTAACCTCACGGATCTTTTTAATAAAAGGAATAACGCGTTCTAACTCCTGCTCAACGCTTACACTTTCGGCACCAGGACGTGTTGATTCACCACCGATATCGATAATTTGGGCACCATCCTCAATCATTTTTAAAGCATGCTCAAAACCCTTATCCAAAGAGTTCCATTTGCCACCATCGGAGAAAGAATCAGGGGTAACATTTAAAATACCCATGATTACTGGCTTGTTGAGAGTTATAACGCGATTTAGGTGTTTAATCTGCATCATAAAAGACCTTCTAATAAAAAGAGTTGAACTATGTAAATAGATAATTTTAAAACAAATTTATCTAAAAGGCTTAAATCCTAAATTAAGTAACAGTGTATTTATCAAAAAAATCACTAAAAAAGGGTAGATAAAGAGAATTATAAACGATGAACAAAAGGTATTTTCAAAGCCTAAAAAGATGAGAGCTAACAAAGATATTTTTATAAAAAGCTTTGAACAAACTTTTATAAAGAAGAGATTTTCAAAATGATCTAAATATGCTCTCTTTTGCGCTTTTTTTACAAAAAATGCCAACAGGGCTAAAAAGAAAAAGGGTAGAGCATAAAAATAAAGAGGCAAAATTAGTCTTATAAGTAAAAGATAGACTCTTAAATGGAGGTTATGCTTAAGTAAGAAAGGGTAAAAAGATGAAGCTTTTAAAAAATCAAATAAAGATTGTTGGTAAGCGAGAATATCTTCGCTATAGATTTCCTTTTGGCATAAAAGCTCTGCCTCTAAATTTTTAAAAAAGAGCGCGTCATCTACCATAAAAATATTTAATAAATAGAAAAAATAACCTAATAACAAAATGTTAATTAAATTTTTTAAGATAAATGAAAGCATATTTTCTATCTTTTAATTAAAGGTAAACAGCCTTTTAGAAGTTTGCCACCACCAATTGAAGCGAAAAATTCCAGATCGGGTAATTTTAGTAACAGGTGGGGATTTACAAGAGGTAGATCTTCATAAGAGGCGCTTTTTTGTATAGAGTCGTGAGTTTTTAAAGTTTCAGCATGTCCCAAAAATCCTAAAGAGGCCTGCTCTTTTAAAACTTTAGTATTCACAAGGTTGTCACAAAATATCTTGGCACTCTCAAAGCTTCCTACACGTAAAGCGATTTTAGAGTTGCAGTTATCTAAGATTTGTAGAGCTTGATCTTGTCCGCCATTTTTAACTAAATCCCGAAAAGATTGGATGGCTAATACCAAAGAGAAATTTGCACCACGACTTTTATTTAAAAGCTGGACTAAGGCCTGACTTGCTACCTCTCCGGCCTCATCAATAAAGACACAGATATTTTTATGTGAATTAAATTGATTTAAGGATTTTTCAGTGTAAATACGTGATGCTTGTGAGGTTAAATCAGTAAGTAGCAAATGGCCTAAATTTTTGGAGGCGTTTAAATCTTTGAGGCTTGGTAGGCTTATATGCAGGATTTTATTTGCCTTTAAAATTTTGGCAAAATCTAAAGTATGTTCATAATCTTCGCAAGATAAGATTTGGGAACGAGTTTTAGATGTAAGTGAGGTTAAAATTGGTTGAGCACCGTTGGAGACTTTTTTAAAGTATTCTTCATCAGTTTTAGCTAATGAAAATAAAGTTTCTAAATTGGAGTTTGTCTCTATATATTTTTTATTTAAAAGCCAATTATAAAAATCTTCTAAAAGCTTTAATTCATAAAGCTTTTTATTACCTTTTTTCTCGCTATTTTCGCTTAAGATTTTCTGTAAGTTTTCAAAATAAAGATTTATTTTGCCATCATCTTTTTCAATTACCACATCCTCTAAAAACTTATATATAGCTTCTTTAAATATAGAAGGAGTCATGATAGTGTTTTTTATATTGCGTAATGTAACGCTCTTTTTTAAAAATAAGAGCGCGATGACAGCGCCACTTATAGCTAAATTGGCGTAGTTTTTAAAAGATGATGCACTGCCTGATCCTTCCATTAAAGCACTAATTCTTTCACCAATTTCTGTAGGATTATCAAAGCTTGCAATAGGATTAAAGGTACAGGAGATATTTTCATCCTCTGCGTCAAGGCGTAAAAAGTCTTGCTCTCTTTTACAAAAGAGCGCGCAAGAGTGCATATTAGCAATTAAATCGCTATCGCCTTTAGGATCAAAGACTATAACGCAATCATCACGCAATATAGCTTGGCTTATAAGCAAGTCAAAAAGACGGGTTTTACCTGCTCCAGTTGTACCTAAGACTAAAAGATGAGATTTTAATATATTTATATTGGTAAACAATTTTTGACAATTGTTAATCTCAACATTTTTAATATCAAAAGAGCCTTTAAAATCTGATGGTGCATTTGTAAGTCCATCTTTTAGTTTTAAATTAATCTCTCTTGCATGTTTTGGCAAAAACTCAAAACCTTGACCTAAAAAAATGGAACCTTTTGTGTCTTTTTTTAAAATGTCTTGTAAGTCTTTAAAACTTAGAAATAATAAGCGCTTTTTTAAAAGACCTTTAAAAAAGCGATAGATATCCTTATAAAAGCTCGCGCTTAAATAAAAGCTTGCAAGTAAAAATCCGCTAGCGCTTTTAGAAGGTGCTTTTAAAGAGATGAGTTCTAAAAATAGAATGAGCGCGTATATATACAATCTAAAAGGATATTGATACATAAAATCTTGAAAAAAGTTAATTGAACACACGCTCTAGCATGACATGAATTTTTAAAAGCTTGAGGATTTTTAGGCAAGAAGTGCATAGGAGGGGGCTAAAGTGGGGGAAATTTTTTTATAAAAATAAAGCTTAGAGTGTGATATAACTCAAAATTTTAAAATAAATAATGAATTTCATTTTATAAAATGTTTAGGAGATCTGATTTTCACATAAACGAATTGGGTATCATCTATCTGCGTTACCGATGGGATATCGTTGACGTGAAGTCAAGATCGGATATCTGTATTATTTTTTCTGAAATTTAGTTCATGGAAATCTCCTTGTTTAATACAGATTGGCGATCAAAATTCTCTAAATTTTCTCTCTAAGCAAGTCAGGTATCAGATTTTCTGGTACCTGATTTTTTATGGATAAACCTTAAAAATTAGAGCATTTTTATAATAGTCTTGTGTTTATTTGCTACATCTTTTGATCTAGGCCTTAAATAAAGTCTTCAAAAGACGGTCCATCTTCTTGAGTTTTGGCACAAGGGTTTACACCTTGTGCGCATAAAGAAGGTGTTTTGGCAGTTAAGGTACTGTTTTGTGCAACAAGATCGCCGTTATTTGCCAAAAGAGGACTACTCTTTGCCACTTGATTTGATACTTGAGCGCGACGCTTTTTTACAAGCTTTAGGGCAAAAGTTCTTTCCCAGGAGAACTGATTGCGTTTTTCAGCTTTGGAGATCCAAAAACTTTTAAACTCAGTAAGCTCCTGATTTGAAAACTCACAATTATCAAGTCCAACCATTAAAGCAGCATCTTTAAAGGTCATACCAGGAGACCAATCTTTATACATATTAAAAGGCAAAGAGGGCATAGTATTTGTCATTTGCTCTTTTAAAGGATAATCGATTAATGCGCTCTCCCAAGGAGAGTTTGGGACCCGTCTTTTAATAAAGCCTAATTGCTCAAGTTCAGTTAAACACAGCTTCACAATATCAATAGAAGCGATGGTTTTAAAAAAACAACTTTGTGAGTTTAGATTGGTGGCAAGAGCGCCCAAATCTAAAGTATGTTCGTCTTTTATAGCCATTGGGCTTAAATAAAAAATATATAAAGTCCTTGAGATATGACTTAGGTTTAAAGCTTTAAGCTTGTCAAATTCTAAAGCGTTCACGCTTTTTTAAGCTCCGGAACAGAGGTTAAAACCTCGCCTTTTTCTAAATAAGATTTAATGTTTTCTAAAACTAATTGTGCCATAGCATTACGGGAGCCTAAGGTTGCAGATCCTGCATGAGGGGTGAGCACCACATTAGGTTTATTTAATAAAGATGCAGGTGGTATTTGTGGTTCTTGTTCTAAAACATCAAGACCGCAACCCCGAATTTCTTTATGATCTAAAGCATAGATTAAAGCCTCAGTATCTACAATTTTGCCACGAGCGACGTTAATTAAATAACCTTGAGGACCTAAGGCCTTTAATATCTTGCTATCAATCATATGATAGGTCTTGTCAGTAAGAGGCATGATCACAATTAAAGCTTGAGCCCATGAGGCTAAATTCTCAAGATTGTCAAAATACTGATAAGGGGCATCTTCATGTTTGTGAGTTGCAAAATAAGCAATCTCACAGCGAAAGGCCTTAAGTCTTAAGGCAATTTCCTCACCAATACGACCTAAGCCACAAATGCCCACTTTCATCTGAGTTAAAGGCACCATTAGAGGACGCGAAGCGTGCATCCAATCGCCTCTTTCGATAAATTTATGGGCCTCAATTAGCTCACGGGTGCAGTTTAATAAAAGAGCCATAGCCATATCAGCTACATCATCTTTCATAACAGCTGGAGTATGGGTAACTAAAACACCGCGTTTTTTAGCCTCTTTTACATCCACACCATCATAGCCAACACCAAAAACAGTTATAAGTTTTAAATTTGGTAATCTGTCAAAATAGGCTTTATCAATTTTACTTCCGCCTGAGGCTACTAAAATGGAAGCCTCTTTACAGGATTTTTCATAATCTTCTAAAGATGAGCCTCTTTTTGAAACCAATGTGCCAAGTTTTCGTAAATCTGACAAAAACGAGCTTTGTAAAACGGCATGGGCATCTTCAAGAATTACACTTTTGGGGTGCATAAGGATCCTCTTAGTTTCGTTGTGGGGAAAACAGACAAAAAAAGCTTAAAATCGCTTAAAAAGCTTCATTTTTTTATAAAAATTATTTAAAGTCTTAACTTAAGCTTTATTTCTAATAATTTGAAATTCTTATTATTTTATTTAAAAAATAATTGCACAATCTAAGATCATAAGCGCAATTTTTAAAAAATATTTTTTAAAAGAATAATAGGATAAAATAGCAAAAATTACAGCAAAAAGGTGCTTTAGTATGTCCCGTCGGGAGTCAGCAGCTCAAGATCACAGTAAAATTTCATTAAATGAGGCCTGTAATATTTTAAATATTACCCAAGCTACAGGAAAAAACTGGGTACGTTTGGGCAAAATTAAGCCTATAGCTGAAAAAGAGTTGCTGTTTTTAAAATCAGATATTGAAGCTTTGGCGTTAAGTAAAAAATCTCCACAAAAAAAAGATAATAAAAGCCTTATTTTGCGTGGAAGAGAGCTTTATGTAAATTATGTAGACAGGAACTCTCCAAATCATGCAGTGCTTGAGCTCTTAGTTGGGAGTTTTAAGGGCACGAAAAACGCTTTAACTGCGCTTTTAGGGGAAAGTGCCATAGAGCTTTTAGTCTCAAAAGGTCTTATAAAAACTTCCATTAAGCGTAAATTCTTTGCCGCTTTTTTAGAGGGTAAACTTGATTTAGGTGCTTATGCTTGGCTTATAAATGATTTAAAAGGTGCCATTTCGGAGAGATTTTTATTAAATCATGCCAAATCTTTACCTGACTTCTTTTTATCATACGTGCCATATGAGGATACTTTGGGGTTAATTTATTTAACCTTAATGGAAGTGTCATCAAGAAGGGACAATGGCCGTTATTACACGCCACAGTATTTAACTGATAGTGTAGTGTCATCATTAGATATAAAAAAAGGACGAACTTTTTTAGATCCAAGCTGTGGCAGTGGCAATTTTTTAATTCGTCTTTTAAAAAGGGGCGCGTTAATATCAGATCTTTATGGCTGTGATTTAGATAGTTTTTCAGTAACGCTTGCTCGAATTAACTTTGCTTTATGTGCATCGATTGCCGATAAAGAGTTTTTAACTGCGCATATTCTAAAGTGCGATGCGATCTTAAAGCAGCATTCTATAAAGGCTGATGTTATTTTGGGTAATCCGCCATGGGGAAGATGCGAAAGTGGGGCCTTAGTTAAGCGCTATTCTAAGATCTTAACTACCGCTTTAAAATCTCGTCCGTGCTTTGCAGACTTATTTGTAGAGCGGAGCTTGCAGATGTTAAAAGAGGGTGGGGTAATGCATTTTGTATTGCCTGAGGCTTTATTAAATGTAAATTCACATAAGGATGTGCGCAATCTTATAAGTGAAAATTCTGAGGTGTTGGCGGTTAATTATTTAGGTGAGGTTTTTCATGCGGTGCAATGTCCCAGTGTGATTTTAACCTTACGTAAAACCTCACAGAAAAAAGATGTCGAAAAGACTTTGGTGACAAAACCTACAGGCTTTTATGAAATCTTACGCAAGCGCGATAAGGATGATTTTAATTTTAAGGTAACTGATGAGGAGTACCATCTTTTAGAGAAGATTGACAATTTGCCTCACTGTGTGAAATTAAAAGATCATGCTGATTTTGCTTTAGGCATTGTTACAGGCTCCAATGAAGGACTATTATTTAATCAACCACAAAAAGACTTAGAGGGAGTCTTAAGAGGTGCTGATATTGAAGCTTTTTCTATAAAAGAGCCACAGACATATTTAAAATTTGATAAAGAGCGCTTTCAGCAGACCGCTCCTTTGGAGTTTTATCGCTCAAGTATAAAAATTGTGTATCGTTTTATTGCTAGATTTCCAATCTGTGCGGTCGATACTAAAGGTTATTTAACCTTAAATAGTGCTAATGTTTTGATCCCAAGAATTGAGAGCGTATCGCCTTTTTATTTATGTGCGGTGCTTAATTCCAAAATCATGCGCTTTTATTTTGAAAAACGCTTTCATACATTAAAAGTATTGAAATCACAGTTAGAGCAAGTACCTTTGCCTATAGCCTGTGAAGAGACACAACTTAGAATAGAAAATTTAGTAAAAGAGCTTGAACAAAAACCTAAAGACTTGGAACTTTTACAAAAGCTCAATACTCTTATAGCTAAGATTTACGGTTTAAGTGACAGTGAGTATCAGCTCTTTTGCGTTTAATCAAAAACAAGGGGATTTTTAGGTGATTTCTCATGAAGATATGACGTCAAATCTTGACGGCATGTATTGGAATTTAGGCGATTTTTCTTTAAAAGAAGAAAAGCCTCAACAAAATGCGGTAACAAGCGCCATTAAAACCTTTAAAAAATCATTTCCATCAATATGCACCAATATCATGGCAGTTTTTGAAAATGGCAAGGCTAACTTAGTGCAAACTGAAATGATTATTCATGGTGTAGATGCGGTTAATATTGAAAAAGAAGAGTGTGCTCTTATAAGACGTTTAGGTCAAACTGCATCACGGATGTGTGAGCTTATGGAAAACCAAGAGTTTTCTTGTTCATCAGACTTTTTAGAGGTGATGTATCAGTGTTTGACGATGGAAAAAAAGTCTTTTGTAAGTATTAAATCTGCTCTTGAGTTTTTAAATGACAATGTAAAAGATAAAAAAGAGTTAGCAGTAGCGGCATTTTTATATTTATGTAAAGAAAAACCATGCCCTAAATACAATGAGCTTTTGGCCATGTTATTTATGAATGGAATTTTATTAAATGATGGATTTTCTCCTTTATGGATTAAAGAGCGCGATAAAACAGAGTTTAAAATTCGGTATTTGGAGTTTGAGAGATCTCATCAGGCCTCAGATCTCATGCATTATTTAGTAAAGATTTTTTCAAAAGGATACAAAGCGGCATTTAAAGCTTAAAAGGACGAAAGATAAGCCTAAAAAGCCATTGATTTTCTTTTAAATTAAAGACTTTTTGAAATTAGATTTTTATATATAGCGCTAAATGTGTGAAAGTAAACAAAGCCCATAAGGCGCTATATTTTTGTCTGTAAATTGCAGAATAATTTTAATTAAAATCTAGAAATTTCAATCAAATAAGATAATAAAATCCTGGATTAGATATTTTTTATTACAAATAGTTGTGAAGTTGCTCAACTATAATTTATAATACCCGTGAAAGTTGAGAGGTTGTTCAACAATAGGTATAAATTTTGGAGCACATATGCTAAAGAGTATTAGTTTTAAAGATAAATTGAGCTTAGGCTATGCTTTATTTATTATGATTGCGCTTCTTATAGTGCAAAACACAAATTTAAATCTTAATTTTTATGTAGCTTTTTTATTAGCTTTAACCGCCTTTTTCTTCTGCGCTTTTGATGTCGTTTTGGGCGCATTTAAAACTTTATTTAAACGCCACAGAATGTCAGAGGAATTCTTAATGACCATAGCCTCAGCCGGAGCTTTTTTCTTAGGTGATTTCCCTGAGGCTTTGGCGGTGATGATTTTCTATAGAATAGGTCAGCATTTTGAACATTATGCTCAAGGACGAGCCCATAATGAAATCTCCTCTTTAGTCAAATTAAAACCTTCTTTTGTCAGAGTTATCTTAGATGATGGCACTGAGGATATTGTGAAGCCACGTAAGGTAAAAATTGGTTCTAAAATTAGAGTGCTCTCAGGCGAGGCTATCGCTTTAGATGGTTTTTTACTAGATGAAAGTGCTTCTATCAATACTCAAGCTTTAACCGGCGAAAGTGTCCCAAAGATTTATACAAAAGGACAAGAGGTACCGTCAGGTTGCATAAATGTTGATAGGGTAATTGAGCTTAAGGTAAGTCGAGATAGCCGTAATTCTTCTATAAATCGCCTCTTAAATTTAATTGAAGATGCATCTGCCAATAAGTCAAAGCCTGAGGCCTTAATTAGAAGATTCTCGATTTTCTATACCCCAATTGTTTTTACAGCTGCAGCTCTCTTAGCTTTAGTTCCATGTGTGATGCCAAATGAGACCTTTGCCGATTGGATCCCGCGTGCTTTAGTCTTTTTAGTGGTCTCCTGTCCTTGTGCCTTAGTTTTATCTGTACCTTTATCCTTCTTTGGTGGTTTAGGTGCGATGTCAAAGGCTGGCATTATGGTAAAGGGCAGTATCCATATTGAAACTTTAGCAAGACTTAAGGCTATTGCTTTTGATAAGACTGGTACTGTCACCCAAGGTAAATTTAAAGTAAGAACCATGCATATTGAAAAAGGCTTTGAAGAGCAATTTTTACCTTATGTTTATGCCTTGGAAACAAAAAGTACTCATCCATTGGCCTTAGGTATTATTAACTTTGCAAAATCACAAAATGTCTCGTTATTAGAGTCGTCGGAGATTAAAGAGCGCGCCGGCTTTGGCATGGAAGGTCGTGTAGAAAATCACCATGTTTGCGCTGGAAGATATGAGGTTATTGTGGAAAAAACTTCTGAAAATATCTTAGATCATGAAAGTGCCGGTAGCGATATTTATGTAGTTATTGATGGAAAATATGCAGGCTTTATAGAACTTTATGATGATATTAAAGATGAGGCCATAGAGGCATTTTCTGAGCTTTCAAAACTTAATATTGCTACAGCTTTAATTACCGGCGATAAAGAGCGTGCTGCTAAAATTATTGCGAAAAAACTTAATATTGCCAATGTATTTGCAAAGCAACTTCCTCAAAATAAACTTGAGTCTTTCTCTAAATTTAAAAAGCAATATGAATGTGCTGCCTTTACAGGAGATGGCATCAATGACGCTCCAGTATTAGCAGCTTCAGATTGCGGTATTGCTATGGGGCAGTTTGGCTCTGAGGCCTCAGTTGAAGCCTCTGATGTGGTCATTATGCAAGATGATTTAAGAAAGATCCCCAAGGCTATTAAATTATCAAAGAAGACCTATAGATTAGCCCTTGAGAACTTATGGTTTGTAATATCAGTGAAAGCCATTATTTTAGTCTTAGGTGCCTTTGGTATTGCTAATATTTGGCTGGCAATTTTTGGTGATGTAGGTGTGCTTATTTTGTCAGTTATAAATGCCATGCGCACTTTAACTTTTGTAAAGAAGTAATTAATGATTTTTATCTCAAGTCTTACCTCATTGCAAAGAAGCAATAGTATTTGCAATGAGGATTTTTTTTGCTTTAATTTAGTAAAATAAAAAAGGCTTAAAAGAGAGAAATCTTAAAAGGTTTTCAAAAAAATTAAGTTATTTAGGTAAAAAAGAGATGTTTTTATAAAAAACATTCTTAAAAAGGATAAATCTTTAAAACGTACATTAAAATTTCATCTAAGTTTAGATAAATACAATATAATAGATATTAAGTCTAAAATACTGCACGAAAAATAATGTCAACAAGCATTTATTTAATATACATAAAGCTTTATTAAAGGTAAGATCTTATTTAGAAAATTATTTATAAAAAGACGGATTTTTTCCCCTTTTTTAAGCTAAATGAGATTTTTAAAGCTCTAAATTTAAAACGTAGTTAAGCTTGAAAGTTATATTTAATAAGTCTCATTTAATAATTAAAAGATTTACATAAATTAAGGCCTCTAAAAAAGCCTTTTTTCAAGATCATATATAACAAAAAGGAACACTAAAATGTGGGATTATTCAGATAAAGTAAAAGACCATTTCCTTCACCCTCGCAATGCCCGCGTAATCGAAGATGCTAATGCTGTAGGTGATGTAGGCTCTATTATCTGTGGTGATGCTTTACGTCTGATGCTCAAGATTGATCCGGCTACTGATACTATCACCGACGCCGCTTTCCAGACCTACGGCTGTGGCTCCGCTATTGCTTCTTCCTCTGCTTTAACTGAGATGTTAAAGGGTAAGACCTTAAAAGAGGCTGAGAAGATTTCAAATCAGGATATCGTTGACTATTTAGGTGGTCTTCCTCCTGAGAAAATGCATTGCTCTGTCATGGGCCGTGAAGCTTTAGATGCTGCTATTGCCAATTACCACGGTCAGTCTTATGAGAACTCCCATGATGACGGTGAGCTTGTTTGCCACTGCTTCGGTGTTGGTGTTAACAAGATTAAAAAGGCTGTTTGGGAAAACCACTTAACTACCGTTGAAGAAGTTACCAACTACACCAAAGCCGGTGGTGGTTGCGGTAGCTGCCGTATGCGTATCGAAGAGATTATTGACGAAGTATGGGTTGATTTAGAGAAGTGCGGTGTTCCAAGACCTGGCTATGTCCCAACCCCAATTCCTTCCATCACCATCTCTACAGCCTCTGCAGCTGCAACTGCTGTAAAAGCTGCTATTGATGAGAAGACTAAGACCTCTCCTATCTACAATGAGGTAAAGGAAATCTTAGAGGAAATCTCTAAGGGCTTGGAGGAAGATGGTTCTTCTGTTGAACTTGATACTATCAGCGGTACTGATGTTGTTGTAAAACTCTCAGGTGCAGCTTCCAAGGGCATGATGCGTGATATGACCTTAGACTTCATCTCCAAGAAACTTACCGATGGTACCGGCCGTGCCATTAAAGTTGTAACCAGATAATGGGGAGAAGATAAATGGATAACATGAATTTAGGCGTTAATTTGGGCGGCGTATATCTTGATAATAACGCCACCACCCAAATCGATCCTTTGGTAATTGAGGCTATGCAGCCTTACTTTAGCGTTTATTTTGGTAATGCTTCTTCTCAGCACGGTTATGGTGTACCGGTTGAGAAGGCTATCATTAAAGCTCGTGAGCAGGTAGCTGATTTCTTAGGTGCCGAGCATCCAGATGAGATTATCTTTACCTCTTGCGCCTCTGAGTCTGACAATACCGCCTTATGGTCTGCTTTATGGTCCCAGCGCGGTAAAGATGAGATTATCACAACCCCAGTTGAGCATCCTGCCATCATGCAGACTTGTGATTTCTTATCAACTCATGGCGCAACCATTAAGTATTTAAAGGTTTCTTCAAAAGGTGATTTAGACTTAAATGAGTTTGAGTCTTTATTAAGCGAGAAAACCGCTTTAGCCTCCGTAATGTGGGCTAATAACGAGACTGGTAATATTTATCCAGTTCCAGAGCTTGCTGAAATTGCTTATAAGCACGGCGTTATGTTCCACACTGACGCAGTTCAGGCTGTAGGTAAGATCCCAGTTGACTTAAAGTCAACCCACATCAACATGCTCTCTTTCTCAGGTCATAAGATCCATGCTCCTAAGGGCATCGGTGTTTTATATGTAAGACGTGGTACTCGCTTCACTCCATTTATGAAGGGCGGTCACCAAGAGCGCGGTCGTCGTGCCGGTACTGAGAACGTACCTTATATTGTAGGTTTAGGCGTAGCATGTGAGCTTGCTAAGAAGAACTTATCTGTAGTCTCAAGCCGTGTTAAGGCTTTACGTGACAAGCTTGAGCAAGGTATTTTAAGCTCTATTCCTGAGTGCTTTGTAACAGGTGATGAGTCTGCTCGTACCGATAACACCTTAAACGTTGCCTTTAAGTTTGTTGAAGGTGAGGCTATTTTACTTATGTTAAATGAGTACGGTATTGCCGCTTCCTCAGGCTCAGCATGCTCATCTGAGTCCTTAGAGCCATCTCACGTAATGCGCGCTATGGGTGTTCCATTCTCAGCTGCCCACGGTACTATTCGTTTCTCCTTATCTCGCTTCACCACAGAAGAAGATGTTGAGAAGACTTTAAAGGTATTACCTGAGATTATTGCTACCTTACGTAATCTTTCCCCTTACTGGAAGCTTAACAAGCCTCAGATTAAGGGCTTAGATCATGACTTTGATGCAGACAGCACCGAAGTTCGTGCCTAATAAATAAATTACTTAAATGTATAAAGGAGCGCTTTAGGTGCTCCTTTTTTTATTTGTATAAGTTTTAAAATAAAAATATAAAATTTTAATTTTTGAGTTTAAGGAAAGAATCAAAGGTAAAAGGACTAATCTATGTCATGCAGACTGTTGTTCCTGGTTTGATAAAAATTGGAAAATGTGGCTGTGATAACTATTTACAGCATATGTACAATCTTGAACATAATGGTTATTGCAATATCACCGCTCTTAAAAGAAGATTTGCCATCGAAGTTGAAGATTATGATGCTAAAGAAGAGCTAATTCATAATATNTTTGCTAAAAGTCTGGTTGCTGAAATCGAGCTTTTTGCGGTAAATATTGATCTTGTGTTAATGCTCGTATCTTCNCTTGATGATGTTACACAACAAAATAAAGTAGTTTCTAAAAATAACAATTATGAGTAATTTTTAGAAGAAGAGGCTTGTGACAATTTAAGTCAAGAGTGTCTAATTCCAGATGGAGTTTATTTCTTTAAACGCAAAAAGAAATCTGAAAATAGATTTATATGCGCCAGTGCTTTGGTAAAACAAGGTGAATGGACTTTATTAAAAGGAAGTATCTTAGGTCTTGTTAAAGATATTGGTGGGGCGAGATCTGCGCAAAAATTAAGATCAAAGATAAATTTTGATGAAAAAGGTATTTTATTAGAAGATTTTAAGGTAGCGNNTAAATGCACGCCATCGTTCATCGCTGACTTGTTAATGAATCAGACTGTCAATGGCTGGGAGTATTGGCGCAATAGTAATGGTGATCCTATAGACATCTATAGAAATCCTGATAAATATAAATAAGATAAAAGGGCTTAATAGTATAAAGCCCTTTTTCTTTGCTTAATCATTATAAATTTCAACTTAAGCCAAACTTTTGACGTTAAGTTTGTTTTAGGATTTCTTAAATTAACTATAAAGCGTATAAAATATACGTAATATTTTCTTTTATAAAATTTTTATATATAAATTTGGTGCTTTTTATTTATAAAAAATTGCGCCTGCTAAATATTTGCGGATTTAATTATGGTAGACAACAANAAAGAACAAGAGCGCGATGAGCTTCATCGTGCCATTTGGGCTATTGCTGATAATTTACGTGGCGCTGTAGATGGCTGGGACTTTAAGAATTATGTCTTAGGGGCTATGTTCTATCGTTATATCTCAGAAAATTTAACTGAGTATATTAATTCTTTTGAAGATGATGATTTTGATTATGCACAATTGTCAGATGAAGAGGCCACTTGTGACGATACTGTAATTAAAGAAATCATTAACGAAAAGGGTATCTTCATAAAACCAAGTGAACTTTTTTGTAATGTCTTAAAAAATGCCTCTGCAAATGAAAATCTCAATGAGACCTTAAAGTCTGTATTTGATGATATTGAAAACTCTTCCAGAGGTTCTCAGTCTGAAAAAGACTTTAAAGATTTATTTAAAGACTTCGATGTAAATTCAAATAAACTCGGCGCTACCGTCAAAAAAAGAAATGAAACCTTAGTAAAAATTTTACAAGGTGTCGCTGATATGAATATCGGCAAATACTCTGACCATGATATCGATGCTTTCGGTGATGCTTATGAGTATTTGATGGCTATGTATGCTTCAAATGCCGGTAAATCAGGTGGCGAGTTTTTCACTCCATCAGATGTATCTGTCCTTTTAACTCGTTTAGGTACTTACGGTAAAACATCTGTAAATAAGGTTTACGATCCAGCCTGTGGCTCAGGTTCTCTTTTATTAAAAGCAGTAGAAATTTTAGGTAAGGATAATGTCAAAGGTGGTTTTTATGGCCAAGAAAAGAATGTCACCACCTATAACCTTTGTCGCATCAATATGTTCTTACACAATATAAACTTTGCAAAGTTTGATATTGCCTGTGATGACACTTTAATCAATCCTCAACATGATAACGATGAACCCTTTGAGCTTATAGTTTCAAATCCTCCTTACTCTATTAAATGGGAAGGTGATGCAAATCCAACCTTGGCAAACGATCCAAGATTTGCTCCAGCTGGTATCTTAGCCCCTAAGAGTAAGGCTGATTTAGCCTTTATAATGCACTCTGTAAGCTATTTAGCTGCCAATGGTAGTGCTGCTATTGTTTGCTTCCCGGGCATTATGTATAGAGGTGGAGCTGAGAAGAAAATTCGTAAGTATTTAGTAGATAGCAATTACATAGATTGCATTATCCAATTACCATCAAATTTATTCTTCGGTACCTCTATTGCTACATGCATTATGGTCTTAAAGAAAAATAAGACTGATAACTCCATCTTATTTATCGACGCTTCCAAAGAATGTGTAAAGGTCACCAATAACAATAAACTTACACAAGAAAATATTGATAACATTGTCTCAATGTTTGCCAAGCGTGAGGATATTCAATACATCGCTCACTTAGCTCATTATGAAGAGATTAAAGCTAATGACTTTAATCTGTCTGTATCATCCTATGTAGAGCCAGAAGATACCAGAGAGAAAATCGATATTAAAGAGCTTAATGCCAGAATCGATCAAATTGTTAAACGCGAAGATGAGTTAAGAGCTGCTATTGCTTCAATCATCTCTGAGATTGAGGTAGACGCATAATGAGCAAGTTACAAGATTTAATTAAAGAGCTTTGCCCAAATGGGGTGGAATTTAAAAAGTTAGGTGATTTAGGTAAGTTTTTTGGTGGTTTAACAGGTAAATCTAAAGAAGATTTTGTTGATGGAAATGTAAAATTCATTTCTTATGTAAATGTATATGCTAATCCTGCATTACGTTTAGATTTAGATGATAAGGTAAGAATTTTCCCTGAAGAGAAACAACGTACTTTAGAGTATGGTGATGTTATTTTTACAGGTTCATCAGAAACCCCTGAAGAGTGTGGTTTTTCTTCAGTTGTGACGAAAAAGCCAAAAGAAAAATTTTATTTAAACAGTTTCTGTNNTTCTTTTTTTAGACTTGATGATAAAAGCTTATTTTTACCAGATTTTTTAAAGCATTTATTTAGATCAACAGAGCTACGTAAGCAGATTGTTAGAGCAGCAAATGGAGTTACTCGCTTCAATGTTTCTAAAGAAAAGATGGCAAAGGTAGTTGTTCCTGTACCACCATTAGCAGTTCAACAAGAAATTGTCAGAATTTTAGATAATTTTTCAGCGCTTACATCAGATCTTACAACAGATCTTTCATCAGAGCTTACATTAAGAAATAAACAATACGAGTTTTATAGGGATGATTTATTGGCTCCTTGTAAAGATACACCAGTAAAAGAGTTAAAAGATGTTTTAACGATCAAAAATGGAAGCGACTATAAATCTTTTGAAGAAGGTCCTATTCCTGTATATGGATCAGGAGGAATAATCTCATATATAAATAAGGCTGTATATGATAAGCCAACAGTCTTGATACCAAGAAAAGGATCTATTGATAAACTCTACTATGTGGATAAACCTTTTTGGAATGTAGATACAATTTTTTATACCATTATCAATACTGATTTAGTATTGCCTAAATACGTATATTATTTCTTATCTAAATTTCACTTGGAAAGGTTAAATACAGCTGGAGGTGTTCCTAGTCTAACACAAGCTGTATTGAATAAAATAAAGATGCCTGTTCCTTCCTTAACTGTGCAAAAAAGAATTGTTGATGTATTAGACAATTTTGAAAAGATCTGTCATGACTTAAAAATTGGTATTCCTGCAGAAATTGACGCAAGACAAAAACAATATGAATTTTATCGTGATGCCTTGCTAACATTCGCTGAAACCGGCACCATNCTTGACAGNACAGACAGACAGACAGACAGACAGACAGACAGACAGACAGACAGACAGACAGACAGACAGAAAATAATTAGACTCATCCAATATGTGTTTGGGTATGCAATTGTAAAATTAAGTGATATTGCAACCATTACACGTGGAGGAAATTTACAAAAAAAAGATTTTGTTAAAAGTGGCCTGCCTTGCATTCATTACGGTCAGATGTATACCTATTTTGGAGTACATACGAATAAGCCACTTACTTTTGTAAATGAGTTTGTATTTGCAAAGAGTAAAAAAGCTAAGACTGGTGATATTGTAATGGCTGTAACCAGTGAAAATGTTGCAGATGTTTGTTCTTGCACAGCATGGCTTGGTGATGGTGAGGTTGCAACAAGTGGTCATATTGCAATTATCAGCCATAATCAAAATGCCAAGTATTTAGCTTATTTCTTTCACTCAGAAATGTTTAATGCGCAAAAGAGACGATTGGCTCATGGCACAAAAGTTTTAGAGGTAACTCCAAGTGCATTGGATGATATAAATGTTTATTTGCCAACTATGGAAATACAACAACAAATTGTCTCTATCCTCGACAAATTTGACACTCTTTGTTCAGATTTAAAATCAGGATTGCCTTCTGAGATCGAACTTCGTAAAAAACAATACGAGTATTATAGAGATAAGCTGTTATCCTTTGATGAGTTAAAAGATTAGTAATATTTAGTTATGAACATGAATTCTTATAACGTAATTGCACAAACAAATGAGAGCACTGTGGTTGAGGAATATATTCCTTTAAAGAAGCGCTCTGAGAGTTATCAATCTGAAGCTGACTTGGAACAAGAATTCATAAAAATGCTTGTTGAGCAAGGATATGAGTATTGTCAGATAAATTGTGAAAAAGATTTAATTAGCAATTTAAGAGTTCAGCTTGAGCGTTTGAACGATCTGCAGTTTACCGATGGAGAATGGGAAAGATTTTTTAATACCATGATCGCCAATTCCAATGAAGGAATTGAAGAGAAGACCCGTACTATTCAAGAGGACAATATTAAGTCATTAGAAAGAGATGACGGTTCTATTAAAAATATCACCATTATCGATAAGAAGAATATTCATAACAATAAGCTACAGGTTATAAACCAATACGTTGTAAATAAGGAAGATGGAGCTGTACAAGATAATCGCTATGATGTGACTATTCTTGTAAACGGCTTACCTTTAGTTCATGTTGAGTTAAAACGTCGTGGTGTGCAAATTAGAGAGGCTTTTAATCAAATCAATCGTTATGAGCGCGAGTCTTTCTTTACAGGATCGGGGTTATTTAATTATGTGCAGTTATTTGTAATTTCAAATGGCACTAATACTAAATACTATTCCAACGCTACTCGTTATAACTCTGTAAAAGAGCAGTCTAAGAGTAAAAATAAGAAAAAGACGAGCAATAGTTTTGAGTTTACATCGTTTTGGGCTGATGCTAAAAACAAGATTATTCCTGATTTAGTCGATTTTACGAGAACTTTCTTTCAAAGAAATACTATCTTAAGTATCTTAACTAGATATTGTATTTTTACCTCTGACAATATTCTGATGGTAATGCGTCCTTATCAAATTACCGCAACCGAAAGAATTTTACAGACCATTGAGCGCGCTAATAACTATAAGCAATGGGGCACTGCTAGAAAGACTTTAAGTCAAAGACGTGAAATGCCTCAAGGCGGTGGTTATATTTGGCATACCACAGGATCAGGTAAGACTTTAACATCCTTTAAGACTGCAAGACTTGCAACAGAGCTTCCTTATATTGATAAGGTTTTATTCGTAGTTGATAGAAAGGATTTGGATTATCAGACTATGAAAGAGTATGACAAATTTGAAAAAGGTTGTGCCAATAGTAATAGCTCTGCCAATATCTTAACTAAACAATTAGAAGCTTCAGACGGTAAGATTATTATTACCACCATTCAAAAGCTTTCGACATTTATTAAGAAAAATCCAAATCATCCAGTATTTGATAAGCATGTGGTTATGATTTTTGATGAGTGTCATCGTAGTCAATTTGGCCAGATGCATACAGATATTATCAGTCACTTTAAGAAATATCATATCTTTGGTTTTACAGGCACGCCAATCTTTACTGAGAATATAGGTTCAGCCACGTTAAGCCCTGAAGTTTTAAAAGATGATGGTCAGTTATCTATTAAGAGTAAAGATGTCTCGCAGTTTTTAACCACAGAGCAACTTTTTGGTAAATGTTTACACTCATATACAATTATCAACGCGATTGCAGATAATAACGTGTTACCGTTCCATGTTGATTATGTAGCTACTGTTAAAGAAGCTGAAGATATTCAGGATGAAAAGGTTACAGATATTGAGCGCGAGAAAGTCTTAAAATCTCCTGAACGTGCTGCATGTATTACTAAATACATTCTTGATCATTTCAATCAAAAGACTTATAGAACCTCAGGCTGTGAGGCTTTCAATATTCGTGTATCTACCAATGTCCAAGCAGTTGCAAGTGCTGGGCGCGGTAAGATTGAAGATATTAAAGAAAATAGAACCGTTGTCGGCTTTAACTCTATCTTTGCTGTGGCATCTGTGCCTATGGCTAAGATTTATTACAATGAGTTTAAAAAGCAAATGGCTAAGGAAGGTGCTCTTAAACTTAAGATTGCCACGATTTTTAGCTATGCTCCAAATGAAGAGGAGATTTTAGGAAGCTTACAAGAGGAAAACTCTGAGGATACTACAAGCTTAGATAAGTCTTCTAGAGAGTTCTTAGAAGTTGCTATATCTGATTACAATCAGATGTTTAAGACTAATTACGATACTTCATCTGACAAATTCCAAAATTATTATAAAGATGTAGCTATGCGTATGAAGAATAGAGAAATTGACCTTCTAATTGTGGTTAATATGTTCTTAACAGGCTTTGATGCTACAACTTTAAACACGCTTTGGGTTGATAAGAATTTAAAAATGCATGGCTTAATCCAAGCATTTTCAAGAACCAATCGTATCTTAAATAAAGTAAAAACCTTTGGAAACATTGTTTGTTTTAGAAATTTACAAAAGAATGTGGAAGAGGCTATAGCTCGTTTTGGTAATACGGAGACCCAGTCAAGAGGAGTTGTTTTATTAAAAACTTTTGGTGATTATTTTTATGGCTTTACAGATGAAAATGGCAATTATCATCAAGGATATAAAGAAATTGTCGAAAAGCTTTTAGATGTTTATCCAATTAAAGATGAGCTTTTAGGTACTAATGCGATGAAGGATTTCGTTAATCTTTATGGATCCTTCTTACGCATGCGTAATTTGTTGCTATCTTTCGATCAATTTAGAGAGCATGAGCTTTTAAAACCCATTGAGATCCAAGATTACACCAGTAAATATTTAGATATTAAAGATAAACTTAGAAACACCAAGGATGATGGTCAGGTAGTTTGCGATATTGTTGATGACTTAGTATTTGAAACTGAGCTTATAAGTACTATGGATATCAATATTGACTATATCTTAATGCTTATAAAGCAATATAAATCTCGCCAAGGAAAAGACAAAGAGCTTTTAGTAAATATTCAGTCAGCTGTTAAAAGTAGTCCTGAATTACGTTCAAAGCTTGAGCTCATTGAGTCATTTATAGCTAATATAAATGAAAATAAAGGTGAGGTTGAAACTCAATGGCTTGATTATGTTGATAAAAAGCGCGATGAAGACATTGGTAAGATTATTGTAGATGAAAAACTCAAACCAAACGAAACAATTGATTATTTAAATAATTGTTTTGAAGCAGGTGAAGTTAATATCTACGGAACTGACATTGTTAAAATTTTGCCAAAGATGAGTCGTTTTGGAAGTTCTGGTACAAACCGCAATGCTAAGAAAAAAGAAGTAATCAAAAAAATTGAAAACTTCTTTGAAAAGTTCTACTCAATTAGTGCCAATATTCCTTTTGTCTCAAAAGAGCATTAGGATAAAAAAAATCCTCCATTCAGGTTATCCTTAATGGAGGAAAATACAAGATGCTTTAAGTATTTAGAGAGTATGAATTTTTGAAGTATTACCCTGACCGTAATAAGCGTTTTTGCCGTGTTTTCTTAAATAGTGCTTATCAAGTAAGGTTTGTTGCATAGGGTAGATATCACCGGCCATTTTCAACATCATGGTATGGAATGCCATAAAAGCAATTTCCTCTAATACAACAGCGTTGTATACAGCATTAGCAGGAGATTTACCCCAGGTAAAAGGACCGTGAGAGTGGACTAAGCATGCAGGAATATCTTTAAACTCATAGCCACGCTTTTTAAAAGTCTCAACAATAACCTTTCCTGTCTCAAGCTCGTACTGTCCCTTGATTTCTTCATCAGTCATAGGACGAGTGCAAGGAATAGGACCGTAGAAATAATCTGCACCAGTAGTACCTAAAGCTACGATATCACGGCCTGCTTGTGCAAAGGATGCGGCATAACGGGAGTGAGTGTGAACAACACCCATAATGTCAGAAGAAGCACGATAAAGCTCTAAGTGAGTATCAGTATCAGAAGAAGGATTTAACTCACCTTCAACTTTTTCGCCACTCTTAAGATCAACTACAACCATGTCGTCTGCAGACATCTCATCGTACTCAACACCAGATGGTTTAATAACAACTAATCCCGAGTCACGATCAATACCTGATACATTACCCCAAGTGTAGGTAACTAAACCGCGTTTTGGTAATTCAAGGTTTGCCTTAAAGACTTCTTTTTTGAGTTCTTCTAACATAGTGTTCCTCATTGATTACAGAGTAAGCATTTAGTGCTATAGAATAATGAATTATTCTATAACTAATCGTAAACGTTTACGTTATTTAAGCCTAAAAAAGCTCAATAATGCTGTAAGTATCACAAAAAGAGGAATATTAAGTTTGTGTTAGAGTGATTTATCTGAAATTTATGCCTAAATTTAGCAACTTTTGCGGTTTAATTTTTTGATTTGGTAATAAAAGAGCTCCTCTTTTATCAAGCTTAAGTAAAATTTTTGGTATTAAAAATTTAGGGCCAAAATGCTCTTTTTGACAAAGTTCTAAAAGCTCATTTAAAGATAGATATTTATTAGAGCAGAGATTTACATTGCCTGTAAGCTTGTTTGTAATGATTTTGTAGATAGCTAAAGCTACATCCTCATTTTTTATATAGGGAATGCAGTTGTCGCCATGGGTAAACTTAATTTTAGGTAAAAATTTCAATAAACTTACAATGCCTCCACCATTTCCGACAACAACTCCTAATCGCAAATTGCTACAGTTTAAAAATGCTTTATTAGCCGCACTCTCAATTTCTTTACACATATTGCTATATACACAAGATGAAAGTTTTGGTAAATCTTCTTCTTTTTTAGTATTTACATAAATGCCGGTTGCTGAGGCTTGCAGAAAATGGATCGTGCTTAATTTGTGTTTATACCTTTCTTTTAAAAAGTTAATTACATCAAGGCGAGATTTTAAGAGAGTTTTTATGCGTCTTTTGGTTAAAGGATAAGTTGAAATACGCTCACCGGCTAAATTTACAATAACATCAACATCGCCTAAAGGATCACCAATTTTCACTACCTTAATTTCTTCTTTAAAATTAATATTGTGCTTTATTTTTTTTCTATGAGTTAAAACTGTAACCTCAAATCCTTTAGATAAAAGGTAGGGAGCTAAAGTTCTTCCTACAAGACCACTTCCTCCTGCTATAAGTACGCGCATAAACTCTGTCTCCACTAACTAAAAAGCCCCGTTATAACATAGTATAACAGGGCTTAAAAAGGTTATTTAATCTAAAAGATTACTTAACCTGAGTGCACTGGATAGCAGTTACAGCGATGGTGTAGATGATATCGTCAACTAAAGCACCACGAGAGAGGTCGTTAACTGGCTTCTTCATACCCTGTAACATAGGTCCAATGGAAACTAAGTTTGCAGAACGCTGTACAGCCTTGTAAACGGTGTTACCAGTGGAGAGGCTTGGGAAGATGAAGACAGTGGCCTTACCTGCAACTGGGGAGTTAGGAGCCTTCTGAGCTGCAACGTTTGGCATTACAGCAGCATCGTACTGTAATGGACCATCACAGGCGATGTCAGGACGTTTCTGGTGAACAAGCTCAGTAGCTTCACGCATTAAGTCAACATCAGCACCCTTACCAGAATTCATGGTGGAGTAAGTTACCATAGCAACACGTGGATCGATACCGAAAGCCTTGGCAGTATCAGCAGACTGAATTGCAATCTCAGATAACTCCTCAGCATTAGGGTTAATATTTAAAGCACAGTCGCCGTAAACATAAACCTGCTCAGGCATTAACATGAAGAAGATTGCAGATACTAACTTAGCACCAGGAGCGGTCTTAATGATCTGTAATGGTGGACGAATGGTGTTAGCAGTGGTGTGAATAGCACCGGAAACTAAGCCGTCAATCTCGCCACGCTCAATCATCATAGTAGCTAAGGCAACGTTGTCCTGAAGCATATCTAAAGCCTGCTCAGGGGTCATGCCCTTCTTCTTACGTAACTCAACTAAGCGCTCAACATAGTTCTCACGAATAGCGGTAGGATCAACGAACTCAACGCCTTCACCTAAAGTTACACCTTCGGAGGCGGCAACTTCTAAGATCTTGTCCTTGTTACCAAAGAGAACAGGAACTGCGATGTTCTCCTCTGCAACCTTAGCTGCAGCACAGATGGTACGTGGCTCTTCACCCTCAGGTAAGGCAATACGCTTGTGGGCCTTGCGAGCAAGATCGGTTAACTTGTAACGGAATGCAGCAGGGCTCATTAAAGGAGTGCGCTCTTTATCAAAGGTATTAACGGTAGCTAAGGCCTTCTCATCAAAGAGTTTTGCAACTTCTTCTGCGCATAAAGCTGCACGCTTTTCATCGTTAGGAGCTAATAAAGCAGGGAAGGATGCTAAAGCCTCACATACGGCCCAAGCGGACTTCTCAGTTGCGATAACAGCAGCATTAGCAACTTCACCCTTAACACCATCAGTTAAGATAACGATGGAAGCTTCAGTAGCCTCAGGTAAAACAGCAGTTACTAAAACGTCACCAGCTTTGGCGCTCTTTGCACACATGCAAACGTTGTAACCACGTAAAGAAGCATCACCTAAAACCTCAGCACCTAAGAACATAGCAATCTCAGAAGCACGGGGAGCGTAGAACTCTGGGTTGTAAGCGATAGAAGCTAAAACATTCTCAACAGCATCAGCGTGTTTTGCACAGCAGCAAGAAGAGCCATTGCAGCAAGACTTAACACCAGATAAAACCAGCTTCTTGTTGTTAGAGGCATCCTTTGGAGCATCACGGTTTAAAAGAACGTTGCCTAAAACACGGTTCTTACCTGCATTACCAAAGGCTAATAAGGTATTGTCTAAAGCAGCCTGGCTCTTGGCGCAAGCACCATTGATAACAGTAATGATATCAGCATCAAAAGCGTGGCAAATATCAGCATTTACTGCATCTTTATCAAATTTAGCATCAGCGATGCCTTCAATAACAACTACCTCAGGATTCTGCTCTTCAACGAGTTTGTAGTAGTTGGAGACGATGCTCTGTAATACGTCAGCTTTGTTGCCAGAGGCGATCTGTAAGAATGCCTGCTTAGCATTAACCTGATTTAAACCACAAGAACCTTTGCAGCAGCAGCTAAATGGAGTGAATAAAACGGCTTTAGTACCCTTATCATTTAAAGCTTTTACTAAGCCTAAGCTTACAGGGAAAATGCCCCGGGTATTTCCAGCCGGGACGAGCATAACGTTATGTATCACGAGGATCTCCAAAATTTGTTGATAATGAATAACCTAAAAAGTAAATCGACAAATGTCGAACACTTTTCTCTGCATATTTACAATTTTGGGCTTTAAACGTTAAGATTTCAAGGCTAATAAGGCGCAAATTTTTCTTAAAAAAGCGCATATCTTCGATTAAAGCTGTCAAAATCACATAATTTATGTGGAAATGTTAAAAAAAACAGCTTTTTTCACAAAAAAATTAACATTTGCAACCTTTTGTGTGAAGAAAAATTTTTTAAACTTTATATATGTACTTAATTAAGTGGGTTTAATAATAAGAGGCTCTTGTCCTGTTTTTCAAATGTTAATACAGTGTTAGAATATCTTTATTTAGTAAGGTGGGATATATGAGTTTCATAAAAACCATTAAATTAGGCTGTCAGTATTTAGAAATCTGGCCGTCTCATCCCCTTTTAAACCCTGTTTTTAGGGAAAATCGTGTGAAAGCCGCAATGCTTATGGCAAGAAAGCTGTTACCACCTTTTATTGTTTTTATTTTGGTCTGGGCTTATTACCGCGGTGGTGGTTTTAAGGGGGTAGAGTTCATGTTTGCCTTAAAGACTACCTGGCCTATGACGCTTATGTGCGTTTTATTTTTATTACTTATACCGCTTCAGGGCTATTACTGGTTAGGTAAGAGAGCTAAGACTCCACTTAATAAAAAACAAGAGATTTTTTATAAGGGGCTGTGCCAAAAACTTTCGCGTGAGAGTAAGTTAAATCCAACTATGTTTGATTTGGCTATAAGCATGAAAGAGGGCATAAAAGTTTTAGGTGCGGATTTTCTTAAGCAACTTTAGTTATAAGTCTTAGTAATCTGCTAAAATATTGCAAATTTTTTTTAGTTAAAAGTAAGCCATGCAAGAATCAATTCTCCGTAAATTACAAGCATTAGTTGAGCGTCACCAAGAAGTTGAGCAGCTTTTAAGCCAGCCTGAGGTGATTGCCGATCAAGATAAGTTTCGTGAATTAAATCGTGAATACTCCCAGTTACAAAATACTGTAAGTGTATTCCGTGAATACAATACCGCCTTTGAAGATGTCCAGGAAATGCAGAATATGTTGAAAAGCTCTGATCCTGACATGGTAGAGATGGCCCAAGAAGAATTAGAGCCTACTCAGAAAAAGGTTGAAGAACTTGAACATGAGTTACAGCTTCTGCTTTTACCTCATGATAAGCGTGATGACTGCAACTGCTTCTTGGAAATCCGTGCCGGTACCGGTGGTGATGAGGCTTGCCTTTTTGCCGGCGAGTTATTCCGCATGTACACCAAATACGTTGAAAGCAAAGGTTGGTCTTTGGAAATCGTTTCTGAAAGCGAAGGCGAAATGGGCGGTTACAAGGAAGTCATTTCCAAGCTCTCAGGTGAAGGTGCTTATGGTTATATGAAGTTTGAGTCAGGTGGTCACCGTGTACAGCGTGTTCCTGTAACTGAAACTCAGGGCCGTGTTCATACCTCAGCTTGTACTGTAATGGTATTACCAGAGATCCCTCCTGCAGAAGCCCCAGAAATCAATCCTTCTGATTTACGTATTGATACTTTCAGAGCATCAGGTGCAGGTGGTCAGCATATTAACAAGACTGACTCTGCTATTCGTATTACCCACTTACCTACAGGCTTAGTTGTTGAGTGCCAAGATCAGCGTTCTCAGCATCAAAACAGAGCCCGTGCTATGGAAGTTTTGATTTCAAGACTTTCTAAGATGGAAGAGGATAAACGTAATGCTGAAGCTGCTTCCTTACGTCACAGCATTTTAAGCTCAGGTGATCGCTCTGACCGTATTCGTACTTATAACTATCCTCAAAGCCGTGTAACCGATCACCGCATCAACCTCACCTTATATCGTTTAGATGAGGTCTTAAATGGTGATTTAGACTTACTCTTAAAGCCTGTAATTGAAGAGTATAAGGCTGAGCAGTTAGTTCAGATGACATCTGAAGGTGGCATCTAAATTATGCAGATTAGGGCGCTTTTGCAAATAGGTCGGGAGCGCCTTTTGCAAGCAAACATAGAGAGCGCCTCTTTGGAGGCCTCTTTATTGCTCTCCCATCTTATAAACTATTCTCGTATTAAGCTTATATCTCATGATGATGAAGAGCTGACAGATTCTACAGTCTCATCATATCTCACCTTAGTTGATAAGCGCTGTGAAGGTGTTCCTTGTGCTTATTTATTAGGGTATAGGGAGTTTTGGGGACTTACGCTTAAGGTAAGTCCAGATACATTAATTCCTCGTCCTGACACTGAGACCTTAGTTCAAGGAGCTTTAGATTTAAATCCAAAAAAAGTTTTAGATTTAGGTACTGGCACAGGTGCAATTATCTTATCTTTAAAATCAGAGATCCCTTCTTTAGATGCTTATGCCTGTGACTTTTCCAAAGGAGCTTTAGAAGTCGCCAAAGAAAATGCTGCTAATTTAAATTTAGATGTGCATTTTTTTGAAAGCTCTTGGTTTGAAAATATCCCAAAGATTAAGTTTGATGTAATTGTTTCAAATCCACCTTACATTGAAGAGCACGATCCACATTTAAATAAAAATGGTCTTAATTTTGAGCCAATAACTGCGTTGGTTTCAGGTGAAGATGGTTTAGATGATATAAGAGAAATCATAAAAACAGCACCATCTTTTTTAGAAGAGGGGGGACATCTTTTATTAGAACATGGTTATAACCAAGATGAGAAAGTAAGACAATTACTTTCAGAGCATGGTTTTGTGGATATTAAGACTCTTTATGATTTAGGAGGGAATCCCCGCGTAAGCCAGGGGCGCTTTGAAAATTAAACTTAATTGAGAGCTGTTTGTTTGATTATTCGTTTTATATAATTTTCGATTTATGAACTCTCATTTAAGTTCAATTTCAAAGTGATTATTAATTTAAGGCATTGTGCTTTATAAGACAGTGATTTAGTTAACAGATTTTGATAAATCCGGTGTTTATATGCCGTTTTATTATCAAATAAACAAAAACCTCGTTATCGATTATTCTCAATAACGAGGTTGATTTTATTTAGTTTTGTTAATTAAACTAGGCTTTTATTAGAAGCTGTAGTTGGCGTTAACAAAGAGCTTGCTGTCCTCAGTATCGCTACCCTTCTGGAAGCTGTAGCCTGCGCCTAAGGAGAAGGCACCCTTAGCAACTTCCATAGAAACAGCACCTAAATAGCTGCTCTTATCCATTACGTCATAGCTGAAGCTTGATGCACCAGAGCCGGCGTTAACAACGAGATCGTTGTCAGTGTCGCCAAAGGCATAGATGTAAGACAGCTCAGCCTTAGGAGTAAGTCTCCAACCGTTATCAGTAATGGTCTCATTACGTAAGCTTACACCGACAGGTAATGTCCAAATATTCTGAGAATCTACAGAATTATTGAAGGCTGCCTTGTCATTGTAGTAAGTGGTGTAGTCAGAGCCATTAATGTTCATGTAACGTACACTTGCGAATGGAACGATCTGAGTATTGCCGTTTACGAATAATCTCTCAGCACGTAAACCTGCAGAGTAGATGTCAAGATCACGATCAGCACTTAAGGACTTGCCGTTGGCAAAAGAGGTTAAATCATTTCTGCCACGAGTATAGCCTAAGTCACCGATGAAGTTGTAGTTGTCGTTAACGAGTAAGTTAGAGTATAAGTTTACACCCCACATATCAAAGTCGTTATTAACACCTAAACCATCGCCATCACCTTCAACATAGCTAAATGCGATACCGGACTGGAAGTTACCAAGTTTAGGTAAATCAAAGCCTACAGTAATGCCATCGTAGTCATTATTAGAGCTTAAATCACCTAAAGAAGAACTTACACCGTCAAGATCGTGGCTATTGTGAATGTACTTAGCCCATACAGCACCCTCAGTGTCGATAGGGGAACCATTTACAACATCCTGCGTGAAGGACAGTCTTAAGAAGCTGTTCTTAGCCATGTCATTGGCAACAGCAATAGCAGTGCTGGTTACACCACTGGCCTCACCTAAGAGCATACCGCGGGTTAAAGCACCGTTATCAGGATTGGCGCTAGAGGAGAGGTCGCCAAAGAAGTCTTTAGCACCTTCTAAAGTACCCTGACCTGCAATGACACCTGAGATAATGCCATGAACTTGAGAGCCGTTAGGGCCTAAGCTATCAACAAATGAGTCCACGGCCTGATCTTTTTCAGTTTCATTTAAGGAGGCTAAGTCCTTATAAATTACATTGAACTTACCGTTTGCAGCTTCAGTTTGCTCAGTCTTGGCAAAGTACTCAGTTCTGTCATAGGCTAAATTAGAATCAGTCCATAAAGAGCTGTTAGCTTTGTCATAGTTTTGAGCAATGAAGTACGTACCAGTGCCTTCAAGAGAATTAAGATCAAGACGGTTGCCATTGGTATTGATAGTACCAAATTTACCATCCTTTAAGGTGCCATCAATTAAAGCAACAGTATTGCCAGCCTTAACATCCTTAAGAGCAACAGCCGCATTGAAGCTTACATTATTGAATCCTGCAATCTTAGCCTTATCAGCTAAAGAGGTTAAAGTAGAGGCTGTGTAGTTTAAAGTGCTATTGCCAACAACAGCATTATCACCTAAACCTTGGCCATTTAACTGACCATCAACAGTGCCACCTTTATAGTTAACAACACTGTTCTTAACCTCAGACTTACCCTCAGATGCAGAAATACCGCCTGCAAATACGTCACCCTTAATATCAGCACCGTCTTCAATGTTGATTACAGAGTTTTCAACATAAGAAACAGCACCCTTACCACTGGCAACACCACCACCTACGATGGCTGCATCTTTAGCTAAAGAGGCAACTGCCTTGTAAGCATCACCAAAGCCTACCTTATCAAAGATACCTTGAGCTTCAGCATAGTTAAGTTTGTTTACGTTGCCTGCAATATTTAAAGTGCTGGTACCAGAGGTCTTGACGGTAGAAGTATCATCTTTGTTAGTGCCAGTTCTTACAGCTAAACCACCACCAAATAAGCCATCAACGCTACCGGCATTGACATTAACCTCAGTGTCAGTTGCATTGACAGAAGCACTACCCATAGAGCTAGATTCACGATGACCTGCACCACCGTTTGCAAACAGACCGATAACCTCAGCACCATTTACATTAACGTTGATCTTGCCATCAGTGTTAGCCTCAGCGGAGGCCTCTCTGTTAGCTAAAGCAATACCACCACCGAAAGCACCTACAACATAACCTGAATTTAAGTTAATGTCAGAACCCTTGGTATTAGTAGTAGCCTTGGCGCCAGCATCGGTATAAGCAACGGCTAAACCGCCACCGGTAACACCGAGAACTACGCCTTTATCCTGTAAGCCTTTAACAACACCCTGAAGACCTGCGATTAAGTCATTTGGTTTATTGATAGTAGGCATATTGGAGATGGCTTTGATAATCTCAGCTTTCTCTTCTGGGGTTAATGGCTTGCCATCAGCTTTTGCAACATTTACATTGATAGTGGTGTGACCTGCATTAGCAATTGCATTAGAGGAACCTATAGAACCATCTTTTTCAGGCTTAATATCACCTTCAGCTCCGCCTACATCTTTTGGACGTTTTACATATTTGTGTAAGCTTGTAGCAACACCGCCACCAACAACACCTAAAGCGGTAGTGGTACCGGTTAAGTTAATATTGGTATCACCAGTTGTAGAGGTTGCAGTACCACCTTGATTTACTTTCTCAAAATTAATAGTGGCATTGATAGGGCCTTTATTGATATCTACATCAGAGTGGCCGGCATTATTACCAACTTGGTGACCTGCAATTAAGCTACCAGGAATTGTGGCATCAATAGCTGCAGCAACACCTGCGCCACCAACACCTAAAGCTAAACCGTTGTTGATATTAACAGAGGAAGTGCCATTAACAGTGCTATTGGCGTTAGCACCTAAAGTACTTACAGATAAGCCACCACCAACAGCGGCAACAGTAAGACCTTCAAGTTTGCCAAAATTTACCTTAGAGTCGATATTTAAAGAGGTATTGCCATTAACAGTAGAGGTTGTGTCACCACCAATTGCAACAGCTGCACCACCGTTGGCAAATGCACCAATATTGGCGGTAGGGCCTACATTGGTATTTACATTGCCGTTAATAGTAGTAGAGGCGGCTCCTTTTGTATCAAATGATAATAAAGGAATTTTATTTGCTATTTTTGCATCAACAGAGATATTACCAATTCCGACAGCAGAGCTTGCACCAATACCAACTAAAACGTTACCGCTATTGATATTGATGTTGATGTCGCCATTACGAACAGTAGTTATTTTTTCGATACTAGCTGGCCATGCTGGTTTATGATCTTCGCCTGATGGGGTATTACCAAAAATCTTTAAATCATCAATATTAGCATTTATTGCTAAATCGCCACCTGTAAAGCCTAAAATTACAGGTTCTGATTTATTACCACCAATATTTACAGAAACATCTTGGTTAAATACTTCATTATTGCCATTATTAGCAGTACTTAAGCTTTGGATTTTACTAATTAAATTGGCGTATTTTTCGACTGAGGAGTTTTCTTTTTTTTGAGATGTTTTTGGTTTTAATAAACCATGAATTACATCAAAAGCCTTATTTGTTCTGGCATCAAATTTGCCTTCACCACCGATAACGCCGGCTAAAGGAGTAGAATTACCAGATGGACCTAAAGCTGCACGTAAAGCTGTGATAAAGCCTTTATCTTTGTTGTTAACAAAGTTTTGCATCATGTTGCCGATGCTAGCTGAGGTTTGAACGTCTAAATTGCCTTGACCTACTACTAATTTAGCGCTTTCAGAATCTGCTACAACTTGATTTGTAATGACGTGATCGTCAATTTGATGACCATTTAAGGTGGTGGCGAGAGATGCGCTGGAGTAGCACATTAAAGGTGCACCAGCAGCTAAGATCGCACACATGATCTTATTGAGTTTAATTCCTTTTTTCATATTCTAATTCCTTATGCACAAGAAAGAATTTTAATTGAAAAGTTATTTATAGTTATCGTTGAATTTTCCATAACTATTGACGATATTTTGACATGCATAAAGGCTATTTTCAAATTTTTGGCTCTTCCGGAAAACTGTGGCTAATTAAAATTTAATATCTAATTTTGTTATACCAATAGACAAAAAAATGGTCGTTCCCAATTAAGATTGAATTAAACAAAATACACCAATCTAGGAGAACGACCTATGAATATTGTAGCCGACTTTCATAATTTTTTCTTTAATCTTTTTTATACAAACTTCAAACTTTTTAATTATCAATTTGATGAAGATAAGAAAGAGATTCATCTTTTCTTAGAGCCTAAAGACAATTATCCTCAATGTCCTATCTGTAAAAATCATAATGTTGTAGTTCATGAATATAGACATAGAATAGTTAAAGATGGCTCTTATAACGGTTTTCAGTTTATTTTGCATATTACCTATAGAACTTTTAAATGTAAGTTCTGCGATAAATATGCAACCGAACAAATCCCTTTTATTTCAAGTAGACACCGCATCACCAAAAGCCTTGAAAATGAAGTTATTGAGGATTTACAAAGGTCTGGGTCTATCAAAGATACGGCTCAAAGAACTTCCCTTAAATGGGATACGTGTAAGCAAATTCACAAAGACTATCTAAAAAGAAACACGCCTTTCTTCCTTGGTAAGGCAAAACATCTTGCTATTGATGAATTCTCTATTAAGAAAGGCCATAAATATGCAACTGTAGTTGTTGATTTAGATACTAAAAGAGTTATTTGGGTTGGTAAGGGTAAGACTGTACGAGAGGTTAATCGCTTCTTTAAATTATGCGGTACAGAGGGCTGTAAACAAATAAAAGCAGTAGCAATGGACCAAAATGCAGGATTTGCTACTTGTGTTAATAAGTACTGCCCTAATGCCAAGGTTGTCTATGATTTATTCCATATGGTTTATAACTTTGGAAGACTTGTTATAAGCGCCATAAGACTAAGACTTGCCTATGAAAATAAAAACAAAAATGATGACAATGCTTATTCTCTTTTAAAGCGTTCAAGATTTCTGTTACTTACAAAAAACTCTAATTTATCAGAAGAAAAAAGAATAAAACTTAATGATATTTTAAGCTTTTATCATGATTTATATGCAGCTAATGAGCTAAAAGAGCTATTACCTGAAGTATTCCATGCTCACTCAAAAGAAGAGTCAGAATCTCTTTGGGATGAATGGGTAAGGTTAGCTTTACAGTCAAAAGTTCAAGAGATTACTAAGTTTGCCAAAGTGCAAAACAGAAGATACCGAGATGGTATAACAAATTCAGGTATTTACTGGATTAGAACAAGCGTTCTTGAAGGGATAAACAATAAGATAAAAGTATTAAAAAGATTAGCTTATGGATTTAGAGATTTTGAGTATTTCTTCTTAAGAATTAGAGATGCTTTTAGAGGTAATGCTTATGTTTAACATATAGCCCTAATGAATATAATCTCAATTTCATTAGGGCTATCCACAGATTCTCGGAAGAACCAAATTAAAAGGGGACCCTTAAAGTCCCCTCCGATTAAGAAACATTTAAATGTTATTTGTCTGTTTTGCTATCAGGAGCATGGGCTCCATCTAAAGCAACAGACATTTCCATAATAGAAGTGTCTTCTTTATTGGCAATACTGATTTCAACATCTTGCTCAGAGGCAATAGGGATGTATTTTTTGAGAACTTCAATGATTTCCTGACGGAGTTTTGGCATAAAGTCAGGGCTATCACGTCCAGCTCTATCGTTAATTAAAACTAAGTGCAAACGCTGTTTAGCATCATCTCTTGCAGATGTTGACTTGCTGTTTTTAAAAATAGCTTCAGAGATAACTTTTAATAATGACATTGCGACTCCTTATTTAATCTTTGGAGAATAACATGCTAAAAAGGCCTTTTTTGGCATTAATGAAGCGTAAAGGAACTTCATTACCTAAAAGACGCTCAACAGCATCGTCATATGCTTTACCAGCATCAGATTTTTTATCGAGAATAATTGGGTTACCAGAGTTAGATGCACGTAATACATCAGGAGATTCAGGAATAACACCTAAAAGAGGAATAGTTAAAAGTTCCTGAACATCTTCAACTGAAAGCATCTCATTCTTCTTAACGCGATTTGGCAGGTAGCGGGTTAATAATAACTTAGCTACAACCGGCTCCATGTCAAGTTCAGCTCTTCTGGATTTGGCATTTAAGATACCGATGATACGATCACTATCACGGACAGAGGAAACCTCAGGATTGGTAGTTACAATAGCTTCATCAGCAAAGAAGAGAGCTAATAAAGCACCAGTTTCAATACCTGCAGGGCTATCGCAGATGACGTACTCAAACTTCATCTCATCAAGCTCACGGAAAACTCTTTCAACGCCTAATAAGGTTAAAGCATCTTTATCTTTGGTTTGAGATGCAGGGAGAACGTAGAGGTTATCTACGTGGCGATCTTTAATTAAAGCTTGATTAAGTTTTGCTTCATTATTTATGACATTGATAAAGTCATAAACAACGCGACGCTCACAACCCATAATAAGATCTAAGTTACGCAGGCCCACATCAAAGTCTAAAACAGCAGTCTTATGTCCCTTCATCGCAAGGCCTGTGGCAATGGCTGCAGCTGAGGTAGTCTTACCTACGCCACCTTTGCCTGAGGTAACAACAATGATACGCATGTTAAATGGTTCTTTGCTAAGCTTAGAAGGATCGTTTTGAGAGGCAATCTCAGCCTTTTTTAAAGCTTGTAAATCAACTTTTTTCTCTTCAGCCTTTTTAGGCTNCTTCTTTTTGGAAGATTCAGCTTTCGGGGTTTCTAAAGAGGTTTCTTTTTTTTCTTCTTTAAGCTCTTTTTCTGACATAGTTTCATCCTGTTTAGAACTTGGAATTTGATTTGTTTAAATCTTTTAATTGTGTGTAATGTAAACTCTTTCCATCTTCGGAAAGTCGAATTAAAAGCTCTTGAGTCTTACCATAAAAAGGCAAAATTCGGTCATCTTGCTCCATATCATCAGCAGTTTGGTAGTTGCCGCAGATGGCGCATAATGTAGGTTTAAAAGTTCCAGAGGTGTAAATAAAACTTTTAGTGTAACCTGAGCTTTCAGCACTTTCTGGAGTTCCGGCATATATCTCACCGAAAATAGATCCAAAAATAAAGATATTGTGTGAGGCAATAATACGAGCAGTTGCAGCTACGTTACCGAAAATAGCTACACTATTATCTTTTGCTGAAATAATTTCACCTGTGCGTACATTACGATTGATAGTAAGCAAAGGCTTTGCAACTTCAACTTTTACCTCGTAAGGAACATTTACTCTAATAGGAACCTCAACTTCAAAAGTCTTGGTGATGATTTTAGGTGCTGTATTTTCCTCACGGATTTTTGCATAACGATTTGAGTTAACGAGAGGAATTTTTTTGCTTCTTAAAAACTTGATTAAATGTTCAGATGTTACACCTGACAGGCCTATTAGATATATGTCATAAAAAGCACATACATCATGAAGTTTAGGATAGTCAATTTCGTCAAAAGATAGAACTTCTGAAACATCTAAGACTAAAGGCGAACCTGCAAAAAATTTGGGGTTAGGCGCTACTTTTATTTCAAGTATTTGTTTTAAAACATCAGGATTTAGATCTTTTATGGCAATAGTATTAAAAGAGTATCCTGTGCGAGTTAAACCGCCGTCAACCGCAACGATTTTGCCGTCAGCAGAGGTAATATTTGTGGTCATTAAAGTTTTAGCCTGTTTTTATCCTTGTAATTGTTAAATTTTAGCATATAGAAACAGTTTGTGCTTCATCATCAATGACATCCGTGACCTTTAGCAATTTTGAATGTAATATGTGGATATTAAAAATAATTTAAAGGTGAAAAAATGCCAAGTAGATTAGTATTTGTTTATAAAAGTGCTCATAAATTACGTCATTATCTTTATTTGGCTAAAAAAGATGATTTTCAGGATGTACCAGATGCTCTTTTAAATGCATTTGGAGAACCTAAGTTTTTAATGATGTTTGATTTATCCAAACATGAGAGTTTGCCTAAGGTAAATCCTTCTGATTTAGATAAAGCTTTAAGTACTAAGGGTTATTTTTTAAGAATTGACTTAGAGGATCCAGAGGAAAATCTTTTAAACAAAGAACGTGTTTTAAAAGGTTTGAAACCTTTAACTTTAGAAGAGTTAAAAGAGGTTTAAAAACAAAGCCTTAACTTAGGAAGTTAAGGCTTTGTTCTTGTGTGCTCAGTATGAGCTTTTTCTATAGGGTGTAAGTCCCGAAGATGCCCGCTAACGGGAAATCTTAGTAAACCACAAGGTGGTCACGGTGAAGTGATAGCTGAAAGAAGTGGCTAGCAAAACTCTGGTCTGACGAACAGAAATCATCTTAGGCAGTATATGTGGATAAGCCTGCAAGTTAAGGTAAAGTCCAAAAGTTAGCTGGAACATATAATGTAAAGATGGCGGATAGATGGAGGAAAAGAAAGAGCTCTTACCTGAGGAGAGCTTGTCAGCGGGAAACCGCAGTAACAACGAATGACAAGAAGTCAGCAAAGGTCGTAGTAGCGAGGACTAAGCGTGAAGGACCGAACCCAACGAGTGTGAAAACAGGAGGAACTACAACATAATGTAGCCACAGCAAGGAATGCACGCCGAGAATATAAGGGCAGAAGTGCACGCCTAAGCAAGAGAGTAGCGGAGAACGTGAGGGTAATCTGAACAGAGCATTCAAGAAGGTACTATCCAACAAAGAAGGTGCCGGAGTTGATGGAATGCAAACCTATGAGCTGTGTGGATATATAAAATCACACCCCTATGAAATCTCAAAATCGATTCTAGAAGGAAAATACAGACCACAACCTATCAAACGAGTATATATTCCAAAGGACAATGTATAAAAACGTCCCCTAGGCATACCTACAGTAAAGGACCGATTTGTACAGCAGGCAATAGCCTTGATACTAGCGGAAGAGTACGAGAAGGTATTTTCAGACAATAGCTTTGGATTTAGACTAACAAGAAGCTGTAGTGGCGCTATAACCAGAGCGTTAGAGTACCTTAACAGTGGCCTTGAATGGGTGATAGATCTAGATCTCAGCAAATTCTTTGACACAGTAAATCACAGTAAGCTCTTACAACTGTTATCAGATAGAATAGAAGACGGTAGAGTTATCTCTCTTATACACCGCTTTCTTAGAGCTCCAATAAGCGAAGAAGGCAAAGTTAGCAATAAGGTAACGATAGGCACCCCGCAAGGTGGAGTCGTAAGCCCGGTACTTGCAAACATAATGCTCAATGAACTTTACCAACTGCTAGATAGCAGAGGGATTAAGTTTGTAAGATACGCAGATGACATGGTCATAATGTGTGGCAGGAGAAAAGCTGCGGAACGTATACTGGAAAATGTGACAAAGTATGTGGAGAAGAAGCTATTTCTAAAAGTCAATAAAGATAAAACCAAGATACTACATGCATGTGAGAAATCCCAATTTCTAGGTTTTGGCTTCACTAAAAGAGTGAGCCAAAGAAAGAAAAAGGAGTGTCCCTCGCAAAAGTACTTTGCTATTGTCCATGAAAAGAAACGTATTAAATTCTCTAAGAATATAAAAGAGATTTTAGATAGAAAAGCCATAGGTGGCATACAGAAGGTGAAGTAACGACTAAGAACATACATCCTAGGATGGGTAAACTACTTTACGGGAGCTATTCCGAGTAAATGGTCCCAGTACATGGATGGACTGATTAGACGTAGAATACGTCAGCTCCTGTGGAAACAGTGGAAGAAAGGCTGTAAGAGGTATGAGGAAATCAAAAGAAGGATGCAAAATGCACCGCCTATTGAAGAGTATGCATAAAGTTCTAACAGATACAGGCGACTATCAAAGACACCTATAATCCACAAAGCCCTAAGTAAGGGAAATTTACTTAAGGAAGGATGGTTTAGTATAGAACTAGTTGANAGGTCAGATCTGAAGTTAGGATCTAACCTTCTATAGTATGGGAAACGCCGTATGCCGAACGGCACGTACGGTGTTGCGAGAGGAGTGAGAGATATCTCCTCCTACTCGATTTATTAGTTAAAGAAAGGATTGTGCAATCTTTCAAAACCAATAGTTGAGCTTTCACCATGACCGCTTAGTACAGTGATCTCATCATCAAGATTTAAGAGTTTATTTTGAATTGAGTCCATTAAAGCGTTGTAATTACCACCTGGAAAGTCGGTTCTACCAATAGAGCCTTTAAATAAAGTATCACCAGTTAAAATGAAATTGTATTTACGGCAAAGATAGCAAACCCCTCCTGGAGTGTGACCAGGAGTTTTTAAAACTTCAACTTCAAAATCATCAAAAACTTTTATTTTTTGACCATCATAGACACTTTCAAATTCAAAACTTTCTGCATCATTTAAACCTAAAAGGGAAGATTGTTCTTTTATATTGTCAATTAAAGACTTATCTTCAATGCATGGCCCATAAACATTTGCACATGTAAGTTTTATAAGTTCACTTACACCACCTATGTGGTCAAGATGTCCATGGGTAAGCAGTATAGATTTGATGCAAATATTGTGCTCTTTTGCATAGTCTGCAATGATTTGAGCTTTTCCACCTGGATCAACTACACAGCCTTCATTAGTCTCATCGTTATAGATAAGACGGCAGTTTTGAGCATAGGCTGTAACGCTAATTTGCAAAATCTTAAGCATAAAAGCTCCTTTAGCGGACGGCTACTTCTAATCCTTTAAGATAGAAAGTTTCAGGGCATGGTAATGACACCACATGATCATCATCTTGTCTTAAAGTAGTGATAACAGACGCTTCAACACCTGCTTCTAAGGCTGCATCGGCAATAATCTTTTGGAAAAGATTAGAATCAACAAGACCTGAGCATGAAAAGGTTAAAAGACGACCGCCCTTTGCAACCAATTTAAGGCCTAAGCGATTGATGTCCTGATAGCCTCTGCAAGCACGCTTTAAGTTAGAAGCATTTTCTGCAAATTTTGGGGGGTCAAGAATTACTAAATCGTATTTGATGCCAGCTTCAACTTGTTTTCTTAAGAAGGCAAATACATCTTCTTTAATAAAATGGCAACGACCAGGATCTAAATGGTTAAAAGCAACACCAGTTTTGGCCGCATTTAAAGCTAAAGAGGAAACATCTATATTATCAACTGATTTAGCTCCACCCTTTAAAGCCCAAAGTCCAAAGCCGCCAGTGTAAGAGAAGCAATTTAAAACACGAGCATTTTTTGATAAAGATTTAGCATGCAGGCGGCTTTGTCTTTGATCAAGATAAGCTCCGGTTTTATGACCATGCATAATTTCAACAGGCATGTAAATTTCGTTATTTTCTTTAACGTAGATAACCTCAGGAGGCTCTTTGCCAAAAATTACACCACAACGCTCGCTAAGCCCTTCTTTTAAACGAGATTTAGTGTCAGATCTTTCATATAAAGAAGCTTCAGGATAAAGCTCTTTGAAGGTATTGCAGATAACGTCGTAGAAAATCTCCATGCAGGAGGAGGAGATAGAAATTACAATGAATTCGTTGTATTTATCTACGATAAGACCTGGTAAAAAATCACCTTCAGAGGAAACTAAGCGTACACCATCATTGCCTCGTGCAATTAAGTTCTTTCTTAAATCACAAGCATTTTTAATACGAGAGTCGATAAGTTCGTCATTGATTTTGGTGTTTTCGTCAAAAGAGAGCATACGTACTCTAATTTGAGATTTAGGACTATAAACGCCGTAGCCTAAAAAAGCACCTTCATGAGAAACAACTGTGACAATAGTTCCTCTATCTAATTTTAAATCTTCATTTTCAAGGGCTTTAGAAAATACCCAAGGGTGATGGCGCAGCAGGGATTTTTCACGGCTTTCTTTTAAAATAATGGTGTTTTGCATAATGATCCTAAATTAAAGTTTTTTCTTTATTTTAAATGCTCAAGCAGTTTTAATTAAGAAAAATTTTTTATTTTAAAATTTTTTATGAAAATCAATCTAAGTTAACCCTAATAATAAGCTAATAAAATAAACTCTTATGAATGAGAGTCTGCATGTATAAAAGGGGGCATTATGTTAGGCAGAGGCAAACGCATTTTGCGCTTTAGTATTTTAGGATTAGTTTTTTTATCCTTGTTGTCTTTTCTTCTTTATGACTATTTAAAGCCTCAAGCCCCTTCTTATATGACAGTTAATACCGAAATTCGTGATATTAACAAAAGAGTTTATGCTACAGGAGTTCTCTCAGGTTTTACTGAGGTTGATGTTGGTGCTCAAGTTTCAGGTCAGATTTTAAAATTACACGTAAAGACTGGCGATGAGGTAAAAACAGGCGATCTTTTATGTGAAATTGATCCAAAAATTCAGGAGACTGCTTTAAAGAAGGCTAAGGCTCAACTCAATATTATTGAAGCTAAAATAGTCTCAAAAAAAGCTGAGATTAAAAAATTTAAGCTTGAGTATGAACGTCAGGTAAAGCTTTATAAAAATGATGCTACCTCAAAACAAGAACTTGAGGCCTCAGATGCTGCCTTTAGTATTGCTAAAGCCGATTTAAAAGAACTTGAAGCTGAATATATACAAGGTAAATTAAACGTTGATGATGCTATTACAAATTTAGGCTATACCAAGATTCAAGCCCCAATAGATGGTACAGTCTATGCGACTGTAGTATCAGAAGGTCAGACTGTAAATGCAAATCAAACTACACCAACTATTTTACGTTTGGCTACATTAGATCACATGAAAGTTGAGACTGCAATCTCTGAGGCTGATGTAGTTAATGTAAAGCCTGGGATGGAGTGTAGTTTTACGGTATTAGGTCTCCCTCATAGAGAGTTTTTCGGTGTTTTAGATAGGATTGCCCCAGCCCCTTCATCCTATGAGGATGCATCTTCTTCAAATGTCTCATCTGCAAATAATTCTAAAACAACTTCTGAGGCTATTTATTACAACTCAGATATTGAGGTTGAAAACAAAGATAGGGTTTTACGCATTGATATGACTGCAGATGTAGTTATAAATGTGGCCTCAAAAAAACAAGTTAAAGCTTTAGCTTTAACAGCCTTACGCCATGAAACTGCTAATAGCGCTTTAGTTTATGTTTTAAATGAAGAAGGCTCTGTAATTTCAAAAGAAATAAAAACCGGTATTAGAGATGAACAATATGTTGAGGTCATCTCAGGTCTTTTAGATGATGACAAAATCATTATTGGTGATGATGTGGAGTCTTCTCAAATAGATGCTATGAAGAACTCTCGCCGTAAAAGAGGACCTTTTTAAATGAGTGAGGTCTTACTTAAACTTAGTAATATTAAGCGGGCTTTTGGTAGTGGCGAGGCTGCAGTTGAGGTCTTGCATGGTATCAATCTTGAAATTAAAAGAGGGGAGCTTGTTGCTATTATAGGTCCTTCAGGTTCAGGTAAATCTACTCTTATGAATATCATAGGTTGTCTTGATACCCCCACATCTGGCAGCTATGAGGTTGATGGCCACAATACTTTTAATTTGTCACAAGATGATCTTGCTGCTCTAAGGCGTGATTTTTTTGGATTTATATTTCAGCGTTATCACCTTTTAGGACATTTAGATGCCAAAGAGAATGTACAAGTACCATCTATATATTCAGGTTATAAAAAAGATCGCCGTTTAAACCGTTCTATTGCTCTTTTAGAGAAATTAGGCTTAGGTGAAAAAATTAATAATAAGCCATCTATGCTTTCAGGAGGACAACAACAACGAGTATCTATTGCCAGAGCTTTAATGAATGGTGGTCAAATTATTCTGGCAGATGAGCCTACAGGAGCTTTAGATAGTCAAAGTGGTAAGGAGGTTATGAAGATCTTAGAGGAGTTAAATTCTCTAGGACATACGGTAATTTTAGTAACTCATGATCCTCGTATTGCCGCTCATGCAAGGCGTGTTATTACGATTGAAGATGGTTCTATTAAAAGCGATGAGATAAATTGTGAGGGAAAAACTCATAAAAATAAATTTGAAGAAAAAAAATTAGTTTTAAAAGACAGTTGGGCAACCTCTTTTAATGCTTATTTTGATAGGTTTAAAGAAGCCTATGTTATGGCATGGCGCTCAATGCTATCTAATCGTATGCGTACCCTTTTAACTATGTTAGGTATTATTATCGGTATTATGGCTGTAGTTACAGTCGTAGCACTAGCAAGAGGAGCTTCTGATAAGGTAATTGCTAATATCTCCTCAATGGGTACTAACACTATTACTATAATGCCAGGTCAGAGAATGGGTGATGTAAGATCTGGTAAAGTAAGGACACTTAATATCAATGACTTAGATGCCATAAAGGGGCAGCCTTTTGTGGATTCAGCCTCACCTACTATTCAGTCACAAGTGCTACTTAGGCATAAGAATATTGAAAACAATGCCACAGTTTATGGTGTAAATGACGAGTATTTGCGTGTTTATGGTATGAACGTGGCTAAAGGCAGATTATTTTCTTCAAGCGAATCATTAAACTACCCTCAGATATGTGTAATTGATGCTAATACCGCAAAGACAATGTTTCCAAATGAAAATCCTTTAGGACAGCGCCTATTGGTAAACTCTATGCCAGTTACGATAACAGGTGTATTAGAAGACAAAGAGCTAGCCTTCAGACCTCATGATGCTTTATATGTGTATATGCCATATAGTACTTTGATGTCACGTCTTGTAAATCAAAATTATTTGTCCTCTATTATTGTTAGAGTCAAAGATGGCTTTGCCACTGCTGTAGCTGAAAAAAGCATTATTAACTTGATTGAATCAAGACATGGGCGAAAAGATTTCTTTATCCAGTCATCAGATACAATATTAAAGTCAATTAACCAAACTACAGGCACCTTTACTTTGTTAATTTCTGCAATTGCAGTAATTTCTTTAATCGTAGGTGGTATTGGTGTTATGAACATCATGCTTGTCTCTGTAACAGAGAGAACCCGCGAAATTGGTATTCGCATGGCAGTTGGTGCAAGACAAAGTGATATCATGATCCAGTTTTTGATTGAAGCTATAACTGTTTGTATTATCGGTGGCCTTATGGGAGTTGCTGCATCGGTAATTTTAGGTTATATACTCTCTATGATTATTCCATCGATACCATTGTCTTTTTCTTTGGTATCTATTGTGGCTGCTGTTTTAACTTCATCCATAATAGGTGTGGCTTTTGGTTTCATGCCGGCAAGAGCTGCTGCAAGATTAAATCCTGTAGAAGCTTTATCTCGGGAATAAGTAAAAATTTTTTTTAAGTTTGTTGAGGTTGTAAATGTTACAGAGTGCCAGTTTAGATGATTTAAAGAATTTATGTGCAACTGATGACTTAACTGATATTTTCTGCAAGTTAGTCTCTTTTGATACTAAGTCAGATCCAACCTCACAAACAGTACCATCAACCAAAGGTCAGCTTGTTTTAGGAGCTTATCTTGTAGAGGAGCTCAAAGCTTTAGGCTACGAGCCACAAATGGATGATTTAGGTGTTGTAACTACTAAAGTTAAAGCCTCTGAAGGTTATGAAAACTGCAAGCGTTTATGTTTCTTAGCTCACTTAGATACAGCTCCAGATGCCTCAGGAGCTAATGTAAGTCCAAGACTTGTAAAGAACTTTAAAGAAGATGGCATTAAATTAGATAACGGACTTGTTATTGATAACGATCTGTGCCCAAATTTAAAGGATTGTAAAGGTTATGACATTATCGTTACCGATGGTACTACTCTTTTAGGAGCAGACGATAAAGCAGGCGTAGCAGTAATGGTAGAACTTTTAAAAACTTTAAAGAAAGATCCTTCTATTAAGCATGGCCCATTATGCTTTGCCTTCTCTGTAGATGAGGAAATAGGTACTTCAGCTGATCATTTAAGTTTAGAGAAAATTGATTGTGATTACGGTATTACCATTGATGGTAGCTCTGAAGGTGAGCTTGATGTTGCAACATTTAATGCATCTAAGGCTAAGGTCGATTTTACAGGTGTTAGTGTACATACTGCAGTTGCCTATAAAGTATTAAAAAATGCGGTATCTTTGGCAGCTAAATTTATTGAATTGTTCCCATCATCTGAGCGCCCTGAAACTACTCGTGATTTAGAAGGTTTCTATCATATTCATAATATTGAAGGTCGCACCGAAGAGGCTCATTTGGATATGATTATTCGTGATTTTGATTTAGATGGCCTTAAAAAGCGTGAAGATTTTGTAAGAAAGTGCGCCTCTTTTATCAATGATTATGTAGGTTATGAAGCGTGTAAGGTAACTATTACTAAACAATATCGTAATTTAGGTGCTGTTTTAGCAGAAAGCCCTGAGATTTTAGATATTTGTCGTAAGTCTTATAAAGATGCTAATTTAAATGTCATTGAAAAGAGTATCCGCGGTGGTACTGATGGCTCTAACCTCTCTTGCAGAGGTTTACCTTGCCCAAATATTTTCACCGGTGCTTTAAATTGTCATGGCCCTTATGAGTGTCTGCCAGTACAGTCATTACATAAGTCCTATGATGTTGCTTTAGCCTTAATTTCTAATATGACCTCAACTGTACGTAAATAAGAGAGAGTTTCATGGCAAGAGTATTAGTAACCGGAGCTTCTGGCCAATTAGGCCAGGAGTTAGGTATTGCTTTATTAAATGATGGCTTTGAGGTTATCAAAGCCTCACACGATCTTTTAGATATCACAAATGACAATCAAGTATCGCAAGTTATTGAGCAACTTGATATTGATGCTGTTATCAATGCATCTGCTTATACCGCAGTTGATGCCTCCGAAGATAATAAAGTTTTAGCTTATGCTGTAAATGCCCAAGGCCCTGAGAATTTAGCTAAAGCCTGTTTAAAGAAAAACATTTTGTTAATTCATGTATCTACAGACTATGTCTTTGGAAAAAATACCGGTAAACCTCATAGTGTAGATGAAGAAACCTTTTGTGAGGGTGTATATGCTCAAACAAAGCTTGATGGTGAGGAGCTTATTAAAGCTACAAAATGTAAGTTTTTGATTGTACGTACCTCTTGGGTGTTTGGTCGTTTTGGCAAAAATTTTGTTAAAGCTATTTTTAATAAAGCTAAAACAGATGGTAATTTGAAGGTTGTCTTAGATGAGCTTGGTAACCCAACCCCAGCGCATGCTTTAGCACAAGCTTTAAGTCGCATGCTTAAAAAATCGCTATCTGCTGATTTTAATGCCTATGGCATTTACCACTATGCAGGATCTCCTGCACTAAATCGCTTTGAGTTTGCCAAGAGAATTGTAGAAATCTCCAAAGAATTAAATCTCATCAATTCAGATGTAAATATTGAGCCTATTAAAAAGGCTGACCTTAATTTAAAAGCCAAGCGTCCTGATGATAGTCGTTTGGATTGTCAAAAGACTAAAGAGGTCTTTGATATTGATATGCCGGATTGGTCTTTATATATAGGGAAGACTGTATGCTAAAAACTCTAAGCCTTATAAGCTTGGCAATCTTATTGAGTTCTTGTAGTGCTTATTTAAGCGACTATGAAAGGCCTTCAATGCCTTATGTAAATTCATATGCGCAAGCATATAAATTTACTGGCAATAATATTGCAAAGAATTATTGGCAAGAGTTTTCAGATAAAAAACTTGATGATTTAGTAAATAAGGCTCTTTTAAATAATTTTGATTTAAATAAAGCCTGTTTAAATGTACAAAAAGCCCTTATAGCTGTTGATATAAGCGGTACGCAAAGACATCCTACAGCCAATGCAAGTTTAGGTGTTGAAGCTTCACGTGCTTTGGATTACCACCAAAGTATGCAAAAGAAAACTAAAATGAATGTAGGATTGTCGTATCAAATTGATCTTTTTGGCAAGATTGAAGCTTTAAATCAAAAAACACTTCAGATGTATAAAGCCACAGCTTATGACTATCTTACGATGCGTTTGACCGTAATTGAAGCTGTGGCAAATGCATATTGGCAATATGCATTTGCAAAAGAAGCTTTAAATATTGCGACATTGGATTTAGATGATTCAAATAAAAGATTAAAATTTGTTTTAGCAAAATATGCTCAAGGTGCCGCAAGCTCCTTGGATGTATCTGATGCCAAAATTAACCACTTAAAGGTTCAAAGAGCTCTTGATGCAAAGTATGATGAATTACAAAAGGCAAAGACGGCATTAGCTTTATTAGAGGGAGAAGATCCTGCCTTTAATTTTGATATTGGCTCTTTAGATGACGCTGTTTTGCCGGAGTTTTCTTTAGATATTCCTGCAAAATTGTTAGAGCATCGCCCTGATTTGATGGCAAAAGAGGCTACTTTAAAGAGTTTTTATTCTCAGTATGATGAGGCTAAACTAGCATTTTTTCCTGACATTACTTTCTCATCAAATTTGAACTTAGGCTCAGCTACATCTTTTGCAAGATTTTTTTCAGATCCAATAGGGGCTTTAGGGACGGCTATAACCTTACCTTTTTTAAATTTCAATGAATTGTCTTTAAGAGAAAAGTCTGCCCTAAAAGATATAGATATTGCAAAGCTTGATTTTACTTCATCTTATATAAAAGCTGTCTCTGAGGTTTATGATGCAGTAAGCTCGATTGAGTTTTATAAAAAAGAAGTCGTAAATACTAAAAAGCAATATGATCTTTCATTTTCAAATTACAATCTTTACTTTACTCGTTATAAATCAGGATTAGTTTCTTTATCTGACTTTTTAGATGCCTCAGATATAAGGCGCTCATCTCACATGAGTTATTTGCAATCAAAGCGTAATTTACTGCAAGCTACCATGACACTAATGTCAGCGTTAGGTGGTGATACTCCATATATGCAAAAGCCATAAAAAAGAGGCGATGAAATCATCTCCTCTTTTTTCCATCTATAAATTATTGGTTCTTCGCCAAATCTGTGGCTAACTAAAATTTTATATCTAATTTTGTTATACCAATAGACGAAAAAAATGGTCGTTCCCAATTAAGATTGAATTAACCAAAATCCATCAATCAAGGATAACGACCTATGGCTCTTGTACCCGATTTTCAATCTGATTTAACAAACCATTTTTTCAAAGGTTTTAAGATTTCTTCCCATTTTATAGATGATAAAGCTAAAGAAATTCATTTTTACCTTGAGCCTTGCAGTGAATTTCCTGTCTGTCCTAGGTGTAAAGGCAAGAATGTAGTTGTTCACGAATATAGAAAACGAATTGTGCAAGATGATTTCATTTTGGGGTATAAGACTGTTTTATTTATTACCTATAGAACCTTTAAATGTAAGTTCTGTAATAAATATGCAACTGAAAAAATAGAGTTCCTATCTGAAAACAGTCGCTTTACAACAAGGGTTGCAGACTCTGTTAATGAAGATTTAGAAAGAGCCGGGTCTATTAAAGATACTGCTGAAAGAACAGGTTTAAGCTGGTCTTCCTGCAAAAGAATTCATAAGCGATACCTTAAAAAGAAAATATACTTTAATTTAGGTCAAGCCTCTCACATTGCTATTGATGAATTCTCTATTAAGAAAGGCCATAAATATGCAACTGTAGTTGTTGATTTAGATACTAAAAGAGTTATTTGGGTTGGTAAGGGTAATACTGTACGAGAGGTTAATCGCTTCTTTAAATTATGCGGTACAGAGGGCTGTAAACAAATAAAAGCAGTAGCAATGGACCAAAATGCAGGATTTGCGACTTGCGTTAATAAGTACTGCCCTAATGCCAAAGTTGTCTATGATTTATTCCATATGGTTTATAACTTTGGAAGACTTGTTATAAGCGCCATAAGACTAAGACTTGCCTATGAAAATAAAAACAAAAATGATGACAATGCTTATTCTCTTTTAAAGCGTTCAAGATTTCTGTTACTTACAAAAAACTCTAATTTATCAGAAGAAAAAAGAATAAAACTTAATGATATTTTAAGCTTTTATCATGATTTATATGCAGCTAATGAACTAAAAGAGCTATTACCTGAAGTATTCCATGCTCACTCAAAAGAAGAGTCAGAATCTCTTTGGGATGAATGGGTAAGGTTAGCTTTACAGTCAAAAGTTCAAGAGATTACTAAGTTTGCCAAAGTGCAAAATAGAAGATACCGAGATGGTATAACAAATTCAGGTATTTACAGGATTAGGACAAGCGTTCTTGAAGGGAGAAACAATAAGATAAAAGTCTTAAAAAGATTAGCTTATGGATTTAGAGATTTGGAGTATTTCTTTTTGAGGATCATGAATTCATTTAGGGGCAATTCACTTGAATGCTAAAAGGATCCCTGGTCAATTTTGTATATTATTTTCCAGGGATCCCACAGATTTGGCGATGAGCCAAATTATTGAGCTTTTTTAATACACTCATTTACATCATAGTTAATAGCACAGTAGTCAATTAACTGTTGTTTTAGTGATGGAGCATCAATGCTGTATTTTTCAGAGCTTATTGATGCTTGAATATTTATCACAAAAGCAAATGCTAAAACTGCGGCAGTAAGCCATTTTGGAATTTTTGGTGTTCTTTCAATAATTTCCAAAACAGGAATTAAGCAAAAACTAAACATGACAATGATTTGCCAGTAATTAAGTACTAATGTTGCAGCGGCAGCTGCAATTAAAGTCGCACCTAAACCACATAAACTTAATTCAAGACCAAAGTTTTTAAAGTGATCTTCTTTTCTAAATTTAATTAAAACTTTATAGTTAAAAAAGCCCACAGCTAAAGCGGTAATACCACCTAAAATATGGGCTCCATAGTTATAGGCAATACCTAAAATAGTTTGTGGATCTTGTAGAAGGGCATTGTGAGTTAAAGATAAAGAACCCAATCTAATCCAATACAGCACAGCCTTAAATAAAGGATAAACATGGACTAAACCGTAACCTATATAACGTTCTTTTTTATATGGAGCTGGGGAGGTATCAACTAAACCTACATTTAACACTTCGTTAAAGAAAGGAATTAAAGTAATTAAGATAATAATGACACCGCAAATAAGTCCTAAGTAACTTACTTTAATAGATTTTCTTAACCACAACAGGCCACATAAAGCTAGAAGAACTGGCCAGCTAAAATGAAATTGTAAACACCAACCAATACCTAAAACAGCTAATGCTGAATAAAAGAAACGCCCCTTGTAACTTTGTGAGCTTTGACCTTTACCTTCATCGCATCTTAAATTTACTAAAGAATTTAAAACTAAGGTTGCACCAAAACAAAGGTAAGATGGATTGTAGCTTAATGATTCAAATAGGAACCAAGGATTTAAGAAAAATAAAGCTGCAGCATAGGTAACGGTTTTAGGTCTGTAGAGTTTAGATACAGCATTTAAGAATAGTAAACCTGAAATTACTTTTATGATGGTCAATAAGATTAAAGGTGACCACATTGAAAAGTAAATCTTAAGCGGGAATCCAATTATGAAAGATGATAATGATCCTGGAACATTTGCTGTAGTTGAGGCTTCATTGCCATGTGGAATGTAGATGTTTTCAAATACAGCCGTAATACCTCTTTCAAACATCTGTTTTTGATCAAAATGAGGAATTTGATTTAATTGAAAGAAAGTACAGAAAACAACAGAAATAACAATAAATAAAAGAATTATTATTTTTTGTTGTTTTGATAAATGTGAATTGCTCATATTGTTCTTTTTTATGGGGTATAAAAGGTGACAATATAGTATCAAAAATATCAGTTTTTATCAAAAATCCATTAATTTTAAATAACTTGTTTTTTTTTGAGAAATTTTAGTAAAAATTAGAGTTTAATTAGAAAATTTTATTTAAATTTTTAGCTAAAACTAATTTCTCTTAATTGCTGAAAAATTTCGGTATTTTGTTAAAATTAAATTATAAATGAGGAGATAATTTTAATGGAATACAAGCTTGCTTCATGGAATGTTAACGGCATTCGTGCAGTTTCTGCAAAAGAAGGTTTTAAGTGGTTTGAAAATACCCAATATGATGTAATCGGTTTTCAGGAGACTAAAGCGAATGTAGAGCAGCTTCCTGACAATTTGGTACATAAAGAAGGTTTTAACTCTTATTTCTGCTCCTCTGTAGTAAAAAAAGGTTATTCAGGAACAGCTGTTTTCTCAAGATTTAAGCCTTTAAATGTAGAACTTGAGTTACCAGATCCTGCCTATCAAGGTGAAGGCCGTATTATTCACTTAGAGTTTGAACACTTTCATTTCTTTAACGGTTATTTTCCAAATGGTGGTGCTGAGGTTTTAGACGATAGGGGCTTACCAACAGGCGAGTTTAAACGTGTCCCATATAAGATGGGCTTTTTTAATTGTTTTTTAAATTACGCCAAAGAGCTTGAGAAAACTAAGCCTATAGTTGTTTGTGGCGATTTTAATATTGCGCATAAGCCAATCGACTTGGCTCGTCCTAAGGCTAATGTCCGTAACACAGGTTTTCTGCCTATTGAGCGTGAGTTTTTTGATAAAATGTTAGACTCAGGTTTTGTTGATACCTTCAGAGAGGTTCATGGTGATAAACCTGATTGTTATAGTTGGTGGTCATATAAAACTCGTGCCCGAGCTCGTAACATTGGTTGGAGAATTGATTATTTTTTAATGTCAAAATCTTTGCTACCAAACTTAGTTGATGCAGGAATTGAGAGCGATGTAACCGGTTCTGACCATTGTCCAGTCACTTTAAAACTAAAATTTGATTAAAAATTGTGCAAAATATATAAATGATCTTTAAAAAAGTGCATGCCCTTGTATCTTTTAGCAAAGCATCTATATAATGAGATCACATTAAATATATTTTGATATAAATAAGAAGGCCTAAGGTCTAACTTAGGCTTTAATTTTTTATAAAGGTGAATAATCGTGAACAATATTGAATCAAGCTGGCGATTATGTCGACATCCAGCGCAAGTGTCAAAAGTCACAACTCAGGCTCAGAGCACTACTCGATATTATTGGCGATTTTATTCTTTTTACAAATAAGGCGGTTATATGACTATTGATCAAAATTTGATTCTCACTCCGCCTAATGAAGCGGGGCGTGGAATCGTAGATACGAGAATTAGCGAAATGTATCAGGTTCTTCCTCCAATTGCGGTGATTGAAAAATTCCCGACAACAGAATTCACAACACAGATTGTGTCGCAAACTAGACGCGACATTCATAATATTGAACAGGGTTTAGACGATCGTTTAATTGTTATTGCAGGTCCATGCTCAATTCATGATACCAATGCAGCAATTGACTATGCTAATAGACTGATGAAGTTACGCCAAAAGTATGCTGATACTTTATTAGTTATTATGCGCGTATACTTTGAAAAACCACGTACAACTGTAGGTTGGAAGGGGTTAATTAACGATCCTGGTCTTGACTCATCTCATGATATCAATCGTGGTTTACGTATTTCTCGTAAGCTTTTATGTGATATCAACAGCTTAGGCATGCCAGCTGCAACTGAGTTTCTAGATCCAATTACTGTTCAGTATATTGACGAATTTATTTCATGGGGTGCTATTGGTGCTCGTACTACCGAGTCTCAATTACACAGACAGTTAGCCTCTGGTATGTCTTGTCCTGTAGGCTTTAAGAATGCAACTGATGGTTCAGTTAAGATTGCCATTGATGCTGTTGTTGCAGCTGAACATGAGCATACCTTCATGTCTGTCACCAAGATGGGTCATGTAGCTATTGTTCATACTCGTGGTAATGAAGACTGCCATATCATTTTACGTGGTGGTTACAAGCCAAATTACAGCCACGAAGATGTTGAAGCTGCATGTGCTGACTTAGAGAAGAATGGTTTACGTCCAATTGTTATGATTGACGCATCTCACTCAAATAGTCACAAGCAGTACAAAAAGCAGGTAGATGTTGCAACTGACATTGCATCCCAAATTGCTCAAGGTGAGGACCGCATCTTTGGCGTAATGCTTGAGAGTAACTTAGTCGAAGGTCGTCAAGATTTGACTGCTGATTTACGTAACCTAGTTTACGGTCAGAGTATAACCGATGCCTGCATCGGTTTTGATGATACCGAAAAGACTTTTGAAATTCTGCATAAGGCTGTGCTTGAGCGGCGTAAGCTTAAAGGCAAAAACTAATTAAGAAATGAAAAGTGTTTGGTGTATGCCGAACACTTTTCTTTTTATCTCCACCAAAAATCAATATGCGAGGTTTTTTACATGCATCCGTCTTTATCTCTTGGCAAGGATAAGATCAGAATCTTATTGCTTGAGGGTGTAGATCCTAGTGCGGTTAAATCTTTAAATGATGCCGGCTATACTAATGTTGAATATCTTAAAAAAGCTTTAGGAGGACAAGAGCTTTTAGATAAGATTGAAAACGTTCATTTTATCGGTATCCGCTCTCGTACTCATTTGACCCGTGAGGTTTTGGAGCATGCACATAAACTTATTGGTATTGGCTGCTTCTGCATTGGTACAAATCAGGTCGATTTAAAGGCTGCTGCTGAATTAGGTATTCCGGTATTTAACGCTCCATATTCAAATACTCGTTCTGTAGCTGAGATGGTAACTGGTGAGTACTTACAGCTTTTACGTGATATTCCTGCTCGTAATGCTTTATTGCATAGAGGTGGTTGGAATAAGGCCGCAACTGGCTGTCATGAGGCCCGTGGTAAGACTTTAGGTATTATAGGTTATGGTCACATCGGAACTCAGGTTGGTATTTTAGCTGAGAGCTTAGGCTTATCTGTTATCTTCTATGATATTGAGAATAAGCTTACCTTAGGTAATGCCAAGCAGGTCGCTTCCTTAGATGAGCTTTTTGCTCAAGCTGATATCGTGACCTTACATGTTCCTGAGACCCCAATGACCAAGAACATGATTAATGCCGAATCCTTCGCTAAGATGAAAGATGGCGTTCGTTTCTTAAATGCTTCTCGTGGCACAGTTGTTGATATTGATGCTTTAGCTGATGCTTTAAGATCTGGTAAGGTTGCAGGTGCAGCTTGCGACGTATATCCAAAAGAGCCTGCTTTCAATGGTGATGAGTTCGTCTCTCCATTACGTGAGTTTGACAACGTAATCTTAACTCCTCATATCGGTGCTGGTACTGAAGAGGCTCAGCGCAATATCGGTACTGAGGTTGCAGAGAAGTTAGCTTTATACTCTGACAATGGTTCTACCTTAACTGCTGTAAACTTCCCTGAAGTTTCTTTACCTGCAATTCGTGAGGATGTATCCCGTCTGTTACACATTCATAAGAATGTTCCAGGTGTAATGCGTCAGATTAACGAAATCTTTGCAAAGTTTGACATTAACGTTGCATCTCAGTATTTGCAGACTACTGCCGATATTGGTTACGTAGTTATGGATATTCACTCTTGTGATCCTGATAAGCTTGTTCCTTTATTAAAGGAAATCCCAGGTACCTTAAAGTGCCGTATCCTTTACTAATAAATAGTTTTATTAGAAAAGTAATAAACTAATTGTTTATAAAACCCAGTAAAATCTTTTTGAAATTTTACTGGGTTATTTTTTAATCAGCTATTTCTATCTTACAGTTATTTTTCTTAAATAAATCCTCAAATTCTTTAGTAAGCTTTTTATCAGAAATAAGCATATCCAAATCTTCATATTGACAGTAAGTATATGGTGCAAATACGTCAATTTTTAAATGGTCTGCAAGTAAAAACACTTTTGATGCTGAGTTTACAGCTGTACGTTTTACGGAAGATTCTAAAGGAGTCGAATTTGTTATACCAGATGTTAGAGAAAATCCTGTAGTTCCCATAAAAGCTTTTGTTATATTGTATGTTTTTAATATTTCAGAGACTCTTTCTCCAACAAAAGACAATGTACTTTGATTGTATACTCCAGATAAAGAAATTAATTGTAAGTTATTAAAACATATAGCTTTGTTAATAATAAGCATGTTGTTTGTTATAACAGTTAAGTTTCTATTTTTGCTTAAAAAAGGTGCCATTTCTCCAAGAGTTGATCCAGAGTCTATAAAAATAATGTCATTATCTTGGATATATTGAGATGCTTTATAAGCAATTTTTAGTTTTCCATCATGGTTTATATCAATACGTGAAGATAAAGGAGTTAATTTTCTTTCTTTGGAGCATTCTACCCCGCCATAAATCTTATGGACACTTCCTCTGTCAGATAATTTTTGTAAATCCCTTCTTAGAGTACTTAGTGAAATTTCAAATTTTTCACATAATTCATCTAAACTTACTTTTTGCTTTTCGTTTATAAAAAGTTGCATCTTTTCTAGTCTGTAGTTACTCATTTTTCTGCTTTTCTTATATGTTGTTTTTATATTTAATCAAGTTTGATTTATTTATTTGACAAACTTTACCATGTTTTAAATTATTATATGATAATGTGTGGAAATATATGATGATATTATCACTTTTTTAAAGTTTTGCTCAATATACTCAAAGAAAATATTAAAAATATAAAGGAGTTTCTAATATGTTATTGGGTGAACAGGTCAGATTTAACCGTTTAATTTCAGACCCTAGTGGCAAATATTTAGGTATTACTGTTGATCATGCTATGGCCAGAGGGGTAATGCCAGGACTTGATCATATTGACAATCTTATTGAAAAGATAGTCATTGGTAGACCGGATGCTTTGACTATGCATAAAGGTTTAGCTGAATACTGTTTTCATAAACATGCAGGAAAGGTTCCTTTAGTAGTTAAATGCACAACTTTTTCTCCGGTTCATCCAAAACAGGATGTACAGGTTTGCACTGTAGATGAAGCTGTATCTTTAGGTGCTGATGCAATTTCTGTTGGAGCTATTTTATTAGGAGATCATCAGCAATCTCAGCTTGAAACTTTAAGTAAGCTTTCAGGAGAAGCTCACCAAAAAGGAATGCCTGTTTTAGCGCATATTTATCCAAGAGGTATTGCCGATCCTAAGGAATGGGTAAAACCACAAAATTTAAAATATGCCGTTCGTGCAGGTGCAGAGCTTGGTGTAAATCTTGTAAAAACAATGTACTCAGGGGATGTTGATTCATTTGCTTCTGTTGTACAAGCAACTCCTGCAAAAGTCGCTGTAGCAGGTGGTGATGCAGGACTTCATTCTGTATCAGAGTGTTTACAGCTCGCACGCGATGTTATTGATGCAGGTGGTGTTGGCATTACTTTTGGTAGATGTATTTTCCAGTATGAAAAACCAGAAAATCTGATTAAAGCATTATCAAAGGTAATACATGACGGTTTTTGCGTTAAAGATGCAGTTGATTATTTAGAAGAATTAAACAACAAATAAGGAGCAATCTTATGAGGAAATTTAAAAGCATTTTAGCTACAGCTATTGCCTGTGCTTGCTTATCTTTTAGTGCTGCAAGTTATGCTGCTGACTTTGAATTAAGTTTAGCTCACTCGGCTGAGACTAATCACCCTTGGCAGAAAGCTTCAGAAAAGTTTATTCAACTTGTTCAAGAAAAATCCCATGATGAGATTAAATTCCATTCTTTATTCTCTGCCGGAGAAATGGGATCTGAAAGAGAAATGGCTGAAGCCGTACAACAGGGCAACTTAGATATGATTTTAGTTGCAACTATGGGTATGAGCTCTTTTGATAAGAATTTAATGGTATATGACTTCCCTTATATGTTTACTAATTTTGAGCAAGCATATAAGGCTTTAGACGGTAAGTTAGGTGAGTTAGTCTCTGCAAGTCTTGAAAAGAAAGGTTTCCATGTATTAGCTTATCTTGAGAATGATTTCCGAGGATTTTCAAATAGCAAAAAGAAAATTGAACATCCATCTGATTTAAAGGGATTAAAACTTAGAGTTCCTCAGTCTCCAGTATTAGTAGAGTGGATGAAGACTGAAGGAGCTTCTCCTACAAGTATGCCTTACAACGAGGTCTATTCAGCAATTCAAACTGGTGTAGTTGATGGTCAGGATAACGGTTTATTGTTGTCTTATACTCATAAGATTTTCGAAGTAAATAATTTCTATACTTTATCGAATCATATCTATTGCCCATCTCCGCTTATTATAAGTACCTCAATTTGGGAGCAAATGAGCCCTGAACAGCAGAAGCTTATGACCGATTGCGCAATCGAAGTTCGCGATTATCAACGTAAGCTTAATGAAGAATACAGAGCTAATTTTGAAAAAGAAGCTAAGGCTAAAGGTATTCAAATTACTGAATTAACAGATGCAGAAATGAAGGAATTTGTTGATTCTGCTAAGAAAGTTTGGCCTAAGNNTTTGAAAAAAGAAATTGATCCTGAAATTTATAAAGCAATGGTGGAGGTCGCTAAATAATAAGAATATTGTAAGTCCACTCTTATAAAAGAAGGCGGCTTAAGATAAAAACAAGCCGCCTTTTAACATTAAGGAATACAGTGCAATGAATGCGTTATTTTCTTTAGAAGCACGATTAGCTAAGACAGAAGCCGTTCTTATAGGCATTATGTTATTGATAATGTCTCTTTTAGCTTTTGTCCAAGTTTTAACTCGATATGTTTTTTTCTATTCTATAGTCTGGTCAGAAGAAGTTACTAGATATCTTATGATCTGGATGACATTTATAGGCGCAGCATTAGCTGTAAGTAAGCAAGATCATATAAATATCGATATTTTTACTTCGTTTTTTAAGATTAAGACTGGTCTTGATTTTAAAGTTGTCCTTAACGTTGTAATTTTTATTTTTAGTTTAGCTTGTAGCTATTATGGTGCTTTATTAATTTTGAAAACTTATGCCATGGGACAAATGACAGAAGCAACTAGAGTTCCTATGTATTTAATATACAGTGTCATGGAACTTTCAATTTTATTGATGGCTTTTCACTCATTTGTACGCATCTTCGATCGTCGTTCTATTGAAGCTGGTAAGGATAATTAAATTATGCTGCTATTGTTAATTTTTGTTTTATTGATTGCAGTAGGCCTTCCTATAGCATTCGCTTTTGGTGTGACAGGTCTTGTCTATATTTTAAGTTTTACTCATTTTCAGCCACAACTTATATCTACAGTTTCTTTCTCGCAATTAGATTCTTTTCCTTTAATGGCTGTTCCTTTTTTCATTTTTGCCGGAGACATTATGCGTTATGGCGGTGTATCTAGCAGATTGATTAAATTTACTAAGAGTATGTTTAAAAATTCTACCTCAGCGGTAGGAACCATCACCATTGTGGCCAGCGCATTTTTTGGCGCTATTTCTGGAGCTGCTGTTGCAACTGTTGCTGCAATTGGAGGAATCATGATTCCTGAGATGAAGAAAATTGGTTACAAGCAAGAGTATTCAGCTGCTTTAGCTTCATCTGCAGGCTATTTAGGAATTCTTATTCCTCCATCAATTCCATTATTAGTATTTGGTGTTACATCAAATCAGTCTATTGGTGACTTATTTATTGCTGGTATTGTTCCTGGTTTATTGGCATGTTCTGGAATGGTCTTTTTAAATGCCATATTACATAGAAAATGGATGAATAAGGTTGAAATAGAAGTCGATGATTCTACTCAACATATAGCATTTTTTTCAGGATTAAAGGATGCTTTACCAGGACTTTTAATGCCGGTTATCATTTTAGGTGGAATTTATGGTGGCATTTTTACTGCAACAGAAGCTGCAGCTGTGGCTATTATTTATGGTTTACTCGTTAGTGTATTTATTTATAAAGAAATAAAAATTAAGCAAATTTTATCTATTGCAATTGAATCAGCAAAAACTTCAGCAAAAATTTTGTTCATTATTGCATTAGCGGGTTTCTTTGGTCGTTTGATGACAATGATTCATTTGCCTTCAGATATTACAAAAGCCATGTTAAGCATTTCTGATAATAAATACGTGCTACTTGCACTAATTGCCGTGTTATTCCTTTTCCTAGGCATGGTTATGGAAACTTCTTGCGCAATTTTAATTGTTACTCCTATTTTGATGCCTTTAGCTATGCAAGTAGGTATCAATCCAATTCATTTAGGAATAATCATTGTATTTGACTTGGCAATTGGTCTTATCACTCCACCCATGGCAGTAAATATTTTTGTAGGTTCTCAGATTTCAGGAGTCCCTGTAGCAAAAATGATTAAGCCAATTTTACCTTTTGTCTGGGTTTCAATGATTATGTTATTAGCTGTTATTTATATTCCTCAAATAAGCTTATTTCTTCTGTAATTTATTGGGGCATGAGGAGTTTTGTTATTATGAATTTTAATAAAGAATCTGTTTTAGATGTAATTTGTGTCGGAAGAGCAACTGTAGATATTTATTCTAAAGATATTGGTCTTTTAGAAGAAGCTAATAATTTTGCGAAATATTTAGGCGGATCTCCAGGAAACACAGCTGTAGCTATGGCAAAGCAGGGCCTTAAAGTAGGAGTTATAACTAAAGTTTCCAATGATGGAATGGGGCGTTTTGTAAGAAATTATCTTAAAAGTCAAGATATTGATGTATCTAATGTTTTTACTGATAAAGAAGGACATTTAACAGCTATTACAATTGGTGAAATTTTAGATGGTGGTAAATGTTCTTGCATTATGTACAGATCAAATTGTGCAGACTTATATTTATCACCCGAAGAAATTAGTGAAGACTTTATAAAAAAATCTAAAGCTGTTTTAATTTCTGGAACCTCTTTTTCTCATTCTCCAGCAAGAGAAGCTTGTTTAAAAATTATAGATATTGCTAAACGTTTTGGAGTTAAGGTTATATTTGACCCAGATTACAGAGATGGTACTTGGGATAATCAAGAAGAGTGTTTTACATATTTGTCTTTAGCAGCAAAACTTTCAGATATTGTAATTTCTACAAATGATGAAATGCAGATTTTATATAGAGGGCTTAATAGACAAGATAATTATTCAAAAGATTTTGTCGCTAAGATTTTATTGGATGCAGGCGTATCAATAGTTAATATTAAAGATGGAAGTAAGGGAGCAACTATTTTTACCATAGCATCTAAGATAGATTGCCCTTGTTATAGTATTCCAGGCGTGCTCAAAACCTTTGGCGCTGGTGATAGTTATGCAGCTGGGTTTGTAGCTGAATTAATTGAAAATGGTGATGTTGAAATGGCTTCCAAACGAGGAGCAGCATCTGCTGCAATTACAATTAAAGGACATTCTTGTTCCGAAGCATCGCCAACTTTAGAGGAAGTTAAAGAGTTTATGAAAACTCATGAATTAAATAATAAATAGTTTATTTAGATAAACAAAAAGCTTCCTTAATTTTTTAATTAAGGAAGCTTTAATTTTTTAAGATTTTAATTTCTCTTCAAAAAGCGGTTGCGCTTTTCATATCTTTTATATATTTGGAAATCTCTTGTAAAGTTTTCTCTTCGTTATTTAAATTATCTTTGATGATCTTAGCTATTTTAACGCTTGTAATAACACCTAAAGCCCCTTCCTTTATAGCCATTTTGATGTCTTCAACACTTTCAATTTCTGTTGCAAGTACTGTGGCACTACTGTTGTAACTATTTAATGTTTCAATAGTCATTTTAGTTGAAAAGGCTTTTTTATCAGGATTTATTACGTTTATATAGCCTTTAGCGTACTTTGCAATTTCATTTAAAGTGCTATCACAGGCATTTGCTGGAGCTAAGAGGATATTTCCTAAATCATGATTTACAGCGCAGTTATAAAAGTTTTCGCCAGTCTTTAACATATTTACAGGAATATCAGGGATAAATAAGCTATCAATACCACTTTTTTGAGATCTTTCAAAGAAATTATCAAAACCTATAGTAGCTGGAATATTGGCATAAACATTGAGTGAAATAGGAAGGAGTGGGTATGTCTCTCTAATCTCATGAATAAGACTAAAAAAGTCATTTAACTTAGCACCTGATTTTAAGGCTCTTTTTTCTGAGAGTAATACGTATTCATTATCAGCACAAGGATCTGAAAATGGATAGCCTAGAGCTAAAGCATCAGCTCCACTATTTACACAAGCCTCAGCAATTTTTAAAGATAAATTGTAAGCAGGATCGCACAGGGTAATAAATGGGATAAAAGCGATTTCTTTCTTATCTTTTAAAGCATTAAAAGTATTTTCAAAACGTAAAGTCATAATCTTACATTCCTTATTATTTGGTGTAATTTAAAGAGGAGATATCAATACCATCGGTCTTTACACAGCCTTTTTCTTTTAAGATATTTGAGACGTTGAAAATATCTTTATCGCCTCGACCTGACAGATTAACTACTAAAATTTGTTCTTTTTGAGGTTTTTCTCTAATAAGTCTTAAGGCATAGGCTAGAGCATGAGAGGACTCAAGAGCTGGAATAATGCCTTCTTTTTGAGACAGTTCTACAAAAGCTGCTAAAGCTTCATCATCAGTTGCACCTACATACTTAACTCGTCCTGATTCCTTTAAATAAGCGTGTTGTGGTCCTATAGAAGGGAAATCAAGACCTGCTGATACAGAGTAAGACTCATTAATTTGTCCCTCATCTGTTTGCAGATTTTTAGAGTAAGCTCCAAAGAAAATACCATCAGTGCCTTTGCCTAAAGTTGCACCATGTTTATTTGTATCAATTCCTAAACCATAAGGTTCTACACCAAATAAAGGAATATCTTCATTTAAGAAGCGATTGAACATACCAATAGCATTAGAACCACCTCCCACACAGGCAATGCAAGCATCAGGCAGGCGACCTTCTTCCTCTAAAATTTGATCGTAAATTTCTTCACCAATGATTTTTTGAAATTCACGTACGATTGTTGGAAATGGGTGAGGTCCTGCAGCAGTACCAATCATGTAATGAGTATTTTCAAAGTTTTCTGCATAGTCTTTTAAAGCAGCATTGCAAGCCTCTTTTAAAGTGCCTAAGCCTTCTGTTACAGGTACAACTTCAGCACCCATAAGACGCATACGAAATACATTTGGCATTTGTCTTTCAACATCATGAGCACCCATATAAATACGGCACTTAAAACCTAATAAAGAGCATATTAAAGCAGTAGCAACTCCGTGCTGTCCGGCTCCGGTCTCGGCAATAATGCGGTTTTTACCCATACGTTTTGCCAAAAGTCCTTGGCCTAATACTTGGTTTGTTTTATGAGCACCACCATGCAGAAGATCTTCACGTTTTAAATAAAGCTTAGAGTTAGTACCTAAGGTGAGGTTTTTGCATAAGGTTAAAGGAGTAGGGCGTCCTGCATATTTGTTTAAAAGGAGAACCAGCTCTTTTTTAAAGCTTTTATCATGCATAGCCTCAATAAAGGCTTGTTCAAGCTCATTTAAAGCAGGTACTAAAATCTCAGGTACAAATTGTCCGCCATATTTACCAAAAAAAGGATTTAAAACAGTCATCATAATCTCCATTAAATTTTTATCTAAAACTACTTTTTTATTTGCTTTTTAGTGTTTGCGGTCTGTTTTAAATCAGATGTTGAAAACATACAGATATAAAAAAACCCGCTTATAGCGGGTTTTTAAAAATTCTGTATATTTTTCTTTTTACAAACACTAAAACCCCGCTATAAAACGAGGTGCCACCAGCAGTTAGTATTTGTAAAAATAAACATCATTTGTTTTTGTTTCCTTTAAATCATTCTGTATTTTTAATTTACGATAAAAAAATTTTTATGTAAATGCTTTTTCTAAAAATTTTTGAAAAAAACAATATCTTGTTGATATATAAATAAAGGTTCTTCGCCAAATCTGTGGCTAACTAAAATTTTATATCTAATTTTGTTATACCAATAGACAAAAAAAGGCCGTCCTCAATTAAGATTGAATTAAACAAAAAAAACAACCAACCTAGGAGAACGACCTATGAATATTGTAGCCGACTTTCATAATTTTTTCTTTAATCTTTTTTATACAAACTTCAAACTTTTTAATTATCAATTTGATGAAGATAAGAAAGAGATTCATCTTTTCTTAGAGCCTAAAGACAATTATCCTCAATGTCCTATCTGTAAAAATCATAATGTTGTAGTTCATGAATATAGACATAGAATAGTTAAAGATGGCTCTTATAACGGTTTTCAGTTTATTTTGCATATTACCTATAGAACCTTTAAATGTAAGTTCTGCGATAAATATGCAACCGAACAAATCCCTTTTATTTCAAGTAGACACCGCATCACAAAAAGCCTTGAAAATGAAGTTATTGAGGATTTACAAAGGTCTTAGTCTATCAAAGATACGACTCAAAGAACTTCCCTTAAATGGGATACGTGTAAGCAAATTCACAAAGACTATCTAAAAAGAAACACGCCTTTCTTCCTTGGTAAGGCCAAACATCTTGCTATTGATGAATTCTCTATTAAGAAAGGCCATAAATATGCAACTGTAGTTGTTGATTTAGATACTAAAAGAGTTATTTGGGTTGGTAAGGGTAATACTGTACGAGAGGTTAATCGCTTCTTTAAATTATGCGGTACAGAGGGCTGTAAACAAATAAAAGCAGTAGCAATGGACCAAAATGCAGGATTTGCGACTTGCGTTAATAAGTACTGCCCTAATGCCAAAGTTGTCTATGATTTATTCCATATGGTTTATAACTTTGGAAGACTTGTTATAAGCGCCATAAGACTAAGACTTGCCTATGAAAATAAAAACAAAAATGATGACAATGCTTATTTTCTTTTAAAGCGTTCAAGATTTCTGTTACTTACAAAAAACTCTAATTTATCAGAAGAAAAAAGAATAAAACTTAATGATATTTTAAGCTTTTATCATGATTTATATGCAGCTAATGAGCTAAAAGAGCTATTACCTGAAGTATTCCATGCTCACTCAAAAGAAGAGTCAGAATCTCTTTGGGATGAATGGGTAAGGTTAGCTTTACAGTCAAAAGTTCAAGAGATTACTAAGTTTGCCAAAGTGCAAAACAGAAGATACCGAGATGGTATAACAAATTCAGGTATTTACAGGATTAGAACAAGCGTTCTTGAAGGGATAAACAATAAGATAAAAGTCTTAAAAAGACTCGCTTATGGATTTAGAGATTTGGAGTATTTCTTTTTGAGGATCATGAATTCATTTAGGGGCAATTCACTTGAATGCTAAAAGGATCCCTGGTCAATTTTGTATATTATTTTCCAGGGATCCCACAGATTTGGCGATGAGCCTAAATAAAAAACTCCGGCATCAAATGGTGCCGGAGAATAATTTAGCCATTGGAAAACAAAAAGTTAAATAACAAATGCTTAGACGTTAAAGCCGAAGTACTTGTTAGTATTGTTAAAGGAGATGTCCTCAACAATCTTGCCTAAGAACTCCATATCATCAGGATACATGCCTCTCTCAACTAAAGAGCCGATGAGATTACACATAATACGTCTGAAGTATTCATGACGGGTATATGATAAGAAGCTTCTTGAGTCTGTTAACATACCTAAGAAGTTGCCAAAGACAGATAACTCGGAGAAGGTAGTCATCTGGTTAATCATACCGTTGTAGGTATCATTGAACCACCATGCAGAACCCTGCTGAATCTTGCCTTGAGCTTCAGGGCCTTGGAAGGCACCAATTGCAGTTGCAATAACAGCATTATCAGCAGCATTTAAGGAGTACCAAATCATCTTAGGAAGAGCATTCTCTTCATCTAAGGTGTTCATTAAGCTACCAATAGCCTCAGCACAAGATCTATCACCCATATAGTCAAAACCAGTATCAGCACCTAAAATCTTGAACATACGACGGTTAGGATCACGAACAGCACCGAAGTGAACCTGCATTACCCAACCATACTTAACATAGCCATGAGCTAAGTGAATTAAAATCATGGTCTTGTAAGCTTCGCACTCTTGTGAGGTTAAAGGCTCACCCTTTAAACTCTTTTGGAAGATAGCTTCAAGCTCTGAGTCTGATGCTAAAGTGCAGTATGCATAGTCAATACCATGATCAGATGCACGGCAGCCCATCTCATTGAAGAAAGCCATACGAACATCTAAGGCTTCAAAGAAATCACGGCAAGTCTTAATTTCTTTGTTGGTTAAAGTAGCGATTTGCTGTACATACTCCGCAAAACCAGGCTTTTCAATCTTCATAGCCTTATCAGGACGCCAAGCAGGAAGAACTTTGCAAGGAGCATTCTGATCTTCTTGGATCTTCTTGTGCCATCTTAAATCATCAGCAGGATCGTCAGTGGTGCAAACACACTTTACATTAGATTTCTTGATGATGGATTGAACACGGAAGTCATCTTGAGCTAAGCACTCATTGCACTGTTCCCAAATTTCTTTGCAAGTATCTTCATTTAAAGGTTTGGTAATGCCAAAGTAACGCTGTAACTCTAAGTGAGTCCAGTGGTAAAGAGGGTTACCAATAGCACGAGGTAAAGATTTAGCAAACTGTTCAAATTTCTGATAGTCAGTGCTTTCATTACCGGTAATTAAAGACTCTGGAACACCATTTGAGCGGATCATTCTCCACTTATAGTGATCACCTGATAACCAAGCATCAGTAATATTGCGGAACTTATAGTTCTCGGCAATTTGCTGAGGATTGATATGGCAGTGATAGTCGATAACCGGCATTTTTTCTGCATGCTCATGAAAAAGCTTTTGAGCAGTAGGGGATTCTAATAAGAAATCTTTATCCATAAATGCTTTCATGGTGTATTCCTTTAGATAAATTTGATTAAATCAATAAAGACCCGCTAAAAGCGGGTCTTAAATTATGTAATTTACATTACATGCCAAGCATAGCGCGGCTTAATGAACCTAAAGCCTCGTTGTAACCGGCAAGGTATGCCAGGTAGCTTGAGAGGAATGGAATGTAAGTAATTGCCATCAATACTATGAAGATGATTGCATAGTAAGGGAGTAACGGTTTAATAATCCGCTCAATGGAAGTATTGCCGACCTTAACACCTACGAACAGAATGTTTCCTACAGGAGGTGTAATCAAGCCAATGCAAAGGTTGAAGGTAATGATAATACCGAACTCAACAGCACTTAAACCACAGCTTAAAGCAATTGGTAAGAAGATTGGGGTGAAAATCAAAACTGCAGGAGTGGTATCTAAGAAGGTACCAACGAAGAGCAGAATTAAGTTGATGATGAGCATGATAACGATTGGATTATCACTTACACCCTTTAATAACTCACCTACAGCAGTTGGGATATTTACGAAAGAAATTACCCAAGACATGATAGAAGAGATACCAATCAGGAGAATGATAATGCCGGTCATTTCAGCAGAATCAGCATAGATCTTCAAAAGCTTCTTAAAATTAATTGAGCGGTAGATTAAGGCTAAAATTAAGGAATAAACTACGGCAACAATAGCGCCCTCAGTTGCAGTAAATGCACCTTTAACAATACCACCGATAACAATAATGATGAGCAGTAAAGAAGGGAAGGCATCAATACAAACCTTGCTTGCAAGCTTGAAGGTAATGTGCTGAGAATCAGGCTTATAACCTTTTTTCTTAGCGATGATACCAGCTAAAAGCATGCATCCTAAACCCCATAAGATACCTGGAACATAGCCTGCTAAGAATAAGGCTGCAACAGAGGTACCACCTGAGACTAAGGCGTAGGTAATGAGCACATTTGATGGTGGAATTAACAAGCCTGTAGGGGCAGTTGCTACGTTAACAGTTGCAATATAATCAGAGTCATAGCCTTCTTCTACAGCGATAGGGCCAATAATTGTACCCATAGCAGAAGCTGCGGCAACGCCAGAGCCTGAAATAGCACCAAACATCATATTAGCCATAGCATTAGTGTGAGCATAGCAACCTGGGAGTTTACCTACACATAAGCGGGCTAAATTCATAAGTCTTAGCGCAATACCACCTTGGTTCATGATATTACCGGCTAAAACGAAGAATGGAATTGCAATTAAGGTGAATACAGAAATACCTGTAAAGGTACGCTGGGCACCAGTTTGCAACATCATATTGAAGTCTAAAGCAACAGCGCCGGCTGCAATAGATGAAATGGCAATGGAGATGCAAATAGGCACTCCAAGAACAAGTAAGCCAATTAAAACCAGGGCCATTATAAGGCCAACAGTAGCAGTCATGTTTTTTCTCCTAATTTAAGGCAATGCGTAAACGCATTGCCTTAATTCATACTTAGGTTATATTTATCGATTAAGATTCAGAGACACTGTTGCCAACATATTGGTCAACTTTAGGTGACTTTAAGATCTTGAACAGATCGGCAATATTCAAAATGTTATATACGAGCATTAAGAAGCCAGAGATTGGCAGAACGCTGTACATAAGACCCATACTGATTCTTAAAGAAGCAGTGTCTTGGGTTGCATTTTGGATAGCCATAATATAGCCGCCGTAAATTAGGAGCAAAACAGCAGTAAGTAATATTAAGACTTCGCTGAATAAATCTAAATAAACACGATTCTTTCCAGAGAACTTACTTACGAAGAAGGACATGCACAGGTGTCCTCTTTTGCCGAAAACATAAGCTGCTGACAAAATTGACAGCCAGGTAAAGCTGTATGTTACTAATTCCTCAGAGATGGTACTCGGTGAGTTGAAAAAGTAACGTGAGGTAATCTGATAAGTACCAACGATAGTCATCTCAATAAAGAGAAACACGTTAATACAAACCAGAGCTTTGTCTAATAGTTTTCTCAAGCCTTGCATATTTGCTCCGCAAAATTAAAACAGGATCTTATTTGTGGGAGGCGTTAAAAGCAGCAGCTTCGTCGTAAAGATCCTTCATAGCAGGATTGTCTTTGAGTAACTGCTCATGTAAAGGCAGAACCTTCTCACGGAACTCGTTAACATCAACGTTGATGAACTCTACGCCCATCTTAGTTGCCTGATCTTTTGCCTTCTGAACACTCTCGTGCCATGCAGCAAACTCAGCTTCCTGGGCAGCCTTAGCAGCATCCTCGAAGACCTTACGATCAGAGTCAGAGAGCTTATCTAAGAATACCTTAGAACCTACAACGATATCTGGGCACATCTGGTGACCATCATAAGTGAAGTACTTGCAAACCTCACCATGCTTCTGGTCAGTTAAAGCCAGCTCATTGTTCTCAGCACCGTCAATAACGCCTTGCTGTAAAGCAGAGTAAACTTCACCGAAGCTCATAGGAGTTGCAGCAGCACCAAAAGCGTTCATCATAGCAACGTTGGTAGGACCGGCCTGAACACGGAACTTCTTGCCCTGGAGGTCAGCTACAGACTTAATTGGGGTCTTGGAGTAGAAGTTACGAGTACCTGCAGTGTAAGCTGCCATTGCAGTGAAGCCATCAGCTTTAGCATTTACAGAGAGCTTATCTAAAACTTCAGGATTGGAGATGAATGCCTCATAGGCCTTCTCAGAGGTGAAAAGGTATGGAACAGAGAATACAGCATAAACTTTATCGAAGCTTTCGATGTTAGCAGTAGAAACAGAAAGGAACTGAACAGAACCCTGCTTGATGAGTTCAAGAACCTTCTCGTTTGCACCTAAAGAGCCGTTAGGGAAAATCTGAACTTCATATTTGTCTCCTAACTTGTTCTCAATATAGTTTTTGAAAGCTACGAAACCAATGTGGTCTGGGTGGGTTTCGATCTGAGTGTGGGATACACGAACCAGAGTCTTAGCCTCTTTACCACCACAACCGGTTAAAGCAAAAGTAGAAGCGGCAGCGATAGCAACTGCAAGGCCTAACATTTTGTACATACGCATAATTATTGTCCTATACCTTAGTTTACTAAGCAAGTAGATGTTGTGGGTTTCAACATCAAATTATTATAAATGCAAAAAATGAATATCTTTTACATTTTCTATTATCCTGAAAGTGGGATAAAAACCGTCTACCATTCAAGATGTTTTCAATTATACAAGCACTGCTCTATTTAAAATGTGTACTTCATTGCAAAATTAAAAAAACTTGACTACTAGTATACATGTAGACGGATTTTGTGCTTATATTACCACGTTTTTATTTATATTTACTTTTAAAATGAAATAGTTAAATTTAAGCAGGCTTGGCGTTAAGTTTTAGGAAAAGTGATTAGCGACACAAATTTAGAGTAAAAAAATCATTGTTACTGCGTAACATTTGTTTGATGTAATCCCTAAAGTACAAAACTTTAATATTGCAAATATTTTTTGAAATTATTTTTATGCTTTGCATACTAAAGGAACTATAAGAATTTTCTATAAGATAACCATAACCTTTAGAGGCAGCTTTTAATTCAGATAAAACGAAATTGAAGGTTTGTTTGCTTGTTATTTCCGGTAAGTAGCTTTCTTTTATAAGCTTTTTAAATAAAGGTGATTTTGAATTGACGATTTCTGTAAATTTATCGAAATCAAAGTCATTTTCTTGAATATTTAATATCTTTAATAAGTGGTCAAAAGATTTTATTTGGCCTAAATCTATATCTTTTTTGAAAAATTTAATAAAAAGCCACATAAAAACTCCTTATGTATGTTTATTGCTTTATGTCTGTATATATTTTATGTTGATATATACACATAATCAAGCATATATACATATGTATTTTGTAATATAAGATTATATGTATGAATATACAGATAATTATTTGTATTATTTTTATTTTGAAAATTATGGTTATTTGAAAAAATAGTTTAGTTGATAAAGAGTATTAGCTATAAATTAAGATATGGACTGGTATTAAAAAGGAAAGAGTCGGGCGTAGTTAGAAAACTAAAAGGCCAAACTCTTTTAAAAGAAGTTTGGCCTTAAATTTTAGTAAATTTTTAATTTACAAAAATCTCCTCCCAAAAGGAGGGGGGGGAAATTAGAACTCAGCTGATTTTGGAGTTCTTGGGAATGGGATGGCATCACGAATGTTGCCAATACCAGTTACGTATACAACTAAGCGGTCAAAGCCTAAGCCGAAACCTGAATGAGGTACGGAACCATAGCGACGCAGATCGCGATACCACCAGTAAGAATCCTTGTTAAGACCGGTCTCTTCCATACGCTTATCAAGAACCTCAAGACGATCCTCACGTTGAGAACCACCGATAATTTCACCAATGCCTGGAGCTAATACGTCCATTGCAGCAACGGTCTTACCATCGTCGTTCATCTTCATGTAGAAGGCTTTAATATCCTTAGGATAGTTCTTAACAACGACAGGAGACTTGAAGTGCTGTTCTGCTAAGTATCTTTCGTGTTCAGACTGAAGATCGACACCCCACTCAACAGGGTACTCAAATTTCTTACCGCAGTTCTTTAAGATTTCAACAGCTTCAGTGTAGTCAACCTGAGCAAAGTCAGATTTGATGAAGTCTTCAAGACGCTTGATGGCATCTTTATCGACGCGCTGAGCAATGAACTCCATATCATCACGGCGCAGCTCTAAAACCTTAGCAAAAACATATTTAAGCATTTTTTCAGCAGTTTTAGCGCAACCATTTAAGTCAGTGAAAGCCATCTCAGGCTCGCACATCCAGAACTCAGCTAAGTGGCGAGTGGTATTGGATTGCTCTGCTCTGAAAGTAGGGCCAAAGGTATAGCACTTGCTAAATGCGCAAGCATAGGTTTCAACTTCAAGCTGGCCTGATACAGTCATGTAAGCGTGCTTACCAAAGAAGTCTTGTGAGAAATCTACTTTACCGTCGTCAGTCTTAGGCAGGTTGTTGAGGTCAAAGTTAGTTACAGTGAACATCTCGCCTGCGCCTTCGCAGTCAGAGGAAGTGATAAGAGGGGTAGATACCCACATAAAACCTTCAGACTGGAAGAAAGAGTGAATAGCATAGGCTAAAGTATTGCGGATACGCATTACAGCACCCATTAAATTGGTGCGAGGGCGTAAGTGGGCATACTCACGAAGATATTCAACACTGTGGCGCTTGGCGCTCATAGGATAAGTATCAGGATTTTCAACAAAGCCTAAAACTTTAATAGAGCTAGCCTTGACTTCGCAGTCTTGATTTTTGCCTTCAGAAGCCTTTAAGACACCTTCAACAACTACAGAGCAACCGGTGGTAAGCTTGAGAACTTCGTTTTCGTAGTTGCTTAAGCTTTGGTCGGCGATGACCTGTACGTTATTAAAGCAGGAACCATCGTTCACTGCTAAAAAAGAGAATCCGGCTTTAGAATCACGACGGGTGCGGATCCAACCGGCTAAAGTTACGGATGTGCCTAAAGCAATCTCACCGTTTAATATCGCTTTTGCGCTACTAAGACTCATGTTATTTCCTGATTATTTCTTTTTATCTACAATTAATTGATTTTTATATTCGTTATCAAGGTGTCCGGCATAAGTATGAATTACAAACATGCCACGAGGATGTTTACCGTTTTCCTCAACAACTAAAGCAGGTAATTTTTTAGTTTTTTGCTCATCTAAGAAATGACGAATTTCATGAGCAACAGATTCACCTGCATAACGACTTTCTATATAAAGCTCGCGACCATCTTTTAATTTAATGCAACCTTTTACAAGAGTGATACCGTGGCTAGGCTCGATAGACTCTACAGTACCTGTGGTATGAGTACCGGTGCTATATAAGATTTTGGTACGAGCATAAATATAAAAGCTTTTACCTGCCATTATGGCAAATAAAACTACAAATAAATACTGTAAATATGGTTGTTGTCCACCGGAGGCTTCGTAGACTTTGAAAGCTAATACTACGGCAATACCTGTGATAAAGGCGTAAATAAGACCAAATACAAGTTGAGCTATACCTACGCGAGGCTCAAAAGTTTGAGCTTTGCGATTATTCTCCTGCGGCATGGATTAATCCCTCATATACATAATGTTGATTTAAAAAAGCTTTATCTTCGTCATCTACAATATTTAAGCTCATCTCAGCTTTGCCTTGTAACTTTAACATTGGAGATGTTGTAAGTGACTGTTGGGAAACCTTATGTAAGAGATTTGCAGGAACAAACTGTACATAAGTATTTTCATGGTAAGGAGGAATAAGTGTTTCAGGTTCGAAATTAAATGCAGCAGCCTTTTGATTGTTTAAATAGACTGTAATTTGCATACTGTCAACAGGTAATGGGGCTGGGGAGCGATGCATTACGGTATAAGTGACATCGAATCCTTGTACATTATTTTTAGATGTAAAGGTTAAATCGGTAATTTTAAATTCAGGTTTTTGTGCGCCATCTGGAAGAGAGGTGCAAGCTGTTGTACCTAAAACAGTGCTAAGAGCAACTAATAAAAAGAAAGCTTTTTTCATAACTTAAGTAACCGGTAGATTACATATCAAATTTACACAGCTTACAACAAATTTGTAAAAATGTGCATTTTGGTATTAAGTGCCAGCTTTTTTCTCTTTAAAATTAAAGAGATTTTCAGCAGTTTAATAAAAACGTGTGCCTATTATACGCTAAGGAGGAGATAATTTGCACATGCACAGAATTTCTTAATGCTTTCTTGTTTTTAAAGTTTTAAGGTATTTTTTAGCATCATTGAGACACTTTTTGCGGGTTTTATAGTTAATTGAATTTATATCTACAGATAAAGCTCCTTTTGCTTTATCAAATAATAAAAAGCTCTGTCCGCTTAAATAACGTCCATCTTCAAAAAAATTTACATAATCAAAAGTATAACCATCAAAATTATTGATTTTATAAGATCTTGGATTGGCAATTTTTAAACTTAAAGCATCATGAGTGGTGGCGCTAAGACTTTTAGCTAACGCTTTTTGATAGTTTAAAGATAAATTAAGGCGATCATTTGGTTTTATGAAATGTGCTTCATCATAATTTATGTGAATAATGCAAGAGTGTTTGGCGCTTAAAAAGTCAATTCTCCTTTATGAGGAGAATCCTTAATTTCCCAATTTTTAGGTATAAAAAAATCAAAGTATTTAAAAAAAGCATCACTACTATTTTCGGTATTTACAGATGCTTGTGCAAAAAAAGAGCTACATATAAGGGATACCAATAATAAAAATTTTTTACATGCTGTCATTAGTAAACACCTTTTTCTTCTTTATAACGTAGCGTATTTAATATTTTTATATTGCTTTTTATGCAAGACTCTGAGCTTTTCTTATCAAAAGATACAATTGATGCATAAATTACGCCAATATCATCGGGATTTATAAGTACATAATGTTTACTTAAAAAGAATTTTTTTGGATTTACGCTTGAAACTTCAAAGCTAAAGCCTGAAAGATTATTGATCTTTTCATCATCAATTTTCGATATAGCCAAATCTTGTTTATTAAGCATAGTCTTAGTAATGAAATTACGACTTTGAGAAATGGCATTGTGCAAAATTACGTATTTTCTTTTTTTAGTAGGTACAGTTTCATAGATATCACTTAAAAACTGCATAGTGCATTTATCTTTTAACGTTTTGTTTTTCAAATCAGGATAAACGTTAAAAGCATTATTTAAATTAGGCAAATCTCTTTTTTTAAAGTCTCCAGGAATTACTAGCTCATAGTAGGAGTTGTGATCAATTAAAGAGGTTTGTAGCTCTTTATCATCTATGTGATTGTCGTCTATAGGGGCCTCTTTGTTATAAGAGCAACCACATAAAAAGATAGCTAAAAGTGAGGAAAATAAAAATTTAGTCATTTATACAGTATCTAAAAACTTTTATTTACAACAGGTTACCGAACATTTCGGTAAAAATTTTAAAACAAAAAATTTTTTAAAACAGTGATCAAATAATTCTTATTTAACTATTTATTTTATTTTGCAGTAAAAACGAGAAAATTGAAAAAATTGCTTAAAAACGACTTGTTTAGACGATTTTTATAACCAAAATAGTGCAAAGTGTGCACTATTTTGGAAATGTGGTGTCAAAAATAGTGCTTATGTTCGAATTTTTGCAACACATTGCTAAGTGTGTTCTATATTATAGATGTTGGTTAACAACACAAATAAAACAAAAATTATAAAGATTTATAAATTCCGTAATAAAAAAAGGATATTGATATGCAGGGATTATTAAATAAATTAGCAGCGGTGAGTGCCTTCTTTGGCAAGACTTTTGCGCTGTGGGTAATCGTATTTGCTGTATTTGCTTATGTCGCTCCAGAATTATTTAAACCATTAGCCGCATATATTTCCATTTTGTTAGGCGTCGTTATGTTTGGTATGGGGTTAACTTTAAAGGCTTCTGACTTCTCTGAAGTATTTACCCGTCCCATGCAAGTTTTAATAGGTATTGTCGGACAATTTGTCATTATGCCAACTTTGGCATATGCCTTGTGCGTGCTTTTAAACTTACCTTCTGAGATTGCCGTTGGTGTAATTTTAGTTGGTTGCTGCCCAGGTGGTACTTCCTCTAATGTAATGAGCTATTTATCCAAAGGTGACGTTGCTTTATCTGTAACTATTACTGCATGCACTACTGTTTTAGCTCCTCTTGCAACTCCAGCTTTAATCTATTTATTTGCCAGTCAGTGGGTTGATATCTCTCCTATGGCTATGTTCTTATCAATCTTCAAGGTTGTAATCGTACCAATTGGTTTAGGTTTAGCTGTAAATGCTCTGTTTAGACGTCAGGTATCTTCTGTAGTTGTATGTTTACCTTTAGTTTCTGTAGTAGCAATTGTCTCTATCGTATGTGCAGTTGTTTCCGTAAGCCAGGAACGTTTAGCTCAAACCGGTGCTTTAATCTTTGTTGTTGTAGTTCTTCACAATTGTTTAGGCTATTTACTTGGCTACCTTTTAGGCAAGGCTTTTAAGATGAAGCTTGCTCAGAGAAAGACTTTAGCTATCGAAGTTGGTATGCAAAATTCAGGTTTAGGTGTTGCTTTAGCTATGGCTCACTTCAATCCAATGGCCGCTGTTCCTGCTGCAATTTTCTCAGTATGGCACAATATCTCAGGTCCAATCTTAGCCACTATCTTTGTTAACATGACTGAGACTAAAGAAGATGATGACAACGATGATTGCGAAATTGAGACTGAGCCTTCAGGTGCATTAAAATAATTGATAAAGGGCTTTTCCTAAAAGGGAAGGCTCTTTTTTTATAACTAGATAATTGATAATTACGGATATAAAGAAAACTTTGCTGGAAATTCTTCTCCCAGGCCATACGGCCTGTGGGGAATTTTTTTATTGACGGATCTTTTGAGCTACTTCCATATTATTGAGGATTTTATACAAAAGAGAAAACAGAACATCAAATTCTTCGTCAGTGATATCAAGATAGGCTGATACTTTTTTTGGAATATCACAAAGGTGATCTTTTAAACACCATCCTTCTTCAGTTACGTTAATAAAAACCTCGCGCTCATCTTTATGACCTTGGGTACGCTGGATATAGCCTTTAAAAGTAAGCTTTTTTAATAAAGGTGTAAGTGTACCTGAGTCAAGATGCAGAACATTGCCTAAATCTTTTACGCGCATAGTCTTATTTTCCCACAATACGATCAAAGTGAGGTATTGGGTAAAAGTTAAATTATATTGTTCTAAAAATTGTTTATAGCAAGCCATCATAGCTTTAGCGCTGGCATAAAGCGGAAAGCAAATTAGGCTATCAATTTTTAGAGATTCCTTGTTACTATTAATGATTGCACCTTTTAAGCTATTTAAATTTAAAACAATAAAATTCTTAAGGATTTGTCAAGTTAGGAAATACCTTAAAAAGATCAAATTATTTAATCTCTAAGTTTTTTTCTCTATAAAACCTTATGCAGAGTAGCTGCACAATTTAAACAAACCTCAAAGATTCTTTAAAATCTTATTAAGATCATTAAAAGGAAATAGTTTTTTTATAAAATCTTGGACATAATCTAAGATTAAATTTTGTTTTATTACCTACAACGTTCTTAACAATAAAAAACATTTTTACTCAAAAAATTGACTTAAAAGTTTCAACTAATTTTGTAAAAATGTGCTTTTGCTTTGTGGTCTATTTAGGGCCTTAATATAGCAACAAATATGCAAATTTTAAATATCATATTTGTACTTGTATACAAGAAAAATTTAAAACAAATCAAGCTTTTTGCGTTGCAATAAGGACTTTTGACATTGGTGTCAATTTTTTGATAAATACAATTTTTTTAAATTTGTATGGACTTGATACTAGATTTAAGTTGATGGATTTGCTGTAGATAATTTGTTTTTATGTTTTGAGTAAATTTTGCGTAAAAATAGTATGCTTTACGCAAATATTGTTATGCATAAAATGCATTTAATAAAAGATAAATTTACTTAAAAAAATATTTTATTGTTTTTTTATATTAAAGTTTTTTATGTCAAACTCGATACTGTTTATTTCTCCTTATAGACATTTAGCGCAAACTGCACGGCATGTGATTGCATCAATGGGGCTTAAGATCCCAGTTGAAATTTCGTATGACTATCAGGCGTTAAAAGTTTTAAAGAATTACCCTGATGTGAAAATTGTTATAAGTCGTGGTGGAACTTTAAAGTTTTTAGGAGGTAGAACTGATTTAGCTTTAGTGAATATAGGTTCTTCTATATTCGACCTTATGGAAGCTTTAGAGGTTTTAACTAAAAATGGCTGCAAGAAAATTGCTGTAGTAACTCAGGACAATATTCAGGGATTAAAAAGTGGCACTATCAATTTATCTGGGATTGAAATTAAGCTTGAGCCTTGTCCTTGTGCCGATGATATTGTAGCTGCTGTTGAAAACTGTATTGAAGAAGGTTATGACGGTATTGCCGGATGTATTGTAGCTGTGGAAACAGCCAAATTACATGGCATAAAAAGCTCTTTTATTTTTTCAGACTTTTTTACGATTAAAAGGGCCATCTTAGAAGCTTTAGAGATTGAGAAAAGTTTAAATAGACAGAAAGTATATTTTGATAGATTGTCCTTGCTTGTAGATAACATTGAAGAAGGTGCAATCATTTTTAATTCAGAGCATGCGCCAGTTTTTTATAACGATAATGCTATAAAAATATTTGGTAATCACAAGTTATCATCTTGGTTTGATTTACTCTCTCAATATATATTAAGTCTAACCCCATATCCGCGAGTTTTTGAAATTGATGGTAGAAAAGTATTACTGAGAATCAGACGTTTAAAAGAAGGTGTGAAAAGCAACTATGTAGTGCTTTTAACTGAAAGTGCGGCTTTAGAAGAACAAAACAATAGAATGAATGCCGCTGTTTATGCCAAAGGTTTGTACGCTAAAAAATCTTTTAAGGATATTCTTCATAAATCATCAATTATGCAAGATTGTGTCGAGCTTGCAAAAAAATATGCTAAATCTCAGTCAACAGTAATGATTTTTGGTGAAACTGGTGTTGGTAAAGAAGGTTTTGCTCAAAGTATTCATAACAGCTCTTTAAGATCTTCAAAACCTTTTGTTTCAGTTAATTGTTCATCTCTTCCCCAAGGGTTAGTTGCCTCAGAGCTTTTTGGCTATGTCGCAGGAGCCTTTACAGGAGCAAGACAAAATGGCAAAAAAGGTCTTTTTGAACTAGCTCAAGGGGGCACTATATTTTTAGATGAGATAACAGAGCTTCCTTTAGAAGTACAAAGCCAAATTTTGAGGGTTATTCAAGAGCGAGAGGTGATGCGTATTGGTGATGATAAAGTAATTCCTTTAGATATTCGTATTATCTGTGCTGCGAATAAAAAGATTTTAAATTTATGTGAACAAGGTAAGTTTCGTTACGATCTTTACTATCGTATAAATGTTTTAAACATTGAGATTCCGCCACTAAGGGAAAGACGAGAAGATATTGTTTATTTATTTTTGAAGTTTTTAAAAGAATTTCTTTCAGATGATGCAGATGAGATTTATTTAGACAAAGAGTCGCAAAAGCTTTTAGAAATTTACTCATGGCCTGGAAATGTAAGAGAGCTTAAAAATGTAGCTGAGGTTGTTTCTTTTTATGGACCTCATGTGAAACAAGAGCATATTAAGACTCAACTTCAACATGGAAAAATAGAAAAAACTTCTTATGAAAATGCTCTTTATATTCCAGAAGATGCAAGCTTAAAAGATGTTTATGATCTTTATTTAAAAAAACTTTTAAAAGAGCATTCTTTATCAGAAGTTGTAAAAATATCAGGAATTTCTCGAACAACATTATGGCGTTATATAAATAAGTTAGATTTAAATAAATAAAATTAAAAGATTGAGGCTGAATTTTTTTATAAAAGGTTCAGTCTTTTTTATTTATATAGATACACCTCTCAAAAAAATCCTTCTTTGTGATCTTTATATGTTTTTGTTGTTTCAAATATAAACACATGAAACATATATATTTCTTTATTTTGTTTCATTTTGAAATAATAAAAAATTCTTTAAATTTTTAAATATTTAATAATCAATTAGTTATAAAAGTTGGCACGATTATTGCTTATATATAAGTGTAGGCAAAAAATTTTTTCTACACATAAAAACAAACAGAGGATTTTATTATGAATAAATTTACAAAGTTAGCTTTAACAGCTGCATTAGCATCTTTAATTGCACAAAGCTCAGCCTTAGCTGCAGATACTATTGAACTTAATGTAGGTTACGAAAATAACCCATCAGAGCCTTTTGGTCAGGGTGTTCAAAAGTGGAAAGAGCTTTTAGAGGAACGCAGTGGCGGCTCAATGACTATCAATATTTATCCAAATTCTCTTTTAGGTTCTAAAGATGATCTTATGGATCAGATGGTAGCAGGTGAACCTGTATGTACTTTAACTGACGGTGCATTCTTTGCAGATCGCGGTGTTGCTGATATGGGTATTGTTTTTGGACCTTATTTATTTGAGACTTGGGAGCAGGCTTTCAAGCTTAATGATTCAGATTGGTATAAACAACAGTCAGAGCAGGTTAAGGAAAAGGCTCATTTGAAGATTGTTGCGGCTAATTGAAAATATGGTGCTCGTCATACCTTAACTAATAAACCTGTAAATAAGCTTGAAGATTTAAAAGGTCTTAAAATCCGCGTTCCCACAAATATTATTCAGGTAAAAGGCTTTGAGGTTTTAGGTGCAACCCCAACCCCAATGGCTTTAGGTGAAGTTTATACCGCTTTACAACAAGGCACTATTGATGGTGTAGAGAATCCTTTACCTGTTTTATATAACGGCAAATTCCAAGAAGTTGCTAAGTATTTGCTTTTAGATGGCCATATTTTCAATGTAACTAACTTAGTTGTAGGTGAGGACTTCTGGAATTCCTTAACAGAAGATCAACAAAAGCTGTTAGTTGATACTTGTAAGGAAGCCGGTGTTTATCAAAACGGTGTAATTGACAAGATGGAAGGTGAACTTTTAGAGAAATTTAAGGCAGAGGGGGTAACTATTGTCGATCCTTCCCCAGAGCTCAAACAATCTTTAGTTGATGCATCTAAGAAGTTCTATTCATTACCTGAGTTTAGTAATTGGTCTGATGGCCTTTATGACACCGTTAAAAAAGCAATGCAGTAATTCATAGAGTTTTGCTTTAAAAACCGTCCGGAGTTATCCGGACGGTCTCAAAGAGGGAAATTTATGAAATCAAGTTTTAGTTTAAAAAACCTAGATTTAATTGTCGCAGCTTTGGCGTTAGCTGTCTTAGTTGCTGTGACTTTTACTAATGTGTTTATGCGTTATTTATTTGCAAAACCATTAATTTGGGCTGAAGAAGTACAGCTTTTATGCTTTTTGTGGATGACTTTTATGGGAGCAGGAGCAGCTTTTCGTTATGGCTCTCATGTGGCAATTGAGGTCGTAGTTGATAATTTGCCACATTCTTTAAAGCGTGTGATTGAGATTATTGATTACATATTGGTGGTTTTGATTTTAGGTTATGTCTGTTATCTGGGCATGTCCATGATGCCTCTTATGTTAAAGATCGGCAAACATTCAAATATCTTACATATTCCATTCTGGCTTATTAACGTCGTGATGCCAATTGGTTGTGCGGTAATGATTTTGTGTACTACTTCCGCTCATTATCAAAAATTTTTTCGTAAGAAAGACGCACAAATCAGCTTAAGTGAGGATAAATAATTATGGATTTTGCTGTAGGTTTAAGCTGTATCCTGCTGTTAGTTTTTCTATTTATGAAGATGCCTGTATTTGTGGCAATTTTAGGTGCAGCTTCTACATATTTTATATTGCATCCTGAATTAAAGTCGGTTGTATTTGCACAGCGTTTTATTTCAGGTTCTCAAAATATGGCTTTGTTAGCCATTCCTTTCTTTGTGTGCGCTGGTGTATTTATGAATTACACCGGCGTTACAAAAAGAATTATTGATTTTTGTGAAGCTTTAGTTGGTAACGTTGTCGGCGGTATTGGTCACGTTACTGTTTTAGTTGCAACTTTAATGGGTGGTTTATCTGGTTCTAACTTAGCTGATGCAGCTATGGAAGCTAAGATGTTAGTTCCTGAAATGGAGCGTAGAGGCTTTTCAAGAGCGTTTGGATCAGTATTAGTAGCAACATCTGCAATTATCACTCCTTTAATTCCTCCTGGAATTGCAATGATCGTTTACGGTTCTATTGCTAACGTATCAATTGGTAAATTGTTTGTTGACGGTATTGGTCACGTTACTGTTTTAGTTGCAACTTTAATGGGTGGTTTATCTGGTTCTAACTTAGCTGATGCAGCTATGGAAGCTAAGATGTTAGTTCCTGAAATGGAGCGTAGAGGCTTTTCAAGAGCGTTTGGATCAGTATTAGTAGCAACATCTGCAATTATCACTCCTTTAATTCCTCCTGGAATTGCAATGATCGTTTACGGTTCTATTGCTAACGTATCAATTGGTAAATTGTTTGTTGACGGTATTGGTCCTGGCCTTATGCTTTGTATAGCTTTAATGTTGCTTGTAAGTTTAGTTTCATATAAGCGCAATTATAGAAGTTCTGTAAAAGTCGATACTTCTTTTAAACGTGTTGTGAAAACATTTAAAGGTGCATTTTTACCTTTATGTTTACCAGTGATCATTATCGGTGGCATTCGTATTGGAGCATTCACGCCTACAGAAGCAGGTTCAGTTGCAATTGTTTATTCTTTGCTTTTAGGCCTTATTTATCGTGAGATGACTTTCAAAAATGTGCTTGATGGCTTAAAAGAAACTGTTCTTACATCAGGTGCAATCATGCTTATTGTTGCATCAGCATCAGCTTTTGCTTGGGTCTTAACTAAAGAGAGTGTGCCTCAGTTCTTTACTAATCTTTTCATCAATTACATGGATGACAAGATCTTATTTTTACTGTGTGTAAACATCTTCTTGCTGATTATTGGCATGTTTATTGAAGGCAATGCTGCCATGATTATCTTAGTGCCTCTTTTAGTTCCTTTAGCAAAGCATTTTGGTATAGATGAAATCCATTTTGCGATGGTTGTTATCTTTAACTTTGCTTTAGGCGCACTTTCTCCTCCAATGGGTACTTTGATGTTCGTTACCTGCTCTATTACCAAAGTCACTATGGGTAACTTTATTAAAGAGGCAATGCCATTTTACGTATTGCTTGTAGCTTGCTTATTACTTTTAACTTTCTTCCCTGTTTTATCAACAGGTCTTGTAAGCCTTGTTTATTAAAAATTTATAGAGAATAAATTATGAAAACAATCATTATTAAAGAACCAACTAAAGTTGAAATTATTGAAACTCCAATGCCAGAACCGAAAGAGGGTGAAGCTTTATTAAAGATTTTACGTGGTGGCATTTGTGGTTCTGATTTGGGTACTTATCGTGGTACTTTTGCTTACGCTTCATACCCAAGAATTCCTGGACATGAATTTTCTGCTCGTATTGAAAAATTAAATGGTGATGCTAGTGCTTTTGGTTTAAAAGAAGGCATGATTGTTACCTGCAATCCATATTTTAATTGTGGTAAATGCTATTCCTGCCAAAGAGGCCTTTTAAATTGCTGTGAGCATAATGAAACTTTGGGGGCTCAAAGAGATGGTGCTTTTAGTGAGTACATTACTATGCCTTTTGAACGTATTTATGATGGAAAAGGTTTAAGCCCAGAAGTTTTAGCTGCAATTGAGCCATTTTGTATTAGCTATCATGGCGCTGTAACCCAAGGTAAATGCAAAAAAGGTGATAAAGTTTTAGTTATTGGTGCAGGTACTATTGGAACTTTGGCTGCAGTTGCCGCTAAATCTCAAGGTGCTTTAGTTTATATTGCCGATGTTTCTCAAAAGAAAATCGACTATGCAAATGAGCAATTTAATTTTGCAGGCACTATTTTAAATGAAGGTGACAATTTTATTGAAAAGTGCATGGAAGTTACAGAAGGCAAGGGCTTTGATGTATGTATTGAGGCAGTAGGTTTACCTTCAACCTTCCAAAATGCTATTGATGCAAGTGCTTTTGGTGGTCGTGTTGTTTTAATTGGTGTTGGTAAAAAGAATTTAGACTTTAATTTCACTTTACTCCAGAAAAAAGAATTACATGTTTTAGGTTCGAGAAATGCTTTAAAGCAGGATTTCTTAAATCTTATTGGTCTTGTAAAGAGTGGCGACGTTGCCTTAGAAAAAGTTATAACTAATACCTATAAATTTGATGAAGCTGCAAAGGCCTTCTCTGAGTTTTCATCACGAGGTAATGAGATGTTGAAAGTTATGATAAATTTTGAGGCCTAAATAACATTTTAATAAGCCATAGGATCCTATAATTGTGTATCTTAAGGCTTATTTTTATTACATTTTTTCAATCTTCAGGATCACTTACATGCAGAACTTAAATTTAGAATTAAAACCTCAGGCTAAATGTGATTTACCAGTTCGCGCTATCCAATTTGGTGAAGGAAACTTTTTACGTGGATTTTTGGATTGGATGCTTTATAAGCTTAATAACCAAAACTTATTTAATGGTAGAGTTATTGCAGTGCAACCAACTCCAAGGGGAAGAGTTCAGCCAAAGTTATTAAATCAGGATTGTCTTTACACTACTATTTTGCATGGCATAAAAGATGGCAAAGAAGTTGAAGAGTGTGATGTTGTAAATACCATTGCAGGCTGTTTAAACCCTTATGAAGATGAACAGTGGGACGAGCTTAAGAAGTATGCTGTTGATAAAGAGGTTCGTTTTATCTTCTCAAATACAACTGAAGCTGGTATTGCATATGTAAAAGAAGATGGTTTAGGTCAAAAAGCTCCTTTATCCTTTCCAGCAAAGTTAACCGCTTTATTGTATGAGCGTTTTAAGGCATTTAAAGGTTCAATGTGTGCTTGCCAAAGTGGCATGATTATTATGCCTTGCGAACTTTTAGATGATAATGGCGATAAGCTTAAGGCTATTTGCTTAAAGCATATTGAAGATTGGGGTCTTGAGGATGAGTTTAAAGCTTACGTTACTGAAGATTGTCAATTTTTAAATACTTTAGTTGATAGAGTAGTATCAGGATATCCAAAGGATAATGCTGAGAGCTATGAGAATAAATTAGGTTATAAAGATGAGCTTATGACCTGTGGTGAGCTTTTCCATTTCTTGGCAATTGAAGGCTCAGATGAGATTAAGACTTTATTACCTTTTGAACAAGCTAATTTAAATGTTGTTGTAGCTTCTTGCATTACTCCATATCGTTTGCGTAAAGTTAGAATTTTAAATGGAACTCATACCTCAAATGTTCCTGCAGCTTTTATTAAGGGTCTTGATACTGTAGATGAGATGATGGATGACAAGGTTACAGGCGTTTTTGCAAGATCTATCATTTATGATGAAATCATTCCTTCTGTAAAGCTTGATAAATCCATGCTTACAGCTTTTGCCGATGATGTGGTAAATCGTTTCTCCGATCCTTATATGCATCATCAGTTATCTTCAATTTTAATGAATTGCACCTCCAAGATTAAAGCTCGTGTAATTCCTACTATTTTAGATGCTAGATCTAAAGGCTTTTTACCTGTAAAACTTTGCTTTGCAATTGCAGCTTATATTGCACTTTATAAAGATGCTAACAACACTTTACCTGTAGTTGTAAATAGAGAGAATGGACAAACAGGCGAGTTTATGGATGATCCTTATGCAGTAGAGGTTTTATCTAATGCTTGGAGTGTTTATAAAAAGACTGAAGCTTCTGCTTTATTAACTGTAAAGGCAGTATTAGGCAATCAAAAGCTTTGGGATCGTGATTTGTCTTCTGATTTAGATGTAACTGCAATGGTTGCAAAATTAACTCACGCCATTATTTCCGATGGTATTGATGCGACTATGCTTGATTTNAATGGAGCATGTTTAATGCGTGCATTAGTAATCAATAAAGAAGATTTAGTAGCGGTAGCCTTAACAGAGCTTAAAAAGGGAGAGGCGGTCTCTCTCTTTGGTAGCACTGTCACCTTATTAGATGATATCCCACGCGGACATAAATTTGCCTTATGCGATATAAAGAAAGGCGAGGATATTATTAAATATGGTTGCCCAATAGGACATGCCAAAGAGGATATTTATAAGGGACAACATGTACATACTCAGAACGTATGTACCAATTTAAGTGCTCAAGGAACATATGAGTATAAGAAAGTACAAAAAGCCTCTTTAACAAAGGTTGAGCGTACTTTTAAAGGCTATGTTAGAGATGATGGCAATGTAGGTATTCGTAATGAGCTGTGGATTATTCCAACAGTATTTTGCGTAAATCAAATTGCCCGTGAGCTTGAAAAATACGCTAATGCGCAATTAGCAAAGTATGAGAATGTTGAAGGTGCGATTGCTCTTTGCCATCCTTTTGGATGCTCTCAGATGGGAGAAGATCAAGAGGTGACTCGTAAGGTTTTAGCATCTTTATCGCATCATCAAAATGCAGGTGCCATTTTAGTTTTAGGTTTAGGCTGTGAAAATACTAATATTGAGGTGTTTAAGCAGTATTTAGATCTAAATGATAAGCGCCTGTATTTTTTAAATACGCAAGATGTTGAAGATGAGCTTTCAGAAGGTTATGCAATTATTGATAAGCTTTTGGAAAAAGCCAATAGTGTAAGTCGTACTGATGTTTCATTAAGTAAACTTAAAATTGGTCTTAAGTGCGGAGGCTCTGATGGTTTATCCGGCATTACCGCAAACCCTCTTATAGGCAGAGTGAGTGATCTTATCTGTGCAAGCGGTGGTACTTCAGTTATGACTGAGGTGCCTGAGATGTTTGGCGCTGAAAGATTATTGATGAACCGAGCTAAAGATGAGTCTGTTTTCAATAAGACAGTAAAGCTAATCTCTGACTTTAAGCAATATTTTGAGTCTCATGGTGAGGTAGTATCTGAAAATCCTTCCCCAGGCAACAAAGCAGGCGGCATTACAACCCTTGAGGATAAGTCTTTAGGTTGTGTCCAAAAGGGCGGTAAGAGTGATGTTTGTGATGTTATTACATATGGTGAGAGAATTAAAACTCAAGGTTTAAATCTCTTACAAGGACCTGGTAATGACGGTGTATCATGCTCTGCTTTAGCCTCATGTGGCGTTGATTTAATTTTATTCTCAACAGGACGTGGCACTCCTTTTGCGACAGTTGTGCCTACCGTGAAGATTTCAACTAATAGCGATCTTTATAAACGAAAAGGTGGCAATTGGATTGATTTTAATGCAGGTGTTATTGCAGAAGGTGAGGATATAGATAAGAAGGCTTTAGAGCTTTTAGACTACATCATTGACGTAGCCTCAGGCAAAGAGACTGTTTCTGAAAAACGCGGCATGCATGAGCTGTTAATTTGGAAAGACGGTGTAACTCTTTAGGTATAATTTGGTTCTTCCGAGAATCTGTGGATAGCCCTAATGAAATTGAGATTATATTCATTAGGGCTATATGTTAAACATAAGCATTACCTCTAAAAGCATCTCTAATTCTTAAGAAGAAATACTCCAAATCTCTAAATCCATAAGCTAATCTTTTTAATACTTTTATCTTATTGTTTATCCCTTCAAGAACGCTTGTTCTAATCCTGTAAATACCTGAATTTGTTATACCATCTCGGTATCTTCTGTTTTGCACTTTGGCAAACTTAGTAATCTCTTGAACTTTTGACTGTAAAGCTAACCTTACCCATTCATCCCAAAGAGATTCTGACTCTTCTTTTGAGTGAGCATGGAATACTTCAGGTAATAGCTCTTTTAGCTCATTAGCTGCATATAAATCATGATAAAAGCTTAAAATATCATTAAGTTTTATTCTTTTTTCTTCTGATAAATTAGAGTTTTTTGTAAGTAACAGAAATCTTGAACGCTTTAAAAGAGAATAAGCATTGTCATCATTTTTGTTTTTATTTTCATAGGCAAGTCTTAGTCTTATGGCGCTTATAACAAGTCTTCCAAAGTTATAAACCATATGGAATAAATCATAGACAACCTTAGCATTAGGGCAATACTTATTAACACAAGTAGCAAATCCTGCATTTTGGTCCATTGCTACTGCTTTTATTTGTTTACAGCCCTCTGTACCGCATAATTTAAAGAAGCGATTAACCTCTCGTACAGTCTTACCCTTACCAACCCAAATAACTCTTTTAGTATCTAAATCAACAACTACAGTTGCATATTTATGGCCTTTCTTAATAGAGAATTCATCAATAGCAAGATGTTTTGCCTTACCAAGGAAGAAAGGCGTGTTTCTTTTTAGATAGTCTTTGTGAATTTGCTTACACGTATCCCATTTAAGGGAAGTTCTTTGAGCCGTATCTTTGATAGACCCAGACCTTTGTAAATCCTCAATAACTTCATTTTCAAGGCTTTTGGTGATGCGGTGTCTACTTGAAATAAAAGGTATTTGTTCGGTTGCATATTTATCGCAGAACTTACATTTAAAAGTTCTATAGGTAATATGCAAAATAAACTGAAAACCGTTATAAGAGCCATCTTTAACTATTCTATGTCTATATTCATGAACTACAACATTATGATTTTTACAGATAGGACATTGAGGATAATTGTCTTTAGGCTCTAAGAAAAGATGAATCTCTTTCTTATCTTCATCAAATTGATAATTAAAAAGTTTGAAGTTTGTATAAAAAAGATTAAAGAAAAAATTATGAAAGTCGGCTACAATATTCATAGGTCGTTCTCCTAGGTTGGTTGTTTTTTTGTTTAATTCAATCTTAATTGGGAACGACCATTTTTTTGTCTATTGGTATAACAAAATTAGATATTAAATTTTAATTAGCCACAGTTTTCCGGAAGAGCCTATAATTTAAAAAACTTATCTAAAAAAGGGCAGCCCTACACTTTGTTAGAGCTGCCTTATTTTTTCATAAAAACAAGAGGTTGGTCTAATATCTTTATTCTTTGTTAAAATGTATGTGGTTAAAGGAGTGTTTTATGCTTGATACAGATCGTTTAACTGCACTTGAAGAGAAAAATGCTTGGCTTGAATCTGAGGTTGAAAGATTAGGCAATGAACTATCTTTGGCTTTAGATGAGATAGATAAGCTTAAAGTACAGTTTAAATTCTTATATTCAAAAGTAGGTGATCCTTATGCGGTAAGACCGCAAAGTGAAGAAGTTCCACCACCGCACTATTAAAGAGGATTTAACTTTGGAATTAGTCGATATTGTAAGTGAGCATGATGAGGTAGTTGATACTGTAACTCGTGCGCAAATGCGAAAAGGCAAGCTTGCACATAGGGCCTGCTATATTGCTTTTTGCAATCGTGAAGGCCGTTTTTTAGTAGAAGTAAGAACCTTATCTAAAGATTTTGCCCCAGGTAAATTTGATGTTTGCATAGGTGGAGTCTTACAGCATGGTGAAGATATCGAAGAAGGTTCAAAAAGAGAGCTTTTAGAAGAAGTTGGAATTGATGCTGATAATGATAATGTAGTATTTGAAGCTTTAGGTAAAAAACAAATCTTTTATGCAGATAAAAAGCACTTTTTATATGCTTATTTGTATTTTGCTAAAGGAGATGTAATTACCTCTCGTCAAAAAGAAGAAGTGTCAGGCATTATGTATTTAGACAAAGAAGATGTTTTGTCTTTGGGAAATAATGCTACAGCTGATGCGCTTGAGGCTTTTTCTGAGATTTTATCTAGAGCTTCAGAGCGTAATCTTATCTAAGGTTTTGGTTTTGCGTTTTAATGCAAAGGCGCTATAATTTGAGATTAGGACAAATATTTTTGTCTCCGTTCTGAGATACAAGGTTTATATGAATTGGTTTGAAAATTTACTTAAAAAAACTGTAGGTAACAGCAGTAATTCCGCAAGTCGTCATGAAATTCCTGAAGGTGTATGGACTAAGTGCACAGCCTGCGAACAGGTGTTGTATCGCGCGGAGCTTGAGCGCAATCTTAATGTATGTCCTAAATGCGGTCATCATATGCGCATAAGTGCCAGAGTACGCTTAGACTCTTTCTTAGATAAAGAAGGAAGAGTTGAAATCGCTCAGGAGATGGAACCTAAAGATGTTTTAAAGTTTAAAGACTTAAAGAAATATAAAGATCGTCTTGCTTCAGCTCAAAAGGCTACAGGAGAGAAAGATGCTTTAGTAGTAATTAAGGGAACTTTAAAAGGTTTACCTGTTGTTGCTTGTGCTTTTGAATTTGCCTTTATGGGCGGTTCTATGGGCTCTGTCGTTGGTGCAAGATTCTGCGCTGCAGTTGAAACTTGTATTAAAGAACGTCGAGCTCTTATCTGCTTTGCAACCTCAGGTGGTGCCCGTATGCAGGAGTCTTTATTCTCCTTAATGCAGATGGCCAAGACCTCAGCTGCTTTATCTCATTTGTCTTTAGCCAGCTTACCATTTATCTCTGTTATGTCTGATCCTACCATGGGTGGTGTTAGTGCCTCCTTGGCCATGTTAGGTGATATCAATGTAGCCGAGCCTGGTGCTTTAATTGGTTTTGCCGGTCCGCGTGTTATTGAACAGACTGTGCGTGAGACTTTGCCTGAGGGCTTCCAGCATGCAGAGTTTTTACGTGAGAAGGGTGCAATTGATATGATTGTTGCACGTAAAGATATGCGTGATACCTTAGCATCAGTTACCGCTATTTTGTTAAATAAGCCTAATCCTGATGTTGCTTTAGCTGAAGCTAAAGCCAATCAAAGCAAAGCTCACAAAGCAAAAAACTCTACGGTAAAGATTNNTAATTTTATGAGTGAAAGCCTCAAATTATCCAAGCCAGGTTCGCTTCAAACCTGGCTTGACTATTTACACAGTCTTAACCCTTGTCATATAGAGTTAGGACTTGAGCGGGTAAAGAAGGTTTTATATCGTTTAAACCTTGATTTTTCAAATACCTGTATTGTTGAAGTAGCTGGTACTAACGGTAAAGGCTCAACCTCAGCTTTAATTGCTGCTATTTTAAAGAATCTAGGGGTTAAAACCGGTCTTTACACTTCTCCTCATTTATGGCATTTCAATGAGCGTGTTGTCATTGATGGTCAAAATGCTAAATCTGAGTTGTTAGCTGACGCTTTTGATACTGTCCATAAAGCAGCTATAAAAGAGCCTGAGATCCCTTTAACATATTTTGAATACACCACACTTGCTGCTTTTGTAAGTTTTTATAAAGAAAATGTAGGTGCTATGGTTCTTGAAATAGGTTTAGGCGGACGGCTTGATGCTGTTAATTCCTTAGATGCTGATGTCTCTATTATTACCTCAATTGGTCTTGATCACACCAAGATCTTAGGTGATACCATTGAAAAAATTGCCTTTGAAAAAGCTGGTATTATTAAAAATAATGCAGTTTGTATTACAGGTATTTTAGATAAAAGCGCAGAAGATGAGATTATCTCTATTTGTAAAGAGCGTAACGCTACTTTATATGTTCAAAATAGAGATTTTGCTACTTCATTTGATGACAAAACTCATTATAAAGATAAGCTTTTAGCAAAAGAGATGGTTTTAAGTTATCCGAAAGTTCCTGAATGCTGTGCCGCTGCTGCCATTAAGTGTGTAGAGGTATTGGTTTCTAAATTTAAGGACAAACTTAAAGGTCTTAACACATCTTTAACAGAAGAGATTTTAAATAACGCTCTTGAGCATACATCCCTTCCAGGTCGTATGCAGCTTATTGAAAAGAACCCAAATATCTATATTGATGTGGCTCACAATCCACCTGCAGCGCTACATTTAGCTCAAGTTTTAAAAGCAAGAGCGATAAAGGGTAAGCGTTATGCAGTAATTGGAATGCTTGCAGATAAAGATATTGAAAGTGTTCTTAAAATTGTAGTACCTGTTTTTGATGAGTTTTATGTTACATCCTTGCCAACAGAGCGTGGCGAAAGTTATGAAAGACTTTCTCATGATTTAATGGCTTTGGGCGTAAAAAGTGAGAATATTCATTGTTTTGACAAAGCTTCTTTAGCTGCTTTATCATGCAAGAAGCAAGCCAAAGTAGATGATGAAATTATCATTATGGGTTCATTTGTAACAGTAAGTCAGGCCTGTTCGTCTGATTGTAAGCTTAACGAGGAATAAATATGTCTATTAGTAAAAGTCTGCGTAACCGTATTGTAGGACTTTTGGTCTTAGTATCTCTTATTATGATCATTGTCCCGGCTATGATGGATCCTCGCGAGGTTTATGATAAAAAAGATGACAAATCTATTGCAGTTAACTCTCAAGGCGCGGTAGTTAATAATGACGGTCAGTTAGTATCTCCATCTGAGCATGATTACACTGATTTATTAGCCCCTGAGGATGACTCCACTCAGCCTTTGCCATCTAGTGCTGAAAATTCAACAGCACCTTTGACAACTTCTCAGTCCTCAGGCGATTTAGAGGTACCTGATGATAATATGTTTGGACCTGCTCCAACTATTATTGATGCCAAGCCTTTAAATTCTCAAAACAGCAATACCGAGACTTTTACTGATAATACTCCTTTACCTTCAGTACAAGATAAAACTACACAGCCATCTCAAAGTGCAAATACAACAAAATCTCAAAATAATGCAGGTGCTAAAGTTCAAAAACCACAGCAAAAGCCTGTAGTAACTCCAGGTGCAAAGAGTGGTGATTTTGCAGTACAAGTTGGCGTATTTTCAAATCAGAAAAATGCTGATTCTGTAATTGCCAGACTTAAGATGTCAGGTTATAGCCCAATTACCCAAACTATTAATGTAAATGGTAAAACTGCAGTGCGTATTTATGCGGCTTTTGCAAAAAGTCGTGATGCTGCACGTAAGATTGCTTCTGAAATTCAGAGCCGTACTGGTTTTAAATGCAATGTGGTAAGCCACTAGGAGCTATTTATGCAAGTTTATGAACTTGAATCTTGTATTAATGATTATTTAGATGTTGCTAAATTTAAAGATGCTTCTTTAAATGGCTTGCAAGTTGAAGGCTTTTCAGAGTGTATTTCTATTGCAACTGCAACTACAGCTTCTCTTGAGGCCATTGATGCTGCAGTTGAAGAGGGCGCTGATACTTTAATTGTGCACCATGGCCTGTTATGGAAAGGACAGGACACAAGAATTGTGGGCTCTTATAAAGATAGATTAAATGCTATTTTAGAGGCTAATTTAAACCTTTTGGCCTATCATTTACCATTAGATGCGCATTTAACTTTAGGTAATAATCGTTATATTAGCGACATTATTGGTCTTGAGGATTTAGATTATATTGAAAAAGGTTGTCCTCAATCTATTGCAATGCAGGGCATTATGCCTGAGCCTTTGACTGTAGAGCAAATGGCGCTAAAGCTTTCAAATGCTCTTGATACTAAAGTTGAGGTTTTAGGTAATTGTGATCCTAAGCTTTTACTGTCCAAAATTGCAGTATGTTCAGGATCGGGTTCTTTCCTTTTGGACGATAATCCTTCGCCAAAATTTCAAGCCTTAATTACAGGTGATGTTAAGGAGCAAACTTATCATCTCTCATCTGAAAATGGAACTCCGGTCTTTGTTTTAGGACATCATGCCTCAGAGCAAGGTGGAGTTAAACGCTTGGGTGATTATTTAAGCCGTAAATATGGTCTTGAACATCACCATTTACATTTTTCAATAGAAAAGACTGTACAGGTTTATGATGCTCAAAGATAGTGAATTAAGTGCTGAGGCTATATTAGTTCGTGATGCTTTAATAAGTCGTGGACTTGAAACTCCATGGGCCGATAATGGCTTAACATCTGAAGAAAAAAAGACCGTAGTGGCTGAGCATATGCGTGCAATTATGCAAACTTTAGGCCTTGATTTAACCGATGATAGTCTTCAGGAAACTCCTACTCGTGTAGCACGTATGTATGTAGATGAGGTGTTCTCAGGTTTAGATTATCGTAATTTTCCTAAGGTCAGCGTCTTTGAAAATAAGATGCATTTTGATGAGATGGTAAAGGTCGATAATATTACCGTTACCTCAACTTGTGAGCATCATTTTGTAGTTATGGATGGTGTGGCTAAAGTTGCCTATATCCCTGAGGATAAGATTATTGGTTTATCTAAAATCAATCGTATCGTCCAGTTTTTTGGTCATAGACCTCAAGTACAAGAGCGTCTGACCCAACAAATTTTAGTGGCATTACAAACTTTATTAAATACGCGCAATGTTGCCGTAACTATGACTGCCACCCACTATTGCGTAAAGTCCCGTGGTGTACGTGATCCTGCATCTACTACCACCACTACAGCTTTAGGCGGCTTATTTAAGAAAAACCCATTGTCAAGACATGAGTTTTTGACGGATTAAGAACATGCGAAAAGATGATTACACCGTAGCCTTGGTGGTTCCGGTATTTAATGAACATGAAACTGTAGAGACCTTCGTCTCAACAGTTAAAGAAAAATTAGCAAGTTTGAAAGACCACATTGAAATTGTTTTTGTTGATGATGGTTCTAAAGATAATACTTGCCAAATCATAGAAAAATTACAAGAAAAAGATGACTCTATTAGCTTAATTAAGCTTTCACGTAACTTTGGTAAAGAGGCTGCAATGAGTGCAGCTTTAGATCTAGTTGATGCCGATGCCATTGTACCTATGGATGTGGATTTACAAGATCCTCCAGAGGTAGTGCTTGAGTTCATTAAAATCTGGAAAGAAGAAGAGATCGATAATGTTTACGGTGTAAGAGTTGACAGATCTCAAGATTCCGAGGCAAAACGTGTAACCTCAGGTGGTTTTTACTACGTATTTAATAAGTTATCAAACCGTGTCAAGATCCCTTCCAATGTAGGTGATTTCCGTCTTATTGATAAAAAAATTGTAGAGACTTTAAGACAGCTTCCTGAACGTAATCGTTTTATGAAAGGGTTATATGCTTGGCCTGGTTTTAGCGCCAAGGGTGTAGGTTATGAGCGCCCTCAAAGAGTTGCAGGCCAAACTAAATGGAATTATTGGAAGCTTTGGAACTTTGCCTTAGATGGAATTGTTTCATTCTCATCTTTACCATTAAGAGTTTGGTCTTATATAGGTGGTTTTATAGGTATTTTGGCCTTAGCCTATATGTTTTGGGTAATTTTTGAGGTAATTATGGGCGGTGTATCTGTTCCAGGTTATGCCTCAACTTTGTGTGTGGTCTTATTTTTAGGCTCCATTCAACTTATTTCTGTTGGTGTTTTAGGTGAGTACTTAGGCAGATTGTCTGAGGAAATTAAAGGTCGTCCTGTGTACGTTGTTTCAAAGGTTACAGGCCCTCTGTCCAATCAATTGCCAAAAGGTATGAGTGTTACTACGGTTGGAGTCACCCATAATGACCAAACTAAGCATTAAAAACCTTAATGCTGATAATGGCGTAAGTGAGGTTCTGCGTTTTGCAATTGTTGGAGGAGCGGCAACTCTTTCTGACTTAGCAATTACCATTGCTCTTGAGCTTATGACAGCTCTAAATGAAAACGCAGTAACCTCCATCGCCTTTATTTGTGCGTTCTGGGTTTCATTCTTTGGACATCGCTATTTTACTTTTAAGAAAGAAGGCAGTGTTTTTGCCTTTTTTGCGTTAGCGATATCTACTCTTGTTTTACGTAATATCATAGTATGGTTATTAGTTAAGTATGTAGTGGAAGGATTGCCTGCTTTAATTATTGCTATGGAAGTTGTTACTGTAATTACTTATTTCATAGCCAAATTTAAAGTTTTTAAAGGTTAAGGAGTTTTTTTGTGCGAATTGCGCTTGGCATTGAATACTCAGGCTGGAATTATTTCGGTTTTCAACGTCAGAATACTAAAGTTACAATTCAAGGGGAGCTTGAGAAAGCTTTATCAAAGGTTGCAAATGCTCCTGTAGAGATTCAATGCGCCGGGAGAACCGACGCTGGAGTGAATGCTACAGGGCAGGTAGTGCATTTTGATGTTGCCAATGAAAGAACTGACAGAGGCTGGGTATTAGGAACCAATGGCAATTTGCCAGATGATATTGCCGTAACTTGGGCCCGTCACGTTGATGAAGGCTTTCATGCAAGATTTTCTGCAAGAGCTAGACGTTATCGTTACATTTTGCAAAATACTCAAAATCGTCCAGGTCTTTTAAAGCGTGGCGTATCTGTTTATATGGGACAATATGATGTTGAGTTAATGCAAAAGGCAGCTTCAATGCTTATAGGTGAACATGACTTTTCAAGCTTTTGTGGCGCTGATGAGGAATCTTCATCTAAAAGTCGCTGCGTGCATTTTATTGAGGTAAGTCGTCACGGTCCTTACATTATTTTTGATATTGCAGCTAACGCATTTTTAAATCATATGGTGAGAAATATTGTAGGTAGTCTTTTACCTGTAGGATCTCACGAACATGATCTAAAATGGTTTGAGGATGTTTTTGCCGCACGTAAGAGATCTCTTGCCGGACCTACAGCCCGTCCTGATGGTCTTTATCTTGTGGATGTTGCTTACCCATCTGAATTTGGTTTGCCTAAGAGAGATTTTTTAGGACCATTATGGTTACCATAGGATTTTAGGAAAAATAAAAGAAAGAGAGAGATCAATATGCTAAATCTTCCAAATATATTGACACTAATAAGACTGGCCTTGATTCCTGTATTTGTCATCCTGTTTTATTATCCAACTCCAATGTCAAATTTTTATGCAGCATTAGTTTTTGTTATTGCGGCATTAACCGATCTCTTAGATGGCTTTTTAGCCAGAAAATTACATCTTGAGACTAAGTTTGGTGCTTTTTTAGATCCAGTTGCCGATAAAATTATCGTTTGTGTAGCTTTAGTTTTAATTGTTGAGTACTACTCTGTACATGTAAATGAATATTTTCCACACATTAACTTATTTGTAAGTATCCCAGCGATGATTATCGTCGCTCGTGAGATTACAGTTTCTGCTTTGCGTGAATGGATGGCTGAGCTTGGTAAACGCTCTCAAGTTGCGGTAAGTTGGGTTGGAAAGTGGAAGACTACTATTCAGTTAGCATCTTTAGCTTTACTGATTTGGCGCTATAACGATCCTGTTATTTATGCAGCCTTAGGCATGCTGGCCATTGCCACAGTTCTTACCATTTGGTCAATGGTAATGTATTTAAAGGCAGGCTTATCTACCATGTTGGTTACAGCCCCAAAAGAAAATAAAAAAGAATAAAAATAGATAACTTTATCTATATATAAAACAAAGCCGAAAAACTTTAAAAGAATTTCGGCTTTGTTTTTTTTAAATGCACTTAGCAGGTTTTGGTAATCCTGCATATCGTGCGGCAGTCTTTGCAGCCCCTTGAGGGAATAATACTGCAAGGGCTACAGAACCTAATTCTGGGTGTCCTTGCTTCTTCAATAGGGTGATTAAACCGCGAATTGGGGGAGTAGTTGCATATTCTTCAAAATATTTTTGTACAGTCTCAATTACCAGTTTATGCTCTGAAGTTAAGGTCAAACCGTCATTTTTAGCCATAAATTCCATCAGCTCCGGAGACCAATCTTCTCTTTTTTTTAAAAAACCTTCATTATCAGTTAAAATTTCTCTTCCATTATGAAAAAAACTCATGTATAATAGTCCTCGTTCCAGCGGATGGATGGCAGAGCGGTTGAATGCAACGGTCTTGAAAACCGTCGAGGGCCTGGCCCTCCGTGAGTTCGAATCTCACTCCATCCGCCACGTTCTGGAACATCCTTATAAAATCCTAAAATGAAGAAAGCTAAGATTTAAATCTTAGTTTTTTTTTATCTAAAGCTTTTAAAGCTGTCTTGGCAAATTCTACCTCAATTATAAAAAAAATAAAATTTTAGTTTTTGTAAAATTAAATTTTTAAATTGTTTATGTTTTTTCATTTATATAAGTTAAGTAAAGTTAGAGCTAAAGATAGGGAGATGTCAAAATTTTTCCTATGGTGTATAATTTCACCGCTATAACATAAAGGAAAACACAAGTGTCAATTACATTAATTCAAGGACCTGTGGCAAAACTCCCGACCCGCCACGGAATTTTTAATATTACCGTTTTTCGCGACCAACAGCTTTTAGATCATGCTGTGATTTCGATGGGTCAGCTTGATGATGGTCAGCCTGTTTTATGTCGCATTCACTCTGAGTGTTTAACTGGTGATGTCTTTGGCAGTCTGCGCTGTGACTGCGGGTTCCAGTTGGATGCTGCATTAGAAGAAATTGCTAGAGTAAAGCGTGGTGCTTTGTTATATATGCGCCAAGAAGGTCGTGGAATTGGTCTTTTCAATAAGATTAGAGCATATCGTCTTCAAGATCAGGGCCTTGATACTGTTGATGCTAATTTGCGTTTAGGCTTCCCATCTGATGCCCGTCACTATGATTTATGCGCTGAGATTATGCGTCGTTTAGGCTTTAATAAAGTGATTTTAATGACCAATAATCCAAGTAAGATTGATGAATTAAATGCTCACGGTATTGAAGTTGTAGCAAGACATGCTCTTGAGTATGGACGTAATCGCTATAACGAAAATTATCTCGATACTAAAGCAGAGAGAATGGGACATTTATTACATCATCAGGATTAGTTTGTCCTTACAAAATTTAAAAATTGGGAGTTAATCGGTTTAGGTTAACTCCTTTTTCTTTATTCAAAAGAATTTGTTTAAGTAAAGAAAATTAAATAAATTTGGCTCATCGCCAAATCTGTGGGATCCCTGGAAAATAATATACAAAATTGACCAGGGATCCTTTTAGCATTCAAGTGAATTGCCCCTAAATGAATTCATGATCCTCAAAAAGAAATACTCCAAATCTCTAAATCCATAAGCGAATCTTTTTAAGATTTTTATCTTATTGTTTATCCCTTCAAGAACGCTTGTTCTAATCCTGTAAATACCTGAATTTGTTATACCATCTCGGTATCTTCTGTTTTGCACTTTGGCAAACTTAGTAATCTCTTGAACTTTTGACTGTAAAGCTAACCTTACCCATTCATCCCAAAGAGATTCTGACTCTTCTTTTGAGTGAGCATGGAATACTATCAGGTAATAGCTCTTTTAGCTCATTAGCTGCATATAAATCATGATAAAAGCTTAAAATATCATTAAGTTTTATTCTTTTTTCTTCTGATAAATTAGAGTTTTTTGTAAGTAACAGAAATCTTGAACGCTTTAAAAGAGAATAAGCATTGTCATCATTTTTGTTTTTATTTTCATAGGCAAGTCTTAGTCTTATGGCGCTTATAACAAGTCTTCCAAAGTTATAAACCATATGAAATAAATCATAGACAACCTTGGCATTAGGGCAGTACTTATTAACGCAAGTAGCAAATCCTGCATTTTGGTCCATTGCTACTGCTTTTATTTGTTTACAGCCCTCTGTACCGCATAATTTAAAGAAGCGATTAACCTCTCGTACAGTCTTACCCTTGCCAACCCAAATAACTCTTTTAGTATCTAAATCAACAACTACAGTTGCATATTTATGGCCTTTCTTAATAGAGAATTCATCAATAGCAATGTGAGAGGCTTGACCTAAATTAAAGTATATTTTCTTTTTAAGGTATCGCTTATGAATTCTTTTGCAGGAAGACCAGCTTAAACCGGTTCTTTCAGCTGTATCTTTAATAGACCCGGCTCTTTCTAAATCTTCATTAACAGAGTCTGCAACCCTTGTTGTAAAGCGACTGTTTTCAGATAGGAACTCTATTTTTTTCAGTTGCATATTTATTACAGAACTTACATTTAAAGGTTCTATAGGTAATAAATAAAACAGTCTTATACCCCAAAATGGAATCATCTTGCACAATTCGTTTTCTATATTCGTGAACAACTACATTCTTGCCTTTACACCTAGGACAAACAGGAAATTCACTGCAAGGCTCAAGGTAAAAATGAATTTCCTTAGCTTTATCATCTATAAAATGGGAAGAAATCTTAAAACCTTTGAAAAAATGGTTTGTTAAATCAGATTGAAAATCGGGTACAATAGCCATAGGTCGTTCTCCTTGATTGATGGATTTGGGTTAATTCAATCTTAATTGGGAACGACCCTTTTTTGTCTATTGGTATAACAAAATTAGATATAAACTTTTAGTTAGCCACAGATTTGGCGAAGAACCATAAATTTGATATATGGCAAAAAAATAATAAAAGTAGATTTATTTTGCGAATAAATGCTGTTCTTTTATTAAATTCTGGTATAATTACACAGTTTAAAACAAGGATAAAAAAATGAGTAATGCTATTGTTATTGCAGTCGATGGCCCAGGCGGAGCTGGTAAAGGCGAATTAACTCGTAAGATTGCCACAGCTTTAGATTTTGAGCTCCTTGATTCAGGCGCAATTTATCGCGTTTTGGCTTATGCAGTAAGAAAAGCTGGTTTAGCCTTGTTTGATGAAAGCTCCGTATTACAAGAGGCAAAACTTTTAGATTTGCATTTTGATAATACCCCTAATGGCGTAAGAGTACTTTTAGGTGAAGAAGATGTCACCTCTGCTATTCGTACTGAAGAGGCAGGAGTAAATGCCAGTAAGGTAGCCGCAATTAGCTCTGTAAGATTAGCTTTACTGCAAAGACAGCGTAGCTTTTTAAGAGAGCCAGGCTTGGTTGCTGACGGCCGTGATATGGGTACTGTAGTGTTCCCTAAGGCACAGGTCAAGATTTTCCTTGATGCTGCTGCTTCTGTACGTGCACAAAGACGTGTATTACAGCTTCAAAGCAGTGGTAAGAGCGCCGATTATGAGGCGATACTTAAGGAAATCGAAGAGCGTGATGAGCGTGATCGTAATCGTGAGGTTGCTCCGCTTAAACCTGCAGATGATGCTGTAGTTATCGATTCTTCTAACTTAAGTATTGAAGAAGTTTTCAATACTGCTGCGCAGATTATTAAAGAGCGCACCGGTCTTGAATGTAAATTGTAGTTTTACTACATAGTTTAAGTGCGGTTATGGACGACCGTACATTTTTTAACAACTCCCCAAACGCAGGATGCGAAGGGGCAATTTTGGAATTTTTACCTTAATGGAATCTTTTGCACAACTTTTCGAAGAGTCTCTGAAAAACGTAGAAACCCGTCCGGGCTCAATGGTTAAAGGTACTGTTGTTGCTATCAACAATGGTTTAGTCATCGTTGACACTGGCCTTAAGTCCGAGTCTGCTATTCCTCAGGAGCAGTTTATGTCTCCTGCAGGCGAGCTCGAGGTTAAAGTAGGCGACGTTGTTGATGTTGCTCTCGAGTCTGTAGAGTCAGGCGACGGTGCAACCGTAGTCTCTCGCGAGAAGGCAAAACGCAACGAAGCTTGGAACAAGCTTGAAGACGCTTTCAGCAAGCAGGAAACTGTTACTGGCGTTATCGATGGTAAGGTCAAGGGTGGCTTTACTGTTCAGTTAGGCGGCATCCGCGCCTTCTTACCTGGTTCTTTAGTAGACGTTCGCCCAGTTCGCGATACCTCTCACTTAGAAGGTAAAGAGCAGCAGTTCAAGGTAATCAAGCTCGATCAGAAGCGCAACAATGTTGTTGTTTCTCGCCGTGCTGTTATCGAGACTGAGAACTCTTCTGAGCGTGAGTCCGTACTGGCTAACCTCGCTGAGGGTCAGACTGTTAAGGGTGTTGTCAAGAACCTGACTGACTACGGTGCATTCGTAGATTTAGGCGGTGTTGACGGCTTACTCCACATCACCGACATGGCTTGGAAGCGTGTTAAGCACCCATCTGAGATCGTTAATGTTGGTGACGAGATCACTGTTAAGGTTCTCAAGTTCGACCGTGAGCGTCAGCGTGTTTCCNNCTTAGGCCTCAAGCAGTTAGGTGAGGATCCATGGGCCAATATCGCTACCCGCTTCCCAGTTGATTCTATCATCGAAGGCAAGGTTACTAACCTCACCGATTACGGTTGCTTCGTTGAGATCGAAGAGGGTGTTGAGGGCTTAGTTCACGTATCCGAGATGGATTGGACCAATAAGAATATTCATCCTTCCAAGGTTGTTTCTGTTGGCGATACTGTCAAGGTTAAGGTTCTCGAGATCGACGAGGAGCGTCGTCGTATTTCCTTAGGCTTAAAGCAGTGCAAGCAGAATCCATGGATCGAGTTTGCTGAGTCTCACACCAAGGGCGACAAGGTCACCGGTAAGATCAAGTCCATCACCGATTTCGGTATCTTCATTGGTCTTGAAGGTGGTATCGACGGTTTAGTACACCTCTCTGATATCTCTTGGCAGCAGCCAGGTGAAGACGCTGTTCGCGACTTCAAGAAGGGTGACGAAATCACCGCTATTGTTCTCCAGGTAGACCCAGAGCGTGAGCGCATCTCCTTAGGCTTAAAGCAGATCGCTGAGGATCCATTTGCTGATTACTTAGCTTCTCACCGTAAGGGCTCCATCGTCACCGGTACCGTTTCTGCAGTTGACGCTCGTGGCGTAACCGTAGAATTAGCCGATGGCATCACCGGTTATGTACGTGTTTCCGATCTCTCTCGTGACCGCATCGAAGACGCTACTACCGTTTGCAAGGAAGGCGATTCTATCGAGGCTAAGTTAATGAGCGTTGATCGTAAGTCCCGCCAGATCTCCTTATCCGTCCGTGCTAAGGACGAGGCTGAGGAGAAGGAAGCCTTAGCTTCTGTAAACCAGAAGGCTCAGGAGCCTCAGACCACCGCTATGGCCGCAGCTTTCGCCGCTGCTGGTAAGGTTGAGAAATAATTAAAGTTTTTTAGATAATTTCTAAAAATTGAAGGCCTCAGATGTAAAAACCTGGGGCCTTCTGTTATTTATGGTTCTTCCGAGAATCTGTGGATAGCCCTAATGAAATTGAGATTATATTCATTAGGGCTATATGTTAAACATAAGCATTACCTCTAAAAGCATCTCTAATTCTTAAGAAGAAATACACCAAATCTCTAAATCCATAAGCGAGTCTTTTTAAGACTTTTATCTTATTGTTTATCCCTTCAAGAACGCTTGTTCTAATCCTGTAAATACCTGAATTTGTTATACCATCTCGGTATCTTCTGTTTTGCACTTTGGCAAACTTAGTAATCTCTTGAACTTTTGACTGTAAAGCTAACCTTACCCATTCATCCCAAAGAGANNTTCTGACTCTTCTTTTAAAGTGAGCATGGAATACTTCAGGTAATAGCTCTTTTAGCTCATTAGCTGCATATAAATCATGATAAAAGCTTAAAATATCATTAAGTTTTATTCTTTTTTCTTCTGATAAATTGGAGTTTTTTGTAAGTAACAAAAATCTTGAACGCTTTAAAAGAGAATAAGCATTGTCATCATTTTTGTTTTTATTTTCATAGGCAAGTCTTAGTCTTATGGCGCTTATAACAAGTCTTCTAAAGTTATAAGCCTTATGGAATAAATCATAGACAACCTTGGCATTAGGGCAGTACTTATTAACGCAAGTAGCAAATCCTGCATTTTGGTCAATTGCTACTGCTTTTATTTGTTTACACGTATCCCATTTAAGGGAAGTTCTTTGAGCCGTATCTTTGATAGACCCAGACCTTTGTAAATCCTCAATAACTTCATTTTCAAGGCTTTTTGTGATGCGGTGTCTACTTGAAATAAAAGGGATTTGTTCGGTTGCATATTTATCACAGAACTTACATTTAAAGGTTCTATAGGTAATAAATAAAACAGTCTTATACCCCAAAATGGAATCATCTTGCACAATTCGTTTTCTATATTCGTGAACAACTACATTCTTGCCTTTACACCAAGGACAGACAAGAAATTCACTGCAAGGCTCAAGATAAAAATGAATTTCCTTAGCTTTATCATCTATAAAATGGAAAGAGATCTTAAAACCTTTGAAAAAAATGGTTTGTTAAATCAGATTGAAAATCGGGTATAATAGCCATAGGTCGTTCTCCTTGATTGATGGATTTGGGTTAATTCAATCTTAATTGGGAACGACCATTTTTTTTGTCTATTGGTATAACAAAATTAGATATAAATTTTTAGTTAGCCACAGATTTGGCGAAGAGCCTGAAAATTTGTTTAATATAGTTAATCTGTATATTTATAGATATAATTTATTATTTACTAAATAATTGTTGATTAAGTCCTTAAAAATATTCAAAATATCAGATTAACCTTTTATTTGAATGTCAATCTTTAATTTAAAAAGTGTGATACGTTATTATTTTTTGATAATTTTTGGGTTTAAGATCTGATTTTTCTCATTTTTTCGCAGCTATGTCCTTAATAATTGGTTAAAATTTATACCAGTTATGATTTTATGAGGGAGCTTTATAAAATGACTCGCGCAGAACTTATTAATTTATTAGCTTTGCAGTTTCCTACCCACAATCCAAAGAGCATCGATTCTGCTGTAAGAGAAATCTTTGAGGTTATGATCGAGACGCTTGCGCAAGGTGAGCGAATTGAAATCAGAGGTTTTGGCAGTTTTGAAATACGTGTAAGAGAACCACGTATTGCTCATAACCCAAAAACAGGCGAACCTGTATCTTTAGACAAGCGTAGAGTCGTTCACTTTAAGCCAGGTGTTGAGCTTAGAAACCGCGTTAATAAAAACGCAGCTGTTTAACGTATAATGACAGACGTGCAACTTCCGCTAAGCTCTGTTATTATGTTACAAGGAATTCAGGAGTTTATATTTAGATGATTAAGTTTTGGATTAACCTTACAGTTATTGCAGTAATTGTTTGTTTTGGATTAGCTATTGGCGCTGCAAATGACGGATTGGTACCTTTTGATTTTCTTGTAGTTAAAGCGGAAGTTACTTTAGCCTCAGTATTGGTTGTAGGTGTTTGTTTTGGTTTTGCTTTAGGAGCTTTAGGTTCTATTTTGTTCTTCCTTAAATTGTGGAATGAACATCGTAAGACCCGTTCTGAATTAAACAAAGTACGCAAGCAATTACGTGCTTATGAAGATGAGCGAAAGAAAGAACAAAAGGAAGACAATCTCCCAGTTAAAGCATAATTATTTAATAAGATTTTATGTTTGAACTGCTTTTTCTTTTACTTCCTGTAGCTGCGCTCTATGGATATTACATGGGGCGCAGTTCTGTGTCAGCCAGACAGGAAAACGAACGTAATCAACAAAACCATAATTATTTGCGGGGAGTTGAGTACTTATTAAATAAGCAGGAAGATAAAGCAGTAGATCGTTTCATCGCATGTCTTAAAGATAAAGACTCTTCTTTTGAATCAAGTCTCGCTTTGGGCAATCTATTTCGCACCAGAGGAGAGGTAGATAAAGCCATTTCTTTTCATGAACGCATGGTTAATGATGAAAGCCTAGATGATTCTGAAAGAGAAACCGCACAGCTTGAGCTAGCTTGTGATTTTATAAGTGCAGGTTTATTTGATAGAGCTGAAGAGATTTTAGTTAATGTAATCGATATCCCGCGTCAAAGAGCTTTTGCTGCAAAACTTTTATTAAAGGTTTATGAGCGTGAGCATGATTATGATAAAGCAATTGAGGTTGCTTTAGAGTTTAGAGATGCTTTAGGAGAAAAAGGTCTAAGACAGTTAGGCCAATATTATTGTGAAAAAGCATCTGATTTAGCCTTGTCATTAAAATTGGATGAAGCCTCAAAGGCTTATGCTTACGCTATTGATGTTTTCCCAAAGTCTGTAAGGGCAAGACTTGAGTTAAGTTCCATTTACGTAAGACAAAATAGATATGAAGACGCTTATGCATTAGTAAAAGAAGTTACAAATTTTGCACCAAGCTATGCTATAACCTGCTTACATCTTATTAAAGAATGTTTTCCTAACAAAGCCGATCCTAAATATCGTTTCGCCCTTGAAAGCTTAGTAAATTCCACTCATTCTGCTTCAGCTATGGTTGAGCTTGTAAAAGTGGTTGCTGAAACTTCAGGAAACGAAGATGCTGAGACTTTATTATTATCATATATTAAAGATAAACCTAATTTAAAATTGTTCTCAGCTTTAATGGCTTTGAGATCAAAAGATGGTGAGCCTTCGGCAAATCAAGCAATTTTGCAGTTAAAAAGCTTAGTTGATGCACAAATTGCAGCAAACTATGTGTATACTTGCCCGCATTGTGGTTTTGAATCAAAAATGCTCTTTTGGCAATGTCCAAGTTGTAAGCGTTGGGAAAGTTTAAAACCTAAAGTTGGTTTAGATGGAGATTAACATGACAGATCCTAAGATCATAGTTGCTCTTGACTATGACAATCAAAGCGATGCTTTAAATTTTGTATCCCGCATTCAGCCAAATTCTTGCCGTCTTAAAGTCGGTAATGAGCTTTTTACTACTGCAGGTCCGCAGTTTGTAGAAAAGCTTATTAATAAAGGCTTTGATGTGTTTTTGGATCTTAAATATCATGACATTCCAAATACTGTAGCTCGTGCTTGTGAGGCTGCAGCGCGTTTGGGTGTATGGATGGTTAATGTCCATGCTCATGGTGGCGCTGTAATGATGCAAACTGCAGCTGAAGCTTTAGCTAAATTTGAGAAAAAGCCTCTTTTAATTGGTGTTACTGTTTTAACTTCTATGGATAGAGCCCAGTTAAGTTGTGTAGGCTTAGATATTGAGCCTGTTGATCAAGTTTTGCGTTTGGCAAAGCTTGTAAAAGAATCAGGTCTTGATGGTGTAGTTTCATCTGCCTTAGAAACTGCTGCCATTAAGTCGCAAATTGCAGCTCCTTTTGTATGTGTCACCCCAGGTATTAGACCTGCAGGTTCTGCAGTTGGGGATCAAAAACGTATTATGACCCCACAGATGGCAATTGAGGCTGGGTCTGATTATTTGGTAATTGGTAGACCAATTACCAAAGCAGAAGATCCTCAATTGGCTTTAGAGCAAATAAATAAGTCTATTGAAAATCTTTAATTAAATATAGATTTGAACAATCCTCTTGTTTTTGCAAGGGGATTTTTTATATGACTATTATCTTTAAAGTTTGTTTCAAAAGTTTTCTTTGCAATTCTAATAACGTTGTATTTCGCATCTTTTGATGAATTTTGAATTCATAATTAAAGAAAAAATTTAACTTTTTTTATTTTTTACAATTTCTAAATATTTTTATTGTGAAATTTTTAAAGTGTCTTATAAATAATAATATTCAAATAGGATAGCCATCTAAAAGATGTTGGGTGTGTAGGGTAGTTTGAAATTAAAGGGGCTATATGAAAATAATTATAATGCGTCATGGGCAAGCTACTTTGTCTAATAATGATCAGGTATTAACCAATAAAGGCATTTTAGAAAGTACAAAAGTTGCAGAGGAGATAAATAGAAAATATAAGATTACAAGAGCTTTTATCTCTCCTAAAACTCGTGCCCAACAAACTGCACATATAGTTTTATCTAAGGTTCAAGGTAAAGTGATAAGAGAGATTTTACCTGAACTTGTACCTCAAGGAGATCCTTTAACATTTAGAGCTTATCTTGATGCTGTATGTAATTTTGAGGATGTGGTTTTAATTGTTTCGCATCTGCCGTTGGTAAGTGAACTGTGTTACGAGTTCACATCACATCAAGACTTTGGACCTGATTTTGTAACTTCGTCTGCTTTTTTACTTGATTATAATGGCGAGATCGCAATTCCTGAGCATTTTTTTAAGCCGCAGAATGAATACTGGTATAATTAAACGCTCTTAATTATCACAGAATAAATAAAAATTATTTGTTGAGAATTTTTCCCAATAGAAAATATAAATTTGAACTATTCTTAACAACTGTGAGCTAAATTATGCCGCGTTTGATAATAAACAACATATAGGATAAGGATTTATTCCATGCGAGTTTTTAAAAATTATTCTCCCGTACGTATAGCACGCTATGTCGTATTGTTTTTTAAGGGTAGTTTTGAAATTCAAGGACACGGTCAATTTATGTTTGATGGCGGAAAGGTTGTAATTGGTAGTGAAGAAAAAGTTAATGCTTGCAGACTTAAAATTTGTCGTGAGATTAACAACGCCATTTATATTATGACCTGTCATTTACGTTCACAGAGCTTTTAGTTGTCTAAAAAAGTGCATTGCGCTAAACTAAAGATTACATCTTGAGGGTACAGTTAATTAAACTTATAATCATGGTAATAGTTTAACTGTACCTTTTTTCTTTTTTAAATCCACGGCGTATAAACCCATCTATGTCAAAACTTGCAAATAATCAGGAAATCGAAGCTATCCATAAACTTTTAGACGATCTGCCTACAGGCTCTGAAATTGAAGAGGCTTTAACTAAAGAGCTCTTTACTGTTCAGGACGTTGTACGTTATTTAGTCTCTTGTTTCGCCGCCCACGACATTTATGTCGGGCACGGCACCGATAACTATTGGGATGAAGCTTTAGAAATTGTCCAGGCCGTTATGCATTTAACTCCGCCGTGCGATGATTCCACTTTAACCTCAAGACTTACTCAAGAGGAAAGACTTACTATTGCAAAGATTGCAAGATTGCGTATCTTAGACAGAGTCCCAACTCCATATTTAACTCATAGAGCTTTCTTCTGCGGTCGTGAGTTCTATGTCGACAGTCGTGTCATTATCCCAAGATCTCCAATTGGCGAGTTAATTGAGAATGGTTTCTCACCATATCTTGATAGAGATCCTGAGAGAGTGCTTGATATGTGTACAGGCTCAGGCTGTATCGCAATTGCTACTGCATTACACTTTGAAGGTGATACTGAGGTTGATGCTGTAGACATTTCTGACGATGCCTTAGAGGTCTGCAATATCAATATTCAAAACTATGGTCTTGAGAATTTGGTTACCCCAATTAAGAGTGATCTGTTTGATTCTCTGCCAAAGGGTGATAAATACGATTTAATTGTTGCCAATCCTCCCTATGTAGATGCAGAGGATTTAAGCACCATGCCAGAGGAGTATCATGCTGAGCCGGATGTTGCTTTAGGTTCAGGCTATGATGGTTTAGATTGTGCTAAGCGTATTTTAGCCTCCGCTGCAGATTATTTAACTGATGATGGCATCTTGGTAATGGAAGTTGGCAATTCTGAGGAACACTTAGTTGAAGCATTCCCAATGGTTCCATTCCACTTTGTAGATCTTAAGAAAGGCGGTTGTGGTGTATTTGTTTTAAGCTGCGAGCAGCTTAAAGCTTATCATGATGTTTTTGCCAAAGCTGCCTTAGAGGTTTCTAANATAATGAGCGGTAATACCATAGGCAAGGTGTTTACCGTTACAACCTGCGGTGAAAGTCACGGTGTGGGCCTTATGGCTATCATTGATGGCTGCCCGCCGCAGATTGAACTTGATGAGAGTGTAATTCAGCCAGATCTTGATCGTCGTCGCCCAGGTTCCACTCGTTACGGTACCCCAAGAAATGAAGGTGATAAAGTTAAGATTATCTCAGGTGTATTTGAAGGTAAAACCACAGGTACTCCAATTGGTCTTTTAATTGAAAATACTGCGCCAAGATCTCAAGATTACAGCGCAATTATGAACAGTTTTAGACCAGGTCATGCCGACTATACCTATTTTGAGAAATATGGCATCCGTGACTATCGAGGCGGTGGTCGTTCATCGGCTCGTGAAACTTGCATGCGTGTAGCTGCAGGTGCTGTTGCCAAGCAAGTTTTAAAGACTCTTTGCAATGTTCAAATTTGTAGTGCTGTAACTGCAATTGGAGATATTAAAGCTGAGAGTTTTGATGCAACTGTGGCACAAAACAATCCATTTAACTTTGCAGATGAGTCAAAACTGCCTGATCTTAAGGATTTATTTAAAGAATTAGCCGAAAAGGGGGACTCTATTGGCGCTTGCGTTGAGGTAAGAGCTAAAGGTGTTCCTTGCGGTTTAGGTAATCCTGTATTTGATAGATTGGATGCTACCATCGCTTATGCCATGATGGGTATTAACGCTGTAAAAGGCGTTGAGATCGGAGATGGCTTTGAGATGGCTAAAATGCGAGGCTCAACTGCCCGGGATGAGCTTACTCCAAATGGCTTTTTAGCCAATCACTCAGGTGGTATTTTAGGTGGTTTAAGCTCAGGTCAGGATATTATAGTTCGCATTGCATTAAAGCCTACATCAAGCATCCTGGTTCCAGGAAAGACTGTGGATATCCATGGAAATCCTTGCGACATTGTAACTCGTGGCCGTCACGATCCTTGTGTAGGTATAAGAGCAGTTCCAATTGCTGAGGCAATGCTGGCCTTAACCTTATTGGATGCATATCTTTTGGATAAAGCTCAGTGCTCTAATGTAAATCGTCAAGGTTTTAAAATTCCTTGTGCAGACTAAGTGTGTCTTAATTACTGGATTTAGTTCCCCAATTGCCAAAAGCTGTGCAAAGCTCTTAGCTTTGCACGGCTTTTGTGTCGTTGGAACCCAAAAAGTGCGTCAATTTAGTTATCTAGGTTGACGCACCATGAAAGTCCAACACAAATGAGTTTGTCTCAGAGTAAGTTGGGCTTTTTATATTTCTTCGTAATAAAGGCCATCTAAAATAGGATCTAATTTATCAAGATCATTTTCTGCTTCTTGCTCATCCATAAGACCTGACAAAGGATCAAAACCTTGAGGAGTTGAACTTGGAAGAGGTATACCTAAAGCTATAAAATAATCAGCTTTTTTACCTACTACCTCATCGTAAAGATTTCCTTCAGGAGTTACTTTAACTAATATATTGTTTAAACTTGAAAGTAACTTGCCATCACTTGAATAGATTATTTTGCCCTTAATTACTTTATTTTTAACAGCTTTTTTATATTTTTGTAGGCGTTTTCTTACCATTATAGATAAGGTTGTTGCGATAAACTGAGTAAACAGTCGGCCTGATAAGCTTTTATCTTTATGACATCTTGGACGATTGCAAGCTAAACGGTATTTTAAGGTATTAAATGCATATTCAACTTCTGCTCTGTCATAATATCTTTGATAGCAAACACAAGGATCTTTTTCACAATCACTAAGTAAGGCTCTAATACCACGATATTTAAGGTTCTTTTCAACAAGAATATCGGATATTACCCATATATCATTGCCGCAATCATCTTTGATAGACTCTAAGTATCTGTCTTTTATAGTTTTATGTATATTATTTGTAAGTTCAAATCCGTCATTTAATAATTCACAGACAGTAGCAGCATTATAGTTGATTGCCTTTTCAGAGCTGAAACGTAAGTCAGGATCGTAATAAAAATGAAGGAACAGCTCTTTTTCTTCATCAAATCGTCTATTTTTGCCTTCAACTAAAATAGAGGCATATTTCCATTTAAGTTTTACTGTATAAACATGTTGATTAAGCTTTTTATTAAAACTTGCTCTAGATATTAAACGATTGTAAGCCTCATCTATTTCCTGTTGAATAAGACAGTTTTTAATATTAGTCCTCATATTAAAAACAAAACTTATGTTGTTACGTAAGCAATCATCGATATTAGAGGCAGAAGGGTAACCTTTATCACAAACAAAGACTATATTTTTGTTAAATTTAAGGCGTGTAGCATCAGCAATAGTGCGTCTTAAGGTAACAATGTCAGGAACCGCACCATTGTAAGCACGATAAAATAAAGGAATACCAGAATCTTGCTCAACTAACATAAGAACGTTGTACTGATATAAATCATCGCCATCTTTATTTTTACCAAAGTCGGCAAAACGCAAATTGGGAGAATAAGTTGATATGGATGTAGAGTCAAAAGCTAGATAAACGTAATCATTCTCATCTCGATTTTTAAAATAATAATCGTTCATGATTTCAATAAATCTATCAACCTTCTCTTCATCAATTCTTTCAAATAAACGATAAATAGAACTTGGAGATAGTACTCTCTGATAAGGGAGTCTTGTACATTCAGAAAATTCTTCGAACTGAGATATGTTATTGTTTTTACAAAGAATAAGATAATACGCTATAGATAGAATTTTTAAATAATCATTGTATTTAAAAAAGACACGGGATAAGGCTTTACCTATATTTGATTGAGAAACAATATAATCTAAAGCAAAAGTAGCACCAGCATGATAGATTTTAGTGTTTTTATAAAAGTCTAAAGAGTTTATCTGAGGCTCTTTGGCTTTAAAAACATACTTTCGTCCTTCACGAAAAACATCTAAGTGTTCAAGTTCAGGATAATCTTTAATAAAGTGTTCATCCCACTTAATAAGACCTTCCTTACCTCCATTTAAAATAACTCCAACTTTTTTAGAATTAGCCCTTCTAGAACGCTTTTTATCGGCATCCCAAATATTTTGATAGGTATATACATAATAACCACCTTTAGGACCTTTATTTAAAAGAAGAGAAGGTAATTTTGGAGGGTTTATAACAGCCATAGGAAGATACCGATAGATAATAATTAATACGTATCTAGTATACGATAAAATAAAAGCTTTGGCAATAGCGTAATAAACAAAATTAGATTGAAGAATCAGAGGGTTATTTTTTGTAAAAATAAATTATGTAAACAAAAAAGTGCGCTTAATTATCTATAAACGCACTTTTTGGGTTGGAACCGGTACAAAAGATGAGCATTTTGAAGAATCATTTAGAATTTTAAAGCTTGATTTATGTGAAAAAGGAAGCATTCAAGCTCTTATTTGTAGATTAAAAGAATTAAATCTCTCTCCTCAGTATCTTATAAATAATGCAGGCATAGGTCTTGAGCCTTCATCTTTAATTGACGTAGATGAAGANTCTTTTTTAAAAGTTTTTTATGTAAATACCATTAAGCCTTTTTCACTTATAAGAGAATTAGTTAAGGAGTTTCCTTTAAAGAAAATTGTCAATGTAGGCTCGGTTATGAGTCTATTGCCACTGCCTTTTTATGGTGTCTATGGTGCATCCAAAAGTGCTTTTTTAGATCTCACTTTATCTTTAAGATATGAGCTTTTAAATAAAGAAATTTCTGTGTGTGCAGTAATTCCCAATCTTACAGCTACTGATTTTATAAAGCATAGAATTGAGGTTTTAAGCCAAGATGAATACTTTAGTAATAAAGTTTCATATATANNAGAGAGCTTAATAAAAAATCATCAAAAAAAAGCGGATAAACCTTTAAAAGTTGCCAAGGTTCTTGTTAAAGTAATTTTAAAAAAATCCCCACAAGCTGTTTTTTATGTAGGAATTAAAGGTTATATAAGTGCTCTTTTAGCAAAAATCCTGCCTCAGAGATTGCTGTACTTCTTTTTAACAAAGATTTTAAAGCTTTAGTTTATGGGTCTTTTACGTACATTAAGGTCAATTTATTTTGTCTTGTATTTTAGATCTGTACTTAAATCAAATAAAAATTTTAGATTGTTTGCAAATTTGATAAAGACCGCCTGATTTATCTGTGTTTTATCACTTATAATAACCCGTAAGGAAGGTATTGAACATTTGTAGGAAACTGCAGGTGTAAAAATCCTTAGGGTCTTGTGGCCCTGGCATTTATTATCCTCTTGATAAAGCAGGGGGAGAATGTCAAAATCAACAGTACAGAAAGATCTGTCTTTCAGTAACTTAAAAGGAATTTACCATCAATGAGCACACTCATTAAGACTGCTGATTTTATTGAATCTGTCTATGAGGCAATTCAATATATCTCATATTATCATCCGAAGGACTTCTTAAAGGCAATGAAGCACGCCTATGATATTGAGAAGAACCCTTCTGCAAAGAACGCTATTGCTCAGATTTTAGTTAACTCTAAGATGTGCGCAATTGGCCATCGTCCACTTTGCCAGGATACTGGTGCTGTGACCTGCTTTGTAAAGATTGGTATGGACGTTCGTTTTGAAGGCGACATGACCATTCAGGAGATGGTAGATGAAGGTACCCGTCGTGCATACTGCGATAAGGACAATCCTCTGCGTAAGTCTATCTTAGTAGACCCGCTTGAGACCCGTGTAAACACTAAGGACAACACCCCTACTGTTGTTCACATTGAGATGGTTCACGGCAATACCGTTGAAGTTGCTATTGCTTCTAAGGGTGGCGGCTCTGAGAACAAGACTCATATGAAGATGTTAAATCCATCTGATAGCGTAGTAGATTACATCCTCTCTGAGATCCCTCATATGGGTGCTGGCTGGTGCCCCCCAGGAATTTTAGGCGTTGGCGTTGGCGGTACTCCAGAGAAGTCTGCCATTTTAGCTAAGGAAGCCTTAAATGATCCTATCGATATTGAAGAGTTAAAGGCTCGTGGTGCTAAGACTGCTGAAGAGAGACTCCGTCTTGAGCTTTATGACAAGATCAACCGTTTAGGTATCGGTGCTCAGGGCTTAGGTGGCTTAACTACTGTTTTAGATGTTAAGGTAAAGACCTATCCTTGCCATGCAGTTTCTAAGGCTACTACTATTATTCCTAACTGCGCAGCTACCCGTCATATTGACTTCGTATTAGATGGTACTGGCCCAGCTAAGTTTGATCCTCCATCACTTGATGATTATCCAGATATCAAGATTGATGGCGCAAGTGCAGACGTTAAGCGTGTAAACTTAGACACCATTACCAAAGAAGAGATCGCAACTTGGAAGGTTGGTGATACCTTATTACTCTCAGGTACCATCTTAACAGGCCGTGATGCTGCTCATAAGCGTGTTTGCGACTTAATTGCTCAGGGTAAGCCATTACCTGAGGGCGTTGACTTCCACAAGAAGTTCATCTACTACGTAGGCCCAGTTCCTGCTGTTCGTGATGAGGTTGTAGGTCCTGCAGGTCCAACCACTTCTACCCGTATGGATAAGTTCGTTGAGACTATGCTCGCTGAAACTGGCTTATATGGCATGATCGGTAAGTCCGAGCGTGGCCCTGAGGCTATTGAGTCTATCAAGAAGCACAAGGCTGCTTACTTAATGGCTACCGGTGGTGCAGCTTACTTAGTTTCCAAGGCTATTAAAGAGGCTAAGGTTTTAGCCTTTGAGGATTTAGGCATGGAAGCTATTCGTGAGTATAAGATTGTTGATATGCCTGTAACCGTAGCTGTTGATTGCAACGGTAACAGCATTCACAAGTTAGGCCCTGCAGAGTGGTCTCAGAAGATCAAAGAGATTGACTTCAAATATATTTAATTTGTTAAGTTAATTTTGATTTGATTAGATCCCTAAGAGGTAATTCCTCTTGGGGATTTTTATTGAGGTATATGCTATGAAAAATATTGAGGTTGCAGCAGCCATCATTAAAGGTGAAGGGGAGCATGAGGGCACAATTTTTTGTGCACAAAGAGGCTATGGCGAGTTTAAGGATTTCTGGGAGTTTCCTGGTGGCAAATTAAAAGATGGGGAGAGTGCAAAAGAGGCATTAGAGCGAGAGCTTTACGAAGAGCTACATGCCAAGGTTAATGCGAAAGGACTATATGATGTTATAGAGTTTGATTACCCTCAACGTCACGTAAAGTTGTATTTTTATATTTGTACACTTAAAGATAAAACATTAGATCTTTTAGAGCATGAGAATGCTAGGTGGGTTAAATATGCAGATTTAATGTCTTTAAATTGGTTACCTGCTGATTTAAGCTTAATTGAAAAACTGCAAAAAGATTTTTTGTCTAAATAGGATAAAAGTAGAAGCTTTAATTCTGATAAATAAAAGTTAAAAAAGCATTTTCAATATCTTAAGTTAAGTTTAAGCCTTTTTAATGATCTTAAAATCCTATATGTAAACGATGTTTAACTTGTCCTAAAAATGAAGGGCAAGTTTAATTTAAATAAAGATTTACGCTTTAGGCCATGTTTTGTAATCGAAGCAAAAACATTTTGATTTATTGATTTCACGGAATGTCTATGCAGATAAGTCTTAAAGATGATAATAAATTGATTTTAAGATGTCTTGGTCCTTTTCTTCTGCAAATATTCATAGTGCATAAAATAAAATTTTTGAAAAAATCTAAAAAAATAAACAAATTTTGTAACTACTCAGACCCCCACATTAAGTTGTGAGTAGATTTTTACAGGCCTCTTCGGCCTATATGTTCTTTAGAATTTTACATTGTGCTATATGTCACATTCTATATAGAAAGAGCTTTTTTCATACAAAGAAAAATTTATGCCTTATTTTGAGCATATTTGGCTTTATTCGAAAGCTTGTTTTTCTTTGGAGTGTTTTGTCATTTTTCTCACTTATCGATCGTGATGACGATCTTATGATCGTTCTAGATCGATTTTTAGCGTTATCAAATTTGCATAAAACATCTTATAAAAATGCTAAAAAAACTAAATGGTATAATTATTTTTAAGTAATAGATATACAAGGTTTTTTTATTGATTTTGACGAGCTAAAAAAACAGATTGCCAATCTAACAGAGGAGCTTAAATCAAGATGTTCCCCTGAGACTTCTGTACTCGTCGAAAGCTTATCTTTTATGCTCAACATGATGCTTAAAATGCAACAAGCATCACTATCAAAACAGTTAGAAGCCCAAATTAAACTAAATGAACGCCTTGTAGCAACTATAGAAGATTTGCAACTTACCATAAAAGACTTGAAACGGCAGTTAGGACAAAATTCTAAGAATAGCTCTAAACCGCCATCAAAAGATGATTTTAACAAACCTTCAAGAAATAAAAGTCTTAGAGAAAAAACAGGAAAAAAGACCGGTGGACAAAAGGGCCACAAAGGCATCAGTATGAGCATTCCTCATGATGCTGATGAGGTAAAAAAACATATTCCAAATAAGTGTAAGTTTTGTCCAAACTTAAGTAAATGCATATCCTTAGGCAATGTATTTGCATGTGGTGAGTCAAGATATGTGGTAGAGGCTGTTGTAAATACACATGTAATAGAGCATCAATCTTTAAAGGCAGTAGCTTGTCCTTTAGGAGACATAAAGCTTAGAGGAGAGTTTCCTGAAGATGTAAAAGCTCATGTTCAATACGGAAAAAGCTTTACAGTTTTAGCAAGTATTTTAAATACCACAGGAGCTGTAAGCATAAGTAGGATACAGGAGCTTTTAGGCGATTTATTTGGTGTAAGCATCTCTCAGGGCACAATCATATCAATGGTAGAAACATGTGCCCAAAAAGTAAGCCCTATCATAAAAGTCATAAAGCAGCATCTTATATCATCAGAAGTGGTAAATTTTGATGAAACAGGAGTCAGAGCTTTAGGCTCATTATATTGGGTTCACAACGCATCAAATAGTGAATTTACATATCAGAGCACAGATAAGAAAAGAGGACTTGATGGTATAAAAACAAATGAGGTATCAGTAGTCTTTAAAGGTATAGCTGTTCATGACTGCTGGGCTTCATATTGGAATTTAGAAAATATAAAAGAGCATGCTGTATGTTGTGTACATTTATTAAGAGAGCTTAATGGTGTCATAGAAAACGAAAAAGTCCAAAGTTGGGCTTCTAGGTTTAAACAGCTGCTTATCACCATGAAACAGATAAAAGATGTGGCAATAAAAAGAGGAAAATATAGTATAGAAAAACATACATTAGAGAGAATAGATAAAGAATATGACTCGATAATGAGTTTAGCAAATATTGAATTTCCACCACCTCAGGCAAATATAAAACAAAGACGAGGACGGATAAGGAAAGGAAAAACCAGAGCTTTAATTGAACGACTAATTAAGTTCAAGAAAGCGATATGCCTCTTTTTAAGAAAATTTGATGTACCGTATGATAATAATCAAGCGGAACGAGACATTCGCAATGTAAAAACGAAGATAAAAGTCTCAGGATGTTTTCGGAGCAAAGAAGGAGCTCAGAATTATCTTACAATCATGTCATTTATCAGCACCGCCCAAAAACACGGCATAAAAGCATTTGAAGCATTAAATGCTGCATTTAATGGCAATGCTGGGGCTATTTTGGTTAAGGGTTCTGAGTAGTTACCAAATTTTTATATAAAGATAAAAATTTATAAAAAAAGAAAAAAGCTGATATATAAGCCATTTTTATCGTTAGATTCTCATTTGAAAAAATTACATTTTGATTTTTTTATAAAAAATTAAAAATTTACTTGCATTTATTTTAAATTTCAGTAAAATGAGCACCGTTGTCAAGAACAACGGTGAGATGGCCGAGTGGCTGAAGGCGCACGCCTGGAAAGCGTGTATACGTGAAAGCGTATCTCGGGTTCGAATCCCGATCTCACCGCCATTCCTTCCTTTAAAAAAATATCCTCAAAAATAAAAACTTGCACCCCGCACTTTGCATTTAGTCGTACCTACAGAATCGTTGTTTCTATAGAACTTCATCTAATGAGGATTTCAAGCTTTCTTTAAACAGTGGGTAATTGTCATACTTATCTGAAGTCGTATTGACTCTAAACATACTCAGACATTCCTGCTGATAATGGCACAATGAAAAGTGGGTATCATAGGCTCATCTTAAATGATTGCGTCAGATCTTACTAGTGATTGCCTACACTGTGATATTTAAATAACAAGAAAGTGAGTGCTTTTAATACTTTCTTTTCTGCAATATAAAAAAAGCCTTCCAGTAGAATACAAGAAGGCTAAAAAAATAAACGAGTACTCTATTATCGTAATTAATTATTATTTTGTCAAGTTCGGTATTGTATGGACTAGCCACAGCTAGCCCTTAAGGCATTGATTGAGTTTTCAACTTTTTTTCAATCTTGTTACAAGCGCCTTTGATTGCTATAAATAGTCCCATAATAATATTAAATTATAATAAACTCATTATTCTAAATAGTTTGTATTTGATAATAATTCAGACAAAAAAATAAAAAGATAATCTTTTGTTAAATTCTGAAAAGTAGATTAAATTTTAAATAAAAAAATTGGCTCATCGCCAAATCTGTGGGATCCCTGGAAAATAATATACAAAATTGACCAGGGATCCTTTTAGCATTCAAGTGAATTGCCCCTAAATGAATTCATGATCCTCAAAAAGAAATACTCCAAATCTCTAAATCCATAAGCGAGTCTTTTTAAGACTTTTATCTTATTGTTTATCCCTTCAAGAACGCTTGTCCTAATCCTGTAAATACCTGAATTTGTTATACCATCTCGGTATCTTCTATTTTGCACTTTGGCAAACTTAGTAATCTCTTGAACTTTTGACTGTAAAGCTAACCTTACCCATTCATCCCAAAGAGATTCTGACTCTTCTTTTGAGTGAGCATGGAATACTTCAGGTAATAGCTCTTTTAGCTCATTAGCTGCATATAAATCATGATAAAAGCTTAAAATATCATTAAGTTTTATTCTTTTTTCTTCAGATAAATTAGAGTTTTTTGTAAGTAACAGAAATCTTGAACGCTTTAAAAGAGAATAAGCATTGTCATCATTTTTGTTTTTATTTTCATAGGCAAGTCTTAGTCTTATGGCGCTTATAACAAGTCTTCCAAAGTTATAAACCATATGAAATAAATCATAGACAACCTTGGCATTAGGGCAGTACTTATTAACGCAAGTAGCAAATCCTGCATTTTGGTCCATTGCTACTGCTTTTATTTGTTTACAGCCCTCTGTACCGCATAATTTAAAGAAGCGATTAACCTCTCGTACAGTCTTACCCTTACCAACCCAAATAACTCTTTTAGTATCTAAATCAACAACTACAGTTGCATATTTATGGCCTTTCTTAATAGAGAATTCATCAATAGCAATGTGAGAGGCTTGACCTAAATTAAAGTATATTTTCTTTTTAAGGTATCGCTTATGAATTCTTTTGCAGGAAGACCAGCTTAAACCGGTTCTTTCAGCTGTATCTTTAATAGACCCGGCTCTTTCTAAATCTTCATTAACAGAGTCTGCAACCCTTGTTGTAAAGCGACTGTTTTCAGATAGGAACTCTATTTTTTCAGTGGAATATTTATTACAGAACTTACATTTAAAGGTTCTATAGGTAATAAATAAAACAGTCTTATACCCCAAAATGGAATCATCTTGCACAATTCGTTTTCTATATTCGTGAACAACTACATTCTTGCCTTTACACCTAGGACAAACAGGAAATTCACTGCAAGGCTCAAGGTAAAAATGAATTTCCTTAGCTTTATCATCTATAAAATGGGAAGAAATCTTAAAACCTTTGAAAAAATGGTTTGTTAAATCAGATTGAAAATCGGGTACAATAGCCATAGGTCGTTCTCCTTGATTGATGGATTTTGGTTAATTCAATCTTAATTGGGAACGACCCTTTTTTGTCTATTGGTATAACAAAATTAGATATAAACTTTTAGTTAGCCACAGATTTGGCGAAGAACCAAAAAATTTACATAAACATGATAAATAAGCCGTTTATTCTAAACTTATTGCTTAATGATTAAATAATTTTCATAAAATCTAAAATTTTTACTTGCATTTATTTTAAATTTCAGTAAAATAAGCACCGTTGTCAAGAACAACGGTGAGATGGCCGAGTGGCTGAAGGCGCACGCCTGGAAAGCGTGTATACGTGAAAGCGTATCTCGGGTTCGAATCCCGATCTCACCGCCATTCCTTCCTTTTAAAATTCCCCACATAAAACAATTATTTATATCTAAGATAGTTGTATCTTTATTTTTTAAGCTTGCGTTATTTGCACCAATTCTAAAGGGAATCGTGGATCAAGCTTTAAGTATTATTTAGTTACAGGAAAAAGGCACGAAAGATAGCCTTCATGCCTTTTTATTATTTTCTACAATATAGCTATTCTTCTTCGATTTTATGAATAGCATAATGTAATAGAATTACACCTGCGCGGATTTCCTTGCAGCCTAAAAGCTCTAAAGTTAAACTTTCACTAGGTTTATCAGTATCATCGCCTTGATACTCAAAAATAGAGTTAGTACCACTAAAACCATCAATACCAGGGTAAAGTACTAAATAAATCTCATCTATAAGACCGGCTTTTAAAAAATGTCCATTTAAGATGCCACCACCGGCTAAAAGTATATTTTTAAGGCCAAAGTCTTCATATAAAGAGCGAATTGCTTCTTTATAGTCATGACCATCAGCCCCTGCAAATATATATGAGATTTCGTGTTTACGCAGATAGTCTAGGTACTCTTCAGATACTAAAGATGATCCTAAAACCATAATTAAGGTAGAGCCCCAGATTACGTTGCTATCAAAGGCTAAAGTACCTTGAGCATCAAAGACAGCGGTCATCTTCTCTTTAGCTCTAATTCCTAAAAAAGGAGCGGTGCTTACAGGAGGAGTAAAAGAATCAGAGGAGAATCTCTTGGATGTGAAATTCTTCTCAATAGTGGTTCTTCCTAATAAAGCAACCTGAGGATCGATCTTGTCGCGGGTTTCATAATATACATCAGGATTCCCTTCACCATCAGGATCATACATTCTTGACCAACGCTGTTCGTCAATGCGTCCATCAATAGAGCATTCCATAAGACAGGTGATTTTAGGACTTGTAAGTTTCATATTTTTTATCCTGTTACTCAACTAACATGAGTATACCGCAAAAAAATCATAATATTGGTGTTGATTACTTTAGAACTTTTATCGATGTATTGATGACTTTACTTATTCCACTGTCACCTATGAAATTAACATTTAAAACTAAGCTTCCAATTAAATGTGGCAGCTTTTTTGTAAGTATAAAAATAAAAATAGAGGTAAACATGATGGTATTAAAGTTTGTGATTGTAAGAGATTCTATTTCTTTTAATTGATTACACATGCTTTTTAAAACATTAAATCCTGAGTTGCAGATTAAAATCATGGTCATAAGTCTTAATGCAAAATAAATAATTTGTTTTAATACTGAAACTGCGATGTTTCTTGTAAATTCGAAAGCTCCAAATCCTAAGCAAAATACTCCTAAAATACACAGCATATATGCACTTACATAAGAGATGGTGTAATCAATTACCACTAAAAAATTAAGCACAAGATAGGCATATGACGCTATATACATAAGACATGTTAACAATATTGAAGATTTTGAATTACTTATGCTATCTGTAAGTAAATTAAAGGTGTTATAGCTTAAATCTAAAAGCTCTGAAGGGCCTAAGCTTTGGGTGTCAGTTATGACTGTTAATGATTCAATTATACTTACGCCAATATCATGGCCATTTTCTAGGAGAAATAAGAAAATTCCGGCATTTATACATAATTTTACGAATACGGCTAAAAATGACGGAATATCATCATTTTTTATTGCAAAATTTATGCCAGTTATTACTAAAGATATTCCAAGTAATGACCAAAAAGACTGCTTGCAGCTGTCTTTAGTGGTTCTACGTAAGCATTAGCCCCATTTAAAAAAGCATGAGCTAAATTGTTTAAAAGGTTTTCACCATTTAAAGAATTAGCATTATCTTGAGCAAAGCTTGGAATGGACATAAATAACGCTATTAAAAGAAGCAGTTTAATAACTTTCATGATCTTTAAGATTTAATGAAAAATGCTCAGATGAAATGTCATTGGTGTTTAAAAATTGTTCATCAGATAAAGCCTTTAAAATTTCCTCTTCACTATCTTTTTTCGAGTTTAAGGCAGTAAATTCTAAAAGGGAGTGAAGTTGTGAGCTTAAGGTCACCATAGAGCTGGCGGTCATAGAACTTACTTTTGAGAGCGTATCAATACTTGAATTAAGTCCTTGAGCAGACTTTGCCTCAAGGCTGAAAGCATCTAATTGAGATAAGGCCTCTTGAAGATTTTTTCCAAGTAATTCACTATTTTCTTGAGTTTTTTGCGCCATAGAAAGCGCTTTTTGATTATAAGAGAGATTTATATCTCTAAAATTACAGTTATCAAGATTGTCACAAATCTCCCAAACGCGGCTTCTCTCTGAGGCCTTAAGATAAGAACCAATGCTTTTATATTCATCAACAGTATCGGCACAAGCTTCAAGCAGCATGCGAGTTTTATTATTTAAATCTTTAATGTCATTCCAAGTTTCTTTATTGGGCATTTCACTATTATTTTCAACTTTTTGTGAACTATTTTTACTTATTTCCAATAAGTTATCAGTTTGTTCTTTATTTTTGTGAGACCAATCTTCAAGGATCTTGGTATGTTTTTGTAGGACCTTTACCATCCTATTGAGCATGGCATTATCATCGGCAAAGGTGTTTGCACAAATAGTAGTTGATATAAAAAGAAAAAAAATAAGTTTTAACATTGTGTGTTTAATCCTGAATTAAAAACTCATTGTCATTATTTAATTTATAAGCGTGTGGAAACTCTAAATCTTCGGTTACGGCAATACTTAATAAAAAGCCTGGTTTTACTTTTAAAGTCGGGGCGATATTTAGATTTCTTTCGATGATTTTTGACAAAGCACGATTAACATTGTCACTTAGTGATTGGCTAAAAGCATCATGCATGGTCATATAGCCATCATCATCGTATTTAGGTCTGTCTTCCATATAGTTGGCAGTTGTGAGAGTTGAAAGAAAGAAACAACTTGTAAGAGTTTTAAAAAAATGATTATCAACTTCAGCATCTAATCCAGCGTAGCCATCAGTGCTTTGACCTGGCATTGCGTTTAAATGCATAGAACTTCCGTCAGGAAAAATAATACGATTAAAGCCTAAAAAAAGTCTTTCTTGGGCAAAACGGGCATTGGTACCATATTGACCTACAAGCTTACTGCCTTTAGGAATTAACAAATACTTACCTGAGGCAGTGTCTAAAATGTTGTCCGTTACTTGGGCTGTAATTTGTCCTGGAAGCTCTGAGTTAATACCATTTAAAAGTACTGCCTGAATAATGCTTCCTTGCATAAGCATAAATTTGCTTTTAGGGGCTTTAACTTTATATGGAGACTCATCTTGATTTGATGATAACTCCTGATATTTACTTAAATTTCCAAAGTTAGCTGTATTTTTTGACGACGGTGTAGATTTTCTGTCAGATAAGCTTTTATCAAAGCTTTCATCTCGTTGGAGTTTTACTTTAGAACGAGCTTTTAAAGCCTCTTTAAAAGAAGAGTTTTGCTCACTTATATAGTTATCATCTGTTTTTACTTTATGTCTTTGGACAGCATTATTTTGGCTTACAGATATTTCACTTTGATTTACATTAGTCTCTTGTTTATTTTCAACATATTCTTCTAAAGTTTGACCATGACGCAAACGAGATTTTGGAAGCCTTTCTTGATAGCGGCGGTATTCATCTTCATAAGTGCTTATGGNATTTTTCATAATCTAAAACTTCTTTTTGGCAATTTCCTCTTCATTATCTAAAAAAGAGTCAATTACCTCTTGTTTAGATAGACGTTCATATTTTTGCTCATAGTTAGAGCTTATATCAATACTGTTTTTATGGGCTTTTTTAAGTTGAGTTTCTAAATCATAAGGGACAGTAGGGACAAGATTTTTTTCAACTTTATGATTATTTGTAAATATAAATATAAAAATAAGGCTTAAAGCACACAAAACAAGAGCTATTAAAAGCGGGACCTTATTGACGTGACCTTGTTTTAATCTATGGTTTTGTCCTTCCATACCTTAGCCTCTTGCAATAATATCGACGCTTTTTTTATCACTGTCAGAGCCTAAAATTAAACGGCCATGCTCAATGATCCCATCTACAATGTAGGTATCGTCGTGAACGCGGTAATTTACAGTGCTAAGTTTTTCTTCTTGAAATAAAAATCCTTCTGAATTAACTAAAACTAAAGCCGGTAATTTTTTTTCTAAAGTCTTTTTATCCATCTTAATGTAGGTTCTTTGATCGTCGTGCCAAGCTTTTAGCGGCATCAAATCAAAATCACCTGAAAAATCATAAACGCCGTAGTTATTTTGATTTTTAGAGTGATCGTCATGATTTACCGCCACAGAAAAACCACCTTTGGCAGTATTTGGTTCATTGGGCACATCAGTGTTACCACCAAAGCCTTGAATACTTTGACGTTTTAATTTGGAAATTCTGTTACTTGGATATACAAAAGACACCGCGGTCATAAAGTCTTTTTTACTTGAAATAAGTCTTATGTGATAGGTGCGTCTGTCGGTGGTTACAACCATAGATGTCTGTAAGTTGATATCTAGTGGTTTAACAATAAGATGCTCTCGTCTTGTATCATTATTGCCAGATACAGCCGTTTCAATATTCCACCTAGTGCTATCACCTAAACTTACTTCACGGATCCGCTCAAGCTTTTCAAAGGCAATGTCAGTTATTTCTAAAATTGAGCATCTAACTTTTGGAATGGTGTTATCAAATACAAAAACGGTTTCATTATGATTTTGTATATTTTGATTTTGACAACTTGATTCCATAGCACTGTAATTAAAATATTGTTCTGTTTTAGCTTGCTTTTGGTGATTTTCATAGATGGTATTTGCATCATCCATTAATGCAGCTTGCATTGAGTCTGCGAAACATTGAAAAGAGCAAATAGATAAAGACAAAAATAATAAATTAAATTTCATAGAACCTTCTTTATGGACGATTTTCAAAACGCTCGCTAATACGAATTTCAGAGACAAAAATTCCGAGAGGATTTACTTTCAAAGAGGATAAGGACCTATGGGAGATATGAATCAGCTCATAGGTAATAAGGCCACGCATTTTTTTCTTAATTTCACCTTTTTTAAGGTAGAGTGTTTCTATCCAATCAATTTGAAAGGTGTTTTTAGAAATACGAATAAGATTTTGAAATTGCACAGAAGTTTTTATATCTTGGATTTTTTTAAAGTCGTTTTTATAAAAATCATCAATAAAAGCTAAAGCTTGGCTTTTGTTTTTGGTATGGGCATAGATAAACTCAATATTTTTTCTTTTAAGATCGTTATCTAAGGTATTGGTTCTTATCTTTTCGACAAAGTCACATGAGGTTGCCGCAATAATCTCCTCTGGTATGCCTTTTGCCGCATTTAAAGCACCTGAGGTTAAAATGGCACCTTGTCTATCAACCGTAACAATATAGGGAATAACTTGTTGCTTATATATCTGTAAGTAAATTAAAGCTGCAAGAGAGATTAAACCAAATGCACTGGCAATTAGTGCTGTAAATAAAGGCATAATTTCTTTTTTTAAGCTTTCTTTAGCAATGTCTATATTTTCAAGACCTTTAGCATTTGTACTCATAAAAACTTCTTGTTAATTTTTTAAAGGGGAGAGAACTTCTAATTCTTCAGGAATAATTAAAGGGATGGCCTGCATAAAAACATCAGACTTTTGCATAAAAATTTCTTGTTTTTTTATACCTTTACTGATTTTTTCTATTTGCTTTTTGCTTAATCCAAAATTTTCATAATCCTGAAAAATTCCTTCTTGCATGGCATCAGGATTTGGCAAATAAAAACGTGTTTTTATGCAATCTAAAATATTTGAAAATAAAGGTGAGTCTTTAAGATCGCTTAATGATTGCGTTGCTAAAATCACCACTACATTTAGTTTTCTTAAAGTTTTTATCCACTTTAATATCTCTTAGGCGCAGATTTGATGCTTTAGCATCAACCATGCTTCATCAATGATGATGGCCCCTGGATGTGAACCATCAAACTTTCTTGAAATTAATGCAAAAATTTGTTTTAAAACAGGTACTTGTTGCCTTTTTGCATAATCAAATAAGTTTGAACACTCAAATAAAGTAAAGGGGGTATTTAACGGAGGATTTATAGTACCGTCTAAAAGTCCACCTAAGACATTATTCTTGGTATATTGCAAAATGACGTCTTTTATTTTGTGAGAAGAAATTAAAAGAGCTAGATCTGCAAGTGATCTAGGCATTTCTTTATTTTTAGATAAGATCTTTAAAGCCTCTAAAATCTCGTGACGCTCATTGTTATCTGCAGTGGTGTCATTTAAATAAAGCAAAGTCTCAATGAAGTTATAAGCAAGATTTATATCTTCACTAGATTCTAAAAACTCTAATGGACTTAAATGCAGAGAAGTATTTAAATTAAGATTTTCTCCATCAAGAGCTACACATAATTTTTTAAAGGACTCTCCCTTATCAAAACAAAAAATTTGCATGTTTTGATAGCGCATTAAATTCAAGATTAGATGACCTAAAAAAACAGATTTGCCACTGCCAGGAGGTCCTATAACAATGCCGTTTCCTAAATCTTTATCATGAATATTCAATAAGATATTGTTCTGAAAACCATCTTTGGCTTGAAGAAGAGAGGTGCTTTCTTTATATAAAGGATTTTGTGTATGAACCTCTCCTTTAAAAGGGGCACTTAAAGGTAGGAGATCACATAAAACAGAATTTGAAATAAGACTGCGTCTTACATCATAAAAGGTATGACCTGGAAGAGATCCTAAATAAGCCTCAGTTGCATTTATAGTTTCAACACGAGCTAAAAAGCCTAATTTTTCAATAGCTTTGACACAGTCATCGCAGATGTTTTTTAAAGCACTAAAGTCTTTATTTAAGATAATGATCGAGGCTGTATAAAAACCAAAGATCTCCTCGCCCTTATCTAAAAGTTTTTTAGCATAGGTTAAATCTTCTAATTGTTCCTGAGCATCAGCATTTATAGTAGCTGAGGTGTTATTAAATATTTGCGCCAAAATGCCGCGTCTTTTTTGTAGCCATAATCTGCGGTATTTTTCTAAATTAAAGGCCGATTGCAACTTATCTTGGCAGATAAAACGTGTATGAAAACGGTATTCGTGTTTTAAAAATGCTAAAGAATTTAAAATTAGAAAATAAGCTTCAGAAGGAAGACCATCAATAGCGACAACTCCAATAAATTTTTCGCCAATTTGGGGACATAGTCCTGGCTTAAACTCTTTTGATGATAAGAGCGCATCAAGATATACATGAGCTTTAGGAAAGGCTATAGGGAGATTATTTTGGTAAATACAATCTCCTATAAAAGATAATGCTTTATGAGATCTTAAAATAGTGTCATTATCCACTCCTAAAAGCTCAATTTTGCAAATTGCTTTTAAGCTTTCATAAACAATATCTGTTTGCTCTTTGAAAGCTTTAAAAACTTGCTTAGTTTCAAAGATGGGATCTTTAGTTTTTTGACCTTTATTTTGAAAGAAAGATTGCAGTGCCCTATGACTTGAGGTGTCGCCTTTTTTACATAAGCAAATAAAAAATGAGGTTTTATATCCTGGGTGTTTTAAAAGATATAAAGCTCTTTTTTTATCGATATTTTTGGCAAAAGCGTTTGAGCCTTTAAATTGAACATTGTAGGCATAGTCTTTATGGCGTATAGCTTCAACAAAAATGCTAAAGCCGCCATCAAGCTTTAAAAGCGCATTGGCGCTTAAAAGCTTGAAGTATTGGGCTTGTTCATCGCTTATATATTCATCAATATTAGGAGTAATTTCGTATATACGACATAAACTTCCATTTTTTAAGACAATAATGTCATCATCTGTCATAAAAGCATATTCAAGCAAGTCGCAAAATGCTTTTGTGCTTTGTTTTTTATATCTTAAATTAGGCATTTTTGCATTTAAGGCAAAAACTGTAAGAAGACATAAAAAGGCAAGAGATAGACAGATGCTAATTATAAATGTAGCGATCATTACATACCCCTATAATTAGACTTAAAACTATGAGCTTGCGGTTCATAAATGCGGTCATACTTTTGATAGCGAAGATAAATTTTGCGTAATAGCAGATCTTTTTGTGCCATCTTTCTTAGTAAATAAAAACCACATAAAAAGATAACAATGGCAGTTATGATGCTTTTGACACTCAGTTGCGTAATGCCAATGGTGATAGAGATGACAGACAAGATCATGCACAGCTCTCTATCAACACCTAAAAATGTTTGATGCCTTAAAAGAGAATGATGAATTTTTGTGGTATGCATTAGCAGTATCCTTTGAAGCTTAAAGAATTTAAAGGAAACAGCAGATTTACATCTTCATAGTCTTTATTTACGTTAAAAGTCTTAGTCTCATTTTGTAAATTGATGCTTATAGTTGCGCCATTGAAGAAATTGCTCATAAGCGAATTGGCTCCCACAAGCATGGTCATAACTAAGATGATGTAGATAAACGAGCGCATAAAACGACCAATCTCACCGCCTGTAAAAATTAATGTTGCGCCACAGGAGAAGATACCAATTAAAGCTACAGAAAAAGCAGCAGGACCTGAAAGTGATTCCTGAAGAGTCCTAAGCCAACTTTCGTAAGGTAAAACAGAGGTCGTGGTTTGAGAGGCTAAAGCTTCTTTTGATAAGTAGTAAAGAGCTAGAAGTGCAAAAAGTTTTTTCATGATAAATCTCCTTTTATTTCATAGAGGTAATGGTTATTTTCATAACCTTTTATAAAGGCTATGTTTTTGATGTGGCGCTTTGGGTAATTGCTTAAAAGCACCACCACGTCTAAAGCTTCGGCGATAAGCTGTTCGCAAGATTTAGGAGCGTTTTGATGGCGTGTAATTAAAAGAGCTAAACGTTTTAAAGTTTGCTCAATGCTTCCTGCATGAATAGAGGCTAAAGCTCCTTTATGACCTGTACATAAAGCGTCTAAAAGATCTAAAGCCTCAGGACCTCTAACCTCACCTATAACTATCCTGTCAGGTCTTAATCTCAAGGTTTGTTTGACTAAATCACAAAGGGATGTGTTTTCATTAGTTACAAGACTTACAGAGTTTTCAAGGTTAAGAGCTAATTCTCTGGTATCTTCAAGAGTAATAACTCTTTCGTTTTTATTGATATTTTTAATATGGTTTAAAAGGGCGTTAATTAAAGTGGTTTTACCACAGCCAGTCTGACCGCTTATAAGAATGGTTTTATGCTCTAAAACAGCTTTTTTTAAAATCTCAAGGTAATAAGAGCTCATAAAGCCTTTATTTTTAAGCTCATCTAAAGATAAATTTAAAGAGTTATGTTTTCTTATTGAAAAAATTGGTGCTTTAACTAAAGGCGGTAAAAGTGCTTCAAAGCGTGAACCATCATAAAAAAGTTCGCCACTTACAATAGGTCTGTCTCTTATGATTTCGATATTCATAAGGCTGGCTGAAGCTTTAATTAAAGTTAAGGCATTCTCCTCATTCATTTTTCCAATGCATTGCATGCCAGATAGGGCGAAATCTGCAAAGATTTTGCCGTCTGGATTTAGCATGATTTCATTTACATGAGGATCTTCAAGAGCCGCTATTAACAGCGGTCCTAAAGTGATTTTTAGTTTGGATCTATCGTGATGATTATTGAAATTTAAAGACATAAAACACCTCTTAAAAAAAAGCTTAAGAGGAATTTTTTTATGTCTTTTAAAAAGAGCGCACTTTGTGCGTAAATGTAGGATTTTTTCTGTAGTATAAATAAAAAAGCTCGGAAAATCCGAGCTTTAGATTAAAAATAAATTATTTATTTAGAAGCTTGCTCTTTTTCAAGACGATCAGCTCTCATGCATGCGGCAGCTGTGAATAATACGTCAGTGCAGCTATTTAAAGCAGTTTCAGTAGAGTCCTGAATTACGCCGATAATAAAGCCAATACCTACAATCTGCATAGCGATGTCATTGCTAATACCAAAGATAGAGCAGGCAAGAGGGATAAGCATTAAAGAGCCACCGGCAACACCTGAGCTTCCGGCTGCGCATAATACAGAGGCTAAGCACATTAAAAGAGCGGAAGCAAAGTCAACTTCTACACCTAAGGTAGAAACTGCAGCCATGGTCATAATAACGATGGTAATACCAGCGCCTTCCATATTGATGGTGCAGCCTAAAGGAATAGATAAGGCATAGGTCTCTTTAGGTAATTTAAGTTCTTCACATAAGGCTAAGTTAACAGGTAAGTTAGCAGCAGAAGATCTGGTGAAGAATGCAGTTAAACCAGAACGAGCTACGCACTTAAATACTAAAGGATATGGATTTTTGCGGATGTAGAAATAAACCAAGAGAGGATTGATGATAAAAGCAACAATCAACATGGTGCTTAATAAAACTACCACAACGTGTACATAGTTAAGTAAGTTAGCAAAGCCTCCTTCTTGAGTGCAGGAATTGTAAACAAGACCAAATACACCGATAGGGGCAAAGCGAATTACCATGCGAATTACACCGGAGATACTCTGGGAGAGATCGTCTAAAACACGTTTAGTCTCATAGTGTGCAACGCGGAACATTAAGCCTAAAGCAATGGACCACATTAAGATAGCAACATAGTTACCATTGATAATAGCGCTAAAAGGGTTTTCTACAGCCTGATTTAAAAAGTTAATGAAAACCTCTTTGATACCTTGAGGTGGGTTAATGCCATCGGCCTGAGCTGCAAGTTCAGAAAAGAAGCTTGGGAAAACGCGGCTTAAGGTTAAAGCTAAAAGAGCAGATGCGGCCATACCAGCTAAATATAAAACGATAATTGGTTTCATATTAGTTTTGGTACCTGTTTGGTGTTTAGCAATAGCAGCAGAAACTAAAACGAATACTAAGATTGGTGCTACTGCTTTTAAAGCCTGCACAAACAGATGACCCAATGTTGGGATAACGCTTTTGTCATCAGGATAAACTATGGCTGTAATAATACCTAAACAAAGGCCAATAACGATTTGTAAAATAAAGGGGATACGGTTTAAGGTTTGAGCAAAAGGTGCTTTTGGGTTTAAATTTTCTAACATTGTTAAAACTCTAATATGATTTTTTTAGTCAGATTGAAATTTTATTTAAAATTTCATTCGGGCATTTTCTTTAGCAATGTTAATTTTAGCCTAAAAAAACAAGAATTACCGGATTTTATGCAATGAAGATGAGTTTTAATTATGTTTTTTTAGTAAATCTTTTGCAAAAAAATCTGTTACACGGTAATAAAAAGTGAGATTTTGTAATAATTTTTTATCTAAAACGCGTGTCAATATTGTATAAAATTGTAATTTGAGAGAAAATTTAAGAGTACTGAACACATGTACGGTTCCTCGTGTGAGGGATCAAATCAAATATTAACAAGGTACCACTAATGATATATTCAAAAGAAGTAGAACAGATGTGTCCTGTTACCAAGGGTGCATATCATGGTCCTGCTCCCATCCCTGAGGAGGGCAAATGGGTCCAGGCTAAAGAGATTAAAGATATCAGCGGTTTAACTCACGGTGTGGGTTGGTGTGCTCCGCAGCAGGGCACCTGCAAGCTTACTTTGAACGTCAAGAACGGCATTATTGAAGAAGCTTTGGTGGAGACCATCGGTTGCACTGGTATGACTCACTCTGCCGCTATGGCATCTGAGATCCTCCCAGGCAAGACCTTACTTGAGGCTTTAAATACTGACTTAGTATGCGACGCCATCAACACTGCTATGCGCGAGCTGTTCTTACAGATCGTTTATGGCCGTACTCAGACCGCTTTCTCCGAGGGTGGCTTACCAATCGGTGCTTCCTTAGAGGATTTAGGTAAGAATCTGCGCAGCCAGGTTGGTACCATGTTCGGTACCAAGGCCAAAGGCACTCGTTACCTCGAAATGACCGAAGGCTACGTAACTCGTTTAGCTTTAAACACTGACAACGAGATCGTAGGCTATGAGTTCGTAAACTTAGGCAAGCTCATTGACCTGTTAAAGAAAGAGCCTGAACTTAAGGGTTCTGAGGCTATTGCTAAGGTTCGTGGCCACTATGGTCAGTTCGATGGCGCTGCCAAGTACATCGACCCAAGAAAAGAATAAGAGGAGCTGTACTGAAAATGGCATTATTTGAAAGTTATGAGCGTCGTATTGATAAAGTAACCAAAGCTTTAAACGACAACGGCATCAAATCTATTGAAGAAGCAATGGAAATCTGCAAGGCTCACGGTTTAAATCCGTATGAGACCGTTAAGACCATTCAGCCAATCGCCTTTGAGAACGCTGGTTGGGCTTATGTTTGCGGTGCTGCTATTGCTTTAAAGAAGCAGGTTAAGTCCGCAGCTGAGGCTGCTGAGGCTATCGGTATCGGTTTACAGTCTTTCTGCATTCCAGGTTCCGTAGCTGAGGACCGTAAGGTTGGTTTAGGTCACGGTAACTTAGGTGCTATGTTATTACGTGACGAGACCAAGTGCTTCGCTTTCTTAGCCGGTCACGAGTCTTTCGCTGCTGCTGAAGGCGCTATCGGTATTGTTCGTAACGCTAACAAGGCTCGTAAGACTCCTCTCCGCGTTATCTTAAACGGTTTAGGCAAGGACGCCGCTCAGATCATTTCTCGTATCAACGGCTTCACCTATGTTCAGACCAAGTTCGACTATGCAACCTCTAAGCTCAACATCGTTATGGAGAAGGCTTACTCCAACGGTGAGCGTGCTGCTGTTCGTTGCTACGGTGCTGATGATGTTCGCGAAGGCGTAGCAATCATGCACCACGAGGGTGTTGACGTTTCCATCACTGGTAACTCTACCAACCCAACTCGTTTCCAGCATCCAGTTGCCGGCACTTATAAGAAAGAGTGCGTTGAGATGGGCAAGAAGTACTTCTCCGTTGCTTCTGGTGGCGGTACCGGTCGTACTTTACACCCTGATAACATGGCTGCAGGTCCTGCTTCTTACGGTATGACCGACACCATGGGCCGTATGCACTCTGACGCTCAGTTCGCTGGTTCTTCTTCTGTTCCAGCTCACGTTGAGATGATGGGCTTCATGGGTATGGGTAACAACCCAATGGTAGGTGCTACCGTTGCTGTTGCCGTAGCTGTTGACGCTGCTTTAAACAAGAAATAATTTCTAGTTTGAAGTTCTAAGAAAGACCTCGGATGAAAATCCGGGGTTTTTTTATGTCTCTTTATATAATCCGTGGATAAACTTGCAAGAGTCTAAGTGAGATGAACATCTATTGAAGAACTATGGTATGGATGTGACGGCTAGGGTAGAGTCGGTGTTTTTGAAATGTACACGTCATAACTTTATAGATGAGGTACATAAAGTAGAAATATCAAAATCTTTTTATAGAAATAATAAGCAAGAATGAAGGTCAGAGCTGATGTTTTGCTCTAACCTTCTTTTATATGAGAGAGCCGTATAGATTTTAAGCTTGTTTGAAATTAATGGAGCTTTCAGTACTACCGATAAGCTCAGCTTCAAGATCGTGCTCAGAGCTTGCAGTGATACGAGCTCTTACCATATCACCAGGTTTAATCCCGCGGGTGTTGGCAATAGTAATTACACCATCAATATCAGGAGCTTCATACTTAGAACGACCAACAGCATTGCCTTCATCGTCAACATAATCGATTAAGACTTGGTATTCTTTACCTATTCTCTTGGTAAGTTTAGCCTTAGAGATTTCAGATTGAACTTGCATTAAAATGCCACAACGTTCTTCACGCAGTTCTTCGTCAACTGGATTTAAATAGTTATTGGCTGCAGCGCCATCAACATCTGAGTATGGGAAGCAACCAACTCTATCCAATTGAGCCTCTTTTAAGAAATCAATAAGCTCATTGAATTGAGATTCACTCTCGCCTGGGAAGCCGGTAATGAAAGTAGATCTAATAGCAATATCAGGGCAAATAGAACGCCACTTTTCAATATTCTTTAAGGTCTTTTCAATATTACCAGGACGTTTCATGGCACGTAAAATCTGAGGATTTACATGTTGCAGTGGTACATCAAGATAAGGTAAAACTAAACCTTCGGCCATCAAGTTTACTAAGTTATCAGCCTCAGGACTTGGGTAGACATAGTGAACACGCACCCAACGACGATATTGACCTATTTCTCTTAAAAGAGAAGACAGGGAGCTTTTTGGTTTTAAATCAAAACCATAATCACTTGAATCTTGAGCGATAACTAAAAGTTCTTTAACTCCGCGACGAACTAAATCAAAGCACTCAGCTTTAATTTGTTCTGGGTTTCTTGAACGCAGAGGGCCTCTTAACATTGGAATAATACAGAAAGCGCAGTGATGACGGCAGCCTTCTGCAATCTTTACATATGCATAGTGAGGAGGAGTAAGCAGTACTCCTGAGGATCTTACTTTCTGGCGGGCACTCTCTGGTGGATGACCTACGAGTTTGATAATTCCTCTAATAACAGCTGCACGCATACCAGGACCATATACAGCGGCAACTTGAGGATAACGATCCATAATTAAATGAGCTCTGGCGCCTAAGCAACCGGTAACGATTACTTTGCGGGCATAATCCAAAGCTTCACCTATAGCCTGCATTGACTCCTCAATGGCCGGGCCAATAAAGCCACAGGTATTAACCACAACGACATCACATTTAGAATAGTCATTTTGTATTTCATAACCCATAGCAATTAAAGCTGAGGTTAATCTTTCTGAGTCGACCAAATTTTTGGCGCAACCTAAAGAAACTAAACCAATATTAGGAATTTTGGTACTCATAAACTCTTTGTTTATCTAAAAAAGCCAGGGCTAGCCCTGGCTTTAGGATTCTTATTAGAAAAATAAATTATGCTTTGAAAGCCTGCTGTAAAGGTGGAACAACCTGCTTCTTACGGCTCATAACACCTGGTAACCAAGCATCATTGCCATTTGCACCTAAAGCAGCTAAAACCTTGGATGCATCATCAGAAGCTACTAAAACCTCAGAACCTTCCTTCATAATGTCAGTTAAAACTAAGATGGCGCTGTGACGACCTTCAGCTTTAACAGCAGCTAATTCTTTGTTTAAAGCATCTTTGAGATCGGCTGAAATCATGTCTAAAGAAATGATCTCGAGCTGACCGATACCAATCTTGTTGCCACCCATGTCAAAGTCTTTGAAGTCGCGGAAGATTAAGTCGCGAGGGGAAGCGTTCAGGTTGGATTTAGCTTTGAACATTTCCATACCTAAAGCGTTAATGTCTTCAACACCTGCAATCTTAGCTAAAGCTAAAGCGGCATCCTTATCCATTTGGGTGCAGGTTGGGCTCTTGAATAAAACGGTATCAGATAAGATAGCGCATAACATAGCACCAGCGAGATCAGCTGGAATTGCTACATTGTAGTAATCACATACCATCTTTAAAATGGTATTAGAGCAGCCAACTGGCTGAATCCAGCACTCAAGAGGAGTGTCAGAGGTAACGTCACCTAACTTATGGTGATCGAAGATACCCTGAAGACGGCACTTAGAGAAATCCTCTGGAGCCTGAGCTAAGTCAGAATAATCAACAAGCCATACATCGCGATCAGCAACTTCTTTTACGATCTTAGGGGCTGTCAGGTTAAAACGCTCTAAAACGAAAGCAGTTTCAGGAGCAGGCTCACCTTGGGCGCAAGCTTCAACATCAAAGCCACGGGCTAAAAGCAGGTGGGTAGCAGCTAAAGCAGCAATAATGGAATCAGTATCTGGATTTTTATGACCTAAAACTAAAGCACTCATTAAAATTCCTCAATGCTCATCTGTATATTTAAACTTTTGTTTATTTTAGCATAATCTTACAAGTAAGCTGAGTTTAAAGCAGAGGATTAAACGTGTTTTTATAAATTTTCTGTGAAAAAATTTGTCAAAAAAATAGAAATTTTGGTAAAAATACAAATGATTTAAATTAAAATTTTGCAAAAATACAGTATTAAATGGCATATAAAATCTTAAAAATGTGCATTGCCATTAAAAAATAGTTAAAAAAATCACATATATATGAGAGCGATACAGGATATGTCTATAATATTGTATATACATATTCAATACATGCAGAAAGGAGTCTGGCATGAGACAAGTTAAAAGCATTCTGGTGGTAATTGAGCAACAGCAGTTCCGCCAGCCAGCCTTAGAAAGGGCTTTAGCTTTATATAATATGCAAATGATGAGAGCTTCTCAAAAGCGTCGTGATTTGCGCATTATTGCGGTCATGCCGGTATTTGATAATTCATGGGATCTAACTCAGGTTTTATCTATTGAGCAAAGCTCTGAAATGAAGAAGAACCTTTTACAAAAATACGAAAAATGGTTGGATGCTTATTTACGAATTCATGCAATGGGCGTTCCTGTTGAAAGAAAGGTTATTTGTTCAAGAAGCTTAGGTAAAGATTTAACCTCAATTGCCAAAGAAGAGGGATGTGACATCTTAATTAAAGCTGCAGATGTTCATGGTCTTTTGGATTCAGTTTTATTTACTCCATTAGATTGGCAACTTTTAAGACATGCCCCAATTCCAGTATTTATTGCCAAAGACCATATGTGGAGCCCAACTGGCACCATAGCTGTAGCCATTGATTTAAGCTCTCCAGATGATTTTTCATTAAGACTTACTAATATGCGTCTTTTACGTGAGGCTCAAGAATTATCAAAGTATACCGGTTGTTCAATTCATATTATTAATGCAATTCCTCCATTTGTATCTCCAGCAACTCTTGATATGCCGGGATTGGCTTTAGATTCTATAGCTGACAGCGTCTTAAAAGATGGTTGTAAGGCTGTTTTATCTTTTGCCAAACGTCATAAGATCCCAGCTGAAAATTGCCATATTCGTGAAGGCCAGCCTGATGAGGTAATTCCTTCTTTATGTAAGGAATTAAATCCTACAGCTTTGTTTATCGGAACATCTGCAAGAAAAGGTTTGGCTGTGGCATTAGTTGGTAATATTTGTGAAAGAGTAGTTGATGAATTGGATTGTGATGTTGCAGTAATTACTCCAAAGAGTGTAATTGAACGTATTCCAACTTCAAATCAAACCAAAACTATTTAATTTATGCAGAACGATACTTCATTATCACATACAGCCGACGCCTATGGACGTAATGTAAGTCCATATTTCAATATTGAGGATAAACAAGAAAAATATCAGGCGGATAAGCTTTATAAGCGTTTAAGAAGAAAAGTAGGTCATGCTATAGGTGATTATGGCATGATTGAACCTGGAGATAAGATTGTAGTTGCAATGTCAGGTGGTAAGGACAGCTATGCTCTTTTAGATATTTTATTGTCTCTTAAAAGATCTGCGCCTATTCCTTTTACTTTGATCCCAGTACATGTAGATCCAGGCTTTCCAAACTCTCCTACTTATCTTTTAGAAGATCACTTAAAGAAAGTAGGTCTTGAATATGTGATTGAGAAGTATCCTATATTTGATCTTTGTAAGGAGAAGGTACCTGAAGGTCAACCATATTGTTCTTTATGCTCGCGCCTGCGTCGTGGAAAAATTTATGGTATTGCTCGTGAAATCGGAGCAAATAAGATTGCTTTAGGTCATCATAAAGATGATGTATTAGCAACTTTCTTTTTAAATTTCTTCTATTCAGGCATTATTAAATCTATGCCACCAATTTTGCGTACTGATAAAGACGATCTTACTGTTATTCGTCCTTTAGTTTATTGCAGAGAACGAGACCTAAAGAAGTTAGCTACTCTAAAGCAGTATCCATTATTACCAAAGGGGTTATGTGGATGGGGAGAAGATCAACAAAGAGCTGCCATGGCTAAGATGATTCGTCAGTGGGATAAGACTGCACCTAAGAGAGCAGATATTGCCTTTAAGGCTTTAGGTAATATTGTTCCATCTCATCTTTATGATAAAAATCTTTTTGATTTTTCGAAGATATCAGATGGTCCCAAAGTAAAATAGTTATTTATTAAATAAAAGGCATGATTTTCATCATGCCTTTATAATGACTAGTTATTATATTTAGTTTTCTTCTTCTTTTTTCTCAGGGATTAAGAAGTATTCTTTTTCGCTAACGCCTTCTTTTTGCATTACGGTTCTTAAAGCTCTAGGGATCATGCCTTGGCCTGACCAGTAACCATGAGAGCCATCTTCGTTAATCCACTCATATTTAGGCTCAAATTTAGCTTTACCTTTTCTTGGCTTGTTTTCGATGCTAGCGATTTTGGTAATTTCATCGATAGTTAAGCCTTTCTCTTTTAATAAGTCTAATACTTCTTTAGCAGAGGCAACTTTTTGAGCTTTTTCTTGAGCAGCTTGTTCTTCTTCTTTTAAAACATCATCTTTAATTTTGGTTAATTTATCTATTAAAAATACAAGTTCTTTTGATGAAAATTGCTTAAAGATAGATTTTAATTTGGAACTATTTAAAAGGTCTTCAGTTGTAAATGTAGTATTGTTTTCCATATATTCTCCTAAAATTTAATTAACATATACTTAACTTGAAATGTGATTACAAGAGAAATTTTCATTTAAATATATATTTGTAATTTTTGTATAGTTAAAACTTACTAGTAATTGAGGCTTTTAATTAATATTTAGTACAACATAAGAATCATAAAAAATAAAAATTCAAACATCGAGATGTAAATCAATTTAAAAAAATATGTATGCAGTTAAATTTTACTTAAAAGAAAGGGGTTTATTATAAATAATAAATAGATAGAACATCTATGGTATCTATCTATAAGATAAGGCAATGTATATGCTTAATTTTGGAATTATCGGTGCTGGCGCTATTGCCAGAGTACATATAGAGGCATTAGTTTCTTTATATCCTTTATGTAAAGTTAGTGCAGTTTGTGACAATCTTGAAGGTAAAGCTAAAACTTTAATTGATGAGTTTTCTTTAGATGCAAAAGCGTTTACGTCTTTTGATGAAATGCTTGATAGTGAACATCTTGATTGTGTTTGTATTTGTTTACCTCCAGTTTTACATTGCGATTGTGCGTGTAAGGCATTAGATCATAAAATTCATGTTATTGTAGAAAAACCGATGGCTTTGTCGGTAGAACTTTGTGATCGTATGATTGAAAGTGCTAAAAAAAATAACTGCCGTCTTGCAGTTATTTGCCAAAATCGTTTTAAGACAGCTCATATGAGACTTAAGCGTATAGTTGAAAGTGGCGCTTTAGGTAAGATTTATCAAGCAACAGTTAATTCTCTTTGGTATAGGGGTGAGAACTATTACGATCTGTGGTGGAGAGGTACTTGGGATGTTGAAGGTGGCGGATGCCTTTTAAGTCATGGAGTACATCATTTAGATCTTTTGTTATGGATCTTAGGCAAGCCTAAATCATTAACTGCCAATATTTGTAACTTAGCTCATAACAATAGCCAATGTGAAGATTTAGTTACAGCTATATTGCATTATGAAGTAAATCTTATGGTGTCGCTTTTAAATCATGGTGAGGAGCAGGAGATAGTTTTGCAAACTAAAAAAGCAAAGCTTGCTATTCCTTTTGCGCTTGCATGTAATAAAGCTATGGAAAATGGTTTTCCTGAGGACAATCCTGATACTTATAAAGAAATTTTATCTTTATATGAGTCTTTACCTGAGTGTAAAGAAGAAGGGCATAAAGCCCAGCTTTTACATTTTATAAATGCAGTAGAAGGTAGAGAAGAGCTTATAACTGATGGTTTTGCAGGGCGTGATGTAATTGAGCTTATTATGGCAATTTACAAATCAGGGGTATTGCATAAAGAGGTATTTTTGCCTTTGGATGCTAATGATGATTTTTATAAATTTGAATCACGTGTAAAGATCATGCCGCACTTTCATGAAAAGACTCATAGTGTAAAATACTTTAAAACCTCAAAAATTACTTTAGGTAGAGATGTTGGAAAGTAGTTTAAATATAAAATAGGCTTTAAATTTGAAATAAAAACTCCAATTTAATAAAGGTTATAAATTTTTAAAAAATTGGAGTTTAGAAATTTAAATAGGTATTAAAAAAATTAGTTGTAGTAGTTTAAAGTCTCTTCTTTACTAATTTTCTCAATCATGTTGTTATATTTAATTAAAGCCTCATCGCGCTCTTTACCTTGTATATCTAAAGTATCAAAATAATAATTAGATATGATTCCTGTAAGATTAGTAAAGCGGTGTAAAAGAGATAAACTTTTTTCTAAAACATCTAAGCTTAAATCTGAGTAAAATTCGACATCTTTGGTAAAAGCAGTTGCTACTAAATATAAAGCGGCAGCTAAAATCTTTGGTTCTAAAGCTTTTTTGTTATGCCAAATATAATGTTTCTCTGTACCAAAATAATTGCCATCTGGAAGGAAAAACGCACCATCGCCTAAATCGACATCAACCGATCTTTCGCCATCACGCTTCCATCTTTCAGAAACAGCATAAGGATCGGCATCAGCTTGAACAAGCATACGCCATCCTGGGGCTAAAGCTTTATAAGAGAAATCTTCGTATTGAGGATCTTTACAAATACCACAGAGAATAAAGGCAATATTTAAGGCAGTCTTATCATAGATATCACCCTTAATAAGACCTTTTAAACCTTGAACATCAGGTAATCTGCTTGGGGCTATGTAAGCCATGTGATCAAAGCTATCATCTGAGGCTAATCTTAAAACCTTAATTGATATATTAAGACCATGAGATTTTAAGACCTCATGAAGATTATGGAAATTTAAATCGAAAAACTCGTCAGTTTTTTCTTTTTTNNTGTCAGGATTGTCACTATTAGTAGTGAAAGTGTTTTTCTCATAATCTAAGATGCCTTTTTTATGGAGCTTATCTAAGCATTCTCTGACAATTGAGCTGTCAATCTTTAAATTACGAGATAGCTGTTGTACATGGCAACGCGCATTAAAACGTTGATGACGGTCTTTTGAATACCAATAAAGAAGGACTGACAAAACTAATGCACTTTGATCGCCCAATGAGTCGTTAATACAGTTAAGTTCAGGGTAATAAGGAATGCGGCAAAGTCCATGAGGTTCCATAAAAATATACCTTTAAAAGTCTTATGGCTTTTTAATAAAAATATTCTGCTTGACCAATAATTTTAACAAACTAGATCATCAAGGCAAGTATTTGAAATTTTTTAAAGCTTTTAAAAATGAATAATTCTCAATTGTGTTTGACAATAAGAGCCCTAAAAGTCACAATTTGCATAAATTTTTTTATTTGATTTGTGTCGCCAAAAAATGGCTGCAATTTGATGTTTAAGGTGGTTTTAGATCTGATTTAGAGGGGATAGGTTTGGATCAGCTCAACAATATTTACTACATTTTCTTCATTGCAGGATTACTTTTAACTGTAGCAATTTTAGCCTCTAAATTATCCTCAATCTTTGGTACTCCATTACTGCTTTTGTTCTTAGCCATCGGTATGATGACCGGTGAAGATGGCTTTTTTATAAACATCCATTATAACGATTACAATAGCGCCTATTTTTTTGCCAACTTCATGTTAGCGTTAATTATTCTTGATGGTGGTTTACGTACCAAATTCGTGACGTTGAAAACAGTGGCAAGAGAGGCGACAATACTGGCAACCTTTGGTGTATTGATTACCGCATTTGTAACAGGTTTTATAGCTTATTTATTTTTAGATAGTATTTCTCTTACCCAAGCTTTGTTGCTAGGTTCAATTGTAGGTTCAACTGATGCCGGTGCTGTTTTTTCTCTTTTAGGAAATAATGAGGCAAGCTTAAAATCTTCAGTCTCATCAACCTTACAGATGGAATCTGCCACCAACGATCCTATGGCAATTTTGCTTACAACGGTAATGCTTACAATTATCTCAGGCAATACCACCTCCTTACTTGATGGCATAATAATTTTTGTAATGCAATTTGGTTTAGGCATTATCTTAGGAATTATATTTGGCTTTATCGGACGTTTTATCGTTGGCCTTATTTCTTTAAATTCAGGCCTTTATGCGCTTTTAGTCTTTGGCATAGGTCTAATTGGATTTTCAATTACCGCAGCTGCCGGTGGTTCGGGTTTTTTAGCCATTTTTATTATAGGCATGATGATAGGTAATCAAAAAGTTCGCCAAATTAGCTATATTTTACCTGTCGCTGAAGGTATTACTTGGCTCTGCCAGATTAGTTTATTCTTAATGCTAGGCCTTTTAGTAACGCCTCATCAGATGATGAACTATGCCATTCAAGGTGTGGTTGTAGCTTTAGCTATTACCTTTGTTGCAAGACCTTTAGCTGTTTTTTTGTGTATCAAACCATTCTTTAAGCGTTTTTCAAACCGTGATTTGATGTTTATGTCATGGGTTGGTTTAAGAGGTTCTGTCCCAATTGTTTTAGCAATTTATCCAGTCTTTGCTAACATTAAAAATCCGCAGCTTTATTTTAATGTAGCCTTTGTGGTGGTTTTAGTGTCTTTGTTAGTTCAAGGCGCAACTTTAAACTCTATCTCAAGGCTTTTTAAGGTTTATGCTCCATCAGTAGCTATGCCTGTAAATAAAGCTAATTTAGGCATAAATCTTGCCAATGATTTTGAGATGTTTAATTACCGCGTTAAAAATAGAAGTATGCAGGGATTGGCGCTTCGCAATATTCATTTTCCAAAAGGCACCATGATTGCAGCTTTATTTAGAGATGGTCATATGATGAAAACTGTAGGTGATACGGTTTTAAAGCGTGGGGACATTTTATCGATTATTGGAACAGATGAAGATGAGCCATTATTAAATGCCATGTTTTCAAAAACTATTATCCCGAAGAAAAAGCTTATTTATAACGGCGATAAAGTTTATGAAGGCCATATATCTATGGTTGATTTGGCAAAGAAGTATAATATTGAGCTTACAGAATATGAAAGAAGCTTAAACCTTTCTGATTTTATGGCTTATCATATCGGCGGCTATGCTCAAACTGGTGATATGGTTAACCTTATAAATGTAGTTTTAGTGGTGGTCTCGCTATCAGGTGATGTAGTTTCAAAAGCAGGTGTGTACCTGTCTTCTGAAAGCGCTCAAGCATTTGAAAGACAACGCCGACAACATCTTGAAGCTTTAAGAAAAGAAAGTCTTAAAAATAAATAACAAAATAAAATTATTTTAGCTACGAAACATTCCGGTAATTAAATGGAAGATTTAAATAAATTTGCACAAACAATAAAAAAGTCATATGGCACTATTAGTTATGCCGATAGACGTAAGTGTAGCTTCAAATTAAAGAAATTATTACAAGTTGCAGACAAAGATCCTAATATTCAGGAAAAATGCGATGAGTTAGCTTTATTTACAGCCGAAGCTTATGAAAAAGTTCAAAAGCGCAAGGATAATCTTCCAAAGATAAACTATCCTGAGGATTTACCTGTAAGTAAAAGACACGATGAGATTGTCTCGGCTATTATGAATAATCAAGTAGTGATTATTTCAGGTGAAACAGGCTCAGGTAAGACCACGCAGATCCCAAAGATGTGCCTTGAGGCAGGTTGTGGTATTCGTGGCATTATCGGTCATACTCAGCCACGTCGTTTAGCAGCGCGAGCTGTTGCTGAGCGTATTGCAAGTGAGATGGGAGAAGATCTTGGTAAGAGTGTCGGTTATAAGGTCCGTTTTACTGATGTAACATCACCTGATAGTTACATCAAACTTATGACTGATGGTATCTTACTTTCAGAAACAACTCATGACAGATTACTTTTAGATTATGACTGCATCATTATCGATGAGGCTCATGAACGTTCTTTAAATATCGACTTTCTTTTAGGATATTTAAAGACTGTTTTAGAAAAAAGACCTGAGCTTAAACTCATTATTACCTCTGCAACTATCGATCCTGAGAGCTTCTCGCGCCATTTTAATAATGCTCCAATTATTGAAGTGTCAGGCAGAACCTATCCTGTAGAAGTTGTATATATGCCTCCGTCAATGCCTGAGGATGAAGAGGATGAGGACGAGGAGTTTGCTCAAGATTTACCGCAGATGGTCCTTAAGGCCTTTAAGTATTTAATGCATGAACATGGTCCAGGCGACGTTTTGGTATTTTTACCAGGCGAACGCGAGATTATGGATATGATGGGCTTTTTAGGTAAGGCAAATCTTAAAGGTGTAGAAATCCTGCCATTGTTTGCCCGTCTTGCAAGCTCTTTACAGCATAGAATTTTTACAGCCCATAGCGGTATTCGTATTATTCTCTCTACAAACGTAGCTGAGACCTCTTTAACTGTACCTGGCATTCGTTATGTAATCGATCCTGGTACAGCAAGACTTTTACGTTATTCCCCTAGAACTAAAGTTCAGTCATTACCAATTGAGAAGATTTCCAAGGCCAGTGCTAACCAAAGAAAAGGTCGTTGCGGTCGTATTGGTCCTGGTGTTTGTGTAAGACTTTATTCCAAAGAAGATTTCGATCTGAGAGCAGATTTTACCGATCCGGAAATTTTACGTTCTAACTTAGCTGCTGTAATTTTACAGATGGCAGCACTTCATTTAGGCAATGTCGAGTCCTTCCCATTTATCGATCCGCCACAGTTAAAACAAATTACTGATGGTATGCGTCTTTTAGAGGAATTAGGTGCTTTTGAAAAGACTAATGGTAAGAACTTAAATGAATTAAAACTTACCGATATTGGTCATAAGTTATCTAATTTACCAGTTGATCCAAGATTAGGACGCATGATTTTACAAGGAGCTAAACTTGGAGCTTTAAAAGAGGTCTTAATTATTGTTTCAGCTTTGGCAGTAATGGATCCTCGTGAAAGTCCTTGGGATAAAAAAGAAGCCTCAAGACAATCTCATGCACGCTTTAATGATGAAAAGTCGGACTTTTTAAGTTTTATTAAGCTTTATGATCATATTGTAAAACTTCAAGCTGAAGTGTCATCTTCACAGTGGCGCCGTACCCTTAAAAAAGAATTTATCTCTTATTTAAGAGTTCGTGAGTGGTTTGATGTTTTAAGACAGTTAAGAGCATCTTGTACTACTTTAAAATTTACCTTAAATGAAAAGAGTGCTGACTATGAATCTATTCATAGAAGCTTACTGTCAGGTCTGTTATCTCAAATAGGTCGCTTTGATGATAACGATAAGGGCTTATATGCAGGTGCTCGTGGCATTAAGTTTGTAATTCATCCAAGCTCAAATCTTGCCAAACGTAAACCAAAATGGATTATGTGTGGTGAGTTGTCTGAAACTAGCCGCTTATTTGCACGTAATGTAGCTCAAATCGATCCTATATGGGTTGAAGGCTTGGCTACACATTTAATTAAGAAAACTTATGCTGAACCTCATTGGTCTAAAAAGCAGGGAGCTTGCTGTGCTTTATTAACTATCTCTCTTTATGGTTTACCTATAGTTACAGGTCGTAAGGTTTTATATACCGATATTGATCCTGTTTTATGTCGAAAACTCTTTATTAGAGATGGCCTTGTAGGCGGTGATATTGACTGCAAATTTGCTTTTTATAAGCATAATCAGGATTTAATTTCTGATGTTTTAGATCTTGAAGATAAGTTAAGACGTCGCGATATCTTAGTTGATGAAAGCGTCTTAGAGCAGTTCTATTTAGAAAGAATTCCAGAAAATGTTGTAACGATTCGTCATTTTGATAAATGGTGGCGTCAAAAGAGTAAGCAAGATCCAAACTTTTTAAATTTCACTCCGCAAATGTTGCGTAAGGACAATGATGCTTTGGATAAGGAATACCTTTATCCAAAGACTTGGACCTGTGGAGATTTAAAATTAAAGTTAAGCTATGTCTTTGATCCTAAGAGCAAGGATGATGGTGTTACCGTACATATTCCTTTGGCATTTATAAGCAAGATAAATCCTCGTCAGTTTATCTGGCAAATTCCAGCGCTAAGAGATGAGTTTTTCCAAGCTTTAATTAAGTCTTTGCCAAAGAGCTTGCGTCGTAATTTAATTCCGGCTCCAAATTATGCCAAAGCTTTAAAAGAGGCTTTAGGTAACGATGTGACAGGCGATCTTTATGATATGGCCTGTCATGAGCTCACTCGTATGGGCGGTGAAAGACTTACTTTAGATGATTTTGATTTAAGTTCAATTCCAGAATATTTGTTTATGAACTTTGCAATTGAAGATAGCAATGGCAAGGTCATAGCTCAGGGAAGAAATTACGATGCTCTGGCATCAAAACTTCAAAATAAAGCTCATGAGGTTTTACAAAAGACTGTAAAGAGCCATAAAGCTAAAGCCCCTTCTACAGTTTGGAATTTTGGTACGATTGCCTCTCAAGTACAAAGCCGTCACGGGTCTATGGAAATTACCGTATTCCCAGCCTTGTGCGATCACAAAGATGGTGTAACTTTGGAGATGTGTGCTACTAAAGAGGCTCAAGCTAAGATGATGTGGCAAGGTCAAAGACGACTGTTAACTTTAAGTACCGCACCAAATATCGGCTATCTTGAGCAACACTTGCCAAATAAGTCAAAGCTTTCAATGTATTATCAGCCTTTAGGATCAATTAAAGATTTATTGGCAGATTTAAGATTGGCCTCTGTTGATAAACTTATGGTTGAAGGAGGCGCTCCTTGTTATGATGAGGCCACTTTTAATCGTTTACGCGATCTAGTCCGTGGAAAACTTAATGATACAGCTTTAGAATTAGCAAAATTAGAAGGGGGTATTTTAGAGCAAGCTCATGAGTTAAGACGTCGTTTAAAGGGCAGAATTACTTTACAAGTATCAAGATGCTATGCAGATGTGGAGTCACAACTTAGCAGTTTAATTTGTAAAGGCTTTATGTCTAATACTCCGTTAGCCCATTTAAAAGAGTTTCCTCGTTACTTAAAGGCTGCAGTGGTGCGCTTAGATAAGGTTATGCGTGATCCTGTAGCTGATGCCAATAAAATGCGCATGGTTGAGGATGTTGCTAATAAATATAAAAATGCCTTAAGTCGCTATAAAAATCAGGAGGTTCCTTCTGATTTAGAAGAGGTGCGTTGGCTTGTTGAAGAACTTAGAGTTTCCTACTTTGCCCAACAATTAGGTGTAAAAGGACCAGTTTCTGACAAACGCATCGAAAATGAAATTGCGCGCATTTTAAAAGAATGTCCGCCACATAACTAAAATAAGGAGCATTTATGTACAATCAAGAGTCTTTAGAAGCTTTAAATAAGGCTGAAGCTTTATATGTTTTCAATGAGATTTCTCAAGAAAAATGTTTAGCTTTAGGTCAAAAATTAGTAGAAGATGCTAAAGCTTATGAGGAAAAACCTCTGGCTGTACGTATTATTTTAGACGATACCATTGTGTTTCAGTATCTTATGAGTGGTACTAATGCCGATAACATCCGTTGGATGGATCGTAAATGTGCCACTGTAATGCGCACAGGCCATTGTTCTTTACGCCAAGCAGTCTTAAATGAGCTTGAAGGTCGTAAAGAGGAGTGGATGAATGATGAGTTCCACTATGCTTTTTGCGGTGGAGCTTTCCCAATTAAGGTCAACGGTGTTTTAAGAGGTATTGCTTGTGTTTCAGGTTTGCCACACTTAAAAGATCACAAGCGTTTATCTGATACTATTGCATCTTTCTTAAATAAGGAAGCTATTGCAGTTCCAACTGTTGATTAACAATTTTGAAATTGTATTTGATTTAGAGAATAAGGCTTAAGTAATTGTGATTAAATTTAAAACTAAAGAGAAGATTGAGCTTTTCAAGATTCTTCAAGAGGCTTTTTTCGTAAAGCCTGAAATTGAAGGTAATTATGAAATGCAGGTATTAGATGACAAATCTATTACTTGTAAATGGACTATTACCGGCAAATTTGATGTTAAAAGCATTTCTTCATCCTTAAAAAAGAAGCTTCAAGATATTATCCCGGAAAATCCTATGGATAAGTCTTGCTTAGGATATGAAACTGTTAAGTTCACTCCTAATGCAGAAGGTGTTTATCTTATAAAGAGTGAAGATACTACTTTTTCTTTAGAACCAAAATTTGAGATTTTCAATAAAGAAGATAAAGAGATCTTGTCAGTTTTAGCTGCAAGATGCGTTGATTATAAGATAGTTCGTCAAGAAATTGCTAAGTTAAACAATTTAGAAGACGCTTCTTTAGTTAAATGGCGTTTTATTCCTAAAGATACTTTAGCTTTAAGAGTCTTTATCAATAGCACCAATCTTTATTTAGGCGATATTGATACCTCTGCAATTACTGATTTAACTTACGCCTTTAGTATCTATTCAAATCAGCGTGTACAGGAAAACCCGCGTAAAGACTTCTCTGGTATTGAAACTTGGGATACCTCTAATGTCACTAAGATGTTAGGTGTATTTGCCGGATGTGTTAATTTCAACGAAGATATTAGCTCTTGGAATACCTCTAAAGTTACTAATACTGAGGTTATGTTTGCCTCTTGTCGCAAATTTAACCGCGACCTTTCTTGGTTTGATACTTCAAATGTTGAAACCATGAAGGGTATGTTCTACCGCTGCGATGTTTTCGATCAGGACTTAAGCTCTTGGGATACCTCAAAATGTAAAGACATGAGTTTTATGTTCTTTAAGTGTAAGAAATTTGCTCATGATATTAGCAAGTGGAATACCCAAGCTTTAAGAAATGATGAAAACATGTTCTTAGATTGCGATTTAGATGAAGGCATGAAGCCAAATCGCCCATCTGTAGACTTTAAGCGTCAGTATTATGAGAAGTATGTAGGCCCTAATGCCAAGAAGCATGAAAGAGCTTCTAATTGGAAGAAATTAGGTATTGCTGCAGCTTTTGTAATTATTGTGATTGTATTTTCATTAATGAATCAACAGTAATTTAAACGTTAAATAAGAAAGCCTGAAAATAATCATAGGATAATTTTCAGGCTTTACTTTTGCTTTAAGCAATTGATTGAGAAGATTGTGATTCTTCTAAAAGAGTTGCTTTATATTCGTTAATAACTCGTCTGACTGTTTTTTCTGAACAGCAGTTCATTTCTGCAATTTGACGTATTGATAGTAAGCCTTTTTGACTAAGTTCTATCATTGATTTACGTCTTAAAGCTCTTTCCTCTTTAGAAAAATCCCAAAACTTTTTAGCGCCCGGTTTGTAATTGCCAGCTTTATAAGCACGCATCCATTCACGGACGGTCCAAACATTTACCTCAAGTTTCTTTGATACGTATTTATATCCTTTACCTTGAGCAAATTGTCTGATTGCTTTACGTCTTTTGAGAGCTAGAGATGCTCGTTTTTCTGACAACATCAAATTTACTCTTTTATTATGTTTATAGTAATAAATTAAAGCATGAAAAACGGTTGTTTTATCAGTGCTGTAAAGTTTAAAAATGTTAAGAGTAAAGATAGTTTTATAATATGCAGCAAGCATGATTTACTTAGCTGTATGGTTACAAAAGTACTATAAATATGTATTAAATATTTTGTCTTCAACAAGTATATAGAAAATAATTTAGGACTTATTTTTAGCCTTTTCCCTAATTACTTTTATTCAACAGCTCTTAATAATTTTTAAATATGTCAATTATTTGACATAACTAAACCTTAAATCCATGAGAGATCTCTGTCAAGAGTAGGATAAAAAATTCCAAAATTGTGCATTTATGCGATTTTTGTATGTAAAACTAAATTCAGGTATATACGTAATATTTAAAATAAATGATTTATATATTTTATATATAAAAAATACTTAATATTCTATAAATATATATTTTTAGCAAATATATAAAAATATTATATGATTTTATCATCAATAAAACTATCAAAAATTTTACGGAAAGCTTAAAAATCAAAGTTTGATATAAAATATATTTTACAATATTAAATGTTATAAAATTTATATAAATAAAATGACATAAAAAAATAGAAATCAAAAAAAATTTTATCTAGTATATTAGAATTTACCCGTAACATTTCAGATACAAATATTTCTTAAAAAATTTTTATGATAAATAAAGAAATTTTTTATCAATTTTGCACCAAAATTAAAGGTAGGGTTTTATCCAATCAAGGCCTGCTTTGGTAGTAGTTAAGGGAATGTATTCACAGCCAATAAAACCTTGATACCCTAAATCATCTAATAATTTGAAAAGATATTGATGACAAACTTCACCGTTATTTGGTTCGTGGCGATCGGGTACTGATGAAACTTGAATATGGCCTATGTAATTTAAATAATTTGTCAGGAAATAAGTTAAATTACCATCAACTAATTGGGCATGAAAAGTATCGTACTGTAATTTTACATTCTGTAAATTAACGGTTTTAACAATGTCTAAAGTTTCATATTGGCTTTTATATAAATATTTTGGTTTAACTTTTGGACATAGAGCTTCTATTGTCAAAGTAATGCCATATTTTGCAAACATGTTTGAGGCTATCTTTAAATTGTTAATTAAAGTAGCTTTATATAAATTAGGATCCTCTCCTGCTTTGACATTGCCTGCAAGAACATGAACCGTTTTACACTCAAGTGCACAAGCATAATCAAGCGCAATTTTAAAGTCATCTAATGCTTTATCCTCGCATCCTGGGACGGCTGTATTCCCCCAAAAACCATGCTGATCATCGCCACATCTGGTGTTAAATAACACGAGTTTTAAATGAGTTTCTTTTAAAATATTTTTTAATAAGTCTCTTTTTATCTCATAGGGAGAGGCAAATTCAACTGCTTTAAAACCACATAACGCGGCTTGTTCAAAACGATCACAAAAATCGTATTCATTAAACATCATGGATAAATTGGCAGCAAATTTTGGCATAGGTATAAATTCCTTAATAAAGCTTTTTTAATACTAAATTATTTTTTTAAGGAATTTGTTAAAGAAAATCTCAAGTTTTAATAAAAGTGATGGAAATAAAGATATTGGGAAAAGAGGGGAGCTTTTGAAGATAATTTCGGGATGAAGCCATCCCGAAATTTTAAATTAGACTTTTTTAATTATTTTACATCAAGGCAGAATTCAAGCATGATCTGCTTTAAGAAGTCAGTGCCATATTCAAAGGCACGATCACATTTATAAAGATCGTTTTGTCTAAACTCAACTGCAGCCTTAATTCCAGTATCTAAAGCCACACCTTTTTTATAAGCATGTAAGAATAATCTTTCCGCAGCTTTAGTAGTTAAAAATCCTGGCAGACCAGGGGTGATGTGATTGTCACCATAAAGAGGATCTTCAAAATCTAAGACTGCATTTGATAAGTGTACACAATTTAAAAAAGGTGCTACTAAATCACAAGCTTCACACAAATCTTCACGGTTTAAAGCAGTGTGCGCAGTATCTAAACTTAATTTTACGTTCTTGCAATTAGCACAGATAATTTCAAATAACTCTTTGGCATCACGAGTAGAACCTAAGAGTTTCTTTTTGTGAGCAAATCTATCTAAAGGCTCTAAGAGCACGGTAATATCTAAAGTCTTGGCGTAATCGGCGATTTCTGTGACTGAGTTAATTAAAGCTTGGTAAGCTGACGATCTCTGTAAAATGCCGACATTTGGACCAGCATTGATACCAACGTGAGTAGCGCCAGTTTCTTTTGCTATATCTAAAATAGCTTTAACATCGTCAACAGACTTTTTGCGTACAGATTCATCTAAAGCATTTAAGTTGACAGAAGGCTCAGCTAAGCGCTCAGAGGCCCAAACAATGCATTCTTTAACTTTACAGTCTTTAGTTTGTAAATCTTTATATACTTGTTTTCTTAATTTAGCATCAGCAATAGGGGCTATTTCTATAGATTTAAAGAAACCGTCCTGAATTACGTGCTCAATTTTTGAGACGATGAATTTTTTGTTGTCTTTATTTAAAAAGAAAGCTTCTGACAATAAAACGGACGGAACAATATAATCGTTTTTATCTAAAGCCATGCCTCGCTCCTATAATAAGATGAATCTTATATAAAAATTTAAAATGCTTTTTAAAAATAAATAAACAGATTAAATTAAGTTTAATCTTTGAATTGTTTTTTACAATACACAAAGCTGTGATTTGCCAAACTGATCTCAAGCTATTTAATTCATTTAAGTTAAATATTTATTAAGATTATGTAAACTTTACAAAAAATATTTTTCTCAATATAAATTATGAAGCTAAAAACATAAAAGACATGCTTTTTGGGGCATGTCTTTTATAGTTTCTCTATTATAAGTAGATGTATATTAGAGGTTGTCGTTAAAGGCTTTAGACATGGCTTCTAAGGCCTCTTTTTCGTCCTCACCTTCAATGATTAAGACAATTTCATCGCCAAAACGAATGCCTAAACCTAATAAGCCGAAAATACCACCTTTAAGAGATACCTTACGGTCTTTATGAACAAGCTCAATTGAAGATTTAAAACCACCTGCAGCTTTAATTACAGCACCTGCAGGACGGGCATGCATTCCGTCACGATCTTTAATGGTATATGTTAATTTTTCCATGTTGAAATTTGCCTTAAATAAACAAATAAAAAAGCATTACACAATAATAGCAGACAATCTTAATAAAAAGGTTGTTTTTGCTTGTTTTTATTATTTCTGTGCATCAATACGATTACGTAGCTTTTGTCCTGCTTTAAAAGTTGTTACACGACGAGGAGTAATCATTACCTCTTCGCCAGTCTTTGGATTTCGGCCAGGACGAGAATTTTTCTGTTTTAATTCAAAGTTACCAAAGCCTGTGAGCTTTACAATATCACCATTTTCTAAAGTATTGGCAATATCCTTAAAAAATACATCAACAAACTCCTGAGCGGTAGCTTTTTGCATATTGAGTTTTACAATTAAACGTTCTGCTATTTCTGCGCGGGTTAAAGCCATGACTTATTCTCTCATCTTACGTGATTTGAACATCTACTTAATTGATATACTTGATAATTTTTTGCCATTTATCAATACATCAGCTTTAATATAATACATTTTGAAAAAGTTTTTTCGTGATCTCTAATAAATTTTACTAAAAAATCAATAAATTATATTAAATTTGCGACATTGGGCCTATATTGTTATGCAAAAATGACGCAAACGATCTGGTAATTAGCCTTTGAATTGTATTTCCCCCTCCAAAGGACTTATCTTGAATAGGGGGAATATCTTATACGTGTAAAAAATAATGTTTAATTGTAAATTCTTTATGTAATGTTTCTAAAAATTTTAAATATCTTAAGAGGGGATAAATATTTTAGGAAATTTTTTCATAAAGTTAAGCCTTTGGCAATATAAATACGTTTTTAAATAATAATTTAGTGCTAATTTGATACAATGAAGCCCTAATTTAAAGGAGAATTGTAAATATGGCTTTAAGCATTGCAATGTATGGTTATGACACCGATATTGGCAAACTCATTATTGAAACTTTAGAAGAACAAGATTTAGAATTTGCTGATTTTTTCCCATTATCACCTTTAAATGGTGAATATGACGCCGTACAAATAAAGCGCCGCAATTACTTTGTTGAACCTATCAATCAATTCGACTTCTCTCGTGCTGATATTGCTTTATTTATTGCAACTCAGGATGAGTCTTCGATGTGGATTAAAAAGGCTCAAGAAAGCGGCTGTATTGTTATTGATAATAGCCATTTATTCTCAGGAGATGGTCATACCGTTACTATCGCTCCAGAGCTTAATGAATACGATATTAAAGATGCTGTAGCATCTCGTTTGGTAATTCCACCTTTAGCTCCTTCTTTACAGCTGGCCTTATCCTTACAGCCATTGGATGATGAATACGGTATTGAGCGTGTAAGTGCAGTGTTCTTAGAGTCTGTCTCTGAGCATGGCCGTTTAGGTACTGAAACCTTAGCTCGTGAGACTACCTTATTATTAAATGGTATGAGTGGTGAGCATGAAGGCTTCCCAGCTCAAATTGCTTTTAACTTACATACCCAAATTGGTGAGCTTGAAGAAAATGGTAATACTCATCATGAAAATGTCATCAAAGATGAGGTTTCAAAACTGATGGGCCGTTTTGATGGTGGTTTTGATGTTACCTGTATTCAAGTACCAGTTTTCTATGGCCATACTTTAGCTTTAACTGTTGATTTAAAGAGACCTGCTCGTGATATTGCTGAAGTTGAGAATTTATTTAATGAGTCTGAGCATACATCATATGCAGATAAGTACGAGGTTATGACCCCAGTTACTCATTCTGTAAGCTCTCGCGATGTCATTATTACTCGTTTAAGACAAGCAAAGCCTATGAGCAAAACCGTAAGTTTTGTTTCCTTAATGGATAATTCTCGTCGTGGTGAGGCCATCACTTGCGTTAAGCTTGCCAAATTACTGTCAAAGTATTTAAAGAAGTAAATACTTTTATAAAATTTCTGGGAGATTAAAAATGTCATTTGCTAAAAAAGTTCTTTTATTCTCTGTACTTATAAGCTCTATGGCGAGTGCATCTCCCGGAAATGGAACCTTTACCATTGATTTAAATGGTCCTTTGGTAAATGCTCAAGCAAAAGTAAATAAATCTTCAGAAAGTTCTTCTTATAAAAATTTAGGAAATTATTATCAGGTTTTAGGCAATGACACTATCTGGTCAATTGCTAAAAAATTTGTAGGGGAAGGCAGATCTTTTGATGAATATCAATTCATAGCCTCCATCTACCGTCATAATCCTAAAGCTTTTAAAAATAAAGATGTAAACAATCTCTTTAAGGTAAGACTTTATATTCCAAAGACAGATGAAATCTTAAAAGAAGATTCCAAAACAGGCCGTGCTTTAATGAGATTTGGCAAAATGTCTTTGCCTCCTTTAAATAACCAGAAAAAGGTTATTGTCGATAAAAAGTTATTAAAAGAAACAAAAGACACAAACACTAATACTTTAGAAAATAGTGCCCCTAAAGCACAAACTATCGATTTAAAAGAACACCAAAAGAGCATCAAGAATATTGAGAAACAATATGATGCGGTTATTTTGAAGATGAAAAATGAATCAGCCTCGATGCACAATCAGATTTCATCTTTAAAAGATGAAAATGCTTTAATGCATCAAAAGCTTCAAGATAATGAAAAGAAACTTGAATCTTTGGCATCAAAACTTGAAAGCATGCCTAAAGATAGCCAGAAAAATGGTTTTTCAAATGAGATCTTAGCTATTTTAGGCGCTTTAGGTGCAATTGTAGTATTGCTCTTGTGTTTACTCCTGCGTAAAGGCAAATCTTGTAAGTACGAGGCTAATAATGAGAACGTAAAAGAATCTTTAAAAGAGGAAACGCCTCAACCTTATGTTAGAGATAACAAAGAGTTAACAGAAGATAATACGCCAAGGGAAAAGAGCGACACCTCTTTAAATCCTGTTTTAGAGTCATTTTGTGCAACCGATGAGCCTTTAAAAGAGTCTCAAGGTAAAAATGATCAAATTAAAGAAAAAATTGAGCCGACCTTAGGCAATATTTCTCCAGATACAAAAGAGCCTTTGATTGTTGTCAACAATGTAGATAATAGTAAAAAAGACTCAAAAGAGAATGCTGTAGATAATTTAAATGGCGTTAACTCAGATCTAAAAGAACCTGCTTTAAATAAAGATGAAGCTATAGAAGATGAGAACGATCTTCCTCATGAAGATCTTATAAATGCTTCATTAGTGTCAGCTAATGATGATGTAGCTGAAGATGCGGCGAAAAAGCTTTATCAGCATGATGAAGATAATGCAGATTTTGATAATGAAACGGTTGATGATGATCCTGAATATCAAAAGTATGTTGATAAATTAAATTTAGCTAAACTTTATATAGATACCGCAGAGATGGATGAAGCTTTTGCTCTTTTAGATGAGATTAAAAACTTTGCTCCTCAAGATATAGCAAATGAAGCCTCAAAACTTCTTTTAGAAAATGCCAATCAATAAAGAAATGTATTTAGGCCTTGATGATAAGCATCTTTCAGATTATCAAGGCTTTAAAGCCACCAAAAAAGCTTTGGAAGCTTTAAAAGAGTTACAAAATGACGCTTTATTGCAAGGATTAAGCATAGATATTGCTTCATCCTTTAGAAGCTTTGAGCGTCAGTTTTTAATCTTTGATGAAAAATATCAGGGAAAACGAGTAGTTCTTGATGCAAATGAACAGCCTTTAGATATTAAAAATTTTTCCCCTGAAGCAAAATGTGAGGCTATTTTAAGATTTTCGGCAATTCCAGGAATGTCACGCCATCATTTTGGCACTGATTTTGATATTTATTCAAAAAAACTATTACCTAAAAATCAGAAATTAAAATTGACTGCATATGAATATGATAAAGGTAAGTATTTTTATCCATTAAAGCTTTATTTAGAAAAAAATCTGCAGAAATTTGGTTTTATTGAGCCTTTTTTAGGAAATTCCTTTATTTCCTATGAGCCTTGGCACATCTCTTATATAAGTGAAGCCCAAGAATTTATTAAAGCTTTTGACATAGATGAAGAAATATCTCTTTTAAATCAACATGAAAGGGAGTGGACACCTTACATAATAAAAAAAATAAAAAGTTTAAATAAAAAACTTTTAGGTGTTTTATAGTGATTTTTTCATAAATGAGAAAAAGGCAACAAAAAAAATCTGCATTTTTAAAAATATGCTATAAGCTTTTATAAATAATAAATTTTTGGAGAATGATCATGAGTGAGATATTAAATACTGTAATTATTGGATCAGGCCCTGCAGGTTGTACTGCTGCAATTTATGCTGCAAGAGCTAATTTAGATCCTCTAATCATTTCAGGTAATGTCCCAGGAGGGCAATTAACTATCACTCCTGAGATTGGTAACTGGCCTGGAGCCAAAGAGAACCCTGCAGGCTTTACCTTAATGCAATCTCTTTTAGATCATGCTAAAAATTTAGGCACGCGTTTTGTTTCTGCAACTGTAGAGAAAATCGAAAATAACGATGAGTTTAAAACCTTATATTTATCTGATGGTCAAGTAATTAAAACTCGCACTGTAATTATTGCTACAGGTGCTACTGCCAAATACTTAGGTCTTCATAGTGAAGAAAAATATAAAGGTCATGGCGTTTCTGCATGCGCAACTTGTGACGGCTTTTTCTTTAGAGGCAAAGATGTAGCCGTTATCGGTGGAGGCTCTGCTGCCTTTGTTGAAGCGGCCTTTTTAAGCAACATGTGTAATAAGGTTTATTTAGTACACAGACGTGAGACTTTTAGAGCCGAGCAAATTTTAATTGATAAGCTTGAAGCTTTAAAAGAAAAGGGCAAGGTCGAGTTTATCTTAGGAGCAACAGTTAAAGAGATTGAAGGAAATGGTGAGGCTGTAACCGGCATTTCTTTAAGTGTCGGTGGTGCCATTCGTCATGTACCACTCTCTGGAGTATTTGTGGCAATTGGTCATAAACCTGCAACTGAGGTTTTTGCCTCTGTAATTGATATCGATGATGATGGCACAATTAAGACTGGTTTTGGTTCTGAAACTGCATGCTCGCAAGAGGGTTTCTTTGCTGCAGGAGATTGTGCGGATAAGGTATATAGACAAGCTATTACATCTGCAGGTCAAGGCTGTAAAGCTGCTTTAGATGTTGAGCATTATCTGATGCAAAAATCATTTAAATAACAAATAATTAATATGTTAAAAGGTCAGATTGAAATTGATTTTCAGTCTGACCTTTCGTTTTATAAAAAGCTATAAGTTAAAACTTAATCATCTTCAGTTGGATAAGATAAGAAGAGCTTTCTTTCAAGTCTTAAGAACTTATAAGCAGTCTTGCTTTCATCCTCAACCTTTAAGGCATCAAAGCGACCATATCTTACATTCTCAAGTAATTTCTTATCTTCTGCAGTTAAAGTCTCACAAGCGCTTAAGTATTGACCTAAGAACTGATTGGCTAAAAGCTCATCCCAAGGGTAAACAGTAGAGATAGAGCGTAAGATAAACATGGATGGCATATCCAAGCAAATTAAGCACTTATCCTTAAGTCGAGGTAAGAAATCCTTGAAGGCTTCGGCATTGAAGGCCCAATCATAAAAAGGCATTAAAGGGCCTTGAGAGTTATTGCTATAGGCAATAAATGCTTGGGATCCATCAGCAATTCTGATGAAACTTGGATCAATTTCAGCTTCAGGAGCTTGCTTTTTGATCAATTCTTCCATTTTTTCAGAGCAATAAACAATTGGTTTTTTGCTCATTAAAGAGAGCATATCGCAGACATTATCAATACCGTTTTGCTCTTCAGAATCAGGAACTTTAACAACTAAAGTAGCAAATACCTCATTCTCAGGTGGTCTTATAACCTTATGAGCATTAGGAGGACATTCAGGATGATAACGTTCAGGCATTGGCATGGGATAAATCTCCAAATCAATTTCAATATCTATATATGCCAATAGTTTAGCATACAAAAAAATTAAATATAAATTTGACTGTTTAAGCTGTGCCTAACTTCAAGAGTTTTCAAATTTAACAAAATTTACAAAGAATGATTATTTTTGCAAATAATTAAGGGTAACGCACATATAAAAAGCAAAATAATAATCATTAAAATAGGTGTTGTATAATATCTAGTTGTAAATGAACATACTAATTCATAAATTTGGTGATAGGCCTATTTTAAAAAAGGTGTTTTTATAAAAAATTGAAATAATTTAAGTGATATTTAGTATGTTCTGGGCGTTTTTGAGACTGTTTTTTGCTGATATTTTTTCCAATATGGTATAGACTATCCAGCAATAAGAGGTCGAAAACGGACCAAAGCTTAAAGGCTTGTATTAAAAAAGCTTTTAGATCTGATAATTTTTTTATGAAAGGAGTTTCATGTGGAAACCCAGGACATCAAAAATACCGCAGCTGTAACTGAAGAGACTGCAGTAGAAAACAATACCGCTGAAAAAAAAGACACTCAAGTCGATGGCTCTCATTTTGAGCACGTTAAAGAGACTTTAGATCTTCTTTATAAATATTTCCCAAAGGCCTTTATTAAAGAAGGTAATTGCCGTCCTCTGAAGATTGGTATCTTTGATGATCTGAAAGCTGCTGTAGCTGAACACGAAGGCTTATCTATTTCCAAAGTTCGCGCAGCATTACGTCTGTATACTACTCGTTTAAGATATTTATTCTCCTTAAAAGAAGGCACTGCTCGTGTTGATCTTAATGGTAATGAAGTTGAGATTGTAACTGCAGAGCATGCCAAGTTTGCAAAAGAGCGTTTTAAGGAAATCAATGACAAGCGTAAGGCCAATCGTCCAGCTCCACAAAATGCTGGCAAGAATGAGAAAAAGAATTCTCATAAGAAGCCTTTTGCTGCCAAGCGTCCACGTCCTAATAAGATAAATGGCACCAAGCCTGAAATTGCTGATTTAAAGAAAGGTCGTCAAGTTTTAGTTTTAAGCGGTGAGCGTCATTTCGTACGTGGTACTGTTGCTGAAGATGCAGTACGTGATACCGTTTTTGTAACTTTATTAACTGGCATGACTATTTCTTGCAAGATTGATAGAGTCTTATTACCGGCTGCTAATAAATAATTAGTCTGGAGTAGCGCTACGGTGCGTAAATCAGTTGTTTTTCTGACAGCTTGCCTGCTTGCAGGTTTAAGCTCGATAGCTTCGGCACGGTTAGTTGTGCCGACATACGATGAGTTACCGGTTTTATCTCCTTTAGATAGGCATAAAACTGCCTGCTCCCGCATAGGTGGTTACTTTACTCGTCAGCATTATAAAATTATAAATGTTGATGATGCTTTTGCTGATAAGGTTATTGACCGTTACTTATCGTTTTTAGATTACGGCCGTAGTTTATATACAAAAGACGAAGTAGATAATATTTACAAAAATAAAGATCGTATCTTAAAAGCTTTAAAACAATGCGATCTTAGTTATCCTTATGCTCTTTATAACGATGCTTTACGCAAGCGTTTTTTAAAGTATGACTTTTTCTTAAATGCTTTAAAGAAAGACATTGATGTAAATACCGATGAAGAGATTGCCATTGATCGCAGTAAAAGTTCTTTTGTAGCTGATAGGGAAGCTCTACAAAAAATTTGGTCTGCTGAAATCAAGAATGATTACATAAATCAGCTTTTAAACGACAAAACTCCGCAAGAGGCCAAAGAGCGCTTGCAACGTCGTTATGAAGCTGCTTTAAGCCGTTTAGGTCAAAGTGAGTCAGAAGATGCTTTCTCATCTTTTGAAAATGCTTTTGCCACAGCAATTGATCCTCATACAAACTATTTAGGCCCTGAGGCTTCAGATAGCTTTAATGATGATATTAATTTGTCTTTAGAAGGTATCGGTGCAGTTTTATCTCAAGAAGATGAGTTCACCGTTATCCGTGAAATTTTGCCAGGCTCTCCTGCTGAATTATCTAAAAAACTCAAAGCCAATGATCGTATTATTGGAGTCCGTCAGGAAGATGGAACCTATGATGATATTATTGGTTGGCGTTTAACTGATGTTGTNAAAAAAGTTAAAGGCCCTAAAGGATCTAGTGTCATTTTAGATATAGAAAGAGGCGAGGGCGCAAACGCTAAGAGTTTTAATGTTAAGTTAGTGCGTGACAAGATCCGCCTTCAAGACAGAGAAGCTAAAGGTGAGGTTAAAACTTCTGTAGGTGGCACTAAGATTGGTGTACTTACCATCTCAAGTTTCTACACTGATTTGCATTTAGATGTAAAGCGTGAACTAGATAAACTCACAAAAGAGAAGGTAAAGGGTATAGTTATCGACCTTAGAAATAATGGTGGTGGCTTATTACCTGAGGCTGTAAGTACCACAGGACTCTTTATTGATAAAGGACCTGTAGTCTTAGTGCGTGACGTTCAAGGCAACGAAGCGCCTTATGATGATGTTGAAGCAGGAACTGCCTATAATGGGCCTCTTACAGTTCTTATAAACCGACTGTCAGCATCAAGCTCTGAAATTATGGCGGCAGCTTTAAGAGATTATGGTCGAGCTATAGTTTTAGGTGATACCTCCTTTGGTAAAGGCACTGTTCAGCAAAATCGTCCTTTAAATCGTATTTATGATTTAACTTCTGACGATATGGGATCTATTCATTACACTATAGCTAAGTTTTATCGTATCAATGGTGGATCAACTCAGCTTCGTGGTGTAGAGCCTGATATTATCATGCCAGCTTTAGTTGATGATGAGGAGTTTGGTGAGAGATCAGAGCCTAATGCTTTAGGTTGGGACAAGATTTCTCCTGCTGAATATGAACAGTATTTAAATATCGATTCGTTTGTTCCGCTTTTAAAAGAAAAATATGAAAAGCGAGCTGCAAATAATATTGAATTTAAGATATTTAAAGCTGAAATGGATCGTTACTTAAAGCTAAAATCTTCTAAGTATATAACGGTTAATTTAGAAAAACGCCGTGAAATTACTGATAAAGAAGATGCTCAAAAACTTTTGGAAACTAATGAGCGTCTGAAGATCATGGGCAAAGAGCCAATAGCTAAGTTAAAAGATCTTAAAGAAGATTTTGAGTTTGATGATCCTATTTTAAATGAATCATTAAACATTACTGCTGATTTTGCCNNAAGCAGCTGTCAAATGGAGTCCCATCTCCAAAAGGAATGTCAAAAGTTTCTATTTTTCAGCGATTTGGCCCTCCAAAATCAGAAGAGAAATCTAACAATTAGTTAAAATTGAACCCGACTGTTGTCGGGTTTTAGTTTTTTTAGAAAATGAGCGCAAACATGGAAAAAAACAAGAACTACAAGCCTCAGCGTCGTCTGGACTATAAGGCTCCAGATTTTACCGCTATGACTGTCGAACTTACTTTTGAATTAGCCGAACAGGCTACTGTAGTCAAAAGCAATGTCCGTTATAAGAGACTCACCGAAGATAAACGTAAGAATTTAGTTTTAGATGGTGAAGATCTTGAATTAGTTTCTGTAACATTAGATGGAACTCCATGTAAATATCGTCAGGAAGATGGATGTTTAGTAATTCCAAATGTTCCTGATGAATTTGAGTTACAAATTGAGAATATTATTGATCCTGCCGGCAATTCTGAGCTTATGGGTCTTTATAAGTCCAATGGTACTTACTGCACTCAATGTGAACCACAGGGCTTTCGTCGCATTACCTACTTTTTAGATAGACCAGATGTTTTAGCTCGCTACCGTGTAACCATTATTGCTCCTGAGTATGGCTGTGGCGTTTTATTATCAAATGGTAATTTAATTGAAAGTGGCGAAAAAGATGGTAGAGCTTATGCTGTATGGGAAGATCCTTTTCCAAAACCATCTTATTTATTTGCTTTGGTTGCAGGTACTTTTGACATTATTCGTGACGAGTATACAACTCGTTCAGGTAAGAATGTAAGTCTTGAGTTATACGTTGATAGAGGTGCTTATGAGCGTGGCCTTTGGGCTATGGAGAGCATCAAGACCTCTATGAAGTGGGATGAGCAGCGCTTTAATTTAGAATATGATTTAGATAATTTTAAAGTAGTAGCTGTTGATTTCTTCAACCAAGGCGCAATGGAAAATAAAGGTCTTAATATCTTTAACTCCATTTATGTAATGGTTGATCCGCAAACTGCAACTGACACTGCTTTTTATAATGTTGAAAGTGTTATAGGTCATGAGTATTTCCATAACTATACAGGTGATCGTGTAACCTTAAGAGATTGGTTCCAGTTATCCTTAAAAGAGAGCTTAACTGTATTCCGTGATCAAGAATTCAGCTCTGATGTTGCCTCAAGAACCTTAACTAGACTTCACGCTGTTAATGTAATCCGTGGTCCACAATTTGCAGAAGATGCAAGCCCAATGGCACACCCAGTTCGTCCTGATGAAGTTATGGAGATGAACAACTTCTACACCGTTACTATTTATGATAAGGGTGCTGAGGTTATTCGTATGATCCATACATTAATTGGTGAAATTAAATTCCGTCAGGGATTGACTGATTATTTAACCAAGTTTGATGGTCAGGCTGTAACTATTGAAGATTTCTTACAGTGCATGGAGAAAGCCTCAGGCTGTGATTTAACTCAGTTTAGACGTTGGTACACTCAGGCAGGTACCCCAACTGTAAAAGCAAGCTGGACTTATAATGAGGAAAATAATCAACTTATCTTGAAGTTAAGTCAGCATACTGAAAAGACTCGTGGTCAAAAAGAGAAGTTACCATTCTATATGCCAATTAGAATTAGCTTCTTAAATGCTCAAGGACAGAGTGTTCATCCTGCCGAATTAGAGCAAAATGGCATTATTATTTTAAGTGAAGAGTCTCAAGAGTACGCCTTTACTTTAGACAAGAATACAATTCCGGTATTGTTAAGAGACTTTAGTGCCCCAGTGCGTCTCGAGGCTCCTTATACTGAGGATGATTACGCTCATATGCTTAAAAACTGTGATGATGCCTTTATTAAGGTTGATAGCGCAGTTTCTCTGCAAAATAAATATATCCATGAGAATATCGATAAAGTAGCTCACGAGATCTTACCTGAAGATCCAAAGGATCTTATTGAGGTTACCAAGTATCTTTTGGAGAATAGAAACGAAGATACCGATCTGCATCTTTTAAATGAGGCTATTAAGATTCAGCCTTTAATTAATATGATGGAGACCTTCGATTCTATTGATATTGATGCTTTAAATGAAACTCGTAAAGTTTTAGAGTCAGCTGTTGCAGTTAATTGCTTAGATTTATTTGAAGATATTTATGCTAAAGTTCGTGCCCCAAGCTCTAAATATACTGTTGAAAATATGGGTATGCGTGCTTTAAATAACACCGCTTTACATATGATTGCAGTAGCTTTAATTGCTAAAGACCGTTTAGATGAAGCCTCTTCAATTGTTAAGACTCATTATTTAAATGCTAACAACATGACCGATCGTTTAGCTGCTTTAACTGATGCTGTGCATCTGGATTTAGCTTGTGCCTCTGATTTACTTGTTGATTTTGAAAACAATTTCTCACAAGATCCGTTAGTATTTGATAATTACTTTAGAGTTCAGGCCACAGCTCCAAATGCTGAAACTGTATTCTCTGTAAGAAAACTTTTACGTCATAGCCGTTATGATGCTACAAATCCAAATCGTATTAGAGCATTACCTGGAGCTATGGCCTTATCAAATCCTGTAGCATTACACCGTAAAGATGGTTCAGGCTATATTTTACTGTGTGAGGTTGTAGCTGCATTAAACGAGCAGAACTCTCAAGTTGCAGCACGTATCTTAACTCCTCTTTTAAGCTTTAAACGTTTTGATAAAGCTCGTCAGAAGTTAATTGTTGACAATCTGCGTAAACTTTTACAGTTACCAAATTTATCTCGTTCAATCTACGAGAAGGTAAATGCAGCTTTATCTGAGGACTAAGTAATTTATGACGGAATATAAAATATTCCGTTATTTATATATTTTATTTAACAGGAGTTTTCATGAATTTAATTCCTTACGGCTTATATCCTTTTTTAGTAAAACCTTTATTGTTCCTGTCCCAGCCAGAAACTGCACATGGTCTTACTATCAAAGCCGGAAAATTGTTTTCTCATGAACCTTTTTTGTCTTTATGTGGACAAACTGTAGCTTATCGTCCAACTGAAGTAATGGGGCTTAAATTTAATAACCCAGTAGGATTGGCTGCAGGTCTTGATAAAAATGCCGAAGCTATCGATTATTTTGGCGCATTAGGTTTTGGTTTTATTGAAGTTGGTACCGTCACTCCAAAACCTCAAGATGGCAATCCAAAGCCACGAATGTTCAGAATTCCTCAAGCTTGTGGAATTATCAACCGCATGGGCTTTAACAATAAGGGCGTAGACTTTTTAGTTGAAAATATTAAAAGACGCACTTATAAAGGCATTTTAGGTGTAAGTATTGGTAAAAATGAAACTACGCCATTAGAGCATGCTGCTGAAGACTATTTAACTTGCATGCGTAAGGTTTATCCTTTTACTGATTATATTGCAGTAAATGTCTCATGTCCAAATACCCCAGGTTTAACCTCACTGCAGCATGAAGATGCGCTTTTAGCTTTATTAAAGCCACTTAAAGATGAGCAAATTTTATTAGCTGACAAATTTGGTAAATATGTACCATTGGTAGTAAAACTTTCACCTGATTTATCAGATGAAGCTTTAGAGAGTTTATGCAATGTTTGCATCAATCTTAAGATTGATGCTTTAAGTTGTACTAATACTACTGTAAGCCGTGAGATTATTCATGACTTACCACATGCCTCAGAGTGGGGTGGACTTTCAGGTGAACCTTTAAGAGCACGTAGTACTCAAGTTTTAGCTAAAGTTCACAAGATCCTAGATGGTAAAATTCCTTTGATTGGTATTGGCGGTGTTGACGGCGCTATTGCTGCACGTGAAAAATTTGCAGCAGGTGCAAGTTTAGTTCAAATATATTCAGCCTTAGTCTTCAAAGGCCCTTATGTAGTTAAAAATATTGTAGACAATATTTAATTTTAATTTAGCTATACTTTTAAAATCTTCTCTTCTTTTGAATTACTTTTATCAAAGAAGGGAAGATTTTTTTTGTTATTCCAAAAATCTGTGTAGATATTTCTAATTAAATTGAGTGTATATATCAAAAAATAAAGATAAATATCTGTTTGTTATACAAAAATATTTTTTGTATAACTTAATGAACTGTGCACAATTATTGAACAAAATTGAAAAAGATGTAGCTTTAAGTTGATAAAATTTATCATATAGATTAATGCTTAAATTTTACATATTTTTAATAAATATCTATTTAAATCAGATAATTATTTTAAATTTATCTTCCCAAAAAATATTTTATAAAATTTACAGGCATTTATTTGACTCATATCACAAATTGAAAATTATTTTACTCGCCTGTATAATTCTTCCTCGTTAGTTAATGCTAACTATTTTTATTAAAAATTATAAAATTTAAGTTGAGATTTATATGAAAAAGTCCTTATTAGCTTTAGCTGTTGCTGCTTTCGCAGCTTCTTCTGCAGCCTCTGCTGCTACTGTTTATGACAAAGACGGTACCTCTTTAAATATTGGTGGTCGTATTCAGTCTGTAGCTTACTCTCCATTAAATGATGGTTCTGCTAACAATGATGCTACCATCACCAACTCTAGCCGTTTCTCTTTAGAAGGCCGTTCTCAGATTGCCTCTGGCGTTGCTGCTTTTGGTTTTGCAGATTGGGATTTAGATTCTGCTGATTCTTCTTCTGGTAATGAAGGCTTCACCGCTCGTGAGCAGTATATTGGTGTTGATTTCGGTAAGTTTGGTGCTTTAACAGTTGGAAGAACCTATGACTCCGTTAAGGCTGTTATTTCTGCAACCGATATCTACGAGGACTTCGGTGTTTTAGGTCAGGTAGGTTGTGATGACCGTCGTGCCGGTACCGTTAAGTATGTATGGGAAGGCTACGGCATTTATGCTGGCGCAACTTATCAAGCTGCTAAGAATGACGTTGTTGTTGGCGGTGCTGGCGATAACGACACCATGAATGTTGAGGGTGGTTACTCTGTAGTTTTAGGCTACACCACTCCAAGCGTTGTATTTGGCCCTATCAGCGTTAAGGCTGCTTACTCTTACTTAGCAGCTCAGGATGATCAGAAGTATGAGTTATCCACCGATGACTTAGACAACATGAAGGAATTTGCTGCTTCCATTTCTTGGGGTAACACTTCTGAAGGCTTATACTTAGCCACCATGTACAACAACCGCAAGTTCGAGTACCTCGGCACCTCTCAGTATGGTAGCGATACCTATAAGGGCATTGAAGTTGCTATCGCTTACTACTTTGACAATGGCTTAAGCTTAGCTTCTGGCTGGCAGTACAACCGTCTGTACTCTGAGAACCACTTAACTGCTAATAACGAAGAAGTTATCTTACGTAAGATGCCTGTATACGTAAACTACAGCTTCAACAGCAACTTCAATGTTTGGGCTGAAGCTCAGTTCGATATGGGTAGCGACAGACAGGTCAACCTCTCTAACAACTTTGATTCCATCGAGTTCGTTGACTCTGATCACACCGTATTCTCTGTTGGTGCACGCTACACCTTCTAATTTAGAAAAATTTTGTCCTATATAAATTTATTTTTCTAATTTCAAAGTCCTAATCTTTATGGTTAGGACTTTTTTTGTCCAAAATTCAGAAAAAAAATGAAGTTGATAAAACTGAAACAATTGCATAAAAAATAAAATATCTATTAAAAATAGAGTAGGGAGAATTATTAATAATTTATAAGAAATAAACTTATTTATTTTAATGTACATATATTTACAATGGCTATTTTTGAGTATTAAACTATATCAAGAATCGTTATTTATTTAAAATCAAAAAGTTAAATAAATATGTGAATTGTGTACTTTAAAATTTTCCAGGTGTGATATAAAATTACGCTAAAGAAATAAATAGGGATAATGAAGTGAAAATATCACCTCAAAATGACTGCAAATGGACTTATCGTAATAATCGTCTGAGTGTATTTTTAACTTCAGATGAGAATGTTTCATATATATTTGAAACTCATTACAGAGTTTCTGATTTATATGTAAGACCTGCAGATAATAGCTCTTTTTGCATTCAAGATGCTTGTTTATTAACAGAATTCCAAGAAGGTCTTTCTAAAGTAAACTTAAATGACAGTGCTTGTCTTGATTTAGGTTTAAATGCGCTCGCATGTTCTCGCTTTGTCAGATCTTGTTTCTCCACCTCTCGTTATTTCTACATGTCAGATAGTCAATATATTAGATTTAATCGAGGTGATGTCGTTTCTTTATATGCTAAAAACGGAAATATTGCTGATTGTATCGTAATCGATCCTTGTGACGGCAATAGTCTTACACGTCTTATGTTGTTAAATCCGTCTTTTACTTTTGATGAAACTGCAGGCTTAAAATGTGTACTAGGATCAATGATTAGAGTAAATCCAGCTTGTGTCTATGATTTTAGATGCAATGTACATTCTCAACATGCACGTTATGCCTAAGGAAAAACAGTTGCTGTAGTTCTTAACAATTGTTAAGGATCATTCCGCCCCCAGAGTAGCTCCATCTCTGGGGGATTTTTTTACCTAAAATTTCTCACTTAAATCTTACCATTCTTATATAAGTCATCCTACCTGTAGGGAGTAGTTAAAAGTCATCATATTACTTTTATTACATTTCTTATGACATTTCTCTTTAAAAAATATTTATTACAATAATTAAAATCAAAAAGAATATTTATTTTTAAAATACAAAATAATTTATTTTTATTGATATATAAATTTGAAAAATAAATATATAGATAAAAATATCAAAAAGATAATTATAAAAATATATTTTTATAATTATAAATATAAAGATATATTTCAGTTTGTTTTACAAAGTAAATTACATAAAAGTAATTTGAAATTTAATTTAATTACATATATTTCGTAATTGTAATTTATGTAATGTGAATTTATTTCAAAACATTTGAATAAGGTTAGCAATCGCGTATAAATATTATTTTTCTGATTTTTGTACTTTTTAGAGCTTTTCCCCTTTTTAAGGCTCTAAGCTATGTATTATTCATAAATGCAAAACTTGCATTTAAAATGTTTAAAAACATAAAAGCTGTGACCATTTCTTATGCTTTAAATTGGGCTTTTTTCTGCTTTTAAAGAGATATTTAGGGGGTGGATTTTGATAAATTTAACGAAGAGTTTTCATGGAAATTTTTACAAAAAATTTACAATTCACTGAATTTTCACAAAAAAAGTGCATTGATGCACTGTCTTAAAAAATTTAAAAAAACTGTTGACTGCAAAATCGATTTGCGCAAATAATTAACCATAGCTTTTACAAAGCGTTTGGAACCATAAATTTTCTTCTTAGGAGGCTCATATGAAATATTTAATTTCTGCATATCTGACAGCCTCCGTATGTTTCCAATTCCCTCACATGCGAATGCCTGCATAGGCTATCAATATATTTTCCTTTTTTCATAGGGCTTAGTGTTCCTTTAGGGGCATTACTGTACCCAGCACAATTATAAGTATTGTTTGTGTATTCAATTCGTTTGTTTTGAATGTATAGGATTATTTTTTCTTTATTTTGCGAGACTGTATTATGAAATTTTCAAGAATATTAACTACTTCCTTAGTTTCTTTAGCTTTATTAGCTCAATTCGGTTGCGATAGTGGGGATTCTCAAAAAGTTGCTCAAACACAGGCCAATACTCAAGAGGTAATTAAAGCTGGTGTCTGCCCAGGACCTTATAGAAGCTTAATTGAGAAATTTATAAAGCCTGAACTTTTAGAGCGTGGTTATAAAGTCGAAGTTGTGGAATTTACCGACTATATCCAACCAAATTCAGCTTTAGATGGTGGTGATATTCAGTTTAACTTAATGCAGCATCAGACCTACCTTGACAATATCGTCAAAGAGCAGGGGCTTAAGATTAAAGCTGTTATCAATGTTCCAACTTTAGGTTTGGGTATTTTCTCAGATAAATACAAGTCATTAGATGCAGTTCAGGACGGCGCTAAGGTTGGTGTTCCTAATGATGCGGTTAATTTAGCCCGTGCTTTAAGAATAGCTTCGGAGTTCAAGTTAATTACTTTAAAGACGTTAAATAAGGAACAAAAAGCTTCTATTGCTGATATTGGTGAAAATCCATTACATCTTGAGTTTATTCCAATGGAAGCAGCTCAAATTTCAAGAAGTTTAGATAGCCTTGATTTAGGTTTCGTTCCTGGTAACTACGCTTATGCATCAGGACTTGATTACAGCAAATCTTTAGGTGTTGAGAGTGTTCAAGAGGATATTAAGAATGTATTAGCTGTAAAGAGTGATGAGGAGAAATTAGATAAGGTTCTTTTGGAAATCGTTAAATCTGAAGATTTTAAGAAAGCTTTAAATGCTGATAAAGACTTTGATGCTTTCTCAAGACCACAGTGGTGGAACAAGTAGGATTTAAGGATAGACGATCATGATTAAGTTTGATTCAGTCAATGTTGTATTTGAGCGCAAAAACGAGCAATTTACAGCCGTTGACAATGTCTCACTGCAAATTGATCAAGGAAATTTCTACGGCATTGTCGGCCCTTCAGGGGCTGGCAAGTCCACCTTGGTTCGCACAGTCAACCTTTTACAAAGACCAACATCTGGTAATGTTTTTGTAAATGGTCAAAACGTTACCTCTTATAAGGATAAAGAGTTACGTGATTTAAGATTAGGCATTGGCATGATCTTTCAACACTTTAACCTTATTAAAAATGCTTCGATTTTTTCGAACGTTGCTTTAGCTTTAAGAGCTTCTAACACTCCTGAAAACGAAATTAAAAATAGGGTATATGAGCTTTTGGAGTTAGTTGGCTTAAAAGACAAAGCCGATGTTTTCCCAAATTTATTATCAGGTGGCCAAAAACAGCGTGTTGCTATCGCCAGAGCTTTAGCCAATAAACCAAAAATTTTACTTTGTGATGAGGCCACATCAGCCTTAGATCCTGATAACACCAAAGAGGTGATCGCTACTTTAAAGAGTATTAAAGAAAACTATCCATTAACTGTTCTTTTTATTACTCACCAAATGGAAGTTGCCAAAACATTGTTTGATGAAGTTGCAGTAATGGAAAAAGGTCGCGTAGTTGAACAGGGTAGCTGCTATGACATCTTTGCTCACCCTCAGTCACAAGCTGCCAAAAACCTCATCAAATGCAGCATTAAAGGAGTAATTCCAGAGGAAATCTTAGCGCATGAAAAAGATCTCTATCTTATTACCTATAAAGAAGAGTGTGCATATGAAAGCGTAATTTCATATATCTCACGTCAGTTTAATTTAGATATTTCCATCATTGCCGGCAATATTGAATATATTCAGAAAAAGCCTTTAGGAAGACTGTTAATTAGTCTTAAGAGCAGTGATGAGCAAAGTAAAGCTAAAGCTTTAGCTTTTATTAAAGAAAAAGCTTTTGTTCATGAATTTAATGGAGAGATTTAAATATGAATGAGTTAATTTCCTCCACTGTAACTATTTTGCAAAATGAGCTTTATAAGGCTATATACGAAACCTTAATAATGTTAGCTATCTCATTTTCATTAAGTTTAACTTGCGGAACAGTTTTAGGCTTTGTTTTGTATTTAACTACAAATGGCCATTCTGTAAAGAGCAAGATAGTAAATAAGGTAACCTCAGCATTAGTTAACTTTATTAGATCTATACCTTTTATCATCTTAGTGGTCTTTACTTTGCCTTTTACCTTCTTTTTAGTAGGTACCAAGATAGGCCCAATTGCAGCATCAGTGCCTTTAGCTATTACTGCAACTGTATTTTTAGCTCGTTTAGTTGAAATTGCATTAGCTGAAGTTGATAAGGGCGTATTAGAGGCGGCATATGCCTGTGGCGCTTCTGAATCTTTAATCATAAGAAGAGTTTTATTAGTTGAAGCAGCTCCTGCCATTTTACGTGGTATCACCGTTACTTTTATTAGCTTAATTGGTTTCTCTGCCATGGCCGGCATGGTCGGTGGCGGTGGTATTGGTAACTTAGCTGTGCAGTATGGTTACTACCGTTATGAAACTGGAATCATGATTTTTACCATCGTCTTTTTAGTAATTATTGTGCAAATTGCACAACATGTAGGCGATTTTTTAGCAAAAAAACTGTCCCACTAGGACGAATAATTAAACAAACACAGAAAAAACTTAAATAAAAAAATATAAGGATTTAATTATGAGAGAGCTTAAAGAAGAATTAAAAGATACTGTTAAAGGTTTAGTTGTTTTTGATAATGATATTGAACAGCAGTATTTAACCGATTTTGTTGGCTCACGTATTGGTTATGCTCAAGCATATGTAAGAGTAGCTGACGAAGAAGATATTCAAAATACTTTAAAAATTGCTTATGCACATAAAACCCCAGTGGTCATCCGTGGCGCAGGAACCAATCTTGTAGGTTCAACTATTCCAGAAGGTGGCATTGTTTTAGATGTAAGCCTTTTAAATAAGATTTTAGAGCTTGATGAAGAAAATCTTACCTTAACTGTAGAGCCTGGTGTAAAGCTTCGTGAGATTTACGAATTTGTTGAGGCAAAAGGATATATGTATGCCCCAGATCCTGCAGAAAAAGAAGCATCCATTGGTGGTAACGTCGCAACTAATGCAGGTGGCATGAGAGCTGTTAAATACGGTGTTACCCGTGACTTTGTGCAAGAGCTTGATTTAATCAAAATCAATGGCGAAAAGGTACATTTAGGTGCCAATACCAGAAAAAATGCTACAGGCTTGAGCTTACATAAATTAGTTGCAGGATCAGAGGGTACCTTAGGCGTTATTTCAAAGATTGTCTTAAAGCTGTTACCAAAGCCTGAATTTACTTTAAGTTCAATTTTAGCTTTCCATTCTTTGGCTGATGGTATTAAGACTGTAAATCAAATCTTTGCTGCAAATTTAGATCCAACTGCAATTGAGTTTGTGGAGAAAAAGGTTATTGCTTTAGGTGAGCAGTTCTTGCATCAAGAATTTCCAATCCCAGAAGCTGCAGCTTATTTAATTGTGACCTTAGATGGCGATAAAAAGACTGTTTATGAAAGACAAAAGAGCCTTGAGGATTTAACTATAAATCATGGCTTAGCTTTTGCATCATTAAGTCTTGAGGATAAAGAGGTTGCCTCTAAAGTATGGACTATTCGTGGAGCTTTAGCTCGCGCAGTTAAAGCCTCAGGTATCTGGGAGCCTGTAGATACAGTAGTTCCTTTAAATAAGATTGCCGATTTTGTTGAATATATTGATGTTTTATCTCAAGAAACTTCTGTAAGAATTATCGCTTTTGGACATGCAGGTGATGGTAACGTTCATTTATGTGTTTTAAAGGATGATATTGATATTGAGAAATGGCCTGAGGTTTTACGTGAGGTTTTACATAAGCTTTATAAGAAAGTTTATGAGTTAGGAGGCCTTTTATCCGCAGAACATGGCATCGGTAAGAGTAAACGTGAGTTCTTCCTTGAAAATACTTGCCCATTGGAACGTGATTTAATGCTTGGTGTTAAAAAAGCTTTTGATGAGTTTAATTTATTAAATCCACACGATGGTTATGCTCTTTAATAATAGATAGAAGAGGAGATAAAAAATGATTCAATTAAGCGATAAGACCTCAACTTTTACAGATTCTGTTATAAGACGCATGACTCGTGTTTGTGCTAAGTATGATGCCGTTAATCTTTCTCAAGGCTTTCCTGATAATAATCCGCCAAAGGAGTTGTTAGATCGTCTAGCACAAGCTGTATATAAAGGGCCTCATCAATATGCTACAACTTGGGGGGCTGCTAACACTCGAGAAGCATTAGCCAAAAAGATTGAGCATTTTTCAGGCCTTAAGGTTGATCCTGATTCTGAGTTAGTGATTACCTGTGGTGGTACTGAGGCGATGATGGCAGCTTTTATGGCCACATTAAATCCAGGTGATAAGGTAGCCATATTCTCACCTTTTTATGAAAATTACGGAGCTGATGCTATTTTATGTGGTGTTACCCCAATTTATGTAAGCTTGCATGAGCCAGATTTTACTTTTGATAGAAAAGAGCTTGAAAAAGCCTTCTTGGATGGAGCTAAAGCTTTAGTTTTATGTAATCCATCTAATCCTTCAGGAAGAGTATTTACCTATCAAGAGCTTTTAGATATTGCGAATTTAGCCGAGAAATACAATGCTTTTGTGATTACAGATGAAGTCTATGAGCATATTGTTTTCAAGCCAAATAAATATGTTTATTTTGCAACATTACCCGGCATGAAAGATCGCACCGTTGTCTGCAACTCTTTATCTAAAACTTACTCTATCACCGGCTGGAGAATTGGTTATGTCTATGCCAATGCCAAAGTTATAGATAGAGTACGTAAAGTGCATGACTTTTTAACTATTGGTGCAGCAGCTCCTTTACAGGAGGCAGTAGTTGCAGGTCTTTTACTTCCTGATTCTTATTATGAGAATTTACAAAAAGAATATACAGAAAAGAGAGATGTGTTCTTAAAGGGCTTAGACGATCTTGGTATTAAATATTTTAAACCACAGGGAAGTTATTTCGTTTTAGCTGATATAAGTGAGTTTAACTATGATTCTTCATTAGAATTTTGTTATGACCTGGCAAAATATGTCAAGGTAGGGGCCGTTCCTGGACAAAGTTTCTTCTATGAAAAGCAGGAGCGTTATATTCGCTTCCATTTTGCAAAAGATCAGGCTGTATTAAAACAAGCTATTGCTAATCTTTCACATTTAAGAGAAAAAATTAAAGTTAAATAAAAAAATTCAGTCTCTCTCTTAACGCTGTCAGAGCAATTTGGCAGCGTTCTTTTTATTTAAATTAAACAAATTTAATTATTTACTAAATTCACTAATCTTCGAAATAATTTTTGCCAGGCTTTGTTGGTAAAAGCATAACGATCAAATAAGAAATAAAACCAAAAGGCAGTAAGGTAATTAACTGAAACCAACCTGACATATTACGGTCATGAAGTCTTCTTGCAGAAACTGACCAAAGCGGAATAATAAAAAAAAGATTGAACGCAATTAAAAATAAAATCATGACAGTGTAATAGGTATAGTCGTATGTTGAGAAAAAATAAAGTTCTGCTAAAGAATACCCAATAAAATTTAATGGAACAGAAATTAAAATATAAAAAATTGCAAAAAACCAAAATTCACTTCTTGTAGCTCTTCCTTTAAAACAACAGTATTTATCTTTTAAACATGTTTTTAAAGACTCGCCCAAGGTCATTTATAAATCTCCAATGTTAAAAAGGCTGTATATATTTACAGCCTCATTTGATAACAAAAATCATTACATTTATTTTTGACTATTAATCTTGAATGTCAAATTTATTTAAGCCCTCCTTGCTTGGTAATACAAGAAAAATCAAATAAATAATAGATCCAAGAGGTATAAGGTTAATTAACATAAACCAACCGGACATATTGCGGTCATGAAGTCTTCTTGCGCTTACTGCAATAGATGGAATGAACAAATAGAACCATAAAGCAATCAAGAGCAAATTAAAAATTGCGAATAATGTTTCTGAATCTAAAATTGCGGCAATAAAACCCAAAACGAAACTAGAAATAGTATAAACAAGAAATTGAAATAAAAAATAAAACCAAAACTCGCTTCTTGTAGCTCTTCCTTTAAAACAAAAATATTTTTCTTTAAGACATGTATGTACGGATTGCCTAAAAGTCATATAAGCTCCAGATAAATAAAAATTATATCAAAATTATATAGATAAATATTTTTTTTAAATTAAATAATTTGTATTTTTGTGAAAAAAGATAGATTTAAAGTTTATATATTGTAAATAACGTAACTCTCGTCAAAAATCACAGACCTTTATCTAGACTTTTTTTAGAAAAAGGAATAAATACATTATTTTGTATTTAAATTATTGATTTTAAAGGAAGTGATAAAAAAAGAGGTAGGTAGATAAAAAAATGGTCGGTGATGCAAGGTTCGAACTTGCGACCCTCTGCTCCCAAAGCAGATGCGCTACCAGGCTGCGCTAATCACCGACAGGCGCTATTTTATATAAGCGTATATTTACTGTCAAGTTTTTTTTAAATATTTTTAAAAAAAAGTGTAACTACTAAGAACCCTTAACCAAAATAGCCTCAGCATTGCCATTAAATGCAGCATTTAATGCTTCAAATGCTTTTATGCCGTGTTTCTTGGCGGTGCTGATAAATGACATGATTGTAAGATAATTCTGAGCTCCTTCTTTGCTCCGAAAACATCCTGAGACTTTTATCTTCGTTTTTACATTGCGAATGTCTCGTTCCGCTTGATTATTATCATACGGTACATCAAATTTTCTTAAAAGAGACATATCGCTTTCTTGAACTTAATTAGTCGTTCAATTAAAGCTCTGGTTTTTCCTTTCCTTATCCGTCCTCGTCTTTGTTTTATATTTGCCTGAGGTGGTGGAAATTCAATATTTGCTAAACTCATTATCGAGTCATATTCTTTATCTATTCTCTCTAATGTATGTTTTTCTATACTATATTTTCCTCTTTTTATTGCCACATCTTTTTTCTATTTCATGGTGATAAGCAGCTGTTTAAACCTAGAAGCCCAACTTTGGACTTTTTCGTTTTCTATGACACCATTAAGCTCTCTTAATAAATGTACACAACATACAGCATGCTCTTTTATATTTTCTAAATTCCAATATGAAGCCCAGCAGTCATGAACAGCTATACCTTTAAAGACGACTGATACCTCATTTGTTTTTATACCATCAAGGCCTCTTTTCTTATCTATGCTCTGATATGTAAATTCACTATTTGATGTGTTGTGAACCCAATATAATGAGCCTAAAGCTCTGACTCCTGTTTCATCAAAATTTACCACTTCTGATGATATAAGATGCTGCTTTATGACTTTCATGATAGGGTTTACTTTTTGGGCACATGTTTCTACCATTGATATGATTGTGCCCTGAGAGATGCTTACACCAAATAAATCGCCTAAAAGCTCCTGTATCCTACTTATGCTTACAGCTCCTGTGGTATTTAAAATACTTGCTAAAACTGTAAAGCTTTTTCCGTATTGAACATGAGCCTTTACATCTTCAGGAAACTCTCCTCTAAGCTTTATGTCTCCTAAAGGACAAGCTACTGCCTTTAAAGATTGATGCTCTATTACATGTGTATTTACAACAGCCTCTACCACATATCTTGACTCACCACATGCAAATACATTGCCTAAAGATATGCATTTACTTAAGTTTGGACAAAACTTACACTTATTTGGAATATGTTTTTTTACCTAATCAGCATCATGAGGAATGCTCATACTGATGCCTTTGTGGCCCTTTTGTCCACCGGTCTTTTTTCCTGTTTTTTCTCTAAGGCTTTTATTTCTTGAAGGTTTGTTAAAATCATCTTTTGATGGAGGTTTAGAGCTATTATTAGAATTTTGTCCTAACTGCCGTTTCAAGTCTTTTATGGTAAGTTGCAAATCTTCTATAGTTGCTACAAGGCGTTCATTTAGTTTAATTTGAGTTTCTAACTGTTTTGATAGTGATGCTTGTTGCATTTTAAGCATCATGTTGAGCATAAAAGACAAGCTTTCTACGAGTACAGAAGTCTCAGGGGAACATCTTGATTTAAGCTCCTTTGTTAAATTGGCAATCTGTTTTTTTTAGCTCGTAAAAATCCATAAAAAACCTTGTATATCTATTACTTAAAAATAATTATACCATTTAGTTTTTTTAGCATTTTTATAAGATGTTTTATGCAAATTTGATAACGCTAAAAATCGATCTAGAACGATCATAAGATCGTCATCACGATCGATAAGTGAGAAAAAATGACAAAACACTCCAAAGAAAAACAAGTTTTCGAATAAAGCCAAATATGCTCAAAATAAGGCATAAATTTTTCTTTGTATGAAAAAAGCTCTTTCTATATAGAATGTGACATATAGCACAATGTAAAATTCTAAAGAACATACAGGCCGAAGAGGCCTGTAAAAATCTACTCACAACTTAATGTGGGGTTCTGAGTAGTTACAAAAAAGTTAAAAAATAGATCTTAAAAGTAAAGAATGACTTTTCTTAAATACAAAAACAGTTATACCGTACAAAGACAATACAATTTCGTAACAGATTTAAAAAAATAGGAGATTTAGAAAAAGAGGTAGGTAGATAAAAAAATGGTCGGTGATGCAAGGTTCGAACTTGCGACCCTCTGCTCCCAAAGCAGATGCGCTACCAGGCTGCGCTAATCACCGACATGCGCCATTTTATATAAGCGTATATTTACTGTCAAGTTTTTTTAAATATTTTTTTACCCAAAAAGTGCGTTTATAGATAATTAAGCGCACTTTTTTGTTTACATAATTTATTTTTACAAAAAATAACCCTCTGATTCTTCAATCTAATTTTGTTTATTACGCTATTGCCAAAGCTTTTATTTTATCGTATACTAGATACGTATTAATTATTATCTATCGGTATCTTCCTATGGCTGTTATAAACCCTCCAAAATTACCTTCTCTTCTTTTAAATAAAGGTCCTAAAGGTGGTTATTATGTATATACCTATCAAAATATTTGGGATGCCGATAAAAAGCGTTCTAGAAGGGCTAATTCTAAAAAAGTTGGAGTTATTTTAAATGGAGGTAAGGAAGGTCTTATTAAGTGGGATGAACACTTTATTAAAGATTATCCTGAACTTGAACACTTAGATGTTTTTCGTGAAGGACGAAAGTATGTTTTTAAAGCCAAAGAGCCTCAGATAAACTCTTTAGACTTTTATAAAAACACTAAAATCTATCATGCTGGTGCTACTTTTGCTTTAGATTATATTGTTTCTCAATCAAATATAGGTAAAGCCTTATCCCGTGTCTTTTTTAAATACAATGATTATTTAAAAATTCTATCTATAGCGTATTATCTTATTCTTTGTAAAAACAATAAAATATCTCAGTTCGAAGAATTTTCTGAATGTACAAGACTCCCTTATCAGAGAGTACTATCTCCAAGTTCTATTTATCGTTTATTTGAAAGAATTGATGAAGAGAAGGTTGATAGATTTATTGAAATCATGAACGATTATTATTTTAAAAATCGAGATGAGAATGATTACGTTTATCTAGCTTTTGACTCTACATCCATATCAACTTATTCTCCCAATTTGCGTTTTGCCGACTTTGGTAAAAATAAAGATGGCGATGATTTATATCAGTACAACGTTCTTATGTTAGTTGAGCAAGATTCTGGTATTCCTTTATTTTATCGTGCTTACAATGGTGCGGTTCCTGACATTGTTACCTTAAGACGCACTATTGCTGATGCTACACGCCTTAAATTTAACAAAAATATAGTCTTTGTTTGTGATAAAGGTTACCCTTCTGCCTCTAATATCGATGATTGCTTACGTAACAACATAAGTTTTGTTTTTAATATGAGGACTAATATTAAAAACTGTCTTATTCAACAGGAAATAGATGAGGCTTACAATCGTTTAATATCTAGAGCAAGTTTTAATAAAAAGCTTAATCAACATGTTTATACAGTAAAACTTAAATGGAAATATGCCTCTATTTTAGTTGAAGGCAAAAATAGACGATTTGATGAAGAAAAAGAGCTGTTCCTTCATTTTTATTACGATCCTGACTTACGTTTCAGCTCTGAAAAGGCAATCAACTATAATGCTGCTACTGTCTGTGAATTATTAAATGACGGATTTGAACTTACAAATAATATACATAAAACTATAAAAGACAGATACTTAGAGTCTATCAAAGATGATTGCGGCAATGATATATGGGTAATATCCGATATTCTTGTTGAAAAGAACCTTAAATATCGTGGTATTAGAGCCTTACTTAGTGATTGTGAAAAAGATCCTTGTGTTTGCTATCAAAGATATTATGACAGAGCAGAAGTTGAATATGCATTTAATACCTTAAAATACCGTTTAGCTTGCAATCGTCCAAGATGTCATAAAGATAAAAGCTTATCAGGCCGACTGTTTACTCAGTTTATCGCAACAACCTTATCTATAATGGTAAGAAAACGCCTACAAAAATATAAAAAAGCTGTTAAAAATAAAGTAATTAAGGGCAAAATAATCTATTCAAGTGATGGCAAGTTACTTTCAAGTTTAAACAATATATTAGTTAAAGTAACTCCTGAAGGAAATCTTTACGATGAGGTAGTAGGTAAAAAAGCTGATTATTTTAGAGCTTTAGGTATACCTCTTCCAAGTTCAACTCCTCAAGGTTTTGATCCTTTGTCAGGTCTTATGGATGAGCAAGAAGCAGAAAATGATCTTGATAAATTAGATCCTATTTTAGATGGCCTTTATTACGAAGAAATATAAAAAGCCCAACTTACTCTGAGACAAACTCATTTGTGTTGGACTTTCATGGTGCGTCAACCTAGATAACTAAATTGACGCACTTTTTGGGTTTTTTAAAAAAAGTTAAAAAATAGATCTTAAAATTAAAGAATGATTTTTCTTAAGTACAAAAACAGTTATACCGTACAAAGACAATACAGTTTCGTAAAAGATTTAAAAAAATAGGAGATTTAGAAAAAGAGGTAGGTAAATAAAAAAATGGTCGGTGATGCAAGGTTCGAACTTGCGACCCTCTGCTCCCAAAGCAGATGCGCTACCAGGCTGCGCTAATCACCGACGGATGTTATTTTATATAAGCATATGTTCACTGTCAAGCAATTTTTTAAAAATTATAAAAAAAGCTAAAAATATCTTTTACTTATATAGAAAAATAATGACATCATATTACAAAGAGCAAAGTATAAATATAGATATCTTTGTTTAAAACTTTAAAAATGAGGAAGAAATGAAAAAGAGGTAGGCAGATAAAAAAATGGTCGGTGATGCAAGGTTCGAACTTGCGACCCTCTGCTCCCAAAGCAGATGCGCTACCAGGCTGCGCTAATCACCGACGGACGCTATTTTATATAAGTGATTGATGCATGTCAAGAAATTTTTAAATCTTTTTTAAATAATTTTTAAAATTTAGATATTTTTAGATGTTTAAAAACTTTTAAAAGCGCATATATATCATATTTATTTAAGCTTTAGATTTTAAGCAAATTTTTTACCATGTAATAGATCTACGATTCTATCTATAGAAGTTGCTATAATATTTATTAAATATTTTTTTGATGGGTGGGACTATCTGAAAGCTCTTACATATCGATTATTTATAAGCTCATCTATTATAAATAAAAGAAAAGAGCTTTAATTCTTCTTTTGATAATAGAAATATTGTCAAAAGGGGCCGTAATTCTCAGCTTTAAGCTGAGAATTATAGTTATAAAATTTTTAATAAAAGTTTTTAGATTTTGGCTTTAAAAATCAAAAAGCTAAATAACATCTAGGTTATCTGCATTATTTGACTTTAAAAAATCAGACTTTGGAGTGTATATGAGAGGTATTATTTTAGCCGGCGGTAGTGGAACAAGACTGTATCCTTTAACCAAGATCATCTCAAAACAGCTTTTACCGGTTTATGATAAACCTATGATCTACTATCCTTTGTCAACACTTATGATGTTTGGAATTAAGGATATTTTGATTATTTCTACACCTAGAGATACTCCAAATATCTCCAATTTATTTGGCTCAGGCGAGCATTTAGGTCTCAATATTCAGTATAAAGTTCAACCTAAACCTGAAGGCATTGCTCAGGCTTTCTTATTAGCTGAAGATTTTATTGATAATGATGATGTTTGTCTTATCTTAGGCGACAATATCTTCTACATGGGAGATCAGTTCAATACCTTTAAAAAGGAAGTTGATAATAATAAAGGTAATAGAGCTACTATTTTTGCTTATCATGTATCAGATCCAGAACGCTTTGGTGTCGTTGAATTTGACGCTGAACGCAATGCAATTTCTATTGAAGAAAAGCCTTTAAAACCAAAATCAAATTACGCCTCTGTAGGTTTATACTTCTATCCTCCAGATGTAGTAAAAAAAGCTAAAACATTAACCCCTTCAGCACGTGGCGAGCTTGAGATTACTGATTTAAATAATCTTTATTTAAAAGAAAAACGTATGTCAGTAGTACCAATGCGCCGTGGTAATGCCTGGCTTGATGCAGGTACACCTGATAGTTTGATGGATTCAGGCAATTTTGTTCAAATTATCGAAAAACGTCAGGGTTTAAAGTTGGCATGTCTTGAAGAAATTGCTTATAAGCAAGGCTTTATCAATGATGCACAAATGAAGGCACTTATAGATGAGCTTAAGCCTGGTGCTTATAAAAACTACCTGATTAAGNNGCTTACGAGGAAAAACATGAAATTTATTAAGACCAAAATCAAAGATTTGGTAATTATTGAACCAAAAATCTTTGAGGATGAACGCGGATATTTCTTTGAAAGCTATAACGAGAAGGTTTTCAAAGAAGAGGGTGGGATTGATTGTAAATTTGTTCAGGATAATCAATCAAAATCAAGTTACGGCGTCATTCGTGGTTTACATTGCCAATTAGGTGAACACTCTCAGGCCAAGCTTGTAAGAGTTTTACAAGGCAAGGTTTTAGATGTTGCAGTAGATATTCGTAGAAATTCTCCTACTTTTGGAGAGTATGTTGCAGTTGAGCTTTCAGATGAGAACTTCCGTCAGTTCTTTATCCCAAGAGGATTTTTACATGGTTTTTCTGTTTTAAGTGAAACCGCTGTTTTTTCTTATAAAGTAGACAATCTTTATTGTAAGGCTTCTGAATTTGGTATCAGATATGATGCGCCTGAGCTTAATATTGATTGGCAGATCCCTGATGATAAAGTTATAACATCTGAAAAAGATCGTATTGCCCATAGCTTACAAGATATTAAAAATCTTAAGGACTTATAATGGAACGTTCTATATTAGTTACAGGTGGCGCAGGTTTTATTGGTTCAAACTTTGTACCATACTTCTGCNNCAAAAAATATCCTGAATATAAAGTTATTTGCTTAGATAAGCTTACATATGCAGGCAATCTTGATAATTTAAAAGAATGCAACGAGATGCCTAATTATGTTTTTGTAAAGGGTGATATTTGCGATAAAGAGTTAGTCTCTGAGCTTTTCTCAAAATACAATATTTCAGGTGTAATTCATTTTGCCGCTGAAAGCCATGTAGACAATTCTATTAAAGGGCCTGAAGCTTTCATTAAAACCAATATTGAAGGTACTTTCAATTTAATTGAAACTGCCAGAAAGTTTTGGATGGAAGCTCCGGGTAAATTTAAAGCAGGTTGCGAAAACAATCGCTTCCACCACATCTCAACTGATGAGGTCTATGGCACATTAGGTACAGATGGTTATTTCTCTGAAACTACACCTTATGCTCCAAACAGCCCTTATTCAGCATCAAAGGCAAGCTCTGACTTTATTGTTCGTGCTTATCATCATACTTATGGTATGAACGTCACTACCTCAAACTGCTCAAATAACTATGGTCCAAAGCAGCATGATGAGAAGTTAATTCCACATATCATCAAGATGGCCTTAGAAGGTAAATCTTTACCAATCTATGGACAGGGCATTAACGTTCGTGATTGGTTATATGTTTTAGATCATTGCAAAGCCATTGATTTAATCTTCCATAAGGGTAAGTCTGGTGAGACTTATAATATTGGTGGTCATAATGAGCGCAATAACATTGCTATTGTTAAGACCATTTGCAAACTTTTAGATGATATGCAACCACGCACAGATAAGCATAGTTATGAAGAACTCATAACCTTTGTAAGTGACAGACCTGGTCATGATTTACGTTATGCAATTGATCCTACCAAGATCGTTTCTGAATTAGGCTGGAAGAGCGACGAGACTTTTGATACTGGTATTATTAAGACCGTAAAATGGTACTTAAAGAAGTTTAATTAAAACTTAAGATTGATGTGAAAGGCATGATATTAAATATCATGCCTTTTTTTTGCCAAAATTCTTATTAAAAAAGGGGGAGTAATCTTCAAAAATAAAGAAGAAACGCGATTAGAGAATTTAATGAATATAAAAAGAAAGGTAATTTAATTGGTCGGTGATATAGGATTCGAACCTACGACCCCCTCGTCCCTAACGAGATGCGCTACCAGACTGCGCTAATCACCGACTTGGCGCATTATATGGATAATCATATGAATAGTCAAGCAAAGGGATCAATCTAATAATATAGAGGTTATAAGCATTTATATATGGATAATATGTAAAATTAAGAATTTTTAGAAAAGATTTATAAATAAAATTAAAAAAATTTTTTCGAGATCTTGATCACATTTGAAATTTTGTGATATAGTTCACGTACTCCTTATGTTTGTTTGATTATTCGTCCCCTAAGTTAATACTCAGGGGATTTTTTTTATCTTAAATTCTCTCAATAATCACAATTTTCAAGAAAAACCTATCTTATTTAAATATTGACGATTAAAATTTCGCACGTTATGACACAAATTCGTTTTTTCTCTTAAAAATTAAGATTTAACAATTGAGAAAAAATGCAATCGTGAGTATATTATTTCACGTGGAATTTATTATATTTTTTACAATATATAATATCCCGCTTAATTTGGTTTTATTGGCCAAAATTTATAAACAGGATAGGAGGCGGTGCACCTTAGGTTTACCTTATAAAACAAGCGCCGTATATTTATGAAAACTGTATTCAAACGTTATGCTTTAGCTATTGCATTAGCTTCAGCAATGCCGGTAATGTTAACCGGTTGTGCCGCAGCTTTATTAGCTGGCGGAAGTGCAGGAACTGCAGCTTTTATTGGTTCTGATAGCCGTACTGTTAACAGACAGATGTACGACGAGCAGATCGAACAAGATGTTCATAATATCTTAACCAACGACAGAATGCGTTCTGATTCCAAGGTTTTCCATGTTGAAGCAGTTGCTGTAAATGGTAATTTACTTTTAGCAGGTGAGACTACTGATTCTGAGTATTTAAACTGGTGCTTAGGTGAAATTAAGAAAGTTCAATACTTACGTAAAGTCTACAATTACGTTCAAATAAAGCCTCCTGTAAAAGACTCTGTAAGTGCTAGTGATGCTTTTATTACCTCTAAGGTAAAGAGTGCTTTATTATTTGGCGATAAGATTAAATCTGGTCGCTTTAAGGTATTTACTGAAGACTCTACAGTATATCTCTTAGGCTTTGTCACTAAGGATGAGTCTATTCGTGCCATTAACCAGGTAAAGAAGGTAAGTGGTGTAAAGCGTATTGTTCATATCTTTGATTATTTGAACACTACTCCTGACGCATCAGCCAACGTTACAGTTGTAAATGATGGCTCTCAGAGCTCTTATGCAGCTCCTGCTGCACAAGATTCAAGCTCTGTTGCCCTTGAATCTCAGGCAAACGTAGATAATGGCGGAGCTGTTTTGCTTGAAGATGATGATTTATTAGCTCCAGCATCGGTGTCTAACTAAGAAAGTTTGTAATCATGTCTCAAAGATCATCACTGTATTTTCTTGATGTTTGTCTACCAAACGAAAATGAGCCTAATCTTAGTTTACAGATGGGCATTTTGCGTTGGTCTGAAAAAAGGAATGATCGCCCAGAGGTCTATGTCCATACTTATTTAATGCCACAAAGTTTAAACCGCGTGCGCTGGACTAATGTTGCCTCAATGGGGATTGATAAGCAGTTAATCTGCGATAGTGTAGATCTTCCAAATATTGATGACATGATTAAAGCAGACTTTTTGAAATATAAAAGAGTGGTCTGTTTTAATGCACAAATTGAGCCTTTTCACAGACTCACTCTTCAAGCATCTGAGGTAATTAGCATTACCTCTCTTTGGAAAGAGGTTTTTGCCAAAGATGAAGATGCTTTAGAGTGCACCACCTTGCAGTCAATGCTTGAGTATTTAGGCATTCAACCTCAAGATAATGAAAACACCAATTACACACCGCTGTTGCTTCAACTGCATTCTATGGCAGCTCTTTGGTATGTGTTAGATGGCATAAAACGTAATCCTGAGCATCGCAATTTAAATTTTGCTTTGCAATGTGCTGCTATCTGGCCTTTACCTAAGAAAACTGGCAAGTGGTTTGAAAATAATCCAAATAGTTTATCTGATTTATCAGAAAAACAAATTAAAGACTTTTTTTCAGAAAACTTAGCCGATTACCTTAATTGGCATGATCTTAGTATGTTTGCGCATGACTGGATCTTAAATCGTCCAAAAAGACTTATATATTCAGATTTAGTCGGTGTAAACGAAATGGCTGCTTATATTTTTAATAAGCAGTTAGATTTTAGAATTCAGTTGTGGATGTTAATTTTCTATGCCTTATATGAGCATAAAATTAATTATTCACGCGAAATTGCTTTGAAGGCTGGACGTTTACAGGACGTCTCCTCTGCTGTAAGAGAGAACTTTTCTACTTTTATCATCTCGCATTTAGATGATTTCTTAAGCGAAAGTCAGAAATTTCATTTAGTTTCATCATTGATTGAACAATGTCTTGAAGAAAAAGATAAGGCTTCTTTTACTCACTATAATTTTGATGAATGTAAAAAAGCTGGACCTGATAAGCCTTTATATTATTGTCAAAGCTTAGGACCTGATCATACAAACTTTAAGTGCTTTTATGAAATCAGAGATGCTATGCAAAATATTCGTTACCGTTGCTATACCATCTATGGTCAAGGCGAGGATAGGAGTCTTTGCATAGATTTTGTAAATAAAGCTTTACGCTCATTTATGAGTGAGGTCAAAAATCCATTCTCTGTTTTTTGGATCACTGCAGAATTAAGAATTTGGATTCAATTTATTACAGGAATTTCTTGGAGTGATTACACCAGGCCTCCGAAGATGGGAGAAGATCCGGTTATATCTGAATACAGACGTAACTTAGCTAAGGTTATGACTGATGCCAATAGCAAATACGTGCGTAAGCTTTATAATAATTTAGTTGAAGCTATCAATAGTTTAAATAGTTCAGATAATTACGATATGCCTTCTAAATGCTTTAACTTTCAAGGAGCTTCTATTGAAATTAAAGCCTGCAAACGTAGAAAAATAAATTTCTTTAAGCGCTTATTTAGTTTTAAATAAAAAATGCCCGAGAGCTTTTATCATAAAAAGTTTCGGGCATATTTAAAACTAATTGTTATTTATGAAATTTTTCATAATTAAGTTTTAAATACATCAACGCTATAATGGTAGCTGAGTTGCGAATTAATCCTGTGGCGATTTGATTATAAGCATCTTCAAATTTTACTTTAAACACACGAATATCTTCACTTTCAGACTCAAGACCACCATGATTATCTAAATGGCTTAAATCACATATACCAATATAAATATTTACGTATTCAGAAATGCCACCTGGACTTGGATATTCGCCCATGCAAAAATGCAGATCTTTCTTTTCAATCTCAATACCAGCTTCTTCTTTTAATTCACGTAAAGCAGCATCTTCTGGAGTTTCACCGTCATCGATAATTCCAGCTACTACTTCTAAAAGCCAAGGAGAGATTTTGTCTTTTAAGCAACCTGGACGAAATTGCTCAATTAAACAGACCTCATCAGTCTTAGGATCGTAAGGCATAACTACAGATGCATCATGATCGCGCTCAAAGATCTCACGATGTAAGATAGGAGAGGTGGTACCATCAAAGTGTTTATAGGATACTTGATACTCATCAATGGCAAAGAAATTTTTGTATGCACGTTTCTTTTCGTGCACTTTTACATCATTTATATTGAATCTAGGTGCGAATATATTATTACCATCAGCCATAAAACTATAAAAACCTATTAAAATAGAAGTATTTTCAAGGAGTATTGCATGAACAGGATTTTACTTAAAGATGCCCTTTTAGCAACACCTTCTCGTATTATAAGGGAAGACCTTTTAATTGAAGGTAATTTGATCACAAAAATAGACCATGATATAAGCTCTGAAGGCGCAAAAGTTATTGACTGCCACGAACTTTTAGTTCTTCCAGGTCTTATTGATGAGCATGTTCATTTCAGAGAGCCTGGAATGACTCAGAAAGCTACTATTTATAGTGAGTCTCGCGCTGCAGTAAGAGGTGGTGTCACCTCCTATTTAGACATGCCAAATAATAATCCTCCATGTCTTGATGAAGATGCTTTAAATTTTAAAAAGGCTATTGCTTCTCGTGATAGTGTTGCCAACTATGGCTTTTATTTAGGAGCAAGTGCTGACAATCTTGAAGCTGTAAAAAGTATCGATCCTAAAAAATATGCTGCTTTAAAGATTTTCATGGGTTCTACCACAGGCAATCTTTTATTAGATGACTTAACCTCTTTGGCAAAAGTCTTTTTAAATGCCAGAACCTTAATTTGTACGCACTGTGAAGATAGTGCCATTATTCATGCAAATGAAGAGAAGGCTTATAAGACATATGGTGAGGATGTGCCTTTCTCTATGCATCGTATTATCAGAAATACTGATGCTTGTGTTGAATCTACAAAGCTTGCAATTGAACTTGCCAAAGAAAGTGGCGCAAGACTTCACTTAATGCATTTGTCTACTGCAAAAGAAGTAGAGATGTTACGTGAGTTTATGTTTGGTAATTGCAAGACTCGCCAAATCTCAGGTGAGGCGGTAATTCCTCATATTTACTTCTCTGAGTGTGACTATGAGTCATTAGGAGGCTTTTTAAAGTGCAACCCAGCTGTAAAAACAGAGCAAGATCGTTTGGCTATTTTAAAAGGTCTGGAGGATGGAGTGATTACCACTATTGGTACTGATCATGCACCTCATGAGTTATCTGCTAAAACCGGTAATTACAAGCACTGTGCCTCAGGTATTCCATCAGTTCAGTACTCGCTTTTGGCTTTACTTGATTTATGGAAGAGAGGTGAGTTAAGTCTTGAGACTATTATCAAAGCAACTTCTCAAAATGTTGCCGAACGCTATCGTATTAAAGGTAGAGGTCGTATTGAAGAGGGCTATTTTGCAGATTTAGCTTTAGTAAATCCGTTAAAGCCACATACTGTTACTTACGAAGATATTGAAAGTAAATGTGGCTTCTCACCATTTTTAAATCACACTTTTGCCTGTTCTTTAGAGCATACTATTGTAAATGGCAACATTGTTGTTGAAAATGGCCAATTAGCTGATACCGCTGTAGGTATGCCTTTAGAGTTTGATCGTTAAAATATAAGCCCCCACCATGGGGTGGGGGGTAAAAACATTTATAAGATTTTTTATGTCAAAATTTTTAAAAAGCAGCTTTTCTTTAGATAAACTTTTATATCCGCTAAAAGCACTTTATTCAAAAGATTTTTATACTTTTATCTTAACTTATATGAGAGGCATGGGCCTTGTATATTTGTTGCTATTGAGTGCTGTAATTGCAACTCCTGCAAGCTTTAAGGTTGCAGATGTCTTACATTATTTTAAGTCTTTAGAGTTATATTCATTAGTTGCCCAAATTCCACCAAGCTACCTTAATAAAAATGGCATTTTGTCTCCTAATGATGACAATGATAGCTTTAAAATTTTATATAACTCCAAAGGTCAACCATCTATTGTTTATAATACCGACAATAAAGCTTTAGATGGTGATGCTTTAAAAGCACCAATTGAGCTTAATAGAACAGCTATCATCATGCATGCAAAAGGGGCAACACAGGCTATTCCTTATAATTCTTTATTTGAGGTTGACTCTTCTTTTAGCCCTTTAAGTGCCGCTCAATCTGTGGATGTTGCTTTTAGTTCAGGTTTTACTACTATTTGGTCAGTAGTGACGATCTGGTTTTTCTCTATTTTAACTTTTAATACTTTTTTAACAGCTGTAATTGGTAAATTCTTATTTACAATTTTAGCCCGTATGAACTTAAAGTTTGGGTCATGTCTGCGTTTTTGTGCTTTTGCCAATACGATTGTAGCGGTATTCTTATTATTACAATATTACGTAAATTTGCCTTTAACCTATACCGTAGTTGCCATGTTCCCATTAGTCTATGTGGCATTAGTCGCACGTGATTATAGACGTAAACGCATGCAGCTTGGCAATGAAGCTTTTACAGACTATTTACGTGAAAGTGCTTTAAGATCTCAACATGGTAAGAGCACTGAATCTAATAATAATGAGCAAAAGAATACAGACAATCATCAAGGGCCTGGAAGTTTTGCTCCTTAAGGATTATTTCTTATGCGTCGTATTTGTGGTTTAGTTTTAGCCTCTTTATTGGCTTTAAATGAAGCTCATGCTTTACAAATTGAGGTAGAAAATACTACATCTGAAAAAGTTGTAATGGCTTTTTCATATTTTGATAATAAGTCATCTTCATGGATGGTAGATGGTTGGTATAACCTTGATAAAAAGGCTCAAGCTACGATAAATTTGCCAACTGTAAAAGATGATTATTATCTTTATGCTGAATTTTCAAATGGCAAGAAAATTGAAGGGGCAAAGGGTGATGAAAGATTAAAAGTCACAGATAAAGCTTTTCTTTATGACAAAAAGAATATAAAGAGCTTTAAAGGTCGCTTTGCTAACTTTGTAAAAGCTAAAGGTGAAAATCAAAAAGCTTTAATTAGGATTAAGTAATAAAAAAAACGGCTCATCGCCAAATCTGTGGGATCCCTGGAAAATAATATACAAAATTGACCAGGGATCCTTTTAGCATTCAAGTGAATTGCCCCTAAATGAATTCATGATCCTCAAAAAGAAATATTCCAAATCTCTAAATCCATAAGCTAATCTTTTTAATACTTTTATCTTATTGTTTATACCTTCAAGAACGCTTGTTCTAATCCTGTAAATACCTGAATTTGTTATACCATCTCTGTATCTTCTGTTTTGCACTTTGGCAAACTTAGTAATCTCTTGAACTTTTGACTGTAAAGCTAACCTTACCCATTCATCCCAAAGAGATTCTGACTCTTCTTTTGAGTGAGCATGGAATACTTCAGGTAATAGCTCTTTTAGCTCATTAGCTGCATATAAATCATGATAAAAGCTTAAAATATCATTAAGTTTTATTCTTTTTATCTTCTGATAAATTAGAGTTTTTTGTAAGTAACATAAATCTTGAACGCTTTAAAAGAGAATAAGTATTGTCATTATTTTTGTTTTTATTTTCATAGGCAAGTCTTAGTCTTATGGCGCTTATAACAAGTCTTCCAAAGTTATAAACCATATGGAATAAATCATAGACAACCTTGGCATTAGGGCAATACTTATTAACGCAAGTAGCAAATCCTGCATTTTGGTCCATTGCTACTGCTTTTATTTGTTTACAGCCCTCTGTACAGCATAATTTAAAGAAGCGATTAACCTCTCGTACAGTCTTACCCTTGCCAACCCAAATAACTCTTTTTAGTATCTAAATCAACAACTACAGTTGCATATTTATGGCCTTTCTTAATAGAGAATTCATCAATAGCAATGTGAGAGGCTTGACCTAAATTAAAGTATATTTTCTTTTTAAGGTATCGCTTATGAATTCTTTTGCAGGAAGACCAGCTTAAACCTGTTCTTTCAGCAGTATCTTTAATAGACCTGGCTCTTTCTAAATCTTCATTAACAGAGTCTGCAACCCTTGTTGTAAAGCGACTGTTTTCAGATAGGAACTCTATTTTTTTCAGTGGAATATTTATTACAGAACTTACATTTAAAGGTTCTATAGGTAATAAATAAAACAGTCTTATACCCAAAAATGGAATCATCTTGCACAATTCGTTTTCTATATTCGTGAACAACTCTTGCCTTTACACCTAGGACAGACAGGAAATTCACTGCAAGGCTCAAGGTAAAAATGAATTTCCTTAGCTTTATCATCTATAAAATGGGAAGAAATCTTAAAACCTTTGAAAAAATGGTTTGTTAAATCAGATTGAAAATCGGGTACAATAGCCATAGGTCGTTCTCCTTGATTGATGGATTAGGGTTAATTCAATCTTAATTGGGAACGACCATTTTTTTTGTCTATTGGTATAACAAAATTAGATATAAAATTTTAGTTAGCCACAGATTTGGCGAAGAGCCAATTTTATCCTCTTTGTCGCATTTCTTATTGATATTTATAAATATATAATCAATTACTAAAAAGATCTGATTCAATCTTTTTACAAGGTTTTTATTATTTACTAATCTTTAACGCCTTGAGCTAACCACAATTTAGCTAATTTTAAATTATCTTCAAAGTATAAAGCGCCACCGGTAAAGCCTGTTTTATGAATAAAGCAGGTATTTTCAAGGCCACAAGCCTTATCTAAATCTTCGTAATTTAAGCCACGCCAAGATTTAGGGGCACTTAAACGATTTTTAAATCTTTGAGCTTTAGATACTGGTAATGACTGTACTCTCCATCTACCACTTCTATCAGGGTAAACAGCTAAAAGACAATCTTTAAAGATTTCAGGGTAGGAAAATACGGCAGAAGTCCAAGGCAGTTTCTCATGCATGATTAAGATCTCACCGCCTGTATATGCCTTTAAGACTTTATCAATACCTTTTTCAGTAATTAAAGCATTAGATGCAGCATTTACTAAAAGAGTTTTTAAAATCTTTACTGTCATCATGAAATTTTTATCTTGATGATCGTCTGCAGGTTTTGGCACATTCATCATAGCTACTAAATAAGGAACATCAGGAATACTTTGCATAAAACCACAAAGTTCTTCTTTTACCAGATCTTCTCCTTCATTATGAGTAGGAACTAATTCGTCTAAATGAGAGGTAAGCTGTCCGTTATCATTTAGATCAACTAACTGCATAAAATCAGCATCAATACGTAAAAAAGCTTTGTTTAAAATATCATCAGTAAATTGTTCATTTAAAACAGTGGTGGCAGTCTTTTTTAAAAACTCAATACCAAATTTTTTCCACATTAAGCCTGCAGTTGCATATTTGATGCCATTATCGCGACTTAGAGTAAAATCTTTGCTGTGATGATCAAAATGACGTTCATCATTGATACCAGACACGTCCAAAATTAAATCCGCTTTTTCTAAAACCTCAGGTTGGCGGCTACGAATAATGGAACAATTGTCATATAAAAAACTTATGATTGCACAAGCTGTGGTTTCATCAGCATGAAATGAACCGTCATGAGTGCCAATCAGCATGATTTCTCCTTAGGGCCTGAAAGACAGGCACAAACAAAATATACGCCTTCAAATCTTATCACAAAGGTTAATTGAGTTTTTCTGAATCTCCTGCAAATATCCAAAAAATCATGCTAAATACGAATATGTCCTGTTTGTGCTAAACTTAGCAAAAATTTTTTTGTGTAATAATATATGGAAAACTTTAAAGTCTATTTAGCCCCAATGGAAGGTTTAGCAGACGCTCCTTTGCGTAAAATTTTATGCGCACGCGGCTGTTATGATGAATGTTTCTCTGAATTTATTAGAGTCACCGATCTTGTTTTACCAGAAAAAACTTTAAGACGTATCGTTACTGAAAGTGAAAATGGTTTTAAAACAGATGATGGCACCCCAGTCCGAGTTCAGCTTTTAGGTGATAATGCTGAAACTTTAGCTAAAAGCGCCAAGATGTGTGAAAGATTAGGCGCCAAAGGTATTGATATGAACTTTGGTTGTCCTTCACGCTTTGTCCATCATGCAGGCTCCATGCTTTTAAGAGAACCATCTCTTATGCATGATATTGTACAAGCTCTAAGAGATGCATTAGATCCAAATACTTTACTGTCTGTAAAGATACGAGCCGGTTTCTCTGAAAAATCTGAATTAAAAGGTCTTATTGAAGCTATTGCAATTGAAGGTGTAAATGAGATTACAGTTCATTGCCGTACAAGATCTGAACTTTATCGCCCAGAAGCTTTAGATTGGAGCATTTTAAAGGATATTCATGAATTAGCTCCAAATATTGATATTGTGGCTAATGGTGATATTGTCGATTTAGAAAGTGCTCTTAAATGTAAAGAGGCAACCGAATGCACTACCTTAATGTGTGGCCGTGGTGCTTTTATGACTCCAAATTTAGGTGCTGTAATTAAAAATGGGGCTAAGCCTTATGACGATCAAGAGATCTTAGAAACCGTGATTGCCATTATGGATGAAATTATTTCTTTAAAACGCCCTGAGAAGACTATCATGGATAGAGCTAAGCAATTCTTAGGCTATGCAAGATTATCTCATCCAAATTTATTAGAGTTTTTCAAAGGCTTTTGTCGGATTAAAGACGCTGATGAAGGCAAAAAAGCGGTTATGGATAAATTAAAAGAAATCGCTTAAACAAATAACCCAAAAAGTGCGTCAATTTAGTTATCTAGGTTGACGCACCATGAAAGTCCAACACAAATGAGTTTGTCTCAGAGTAAGTTGGGCTTTTTATATTTCTTCGTAATAAAGGCCATCTAAAATAGGATCTAATTTATCAAGATCATTTTCTGCTTCTTGCTCATCCATAAGACCTGACAAAGGATCAAAACCTTGAGGAGTTGAACTTGGAAGAGGTATACCTAAAGCTCTAAAATAATCAGCTTTTTTACCTACTACCTCATCGTAAAGATTTCCTTCAGGAGTTACTTTAACTAATATATTGTTTAAACTTGAAAGTAACTTGCCATCACTTGAATAGATTATTTTGCCCTTAATTACTTTATTTTTAACAGCTTTTTTATATTTTTGTAGGCGTTTTCTTACCATTATAGATAAGGTTGTTGCGATAAACTGAGTAAACAGTCGGCCTGATAAGCTTTTATCTTTATGACATCTTGGACGATTGCAAGCTAAACGGTATTTTAAGGTATTAAATGCATATTCAACTTCTGCTCTGTCATAATATCTTTGATAGCAAACACAAGGATCTTTTTCACAATCACTAAGTAAGGCTCTAATACCACGATATTTAAGGTTCTTTTCAACAAGAATATCGGATATTACCCATATATCATTGCCGCAATCATCTTTGATAGACTCTAAGTATCTGTCTTTTATAGTTTTATGTATATTATTTGTAAGTTCAAATCCGTCATTTAATAATTCACAGACAGTAGCAGCATTATAGTTGATTGCCTTTTCAGAGCTGAAACGTAAGTCAGGATCGTAATAAAAATGAAGGAACAGCTCTTTTTCTTCATCAAATCGTCTATTTTTGCCTTCAACTAAAATAGAGGCATATTTCCATTTAAGTTTTACTGTATAAACATGTTGATTAAGCTTTTTATTAAAACTTGCTCTAGATATTAAACGATTGTAAGCCTCATCTATTTCCTGTTGAATAAGACAGTTTTTAATATTAGTCCTCATATTAAAAACAAAACTTATGTTGTTACGTAAGCAATCATCGATATTAGAGGCAGAAGGGTAACCTTTATCACAAACAAAGACTATATTTTTGTTAAATTTAAGGCGTGTAGCATCAGCAATAGTGCGTCTTAAGGTAACAATGTCAGGAACCGCACCATTGTAAGCACGATAAAATAAAGGAATACCAGAATCTTGCTCAACTAACATAAGAACGTTGTACTGATATAAATCATCGCCATCTTTATTTTTACCAAAGTCGGCAAAACGCAAATTGGGAGAATAAGTTGATATGGATGTAGAGTCAAAAGCTAGATAAACGTAATCATTCTCATCTCGATTTTTAAAATAATAATCGTTCATGATTTCAATAAATCTATCAACCTTCTCTTCATCAATTCTTTCAAATAAACGATAAATAGAACTTGGAGATAGTACTCTCTGATAAGGGAGTCTTGTACATTCAGAAAATTCTTCGAACTGAGATATGTTATTGTTTTTACAAAGAATAAGATAATACGCTATAGATAGAATTTTTAAATAATCATTGTATTTAAAAAAGACACGGGATAAGGCTTTACCTATATTTGATTGAGAAACAATATAATCTAAAGCAAAAGTAGCACCAGCATGATAGATTTTAGTGTTTTTATAAAAGTCTAAAGAGTTTATCTGAGGCTCTTTGGCTTTAAAAACATACTTTCGTCCTTCACGAAAAACATCTAAGTGTTCAAGTTCAGGATAATCTTTAATAAAGTGTTCATCCCACTTAATAAGACCTTCCTTACCTCCATTTAAAATAACTCCAACTTTTTTAGAATTAGCCCTTCTAGAACGCTTTTTATCGGCATCCCAAATATTTTGATAGGTATATACATAATAACCACCTTTAGGACCTTTATTTAAAAGAAGAGAAGGTAATTTTGGAGGGTTTATAACAGCCATAGGAAGATACCGATAGATAATAATTAATACGTATCTAGTATACGATAAAATAAAAGCTTTGGCAATAGCGTAATAAACAAAATTAGATTGAAGAATCAGAGGGTTATTTTTTGTAAAAATAAATTATGTAAACAAAAAAGTGCGCTTAATTATCTATAAACGCACTTTTTGGGAAATAAAGGCACAAATTAAAAATTTGTGCCTTTAATTTATCTCTAAATTTCCTTCAAGCGATAATTATTTTTTCTCATCCTTTTTAGGGAAGATCAAACTTGAGAGAATGCCAATACCTAAAATTACAGCAATTACGCCTAAAGAAACATAAACATCAATGTCTATGCCAAAGCCAAATAAATGCTCAGAAGCACCTGCGGCTAACTTAAAGGCAATAAAGAACAGCAATACGATAACAGCTTTCTCAAGATGTACTAAGTACTGACGCATTGCATCAAGAACGAAATACATAGAACGAAGGCCCATAACGGCAAACATCATGGCTGAATAAACAATTAAAGGCTCACGAGATACTGCAATTACAGCAGGAACGGAGTCAAAAGCAAACAGCACATCAGTAGTTTCAATCACAGCTAAGCACAAAAACAGTGGGGTACAGAACCAAGCACCGGTACGCTTTAACTTAATACCACTATTCTCAGGCTTTGCCATTTCAGCCTCTACCTCTTTATGACTTAAGAAGAAAGCGTGACCTACCATCTTAGGGAAAATAGGGAACAACCACTTTACAGCTTTATAAGCCATGTGTGAGGAGAAGTCTGAAATTTCCTCTTCGTCCTTTTTACGTAACATCATCACACCTGAGAATAAAACCACAATAGCAAAGATAAACTCAACTACAGGGCCCATAGCAAAGAGTGATGAACCGATTACAACAAATATGAGTCTGAAGACAACAGCGCCTAAAACACCCCAATATAAGACACGGTGGCAGAATTTTTCCTGTACGCCAAACCAAGAGAAAATAGCCATCATTACAAAGAGGTTATCAACCGAGAGAGCTTGCTCAAACATATAACCTGCAAGATATAACGATGCCACTTCTGTATTGAAGTGATATGCTAAAAACAACGCAAAGCTTAAGCCGATGGCGATCCAAAATAAAGTCCACATTACTGCGGCTTTAAGGGAAATTGGCTTATCTCCACGGTGAGCCCACATGTCAACTAAAAATGCCACGATAGCCAAAACCACAAAGATTACGACGGTTTCGGTTTCCATGCCTATATGTGTATTTAGACTCTGTTGCATTTAAGAAGTTCCATCTGAGCTAAGTAGCGACAAGTTGAGTCAGGTAAAGGAGAGGCATCAAAGCAACTTACAGTACCCTTATGACAAGTAGGACCTTCTGGGCGAACTAATACTAATAAAGTATCATTGTCGCAATCACAAGCAATAGAACGCATACGCAAATGATTGCCGCTTTCCTCACCCTTAGTCCATAATTTTTGTCTGGTGCGAGAGTAGAAGGTTACAAGACCAGTCTCAATGGTTTTGTGTAAAGACTCGTTATTCATGTAACCTAACATTAAAACCTGACCTGTTTGACAGTCTTGAATAATGGCAGGGATTAAACCACCATTTTTTTCAAAATCGAGATCAGANNGTAATCTTTAAAACCATGAAAATATCTAATCACGGATACAAACTCCTTTTTCTTTTAAAAATTCTTTAAGTTCCTGAATATTGATAACGCCTTTATGGAATACAGATGCAGCTAATGCGCCATCGGCTTGAGCTTTATCAAATGCATCAAAAAAATGTTCCATAGTACCAGCACCACCTGAGGCGATCAATGGTACATTACAGATTTTACGTACAGCTTTTAATTGTTCTAAATCATATCCTTGACGCATACCATCTTGGTTCATCATATTTAAAACAATTTCGCCTGCACCACGTTTTTGCACCTCTAAAATCCAATCTAAGGTTTTCCAAGAGGTGGTGACAGTTTTATCAACATTACCTGTAAATTGCTTTACTAAATAAGAATTGCTGTCTTTATCATAAAAGCTGTCAATGCCAACGACGACACATTGTACCCCAAATTTATCGGCAAGCTTGGTTATTAACTCTGGGTTTGCCAATGCCGGGGAGTTGATAGAAATTTTATCAGCACCATAGGCTAAAATTTCTTGTGCATCATCAACACTTTTAATACCACCTGCAACTGCAAATGGAATATTGATAACCTCAGCAACTTTTGCCACCCAAGATTTATCAACGCGTCGACCATCAGATGAAGCGGTAATATCATAAAACACTAATTCATCAGCGCCTTCGTCAGCATAGCGTTTGGCTAAATCAACAATAGAACCGATGATTTCGTGATTACGAAATTGCACACNCTTTGACAACTAAACCATCTCTAACATCAAGACACGGAATTATGCGTTTGGCCAGCATTTAATTGCCTCCTCAACGGTAAAACGGCCTTCAAGCAAAGCTCTGCCTAAAACAACTGATGTAGCACCAGATGCAGATACTGCTTTAATATCATCGATAGATGAAATACCTCCTGAGGCAATGATATCTAAATTAGGATATTTTTTGGCTAAAGATGCATATAAATTATTATTGCAACCTTTAAGCATGCCATCACGGCTAATATCGGTTACTAAAAGATGCTTTAGGTTATAAGGCAGATAATGACGTAAAACAGAGTCTAAAGTCTTATCTGAAGTCTTAAGCCAGCCATGTGTAGCTACATATGGCACGCCATTTTCAATGCGTACATCTAAAGCTAAAGTAAAGTGCTCAGGGCCAAAGTTTTTAAGATAACTTCTAACCATATGAGGCTCATTTACAGCAACTGAACCTACAACAACACGCTTTACACCTAAATTTAAAAGATTCTCAATATCATAGGCACTGCGAATACCACCACCAGTTTGAATTGGAACAGGGGAACATTTAACAATGCGAGAGATTAAAGCTCTTTGTCTTAATACAGGATCACGTGCACCTTGTAAGTCGACTATATGAATAAGCTTGGCACCTTGGGCACTGGCCTCAATGATTTTATGTACGGGATCGACGTTAAAGACAGTACGGCGGTTGTAATCGCCTTGCTGCAAACGTACAACGTTGCCATAGAGCAGATCCAAAGCAGGAATAATCACAAAAAGCCTCTCCTAAAAGTTATTTACAAAGTTAGATAAAAGTCTTTCACCTGTAGAAGATGATTTTTCAGGGTGGAATTGCACACCCATAAAATTATCTTTGGCTAAAGCTGCGGTAAAATTTTGACCATAATCAGTGATACCTATGGAGTAATCATTTACATCCATAGCAAAGGAATGATCAAAATAGAAAAAAGCATTCTGCTTTATGCCTGCAAATAAAGGATGATCTTTATGACAAACAGTATTCCAGCCCATATGAGGAAGTCTTAAATCTAAGGCTTTCATCTTGCGAACTTTAGAATTAACAATATTTAAGCCTAAAACTTCCTTATAGTCAGCATCCATTGGAACCTCCTCAGAGGATGCTCCTAAGATCTGCATGCCCAAGCAAATACCTAAAATTGGCTTTTTAGTATCTAAAATATAATCTTTAAGATTGTATTTTAAGACGCCATCCATAACAGCACAGGCAGTGCCGACACCTGGTAAAACCAAGTGAGAGGCTTTATCTAATACACTTAAATCAGAGGAAATAGTTACCTCAAAACCCAAGCGTTNTAAATGCCTGAAAAACTGAATTTAAATTAGCTGATTTAGTATCGATAATTGCTACAGACACATTTACTCCTAAAGCTTGCCTTTAGATGAAGGTAATTCTTTACCACTTACTTTTAAAGCCTGTCTTAAAGCTCTACCAAAGGCCTTAAATAAGGCTTCTACTTGGTGATGAGCATTACCTTTTGTAACTTTCATATGCAAGGTTAAGCCTAAGGCTACAGCTAAAGACTCAAAGAAGTGACCTACCATTTGTACAGGCATTACCCCAATATAATCACGAGTAAATACTGCATCTAAATCAAACTCTACATGAGGACGACCTGAAATATCTAAAGCGACAGTAATGCCATCGTCATTTAAATTCTCAGAGAAAACCTCAGCGTAGACCTCATCCATAGGTAAGACAAAACCAAAACGGCCAATACCACGTTTATCACCTAAGGCCTTTAAAATAGCTTGACCTAAAGCAATACCAGTATCTTCAATACTATGATGCTCATCAACATTTAAATCGCCTTTGACATAGGCCTTAATGCTAATACCGCCGTGAGTGGCGATTTGATCGAGCATATGGTCAAAAAAGCCCATACCAGTCTCAAAATGAGATTGACCTTGATGATCTAAATCAACAGTAATTTCAATTTGAGTTTCAGAGGTAGCACGTTTTACAGTAGCAACACGATGAGGACAAGTTAAATCCTCACAAATCTTTTGCCATCCCTCAGTATCCCTGTCATAGCGGATGCTCTTAATGCCCATGTTCTGACCCATAGAAACGTCAGTCTCTCTGTCACCTATGAAATAAGAGTTCTCTCTATCCCAAGAGGTATCTTTAAGATAGGCCATCACTAAACCTAAATTTGGTTTTCTGCAAGAACAGTGATCTTCAGGTTTATGCGGACAAATTAAAATCTGCTCAAAGGTAATACCTTGGCTCTCTAAGGTATTGACGATAAGCTCGTGTGGCTTTGTAAAGGTATCAAGAGGGAAGGAATCAGTGCCCAAACCATCTTGATTTGAAACCATTACAAAACTAAAACCTGCATCAGCTAACTTTAATAAAGCAGGAATTACAAATGGTTCAAATACTACTTTGTCAGTGCTATCTACCTGAAAATCAGAAGGCTCTGCAACTAAAGTTCCATCACGATCTATAAAGAGATATTTTTTCATTACATCTCCGCAAAAGCAGTTAAGCCACGCATCAACTCATCTAATTCTTCATCAGATCCGATGGTAATACGGATGCAGTTCTTAAGGCCTGGTTTATCATCAAAGGATCTTAAAATTACGCCACGGGAGGCCATGTAATTGAAGACCTTAGGACCATCTTTAAATTTCACTAAAAGATAATTACCTAAGCTGTCAAAGACCTTCTCAACCATAGGCAGAGATCTTAATTCAACATCTAAAAGCTCGCGTCTTCTATTGCATTCCATGACACGAGCAAAGGTCATGTGTACGCCATGATCAGTTAAAGCCTGAACGGCGATTTGAGCTACTGGATCGCAAATTGGATATGGATCAATAACCTTTAATAAGGTCTTGATAATTTCTCTGTTAGCTACAGCAAAACCGCAACGAATACCAGCTAAAGCAAAGGCTTTAGATAAGGTACGAGTAATGATTAAGTTGTCATATTCATTAACTAAAGAGGTGCAATCATACTCTTTGTCAGCAAACTCAATATAAGCCTCATCAAGCACAATTAAAGTCTCAGGAAGCTCTTTTAATAATTTAATAAGCTCTTCTTTTTTGAAGATCATGCCCAAAGGGTTTGCCGGGCTATCGATAAAAATAGCTTTAACTTTGAAGTCTTGATTTTTAGTGGCATTGATTAAAATGTCAGCATCTAAGGTAAAGTCGTCATGACGTGTAGCCTTTGCAACCTTAACATTATTAGTTAAAGCGGCAACTTCATACATACCATAGGTAGGAGGGGCAATTAAGATACCTTCAGAGCCATCACTTTCTACAAAAGTTCTAATAATAAGGCTTATGACTTCGTCAGAACCACGAGCTGCCATTACCTGTTCTTTATGCATATTTACATAATCAGCATAGCGCTCAATAAGCTCCTCAGGCTGGCAATCAGGATAACGGTTAAAAGAGGAAGAGTTAATAAAATAGCCTTCGCTCTTTGGAGATTCATTGGCATTTAAGAAGTTATGACCATGACCACCAATACGGCGAGCTGATTGATAAGGCTTTAAGGTTCGTACGTGTTTTACAGTAATATCGCTAAAGTTCATAAGAATTACCGAGAATCATAAGTGCTTTATAATTCGCGGTTTCCTCCTTTATTTTATAAGAAAATCCTTGTTAATAACCTATGTCCACTATTATATAGGCTATAAGCATAAAACCCGGCATAAAGCCGGGTTTAAATATTAAATACAGCTTATTTTGAAATTCGCACCGCAACAGCTAATCGATGGGCNCTCAAGATGCTCAGCTGTGGCTAAAGCCTCAACTGCAGGAGCAATCTTTAAAAGACCTTTATAAGTTGCTTTTTGAATAGTGTAGCGACGACGATAATCGTCAGTACCTAAAGCTGAGAAAGTTTTTGCATAACCATAAGTTGGTAAAGTGTGATTAGTGCCTGAGGCATAATCACCTAAAGACTCTGGAGTAAAGCTACCAACAAAGATGGAACCTGCGTTGTGAAGTTTATAAACAATCTCATCTGGATTTTCCACCTGTAAGATTAAATGCTCAGGGGCATAGGTATTAGAAACCTTAATACCTTCTTCAAGTGATGGCACCACAATAATATTGCTCTTAACTAAAGCTTTTGCAGTAATGTCACGGCGAGGTAAATTTAAAAGCTCATCATTAACAGCCTGCATTGCTTTATCTGCAAATTCTTCACTGTCAGTTACAAGTAAAACCTGGCTGTCAGGACCATGCTCAGCTTGAGATAAAAGATCGGCTGCCACAAAACGAGGATTAGCGCTCTTATCTGCTAAAACTAATACCTCAGATGGACCTGCTGGCATATCAATAGCAGCACCATTTGGATCAGATGAGACTAATCTCTTGGCCATAGTTACAAACTGATTGCCAGGACCAAAGATCTTAAGCATCTTAGGAACACTTTCAGTTCCATAAGCCATAGCTGCAATAGCTTGAGCACCACCTAAATTGAAGATGCGTTTTACGCCAGCTGTTGACGCTGCATAAATAATGTCATCAGAGATAGGAGGTGGTGAGCATAAAATCACCTCAGGGCATTTTGCAATTTGAGCTGGAACTGCCAGCATTAAAGCTGTAGATACTAAAGGTGCGCTACCGCCTGGTACATATAAACCTACAGCATCAATTGGATGAGTACAGGTTTTACAAACAATACCTGGGAAGGTCTCAAGCTCTACATGAGATGGTTTTTGCTCAGCATGAAATGCACTGATGTTTTTATAAGCAGTATTGATGGCAGCTTTTAAATCAGCATCAACACGCTCACAAGCCTCTTTAATCTCATTTTCAGTAAGCTCTATGTGATCACCTGTAAAATGATCAAGCTCTCTTGAGTATTCAAATAAGGCCTTATCACCTTCATTTTGAATTCTCTTAATGATATTTTTTACAATCTCACATACTTTGTCACTAGAACTTTGAGCAGGTCTTGTTAAGACCTCAGCTCTTTGTCCTAAAGACATTTCATTCCAGATCTTCTTTTCCATGTAAAAACCTCTTAGTCGAGCATTTTTTCAATAGGAACAACCAANGATGGAAGTAGCACCTAAAGCCTTAACTTGCTCTAAGGTCTCCCAGAAAATCTTTTCACGAGAAACTACATGTAAAGCTACATGATCAGGATTGCCTTCAAGCTCGATAATAGAAGGATTCTCAGCACCAGGTAAAATGGCACGAATTTCCTCTAAACGATTCTTTGGGGCATTCATCATTATGTATTTGCTATCAACAGCTGCAAGTACACCCTTAAAGCGCTGGATAAGTAAATCAGCAATAGCCTGTTTTTCAGGAGATAAAGCCTTATCTTTACCAATTAAAACAGCCTGAGAGGTATAAATAGTCTCAACTTCTTTTAAGCCGTTTGACTGTAAAGTGGCTCCTGTGCAAACTAAGTCGCAAATAGCATCAGCCAAGCCTGCGCGTGGAGCAACTTCGACAGAACCTGTTAATAAAACAGACTTAAAGTTTACGTTGTGTTCTTTCATAACACGACGTAATAAGAATGGGTAGGTAGTGGCGATACGGCAACCTTCCAGATCTTCTAAGCCATGCCATTCTTTTTCAGTAGGAATAGCAACAGATAATCTGCAATCACCAAAGTTTAACTTCATAACCTCGTTAAAGCCGACGTTTAAACCGTCAACTTGACGTTGCATAGAAGTTTCTTCTAATACGTTCTGGCCAACAATACCCCAATCTACAACATGATCCATGACCAAGCCTGGAATATCGTCATCGCGCACTCTGAGAATATCTATCTGGAGATTCTCTGCATGAGCTAACAGATGATCACGATTCTCAGCAATTTTAATACCACTGTTTTTGAATAATTTCTCGGTCTCATCAGTTAGGCGACCGGATTTTTGGATGGCAATCCGCAGACGCTGTTTATCATTGCCTATGTTTTTACATGCAGTGCAGGTACTCATAGAATTCTCTTTAAAAAAATAAAAATAATGTTATAAAAAAATAGAAAAATTGAAGATATAAGCTCCAACAAAATTCGATAATAACACAAATAAATTTAAAATCGAATAAATGACAGTTATGCACCTAAATAACGAAAAAAAGCCAAAAAATGAGCTTTTTTGTATCAAATCTCACAAAAAACATTTAAATTTAGCAAAAATCTAATCAAGCATATTTTATATATTTTCTGTTTTAGAGATTGTTATATACCTATTAAGCATTTATTTAATTTTTTTTTGAGTCTTTATGCTTTTTATGACATCAAAAAATAAAACACAACATAAAAATATTAAGAATAAAAAGCTTTTTATAAAAATAAAAGTTATCAATGTCTTAATTTATAAAAAATAAAAGAAAACTAATTTTGTTTGCGTGTTAAACTAGTTATTCATCAACAAATTTTTAATAAATGCTAAATTAAAAACTATTGCAGATGTTGTAATATATTATCTAAAAATAACTGCATATCATTTAGCATGACTACAAGGAGTTCATATATGATAGGTATTGTGGTAGTGTCACACAGTAATAAAGTTGCTGAAGGCATTGTCGACATGGTGCAGAAAATTTCCTCTCGCGATGGTAAAAAAATGCCAATTTACCCAGCAGGCGGTAATATGCAAGGCGAGATGGGAACCGATCCTCGCAAAGTTTTAGAAGCAATTAAACAAGCTGACTCTGGTGATGGTGTTGTAGTTTTATGTGACTTAGGTTCCGCTGTTATCAGTTCCCAAGCAGCTATTGCCATGCTTGAAGAGCCTTTACGTTCTCGCGTAAGAATTGCTGATGCTCCAATCCTTGAAGGTACTGTAGGTGCAGCTGTTGAGGTTGCGTCCGATGCTAATAGTCCTTTAGATTTAGTAATTTCCACCGCTGAAGGTGCACGTCAATTACATAAGCGTTAATTGATAGATTCCTCTCCTCAAAAGGGAGGGGATCATTATTTTTTTATAATTCCTGCCTAAAAGTATTTTCTAAAAAAAATTTTCTAAACATATTGTTATCTAAATAATGGCTCTTCGCCAAATAATTAGAACTTTATATATTGGCATAACTCTTGATTTTTATAATCCTACGGTCTTTTACTAAAGTAAGGTATCTAATATAAATGTAGCAACCACTGCTGAAAATAATTTAGATAATGGTATCTTCAGTAAAAAGCTTAATAGTTATAATGTTAATATGGAAGGTGGCTACATAATGTAATCACGAAATTTTTTGTAATTTATAACTAATCCAATATGCTACTAATCTTATATCTTTCAAAGTAACCTTTGTTATTTCGTTATAGTACCAATCTATATATCCATGTCAGATAGACAATAAATCTCTAAATACCTCTTACAATCTTTTAAGAATTTTATCTTGTGATTGTTCTTTTCATTAAGGATTTGATAATTACAAAATGAAAATGACTTAAAACATCTACACGATAGCTAATATTAACCAAGCTAATTTAGTCTATTTTCTTCATTTCTGATTGCTAACAACCACTGTATTAAATATAAACAGCCATAAAATATTAATGCATATTGAATAATATATTATTAGATGATTAAGTCACATTAGCATACAAATAATACTAACAATATAGAATTGTAAAATTAAATAAAAGCCATATGGCAACTTACAAAAGGATCTTGATAACCAATTGAAGATAGAGAATTTATACTCTTAAAATAAATTTCCTTGCTTTAGCAAGATGAGAAAGTCAAAATATGTAAAATGCATAAAGATATGCTCTATATGAAAGCTTAGATATTATCAATAAACAATAAAAAGAGTTTTGGATTGAATAATAAATACTTAGAACTTCTATCTCCAAGTCGTGATTTACAAACAGCTAAAAAAGCAATTGAGAGTGGTGCCGATGCAGTCTACATTGGAGGCCCGGCCTTTGGTGCAAGAAGTGCAGCTACTAACAGTCTTGATGATTTAAAAGAGCTGTGTGATTTTGCACATTTATTTGGAGCTAAAGTTCATTTAACTTTTAATACTTTGTTTTATGACAATGAATTAGATGATGTTAAAAAACTTTTAGAAGAGCTATCTAAGATCTCTTTAGATGTTTTAATTGTTCAAGATCCAGCCCTTTTTAAACTTGATTTACCTAAAAACATTGAGGTGCATGCTTCTACTCAATGTTTAATTAAGACTCCTCAAAGACTTAAATTTTATAGAGATTTAGGTTGTGCGCAGGCAGTACTACCGCGCGAGATGAGTATTGATGAAATCAAAAATATGCATGAAAGCTGTACTGACATTCGTCTTGAAGCTTTCGTTGCCGGTGCTTTATGTGTAAGTGAAAGTGGTAATTGCTTTATCTCTGAGTACATGACCAACAGAAGCGCCAATCGCGGCTCTTGTGCGCAGATTTGTAGACTGCCTATGGAGCTTTTACAAAATGATAAAGTAATTGCTAATGGCCATTTATTATCCTTAAAAGACAATTTAGCCAAAGAGCATCTTTTATCATTGATAAATGCCGGTGTAAGTTCCTTTAAGATTGAAGGTAGACTAAAAGATCCTGCCTATGTCATGAATATGACTGCTTACTTTAGAAAACTTTTAGATGAGATTATTGAAGAGTCTCACGGACTTTATCAAAGGTCCTCTAAAGGTAGTTTAAATATTAACTTTAAAAGTGATCCTAATAAAACCTTCAATCGTGGCTTTACTGAGGTCATGTTTGATGGGGACAATAGCGATATGGTGAACACCATATCCCCAAAATTTATAGGGCCTTATATAGGTCAGGTACAAAGTGTTAGATATTTAGGGCCTGACACTATTTTAAGGGTAAATTGTCTTCATGGTATTGAAATTCACAATGGTGATGGTTTGTGCTTTATCGATAAAAATCAAAGGATTGAGAAAGCGTTAACCGGTTTTAGAGTAAATTCCGTAAAGGGCAAAGATCTTATTATAAGAGGTAGAGTTCGTATCTTAAATAAAGAGAAACTCTATCGTAATGTCGATACTGAGTTTTTAAAAGAACTTGAGGCTCCTAAGGCTGTAAGCCGTGTTTTAAATTATTCTTTAAAAGCAGTTATTGAAAAAGATTGTTTAACTTTAAGTGCTAAAGATGAGCTAGGGCGTGAAGCCTCCGTTTCAACAGAGTTTGTAAAAGATGCTGACTTTGTACATTATAAAAATGATCGCCTCGAGAATACTTTAAAAAAGAGATTAAACCCTAATACTAATTTAGAGCATTTGGAAATTTTAGGTGATGCTTGTGACTTATATTTGCCTTTATCAAAAGTAAACGCTCTGCGTCGAGAAGTTTTAACAGATTGCTTTAAAAAAACTTATCACCGAGCAGATTTTAAAGAGTATAAAAAGCCCCAAGTTATTCCAAATTGGCCTGAAAAAGAGATCGATCCGCGTTTGTGCTTAAATACTATTACTAAAGATTTTTATAAAGAGGCTCATACTGATATTGGCTCTTTAGATAATCCTAAATACAAAGTAGTGATGACATGCAAACATTGTTTGGTTAAGACTGTATTTAACAAGTGCATTAAAGATGGAGCTAAGGCATCTAATTTAACATTAAAAATTGGTCCTTCTTTATTTAAAGTTAAATGTGATTGTCGCGCCTGCAGAATGATGATCGTAAGGTAAGATAATGTTAATTGATGATGTTGAATACACTTCTGCAGAAGAGGTTTTAGGACCTAAAGGACCTTTATCAAAACAAAAAGGCTTTATAAGTCGTAAAGGACAAATTGAGTTAGCCAAAGCTATAGAAGATGACTTAAATAGGGGCAATATTTTAATTGCAGAGGCTGGTACTGGCACAGGTAAGACCTTTGCTTATTTAATTCCGGCTTTGTTAAATCAGCAAACAACAGTTATCTCTACAGCTTCAAAAGCCCTGCAAGACCAGCTTATAAATAAAGATTTACCAAAGATTTTTAATCTTTTGCATTTAGAGCACAGTTATATGTCTTTAAAAGGCTTTAATAATTACCTGTGCTTAAATAAGTTTCACAATATTTTAGATATATTTGAAAAAACAAAAGGCCATACATTTGATGCCAACCTTGATGTTTTAGATGATAGTGATTTAGATAGCGTTAAAAAGGCAAAAGAACAATTTGATAAAACAAATGTCTTATCGCCTAAGATCATAGAAAAAGTTAAAGCAATTGAATTTAAGTATTTAAATTCAATAACAAAAGAGCCTGGTTTATATGAGTCAGCCGAAATTACATCCAGATTCCCAAAAGAAGTTGCCGACGCTTTGACTATAGATCGTATGCAATGTTTGGGATCTAAATGTGACCATTTCGTAAAATGCTGTGCCTTTATGGCCAGAAAAAAAGCCACTTCTGCCAAAGTCGTTGTGATAAATCATGCGCTTTTTTTCTCGGCTTTAGCTTTTGAGGAAATGTTTGATCCTCTCGCAAAGGGCGTTTTATTACCTAAATTTCGGCAAATCATCTTTGATGAAGCACATGACTTAAATTCTGTAGGATGTGAACATTTGTCCTCTAAAGTCGGTGTTTCAGAGATTAAACTTATAGAAAATTTATTTGAAGAATATTTTAAAAATAAAAAAATAAAAAATTCTTTAAGTGAAAATCTTAAATACCAAAAGTCGATAGAAAACGAAATTAGTAACATTAAAAATAGCTTTTCTAAAATGTATCATCACCTTTTAAAAAGTGATGATAATGATGCTAATTCTGCAAATGCACGCAATTTCTTATCTTATAAATATCTTGATTTTGAAGATCCATTAGCAGTTGATGAGGAACCTTCTTATTCAAAGATAGATAATGTCTTTTTAGAATGTGCTCGCGATATGTATAGAACATTACATACTCTATACAAATATATTGAAAATATCAAAGAAAGCGATCCGGAGTTTTTTGATCAGATATATAAGAATATAGGTGATCTTATAAGTACTTTAGTTCAATGCATGCTCATTGATGATAAAAGCTTAGAAAACTACGGCAATAATGTTGCATCTATTACCGTATCAAAGAAAAAATTTAATTTTGAATTTAAATTAACACCGCTTGATGTAAATATGTTTTTTGGCAATTTCTTAAAAAAATGCCAAGAAAATCATATAGGAGTGGTTTTAACTTCGGCCACTTTAAGTGTTGATCATAAGTTTAATAAAATAAAATTTGATTTAGGTGTACCGTCAGGAGATGTACATCTTCTTGAAATACCGTCACATTTTAAATATGAAACCCATGCGGCTTTATATTTAGATGAAACTTTCCCAGATCCAAATCAAGAAAATCGCGAGGAGATTATATGGAAAAAGTTGCGACCTGTGATTGATGCCACTCCAGGCGGTATATTTATTTTGACAACATCCATATCTTCTTTGCATAAATTATGTAAAATTATCAAAGAAGATCAGAGTTTTAAAAGAAAGCTTTTATGCCAGTATGAAACTTTATCCAATACCAAAATGCTTGATGATTTTAAGAAAGATGGTCATGCACTTTTAATTGGAAGTGTTTCTTTCTGGGCGGGTGTGGATGTGCCAGGTAATGCTTTGAGCCTTGTAATTATTGATAAACTTCCATTTGCAAGTCCACAAGATCCGATTTTTAAAGCTCGTTGTCGTCGTTATGAACACAAACGAGCTGAAAATAAAAATCGTAGCTTTATGGATATTAGCATTCCAGAGTCGGTAATTGCTTTGCGTCAAGGTGTAGGTCGTCTTATACGTCATGAAAATGATTATGGAGCTTTGATTATCTGCGATCCGCGTATTATTAAACGCCATTATGGTCAGATATTTAAGCGAAGCTTGCCTCCTATGAAACGTTTGCAAAGCTCAAAAGATCTTTTAAGTTTTTTACATGATATCGGAGATAAAACTGCATGAACCTCTTAGCAATTGATACTTCCACCGAAAATTGCTCCGTGGCTATTTATTCAAAACTTGGTATTAAATCTATAAGTCACTTAACTCCGCAGCATCATGCTGAGATGGTTATAGAGATGGCAGATACTCTTTTAAAAAATTCAGGTTTAAAACGTGAAGATCTTCAAGGCATCGCCTTTGGCTCAGGTCCAGGCTCTTTTACAGGTGTCCGTATTGCCGCCTCCACCGCTCAAGGTTTAGCTTTAGGCCTTAATTTAAAGGTTTGTGCTATAAGCTCTTTGGAGAGCTTAGCTTTGCAAGCTTTAGAGGGGGTTGATGAGGATTATGCCGTAGCCTCAATTGATGCTCGTATGGGGGAGGTTTATATTGCCGTTTACAAGCGTAAAGGTAACGGTTTAGTTGAGGTTTTAGCTCCTGAAGTTTTAAAACCACAAGATGCTTGTGACAAGGTCCGTGAAACTATTGGTGTATCTCATGCTGTAGGTGGCGGTAGCGGTATGGAGATTTTATATGAGGCAGGCCTTAATAAAAACATCCGCAAGAGATCATCTTTCCCTGATGCTGAGTATATTGTAAAGCTTGGCTCACAGGCTTTTACAGACGGTAAGGAAATCGATCCTGAGGATGCTTTACCTTTATATGTAAGAAATGAAGTTACCTGGAAAAAGGTTTCAGAGCAGGGTAAACACTAATTTTTAAACATTCATTATCAATAACTCTTTTAATTTAAAAAAGAGTTTATCCTTATAAAGGCGCTTTGTGCGCCTTTATTCATTTTTTCTTTTTTTATTTCCTACTATGTCCTCTTCAATTTTCGAAACTATGAGTGTGCCTAAATTGTTTTGGCACTGCGTACTGCCAGGCTCTGTAAGTATGCTTTTTGCATCTTTATACATTGTTATTGACGGTATGTTTGTAGGTCACTGCATGGGGCCTGAAAGCTTAGCGGCAATAAGTTTAATGTGGCCTTTATTAGCTGCTTGTTTCTCAGTTGGAGATTTAATTACATCAGGATCCTGCGTACAAATTGGCATCTATCTTGGCAGACATGACATTATTAAAGCCGGTCGCATTTTTACTTTATGTTTAACGCTTATCTTAATTTTTGGTGTGATGGCAGGTAGTGCCTGTTATTTATTTACTGACGACTTTTTAATTCTTTTAGGCGCAGATGCTAAAACGACAGCCTTAGGTATAAGTTATACCAAAAGCTATTGTTTATTTATGCCTTTTGTCACTGTGTTTTATACCTTAAATGGCTATTTAAGATTATGCGGTATGCAAAAATACAGCATGTATTTAAACATTGGAGTATCGATTTTAAATCTTATTTTAGATTATGTATTTATTGTGTATTTAAGACAGGGCGTATGGTCAGCATCCTTTACCACTTGTGTGGCTGTTACTTGTGGTTCAGTTGCAGGCTTTATTCCGTTTATTTTAAAGAAAACTGATTTAAGATTTGTTTTGGGTACATTTTCAAGAAGAATCTTCTTTAGAATGCTTTTCAATGGCAGCTCTACCTTCTTAACCACAAACTCCTGGTCTGTATTACAGCTTTGTTTTAATACTATGCTCTTACAATTAGGAGGAGCTTTAGCAGTTGGCGCTACAGCTGCGGTTATGTATTTAAACTCTGTAATCTCTATGTTGTTATTTGGTATGGCACAAGCCCTGCAACCTGCTTTAAGTTATTGTTTTGGCGCAAAATTATTAGATAGAGTAAGTGCTATTAACAAAAAGATCTTATGGGCATCTGGATTGTTTTCAGCATTTTCATTTGCGCTTTTAGAGCTTTTTGGTGACTATGTAGTACCTTTTTATGCCCAAGATGGGGATGAAGCTTTTGCGCATATGATGTCAAATGCGCTTGCGGTAATTGCGATTTCATTTTTAGTAAATTGGGTTGAGATCTGTCTTGATGTATTTTTAACCTCACTTGACTCTCCTTTGAGATCTTTTATTGTGTCATCTTGCAGAACCTTAATTTTCCCAATTGCCTTTTTATATATCCTAGCGCCTGTATGGGGCTTAAACGGTGTATGGTTATCACCAACAGTTGCAGGTATTGCCAGTGCTTTTGTAAGTATCTATGCAGCAATCTCGCTTTGGAAAGAAAGAGTCAAACAGTTTTCTTATGCAGATGAAAATAAATAACATGATTCAAATGTTGCTTTCTTTTAACTAATTGATCAAAAAACTCATATTCACAAATAGATTTTTATTAATTCAAAACTATTCTTAATATGAAAGCAATTATAAGGGAGCGCAAATCATGTTACCTGTAAATTTGAAATTAAAAGATAAATATCAATTGTTTATTGACGGTAAATGGGTTGATGCAACTGACGGCGGCATGCTTAAAAGCTATTGCCCTGCAACAGGTGATTATTTAAGCTCATTTGCAGATGCTTCTTTTGAAGATGTCGATTTAGCTGTAAAAGCCGCGCGTAAAGCCTTTATAAGCTGGTCTAAAACTACTGTTAAACACAGAGCTGCTATATTAAATAAAATTGCTGACATCATTGATGAGCATAAAGAAGAATTAGCTTTAATTGAGACTGTTGATAACGGTAAACCTTTACGTGAAACCTTAGCTATTGACATTCCTTTATCAGCCGATCATTTTAGATATTTTGCAGGCGTAATCTTATCTGAAGAAGGTACAGCTAATGTTTTAGATGAATCTTTCTTATCGATAATTTTACGTGAACCTATTGGTGTAGTAGGTCAGATTGTTCCTTGGAACTTCCCATTTTTAATGGGAGCTTGGAAATTAGCTCCGGTCATTGCTGCAGGCGATTGCACCGTATTTAAACCATCATCTTCAACATCTTTATCAATGCTGCGTTTTGCAGAATTGATTGAAAATGTTTTACCTCCTGGCGTATTTAACTTAATTACAGGTTCAGGCAGCAAGTCAGGGCAATACATTTTAGACCATAAGGGAATTGATAAATTAGCTTTCACAGGTTCAACTGAAGTTGGCAGAAATGTTGCCTTAGCTGCAGCTAAACGTCTTATCCCATCAACCTTAGAGTTAGGTGGTAAGTCTGCCAATATTTACTTTGATGATTGTCGTTTAGATCAAGCATTAGATGGTGCTCAATTAGGTATTCTCTTTAACCAAGGACAAGTCTGCTGCGCCGGATCTAGAATCTTTGTCCAAGAGAGCTTCTATGACAAGTTTGTAGGCAAACTAGTTGAATGCTTTAATAAGGTAAAAATTGGATTGCCTTGGGAAGATGGTGTCCAAATGGGCTCTCAAATAGATAAACGTCAATTACAGAAGATCTTGTCTTATATTGAATATGCAAAACAAGATGGCGACAAGATTTTATGTGGCGGTGAGGTTGTAGGTGGCGATTTAGCCTGTGGTGCTTTTATGAGACCTACTTTAATTGCTTCGAATAATCTCCATCGCTGTGCTCGTGAGGAAATCTTTGGACCTGTGGCGGTAGTAATTCCGTTTAAGGACGAAGAAGATGTAATTGCTATGGCCAACGATAGTGATTATGGCTTAGGGGGAGCTGTCTGGACTGTCGATATCAATAGAGCCATTCGTGTAGCCCGTGCTATTCGTACTGGCAGAATGTGGGTTAATACATATAACCAGATCCCTGAGGGCTCTCCTTTTGGTGGCTATAAGGAATCAGGTATTGGTCGCGAGACTCATAAGATGATTTTAAATCACTACAGTCAGTGTAAAAACATATTAATTAACCTTTCAGAAAAACCATCAGGCTTTTACTCATAAAGGATAAAAGCGTTGATATAACGATAAGTTAGTATCCTTTTAAATAAATAGCTCTTGTGAAATAAAAATCCACAAGAGCTATTTTTATAAAAAAGGTATAGAGTCTATGCCTTTTGAAGTGACTATATTTAGACCTAAATTAAGTCTTAGTTTAGATTTTTTAGAAAATCCTCAACCTCATTTAAATAAGGAATAGAGGTACAAGCGCCTTTTTTAGTTACCGCTAATGCAGATGCAGCAGCTGCAAGCTCTAAAGCTTTTTGAGGCTCAACATCTTTTGAAAGCATAGCCATTAAATATCCTAAATATGTATCGCCGGCGGCTGTAGTATCTACAGCCTTAACCTTAAAGGCTTTTACAAAAATAGGATCATCTCCTGCTTTCTTAAAATATGAACCTTGAACACCTAAAGTCAGCACTATATTTGTATTAGGGAACTTTGAGGATAAGGCAGAGATAAGATCTTCAGGTTTGCTGTCAGGATCCATACCTACAATAGATGAGCCTTCGATTTCATTAACAATCAAATAGCTACATTTCTCTAAAGGTAAGTTTAAAAGTGACGGAACAAAAGGTGACACATTAAAACAAATTTTAAGACCTTTTTTGAAACCTTCATTGATAAGGTATTCAATATTATTGATCTCATTTTGTAAAATTAAAAAGTCGCCTTTTTCAAAATTAGCTAAAGTTGCATCTATATGCTCTTTAGTGATAGCTTGATTGCTACCACCAAATAAAATAATGCAATTTTGGCCTTCTTTATTTACCTGAATAATGGTATGTCCTGAAGGAGAATCAATATATTTGATGTAGTCTAAATTGATATCATCACTCTTTAAGGTATCAATTAAAACCTTACTATCATTTTTACCGACACATCCTGCATGATATACCACACCTCCAGCTCTTTTACAGGCAATGGATTGGTTTAAACCCTTACCTCCTGCAAAGACATTTCTATCTAAAGAAGAGGTAGTTTCGCCAGGAAGAACGAAATGATCCATGCTATAAACATAATCAATGTTTAAAGAGCCGAAATTTAAAATCTTACTCATATTATCCCCAATATCTTTTAGTTGGTGCTATAACTCAGCATTCTTAGGTCTTGGGATGCTAAATGATGCGACTAAAGCCACAACGGTGATAATAAGTCCAACTAAGATACTTTGGAAATAAGCATCAGTTGTTGGTTGATTATCAACACTGTTCATCATTAAAACAGCAGGTAAAATTGCAAAGCTTAAGCCTGCACCTAAGTTAAAGGCTCCGGCATTCATGCCAGGTAAGAAACCTGGGTTGCTTTCAGGAGAGAGCACAATACCTAAACCATTTAACATGATATTGGCGCATCCGGCATAGGTAATACCTAAAAGGACGATACCAATAATAAGGGCTGTTAAGCTTTCAAGACCTACAAAGAGCACAATCAAGATGCCTATGACAGAGCCTAAAAGGCCTAAACGCAGAATATTTGTGTAACCATAGGTTGGAGCCAATCTACCAGCAAAAGGACCTACTAACCAACCAATTAAAGCATATGGGGTTAATAAGCATAAAGCTGCAGTATCAGGGCCTAAACCAAAGCCTACATCGGTATTTTGTGCCAAAGACATAGCTAATCCATTAACTACAGCAAAGATACCGGTCATGGTTAATGTGGTAGTAAGAAGAATGGACCAAGTCTCTCTTCTCTTTAAATGTTCAATGGAAACTAAAGGCTCTTTGGAACGCTTTTCAGTACCAATAAAGAACATAAAGGCCACAATACTGGCAACAGCATAGGCTAAGACTTCAACGAAATTGACGTTACCAACATTAGCTGCTTTATTTAAAGCATTAAGCATAAGAGCTAATGAAACAACAATGAAGAGTACGCCTAACCAATCCATCTTGGTATTTGCAGATGGTTTTGACTCAGGGGCAAACTTCATGACACATAAAGTTGCAAAAGCTGCGATGATAGCAATAGTCCAAAATACTGCTCTAAAGCCTGAGACTGAGGCAATAAAGCCACCGGCAATAGCATCGATACCTGCAATACCGCCATTTAATGCAGTAACTACACCCATTAAAGTGGCATATTGCTTAACGTCAGTAACCTCACTTCTAAGCATTAACAGGCATACAGGAACAACCGGTCCTGAAATACCTTGAATAACTCTAGCTACAAATAATGTCTCAATATTTGGGGCTAAAGCGGCCAAAACGGTACCTAAGGTCATGACACAGAGCATTAAGCTTAAAACAAACTTTCTGCCCTTAATATCTGATAAACGAGGCAAGAATAAGGAGAAGAGGGCAGCTGCAGTAAAGAAAGCAGTCTGCGACATACCTACATCAGCCTCATTAGCGTGAAGCTCTGTTCCGATAGTAATCAAAACAGGGCCTAACATACTGGCATTTAACTGGAACGCCACGCAAGCGGCGAGCAGCGCCACCATGAGCGCTGCGATACTAACTTTTTTCTCTGTCATAAAAAAAACACCTTTAAAAATCGGTATCACCAATTCTCTTAAGAGCATCGACAACCAGATCCCAGAAACGATCACGATCAAGTTCTAATGCTACTTGGGTATGACAATTCTCGTAATTAGTCTTTCTAAAATCGCAAACAGTCATACCTAAGGTATAGGTGCCTGTAAGCTCAACATTTATAGGAACACGTTTAGTCTTAATTAAAGTAGGATCAATTACATAGGCTACAGCGCAAGGATCGTGTACTGGAGGGGCATCAAAGCCTTGCTCTTTTTTGTACATCTTGCCGAAGAAATCAATTAAATCACAAACGAATTTAGCAGGTTTAGTATTTAAAGCGGCAATCTTAGCAATTACTTCTTTGGTAGCTAATGCCTGATGGGTAAGATCAAGACCAATCATAGTGACAGGCCACTTTTCATTGAAGACTACATATGCAGCCTCAGGGTCAATCTTAATGTTAAATTCAGCAACAGCTGACCAGTTACCAACATGAGCACCACCGCCCATTAATACAACTTCTTTAACACGATCGACAATACGTGGCTCCAATCTTGCAGCCAAAGCAATGTTAGTTAAAGCACCTGTTGGAACTAAGGTAATAGTCTTCGGCGGGTTTTGCATAATGGTATCGATGATAACCTGCACACCGCTTCTTTCATCTAAAGTATGAATTGGATCTGGAAGACGAGGACCATCTAAACCACTATCACCATGAATTGATGGAGCATTTTCAGTTTCAGGACGGATGATTGGGCGACGAGAGCCTTTGGCAATAGTAAGACCTTGCATATTACCAACACGAGCTACAGATAAAGCATTGCGAGTTACCTTATCAATAGTCTGATTACCTGCAACTGTAGTGACTGCAACTAAATCAATATTTGGGTTACCCCAAGCTAAAAGCATAGCAATAGCATCATCATGACCTGGATCACAATCTAAAATAATTTTGGTTTTTTCCATAATTAGATCCTCTTAGTTTGTTTCTGACTGTTTTTAATTTTAAGATCGATTTAATTCATAAAATATAAAAATAAAAACTAAAATATAATTTTTTTGATATTAAAATTGTTGATGTTTGACAGGCTCATCACAAAAATAAAATTACATTTTTTTATGAATATAAATAGGTTAAAAAAAGCACATTATATAATTTACAAAAACAACAAATAGTTAAAAAAATTATTAAAAAAGACGATATATAAGTCATGATTTGTGCATAAAACAAAAACTTATATTCAACATATAAGTGATTATTTGACGCAATTTTGCGGCAATCTTCTATTTTTTATGCACAATAAAATATGTTATTTTTTATGATTTTGAGGTTTATAGATTATGGCGGAACTCTCAATTTCCTCGTATATAAAAGATCTTGTAGGCATCTTAAATGTTCCGGTCAGTCTTTATAATCAAAAACTCTGCCTCTTAAAGCATTTTTATGATTTCGATGAGCAATATGATCCTCTCTCTTGTGATAAAGAACTTTTAAATATCATAAGTGCTAATAGCTTAAACAAAGGCAAAAAGCTTTATTTAACCAAAGATGGCAATGTTATTTTTTACGCAACACTTGTTTGCCTTGACAATAGTCTTGTAGTAGTAGGCCCTCTTATTGATTCAAATGAAAATATCACTGAACATGTAAGATTTAATGCACTAAAACACCATGCAAAAGTAAGACCAATTACAAGATGTAGTAAAATCTCAATTCTCTCAGCTTTATCTTTAATCTATAAATCCCTTTATAAAAAAGATATTGATGTTCAGGATTTAATCGGAACTGAAACACCTACTTTAATAAAAAAAGAAACCCGCCAACAGGTTGCCAATGTTCTTATAAGAAGTGTTGAAAATACCACTCCTCATAATGACAGTAGTTATGAGATAAAAATAAGACAAGCAATTATGAGAGGGGATAGTAGTGCTTTAAAATCCGCTTTAGATACTCCTTTTGTAGGCAAAAGAGGCGTTATTGCCAATAATAATTTAAGATCCCAAAAGAATTTAGCGATTGTGGATATAACCATTGCCTCAAGAGCTGCAATAGATGCAGGGGTTAATGCTGAGCTTGGGTATGTAATATCTGATGGCTATATTTTGCAAGTTGAAGATGCTAAAACTTCCCAAGAGGCCGAAGATCTTTATAGACAATGTGCTTTTGAGTTTTGCTCTTTGGTAAAACAAACTAAAAGTCACTTTAATACTGACAATAAAATCATCAAGCAAATTGCTGATTTTATAAATAAAAACTTTTATAAAAAAATATATATCAAAGATATAGCTAAAACATTGAACTTCTCTTGTGAATATATTGAAAGAATGTTTAAAGACAAAACCGGTCTTACCATCGGTCAATATCTATTAAATGTAAGACTTAATCAAGCAATGATTTTATTAAATGGCTCTGATAGACATATCTTTGAGATTGCTGCTTTAACAGGTTTTAATTCTCAAAGTTATTTTATAAAAGCCTTTAAAGACAAATACAAAATAACACCTAAAACTTATAGAGAAAAAATTGAGGGAGTATTGTAACATTGCATCTTTATTTATTTTAGGTTAAAAAACTCCATGTTCTATTAAAACCTCAATACCGATATATAAGAGCACCAAGGCACCAGCACAGTTCATATAGCGACTTAATTTTTCAAATTTAGTCGCTAAAAATCCACCTAAAAGCACACCTGTTAATGACATAAAGAAACAGACAATACCAATAACACTTGAGATATAAAAAATACGATTGTCTAATGCGATTAAAGATAAACCTACAGCCAAGGCATCAATAGAAGTAGCAACACCTAAACTTAATAACCAAAAGATGCTATCTTTTGCTGTTTTCTCATCTTCTTTTGAAAAGGCCTCTTTAATCATATTAAAAGCAACAAAAGCAAGCAGTAAAAAAGATACCCAATGGTCAAATGAAGAAATATACTCTAAAAGATTTTCGCCACCTATAAAACCAATTAAAGGCATTACAAACTGGAAAAAAGCAAAAGTTAAGGCGTATTTAAAAGCCATAGCCAGGCGTTTTTTGTCAGATTTACAAAAGCTTCCTGACACTAATGAGCAGGCAAAAGCATCAACACCTAAAGCTATAGCTACAATAAAAATTTCAAAAAAACTCATATATCCATCCTTTAAAGCGCGATGATTATACCTTTAATTCATGAAAATATGAGAAAAAGCTATAAGATAAAGTTTTTACATCATTCTTTAGTTTGTATTATTTAGGGAAGAATTTGTCATTTAAGATTTCATCTAAAGTCCAAGGACAATCTTCAGGCCAAAATATATCAGGTACATGGTCCCAAAACTCAGACATAGCCATAAGGCGGCCTATTTTCCAATTAATATCAAAGCGTTTAGAGGCATAAACTAAAATTTTTAACTGCGGATCTTTTTTAAAATAATTTTTAATATCTATACGACTTTGTTTTATAGATACCTCTAACCCAAGACTTCTTTTATGAGGTATAAATTTCCACTTTAAAAGGTAGGAGATAAGCTCGGAGAAACTTAGGTTTAACTCCACACTATCTATATATTCTTTACTAAATTCATGTCTTAAAGGTGTCTTATTTTGCAGTTCGCCATTTATTAAATTCACATTATCTCCATGATAAAGCGCTTGCATATTACACCTCTTATTTAATTACATAGAAAAAGGCTATATCGTATTTATACAAAACTTCTTTGTATGGTAGCTTAAATAAAATTTAAAAAAGATGTAATAGGTCTAATATCTAAAATATCAGCAAAAAACTTTTTTGCTTTAAATTATTATTTGATAATTCTGAAAGTCACGTTTTAAAGGAGGGAGAAAAAATGATAATTAAAATTAGTCTGGAGCATAAGATCTAAATCTTTTGCTCCAGACTATGTACTTATTTTGTTATATATCTCATGCAAACTGTTTGAGCTGCAATAGCCGGACCATTTTGCAGAGTTAAACGTTTAATTTTGTCATTGGAGCTTGAGGTAATTACAACAGGGCTTGTAATATCAAAGCCTTTTTCCTTGATAAGATCCCAATTTACGTGAGATAAAAGCTCACCTGCGGTAACTTTCTGTCCAACACTTACATGTTGAGTAAAGCCTTCACCATTTAAGGCTACAGTACCTATACCTAAGTGAATTAAAACCTCAATGCCATCAAAACCTGTAATACCTAAGGTATGCTTTTGTATACCAATAAAGGATATAACTCCAGAAATTGGTGCAAAAACCTCTGATGATACCGGGATGATAGCCACACCATCACCTACAACTTTTCCTGAAAATATCGGCGAATTTACATCAGATATCGAAATAATTTGACCTGACATAGGAGCTAAAATGCTCTCGCCTTTAGGGGTAAAAAACATTTTAACCTCACTATTTATTTTCGTTACGAGCCTGAAGAGCCATACGTGCTTGTAAATTACGCTGATACTGATCGATGATTACTGCTAAAACGATAACTAAACCTTTAATAATCATTTGCCAGAACTCAGAAACACCGCACATAACCATACCGTCTGAAATTACACCGATAATGAAAGCACCGATGACAGTACCGATGATGGTACCAACACCACCCATAAGAGAGGTTCCACCTAATACGGCAGCGGCGATGGCGTTCATTTCCCAAGTGTTACCAGTCATAGGGTGAGAGGCAACTAACTGAGAGGTTGCAATGATACCGACGATAGCTGCGCAAGCACCTGAGAACATGTAAACTAAAATCTTATCTTTATCTACATGAACACCTGAAAGACGGGAGGCACGCTCATTACCACCTATAGCTAAGATATGCCAGCCAAAAGGAGTCTTACGTAAGATTACAGAGGCTATGATGGCAATAATGATAAGGATAATAACTGCAACAGGGAATCCTGCAATATCGCGACCGAAAATTTCAAAACCGGTATTACCTAAAGCGTCTTTACCAACAAGATTTGGAAAGGTTGCGCCAGCTGAGGTTAAGTTTGCAGCGCCACGAGCGATATACATCATACCTAAGGTTGCAATGAATGGGGCTACGGCAAAGTTGGTAATAATAAGACCGTTTATGGCACCAACAATAACACCTATCATAATTGCAATTAATACAATGGTTGGAACATTAAAATAAATGGTATAACCAAATACAGTTAAGCCTTTATTGATTAAAAGACCTGCTACCATGCCTGCTAAACCTACTACAGAGCCTACAGACAGATCGATACCTCCTGTAACTAAGACATAGGTCATACCAATACCTAAAATACCGTATAAGGCTACGTGTTTGGCAACAAGTAAGAGAGACTGACTTGTAAAAAATGATTCACTTGCAAATGAGAAAAAGATAACCAGGAGGGTCAAAACAATTAAAGTACGGCCCTTGAGTATGGTCATTATAAGATTGTTTTTATTCATAATTGACTCCGAAATTCCTTAATTAAGCTTTGTGATGACCTAAGTATGAAGCTTTAACGAGATTGTCTTGTGTAATGTCCTTGCCGGTAAATTCAGCTGTTTTAACGCCGTTTGAAAGCACTAAAATTCGATCGGCAATTGCAATAATTTCTTCAAGTTCTGAAGAAACAACAATTAAGGACACACCTTTCTTTGCATATTGGTAGATAAGTTTAAAAATTTCAGTTTTCGCACCAATATCAATACCACGAGAAGGTTCATCTAAAAGCATAATTGAAGGCTTGGTAAGAGCACCTTTTGCAAAGACTACTTTCTGTTGATTACCTCCTGATAAGGACAAAATAGGTAAGTCCTTATTGGCAACTTTGATGTGAACCTCATCAATCATCTCATCAACAGCAGCGCTTTCTTTTTTGTTATCAATTAAACCGAAAGCATTTACGTATTTACCAATATTTGACAGCGCCATGTTTTTATCAATACTCATAGATTGAACTAAGCCGTCACGCTGGCGATCTTCTGGCAACCACGCAAAACCTTTGGCTATTTGATCAGGTACTGTTCCAACTTGAATCTCTTTGCCATTTAAAATAATCTTGCCTGTATGAGTAGGTCTCATACCCATGATGCATTCAAATACTTCAGAACGACCTGCACCTAAAAGGCCATAAATACCTAGAACCTCACCTTTATGTAAATCAAAGGAGACATTATTCAATAGGTATCCACCACCATTTTTTGGTAAAGTAAGATCTTTTACTTCTAAAACTTTAGGAGTATTGGCCCAGTTAACCGCAACCTCACGTTTTGGATAGGATTTACCTTCACCTACCATTTGCTTTACGATCCAAGGCACATCAATATCTTTTACCTTGGCCTCAGCTACAAGTTTACCATCGCGGAAAATAGTTACATAATCACCAATACGCATCAGCTCTTCTAAGCGATGGGAGATATAAACAATAGAGATTCCTGAGGCGGTAAGCTCGCGCATAATGTTAAATAACACATCAACCTCTTGCTCTGATAATGAAGAGGTAGGCTCATCCATAATTAAGATCTTCAAATTAGGGATAAGCAAATTACGCGCAATTTCGATCATCTGTTGCTGGCCTACACGTAAATCGCCAACTAAAGTATCAGGATCGATTGGGTAATTTAACCTTGCTAAAACTTGTTTTGCCAGCTTTCTATGCTCAGCATCATCAAGAAAACCTGCTTTTGTACGCTCTGTAGACATAAAGAGGTTTTGGAAAACAGTTAAATTTGGGAAAAGACATAACTCTTGGTGAATAATCGCAATACCTTCTTTGCGAGCATCTACAGTTGAGTTAAATTCAACTTCACGGCCTTGTAAATAAAGCTTTCCTGCAGATTGTTTCTCGATACCTGCGATAATACGCATTAAGGTGGATTTGCCTGCGCCGTTTTCACCAATTAAAACGTTGACCTTACCACGTTTGATATCAAAAGAGACTTGATCTAAAGCCTTAGTGCCAGGATAAATCTTATCGATTTTCTCAGCATGCAGGTAGATTTCTTCTTTGACTTCGTTCATTTTAAGCCCCTACTTAACTAAAAGTTCCACAGGAGTAATTTGCAATAAGCCTTTACGACCTACAGTAAAGCAACCTATAAATTCAACTTCTTTATTTAAAAGGCTCTCCATATCCAACTTAGAGAGAATGCTATTTGTGATTAGTTTGTGGAAAGCTACAGAAACCTGGGCCCATTCGATTTGATTTTTATAATCTTTATAAGAAATAAGACTAATAAGCTGAGCCTTTAAAGACTGGACCTATTTGCAATCTAACCTTATAACTTTCATCAAGATCTGGAACTTGTACAGATAAATAGCCTGCTCTTAATTTATTTTTAACTAAATTTACAGTGCCTTTTCCTTTGACAATAAAAGATAACTCACCACTATCTCCCATAGAGTAATGACCATATTTTTTTGCAACAGAGGAAAAATCACCCTTAGATTCAGAAACTAAGGTATTTAAATCAACTGCATTTTGTTGAAAATAATCTTTGGCATTATTAGTCCAAAACTTATTTGCTTCATCGCTTGGATTAAAAGCTACCTCACCTGTTAATGTTGCCTCCTGCCCCTCTTTTACCACAGTTGCTGAAAAACCTGCATAAAGTACCAACACGGCGGCAAGGGCCAGAGAAATAAGACTCTTTTTTGGCATAATGTGCTCCATAATTTGATGCTAAAAATCCCCAGGCCTAAATAAATAAGCTTTTTTATATTTGATATAAAAGGGATTTTTTTAGGATGCCACGGAAGTGGCATCCTGTAGTTTTTTATTTAGATAAAGTAAAGTTGTTTAAGTTTTTAGCATTATCAATAGTAATAAGCTCACAATCGATAAGCTGCTTTTCACTCTTACCTGTTGAACCTGTCTTTAAATATTGATCGGCCTGACGTACAGCCATCTCAGCAATTAAAGCTGCAGGCTGCATTACAGTTGCAGTCATGTTGCCGGCTAAAATCTCATCACGAGCATCATTTATACCGTCAACACCGATAATCTTAAGCTGTTTACCTGCAGCTTTAACTGCAGCTGCAGCGCCAACGGCCATATTATCGTTGCCGGAGATTACACCTTTAAGATCTGGATAAGACTGTAAAATAGTCTCCATCTTCTGATAGGCTAGATTCTGATCCCAATTGGCAGTTTGGACCGCAACAAGCTTCATATCAGGGTATTGATCAATAACCTCATGGAAAGCTGTTGAACGGGTTTGGGCATTAGTATCTGAGTCAATACCCATGAGCTCTGCATATTGACCTTCTTCTTCCATAGCCTCAACGAAAACCTCAGCTGCGTCTTTTGCACCTTGGTAGTTATTAGCTACGATTTGAGTTATTGCAATACCTTGTTCGTTAATTTCACGATCAAACAAGAAGGTAGGGATTTTATTGTCAGCGGCACGCTTTACAGCAGCAACGGTAGCATCGGCACCGGCGTTATCACAAATGATAGCTGCAGCTTTATCAGAAATAGCTGTTTCAAAGAGTTCAGATTGTTTTACAGGACTATCATCGTGAGAAACCATCTTCACTTCGTATCCAAGCTCTTTTGCAGTTTTGGCTGCAGACTCAGCTTCAGTTTTAAAAAATGGGTTAGAGTGGGATGGAGTAATAATATACATAATATTGCTTCCACCACCCGGTAAAGCAGGAGCCTCGGCCATAGCTTGGAATGAAGTAACTCCCATAACTAATGCAAAAGCTGCACACATTTTAGTTAATTTCATCATTTACTCCTTTAATAGGTGTTTGTTTATTAGATGAAAATTCGCTTGTACGAACTACCATTCAACATGGTCATTATAGTTATGTTCTAAATTAGTCTTTGTCATATTTTTGTATAAATTGATATAAAAATGTTTTTTGAAAAAATAAAATTTAGCGTTAGATCGCATATCTGTTTTTTTATAAAAAACGTAAACGCAAAAGCACAATGCACATTATTAAGAAAGTTTTTATATAGAAAGAAATAATAAAAAAGACTATTTATTTTTTATAAAAAATAAATAATCTTTTAAAATCATTTCATTAAAAATAAATAATAGATAAAAGCTTTACTAAATAATCACATCCCTGATTGAATGCATATTGCGATACTTTGCTGGAGTATGTCCTGTTAACTGTAAAAATACTCTGCCAAAATGACTTTGTGAGGTGAAATTTAATGATGAGGCTATTTCACTTAAACTCTTATCTGTAGAGATTAGTAAGACCTTCGCTACGTTAATTTTTCGTTGACGGATAAAAGCGCCTAGGGTTATCTTTTTTTCAGCTTTAAATAGTTTTGACAGATAGCTCTGACTTACTTTAATTTTTTTACATAAATCATCAATATCAATTTTTTCATATATATTGCGATCAATATAGTCACAAGCTCTAATAACAACAAGAGAAGTCTCTCCTATGTGTTCACTATTAGAGTTACTCTCTTTGACTAATTGAGTACAACGTAATGCACAAGCTCTGGCAATTGCAGCTGCATGCTCAGGAGTTGAGGCCTCTTCTACTTCTAAAATAAAAGCATCTGAAATGGTATAAAGCTCTTCTGCAGAAAGACCTGCATCAATAGCTTCTCTTGTTGCAATAGTAATATCTACAATTACTAAATTTTTAGCAGATCTTAAGCTATTGTTAGCTACGGTACCACGCATAGAGGCATACATTGAATTGTGAGCTTTTTTTAAAGCTTCAATATCGCCATGACTTATAGCAAAACGAATACTTGCCTCTAAAGACACCGGATTATGTGGACGATTGGCAATTGAATGGGAATTTATAACCTTAGCTAATTGCTTTTGCGTTGTGGCAATTAAATCATCACCTAAAATATTTTGCTCTAAAAAGTCAGTTAGATATGGGTATTTATTATTTACTGAAGCGTAAATTAAAAGAATAAGTGCAGCAAGCTTTTTAACATCACAGCGTAAGGGAGTTATGGTACTTGCATTGTGTTTTAAGGCATAAAGACAGCAAAAGTTTTTATCAACATCGGACATGGCAATAGGGCCTGCTATTAGCGTCAAACCATCAAAACATTGCACGCCACCATAAAGAATAGGTTTTTCCGAACTTATTATCGTTGCCCCTTTTTCTTTTACTATTGATATGATTTTTTGTCTAAAGGAAATATCTGTCTTAAAGACATTTTTCTCATCTCTATAATTTTGATTAAATTTTTTCAGNNAATAAAGTCCATCTTCATTAAAAATATGGACAGGGATAGGCTCAAATTGAGATAAGAGGTTTAGAGCATACGCAAGAGGCATATTCTTTTTCTCTTGCGTATTATTGCAGTTAGAAGGAGACATTAGATTCTAAAACCACATTACTATAAGCAGTGCATTCTCCTGTACGTACTACTGCTTTACTATTTTTAGATAAAAGTTTTAGTTCATCATGTGGAACTATGTTGATTTTTACACCTTCTTTTTGAGCCCATGATGTAATCATTGCATAGAATTTTGGATTTTGTTCAATAGCCTCTTTTGCTATGGTTACTTTTTGAAATTTAGCTTCAGCATCAACTACATCAAATACATCTTTAAATGATGGAACGCCATAGGTTACAGCTAAATCTATTCTTTGGACCCCATCAGGTACAGGTAAACCGCAATCACCAATGGTGATGGTATCAAAGTGACCAAGTTTGGCTATTACATAAGATAGCTCTGAGTTTAAACAACCAATTTTTTTCATAAAATTTAAGCGCAATAACAATTGTCGTTTGCGCCATCCTCCTTTGTAAGTTCTATATAAGAAAAAGTAATTTTATAGAGAAATTATAAAGACTTTTATATTTAAAATATTAATACATTTTTAAATTTTGTCTAAATTTTGTGCTTAATTTTACAAGGAAATATTTTTACTCAGATAACAAACATAAATATAAAAGTGTATTTTGAATCGAAAAAGAAAAACATAAAAGCTTTTCAAATAAACTAAATTTATAACTAATAAGTATTTTTCTACATCAGAGATAAAAGATTTTTAAAGCAAAAATCAATAATACAAAATGGTCTTTGAGATTACAGATAATGTAATAGGAAATGTCAAAGGAAGAGTTATTATTAGTATTGAAATGGCAGCTGCAAGTATCGGTACCATAAGAAGATCTAACTAATGTTTAAAGCATTATTTGATATAAGATACAGAAATACCAATCGATGCAACAGAATTTCTTTGAATTGAAAAACAGGGAGAAGTAAAAGAGAAGAGGGCTTAATGGAGCGGGAAACGAGGTTCGAACTCGCGACCCTAACCATGGCAAGGTTATGCTCTACCAACTGAGCTATTCCCGCATCACATTAAAGCTACCTTTTAAAATCCTGTCGCATCGAAGTGGTGCCCGGGGTCGGAGTCGAACCGACACGGACGGATAAGGTCCGAGGGATTTTAAGTCCCTTGTGTCTACCTATTTCACCACCCGGGCAATAACTCGAAAATTATTTTTCGGATGCAACTGATTTTAAAAGTGGTGCCCGGGGTCGGAGTCGAACCGACACGGACGGATAAGGTCCGAGGGATTTTAAGTCCCTTGTGTCTACCTATTTCACCACCCGGGCGTTGGAGGCGCGTTCCAGAGTCGAACTGGACTATACGAATTTGCAATCCGCTGTATAACCGCTTTACTAACGCGCCNAACACTTTTCTTAANTGGAGCGGGAAACGAGGTTCGAACTCGCGACCCTAACCATGGCAAGGTTATGCTCTACCAACTGAGCTATTCCCGCATCGCATCAAGTGGTTGCCATTATATAGGATTCTTTTTCCTTGTCAACAATGACTATTACTAAATCCACATTAAAATTAGTAAAAATATATAAAAAATAATAAAATTTGTTATCAGGATCAAATAATTGAAATTAAACAAATCCCGAAAAAAAGCCAAATTTAGCTTTTTTTATAAAAATAATTAAGTTATTTTTGTTTTGTTAAATTTTTTTAATTTCTTTTTATAAAAACTAATTTGCTCTATTTTGGAGCATAAATAAAAATGGTAGATTAACTACTTTTAAATTTAAAGCTAAGAAAAACTAAGTAAATTTTGCCTTTCTTGATGTCTGACAGTATGGGGTGTAATTGATAAACACCATAAACTTACACCACAATAACCTGTTATAAACCGTCATTTGAAAGCTTAAATCAAAAAAAATTTATTCTGATAAGCCTTACAAAATATCAGATATAGATTAACGATAAAATATTTAACTACAAAGACTTAAAAGTCAAAATGAGCTGCAATCAGTTTGGCGTGTCAACAGAGCAGTCCCTTACCGAAAAATGCTTTGTTGAATTTATTGCCTTTACAATAAGAATTGCTAATGCAATACAAACTTCAGTACCTTAAAAATAAAGGAAATAACGTTCCGCATAATTCCTTTAAGAGGGTTCTTGATGAACTTAATGGTATTCAGGAAATTGAATTCACTTCAGGATATATTGCAGTAAAACCAGTGACCAAAGTGCAGCAGGATTGCCTGAGTATGTTTAGAGTCAATACACCTTCAGACAGGTATGACAATAATCTAGCTTTTCCCAACCGTTTAAAGAAAGCTTTAAAGCCTCACTAGATGAAGAAATATAGAAACAATGATTCTGTAGGTACAACTAAATGCAAAGTGTGTGTTTAAAGCATTATTTGATATAAGATACAGAAATACCAATCGATGCAACAGAATTTCTTTGAATTGAAAAACAGGGAGAAGTAAAAGAGAAGAGGGCTTAATGGAGCGGGAAACGAGGTTCGAACTCGCGACCCTAACCATGGCAAGGTTATGCTCTACCAACTGAGCTATTCCCGCATCACATTAAAGCTACCTTTTAAAATCCTGTCGCATCGAAGTGGTGCCCGGGGTCGGAGTCGAACCGACACGGACGGATAAGGTCCGAGGGATTTTAAGTCCCTTGTGTCTACCTATTTCACCACCCGGGCAATAACTCGAAAATTATTTTTCGGATGCAACTGATTTTAAAAGTGGTGCCCGGGGTCGGAGTCGAACCGACACGGACGGATAAGGTCCGAGGGATTTTAAGTCCCTTGTGTCTACCTATTTCACCACCCGGGCGTTGGAGGCGCGTTCCAGAGTCGAACTGGACTATACGAATTTGCAATCCGCTGTATAACCGCTTTACTAACGCGCCAACACTTTTCTTAATGGAGCGGGAAACGAGGTTCGAACTCGCGACCCTAACCATGGCAAGGTTATGCTCTACCAACTGAGCTATTCCCGCATCGCATCAAGTGGTTGCCATTATATAGGATTCTTTTTCCTTGTCAACAATAATTTAAAAAATATTTAATATTTTCTTTGTTTTTTATAATTTATTTTAAGAATAATTTTTTATTAAATGGCTTATTTATGCCTTTTATACAAAACAATATAAAATCATAAAAAAATCAAAAAAATTTATATTTAACTTTATCTTTTTGAAAAAATATTTTAAATACATTAAACAAAATTCGATGCAGATTTAGTTAACGATAATTAAATTTGTTTGAATTAACCAACAACATATAAGAACACGCTATAGATATAGACACCTAAGTTTCAATACACCATAACTAAGTGATAATGGCACAAGGAAAATGCCCTCACCCCCATGTAAAAGTCTAAATAACATACAGAACGAAAAGACCTGTAAAATCTACTCATAACTTAATATAGGGGTCTGTGTAGTTAAATAAATTTTTTATTTTATTTAGGTAAACTAAAAAATATTAAAAAACAAAAGACCTTATATCTTTTAAAATTGTTTTTGCTATTCATATAAAGTTTCATATCTATTATATTAGATTAAAAATCAATTAGTTACATAACAATATGTTTTTTGGCACTAACTTTATAAATGATTTAAAATAAAGTTCAGTTTAAATAAGATCTTACAAAAACGTCTATGAATACTTTGACCAATAACGACACTTTAAGACAAGTTCCAGAAGGCATTAGGCCTATGACTGTAACTAATTATCTAAATATCACTAACGATATCTTAGATAACTGTGGTGTGGCTTATGTTCAAGGTGAAATTGCAGAGGCAAAAACCTTTAGACACCTTTATTTTAAAATTCGTGATGATTCCTCTGTATGTGACTGTATCCTTTGGGAAAATATTTTAAAGTCATTAGATTTTGTCCCCAAGGTTGGAGATAAGGTTGTTGTCTGCGGTAAAAGCAGTATCTATGCTAGAAGTGGACACTTTAGTCTTGTAGCTTCAAATATGTTTAAAGCCGGTTTAGGCTTTTTGATGGAGCAAATTAGACTTTTACAGCAAAAACTTGAAAAAGAGGGCGTATTTGCTAAAGCCAATAGAGCTATTCCTAAATTTGTAAATACTGTGGGTGTAATTACTTCTGCTGAAGGCAAGGCTGTTCATGACATCATTATGACCTTAAAGAGCCGTAATGATGGTATAAATATTTTAATATATGATGCCAGAGTTCAAGGAGATGGGGCTGTTAAAAGCTTAATCTCAGCTTTAAATGCCGCTAATAATGACAATAAGTGCGATGTGTTGATTATTGGCCGTGGTGGAGGCTCTTTTGAAGATTTACTGCCATTTAGTGATGAAAAATTAGTCCGTGCAGTAGCAGATTCTAAAACCCCGATTATATCGGCTGTAGGTCATGAGCCTGATGTAGCTTTAACCGACTTTGCAGCTGATGTACGTGCAAGTACCCCTTCAGTTGCAGCAAACTTAGTATCAAGCGTTACTAAAGATGATATCTATAATGCTTTATTTAATTACCAAAATCGCTTAAATGCCACTATTCAACGCCAATTAAGCGACACTTATATAAAATTCAATCTTCTACGCTCAAGATTTCAAAACGCAGGCCCTTTAAACTCTATAAAGCTTTATCAAAGTCGTTTAAATTCTTTAGAGTTAAGACTTGATAGAGGCTATTTAAATCTTAAAACCTCTAAAGAAAATGAACTTCAAAATTTATACGCACGGCTCATAAATGCAAATCCAAAGCATTTAATCTCTCAAAAATATCTTTTAATTGAAAGATATATCTCAAGATTAAATAACGCTTTAAATTTAACTCTTAAAACATATGAAAAACGCTATAACTATTTAAATAATAAGCTTCAAAGAATAGATCTTAAGAGCAAAATTCATGAGCTTGATAAAAAGACAGATGCTTTTTATATAAGACTTAATGACGATATCAATGAGCTTTTAAATGAGCGTTATGATACTGTTTTTAAATGCATCGCGAAAATTGAAGGCTCAAGTTGTGAAAAAGACTTACAAAATGCCACCAAACATCTTGTATCCCTCGTTTCAAAGCTTGAAGCATTAAATCCTCTAGCTCTTTTACAAAAGGGCTATACCTTTACAACAGATGATACAGGAAAGAGTGTAAATCTTAATAAAGTAAAGATTGGTGATGTTATACATACCTTAACCAACAATGGCTCCATTACCTCAAAAATTGAAGCCATTGAGATTAAGAAAAACACCTAAAATTTAGAAAATCTGCATTAATAAAGAGGTTGTGATATACACTTGATTTTCCTCTGGAGCTAAATCAAATAAAGGCTCATCAAAGGTGTCATAGCAAAAATCATTAACCTCTTCTACAGCTACATCCATTGACATGAACTTTAGACTTAAACACAGTCCTTGAAACTCGTTTAAATCCATAATCTCCACGCCCTCTGTATATATAGCATGTAAAAGCTTATAGATAGCTTCATTTGGCAATTGAATCTTAGTCTTAACTTCTTCTTTTTTCTCTTCTTTAATTTCTTTTACTTCTGTGTTTGTTTTTGAGATCTCAACTGTAGCATTAGGATCATTTTCATCGCGGATCTTTGCAATTACATCCTGAACTTGAGCACTCTCCTGAAGTTTTGAGCGAATAAGTTCTGGATTTAAATTGGAAAATACTGGCTTTTTAGGCTTATCACCAATACCTGTAAGACGCGGATTTTGTCTTGAAATCAAATCGCGCTCTTGTAAATGCATAATGGCATAAAGATCTTTAATCCGAGTTAATAAAAGCGGATTGAAATTAAATTGAAAAACAGCTTTTCTGCTTAAGAATCTTACACATTCACGCACATCTTTAAAATAATTTAAAGAATGATCAGAGGCGTAAACTTCCTTTAATTGTTCTTTTAAAAAAGACTTAGAGCTTGTAGCCATAACCGCAAGATTATCTAAAAATCCTTTTAAAAAAGCATTTTCATCTTCTGGTGTAACAAAAAAATCCGTCAATTCTTTTATAAAGGTGACTTTACCAATTGCATAATAAAACAGTAAATAAGCAAACTGCGCTGCCTGCAATTTCTCAATAAATTTAACGGTTACATGATCTTTTAGTGGTTTTAATGCCACAAATTTATGATGATGGAAGTGACGAGATAACTTCTTTGGCAAGAGGTTATCGCTTGGTATACAAATTAAACCAAGTTTTAAAAGCTCATGCTTTAAACTTCTGCATAATTCAGGAGACCAGCGTAAAGAGAGAACACGACAAAGCTCTTCATCAGATGCAAAGTCCATATTTAAGAGCTTAGCCTTTAAAGTTTCTTTACTCAGATCAGATAGCTTGTTGAGCATTAAATCCACAAGCATCAAATTGTCATCAGCATTTACAGATAAAAGATAATCAAAATGAATGCTACAAGGCTCAACTAAGGCATAGAATTTCTTTAAAAAGTCCTTGTTTACAGAGAATTGAAAAGGAGCATTTTGTTTATAAAATGCAGCTGTTAATAATGGACTTAGAAGAGTTTTTGAAAATATCTGATCTAAAAGGGTCTTATATGGTTTTGTAAACTGCGCAGTTTGTGCAAGCTCAGCTAAAGTCTTTCCTTGAGGATCATCTTCACAAGTTACAAAATCACAAATCTTATCGCCTAATGAAGAAGTTAAGGCAATACTTAACTTTAATATCAATTTTAAAGCTAAAGGTCTTTGCAAATAAACTGAATGCAAATGAAAATTGTCTAAAACAGCTCTGATTCCATAGAGCTTAAAATAAAAAATTAAACGTTTTGGACAAAGATCTAAATCCTCTTTATAAAAATCATAAATTTTATAAATAAGTAAAGACAATAGACTTGGGAAGCAACATAGGCCTAAAACCACTTGCTCTTTTGGCAATGAAGGATTTTTCATATCAATACCAAAGAGTACATAGTAAAAGGTCTTAATAAACAGCAGGGGATACTGATACTTATTAAGTTCAGCATCTAACATCTTCATCAAGAGATCTGAGCGTTTTGGATCATAACCTTGTAAAGCATTATGGATAATTAACCCAAAAAACAGGCTATGAACTAATCTCAGCTCTTGATCGATATCATCTAAAGCTGGTTTAGTTAAATAGTCTTTAAGTTCACATAAAGACGAATCTTCTAAAATACGTTTTGCATCAGCATCACCATCAACAACCCAAGGATAAGCTAAAGGTATATTTTTATTGTGTGTCCAATAGAAAAATCCTGCCTCTCGACAAGGAGAAATTAAAGAACGAGCCTCTTTAAAAAAGATTTCATCAATTTTTGGAATCGCTTTAAAAAAACTTGGAGATGCTTTATTTACTTTATCTTTTAAGCCGGCAATTGCCCAAGATGGCAAATGCATATTGGCAAAGAAAGTTGCTTGTAATTCCTGTTTAAATTCAGGAATGTGTTCTTTTATAACTTTATCCTGATTTAAACGTCTTAAATTAGTATAAATTGCAGAAAATTTAGCTTTAAGACCTGTGCCTAAATGAGATTTTAAATTCTCTTGAGAAAAAACACCTTCAACTTTAGGCAATGTATTAAAAGCTGGATATTTATGAATACCGGCATTGTGCTCCTCCTCTAATAGGGAGAACTCATGCATAAGCTTATCTAAATATGGATAATCTTTAGAAAATACCGGCTTAAAAGTACTTTGAGCGGCAATTAATGCCAAATATTTAATGACATTTTCCTGTTGCTCAGGCTTTAAAGGTTTAAAGCAATACTCTTTGTCATAAAAATCACATAAATAATTATGTTGCTCTCCTGCATAGGTATAGCAAGAGCGCAGAAAATCGGCACCTTCATGAGGTAATTGCAAATTACTTATGATGGTATTTAAAGTCATACGCTGTTGAGTGCATAGATGCTCTTTACCCAACACTCCTAAAGCTTCAAACAAACGCAATATAATATTGTAATTTGTAAGCTTTAAATTCATGCGCGTAATATGTGCCATATCTTTTGGCATAGGAGGACGCTTTTTAGCAATAAGATCACTTACATAAGCGCAATCTTCATCATGCTGCATATTAGGTTTAACTGTTACAAAAATAATATCGTTAAAACCTAAATCGCAGGGAATAAACCCAGGAACAAGCTTTAATCCAAACTCAGACAAAAGTTTACCAATAGCGGCATACTCGTATTTTACGTTTTGCTCAAAACTGTCCTTAGTGTATTCAAGCTCCAATTCCTCGCATAATTGAGCCATAGGTATGGTCAAAATACGACGGGACTGAGCCTGATGCAGCAATGAAGCATATTTTCTTTTCTGGCTTATAGATAAATCAGAAAGTCTGCTCTGATAATAAGCGGCGTTTTTTACTAATCTGGTCATATTCAGGCACTCCGATCTTACTCATCTTAAGCTTTTTTATTCTAATTTCAATAAGATATCCTAAAGACTTTGACCATAACCACAAAACATATAATCAATAATCAAAAATTTTTTAATTATTTAATAATAAAAAAATAAAACATTAAAAAAATAATCTATTTAAAATCCTTTTGTTGAATAGTAGATGCGATTTTCGCAAATTTTTAAAATTAACATAAAAATAGACCTTAAATATGATAGAAAAGCCATCCTCGGCTATTGAAAAAAATCAAGTTCTTTCTATAATTGCAACAAACTTTTTTCACATCAACACTAATCTGAGGTTCTCATGTCAGAAAATTTACAACAAGCCCCTAAGGGTTTGCTTGATAGGATCTTTGGTCTTTCTCGTAAAAAGACTACTGTCCGTACTGAAATTATTGCAGGTCTTACCACTTTCGTGGCAATGGCTTACATTATTTTCGTAAATCCATCAATCCTTCAGGAGGCAGGTATTCCTCATGAGGCTGCTGTTGCTGCCACTATCTGGTCTGCAGGTCTTTGCACCTTAGCTATGGGCTTCTTTGCCAATATTCCAGTAGCAGTTGCTCCTGGCATGGGTTTAAATGCATTCTTCACTTTCTATGTTTGCAATACCTTAGGCTTACCTTGGCAGACTGCTTTAGGTGCTGTTTTCGTATCTGGTATCGTTTTCTTAATTTTAACCATTACCAAATTACGTCAGCTCATCATTGATTCTGTTCCAATGAGCCTTAAATCTGCCGTTGTTGTTGGTATTGGCATGTTCATTGCCTTCGTAGGCTTACAGACCTCAGGCTTAATTGTAGGTTCTCCTGCAACTAAGGTAACCTTAGGTAGCATGACTGATCCTAAAGTTTTATTAACAGTTTTAGGTATCGTAATCATTGGTATCCTTTTAGCTTTAAAAGTAAAGGGTGCTATGCTTATTGGTATTGTCGCAGTTGCTATTATCGGTATGATCTGTGGCGTGTCCCCAGCTCCAACAAAAGTATCTGATGTTATCAGCTTTGACTTCCCTCACTTTGGTGAGACCTTCATGGCTATGGATTTAGTTGGTGCTTTCCACTATGGCTTAGTTTCCATTATCTTCACCTTCACCGTTGTTGAGTTATTCGATAATATCGGTACCTTAATTGGTGTTGGTAAAGCTGCCGGACTTATGGATAAAAACGGTCACATTGAAAACATTGACCGTGCCTTATTAACTGATTCTTGCGGTACTATGATTTCTGCTGTAATGGGTACTTGTACTGTTACCTCTTACGTAGAATCCACTGCTGGTGCTAACGCCGGTGGTAGAACTGGTCTTACTGCTGTAACTGTTGGTATTTGCTTCTTACTCTCCTTCTTCTTAGCTCCTTTAGCCGGTTTAATCCCAGGCTATGCAACCGCTCCTGCTTTAATTATTGTGGGTGCTATGATGATGAAGAACGTATTAGGTGTAGACTTTGACGATTACACTGAGTCCATTCCTGCATTCTTAACCATTATCATGATGCCTTTAACTTACTCCATTGCCAATGGTTTTGGTTTTGGCTTTACTAGCTACTGCTTCTTAAAGGTATTCACAGGTCGCGCCCGTGACATTACCCCAATTATGTGGATTGTTATCGTAATCTTCATGATTTCTTTCATACTGCATTAACAATAAATATTTATTAGTTAATGAAAATAACGCTCTGCGTGAAAATGCAGGGCGTTTTTTTATACAAAATGAATACCTTTAAATGCAAATTTGCTTTTTAAAAATTTTAATTAGATCACTAATTTTTTTAGAAATTTTTCTTGAAAAGACAAATATGTATCACTATATAAAAATGTGTACTTGTTAAAAATTTTTTAAAGAAGCGTGCTTATGCAAGATTTTGATTTATATCTGCCGACACATATTGTATTTGGTAAAGACAAAGTTAATGAGTTGCCAAAACTCATGGCCCCTTTTGGAAAAAAGGTATTATTAACCTATGGTGGCGGTAGCATCAAAAAGATTGGCTTATATGACAAAATAAAAGATCTTTTAAAAGATGCTGAAATTTTTGAGCTTTCAGGAATTGAGCCAAATCCCAAAATCGGATCTATCCGTCAAGGCGTTAAATTATGTAAAGAACATAATATTGACGTAATCTTAGCAGTAGGTGGCGGAAGCGTACTGGATGCTTCAAAGAATATTGCCGCAGGTGCTTTTTATGATGGCGATCCTTGGGATTTAGTCAAAGATAATAGTAAAGTAGGTAAAAGCTTACCAATTGTTACTATCTTAACTTTATCTGCAACTGGTAGCGAATATGACGCCAGTGGTGTTATTTCAAATCCAGAAACTCAAGAAAAATTACCAATTTTCGGTGATTTTGCTCCAAGAGCTTCTATCTTAGATCCTGTTTATACTTATACCGTTCCTAAAAACCAAACTGCAGCTGGTGCTTGTGACATTATGTCTCACACCTTTGAGCAGTATTTAGTTAAAAACGGCAATATGCTTACTGACGGTTTTTGTGAAAGCATGTTAAGAACCGTTATTAAATATGCACCAATTGCAATTAAAGATCCGCAAAATTATGAAGCTCGTGCAGCTTTAATGCAAGCCAGCTCCTTTGGTTGTTGCGGTCTTTTAAACATTGGTCGTGATTTCTCACCTTGGCCTGTACATGGTATTGAGCATGAAGTTAGTGCTTACACTGATATCACTCATGGTGTAGGTCTTGCCATCATTACCCCAAGATGGATGCGTTATTCCTTAAATGAAATTACCGCTCCTCGTTTTGCTCAGTATGGTGTTAATGTCTGGGGATTAGATAAAAATCTTCCTCAATTAGAATTAGCAAATAAAGCTATTGAAAAGACTGAGGAATTCTTTAAGTCTTTAGGTTTACCATCAAGCTTTAGTGAAATTGGTATTGATGATAAACATTTTGAAGATATGGCCAAGCACTTATGCGACAACTGGGGAGATTTAGGTTTAGCTTTAACTCCATTAACTCGTGATGATATCGTCGCAATTTTAAGAAACTGCTTATAAAAGATTACAAACATCTCCAAAAAAGCATAGCTCTCTGTGTAAAAGCAGAGAGCTTTTTTTTAGCCTTAATATTTAACTTTTTTATAAAAAAGGGGAGAATACATTAAATGTATTTTCCCCTTAAAATTTAGACAACAAAATTTAGTTTCTATAAATTAAACCACACAGTCATCTCGCCTTCAGTGCGATTGCACCAAGAGTAGTATGGAATAAGACGGATACTTTTACTCTTTTTATCAAGGTTTATCGCTCTATTGTAAAGACCTTTGGCAAAATGATTAGAAAGCACTATCTTTTGTCCTAAATTATCAATAACGTTAACACCATCTAAAAGATTTTCCTCAAAATGACATACATTTTGATTACCTAATTTTAAAAGGTGTAAATCTTTACCGTTATCAACTTCTTCAGCACAATATACCAATGGACCATAGGTTAAGCAGACTTTGTTGATATCAGCTTTAATAAGAGGATTGGCCATCACAAATTGTGGTTTTAAATTAAGATCTAATAAAACCTCATCGCCATATTTAAAGCCTTTATCTAAAATCACATAACCATCATAGACATCTAAAGACATCTTGTTGCCATTTAGATTTACAGTAAACTCATCTACATATTCAGGAATTCTTAAAGCTAACTTTAATTTAGTCTCACCTTTAAATGTAAACTTAATCTCACCTGACCAAGGATAATTACTTTCCTGTTTTATAAAGAATTTTTCACCTAAAATCTCACCTTCGCAGTCATTGGCCATATACATATTGCAATATAAAACATCATCTTTTATAAAATATGCATATTCACCAATACTCATAACCAAACGAGCAATATTTGGAGGACAACAAGCACAAGCAAACCAGCTTGGACGGCGAGTCTTTACATGAGAAAGGCCTGGATTTAACTTAGAATATTCAGGCTTGGCCTCCAGTGGATTTACATAGAAATAGCCCTTACCGTCTAAGTTCATACCACCTAAAACAGTGTTATAAACAGCTCTTTCAGTTACATCACCATATTGCCCCAATTGCTTATTCTTAAACATCTCACGCATAAAGAAGGTCAAACCCACAGATGCGCAAGACTCACAATACATAGAGTCATTAGGTAAGTCATAATCAGCTGTAAACTTCTCACCATGAACAGATGAGCCAATACCACCTGTAACATACATACGCTTACCTACGATACTCTCATAGTATTTTTGCGCACAAGACAAAAGCTTAGCGTCATTTTTTTCATAAGCCAAACGTGCTATTGCTGAGCAAAGGTACACTACACGTACAGAGTGTCCATTAGCATCTTCTTGCTCATAAATAGTTTTATCTGCCTGGAAATAAGCTGCATTAAAATCTTTATGAATAATAGGCATTCCTGGAACTAAAGACTCACGCTCCTTTTTAACATCTTCTTGCATTTCTTTAATGAAGAATTCCGGATCCTGTCCTCTAATTTCCAGTAAATAAGCAGCTAAATCCAAATAATTTTGATTATTGGTAATAGTGTATAAGCGTAATAAGGCTAATTCGATTTCTTCATGACCATCAGATCCATGTATTTTGCCTTCTTCAGGTCCAAAATTGTTATAGATATTGTCGGCTAAAGCACAAGCAATTTCTAAAACTCTTTNTTTCTTAGTTACAGTGTAGTAAGCCACCGCAGCTTCAATAAAATGACCTGCACAATAAAGTTCATGACTTAAATAAAGGCTTTGATACTTACGCTGAGGCTCATTTACAGTGAAATAGGTATTAAGATAACCATCCTCTTGTTGAGCCTTACCAATTAAGTCAATTAAACTGTCAGCCTTAGCCTCAAGATCGGGATCTTCAAAATCTGCTAAAGTATATGCCGCAGCTTCAAGCCATTTGTAAGCATCAGAGTCTTGGAAAACCATACCACGACGCTCACCTTTAACTAATCCTGCCGCTACTTTAAAGTTATTTACAACATAACTTTTTTCGCTGTCGAACTTATTCATATCACCGCCAGTTTGGGCAATTTCAATAGTTCTTAAATCGTTAATGATTTCCCATTGATAAGGGATCATTTCATCTTTAATACGACGTTGACGCTTAAGCCAAAAATCGGAGGTAACTTTAACTTTTAATGAGTTGTTCATGTTTATATATCCTTATATTTAGGCTTTGCGAGCTTTCAAATCAGAAATAATTTTGCCTTCAATAAGCTCATACTTGCGATAAAAGAGCATAGGGATGGCAGCAACAATAAAGACTACAATTGGACACCAAATAAATGCCATCTCAATACCAAATAAGGATTCAGTGGTCTGTTCGGCATTGGCAACATAACCATAGTGGGTCATGATAAGAGCTGGAATAAATGCACCTAAACCAGAACCACCTTTAATACATAAAGCAGAACCAATTGCAGTTAAAAAGCCTGGAGCTCTTACATGGTTCTTCCACTCACCATAATCAACAGTGTCAGCAAGCATACCAAATGGCATAGCACAGGATAAACCTTGACCAAATGAGCCAATTGCCCAGAAGATCATGATTAAGGTAACGTTAGTTCCACTTAAGTTAATACCTACATAGCCTAAGATGATAAATAAAAGACCTAAACACATAGCACCAAATTTACGGGTATATTTGACGATAAAGGTCATAGTTAAGAAGCTAAGTAAGCAAGAAATAGTCAAAATACCGTTTAAATAAGCGGTTAAACTATCATCTCCTAAATTGTACTTGCAGAAATAAATAACGGTACCTTGACGCATAGAGAAGCCAACCCAAGCTAAGAAGTTAGCGCTTACTAATAAAATCCAAGGCCAGTTATTCTTAATTGCACGAATAGAATCTTTTACAGGAATTGACTCATTTTCACTGACATTTTGCTCACGCAGATGACGGAAAGCGAAGATCATCAAAATCACTACAATAATGGCAAACATACCAACAGTTATAGAGAAACCACGCTGTTCACTACCTTGACCAAAGAATTTGACTAAAGGTAAGGTGAAAGTCATACAAATGAAAGCACCGATAGAACCACCAACCATACGGAAGGTATTTAAGACCATACGTTCTTTATGATCAGAGGTTAAATTAGGCAAAATCGAGGTAATAGCAGTATGCACACCTGAGTAAACAATACCTGCAATTAAATAAGTGAAAACTGCATAAATAATTTTGCCAGTTTCTGATAAAAAGTCAGGAGTGGTAAAGGTAAGCCACATAGAGAGTCCAAAAGGAACAGCTAACCATAAAAAATATGGACGGCTCTTACCATATTTAGATTTGGTGTGATCGACAATAGAACCCCAGATAGGAGCATCTAAGCAATCTAAAATACGGGTTGCTAACAGTAAAGTTCCAGTGATGGCAATAGGTAAACCAAAGACATCTGTATAAAAATATAAAAGATAAGCACCAATAATGCAGAATAAAAGGTTTCCGCAAAAATCAGTTAACAGATAGGCAAAACGACCTAAAAAAGCGTTTTGAGATTTTTCTTGCATAAACTTGACTCCTTTTTTTTGTTTGAATCTGCGTTTATTCTAGAAATTAAGTTTTTTTTAAATTTTGACTTAGATCGCTTTAAACTTCTTTATGATTTTTATATATAAATATTTATGTTTTTATATAAAAATAAAATTTTAGAGCTTTTATGACCTACAAAGACTATATAAGCACGCTTTATCAAGCAGTAAGAGTTCCTGTAGTTTTGTACAGTGAAGATGGCAATAAAGTACTTCTATCATTAATTCCTAGATCATTTAAAAATGAACAAGCTATTGATAATATTCATAAAGATTTTATAAAACAGCATCAAAATGATTTAAATCAAAATACTTTTTTATCAAATATTCAGGATATTTGTTCCCTTAGATTCCCCGATAAAAGCTTTGTGGTCATAGGTCCTATAAATATTGACAAAAAACAAGATCCACAAATTACAGCTTTAATTGTAAGAACTGTAAATATGTGGCTTTCTTTCGTTAAATCAATAATCGAGCACGATGTAATTCCACAAACGGAAAAAATTGATTTAAAAGAACTTGAACGACTTGACGATTATTTTTTAGAAAATGTAACCGCATCTGATTATCTTTTAGGGCCTCACAATCAATATCGCTATGAGGCCGGTCTTTTAGATGCCATAGCAAGCGGAGATATTGAGCGTTTCAAAAGAGCTATTGATGCTCCTTTAATGGGACGCATAGGAAAACTTGCTGATGATGAATTAACCTCACTTAAATGCCATGCCAATCTTTTAAATACATTAGCATCAAGAGTAGCGATTAAAGTTGGAATTCCATACGAATTAGCATTTACGCTTTCAGATAAATACTTTATGGCTGTAAGTCGTGCTACAAGTGGGGATGAAGCTTGGAGTTTAAGGCGCTTAGTAGGGCTTGCTTTTACAAAACTTATTGCCCGCTATAATCAAAAAAATCATTTATCAGAGAATATGTGGGTCTCCCGAGCAAAATTTGAGTTATGCAGATATATATTTTCAAAGCTTGATTTAGATAAAGTCGTTGAAAACGTAGGGTGTAGTTATACAAATTTACAAAAAACTTTCAAAAAGAACACGCATATGACAATGACCCAATATCTAAAAGAACAAAGACTTATAACAAGCTGTGAGCTGTTAAAAAGCACAACTAATAGTATTGCCGATATAGCTTCAATGCTTGAGTTTGCAAATCAAGGCCATTATTGTCGCGAATTTAAAAATTTATATGGTTTAACTCCATCTGAATATAGACTTTATAAAAGTAAGATCTAATAAAACCGCTTTAAAATAAAAAGCAAAAAATATATGTTTTTGTTTATATAACAATATATTAAAAGCAATTTAATATATTTTATAAAATTTTTAGAAAGTTTTTTACCTATAAATATCATGGTGTTTTAGTTACAATCTATAAGCGTAGATTTTAAGTTATAAATAGGAGTTAATTGTCTTGAGCAGTACTGATACTTATTTGATCCCGGCTCTCGCAAAAAACGAATTTCACAGAACCGAAATCATTATTAAAAAAAGCCGCTTTATTACCAGTATTGGACATACCAAAGGTGTTGATGAGGCAAAAGCTTTTATCGATCAAATAACTCAAGAATTCTCTGATGCAAGACACAATTGTTTTGCTTATAACGCTGATAAGCCAGGATCTACTGGATATGCAGGCTGCTCTGATGATGGTGAACCTCACGGAACGGCTGGTAAGCCTATGTTAAATATCGTAATTCATAGCGATATTGGCGAGATTACCGCTGTTGTAACTCGTTATTTTGGCGGTATTTTATTAGGTACTGGAGGTCTTGTTAAAGCATATCAAGATAGCGTTAAAAATGCTTTAGACTCCTTAAAAGTTACTCCTATGGTATTAACTGATGAGCTTACAGTTCAAATTGGGATGCGCTTTATTAGCCAATTTTTACGCCTAGTTCAGGCAAATGATGCTCAAATTATTGAAAATTCCTTTAGTGCCGATGCTATATATAAAATCTCCATCCCAATGTCCAATACTAAAGAATTTACAGCCAAAATCATTGAAATGACATCAGGTCAAGCACAAGTAACTAAAAAAGAATAAAAAAACATGAAAATCAAAACATTAGTAGTTGTAATTCTAAGTGCATTATTTATATTTTCTAATTCTGCTTTAGCTCGAGGCCATGGTGGTTATCATAGAGGAGCGGCATCTACATATCATCAAAGTAATGTTAAAGGCTATTACAGAAGCAATGGCACTTATGTAAGAGGTCATTATCGTTCAAGACGCGATAACAACCCTTATAACAATTGGTCAACTCGTGGCAATATCAATCCACATACAGGTGATGAAGGAACACATTATCCGCATAGATCTCGGTATTACCATAAGTAAAAAATAGGGGGGCTTATTTCAAAGAGAAATAAGCTCTTTTTTTAATATACGCATTTAAAAAATTAAATGAGCTTTATAGATCTATGTAATTGATTATAAATAGACAATTTTAAAAATAACTTATTGAAATGACAAATTTAAATTAAAGCTATTACAAATAGCCTTATAAAGTTATTAAAAATAAAAATGAATGCAGATAAATTAGTAAATATCGTTTAATAAACAATTTGACTAAATTTAGAGCTTAAATATTTAGATCTATAACAAATCTAAAAAGATAAATACACAAGATAATTTCAAATTTAAGGTTTAACATCAGTAAAAGTCTTACTAAAATTCATCTATAAAACTCTTAATTCAACTTCGCATAATTGATATTATGTTAAATTATACATATAGTATAAGGAATCACTTACACAGATCTAAGTCATATACATATATTCATACATATTTTTCAAAAATTTTTTATATAGATATATACAGATTAAAATGCTTCAATATTAAAGTGCACTCAAACTTACAGCTACTTTAATTAAACAGATTTAGATGATTTAAGCTTATCTAAAAACTTATAAGCTTATATTCACTTAAATTTAAATCATTAATTGATGACCATCAATTTTTAATAAATTATCCACTAATATGTCTATACAGACATTTAAAGCTAAATTTTTAAAATTTATGGATATCTTTAAATAATTAGATCTTTTATAAAATCAGATATCAAAATTTAAGTCACAAGCTTTTTATATAAACTTGAGTTTTTTTTGAATATTATCCAATCTCATAAATAAAGATTTTTAAAATTTAGGTCTAATTTAAATAACTAACTCATCTAAATATTACTTATTACCTTGTTCAAGTAATTTATTTATAAAAAATTTTTATAAGACTTTTCCCTGTTTTTCTCATTTTTTATAAAAACTCAATATAAAGAAACATAAAAAATATAATTAAATAACAATATGTTATTTATAATGCTTCTGAAATCTTTGCACTTGCTACATGCATTTTTCTAATTAACAAATCGTTTCTTAATCCTTTAATTTTTATTGGATCACCATAAACACCAATAGCACCTATTGGATAATGCATAGAATCATATACAACTACGGAAATATCCATTAGATTATCCTTATAAGTACCTTCACTTATAGCTACATTTTTATCTTGAATATGAGCTATTTTTTTATCTAAATCTTTCCAATTATCAATTGTTTTATTTGTTAATTTTTTTAAATCACAATCTTTAACTGTCATAAGCTCAGAATCTGACATATTTGCAAGCATACACAATCCCGTAGCCATTGTATGTGCAGGAATAATAATTCCTTCATTTAAAAATGATTTTTCTACATTTGAATTATGAGTTGTGTATACAACGATAATATTTTGCTCATTTTTTGATTCTAAAAAAGGAATAGCAAAATAAAAATTTTCTTGAAAATATTCACTTAAAGGATCCAAAGCTCTTTTAGCAGCGGTACACAAAGGTAATTTTGATAAAACCTCAGCGCCAACAAAATAAAATTTAATTCCGAGTCCATATGCTTTATTTTGAGGATTTTGAAATATAAAACCGCGTTCTTTTAAGGTGTTTAAAATACGAAATGTTCCGCTTTTAACCAGGTTTAATTTGCGACTAATTTCAGTTACACCCATTTCCCTGCGTTCATTTACTAACAGCTCAATAATATCAAAAGCCTTATTAAGTAAATTTATGTTTGATCCTTCTGCCATGATAATTATCTCTTATATATTTTTCTTGTATTTTATCACACTTGTATTGTTTCATTGATTAGAACAAAAATAAGCTATTCATGATATTTATCACATTTTATTTTTGTGATTAATATCTCATTAATCCTTTTATCCCATTAGCTTTATCTAAAATCCATAATAACATTATAACCGTTCCATTCAGTGGAACATTTATTTTCGGAGAATAGCTATGAAAAATTTCCTCAAGACTTCCTTTAAAGGTTTAGCTTTAGCTACTGCTATTGGTGCATGCACTAGTGCTTTTGCATTACAAGCACCTACTTTTAACAAAACAGCTTCAGCTGCCCCTGCCAACAAAGCTGAATTCACTATGAACATTGGCCACGTAGCGGGTTCTGAACATCCAGTCAATATTGCTTTAAAACAATTTAAAGAAAATGTTGAAAAAAGATCTGATGGAAAACTTGCTGTTAACGTATATGACAGTGGTTCTTTAGGTGGCGAGCTTGAAATGATGGAGCAGATGAACCTTGGTACATTAGAGTCATCTGTAATCATGTCAGGTTCTTTCTGGGAGCGTTACGACACAGCAGCTAACGTTTCTTTATTGCCTTTCTTATTTGAAACCTTAGAAGGTGCAAGAAAAGCTTGGAATGGAGAATTTGGCCAAAAATTTGCTAAGGAAATCATTGAGCCTAATGGAGCTTATGTTCTCTCTTACTGGGAATCTGGATATCGTCATTTATCAACAAAAGATAAACCAATCGTAAAACCTGAGGACATGCAGGGAATTAAATTTAGAACTTCTGAAAACGATATGAAAGTTCAGATGTTCAAGGCTTTCGATGCTAACGTAGTTATGCTCCCTTTCTCTGAGTTATTCACTGCATTGCAACAAGGTACTGTATCAGGTCAAGAAAACCCTGCTGCAAATATCTTAGCCTCGTCTCTTTATGAAGTTCAAAAATACCTGTCTTTAACAGGCCATATGTATGACAACTGCGTATTCGGCGTCAATAAGAACTGGTTTGACAAATTACCTCAAGATTTACAAGCAATTGTAAAAGAAGAGGCTGATAAAGCACGTACTCTCGATTTACAGCTTTCCGATGAATCTAAATTCATCAATGGTCTTAAAGATAAAGGCATGATTGTCAACGAAGTTGATAAAGAAGCTTTCCGTGCAAAAGTTAAACCAATTTGGGACAAGTTCGCCAAGGACCACGGTTCTGAATGGATCGATCTTGCTCTTAAATCTCAGAAATAATTAAAAAATTGGGACAAGATGCTATGCGACTTATAGATATTGTAAAAAAACTTGTAACCTGGGTATGCAGTTTTGCCCTGGCTTTAATGGCATTTATTGTATTTATGCAGGTTATTAACCGTAATATTGTCGGTGGTTCATTTAAATGGGTAGAAGAATTATCTGGCATGTGCATGATCTGGATTACTTTCTTAGGAGCTGCCTTAGCTACAACCTTAAATGCTCATACCCGTATTGAACTTTTCGTAAATTTATTACCTAAGCTCTTGTCCCAATCTATTTTTGCATTGGGAGATCTTGTCTGTGCTGTATTCTCTGTAGCTTTATGCTACTACAGCTACCCGCTGATTGTTGCAAATTTACACACAATGTCCCCTGCTATGAAATTGCCTTTGGCTATTAATTACATAGTATTTTTCATATCAGCTTTTTTAATCTGTATTTTTATGATCTTACGCTCAATCGAAGATTTTAAAGGCAATGATAAGCAAGAGGAGAACTAAAAATGGTAGATCCAATTGTCCTTATTTTCGTTGCCTTAGGAGCTTGCCTTATCTTAGGAATACCTGTAGCTTTTTCTATAGGAATTAGCGTAATCTCATTTCTTCTTTACCAAGGATATCCATCTCCAATGGTAATGGCACAAAGAATGGTTGATGGTGCTAGATCTTATACCATGATGGCTCTGCCAATGTTTATATTTGCAGGTGCTTTAATGGCTTACGGCAGTACTCCAAGACTTATGCGTCTTGCTAATATGTTAGTAAGCAAAGTTCCTGGCGGTTTAGGTGCAGCTTCATTGGTTACATGCGGTTTCTTTGGTGCAGTTTCAGGATCTGGTGTTGCTTCAACTGCTGCAATTGGCGGTATCGTTGGTAAGGAAATGTTAAAGCAAGGTTATGGCCTTGGTATTACTGCTGGTATTTTAGCCGGTGGTGGTGTAATGGCTACCTTAATTCCACCGTCATTAGTAATGGTTATTTACGCAGGTAGTACGGGTGTTTCTGTAGGTGATTTGTTTATTGCAGGTATTGGCCCTGGTGTATTTATCATCTTATTGCTTATCTTAATGAACTGCTTAATCGCAAAAAAGAGGCATATCGGTCAAGGTAAAGTCATTCATTACACTGCAGGAGATCGCATCAAAATTATAGCTGATGCCATTTTACCTTTATTTTTACCAGTTCTTATTATTGGTGGAGTAATCTCTGGAGTTTTAACACCTACTGAATCCTCTGTTATTGCTACTGTATATGCTTTATTCTTAGCAGTATTTGTCTACAAGGAAATGTCTTTTAAAGACTTCCTTAAAGCAACCTCTGATTCTGTTGTAACATCTGCGATCATACTATTTATTATCTCTGCAGCCACCCCTTTTGGTTGGTTAATGGCAACTCAAAATGTTCCTCAGATCTTTACTGAAGCATTATTAAACTTCACTACTAATCCATACATGATCTTAGCTGTCTTCTTCGGCCTTTTATGGGTATTAGGCTGCTTTATGGAGACAATTTGCATCATTATTTTAATTACCCCAATATTGTTCCCTATTGTAACGTCAATGGGTATGGATCCAATCCACTTTGGTGTAGCCATGATGGCTAACTTGGCAGTTGGTGGTATCACACCACCTCTTTCTGTAGGTCTGTTTACAGCTTGCCGTATTTTAGGCTGCAAGATTGAACAAACATTCCCAGATGTTCTTTACATAGTCGCTGTAATCACCGTTGGTGCTGCATTAACCTTCATATTCCCAGAGTTGTCTTTATCTTTAGTTGAAGTATTCAAATAGGCCATATCATGCAAATTGAGAACTTATCCAATGAAATTGTAAAAATCTGTAGAGATTTAAGAAAACAAAAATTGGTAAATGCAACCCATGGCAATATTTCAGCAAGATACGAAGATATCATGTTGATTACTCCAACAGGTTGTGACTTCAACTCTGTTGAATCAAAAGATATTGTACAAATGGATATCAATACAGGTAAGGTAATTTCTTTAGGGAAACCATCAAAAGAATATGACTTACATTTATCTGCGTATAGAAAAAGACCTGATATAAAAGCTGTAGTCCATGCTCACAGCCCAAATGCAGTAGCTATAAGTTGCATAAATCCAAAAGATATAGATGATGTAGTGCCTGCTTATACCCTATCTTTTGCTTTATTTACCAAAAGATTGCCAATGATTGGATATTTCAAAGCAGGATCTCCTGAACTTGCAGAAAATGCCAGCAATAAACTTATAGATCACAATGCTGTTTTATTGCAACATCATGGAGTTATTACTGTATCTGATACTTTAATGAAAGCTCTTTATCGCGTTGAAGAAATTGAAGAGAACTGCTCAATTGCTCTTCATATTGGCTTAAACGCAAATTGCTTAAATCCTGATAAGCTTTAGCAGGTAATGGAAAATTATGAATAAAACTATACATAAAGATCTGCTTTTAGGTATTGATATTGGTACAACTGGCACCAAATGTAGTTTTTATAACTTCAAAGGTGAAAAGATCTCCTCAGGATACCAAGAATACAGAATGATCCATCCTCAAAATGATTGGACAGAACAAGATCCTTTAAGATGGTGGCAGGCTGTAAAAGAGAACATTCAACTTTGTATTGATGTTGATAACATAGATACCAAACGAGTTGCTTGTATTGGTGTTAGCAGTACCAATGCCGTTATGTTGATGGGCAAAAACAAAGTTATATATAACGGTGTAGGCCTTCATGATCAAAGAGCTAAAGAACAAGAAAATTGGCTTAAAGAACATATTGGTGATGAAAAAGCTTTTAAGATCACTGGTAATAATATTGTAAAAGGCTCTTTTGCTTTACCTACTTTACGCTGGTTTATTGATAATCGCCCTGATCTTATTGAAGAAACTGAAAAATTTTTAATTCCAAATGGCTTTATCATTAAAAAGCTTACTGATGAATACTCAATTGACAGGCCAAGAAGTGGTCTTACATTGATGAATGATTTAAATAATGGTGGTTGGTCATCTGAAATCATTGAGTTAGCACAAATCCCAGAAGATATCTTACCACCAATCTTTAATTCATATGAAATAGTAGGTGAGGTAACTAAAAGAGCTGCAAAATCTACAGGTCTTTGTGAAGGTACCCCTGTATGTGCAGGCGCAATTGATACTATTTCAGCATCTTTAGCTTCAGGAGTCATAGCTCCTGGAGATGCAGCCATTACTATTGGTAGTAGTGGGCGCGTCTGTCAGGTAAATAACAAGCCTTACTTTAAAAATAAAGTTTTATCTACGCCTTATGCCTTTGACAATTTATATGCAGCTGTACAAACAACAGATAATGCTGGAATTTCTTTAAAATGGTTCCGTGACACTTTTGGTAAAGTCGTATTTCAGGATGCTTTAAATGCTGGAATTAGTATTTATGAACAGATGAACCGCTTATGTGCTAAATCTCAGCCACAAAGTCCAATCATCTTTTTGCCTTATTTATCAGGAGAAAAAAGTCCTATTTGGAATCCAAATGCACGAGGGGTATTCTTCGGTATTAGTTTGACAAGCTCATATAGTGACTTTATTCGTGCAATTATGGAAGGTGTAGCCTTCTCTATTAAACATTGCATTGAAAATCTTATGGATGAGCACGAACAATCACAAGATACCCCTGTACCTATTGGCGGAGGTATTGCTAATAGTGATATTTGGTGTCAAATCTTTGCTGATGTTTTACAGCGGCCTGTAATTCAGTTGGCAACAGAAGAGACTGAAACGCTAGGAGATATCATCATTGCAGCATCGGCTGTAGGGATTAACGATATTAAGCCAGACTTTGGAAAAGTCTTAGCTAAAAAAGGCAAGATAAAGACTCCTTCTGTTGCCTTAAAAGATCTTTATGAAGAAAAATTTACAAAATATAAAGAACTGTATACTCAAGTAAAGCATATTTACGTAAATTAAGTTTAATTTCTTAAGATCAAAATCCTGATATTTGTATAAATGTCAGGATTTTTTCAGACTTAAATTTATTCTTATTGTAACTACTCAGAACCCTTAACCAAAATAGCCCCAGCATTGCCAGTAAATGCAGCATTTAATGCTTCAAATGCTTTTATGCCGTGTTTCTTGGCGGTGCTGATAAATGACATGATTGTAAGATAATTCTGAGCTCCTTCTTTGCTCCGAAAACATCCTGAGACTTTTATCTTCGTTTTTACATTGCGAATGTCTCGTTCCGCTTGATTATTATCATACGGTACATCAAATTTTCTTAAAAAGAGGCATATCGCTTTCTTGAACTTAATTAGTCGTTCAATTAAAGCTCTGGTTTTTCCTTTCCTTATCCGTCCTCGTCTTTGTTTTATATTTGCCTGAGGTGGTGGAAATTCAATATTTGCTAAACTCATTATCGAGTCATATTCTTTATCTATTCTCTCTAATGTATGTTTTTCTATACTATATTTTCCTCTTTTTATTGCCACATCTTTTATCTGTTTTATGGTGATAAGCAGCTGTTTAAACCTAGAAGCCCAACTTTGGACTTTTTCGTTTTCTATGACACCATTAAGCTCTCTTAATAAATGTACACAACATACAGCATGCTCTTTTATATTTTCTAAATTCCAATATGAAGCCCAGCAGTCATGAACAGCTATACCTTTAAAGACGACTGATACCTCATTTGTTTTTATACCCTCAAGGCCTCTTTTCTTATCTGTGCTCTGATATGTAAATTCACTATTTGATGCGTTGTGAACCCAATATAATGAGCCTAAAGCTCTGACTCCTGTTTCATCAAAATTTACCACTTCTGATGATATAAGATGCTGCTTTATGACTTTTATGATAGGGCGTACTTTTTGGGCACATGTTTCTACCATTGATATGATTGTGCCCTGAGAGATGCTTACACCAAATAAATCGCCTAAAAGCTCCTGTATCCTACTTATGCTTACAGCTCCTGTGGTATTTAAAATACTTGCTAAAACTGTAAAGCTTTTTCCGTATTGAACATGAGCCTTTACATCTTCAGGAAACTCTCCTCTAAGCTTTATGTCTCCTAAAGGACAAGCTACTGCCTTTAAAGATTGATGCTCTATTACATGTGTATTTACAACAGCCTCTACCACATATCTTGACTCACCACATGCAAATACATTGCCTAAGGATATGCAGTTACTTAAGTTTGGACAAAACTTACACTTATTTGGAATATGTTTTTTTACCTAATCAGCATCATGAGGAATGCTCATACTGATGCCTTTGTGGCCCTTTTGTCCACCGGTCTTTTTTCTGTTTTTTTCTCTAAGGCTTTTATTTCTTGAAGTTTTGTTAAAATCATCTTTTGATGGCGGTTTAGAGCTATTCTTAGAATTTTGTCCTAACTGCCGTTTCAAGTCTTTTATGGTAAGTTGCAAATCTTCTATAGTTGCTACAAGGCGTTCATTTAGTTTAATTTGGGTTCTAACTGTTTTGATAGTGATGCTTGTTGCATTTTAAGTATCATGTTGAGCATAAAAGATAAGCTTTCAAATAAAGCCAAATATACTCAAAATAAGGCATAAATTTTTCTTTGTATGAAAAAAGCTCTTTCTATATAGAATGTGACATATAGCACAATGTAAAATTCTAAAGAACATACAGGCCGAAACGGCCTGAAAAAATCTACTCATAATTTAATGTGGGGTTCTGAATAGTTACTTCTTATTTTTTGTGTAATTTTTTACAATAAATTTGTTATAAAACTCAAAAACTTACTTATAAAAATAATCATCTATAAACTATCCTTATTTGTTAATTATTTTCATAATTTAAGATATTTTAAACAAAATTAAAAAAACTTTTATCATAAAAATTTAAATAAAAAACAAAAAAAATCTATATTTAACACCTATTTTTCTTCAACTTTTTTAAGCATTTAAAATACATCTTATTGTTATTTAACGATATTTTATTTTTTAAAAAATCTGCTATAATAGCGCGGTACTAAAAAGAGTACCTATCGATATTTCATCAATAGATATCGACATAAAAAAATATGTGAATTTTTATGAAAATTATTGCTAAATTATTGGAGTTTAGAGAAATTTTTCTTAATTCCAAAGTTTGACCTTAATCACATTTAGTCCATTTTTTTTATGAAAACAGATAGCAATTTGCCATCTGGATTGATGTCAGTCATGAAAGGACTTTCATCTCTTTAGGGTCGGATTAAAACCTAATACTTAGATTTGCTAAGTTTTAGATAAGTTTTTTTCATTACCCTTTACCGAAATTTAAAATTTTCGGTAAAAGACTGAGGTTTTTGGATTTTATCAAATCTGTTGCAGCTTATTAGTTTAAATAAACTGCAAAAACCAGATTTGAGACTTAGTGCGTTCAACAATAGAAAATTTGGAGCATTTCTGTTTAAGCACAAGTTTTGGTTTTCCAAAATTACCGTCGTGTCAGGAGAAAATTCCTCAGTGTAGGTTTGTTTCCCTGATTATCGTTTGGACTGAGGTCTTATTTTTAAGACCAAGTTGGATAGATGATTAGAAAAACTACTTTAGTTTATACGGCTGCTGTGTTAGCAGCTAGCGTATCTTTAACCTTTGTTAGTGCATGCAGTGGTAGCAAAACTGTAGCTGATAAAATAAATTATAACGAAACTGAGATGTTATCTCAGGTGGATTCTTATAACGACAACATATACTCAGGATCTGTTTGGGACAGTAGCTTGATAGATGAATCTCGCTTTAAGCTTGATATAAAACTTACCAAAGCTGAAGAATCTTGGGCTAAGAAAAACGCAGTTTCTTTAGCTACCCACTTAAAAGAAGGAAGCCCATTTGTTCATTACTTATTAGTAAAACTTAAAGAAAGAGATCTTCCTGTAGAACTTATGGCAATTCCTTTAATTGAAAGCGGTTTAAATCCTCATGTACGCTCAAGCGCAGGCGCTCATGGCCCTTGGCAATTTATGCGTTCAACAGGTAAATCATTAGGACTTAAACGTACTGGCAATTATGATGAATTGTATGATTTCATCGCTACAACAGAAGCTTCTTTAGATTATTTAAAGTACTTATACGGTGAACTTGAAAATAATTGGGATATGGTTGCAGCCGCCTATAACCAAGGCGAATTTGGTGTAAAAAAAGCAATACGCCAAGCCAAGTCTCGCGGAGTCACTGTCTTTAATATAAAAACTGTAAAGCTTACTAAAAGCGCTCAAACTTATATTAAACGCTTCCATGCTTTTGCAGCTATGTTAAAAAATCCAGAAAAATATGATGTCGATCTGCCTGAGATCAAAAATCGCCCTGCTTTTAAACGCGTCGAGGTCGCAGGACGCTTAAATTCTATGAAAAAAGCAGCTGAGCTTTCTGGAACAAACTTACAGACATTAAAGAAGCTCAATGCCGGATTCTTATCTGATAATTTAAAAACCGGTGATGGCCATGGACTGTTAGTCCCTGTTGACAAAGCATACGCTTTAGAAAACGCTTTAAGAAATGGTCAAAGCGAAACTGTAACTAATTAAAAAATTAAAAGATAATCGAGTAGGAGGAGATATCTCTCACTCCTCTCGCAACACCGTACGTGCCGTTCGGCATACGGCGTTTCCCATACGATAGAAGGTTAGATCCTAACTTCAGATCTGACCTTCAACTAGTTCTATACTAAACCATCCTTCCTTAAGTAAATTTCCCTTACTTAGGGCTTTGTGGATTATAGGTGTCTTTGATAGTCGCCAGTATCTGTTAGAACTGTATGCATACTCTTCAATAGTCGGTGCATTTTGCATCCTTCTTTTGATTTCCTCATACCTCTTACAGCCTTTCTTCCACTGTTTCCACAGTAGCTGACGTATTCTACGTCTAATCAGTCCATCCATGTACTGGGACCATTTACTCGGAATAGCTCACGTAAAGTAGTTTACCCATTCTAGGATGTATGTTCTTAGTCGTTCCTTCACCTTCTGTATGCCACCTATGGTTTTTCTATCTAAAATCTCTTTTATATTCTTAGAGAATTTAATACGTTTCTTTTCATGGACAATAGCAAAGTACTTTTGCCTGGGACACTCCTTTTTCTTTCTTTGGCTCACTCTTTTAGTGAAGCCAAAACCTAGAAATTGGGATTTCTCACATGCATGTAGTATCTTGGTTTTATCTTTATTGACTTTTAGAAATAGCTTCTTCTCCACATACTTTGTCACATTTTCCAGTATACGTTCCGCAGCTTTTCTCCTGCCACACATTATGACCATGTCATCTGCGTATCTTACAAACTTAATCCCTCTGCTATCTAGCAGTTGGTAAAGTTCATTGAGCATTATGTTTGCAAGTACCGGGCTTACGACTCCACCTTGCGGGGTGCCTATCGTTACCTTATTGCTAACTTTGCCTTCTTTGCTTATTGGAGCTCTGAGAAAGCGGTGTATAAGAAAGATAACTCTACCGTCTTCTATTCTATCTGATAACAGTTGTAAGAGCTTACTGTGATTTACTGTGTCAAAGAATTTGCTGAGATCTAGATCTATCACCCATTCAAGGCCACTGTTAAGGTACTCTAACGCTCTGGTTATAGCGCCACTACAGCTTCTTGTTAGTCTAAATCCAAAGCTATTGTCTGAAAATACCTTCTCGTACTCTTCCGCTAGTATCAAGGCTATTGCCTGCTGTACAAATCGGTCCTTTACTGTAGGTATGCCTAGGGGACGTTTTTATACATTGTCCTTTGGAATATATACTCGTTTGATAGGTTGTGGTCTGTATTTTCCTTCTAGAATCGATTTTGAGATTTCATAGGGGTGTGATTTTATATATCCACACAGCTCATAGGTTTGCATTCCATCAACTCCGGCACCTTCTTTGTTGGATAGTACCTTCTTGAATGCTCTGTTCAGATTACCCTCACGTTCTCCGCTACTCTCTTGCTTAGGCGTGCACTTCTGCCCTTATATTCTCGGCGTGCATTCCTTGCTGTGGCTACATTATGTGGTAGTTCCTACTGTTTTCACACTCGTTGGATTCGGTCCTTCACGCTTAGTCCTCGCTACTACGACCTTTGCTGACTTCTTGTCATTCGTTGTTACTGCGGTTTCCCGCTGACAAGCTCTCCTCAGGTAAGAGCTCTTTCTTTCCCTCCATCTATCCGCCATCTTTACATTATATGTTCCGGCTAACTTTTGGCTCTTCCGGAAAACTGTGGCTAACTAAAATTTAATATCTAATTTTGTTATACCAATAGACAAAAAAATGGTCGTTCACAATTAAGATTGAATTAAACAAAATACACCAATCTAGGAGAACGACCTATGAATATTGTAGCCGACTTTCATAATTTTTTCTTTAATCTTTTTTATACAAACTTCAAACTTTTTAATTATCAATTTGATGAAGATAAGAAAGAGATTCATCTTTTCTTAGAGCCTAAAGACAATTATCCTCAATGTCCTATCTGTAAAAATCATAATGTTGTAGTTCATGAATATAGACATAGAATAGTTAAAGATGGCTCTTATAACGGTTTTCAGTTTATTTTGCATATTACCTATAGAACTTTTAAATGTAAGTTCTGCGATAAATATGCAACCGAACAAATCCCTTTTATTTCAAGTAGACACCGCATCACCAAAAGCCTTGAAAATGAAGTTATTGAGGATTTACAAAGGTCTGGGTCTATCAAAGATACGGCTCAAAGAACTTCCCTTAAATGGGATACGTGTAAGCAAATTCACAAAGACTATCTAAAAAGAAACACGCCTTTCTTCCTTGGTAAGGCCAAACATCTTGCTATTGATGAATTCTCTATTAAGAAAGGCCATAAATATGCAACTGTAGTTGTTGATTTAGATACTAAAAGAGTTATTTGGGTTGGTAAGGGTAAGACTGTACGAGAGGTTAATCGCTTCTTTAAATTATGCGGTACAGAGGGCTGTAAACAAATAAAAGCAGTAGCAATGGACCAAAATGCAGGATTTGCTACTTGCGTTAATAAGTACTGCCCTAATGCCAAGGTTGTCTATGATTTATTTCATATGGTTTATAACTTTGGAAGACTTGTTATAAGCGCCATAAGACTAAGACTTGCCTATGAAAATAAAAACAAAAATGATGACAATGCTTATTCTCTTTTAAAGCGTTCAAGATTTCTGTTACTTACAAAAAACTCTAATTTATCAGAAGAAAAAAGAATAAAACTTAATGATATTTTAAGCTTTTATCATGATTTATATGCAGCTAATGAGCTAAAAGAGCTATTACCTGAAGTATTCCATGCTCACTCAAAAGAAGAGTCAGAATCTCTTTGGGATGAATGGGTAAGGTTAGCTTTACAGTCAAAAGTTCAAGAGATTACTAAGTTTGCCAAAGTGCAAAACAGAAGATACCGAGATGGTATAACAAATTCAGGTATTTACTGGATTAGAACAAGCGTTCTTGAAGGGATAAACAATAAGATAAAAGTCTTAAAAAGATTAGCTTATGGATTTAGAGATTTTGAGTATTTCTTCTTAAGAATTAGAGATGCTTTTAGAGGTAATGCTTATGCTTAACATATAGCCCTAATGAATATAATCTCAATTTCATTAGGGCTATCCACAGATTCTCGGAAGAACCTAACTTTTGGACTTTACCTTAACTTGCAGGCTTATCCACATATACTGCCTAAGATGATTTCTGTTCGTCAGACCAGCGTTTTGCTAGCCACTTCTTTCAGCTATCACGTCACCGTGACCACCTTGTGGTTTACTAAGATTTCCCGTTAGCGGGCATCTTCGGGACTTACACCCTATAGAAAAAGCTCATACTGAGCACACAAGTATAGGCTTCAGAGGGTAACCTCTGAAGCCTATTTCATTTACTATTAGCTAAAAGATGAAATCTTTTTATTAGTCTAAGTTAGACTCAACAAAATTCCAATTTACGTGATTTAAGAAAGCTTCAATATAGCTTGGACGTAAATTCTGGAAATCTAAGTAGTAAGCGTGCTCCCAAACATCAATTACGAGTAATGGCTTATCACCTGAGGTTAAAGGATTGCCAGCATTTGAGGTGTTTACAATAGCAAGTTTACCATCAGCTTTCTTAACAAGCCAAGTCCAGCCAGAACCAAAGTTACCGGCAGCGCTTGCCTTAAATGCAGCTTTGAACTCATCAACACTCTTAAAGTTCTCTTCGATTAAAGCTTTAATCTTAGATGGAACTTCTAAAGTCTCAGGGCTTAAGCACTTAAAGTAGAATTCATGGTTCCAAGCCTGAGCTGCATTATTAAATAATGGACCAGCAGATGCAGTCTTAATGATTTCCTCTAAAGACTTGCCTTCAAACTCAGTGCCTTTTACAAGATTGTTGGCAGTGGTTACGTAAGCATTGAAGTGCTTGTCGTGATGGAAGCTTAAAGTGGTCTCAGAGAGAAAGCCTTCTAAAGCAGTTTTTGCATATGGGAGTTCTGGTAAATTAAACATTGTATGTGTCCTTTTTTCTTATTTATTGTTACTTGATGTATATAGATTAAACGTTATAAACCTAAATAACAATGCTCTACATGGTAGATCTTTATCATTTAATAATTGTTATCTTATTAAGAATGATTACTAATAAGCGTTAATTAAACCAAAATTGCAATAATACGATTTACGTAATTAAATAATTGCTTTAGCCTGATTATTTTTCACAATGAAAAATAATTTTTCTTATATAAAGACATATAGAACATAAAATAAAAAATTCAACAAAATTTTTGAATTTTTATTGGTTCAAATAAAAAAAATAGACTTTTATGACAAAAACTCTAAAGAAATTTCTTGCTAAGAAAAAATAAAAAATCAGCATTATAAGCTTTATAAAAATTGCTCATTTAAATGCAGATATAGTGATAAATCGCGAGAGTGAAATAATTTCCGTGTAAATCCAAATAAGTTTGTTAATATCAACTTAACTTATTATGGAGTGTTACATGGCTAAAAAGAACATAAAGCGCAAACCAGTAGCTGAAAAAATTGCTGACTTAATTTTAGACAATTACGACATTAATTCATCAAAAGACGTCAACGAGGCTTTAAAAGAAGTATTTGGCCCTATCTTTGAAAAAATGCTAAATGCTGAAATGGATNNAGCGCATCTAGGCTATGACAAGAATTCTTCTGAATCCAAAGATACTTCCAATAGACGTAATGGGTATGGAGAAAAGAAAATACAAGGCTCTTTTGGCGAGACTACCATAAGTGTACCTAGAGACAGAAAAGGCAGTTTTGAACCTGTTGTCGTCAAAAAGCATCAAAAGGATGTCTCTGAAATAGAAGGTAAAGTTCTTGCTATGTATGCAAGAGGAATGTCTCAACGAGACATAAGCTCAACCATCAAATAAATCTATGGTTTTGAGCTATCTCAAGACAAAATATCGACCATAACAGACAGCATCATAGAAGATGTTAAGTCATGGCTCCAAAGGCCATTAAAACCAATATATACCTTTGTTTTTGTAGATTGTATCTACGTCAAAATGAAGAATGAGAAAGGTATTATTAATAGCCATGCAGTTTATGTGGTTTTAGGAGTTGATGCTGAAGGCTATAAAGATGTGTTAGGCCTTTATGTAAGCCCAACAGAATCAAAATCTACATGGATGCAAATCTTTGATTCTATAAAGGTTAGAGGCGTTGAAGATATTCTATTTTTATCAATGGACGGCGTTTTAGGTCTTGAGGAAGGAGTTAAATCTATATTCCCAGATACATTGGTGCAACGGTGTGTAGTTCATTTAATAAGAAATTCAACTAAATACATACCATCAAAACATTTAAAAGCTTTCTTGGCAGATTGTAAAGCAATGTATACAGCGATAAATATTGAAGCTGCAGAAGACTCCTTTAAGAGTTTAAAAGATACGTGGGGTAATGACTATCCAGGAGCTATACGAGTATGGGAAAACAACTTTAATCACATAAGACAGTTGTTCAATATACCATCTGATATTCGTAGGGTTATGTATACCACAAACGCTATAGAGACTGTAAATTTAAGCTTAAGAAAGGTTACCAAAAAAGGCTTTTTTGAAAATGAAACGGCGGTATTTAAACTCTTTTACCTAAGAATCACAGGTGAGCTTGCAAAAAAATGGAACAATGCTAAATTGAGAAATTGGGCTAAGGTCTTAAATCAGCTATCCTGCTTAGAACAAACTGCAATCAGAATAGCCAAATACATTAAGTAATCTTAGGAGTGGGCTTAGAGGATTTACACGGTTTGCCGTTCACTCCCTTTTAAAGTCTTTTTTAGTTGGCTATAAACACAATCGAGTGGGAGGATATTTCTCTCACTCCTCTCGCAACACCGTACGTGCCGTTCGGCATACGGCGTTTCCCATACGATAGAAGGTTAGATCCTAACTTCAGATCTGACCTTCAACTAGTTCTATACTAAACCATCCTTCCTTAAGTAAATTTCCCTTACTTAGGGCTTTGTGGATTATAGGTGTCTTTGATAGTCGCCAGTATCTGTTAGAACTGTATGCATACTCTTCAATAGTCGGTGCATTTTGCATCCTTCTTTTGATTTCCTCATACCTCTTACAGCCTTTCTTCCACTGTTTCCACAGTAGCTGACGTATTCTACGTCTAATCAGTCCATCCATGTACTGGGACCATTTACTCGGAATAGCTCACGTAAAGTAGTTTACCCATTCTAGGATGTATGTTCTTAGTCGTTCCTTCACCTTCTGTATGCCACCTATGGTTTTTCTATCTAAAATCTCTTTTATATTCTTAGAGAATTTAATACGTTTCTTTTCATGGACAATAGCAAAGTACTTTTGCCTGGGACACTCCTTTTTCTTTCTTTGGCTCACTCTTTTAGTGAAGCCAAAACCTAGAAATTGGGATTTCTCACATGCATGTAGTATCTTGGTTTTATCTTTATTGACTTTTAGAAATAGCTTCTTCTCCACATACTTTGTCACATTTTCCAGTATACGTTCCGCAGCTTTTCTCCTGCCACACATTATGACCATGTCATCTGCGTATCTTACAAACTTAATCCCTCTGCTATCTAGCAGTTGGTAAAGTTCATTGAGCATTATGTTTGCAAGTACCGGGCTTACGACTCCACCTTGCGGGGTGCCTATCGTTACCTTATTGCTAACTTTGCCTTCTTTGCTTATTGGAGCTCTGAGAAAGCGGTGTATAAGAAAGATAACTCTACCGTCTTCTATTCTATCTGATAACAGTTGTAAGAGCTTACTGTGATTTACTGTGTCAAAGAATTTGCTGAGATCTAGATCTATCACCCATTCAAGGCCACTGTTAAGGTACTCTAACGCTCTGGTTATAGCGCCACTACAGCTTCTTGTTAGTCTAAATCCAAAGCTATTGTCTGAAAATACCTTCTCGTACTCTTCCGCTAGTATCAAGGCTATTGCCTGCTGTACAAATCGGTCCTTTACTGTAGGTATGCCTAGGGGACGTTTTTATACATTGTCCTTTGGAATATATACTCGTTTGATAGGTTGTGGTCTGTATTTTCCTTCTAGAATCGATTTTGAGATTTCATAGGGGTGTGATTTTATATATCCACACAGCTCATAGGTTTGCATTCCATCAACTCCGGCACCTCCTTTGTTGGATAGTACCTTCTTGAATGCTCTGTTCAGATTACCCCTAGCGACTATTCTCTCTAATGTTATCGGTTCAAAGTTAATGCTACTCATCATTTATCTATCTACAACAGCTCGACCGCATCCTTAGCATTACCCTCACGTTCTCAGCTACTCTCTTGCTTAGGCGTGCACTTCTGCACTTATATTCTCGGCGTGCATTCCTTGCTGTGGCTACATTATGTGGTAGTTCCTCCTGTTTTCACACTCGTTGGGTTCGGTCCTTCACACTTAGTCCTCGCTACTACGACCTTTGCTGACTTCTTGTCATTCGTTGTTACTACGGTTTCCCGCTGACAAGATCTCCTCAGGTAAGAGCTCTTTCTTTTCCTCCATCTATCCGCCATCTTTACATTATATATTCCGGCTAACTTTTGGACTTTACCTTAACTTGCAGGCTTATCCACATATACTGCCTAAGATGATTTCTGTTCGTCAGACCAGAGTTTTGCTAGCCACTTCTTTCAGCTATCACGTCACCGTGACCACCTTGTGGTTTACTAAGATTTCCCGTTAGCGGGCATCTTCGGGACTTACACCCTATAGAAAAAGCTCATGCTGAGCACACAAATTAACAAGGTTAAGTTTTATAACTTAACCTTGTTTTTAAAGAAATCTAATTTTTAGCCATTATTCTCCATCCCAATGAGATCAAAGTGTTTGGTAGATACTATTATGGAGAAATTATCTTTATGCGGACGGACACATTTAATCTCAATTACACGACTGCTTAAATTATAGTACCAGCCACTTTGAGAAAGCTTAAAGTCATCTGGAACCAAAAAGCGTTTTAGCTCAATGTTATCGCATAAAACTTGTAAAGCCCCCTTATAAGGAGAAACTACCTTTAAATACATATTTTCATAAGAATGTTCATATGAACCTGTTTTATTAAAGTTAATTTCCATTACTTCACCAGGAGTTACACAAATCTTGGTATTGGCATACACTCCTCGTTCAAAATCCTTAGTATGGCTATCATCCTCATAATAATCAAAACTAAAACTTTGACTGGTTGAGTTTTGTGCCTTTTGTAAAGTATTAGCATCTGTAAGCCCATAAGCTTTAGCTCTTAATGCTTTTGTGGCACAAATTGTTAACTCTAAAGTTTTAACCTTATCAAACATAATTCGTTTAATGTCAGGAGAGCTAATGACAATAGCCTCATCCTTTATAAACATAGGAATTGAGTTGATATCAACAGGATAATAAATAGTATTACCACCTTCATAAGCTTTAAAGTTGTCATTAAGGTCATACCAAGTATGCCCTGCTGGTAGGTAAATAGCTCTATTTCTTTGCCCTTTTTCTAACACATTGGCAACTAACAAATAAGGACCGAACATGAAAGTTAAGTTCTTATCATTAATAGCCTTAAGATCATGTTCAAATTCATAAAATAAAGGACGAAGCACAGGTGTTCCCTTTAAATTAGCCTGACGCATTAAGGAATATAAATATATTAAATATCGATAACGCAAAGCATAGGCTTTTTTAATTTGTGGTAAGTACTCCTGATACATCCAAGGCTGAGTTACAGTGTTATCATTATTGGCAGAATTCATTGTAAAACGAGGCTGAAATATACCATTTTGGATCCAACGTAATAAAAGCTCGCCTTCAGGAGCTGGGCCTGCAAAACCACCTATATCACTACCCGTATTAGCTACACCTGATAAACCCATACCTAAAATAGTAGCAACATTAAACTTAAGAGTACGCCAATCAGTTAAATTATCGCCCCCCCAGACCTGAGCATAACGTTGAATACCGCTATAGCCTGCACGGTTTATAATATAAGGCCTCTCATTAGGATAAACATTTGCAATGGCCTCTTTTCCTGTATAAGCCATCATTAAAGACTGGATCGGCTTATACTCAGCCATAGTTCCGCCATGGCCTTCTGCACACACTTGGGCATTTCTATCTTCAACACCATCATATTCATTATTATCATTCCAAACAGTTTTCGTGCCCATCTTAAGGATATTCTCCTCAAGCAAATGCCTCCAAGCATTTCGACCTTTAGCACCTGTAAAATCTACAAAATAACCAGGACCTCCCCACCAACGACCGATATAATAATCTTCTTGTGTATTTGATGATTCTGATATGTCCTCAAGATCATTAGAAAAATTGATATCTAATTTATTTAATGTTTGCTTAAGATCATAATGAGCTTTAGTTTTTTCAGAAGGCGCACATTTAATAAAAGCATCTGCTTTAAGATAATAATCTTTATAAGGATGTCCCATTAATACACCAGGTTTTAAATTTGGAATAACATTGATTCCTTGATCATTTAAAGTAGCAAAAAATAATTTTGGATCAGGGAAACGTTGATAATTCCAATTGAATGTATAACGTAATTTATCTTTCTCTCCTGCGCTATAGCCACTAGCTAACCAGAAATTATCAATATATATATCTTCAGACAAATGCTTATTTATTACTTGGTAAATTTCCTTGTCACAATTTTTCTCAAGCTCTGCATAATACATAGTTGAGGAAGTAAATCCTAAAGATTGCATAGTAGGCATAGTGGTAGTGCCTGTTAAATATGTATATCTCTCAACTACGTTTTTAATGCTTGGACCATGAATTAAAANAAGATCGATATCTCCACCATCTACTTGATAATAACAATAAGGATCCCAATAACCACTGCGCTCATTGCCCATATCAAAAACGCAATCATGACTATTGTTGTAAAAAAGACCTACATACGATCCCAAATTTTCATTAACACGGATATAAAAAGGAATATGTTTATATAAAGGTTCACCAAATTCCGGATCATGTCCTATTGCATCTTTAGGACAAGTACGCATATGCCGGCCTTTTTTATCTAAATAGCCAGTTTTTTCTCCAAATCCAAAAAAATGATCATACTTTGGATCAATAGCACTGTAATGAAAAAGTCTACCTAAATGATCTTTCTCATAAGCACGTTCTTTTAAATCAGAATAAACGACCTGATTTGTATTTTTATCAATAAGACTAAAAGATAATGGAGCTTTATTTAATAAAAGCTTAATAGTTTTTGTTTCAAAAACTATTTGTTGTTCTTGATCTTGACAATCTACAGATACCGGACAAATACGCTCTCGTTCTGCTTTAAAAATAGCATCTAAATCATCCGCCCACGCTGTTTTAACTAACGCATAAGAGTGTTCTGAAAAAACGCCATCAAAACTAACGCGAATTCGTACAATATCATCAGTCATAAAAACAAGCTTGATTAAAGCTTCTTTGCACTGTACTAAAAAACCATTGTCTGTCTTAAAAAGACGCTCAAATTTTTTACTATCATTTTTACTATTATCTAAAAAATTAGGGCTAATTTTCTTATCTGAGCAAAGCTAGTGCATTACTCAATTTTTAAAGAAAATTAACCCCTTAAATTTATGTGTTTTAAACCTATTTACATAGGTTAAGTTTTTAATTAAATAATAAATAACAATATGTTACATTCTATATAAGTCCCAAAGCTTGAGGAATAGCCAAACTAATAGCAGGAACGTAAGTAATGAGCAGTAATATGGCAATCAACACCAAGAAATAAGGCAATAACATAACACTTACTTTCTCAATTGACATCTTGGTAATACCGCAACCTACGAATAATACTGAACCTACAGGAGGAGTCATAGAACCAATACACATGTTAAAAATTAACATGACACCAAAGTGAACAGGATCCATACCTAACGAAGTGCAAATAGGTAAAAATATAGGAGTAAAGATTAAGATAGCAGGTGTAATATCCATAAACATGCCAATTAACAATAATATAATGTTAATTAAAAAGAAAATAACATATTTATTATCACTAATAGCAGTCAGTCCATCTGCAATAGCACTAGGAATTCCTGAGAAAGCCATAACCCAAGACATTGCAGAAGAGGCTGAGATTAAAAATAAGATAATTCCGCTGACGCAAGCACTATCAACTAAAATCTTTAAGAAAGACTTATAAGTTATGGAACGGTAAAGTACAGACAAAAGTAGACAATATAATACGCAAACACCCGCACCTTCAGTAGCAGTAAAGACACCTGAAACTATACCTCCAATAACGATGACTATAAGTAAAAAACTTGGAAGGGCATCTAAAGTTACCTTAAAAGCTACTTTTGCACTGACAAAACCTGTTGTTGAATATTTATGAGCACGTGCATATAAGAAGGCTACAGCCATTACACCCAAACCCATTAAAATACCAGGAATATATCCTGCCATAAACAGAGCACTAATAGAAACTCCACCTACTACTGTTGAGTAAACAATAAAAGCTGAGGTTGGAGGGATCAATAAACCTGTTGGTGCTGATGCAATATTAACTGCAGTTGCAAAGGCCATATCATACTTTTCTTCTTTTTGAATAGGCGCAATTGAACCACCCATAGCGGAAGCTGCAGCAACTGCAGATCCGGCTAAAGAACCAAACAACATATTGCCAAGAACGTTTGTTTGAGCTAAAGAACCTGGAATAAAGCCACAGAATAATTTAGCAAAGTTAATCATTCTACGAGCAATACCACCATTATTCATAATATTGCCGGCTAAGATAAATAAAGGCACTGCAAGTAAAGAGAAGCTTTCAACTCCTGAATTCATCTTTTGCATAATAATAAAACTTAACTGATCCCAGTTTAATGATGAAAGTCCAGTCACTACTGAGGCAATCACAATGCTTACACTTACAGGAACACTAAGAGCAAGCAGAAAAAAGAATACGGCAAATAAAATAACCGCTGTTAAAGCTATAGACATACTTTTATCCTCCTAACGCTCTCTTTTATATTGAATCATTATTTTGATCAGATAAATTAACACCCGTGAAGTCCTCATAAATGTTAATTATTTGAATAACTACAATGAAAAGGCCTGAAATAGGCGCCATTGAATAAACTAAAGAACGCGGTACTCCTAGTAAAGCTGAGTACTCCATAGATGCTGCAAAAGACAATTTGGTACCACCAATAAACATAATTGCAAATGCAAACAACATAATTAGCACATCAACACCAATAGTAATAATTCGTTTTGAATTTGGGTCAAACTTATCTCTTAAGAAAGTTAACGCCATATGCTCACGGGTTGAAAAAGCGTAGGCTGCGCCTATAAAACCAGTCCAAATTAAAGAATAACGAACCAGTTCCTCAGTAAATGAAGCCGGATCATTAAGTACATAGCGAGTAAATACCTGCCAAATAACTAAAAAAGTCATAAACACAAGTAAAATTGTGCATAAAGCTGCTAAAACTTTATTTAAAAACTTTTTGGTTTTAACTAATAACTTATACATAATTAGCCCTCCTGAACGCCTGCAGCACTTGCTTTTTCTTTGTTACAGCGAATGGTGTTAATTAAATTAACCATCTTTGCAACCCCCGGATACTCTTTTGAGTACTTATCAACCATTCCCTTGGTTGCCTCGCGGAAAGCTTCCTTATTAACATCATTAATAAAGGTAACCCCCATTTTGCTTTTAGCTTCTTCTATAGCATCAGCAATAGCACTGTCCCACATATCACGATGAGACACTGTAGAGTGACGTGCAGCATCTATCATGATTTTTTGATCGGATGCGCTCAAACTGTCCCAGACTTTCGAAGAGATTACTAAAGCATCAGGGATCATTGCATGCTGGTCAGTTGAGTAAACTTTACAAATTTCTCCGTGTTTACCATTGGTAAGAGCTGTTTCATTATTCTCAGTACCATCAATAATTCCTGTTTGCAGAGAGGTAAATACATCGCCATAAGCCATAGCTACCGGTGTTCCTCCCATAACAGAAATCATCTCCGTTTGGGACTTCATATCCTGCACACGAATTTTCATGCCTTTTAAATCAGCAGGAGTTCGGATTGGTTTGTTTACGGTATAAAAAGAACGAGCTCCTGATGTGTAGTAAGTTAAAGTTACAAATCCTTTATCTTTGCTGCTTTGAAAAAAGTCATACATTAAAGGAGAATCCATGGTGTCATAGAAGTCCTGAGTGCCATTAAATATATAAGGCAAACCAAAAGTATGATAAGCATCGTCATATGTGGCTAACATAGGAGATGCAACTTTAGTCATTGATATAACTCCAGCCATCACCTGTTCCATCTGTTCAAGTTCAGAACCTAATTGACCATTGGCAAAAATACGAACTTTAATTCTGCCACCTGTCTTCATCTCCAGCTCTTGAGCAAATTTGGTAATTGCTATGTGCACAGTATGTGTTTCAGACAAACCATGCGCTAAAGTTAAGATCATTGGTTTTTCACTTGTAGACTCTTCTGAGTTACTAGCTTCCTGTTTATGACAACCATTAAGACCTAGACATAAAGCTATAGCCGCAGTACTAATAATTACTGTTTTAAGCTGTTTTCTCATCATTTACTACCTCAAAAATAAGCCAATGTTATTTATTGTTTTATATTTATGTTTGCTTCAAGGTATGTACAAAAATATTATTTAATATTCGAAATATTTGCTTTACATACCTATCATGTCAAAAGGCTCATATGAAATAACTACTTGGTAGTTATCTTTTGGTTTACGGTATTTAATCTCAACACATTGCGTAGTTTGAGAGTAATACCAACCTGAAGTAGCCTTTTCAAAATGAGAACGTAATAAGAAATGCTCAAGTTTCTGATCTTGTATGTTCACATAAAAAGGACACTTGCCTTTATGAATTACCTTAAGTTTGATTTGATTGATTGGTGAGTTGTATTGACCTTTATAGGTAAAATTAAACTTAGTTAAATCTCCACTAATCATGTCAATATAAGTCTTTAAATATTGTCCATTTAAGTAATCATTACTCTTACCATCATCTTCATATAATGTAAAAGAGCCATTACGATCAGGTGTACAAATTAATTCTAAAGACTCAAGCTCATCTTTTTGTAAATTATTAAGCTCATTACCTGCCATTGGAATAATATGACCAGAGCGAATAAACATTGGTATAGATGCTAAATCAACTTTAACATCTAATGTTTGTCCTCCTGTATAACACTCATATGTATTAAAGTCATAGAATATTTCACCTTTAGGTAAATAAACTTTGCGTACAGTTTGACCTTTTTCTAGTACATTAGCGACCAATAAACCAGAACCCAACATAAAATTAAATTGTTCGTCATATACTTTTGGATCAAGCTGAAATTCAAGTAACATCGGGCTAAAATAAGGCAAACCAGTTTCATGAGCGCGACGCATTAAAGAATAAAAATAAGGAATTAAACGATAACGTAACTTTATTGCATCTCGAATTAGATGTTTAGATGAGCTATACATCCAAGGTTCAGTTACACTGTTGTCAGTATTAACGGAGTGAATAGAAAAACGAGGTTGAAAAATACCGTTTTGCACCCAACGAACAAAAAGTTCTTCACTAGGAGCTACACCATAAAAACCACCAATATCAGAACCTTGATTAGCAACTCCTGATAGAGACATGCCAAGCATGGTTCCTACGTTATACTTTAAGGCCTCAAAGCATGTTAAATTATCACCAGACCAAGTTTGTGCATAACGCTGAATTCCTGCATGACCTGAGCGGCACACTACAAAAGGACGTTTATTAGGGAAATATTCTTTTAAAGCTTCAACTGTAATGTGACACATTAAATTGCTCATTACAGCTTTATATTCACCAATAGTGCCACCTAGACCTTCTAAATAAATACGGGCGTCTTTATTTACAAGGCTGTCATACTCGCAATTATCGTTCCAAATGCTATAGCATCCATAAGAAAATAGATTGTCTTTTAATTGCTGTTTCCAATAAACACGTGTGTTTTCTTTAGTAAAATCAGCAAAATAACCTTTTCCTCCCCACCATGTACCCATAGCAGGAATATCTTCATGTTCATCTTTTACAAAGATATCGTTTGCAATCATATCTTCAACTTTAGGATGAACACATAAAATGCCTGGTTTGACATTAGGGGAAACAACAATACCCAAATCATCCATGCGATCAAAAAAAGAATTTGGATCTGCAAAGCGTTCTTTATTCCAAGTAAAAACACAACGCTTTAAACCTTCAGATGTTTGAGATGTGCAATAACCAGATGACAATTGAAAGCCATCTATTGGCATCATTTCTTCATGAGCGTTATTGATAAAAGTTTCGATTGCTACATCACAATTTTGCTCAAGCTCTGCATAATACATGGATGAACCTAAATACCCTAAAGCGGCCTTAGGCAACATGATAGATTTACCAGTTAAATCAGTATAACGTTCAATGACAGAACTTACTTTTGGACCATTGATGAAGAATAAATCTATATCTCCACTATTTGCTCTGAAAGTTGAGTGCATATGCCAGTAATTACTCTTACGGCGTCCCATATCAAAATCACACTCACAGCAAGAATGATAAAAATAGCCACAAGCATACCCAGTTTTCTTGCTAAGCTTAATGTAAAAAGGGATATGCTTATATAAAGAGTCGGTTTTTTGCGGGTTATAGCCCATTGCATCAGTTGGGCACATAGTCATAAAAGCCTCGAGTTTGTTAAACTCCCCACTTTTTTCACCAAAACCGTAAAATCCATCCGTAGGATCAATCTCACTTACATGTATACGACGCTTATTACTATCTTCTTGCAAAGCTAAATCAACACAGTCACGATGCAGAATTTTTCCGTCAGCAGAATATATAGTAATTTGATAAGGATTTTTGGAAATCTTTAAAACCAAACTTTCAGAACTAATTACAAAGCAATCTTCAAGCTCTTCTAATTTACTAGAAGCAACTTCTACTTGCTTGCGATAATCCTTTAAAAACTTATCTGTAATACTTGGCCATGCAGTTGTTAATAAAGAGTATGAGCATTCTTTAAAATCGCCATCAAAGCCTGCCCTTATGCGCACAATATCAGGAGTTATAAAATAAATACGGACTTCTACTCCACAGTCTGTAGTAATTGCATAGTAATTCTCTACTGCTAGGCAAGATAAAGCTTGGCTGCATACTCTCATTTTTATCTCCAAATAAAATGGCTAAATCTAAATAGCATTTGATAAGAGATATCTTAGGATATTTTGCCAAGTAAAAACCCTACTTTTATTATCCTAATTTTTAAGATTTTCAACATTTCTTACACTAAAGATCATTATGAGATTAAACTCACATTTTTCATAAATGCATGTTTGTATAAGGCAAAAAGCCTATATATAAAGGATTTTTATCATTAAAATTAAATTTAAAAAGAATGACTTAAGATACTTTAATATGCTATATCTAGTTCAATATAGTACTAATGTATAAATATGTTTTTTAGGAAAAACTATGATTGATAATGCTGCAATCTATATGCAAAACGGCAAGGGCATTGCTTCTGAGCGTATTTGCTCCATAAATGACAATGTCTTACAAAGCCATTTTCATACGTATTTTGAGCTATTTTATTTAGAGAAAGGTCAAAGAAATATTGTTATTGGAAATAGATCGTATTGCATGGAACCGCATGATTTTATTGTTTTCCCTCCATATACCATGCATCACTCTTACTCAGCTGAAAATGTTAAATTTGAACGACTAGTTTTATATTTTCAACCTGATTTAATAAGTAGTGAACTACAAAAGAAATTTGAATCTAATCTAGTGCCTCATCATATGAGCACGGATATACATAAGGAATTATTTCACCAACTTTTCTGTCAACTATTAGTAGAACAAGATGGCTCTAATCCTTTTGCAAAAGAAGCAATGCATTCTATTTTACAATTACTAATTATTGCTGCAGCTCGAGCAAAAAGTGATACACATAGAGCTATATCTGAACCTAAAATGGCAAGCATAATATCTTTTGTCCACCAAAACTATTTTAAAGAACTTAGTCTTGATGTCCTATGCGCTAACTTCTTTATTTCTAAATCTTATTTATGCCGCGAATTTAAGCGCTTCACACACTGTAGTTTCATCGAATATTTAAATAAGATCCGTATTTTGCATGCTCAAAGATTGTTTGTAGAAAGTAATAAGAACATTACACAGATTGCTATGGAAGTTGGCTTTTCTAGTCTTACCCACTTTGAAAGAGTATTTATAAAAAATAATAATCAAAGTCCTAAAAAATTTTGTTCAGGCATTAGAAAAATACGAGACGCGAAAAAAAGATATGTTTAAATAATCTAATAAAAAATTTTTTCTATAATATACCATATAATTAGTTGAATTGATATAATTTTATTGCTATATAAATTTAACTTATAAAAAGTATAAAATACCTGGAGTTATAACTAATACACAAAATTTCTAAAATAAGGAATTTTATTATCATGTTAGAAAATGTCATAAACAAAATAGAAATTAAAAATTTTAAAAAATTTCAAAATTTAACTATAAATTTCAACACAGATTTAAATATATTGGTTGGCGATAACGAATCTGGCAAAAGCACTATATTACAGGCTATAGACTTAGTATCAAGTGGTAGTAAAAGAAAAATAACAGACATTGGACTTGATAAACTTTTTAATAAACAAGCAGTAAAAAATTTTCTTAATTTAAATGATTGCGAAAGAACTATACAAAATCTACCTATTCTCGAAATTGATTTATATTTAACCTCCACTACTAAAGATTGCGATTTAGAAGGAAATAACAACATAAACAAAGAATTTGATTGTGGAATTAGACTTGTATGTGAAATTAATTATTTATATCAAAACGAGGTTAATAAGATATTAAAAGACAAAAACAACATTATATTTCCTTTTGATTACTACTCTATAGAATTTACAACTTTTGCAGGAGTAGGTTTTATTCCTAGATCAAAAAAAATATTTTCGTTATTGATAAATACTAATAATATCAATTCCAAATATTCTTATGAAGAATTTATNAAAAAAATTTACCAAAATTCCACGGAAATAGAAGAACGACTTGATTTTCAATCAAGTTATAGAAAAGCTAGAGAAAATTTTTCTTCCCAAGGATTACAGAAATTAAACAATAAAACAACTTCTAAATATATTTTCTCATTAAAAGATGCTTCGGAGAATTCTTTAGAACAAGATTTAGTTTTAAAAGAAGATGATATTGATTTAGCTAGCAGAGGTGAAGGAAAACAAGTATTTATAAAGATAGACTTTGCATTAAATAGTTTAAAAAAACAAACTAACATATTACTTATAGAAGAACCAGAAAATCATTTAAGTCATATATATTTACAAAAAATAATAAATTTAATCAAAAACAATAATAAAGATTGTCAAATATTCATAACAACACATAATAATCTTATTTGCTCGAGATTATCTTTAAAAAAAGTAATTATTTTAAGTCAGAATAACAATGCCATAAAACTAGAAAGTTTAGATAAAGAAGATGCTGATTTTTTCCAGAAAGCTCCTTATTTAAGATTACTTGAATTTTGTATTTCATCTAAAATTATTTTGGTTGAAGGTGCTGCTGAATATATATTATTTGAAAAATTTTATGAAAGTCATACAAAGAATAAGCCAGAAGATGACAATATTCAAATCTGTAGTATCGGAGGGGTTTCTTTTAAAAGATATTTAAGCATAGCAAAACTATTAGAGTGTAAAGTTGCAGTTGTAACTGACAACGACCATGACTATGAAAAAAATATTTCAAATAAATACAAAGATTTCGAATCATGTAAAAATATAAAAATCTTCAGTAATCAAGAAGAGAAAGAATATACCTTTGAGGTTTCTCTTTATAATAAAAATAAAAACGAATGTAATGAAATATTTTAAAAAAATGATGAAAACTGTCTAAATTATATGCTGTTAAATAAAGCCGAATGTGCTTATAAATTGTTAAATACCGATAAGCAATTAAATATTCCTGAATATTTAAAAGAGGCTATNAGAATGGATAAAAGACTAATTTTATCAGTTGCTGGTTCGGGAAAAACAACACACATAATTAAGAATCTAGATAAAAACAAAAATTATTTTATTGTTACTTATACAAATAACAATTATTACAATATATATCAGAGAGTACAAAACAAGTTTTCAGGGCAGATCCCAAATAACATTCATATTTATACTTTTTATAAGTTTTTATATAATTTTTGTATTTTGCCTATTATAGGAGATCAAGATTTTAAAATTTATGGAATTAATTTCAATAATCCAAAATCACATATTTTTAAAAAAAACGATTTACGATTTTATCTAGACCAAAACTACGCTATTTACTCTTGTAGAATGAGTTGTTTTTTATTGAATGATAAACTATTTTCTCTTTTGAAAGAACGAATTAAAAAATTTATTGACTGTCTAATAATTGATGAAATACAGGATATTGGTGGCAGAGATTTTACATTTATTGAAAGAATCATAAAAGAAGTTTCTTTAAACATGATTTTAGTTGGAGATTTTTTCCAACATACTTACACAACAAGTCATGATGGAACTTGTGAAAAAAAACTTTTTAAAAATTATGATGATTACGTCGATAGATTTCGTAAAGCTGGATGTTATGTTGACAAAAAAACACTTTCAAAAAGTTGGCGTTGTCCAAATACAATATGTGATTTTATAAAATCAAATTTAAAGATAGATATCGAATCTAAATATCCCATTTCAGATTCTACAATTATAGAATTAAAAGATCCCCAAAAAATAAAAGAAATAATTAGTGACGACAATATCATTAAACTTGTTTATAACAACGCAAGCAAAAAAAATTTTTACTCCAAAAATTGGGGAAATACTAAAGGAGAAGATCAATACCAAAATATATGTATATTACTAAATAAAAATACATATAACTTATTTCCTTTGAGATTATCAGAACTCAAAGAACAAACAAAATACAGGCTCTATGTGGCTATGACTCGTGCTAGAAAAAATGGCTCATCGCCAAATCTGTGGGATCCCTGGAAAATAATATACAAAATTGACCAGGGATCCTTTTAGCATTCAAGTGAATTGCCCCTAAATGAATTCATGATCTTCAAAAAGAAAGGCTCTTCCGGAAAACTGTGGCTAACTAAAATTTAATATCTAATTTTGTTATACCAATAGACAAAAAAATGGTCGTTCACAATTAAGATTGAATTAAACAAAATACACCAATCTAGGAGAACGACCTATGAATATTGTAGCCGACTTTCATAATTTTTTCTTTAATCTTTTTTATACAAACTTCAAACTTTTTAATTATCAATTTGATGAAGATAAGAAAGAGATTCATCTTTTCTTAGAGCCTAAAGACAATTATCCTCAATGTCCTATCTGTAAAAATCATAATGTTGTAGTTCATGAATATAGACATAGAATAGTTAAAGATGGCTCTTATAACGGTTTTCAGTTTATTTTGCATATTACCTATAGAACTTTTAAATGTAAGTTCTGCGATAAATATGCAACCGAACAAATCCCTTTTATTTCAAGTAGACACCGCATCACCAAAAGCCTTGAAAATGAAGTTATTGAGGATTTACAAAGGTCTGGGTCTATCAAAGATACGGCTCAAAGAACTTCCCTTAAATGGGATACGTGTAAGCAAATTCACAAAGACTATCTAAAAAGAAACACGCCTTTCTTCCTTGGTAAGGCCAAACATCTTGCTATTGATGAATTCTCTATTAAGAAAGACCATAAATATGCAACTGTAGTTGTTGATTTAGATACTAAAAGAGTTATTTGGGTTGGTAAGGGTAAGACTGTACGAGAGGTTAATCGCTTCTTTAAATTATGCGGTACATAGGGCTGTAAACAAATAAAAGCAGTAGCAATGGACCAAAATGCAGGATTTGCTACTTGCGTTAATAAGTACTGCCCTAATGCCAAGGTTGTCTATGATTTATTCCATATGGTTTATAACTTTGGAAGACTTGTTATAAGCGCCATAAGACTAAGACTTGCCTATGAAAATAAAAACAAAAATGATGACAATGCTTATTCTATTTTAAAGCGTTCAAGATTTCTGTTACTTACAAAAAACTCTAATTTATCAGAAGAAAAAAGAATAAAACTTAATGATATTTTAAGCTTTTATCATGATTTATATGCAGCTAATGAACTAAAAGAGCTATTACCTGAAGTATTCCATGCTCACTTCAAAAGAAGAGTCAGAATCTCTTTGGGATGAATGGGTAAGGTTAGCTTTACAGTCAAAAGTTCAAGAGATTACTAAGTTTGCCAAAGTGCAAAACAGAAGATACCGAGATGGTATAACAAATTCAGGTATTTACAGGATTAGAACAAGCGTTCTTGAAGGGATAAACAATAAGATAAAAGTATTAAAAAGATTAGCTTATGGATTTAGAGATTTTGAGTATTTCTTCTTAAGAATTAGAGATGCTTTTAGAGGTAATGCTTATGCTTAACATATAGCCCTAATGAATATAATCTCAATTTCATTAGGGCTATCCACAGATTCTCGGAAGAACCAATTTTTTGTCAGATCTGGATCTTCTTATATGATCTTCTACATTTCATTAAGGCTATCCACAGATTCTCGGAAGAACCAAAAAAATGGAACAATGCTAAATTGAGGAACTGGGCTAAGGTCTTAAATCAGCTATTCTGCTTAGAATAAACTGCAAGCAGAATAGCCAAATACATTAAGTAATCTTAGGTGTGGGCTTAGAGGATTTACACGGTTTGCCGTTCACTCTCTATTTTTGGTTAAGGGTTCTGAGTAGTTACAATATATTTAATAAAATAATAAAAATTAAAATTATATTTATATATAATAAATAATTAAACAGCTTTTTGTATTTTCTATATTTTTCTAAAAAATTTTTATTTTCATTAAAAAATATTTTTTGAATTATAGAATCACGGCTTAAATATAAATTTAAATGTTTATTAAAAATATATCTTCTTATAGGAAGCGATTGTATTCTTTTATTACTTTTATGTTTTCTATAATTAAATAAAAACTCTGGTATTCTATAAGGTTTTATACCCAAATCTAACATAGATAACCAAAAATCCCAATCTTCCACATCCGTTTTCATAGAATCATCGTATTTTCCAGCTTTTTCCCAATCATCTTTTCTAAAAAGAGCTGTACAAAAAATACTATTAGTTATCAAAAAATCATCTATGTTAAAATCAGGTAATTTCCATTCGCCTGATTTTTTTCCAAAAAATCTAGCCTTGCAATATACAATACCTATTGATTTATCTGAATCTAATATTTTAACAGCTTTCTCAATATAAGTAGGTTCTATAATATCATCGGCATCTAAAGGCAAAATATAGTCACCAGAAGATTTTTCTATAGCTAAATTTCTAGATGAGGCTACACCTAAATTTTGCTCATTATTGATAAAAATAAAATTTTCTAATTCTGACAAATATTTTTCCGCAATTTCTTTTGTATTGTCATAAGAACAATCATTAACTAAGATTATTTCTATATTTTTATATGTTTGTTTTAATACAGAGTTGATAGATTCATCAAGAAATATTCCTTGGTTATAACAAGGAATGATTACTGAAACCTTTTTCATAGAACATCCTGTTGAATTAAATTATTTATCGCTGATATCAATAGCTTGCATATCTTTTGGCAGTAGTTTTAATTTTTCACTTAATCCATAATCATTACTATCATTTTTACAATCAAATAAATCATAATTAGGATCAATTAATTTATTTTTAATACCTAACCATGTTCCTATACCATTAGTAAAATTCAATCCTGATTTAAAAGACTTACATTTTATTTGTTTATTATCATATGATGAAACTTTAAATAGAGGAATATTATAATTAGATACCGTAGGTTGCCCTGAATTGTTTAAATGCATTAGGACATACTTACCTTTATCTATACTGTGAGATTGTCCATGATCGGAAAAATAAATCATCGAAAATGTTTTATTATTTTTTATTTCCTCATTTTTTAATATTTTATACACCTTCTCCAAAAACATATCTGTTTTTGCTATTGATGTAACATAACAGCCAAAATACTTATATAAAGGATTTTTTACAGTAAATTTTTTTTCAAAATCTTTTATTCTCTCGCATGCGTTTACGTGCGAACCATATAAATGTAAAACAATTAATTTTTTTTCCGTGTTATTTTTTACTATTTTTTCAAATTCAGGCAATAACTCAAAATCGCTAGTATTTATAGAAGCAGCTGATCCTATTTTAAAAAATTTTTTTATATCAGCTCTCCTTGCTATAGTTGTAACAGGAGTCTCGTAGTCACCTCCAAATCCTTGATTTGATACCCAATAGGTTTTAAATCCAGCAGATCTGGCTAAATCAATAACATTCAACTTATAATTAGGTTCCCATAGGTCAACATTTGGTTTAGTAAGCATCAATCTTAAAGATTCAACCGTGCTTATACCGCCAGCCATTAAGCCATCTACTAAAACCCCATTACTTGAACTCATAAAAGGCGTGTTATTTACAGGATAACCATAAGCATTCAGGTAATCTTTTCTGGCACTCTCCCCTATTACAAGAACATAATTAGTATATTTTGATAAATTTGATACTTTTTCTGCATAATCACTCCAAGAATTATGTTTATCCATTGACCTTAAAAAAGACAATTCTTTTTTGACATTTGATGATGCAGAATATATATCATTAAAAAAAGCAAAAGGAGATTGCTTTATCATAGCTATGATAATAAAAATAATAATTAACGTCTTATTTTTGTGTAAATAAATTTTATTTTTACACAAAATAAATCTTGATAATAATAACGCACCTATCAATAATACCGGATAAGTATAATTTTCTAATGGAATAAGTTTAAAAAACTCTTTTGATTCAACAGCATCTGTTGCAAGTAATGAAGCTACACTCCTGTATGTAATTCTACCAAACAAGCTTCCTATTGGAGCATATATAGAGTATGCTAAAGAAATAGGAAAACCAATAAACCAAAACGCTTTTTTAGAAGAGTTTAAAAAAATAAATAATATAACTAAGAGAATTACATTAAATCCAGAATAATGAATACCGCTAAATTTAAGCATTCCTCTAGCTGTATAATAAAGAAGAGTCAAAGCTAAAATTAAAAAAAATAATTTTCTCATTTTGATTTCAGTAAGTGAAGGGAGTGAACGGCAAACCGTGTAAATCCTCTAAGCCCACTCCTAAGATTACTTAATGTATTTGGCTATTCTGCTTGCAGTTTGTTCTAAGCAGGATAGCTGATTTAAGACCTTAGCCCAGTTTCTCAATTTAGCATTGTTCCATTTTTTTTGCAAGCTCCCCGGTGATTCTTAGGTAAAAGAGTTTAAATACCGCCGTTTCATTTTCAAAAAAGCCTTTTTAGTGGCTCATCTCCAAATCTGTGGGATCCCTGGAAAATAATATACAAAATTGACCAGGGATCCTTTTAGCATTCAAGTGAATTGCCCCTAAATGAATTCATGATCCTCAAAAAGAAAGGTTCTTCCGAGAATCTGTGGATAGCCCTAATGAAATTGAGATTATATTCATTAGGGCTATATGTTAAACATAAGCATTACCTCTAAAAGCATCTCTAAATCCATAAGCTAATCTTTTTAATACTTTTATCTTATTGTTTATCCCTTCAAGAACGCTTGTCCTAATCCTGTAAATGCCTGAATTTGTTATACCATCTCGGTATCTTCTGTTTTGCACTTTGGCAAACTTAGTAATCTCTTGAACTTTTGACTGTAAAGCTAACCTTACCCATTCATCCCAAAGAGATTCTGACTCTTCTTTTGAGTGAGCATGGAATACTTCAAGTAATAGCTCTTTTAGCTCATTAGCTGCATATAAATCATGATAAAAGCTAAAAATATCATTAAGTTTTATTCTTTTTTCTTCTGATAAATTGGAGTTTTTTGTAAGTAACAGAAATCTTGAACGCTTTAAAAGAGAATAAGCATTGTCATCATTTTTGTTTTTATTTTCATAGGCAAGTCTTAGTCTTATGGCGCTTATAACAAGTCTTCCAAAGTTATAAACCATATGGAATAAATCATAGACAACTTTGGCATTAGGGCAATACTTATTAACACAAGTAGCAAATCCTGCATTTTGGTCCATTGCTACTGCTTTTATTTGTTTACAGCCCTCTGTACCGCATAATTTAAAGAAGCGATTAACCTCTCGTACAGTATTACCCTTACCAACCCAAATAACTCTTTTAGTATCTAAATCAACAACTACAGTTGCATATTTATGGCCTTTCTTAATAGAGAATTCATCAATAGCAATGTGAGAGGCTTGACCTAAATTAAAGTATATTTTTTTTAAGGTATCGCTTATGAATTCTTTTGCAGGAAGACCAGCTTAAACCGGTTCTTTCAGCAGTATCTTTAATAGACCCGGCTCTTTCTAAATCTTCATTAACAGAGTCTGCAACCCTTGTTGTAAAGCGACTGTTTTCAGATAGGAACTCTATTTTTTCAGTGGAATATTTATTACAGAACTTACATTTAAAGGTTCTATAGGTAATAAATAAAACAGTCTTATACCCCAAAATGGAATCATCTTGCACAATTCGTTTTCTATATTCGTGAACAACTACATTCTTGCCTTTACACCTAGGACAAACAGGAAATTCACTGCAAGGCTCAAGATAAAAATGAATTTCTTTAGCTTTATCATCTATAAAATGGGAAGAAATCTTAAAACCTTTGAAAAAATGGTTTGTTAAATCAGATTGAAAATCGGGTACAATAGCCATAGGTCGTTCTCCTTGATTGATGGATTTTGGTTAATTCAATCTTAATTGGGAACGACCCTTTTTTTGTCTATTGGTATAACAAAATTAGATATAAAATTTTAGTTAGCCACAGATTTGGCGAAGAACCTTTTTAGTATGAACCCCGTTATTGATCACTTCGATTGATAACGGGGTTCATACTAAAGCTCATGTTCAATACGGAAAAAGCTTTACAGTTTTAGCAAGTATTTTAAATACCACAGGAGCTGTAAGCATAAGTAGGATACAGGAGCTTTTAGGCGATTTATTTGGTGTAAGCATCTCTCAGGGCACAATCATATCAATGGTATAAAAATGTGCCCAAAAAGTAAGCCCTATCATGAAAGTCATAAAGCAGCATCTTATATCATCAGAAGTGGTAAATTTTGATGAAACAGGAGTCAGAGCTTTAGGCTCATTATATTGGGTTCACAACGCATCAAACAGTGAATTTACATATCAGAGCATAGATAAGAAAAGAGGACTTGAGGGTATAAAAACAAATGAGGTATCAGTCGTCTTTAAAGGTATAGCTGTTCATGACTGCTGGGCTTCATATTGGAATTTAGAAAATATAAAAGAGCATGCTGTATGTTGTGTACATTTATTAAGAGAGCTTAATGGTGTCATAGAAAACGAAAAAGTCCAAAGTTGGGCTTCTAGGTTTAAACAGCTGCTTATCACCATAAAACAGATAAAAGATGTGGCAATAAAAAGAGGAAAATATAGTATAGAAAAACATACATTAGAGAGAATAGATAAAGAATATGACTCGATAATGAGTTTAGCAAATATTGAATTTCCACCACCTCAGGCAAATATAAAACAAAGACGAGGACGGATAAGGAAAGGAAAAACCAGAGCTTTAATTGAACGACTAATTAAGTTCAAGAAAGCGATATGCCTCTTTTTAAGAAAATTTGATGTACCGTATGATAATAATCAAGCGGAACGAGACATTCGCAATGTAAAAACGAAGATAAAAGTCTCAGGATGTTTTCGGAGCAAAGAAGGAGCTCAGAATTATCTTACAATCATGTCATTTATCAGCACCGCCAAGAAACACGGCATAAAAGCATTTGAAGCATTAAATGCTGCATTTACTGGCAATGCTGGGGCTATTTTGGTTAAGGGTTCTGAGTAGTTACGAATTTCTTATTAAATGAACTACACACCGTTGCACCAATGTATCTGGGAATATAGATTTAACTCCTTCCTCAAGACCTAAAACGCCGTCCATTGATAAAAATAGAATATCTTCAACGCCTCTAACCTTTATAGAATCAAAGATTTGCATCCATGTAGATTTTGATTCTGTTGGGCTTACATAAAGGCCTAACACATCTTTATAGCCTTCAGCATCAACTCCTAAAACCACATAAACTGCATGGCTATTAATAATACCTTTCTCATTCTTCATTTTGACGTAGATACAATCTACAAAAACAAAGGTATATATTGGTTTTAATGGCCTTTGGAGCCATGACTTAACATCTTCTATGATGCTGTCTGTTATGGTCGATATTTTGTCTTGAGATAGCTCAAAACCATAGATTTATTTGATGGTTGAGCTTATGTCTCGTTGAGACATTCCTCTTGCATACATAGCAAGAACTTTACCTTCTATTTCAGAGACATCCTTTTGATGCTTTTTGACGACAACAGGTTCAAAACTGCCTTCTCTGTCTCTAGGTACACTTATGGTAGTCTCGCCAAAAGAGCCTTGTATTTTCTTTTCTCCATACCCATTACGTCTATTGGAAGTATCTTTGGATTCAGAAGAATTCTTGTCATAGCCTAGATGNNCGCTATCCATTTCAGCATTTAGCATTTTTTCAAAGATAGGGCCAAATACTTCTTTTAAAGCCTCGTTGACGTCTTTTGATGAATTAATGTCGTAATTGTCTAAAATTAAGTCAGCAATTTTTTCAGCTACTGGTTTGCGCTTTATGTTCTTTTTAGCCATGTAACACTCCATAATAAGTTAAGTTGATATTAACAAACTTATTTGGATTTACACGGAAATTATTTCACTCTCATTATTTTCCAGGGATTCCACAGATTTGGCGATGAGCCATAAAGATCTACTCTCAACTTAATGTGAGGTTATGAGTAGTTACCTTCATTTTATTATTTCAGATATTTTGATTTTCATAATTAAAATCTTACCGAACAAATAAACGCTAATACAGTCATAATGTTTTACAATTTTAAATATATCAAGAACACCAAACAGTCTATATTTGAAAACTCTTTCTACTCTTTGATTAAACTCTTCGTATAAAGCTGGATATAAAACTTTAACGAATGCATGAATAGCCATTGCAGCATGCTTTAATCTATCTTGTTGTTTCTTTGAAGTATTTTTTCCATGTACTCTATAGTTTAATAAAATCTCAGGCATATTATAGAATTTTGTATATGGCATCAATCTACACCATAAAGCATAATCCTCTGCAGGAGAAAATTTTTCTTCGTATGCAATATTATGCTCTGAAAGCAAACTTTTTCGTACCATTGAACCTGGATGAATAATTGCACAATAAGACATTAAGGCTAATCTTATTTCATGATCATTTTCTGGATTTTCTATCAACTGATTAGAATTTTGAAAATACTGAACCTTACATCCCAATACACCAACATCTGGATTTTTATCTAAAAATTCAACCTGTTTTTCTAATCTTAAAGGCAAAGAAATATCATCATGGTCAAAAATTGCTAAATATTCACCTTTAGCAAGATCTATCAATTTATTTCTTGTTTTTGAAATTCCTAAATTATTATCATTTTTTAGATAAACTATTCTTTGATCAGAAAATGATTTAAGAACATCTTCTCTGGAGTCTTCTGGACAATCATCAATAATTAAAAATTCAAAATCAGAATATGTTTGTTTCAAAATACTTTTTATAGAATCTTTCAAATATTCTCTATTGGTCTTATAAACAGGCATTAAAACTGATACTTTAGGCATAAAAAATCCAAATATTTCAAAACTTCTATATTGTTATATATAACACACTTTAATTACTTTTATAGTATATAAAGGATTAAACTTTAAGAATATAACAAAATGTAAAATTGTAACAAAAAATTATAATCATTTATAAGCAATATTATTTATGGAGTAAACTTCTGTGTTCAACCTCATAAATTCCAACGATCTTGATATATTGTCTGAATTATGTGCCGAAATCATCAAACATAATGATGACAATGAAGATTTAATGACCAGATGCCTGCGTTTTGAACGAATCATCGTGATGAATAAGGGTATTCAAACCTATATGCGTCAGCATATAGCTTCATCTAAAACAGGCATTGCGGCTGGTATTGAATTCTTACAGCTTTGGACATTTATTTGGGAAATACATAAAAGTATCCATAAAGCAGATAACGTTAACCGTTTTGCCCACGATTATATTTCACATACTATATTCTCTTTAAAAGAAATATGGCTTAAAAGTGAAGGGTTTGAGCGTATGCAGCAATATGCTGCAGATGACGATGAGAGCAATATAAAAACATATGAGTTATGTTTAAAACTTGCCGATACCTTCGATCAGTATCAAATGTATCGACCAGATTGGCTGGATACATGGGAAACATTTAAAGATAGTGACTTTTCTATTTATTATGAAAATCCAAATTTTGAAGGTGTAATTCACTCTTGGATTTTAAAAACCTCCAGAAAAAATAAATCTCTTTATACCCTTCTTGAAGACAATCTTTGGCAAGCGCGTCTTTGGAATCTTGTTTGCAAAACCATTAAAGACAAATATGACAAAAAAAGTGGCCAAAATCCTTATGATTACATGACGCGCTCTGAGGTAATTAAAGCATTATGTAATCATAGATATACAAAAGCTGATATTGATTTTTTACCTAAAAGAATATTTATAGTTGGTATATCCGCGCTCCCTCCTCACATTTATGAGCTATTCAATGTTTTGTCAAAACATATGGATATCTTCTATATGCTATTAAATCCATGCCAGGAGTATTGGGGAGATTTATGCTATAAACATAATGACATCTTTACAAAAGACGAAGCTGAATTTTTGTTTAATAGAAGTACTGCTGAAAATAAAGATCTAGCATTTTTAGACCAAGGCAATAATAAAAACACAACACTTAAAGCATCTGAATTTGAAAAAGTCGAAGGTGACAACCTATTTAATGAAAATGACTTCTCTGAATATGAAAGAGTTGAAGGCAACCAACTTCTTTTAGCTTTAGGTAGAGAAGGTAAAGAAAACTTAGCTGTCATGTATGACAGAATTGAAAACATCAATAACACTGACGCTTTTATTGAAAATGATGAAACATCTTTATTAAATTCAATTAAAAATCAACTTTTAACTTTAACCTCTCCTGAAAAAAGACAGCTGATTAACAAAGACGATATTTCCCTTGAGATCCACTCTTGTCATACCATTACAAGAGAAGTTGAGGTATTAAGAGATGCTATATTAACTAAATTCAAACAAGCCCAAGATAAAGGCGAAGATTTACAGCCTCGCGATATCTTAGTTATGGTTCCTGAAATTGAGGAGTATGCGCCTTATATTGAAGCTGTATTTGGTGGCGTTGATAAAAATGACAAATCATATATTCCCTACGCTATTTCAGATAGAGCTACAAACCAAGAAAGTGTTTTAGCAGATGCTATATTAAAGCTCTTAGCTTGTGGTAAAACACCTGTCACTGCTGGATTTATTATCGATTTATTAAATGTAGGCGCAGTTGCTAATAAATTTGATTTAAATACACAAGAGGTATCTTTAATCACAACTTGGTGTGTAAAGACAGCTATTCATCGTGGTCTTGATAATCAAGACTTAATTGAAAATGAGAATGTTAAAAAATCTGAATTTTTAGACTTACCTTGGACATTTGAACACGGTATTTGCAGAATGCTTGATGGTTACGCCTCAGGTAACAATACTCAATCTGGAGCTTATACCGATATTGAAGGAACTGATAGCCAAGTATTAGGTAAATTTGCAGAATTTATTACCCGTCTTAAAAATTTAAAACAGAATTTCCCTAAAGAATTAAGCTTCTTTGATGAAGAGGATTCGCGCTCACTTCAAAGATGGTTTTATGAAGAAATCTTAAATCAATTTTTTGATGTAAATGATCCTAAAGACGAGCGCGACCTCTCTAAGATAAAAAACATCATAGGAAAAATTAAAACAGTAACTTCGGAGTTTAAAGAACAAAACTCTCATCAAAATAAGATTAGTCTGTTAGTTTTCAGACGTATGCTTGAAAAAGCACTGTCAAACCAACATGACTCTATTGGCTATTTAAGAGAGAAACTTAACTTCTGCTCTTTAATTCCTATGCGTGCAGTTCCTTTTAAACATATCTTTATTATGGGACTTAATGACACCTCTTTCCCACGTCATAGCTCAATGCCAGGCTTTAATTTATTGTCAAATGCAGCATTAAGACGCAGAGGTGATAGATCCCAAGCTATAGACGACCGCTATATTTTCCTTGAGTCCATATTATCGGCAAAAGACAGTCTTTATTTATCTTATTTAGGACAAAATCCCATTGATCAAACTGAAAGCTACCCTTCTTCCGTAGTCTCTGAGCTTTTAGACTATATTGCCGACCATTTCACAACTAAAGAAGACTTAAACATAAACGACGCTGAATATAGATCTCAGATTCAAAAACGGCTTATAAAGGAAGAGCACTTAAATGCTTATGATATTAAGAACTTTTTGAAAAATGATGAACCTCCTGCATTACCATCATTTGATGATTCCTGTTTTATAGAAAATCCTACAAATACTAAAAAACCACCAATATTTTTAGCAAAAGGCAACGACTTTAATATTAAACTTCCACAAAATATTGAGGTTAATATTGATGATTTAATTGCATTTGTAAAAAGCCCATCGCGCTTTTTCTTAAAAAACTCATTAAATCTTGAAATTAAAAGTTATGAACAAGAATTACCAGAAGATGACGAAAGCTTTTCTTTAAATCGTCTTGAATGTGGTGCAATTATAAGTGACGTTATAAATAACGCTGAAAATACGGATAATCCTGATAACAATATTGATGAAAAATTAGAGCAAGCATCAAAAAGCGGCTTTATGCCCTATGGCGTCTTTTTAGAAAATGCGCGCTCATTATTAAAAAGCACTGCATCCTTTATGCTCAATGCTCTAAATGAAGAGTCCATAAAAATAAGCTCTGCAAGAAAAATTGTAAAAATGCCGCCTTTAACAGTTAGTGTTTTAGGAAAAAACTATACCGTAAATGTCTCAGGTGAGATCCCTGTAATGAATGCGGTTATAAACCCATACACAACAGAAGAGTCTCCAAAGAGACTGCTTGAGGCTTTAATCATTGGTTTATTTGGGCCTTATGCTGGCTTTCACAATAAGTATGTTTATGTAATAAACACAAAACAGATATCCAAGATGTTTATTAAAGATGATGCCAATGATCGCCTAGAGGCTATAAAAGATCTTTTATCTTTATACATAAAAGGTCTTATTCGCCCTCAATGTTGTGGCGATAAGACTTTAAAAAAGCTCAAAAAGAGTATTAAAGACACTGAGATTGACGAAAGCATTTTAAGTCAGGTTCTGGAGTTTGAGAGTTTTTCAGACGAGCAACGCTATTTGTTTGGAAGTCCAAAAGAGGCTTTAAGTGACAAAGCGTTTGCAGATGACTTATTAGACTTTTTAAAATTCTTTGACAGTTATGTAATTCGTGCATTGGATAAATAATTATGATGGAAGCCCCTCTTGATTTAGACGTTATCAATAACTTTGTTTTAAGACGTTCATCGATTATTGAAGCCAGTGCTGGCACTGGTAAGACTTTTAATATCACCTATATGGTATTACGCTTATTATTAGGCCCTACTTGCAAAGATGATGCTAGCGCGTTAGATGCTCCATTAAATATTGAAAACATCTTAGTGGTAACCTTTACAAGAAGTGCCACTGCAGAGCTTCGTGACCGTATTCGCGGGAAAATAAGAACTTTAAGAATTATTTTTGAAAAATTAAGCAAGCTCCCTGTGAAACAATGCTTCTTACCTCAAGAGTTATCAGAAAAACAATTATCAGACCTAATTAAAAATTATTTAGTCAAAGATGATGCTCAGGTATTAAATGAGCTTTTAGCAGATCCTAAAGATTTTAATGAAGATATCAGTCTTTCAAAAGAAGGTCAGCTTATTTGTAAATTAAAAGCCAGAGTTTTACTTAAAGCCGAAAGAAATATTGATACTGCAGCAATTAGAACTATTCACTCATTTTGTAATAGCGTTATCAATCAAATTTACGCCTTTGAAGCAGGTGAGCCATTTAGTACAGAGTTAAGTGATGATATAAGCCCGCAATATCATGAAGCTTGCGCTTATGTCTTCAGAAAGCTTTTTTATCAAAATAAGAATGCCGACCTTTTATTATCGATTATTGGCATTCCTAATGAAAACGCCTTTGCCTCTTCTGTAAATAATTTAAAGAAAGTACGCCTTTTAGAAAAAAACAATCTAACTGCGCCTTTATACAATATCCATGGGTATGCTGTGAGACTTGGCAGTAATACACTACTAAATCTCACCGAGAAAACGCGCAAGATCCTTTTTGATAACAAACTATCTTATAAAAAGCAGCTTGATAGCCTTTTAAACTTTATTAAACAGCGCCAACTTCAAAACCAAGAAGAGGCTTTAAAACTTTTATATGAGTGGAATGAGCTTTATAAAAGCGCGATTACAGACTCTAGCGTTTGTTTAAATGGCACTGACTATAAATTAAACAAAGTGCCATTTGTCATTATTAAGAATATTAAAGAGAGTGCTGATTGTTTAGATACTAAAGACAATCATAAGCTTTTATGTGATCTTTTTGATGCGATTATAAAAGGTCAAAAACAAAGCTTACATGCTCTTGAAAACTTCATGCGCAAAGGAAAGAATGGCCTTTCTGATAAAGAATTAAGCAATGATTTCTCTTTATTTAAAGAACGCACTCAAGCATTAAGCCTTGCCTTAGAAAAATCTTTTGGCGCTTTAGAGTATGTATCAATTATCACGATGCTTATAAGCTTTATCATCATTGATAAAACAGATGAAATCTGTCGACAAAATCAGTTAATGTCAAATGATGATCTCTTATACAAATTAGCAAAAGCTCTGCGTATGGGTAAAAAAGGCAAAGAGCTTTCAAAAGCAGTAAGACGTCGTTACCGCATTGCAATTATCGATGAGTTCCAAGATACCGATCCAATACAATTAGATATTTTCAGTAATATCTATTTGGATGCAAGTTATGTAAATGCAATTAAAAATACCCCTGCTTTGGGATCTTATTGTTATATCATAGGCGATCCTAAGCAATCAATTTACGCCTTTAGAAGCGCTGATATTAACTCCTATATCAAAGCTAAAAACACTATTAGAAAAATTGCCGAGCCTTTGCCTTCTGTATACTCATTAAAGAAAAACTTTAGATCTGCTCCTGATGTTATTGAAGGTATTAACGCTATTTACTCACAAGAGATCAATCCTCAAAATGAAAATCCATTTGAAAGTGATCCAAAAGACGTAAGTTTTGTAAAAGCTCAAGGTGTAAAAGGTAAAAGTGCATTTTATTTTAATGAAGACAAAACCTTTAAATCAGGTAACTTCATTAGCATTGTAAACACCAAAAACTTTAATAACTTACAAGAAGCACAAGCAAAAAAAGCGGCTTTTGATATTTATAGATGCTTAACTTGTGGCCATATTACGCAAGATCCACAAGAGAAAATCCATTTAGACACAGCTTCTTTTGATTGTAATGTACATCCTGATGACATTACAGTATTAGTCTCAAATGCCAAAGAATATGAGTTAATAGCAAAAGCTTTAAAGAGTTATAACATTCCTTGTGTTTATTACTCTGATAAGACCTCCGTCTTAAAAGCACCTGACAAAAATTTTAATGAACAAGCGCGCCCATCTTTAGAAGTTAGCAATATGATCTATCTTATGGAGGCCATGCTTGATTGCTTTAATCAAAACAAAATCTTGAGACTTTTAGGATCCGATCTCCTAAAAAATGATGCTCAAGGTTTTATTGAAAGCCAGAGCAATGAGTTTATTGAAAATGAAGTCAAGCTTTTACAAGATTGTGAAAAGCTCTGGGAACGTTGGGGCTTTTTAACCGCTTTCTTAAAATGGTTTAAAGATCCACTTCATAAAGGCTTAAAGACCTTCTTGTCTTTACAAAATGGCGAAAGAGAGCTTACAAACTACTTACATATAGCTGAAATTATCCAAAAATTCCATGTGGATACGCATGGAGCTAATGCCCAAATGCGTAAATTTTTACAGTTAGTTGAAGATGAGCTTGAAAAACCTCAAGCCTCAGGACTCACCCAAAAGCGTTTGGAATCTGAATCTCGCCAAGTTCGTGTATATACCATCCATAAATCAAAAGGTCTTGAATTTCCATTAGTGTTTATGCCTTTTATTTGGGGTGAAAGAAAAAAGCCTCAAAATAAAGGTCCTTTTGTCTATTATGATGAAAATAATAAGCTTATGGCTTATACCTATGATGATGTCAGCGAAATTGTAGATAAAGCGAGCTCTCAGGAAAATGTGCGCCTTTTATATGTAGCTCTAACACGTGCTGCTTCCGCAAACTTTATTTACTTAGGAACAGATGATGATGTAAAAGCTATTAAAAATCCTAACAGCTTAAATAAGCTTTTAGGAAAGAATACGTCAACTAAAAACATTGTCTCATCTTTAACATCATTAAAATTTAAAAAAGATGAAATTGAAGCGCCTCTTTTTGAAGATATTTCAGATTGTTTTGAGAACAACGCTGAATACAAAGCCGATGTAGACTTAAAAATAAATGACTTATGTAAACCATCTGTTCTTCAAAACAAAATTAGTTACAATTTTATTATTTCATCCTACTCAGATATTGTGTCAGGATTATACGGTAACGATCCTAATGACAATTTTGAAAATGAAAACTATGAAGAAAGATTAGATCCTGACAGACGCTTCATCTTCCCTAAAGGAACCCAAGCTGGTAGCTTTTTACATGAAATGATGCAAAATTGCGCCTTTGAAAAGATAAATGATGACACCTTCCGTGAAAACTTTGTGCTTGATTGCATCAATGATGATTATCATGCGGTAACGGCTGCTTGGGATATTGGTGATCCTAAAAATATCCCAGAACAGTTAGATCTTAAAAAGAAAAATCTCTCTTTATGGCTTTATAACATCACCCATGCTGATTTATCAAAAGCTGTAAATCAAGATAAAGACTTTACCTTATCTCATTTAAACAAGGGCCAATATATCCCTGAAATGGAGTTTTTAATTCCAGTAACTTCTAAAAAAACTTATCAAAGTTTAAATGAGATGTGTAAGCTTAACGCTTTAAACGAAAATATCGATCCTAATAATCTTGTCTTAGCTAAAGACAAGGAAAACACCTTATTATCAGGATATATCACAGGATCAATTGACTTAGTATTTTGTTTAAATAATCGTTTTTATGTTATTGACTATAAATCAAACTATTTAGGCAATCACAAAGAAGATTACTCTCAAAAGACCATTGGTGATAATGTCTTTAGCCCTCATCACCGCTATGACATGCAATATCTTATATATTCAGTAGCCTTGCAGCGGTTCTTAAGATCCCGTCTTGGAGATTTATACAATTTTGATACACACTTCGGTGGTGTTATTTATCTTTATTTCCGTGGTCTTTACCAAAATGAACAATTTGGTATGTTTTCAACGCACCCGCAAGAGAAAACTGTCAATGACTTTGAGAAACTTTTAAATAAGGAGGATTAGTTATGAAAGATTTAAATAAATCAGCTTTATTTTTAAATGCCAAAGAATCCTCTTTAGTCTCTAATTTATCTAAAGCTTTAGCTTTGCATTTTGCCAAAGATGAGTTTTTTGCCTTACTCATAATTATGCTTAACTTTAGATTAGAGGAATGCCGTGATGTCTGTTTAAAAGCAGATGATAAGATCATAAATAGCGATCTGGCGATAAATTCTTTTTTACAAACGATCTTTGCTTCAAGACGTGATCAAAAATTAAAACTTGATAAAAACGATGCCTTCTTTTTAGAAGAAACTGCCAAAATATTAAAAAAAGCGCTAAAAAACTTACAGAGTTCACCATTCATGATTTAATCATGAAAAACTTTGATAAGTTTAATGAGTGTCTGTGTAATNGCTCAAAATCTTGAAGATAAACCTTTAGTCTATGATGTTGATTTAAAGCGTCTGTATTTTAGACGCTATTTTGATTATGAAAACGATAGTGCTAATTTCATCAAAAATGCTATTTTAGAAAATGATGGTGATGAAAAAGAACTTGAGCATAAATTAGATCTGCTCTTTTATGAAAATACTGTAAGCCCCGATTTTCAAAGACTTGCTGTCAAAAAATCCTATTTAAACCGCTTTTCAATTATCTCTGGTGGCCCTGGTACAGGTAAAACCACCACTGTTACCAAATTACTGATTTTATTATTAGCAGATAATCAAAACTTAAGAATTGCTTTAACCGCACCTACAGGAAAAGCTTCTGCAAGATTAAAAGAATCTATTATTTCGCAAAAAAACTTTATTAAAAATAATGAAAAGTTCTCAGCAAATTTAAAAGAACTCATTAAAAATAAAGGTATTACTTTAGACAATCTCTTAGAGAGTTTGCCTGAAAACACGACAACCGTTCATAGCCTTTTGAAGATTATTCCACATAAGGTCACCCCACTTTTTAACAAAAATCGTAAGCTTCCTTTTGATGTTGTATTAGTTGATGAAGTGTCGATGCTTGATTTGTCTTTATTTCATCATCTTCAAGATGCTCTTTATAACAATTGCCGTTTAATCTTATTAGGTGATCGCAACCAATTAAGCTCTGTTGAAGCAGGCGCGGTTTTATCTGAAATTTGTAGCTATGCTATCGAAAATCAGTCAAAGGTTAGCTTCTTTACCGAACTTCAAAAAGGCTGGCGTTGTAATGAAGAGATTTCAGANGATGGCAAAACTCATAAATTCTGAAGACTTTTTAACTACTTATACAAATTTAAATTATAAAAATCTTCATTACACAAAAGCTTGGCCTTTAACTACGCCTTTATTTGACAAAAAAGCTAAAACTACNNTCATAGCTTAAATAATGTTATTACTTGGTATAAAGATTCAAATTATTTAACCACAGCCCAAATTGCCAAAGATAGTCTTGCAGAAATAAAAGACGATCCTCAAGGAAGTTTTTACACCTTTATAAAATTCTTAAAAGATAAAACACAAAATGGTTTATATGGATTAAATACAGAAGATGTAAAAATAGCTTTTAAATATTTAAACTATTTTAGAATTTTATGCTCCAATCGTAATGGCACCATCAGCCAAAACACTTTAAATGAAATTATTTCAAATAAAGTCTTTTCATTTATTTATGAGCGTAATAGAAATTTTGAAGATGTATTTTTCACAGGCCTTGTTGTCATGGTGACTAAAAATAACCAGACACTAGGTCTTGCCAATGGTGATGTGGGCTTCTGCGCACCTGATGCGGAAAATAATTGTGCATTGAGAGTATTCTTTGAAGGAGATAACTCATCTTGTGCGCGCAAGGTAAATCCTTTGTTTTTAAATAATTGTGAACAAGGCTTTGCTATGACTATTCATAAATCCCAAGGAAGTGAATACAAAACTATAGCTATAGCCACATCTTTAGAAAATAATCCTGTTTTAACCAAAGAACTTATATATACAGGTATTACCAGAGCGCGTGATAAAGTAAGACTTTATAGCCTTGAGAATATCTTTAAAAATGCTTGTAACCGTAAAATAAGCCGCACCGGTGGTTTGAAGTTACGTCTTTTTAAATAAAAATCTTTGTCTTTTCCCCAATTGTTATGAAGATTTTCATTAACTTTTGGGGGAATTAAATAAAAAATTGTAACTACTCAGAACCCCACATTAAATTATGTGTAGATTTTTACAGTCCTCTTCGGCCTGTATGTTCTTTAGAATTTTACATTGTGCTATATGTCACATTCTATATAGAAAGAGCTTTTTTTATACAAATAAAAATTTATGCCTTATTTTGGGCTCTTCCGGAAAACTGTGGCTAACTAAAATTTAATATCTAATTTTGTTATACCAATAGACAAAAAAAAGGGTCGTTCCCAATTAAGATTGAATTAACCCAAATCCATCAATCAAGGAGAACGACCTATGAATATTGTAGTCGACTTTCATAATTTTTTCTTTAATCTTTTTTATACAAACTTCAAACTTTTTAATTATCAATTTGATGAAGATAAGAAAGAGATTCATCTTTTCTTAGAGCCTAAAGACAATTATCCTCAATGTCCTATCTGTAAAAATCATAATGTTGTAGTTCATGAATATAGACATAGAATAGTTAAAGATGGCTCTTATAACGGTTTTCAGTTTATTTTGCATATTACCTATAGAACCTTTAAATGTAAGTTCTGCGATAAATATGCAACCGAACAAATCCCTTTTATTTCAAGTAGACACCGCATCACCAAAAGCCTTGAAAATGAAGTTATTGAGGATTTACAAAGGTCTGGGTCTATCAAAGATACGGCTCAAAGAACTTCCCTTAAATGGGATACGTGTAAGCAAATTCACAAAGACTATCTAAAAAGAAACACGCCTTTCTTCCTTGGTAAGGCAAAACATCTTGCTATTGATGAATTCTCTATTAAGAAAGGCCATAAATATGCAACTGTAGTTGTTGATTTAGATACTAAAAGAGTTATTTGGGTTGGTAAGGGTAAGACTGTACGAGAGGTTAATCGCTTCTTTAAATTATGCGGTACAGAGGGCTGTAAACAAATAAAAGCAGTAGCAATGGACCAAAATGCAGGATTTGCTACTTGTGTTAATAAGTATTGCCCTAATGCTAAGGTTGTCTATGATTTATTCCATATGGTTTATAACTTTGGAAGACTTGTTATAAGCGCCATAAGACTAAGACTTGCCTATGAAAATAAAAACAAAAATGATGACAATGCTTATTCTCTTTTAAAGCGTTCAAGATTTCTGTTACTTACAAAAAACTCTAATTTATCAGAAGAAAAAAGAATAAAACTTAATGATATTTTAAGCTTTTATCATGATTTATATGCAGCTAATGAGCTAAAAGAGCTATTACCTGAAGTATTCCATGCTCACTCAAAAGAAGAGTCAGAATCTCTTTGGGATGAATGGGTAAGGTTAGCTTTACAGTCAAAAGTTCAAGAGATTACTAAGTTTGCCAAAGTGCAAAACAGAAGATACCGAGATGGTATAACAAATTCAGGCATTTACAGGATTAGAACAAGCGTTCTTGAAGGGATAAACAATAAGATAAAAGTATTAAAAAGACTCGCTTATGGATTTAGAGATTTGGAGTATTTCTTCTTAAGAATTAGAGATGCTTTTAGAGGTAATGCTTATGTTTAACATATAGCCCTAATGAATATAATCTCAATTTCATTAGGGCTATCCACAGATTCTCGGAAGAACCATTTTAAATATAAAGGTCCTATATAAACTAGGACCTTTATAAAAAGCTTTAAAAAAACTATTTCTTATATCTCTGCTTTGCACAAACTTCTTTAATCTCTATATCAAAATTGACATTACCTTGATTTAAAAGAAGTTCGATATTCTTTTGTTTAGCTTGAGCTTTATCGAGAGAGGTCTCAACACAATACCAGTGTTTATCTCCTCCTATTTGCTCGAATCTAAAGCCAGAGCGTTTAAGATCGTTATTAACACTATAAGTATTTCCGCGCACGATAATTTTAAAGGAATTTCTTAAAGCATTCTCAATTAAAAGCTTAAAGGCATCTGCTCTTACATGCATAAGCCACATTAAAGCTAAACAATCTACATATGCTCTATGAGCTTCATAAAACCAACCGTGTACTAAATTTAAATACTCAAGCTTAGTGCCGTTATAGCCTAATTTACTCCAAGGAATATCTTTGATACTGCAAGCCCAAGACAAATCACATAAAGTTGGGAATCTTCTATCAAAGAAAGGTCTATCAAATGATGCATTGTGAGCAACAACTAAAGGTCTTCCTGCTAAGAAAGAAGCAACCTCATCATCATTGATGCGATGGCCTGCGACCATCTCATCAGTAATATGAGTCAGTTGCTGAATTTCTTTAGGAATTGGCTTACAAGGATCTTCAAAAGAATCAAAGAATCTATCAATAGTTAAAATTACCTTTCTATCTAAAGAAAAAGTAGCTTTAACCATACCAAGTTCAATGATTTTATCATTTTCAGAACTGACACCTGTAGTCTCTGTATCCAAAAAGACTACCTGAAAAACCTTTTCCTCTTCTACAGGCTCTTCAAGTTTTAATGGAAAATGTCTGTCAACTCCAGGAATTGTTAAAGGTATTCGCTGCAAAAGCCGGTAATTTTCCGGATGCTTACGAATATTGTCAAACAACTCCAATGGAAAAACATCATCACTCACATATAATCCTTACTTGCGCTCACGCAAAAATTAAACATAACCGGCAATCTTTAAAGTCTGATAGCTTCCAGAGAGTACATAAACGCGCTCATAACCTAATCCTGACAAGATTCTGGCAGCATACCAAGCAGACTGACCTATCATACATGTAAACACAATTGTTTTATCTTGAGGAATTTCTGAGATCCTATCACGTAACTGCATAATAGGGATATTTATTGAATGCTCATAATGCCCCATGGCATAAACATCAGCAGGTCTTACATCAATTATAATTGCATCTTTAAACTTAGTTTCCAAATCCTCAAAAGCTGCAACTTTCATATAACCATCACACACATTTTGAGCTACCGCACCAAGCATAACAGAAGCGTCACGACTTGCACCTACAGGAGGGGCATAAGCTTGCTCATGTGAGGCTAAATCATCAACAGTGCCTTTATACTGTAATATTGAGCTTATAACCTCAATAGTTTTAACAGCATCTTCATTTCCACAAGCTTGTGCACCTAAAACAAATCTAGTATCTTTATCAAAAATAAGTTTGCAATGGACTTGGGAAGCTCCTGGATAAAATCCTGGTTTTGATAAAGTATGGGTCCATACTTTTTCCACACCATTAAAGCCAAGCTTTTTAGCCATTTCAAAAGAAAGACCTGTAGAGGCTGCAATCATATTGAAAATCTTACAAGCTGAAGTGCCAACAACTCCTGCAAATGGATGAGGTTTGCCATCTAAATATCCTGAAATTGCGCGCACTTGTTTTGAAATAGGTCCTGCTAAGGCTAGGCTCATGTCTTTACCTGAGACTAAATTTGGAACTTGAACGACATCGCCTACAGCAAAAATATCTTTATCTGAGGTCTGCATATTTTCATCTACGACAATATGGCCTAAAGGCCCTAAATTTAAACCGGCATCTTTAGCTAATTTAGAATTTGGAACTATACCCATACCGATAATGACTAAATCGGCATTGATTTCTAAATTATCTCCGGCAAAGACTTTTAAAGAATGCTCATTATGCGGTTTAATGTCATTTAAGAAAGTACTAGTATGAATATTTACACCATGCTCTTCTAAACTTTGACGAATATAATTAGACATTTCTTCATCAAAAGAAGGCATGATATGGGAAGCACCTTCAATAAGATTGACCTTAATCCCCCTCTTTACCAAATTCTCAGCAGTTTCAAGACCAATAAAGCCACCACCTACAACAACAGCTCTCTTTACTTCCCCTGATTTTAAAGTTTCCATAATGGCATCTGTGTCAGCAATGGTTCTTAAAGCATAAACACCTTTAAGATCTCTTGCAAAATGCGGGATTTTAGGAGTTGCACCTGGTGCTAAGATAAGTTTGTCATAAGGAATTCTCTCTTCTTTACCCTCATGAACAACTGTAACTTCATGAGCTTTTTGATCAATGCTCAAAGCTTCTGTTTCAATTCTTAAATCAAGTTTAAATTTCTTTATAAGTTCTTGAGGGGTAACTGCAAATAATTGATTACGATTATGAACAACTTCACCTAAATAGTATGGTAAAGCACAGTTAGCAAAAGAAGGATAAGAGGTCTTTTCAATAACTGTAATTTCAGCTGTTTCAAACAAACGGCGAAGACGAGTTGCACATGCTGCACCACCTGCTACACCGCCAATAATTACAAATTTCATATTGAATCCTTATTTGGCAACAAATAAATTAACTATTACTTAGAATAGCAGATATTATTTTTCTTAGAATTTGATCATTTGCGAAATTTGTGCAAATGAGTTCTTTTATAAAGATAGAACAATAAAAAAATAAACTGTAAAACTTTTATTTATTAAATTACTTATATATTATTCTCTATCCTTAAAATGCCTCTTGATATAATAGATTAATACCGAAATATTTTTATATATAAAAATCCTAAAAGGCTATGCTGTTTTTTAATTTAAATAAGACTGAAGAGACAAAGACTAGTCTCAAAAAATTTAGAAAAGACATTAACGGACTACGTGCTGTAGCTGTTTTATCAGTTTTACTTTTCCATATATGTTCATTTAATTCTTTAAATGACACAAAATGGAGCTTCTCCTTAGGTGGAGGTTATGTAGGCGTTGATATTTTCTTTGTAATATCGGGCTTTTTAATGACAGCCATAATTATTAAGGGCTTAAATAGTGGCAATTTCTCCGTTTTAAATTTCTGGAAACGCAGAGCTAAACGCATTTGCCCTGCTTTATTTGTCGCTGTTGTTCTCTTTTATATTATTGGATATTTATTACTTGTAAATGTCTCTGAATTTTATGAATACAATAAAGAGGCTACTGCAGCTTTAGGTTTTATTTCAAATTTTAGATTTGCAAAAGATGAAGGCTATTTTGCTGTAGATAGTATGAGCAAAATGTTGCTTCACACTTGGTCTTTATCTTTAGAATGGCAATTTTATGTAATCTACCCTGTTCTTTTATGGGCTTTAAAGAAGTTTTTAGGCATTTCTTACATTAAATTTGCTGTTTTATTTTTATTTGTAGCATCTTTAATTTCAGCATTTATTTTTACAGAAGAGAAAAACTACTACATGCTATATACAAGAGCTTGGGAACTCTTAGCAGGTGGTATCGTTTATCTATTCCCTGTAAATAAATTAGTATCTTTATCAATAAACTATAAAAGAGTTTTAGAAGTCTTAGGCCTTATCTTAATTTGCTCTATTTTTGTAAGAGAAAATAATACTGTCTGGACAGCCTCTTTAGTTATGCCTTCTGTAATTGGTACCATGCTTATTATTGCTTGTGCCCAAGAAAAAAGTATTTTGGGATTCGGATTTTTCCAATATTTAGGAAAAATATCCTACTCTCTTTATATCTATCATTGGCTTGTTTTAAGCATTTTCTCAAGAATAAACCTTACAAATAACTTATATATTACCGGCACTGTTATTTTGCTTTTATCAATGGCAAGTTTCCATTTCATTGAATCTAGCAGAAATTATGGCTGGAAATTCTTAATCTTATATTTTGCAATGGCAGGTCTTACTGTTTACACAGTCGATCAACATGGCTTTAAAAACCGTTATGATCAAGATTTAATTCCTCCTATGGGTGCGGAAGGATCTTCTGACTTTGAGCCTCAAGTAAATAGTAAAGGAACTCCTAAAGTTGCTGTATTAGGAGATTCACATGCGCGCCAGTATTGGAAATTCTTCAAAGATAATAATATTGACGCAGCTTTCTTTATTAGCTCAGCATCTTACTGCTTTAATGATTTTAACTGTCGCTTCACAAAACCAATGTTTAAAGATCTAATTGAACAAAAATATGGCTCTCTTGGTAACTTTGCTAAAGCTCGTCAAAAGTTTTTAGATAATCTTAATGACGATACTGCTGTTATTATTGCTCAGCGCTTTACCCTATACTTTGAAAATGATATTAACGATTGGATACAAGAATGTAAACAAAATCCATCTTTATACGAAAATCCACAAAATTCTTTACTTGATAAGGACTTAGGAAGTTTGTTTAATAAAAATAAAAACAAACATTTTTATATTGTTGGAAACTTAATAGGTTCTCATGCTGTTTACTCTATAAGAGAGTGCCAACTTATAAAAGATAACAACAAATATTTACCTCAAACAATATTAAATAGCCTATCTTGTGCAAAGCAAATATTGAAATACGACGATAAATATAAAAATATCAATGCTTTCTTTAAAAACTATTTAAAGAAGTATAAAAATGTCACCTTTATCGATCCTAACGCTCTTATTTGCAAAAATGGTTACTGCAGTACCGTAACTAACAATAATGAGCCTTTATTTTTTGATGACAATCATTTATCTGTGGCAGGAGCTCAATATGTTGGACCTTATATCATGAGCTTTATAGATAAAAAATAAGATATAAACTTTTTACACTAAAATACCCAGAAAGTTCTTTCTGGGTATTTTGCAATTTGCTTTAATTATTTAAATAAGGCTTCTTTTACTGTATTTACACGAGACTTATTTCTAAATTTCAACGAGTTAGAATCATCTTTTGCAGCTTTACCCAAAAGCACAATACATTGAGTATGAAGGTTTTGACGTTTTAGATCTAAAATTTCATCAGCTTTATCAGCATCAATGCCTTCAAGAGGAGTTGAGTCTACACCATAAGCATGAGACGCATATAAAATTGTACCTAAAGCAATATAGCTTTGTTTTGCACACCACTCTTTTATATCGCCTTTAAAATTATGCCCATCTACAGCCTTTAACATATGCTCATAACGGTTTTTAAAGATTTCTTTATTTTCAAATCTGCCATCGGCTTCTTCTTTTTTACATATAGCCATTACGTCTTGAGCATTTAAAGCAGTTTTTGCAGCAATCACAATACAAGCATAGCAATCACAAAAGCGCTCGATATTAAAATCTTTTATACACGCTTTAAGCTTTTCCTTACCAACTGAAGTTTTTACAAGGAAAAATTCCCAAGGCTGCATATTTACAGCACTTGGAGTTAATACAGCGCACTCTAAGATGTCCTTTAACACCTTATCATCGATTTTTTCTTTATTATCATAGCGCTTAACAGCATAACGTTCTTTTAATAACTCTTTGAAATCCATAAAATTCTCCTTATTCTAAATTATTAAATCTATTCACTTAAGACATAAAATATCTACGCATATATAAATTTTTACACTTTTTTTACAGCTTAAGATTTTATTTTTACCCCAAATTTATACTTGCCTCCATAAAATATCACGCAAACATCAATATGAGGTTTTATTTATATATGTCCGATTTAATTGTGTTACTGATACTTGTGTTCTCCACAGGTTTGCTGGTTTTCTTAATTAAGAAAATCGCTGATCTTTTACAAAAAGACGAAGGTTAACAAAAAAATGGGTATTTTCTTTTTAACAGCTTCAGCTGTTTTAATCTGCTATTTAATTGTGGAAATTTTTAAAGCATAGGATCTGTAAATGCAAAACGCTTTTTTAGTGCTGGCAGTATTCATGCTGGTACTTACATTATTAGTTAAGCCTGTAGGCCTTTATATGGCCCCAATTTGCAAAGGCTCAGCCCCAATTCTTTTTAAAAGCTTTGATAAAAAGCTCATGCGCCTCTTAGGTCTTGAAAACTGCTCTCAGACTTGGAGTGAATATGCCGGAAGCTTGGTTTGCTTTAATATTTTAGGACTTATCGTCTTATATTTAATGCAACGTTTTCAAGCTTACCTGCCTTTAAATCCAGAAGGACTTGGTGCTGTTGATAGCTATACTGCCTTTAACACAGCCATCTCTTTCGTAACCAATACCAACTGGCAGTCTTATGGTGGTGAAAGCACTATGGGTTACTTTGTCCAGATGGCAGGTTTAGCCTTACAAAACTTCTTATCTGCCGCCACAGGTATTGCTGTAGCCTTTGTTTTAATGCGCTCTTTAGTAGCAAAACAACAGGTTTTATTAGGTAACTTCTTCTCTGATGTAGTAAGAATCAGCCTTTACATTCTCCTGCCATTAGCTTTTGCTTATGCTATTTTCTTAGTAAGCCAAGGTTGTATTCAAAACTTCTCAAGCTACATTGATGCCTCTACTTTATCAGGTGTTCAGCAAACCATTCCAATGGGTCCTGTAGCCTCACAAGAAGCTATCAAAATGTTAGGTACCAACGGTGGTGGTTTCTTTAACGCCAACTCCGCTCACCCTTTTGAAAACCCAACTGACTTATCTAACTTCTCTCAGTGTTTAGCTATTTTCGTAATCTCTGCTGCTTTATGCTACACCTTTGGTGTAATCGTTAATGATTCAAGACAAGGTTGGACCATTTATATTGCTATGGCCATCATCTTTGTTACTTGTGCATCTTTAATGATTGTCTTTGAGAGTGCTCAAAGCCCTTACTTATTAGATGCCGGCGCAGCTCCAGATTTTTATAACACTGAAGGTAAGGAAGCTCGTTTCCCATTAGGTCAAAGTGCTTTATTCTCAACTGTAACTACTTCAGCCTCTTGTGGTGCTGTAAATAATATGCACGATAGCTTAAATCCATTATCAGGTATGCTTACCATGCTTTTAATGCAAATTGGTGAGGTTGTATTTGGTGGTGTAGGTTCAGGCTTTTACGGTATCTTTATCTTTATATTCTTAGCAGTGTTCATTTCAAGCTTAATGATTGGCAGAACTCCTGAGTATTTAGGTAAAAAGCTTACCCCAGCTCAAATGAAGCTTATTGCAATTGCTGTTTTGTGCACTCCTTTCTTAGTATTAGCTGCAACTGCTATTGCTTGCTTATTTGACTTTAACTTAGATTCTTTAAATAACACCGCAGCTCACGGCTTTAGTGAGTACCTATATGCATTTAGCTCAGCTGCTAACAACAACGGCTCTGCTTTTGCAGGTTTAAATGCCAATACTCCATTCTTCAATATTGCTACCGGTTTATGCATGTTCTTTGGCAGATTTATTGTCATCATCTGCATCTTAGGTTGTGCAGGTGCCATTGCCAAACAGAAGATCATTCCATCATCTTCAGGTACTTTACCGACCTTTGGTCTGTTCTTCTCTTTCTTAATTGCAGGCACTGTAATTTTAATCGGCGCTTTAACTTTCCTGCCGGCATTGGCTTTAGGTCCAGTTGTCGAGCATATCGAAGTATTTTTTAATTAAAGGTTAGGCTTTAATATGTCAAAAAAACATAAAGCATTAAATTTTGCAGACAAAGACATCTTAAAAGATGCATTAAAAGAAAGCTTCCGTAAGCTTAATATCAAAGTACAACTGCAAAATCAGGTCATGTTTATTGTCTATTTAGGCAGTATCTTTACAAGTGTTTTGTCTGTAATGTCTTTGTTTGGCGCATATGAGGAAAACTTCTTCTTCGTATTCTCAATTTCATTGATTTTATGGTTCACCGTCCTTTTTGCAAACTTCGCTGAAGCTATTGCTGAAGGTCGTGCTAAAGCTCAGGCTAATTCTCTTAAAGACTTAAAGAAGACTACTGATGCCTTTAAAGTTGTTGCAGGTGAAGATTTATCCTTAGGTGATAAGGTTAAGACTGAAAAGATTGACTCTGACTTACTGCAAGTTAACGATCTTGTTTTAGTTAAAGCCGGTGAAATCATCCCTTGTGACGGTGAGATCATTATCGGTATGGCCTCTGTTAACGAATCTGCAATCACCGGTGAGTCAGCTCCAGTAATTCGTGGTGCAGGTTGCGACTTTAATAGTGTTACAGGCGGTACCACCTTACTGTCAGACTTCCTTATCATTCGTGCAAACTGCGAAAAAGGTAAGTCCTTCATCGACAAAATGATTAACATGGTTGAAAGCGCTTCAAGAAGAAAGACCCCAAATGAAATTGCTTTAACTATTTTACTTTTGTCCTTAACCATCGTCTTTATCATGGTTACCGCAGCTATGCTGCCATTTTCTGAGTTTGCAGTTAAATTCAATGAAAACGGCCATATCGTAAGCTACTCTGTCTTAATTGCACTTTTAGTATGTTTAATTCCAACCACCATTGGCGGTTTGTTATCTGCAATTGGTGTTGCCGGTATGGGCAGACTTTTAAATGCTAATGTCATTGCCAAATCTGGCCGTGCTGTTGAGGCTGCAGGTGATGTTGATGTACTGTTATTGGATAAAACCGGTACTATTACCTATGGTAATCGTCAAGCCTCTGAGTTCTATCCTGATATTGGTGTATCAAAGACTGATTTAGCCCGTTCAGCTTTATTAGCATCTTTAGTTGACGATACTCCTGAAGGTCGCTCTATTGTTACCTTAGCAAACAAGATGGGTATTCATGAAGAGTTAAACAATGATTTCACCTTCATCCCATTCTCAGCTCAGACAAAGATGTCTGGTGTTAACATCAAAGGCCGTCAGATCCGTAAAGGGTCTCCTGAGACTATGACCAAATATCTTGAGACTTTAGATGTTTTTGTCTCAAAGGCTATGATGCGTACTGTAAATGAAGTTGCATCTCATGGCTCTACCCCATTATTAGTTGTCGACGACAACAAACTTATGGGTATTGTCGAGCTTAAGGATATTGTTAAAGCCGGTATTAAAGAGCAATTTGCCAAACTGCGTGTAATGGGCATTAAAACTGTAATGATTACAGGTGATAACCCTTTAACTGCAGCTGCAATTGCAGCTGAGGCTGGCGTTGATGACTTCTTAGCTGAAGCTACCCCTGAATCAAAGCTCAATACTATTGTTAAATACCAAAAAGAAGGCCACTTAGTTGCCATGACCGGTGACGGTACCAACGATGCTCCTGCCTTAGCTCAGGCCGATGTTGCTGTTGCCATGAACTCAGGTACCCAGGCTGCAAAAGAGTCATCTAACATGGTTGATTTAGATTCATCTCCAACTAAGCTTATTGACATTGTTCATATTGGTAAGCAGATGTTAATTACTCGTGGCTCTTTGACAACTTTCTCAATTGCCAACGATGTTGCCAAATACTTTGCAATTATTCCTGCTGCATTTGCTACAACATATCCTGAGCTTAACGTCTTAAACGTTATGGGTCTTGCATCTCCTTCAAGCGCCCTGCTCTCTGCTGTTATATTTAACGCCTTAATTATCATTGCCTTAATTCCTCTGGCTTTGCGTGGTGTAACTTATAAACCAATGTCAGCTAAGACTTTACTTATTAAGAACATTTGCATCTATGGCTTAGGCGGTATCATCACCCCATTTATCGGCATTAAGCTCATTGACATGTTAATCAGTATTATTCTTTAGGTGTCACTATGAACGATCAAAAATCTTGTGAAACTAGATATAAAAAACTTACTTTAACTGAAAGCTTTATAAAAACTTTTATAAGCTTTGGCTTTCTGTTTGTAGTTTTAGGTGTAGCCTACCCATATGCTGTAACTTATACTTCAGATATGTTCTTTAAAGACAATGCCGAAGGCTCACTTATAAAAAATGATGAGGGCAAGGTTATAGGCTCAAAGCTTATAGGTCAGGATTTCTCCTTTGACAAAACTTTGTTCCAATCTCGTCCTTCTGCATCAAATTATGATGCACAAGCCTCAGGCGGTAGCAATTTGTCAGTTGGTAACGAAAAACAAATTAAGGCTATAAATGAACGTAAAGACGCCATTTTGAACCTTTACCACAATCCTCAGAAAATACCAACTGATATGCTAACCGCCTCAGGATCAGGTTTAGATCCGCATATAAGTGCTGAAAATGCTTATTATCAAGCACCTTATATTGCAAGTGCTCGTGGAATTAAGATATATGATTTATATAATTTAATTGAAAAACACTCAACTGACTATATGTTATCTGATAGAGCATATGTCAATGTGTTAGAGCTTAATCTTGATTTGCAAAAATTGAACAAAGAGTAATAAAAAATGGCCCAAGTTAATGATGGCACTATGTTAAATGCTAAAGCTAAAGCAATGCTTGAAAGCACTAAAGAGAGCAAAAGAGGCTTATTAAAGCTTTTCTTAGGCGCAGCTCCTGGCGTTGGTAAAACTTATGCGATGTTAACTGAGGCCCATGAATTAAGAAAAGCGGGGCTTGATATTGTTGTAGGTTATGTAGAAACTCATAACCGAGCCGATACTCAAGCCCTCTTAGATGGTCTTGAAATTATTAAACGCAAAGAAATCAATGTTAATAATTTCACATACCATGAACTTGATGTTCAAGAGATTATTAAAAGACGTCCTGTCACTGTGGTAATTGATGAGATGCCTCATACAAACGCTCCAGGTAGTGTTCACCAAAAGCGTTGGCAGGATATTGAAGAAATTTTAAATGTTGGTATTAACGTATTCTCTGCTTTAAATATTCAACATTTAGAAAGTCTTAATGGTGTGGTTTCACGTGTTACTAATGTATACGTCAATGAAACTATTCCTGACACTATTTTTGATAAGGCTGACGAGGTTCGCCTCGTCGACCTTCCGCCTGACGATCTGATCTCAAGATTACAATGTGGCAAGATTTATCTCCCTGACATTGTAAAAAGAGCTCAGCATAACTATTTTAAAAAGAGTAATTTAATTGCTCTGCGTGAGTTATCTTTGCGCGCCATGACCAATCGCTTAGATCAACAAGTAAAACAGCAGCGTCAAATTAACTCCACTACTACCTCCACTGACACAAACTTTGGTTTATTGTTAGTTTTAGACGGTATTGTCTCCAAAGATGCTATTCGTGAAGCCTCAAGAATTGCCAAAGCTTTTTCTTCTTCGTTTCATTGTGCCTATATCTTAACGCCCTCTCTTAGAAACAAGAAAAAAGAGATCTCCGATATTTTGAACTTTGCCGAAAGCCTAGGCGCACAAACCGCTATTTTAAATACAGAATTTCCTTACTGTGTTAAAGACTACATCAAAGAGCACAATCTCTCTTTGTTGGCTTTAACTCAATATAAAGAAAAAGATACAGTTAAAAAGCTCAAGCAGTTAAATGAAATTCTGCCAAATATCACTATATTTACCTTACCTTATAGTGTCCATTTACCAGATCTCAAAGAAAGAGTTATAAATTTCTTTAAAAACTGTTTAAAAAGCACCAATACCTTTTTAGCAACTACAGCACTTACTTTCTTAATTACTTTATTATTGGTGCCTCTATCGCACTATATTCACCAAACTAACCTCGTAATGTTCTACCTCTTACTAGTTTTATTTACCTCAGTTAAGTTTGGTATTTATATGGCAAGCTATGTCTCCATCTTGTCAATCCTCTGCTTTGACTTGACGATGGTGACACCTCGTGGCTCCTTTGCTGTCCATGATATTCAATATCTCATTACCTTTGCCACTTTCTTAGTAATTGGTATTTTCTCAGCTCGTTTAGTTACCCACTTACGACAGGTGTCAAAACAAACCCGAGAGCAGGAAAAACAAACTAAGATCATGTATAACATTGCCAAAAAATTAGCTCAGGTAATTGACGATGTTGAGGTTTACAACACTGTTTCTACCAATTTAAGTTCATTTTTAGATATCCCAAATGAGTTTTGGGAAATTGATGAACAAAATGATGAGGCCAATCGTGTTCAAACTAATTTGAAAGGCGTGGATAAAGCTTTAATCAACTTTGTCATGTCAAATAAACAAGAAGCAGGATTTGGCACTAATACTTTAAATAAATCCAAATACTTATACGCCCCGGTCATTGTTTCAGACAAGGTTCATGCAATTTGTGTCATGGATTTATCTAAGTCTGTGCAATATACATCTACAAGCACCTTCCAAATTTTACAGGCAGTTTTTGCTCTTACCCGTCAAACCTTAGCTCGTCTTGAAAGTGTTGAAGATGCAAAACAAACTTTAATGAGTATGGAAGCTGAGAGATTGCGCCATTCCTTAATTCAAGCTCTCTCTCACGATTTAAAAACTCCTCTTACTGCAATTATGACTAACTCTGAGATCTTATATAAGCATATTAAAGAAAAAGCCTTTGAGACCTCAGAAGAAGAGGCTTTAGCTTTAGTTGATAGCTCCAAACGCTTAGTACAACTTATGTCCAATATTTTGGATATGTCAAAACTGCAGTCAAATGAGGTTAAATTAAATCAAGACTGGATCCCAGCTGAAGAAATTATCGGTGCAACCTTACACTCGCTTAAAGAAAGACTTCATGACTATAACATCAAAGTTGATGTGGCTCGTGATTGTCCTCTGTTCTATGTTGATCCAATTTTAATTGACAGACTTTTATCCAATCTTGTGGATAATGCTATTAAATACTGCCCTAAAGGCTCCACCATTAAGATCTCTGCGTCAAAGCGTGGTGATAAGGCTATTTTGTCTGTAAGTGACAATGGTCCTGGCTTTGGTCAGGTAAACCCTCAACGCTTATTTGATCCATTCAAACGCGGTATCAAAGAATCTAAGGTTACAGGTATCGGCTTAGGCCTTGCTATCTGTAAAACCATAGCTCGCGCCCATAACGCAGATTTAGTCGCAATGCCGTCAACTTTAGGAGGCGCTTCATTTGTGCTTATTATGCCAATTGTAGATGTCCCTTATACTGAAGATACTTTCTTATAAATTTAAAAATTTGTTATAAACTAGCACATAAGAAATTTTTGTAGATATTTAAATAAATTATATAAAGAGAAATTATGTCAACAATCGTTATCGTAGAAGATGAAGAGCATATCTCCAAAGCTTTAAAGATCTTGCTTGAAAGTGAGGGTTATACCGTTTTTGTAGCTAACGATCAAAAATCTGGCCAAATTGCCTGTAGCTCTCGCTGCCCAGATTTAGTGCTTTTAGATTTAGGCCTTCCTGATAAGGATGGCATATTTTTAATCCAGGAAATTCGTTCTTATAGTGACATCCCAATTATCATTCTCTCTGCCCGTGATGGAGAAAACTCAAAAATCAATGCTCTTGATTTAGGAGCTGATGACTATTTAACCAAACCTTTTAGCACTTCTGAACTTTTAGCCAGAATTAGAGCACATCTGCGCACTCACAATAAAATTGTGATGGCAAAGAACACTTCTGAAATTAAATTATCAGACAGTGTTAGCGTCGATATTCCAGGAAAACTTGTCTATAAAAATGGCGAAATTGTTCATCTAACTAAAATTGAATTTCGTCTTTTATGCGCTTTAATTAAAGAACCAAATAAAGTCTTAACGCATCGTTATTTAATGTTGCAAGTTTGGGGCGCTAACTATGTTGAGCATCAACACTATGTTCGTATCTATATGGCCCACTTAAGACAAAAACTTGAAGACGATCCATCAAATCCTGAGTTTTTAATCACTGAAGTTGGTATAGGCTACAGACTGATTTTGAAATAAACAAAAATTTCCAAAACAAAACTCACTGTATTTTGGGCTGTATTTTAAAGATTAAGATACAGCCCTTTTTTGGTGCAAAGAAGATAGAGCTTTTCAGTAGACCTTTTAAAGAAAGTTAGTATGTGTTTTACTACTTTTACACAAAAATTCTTAAAGCTTTAGGCTTTATATAAAAAAGAGAGGTTTATATGAGAGTTTTTCACTCAGTTATAGATCTGATAGGTCATACCCCACTTGTAGAATTATCAAATATAGAAAAAAGCTTAGATCTTAAAGCTAAGATCTTTGCCAAATTCGAGGCTTTAAATCCAGGTGGATCTGTAAAAGACAGAGCTGCTTTATATATGATAAATGAGGCTATAAAAAGCGGCAAAATTACCAAAGATACTAAAATTGTTGAACCAACATCTGGCAATACCGGCATTGGTTTAGCTTTAATAGGCGCTGCTTTTGGGTTAAGTGTAACTTTGGTATTACCTGAGACTATGTCTTTGGAAAGACGCAATATCTTAAAAGCCTATGGAGCAAAACTTCTCTTAACTGAAGGATCTAAGGGTATGCAAGGCGCTATAGATAAAGCCTTGTCCTTAGCCAAAGAAAATAAAAATGTCTTCATTCCGCAGCAATTTGAAAATCTTTCAAACCGTAAAGCTCATTATGAAACTACCGGTCCTGAAATTTATGCAGATACCGATGGTTTAGTTGATATTTTTATAAGTGCCGTAGGATCGGCAGGTACCATTGCCGGTACCGGTAGATACTTAAAAGAACAAAATAAAAATATTAAAGTTATTGCCGTTGAAGCTGCTAAATCACCAATCTTAGAAGGTGGCAAACCAGGACCTCACGGTATTCAAGGCATCTCTGCAGGATTCATTCCTGGCAACTATGACAAGGATGTTGTAGACAGTGTAATTGGTATTGAAGATGAAGATGCCTTCAATACCGGTAGAATGCTTGCACAAAAAGAGGGCTTATTTTCCGGAATTTCTGCAGGAGCTGCCGTTGCAGCTGCCATTATTGAAGCGAAAAAGCCTGAAAATAAAGGAAAAAATATTGTAGTGATCTTGCCTGATAGTGGGGATCGCTACCTTTCAACCCCTCTTTATCAGCAAGAGTAGGCTATAATAAGACCCGCTGTTAAAAAAGCGGGCTTTTTTATAAGGATTATTCATGACTTCAACTTCACAAAACAGAGTCAACTCTGAGGCAAAGCAAGCTATTGCTAAGATTTCTGCAAGAAAGAGAGCAATTACTGCCTTCCTTTATATCGGCGGATTGGTATTGGGTGCACTTTTAGGACTTATTGGTAATGAAGAGCTCAATATCGTATTAAATTTCATTGCCACTGTATTTACCCGTCTGTTCAGCTTTATTGCAGTTCCGGTAATTGCTGTATCTCTTATTAACACCTTAGCAAAGCTCAATCATGGTAGTAATGGTGGTACTATTTTTACCCACACTATTTTCTACACTTTTCTAACTACCATTGTGGCTGCAACTGTAGGTTTAAGCTTATTCTTAATCTTTGCTCCATCAAATGTTCCTCAGGAAATGTTAGGTGTAGCAGCTGATCCTAGTGCCGGTATCACTACCTCCTATTACGATCACCTTATAAACATTATTCCAAATAATTTCTTACAACCTTTTGTCTCTGGCAATGTTTTATCTATCTTATTGGTAGCTGCTGCTGTTGGTTTAGGCTTAGCCTCTATGCCAACCTCTGAGACTCGTACTGCTTTAGTTAAGGTTTTAGTAGGTCTTCAAGATCTGTTATTTATCCTTATCCACTGGCTCATTACCATCTTACCTATAGGTATCGTAGCATTTACCGCTCAATTAGTTGCTCAAATTGAAGCTGGTGTCATCTTAGGCGGTCTTGCAACTTATTTTGGTACTGTAATAAGTTCTAACTTACTGCAGATGTTTATCTTCTTACCAATTTTATTATTCATCCGCGGTTTAAACCCACTTAAAGTTGCCAAGGGAATGCTTCCTGCTTTAATGGTTGCCTTATTCTCAAAATCATCTGCTGGTACCTTACCTGTAACTATTGCTTCAGCTGAAGATAATCTTAATGTAGATAAACGAATCTCCCGTTTCGTATTACCTATTTGCACCACCATCAATATGAATGGTTGCGCAGCTTTTATCTTAATTACCTCTTTATATTTAATGCAAAACTCTGGTATCGATTTAAACTTTGGTACCTATTTTGCCTGGATCTTTATTGCCACCTTTGCAGCAGTAGGTAATGCCGGCGTTCCTATGGGATGCTTCTTCTTGACCCTTTCTTTAATGTCATCAATGAATGTTCCTGTAGCTCTTATGGGTGTTATTTTGCCAATCTATGCTGTAATTGACATGATTGAGACTTGCCTTAATGTCTGGTCTGATTCTTGTGTAGCTAATATCGTAAACTATGAGTTAAAAGATAAGCTGCCAAAAGAAGAGATTAGCTCCAAAGAAAACGCTTAAAAAAAAAGCAATTTTTCTGGTTCTTCCGAGAATCTGTGGATAGCCCTAATGAAATTGAGATTATATTCATTAGGGCTATATGTTAAACATAAGCATTACCTCTAAAAGCATCTCTAATTCTTAAGAAGAAATACTCCAAATCTCTAAATCCATAAGCGAGTCTTTTTAAGACTTTTATCTTATTGTTTAGGTTCTTCCGAGAATCTGTGGATAGCCCTAATGAAATTGAGATTATATTCATTAGGGCTATATGTTAAACATAAGCATTACCTCTAAAAGCATCTCTAATTCTTAAGAAGAAATACTCCAAATCTCTAAATCCATAAGCTAATCTTTTTAATACTTTTATCTTATTGTTTATCCCTTCAAGAACGCTTGTTCTAATCCTGTAAATACCTGAATTTGTTATACCATCTCGGTATCTTCTGTTTTGCACTTTGGCAAACTTAGTAATCTCTTGAACTTTTGACTGTAAAGCTAACCTTACCCATTCATCCCAAAGAGATTCTGACTCTTCTTTTGAGTGAGCATGGAATACTTCAGGTAATAGCTCTTTTAGCTCATTAGCTGCATATAAATCATGATAAAAGCTTAAAATATCATTAAGTTTTATTCTTTTTTCTTCTGATAAATTAGAGTTTTTTGTAAGTAACAGAAATCTTGAACGCTTTAAAAGAGAATAAGCATTGTCATCATTTTTGTTTTTATTTTCATAGGCAAGTCTTAGTCTTATGGCGCTTATAACAAGTCTTCCAAAGTTATAAACCATATGGAATAAATCATAGACAACCTTAGCATTAGGGCAATACTTATTAACACAAGTAGCAAATCCTGCATTTTGGTCCATTGCTACTGCTTTTATTTGTTTACAGCCCTCTGTACCGCATAATTTAAAGAAGCGATTAACCTCTCGTACAGTCTTACCCTTACCAACCCAAATAACTCTTTTAGTATCTAAATCAACAACTACAGTTGCATATTTATGGCCTTTCTTAATAGAGAATTCATCAATAGCAAGATGTTTTGCCTTACCAAGGAAGAAAGGCGTGTTTCTTTTTAGATAGTCTTTGTGAATTTGCTTACACGTATCCCATTTAAGGGAAGTTCTTTGAGCCGTATCTTTGATAGACCCAGACCTTTGTAAATCCTCAATAACTTCATTTTCAAGGCTTTTGGTGATGCGGTGTCTACTTGAAATAAAAGGGATTTGTTCGGTTGCATATTTATCGCAGAACTTACATTTAAAAGTTCTATAGGTAATATGCAAAATAAACTGAAAACCGTTATAAGAGCCATCTTTAACTATTCTATGTCTATATTCATGAACTACAACATTATGATTTTTACAGATAGGACATTGAGGATAATTGTCTTTAGGCTCTAAGAAAAGATGAATCTCTTTCTTATCTTCATCAAATTGATAATTAAAAAGTTTGAAGTTTGTATAAAAAAGATTAAAGAAAAAATTATGAAAGTCGGCTACAATATTCATAGGTCGTTCTCCTAGGTTGGTTGTTTTTTTGTTTAATTCAATCTTAATTGGGAACGACCATTTTTTTGTCTATTGGTATAACAAAATTAGATATTAAATTTTAATTAGCCACAGTTTTCCGGAAGAGCCATTGTTTATCCCTTCAAGAACGCTTGTTCTAATCCTGTAAATACCTGAATTTGTTATACCATCTCGGTATCTTCTGTTTTGCACTTTGGCAAACTTAGTAATCTCTTGAACTTTTGACTGTAAAGCTAACCTTACCCATTCATCCCAAAGAGATTCTGACTCTTCTTTTAAAGTGAGCATGGAATACTTCAGGTAATAGCTCTTTTAGCTCATTAGCTGCATATAAATTATGATAAAAGCTTAAAATATCATTAAGTTTTATTCTTTTTTCTTCTGATAAATTAGAGTTTTTGGTAAGTAACAAAAATCTTGAACGATTCAAAAGAGAATAAGCGGGAGTGAACGGCAAACCGTGTAAATCCTCTAAGCCCACCCATAAGATTACTTAATGTATTTGGCTATTCTGCTTGCAGTTTGTTCTAAGCAGGATAGCTGATTTAAGACCTTAGCCCAATTTCTCAATTTAGCATTGTTCCATTTTTTTGCAAGCTCACCTGTGATTCTTAGGTAAAAGAGTTTAAATACCGCCGTTTCATTTTCAAAAAAGCCTTTTTTGGTAACCTTTCTTAAGCTTAAATTTACAGTCTCTATAGCGTTTGTGGTATACATAACCCTACGAATATCAGATGGTATATTGAACAACTGTCTTATGTGATTAAAGTTGTTTTCCCATACTCGTATAGCTCCTGGATAGTCATTACCCCACGTATCTTTTAAACTCTTAAAGGAGTCTTCTGCAGCTTCAATATTTATCGCTGTATACATTGCTTTACAATCTGCCAAGAAAGCTTTTAAATGTTTTGATGGTATGTATTTAGTTGAATTTCTTATTAAATGAACTACACACCGTTGCACCAATGTATCTGGGAATATAGATTTAACTCCTTCCTCAAGACCTAAAACGCCGTCCATTGATAAAAATAGAATATCTTCAACGCCTCTAACCTTTATAGAATCAAAGATTTGCATCCATGTAGATTTTGATTCTGTTGGGCTTACATAAAGGCCTAACACATCTTTATAGCCTTCAGCATCAACTCCTAAAACCACATAAACTGCATGGCTATTAATAATACCTTTCTCATTCTTCATTTTGACGTAGATACAATCTACAAAAACAAAGGTATATATTGGTTTTAATGGCCTTTGGAGCCATGACTTAACATCTTCTATGATGCTGTCTGTTATGGTCGATATTTTGTCTTGAGATAGCTCAAAACCATAGATTTATTTGATGGTTGAGCTTATGTCTCGTTGAGACATTCCTCTTGCATACATAGCAAGAACTTTACCTTCTATTTCAGAGACATCCTTTTGATGCTTTTTGACGACAACAGGTTCAAAACTGCCTTTTCTGTCTCTAGGTACACTTATGGTAGTCTCGCCAAAAGAGCCTTGTATTTTCTTTTCTCCATACCCATTACGTCTATTGGAAGTATCTTTGGATTCAGAAGAATTCTTGTCATAGCCTAGATGCGCNNTATCCATTTCAGCATTTAGCATTTTTTCAAAGATAGGGCCAAATACTTCTTTTAAAGCCTCGTTGACGTCTTTTGATGAATTAATGTCGTAATTGTCTAAAATTAAGTCAGCAATTTTTTCAGCTACTGGTTTGCGCTTTATGTTCTTTTTAGCCATGTAACACTCCATAATAAGTTAAGTTGATATTAACAAACTTATTTGGATTTACACGGAAATTATTTCTCTCTCCAAAATCTACTTGGAGGTCTATAAAATATATTTTTAACTATTTTGCTTTTCTGTTTACTTTATCAAGTTGATCTTCTTGATGTTTAATATTTTTTTCTAAAAATCCTGGGAACCAGTTTAAATTAGGTGAAGCTTCCATAAGTTCACTAATATGTACCTTCAATACACTATCATTATTACTTTTTTCAAGGAGATTTGGTGGATATACGAACTCAATACCATCAGGCATAATCAAAAAGCGCGTTGGATTTACTTCAACTGAGGCTACAACTAAAGGCAACACACTCATATTGTCTTCTTTATAGCGCGCCTCTATTTTTCTAGCACAAATCATTGAAGCAATATCAGGCTTTTTAAATAAATCTTTAAAAGTGATTAATTTGCCTGTTTTTTCATTTAAATTCATCGTCTCAATATAACTGTCCTCACCTGCACTATCTTTAATCTCAATATGGGTGACTACAGTTATCAATTCATTGTCTTTAAATGGTCTAAAATCAATTAAAAGATATTGCTCTGCATGCGGAATTTCCATTACAAAATCAGGATCTTCATAATCAATACTAGAGTTAAAACGCTGTAACTGTGCATTTTCAAAGCTACCGGCTAAAAAGTTGGCATAACCTTTACACATTGAGGCATATTCATCTAAATCGCAGGTTTTATTGGTTTCAACATAGGTTGTAGAATAGCCGCGCTCAAACACGAACTGTTGCGATAAAACCACTTGAGATAAAAATAATAAAGGTAAAAGGTATAAACCTTTGCGCATATTAAAACTCCGTCAAAGCCTTTATATATAAACTTGAAAGTCTATCGAGATTAAATACCGCATTTGCAGGACTTGTAGATGGCAAATGCACGACCTCAATATTTACACCAGAAGAGTACTTTAAAAATAACTTTTTAGAAAGCGCGCCATTTGTAATCACCCTTTTAATGCTTTGATGATAGTTTAAAAGGTTTTTTATGTCAGATGGCACAATATGTTTAATCTTTGCATCTAAACTACCTTCCCTTTCGCAAGCTTCTATAACATCATATAAAGCAATATTGAGCTCATTTAAAGCTTTTTTACGCAGCTCAATAGTATCAAGCTTATAACCACACAAAATCTCAATTATTTTAAAAAAGCGATTTTGCTTATGCATGTAATAAAAGCCTTCTTTAAGTGAGGCTACAGACGGCATAGATCCTAAAACTAGAACTTTTGCTTTTGGAGGGATAAAGGGTGGCAGTCCATAAATTAACTCATTATTTTCCATAACTGCCCCCTTTTATAATTACGATTGCTTCTTTTTTATAAGACCTAAAGATATCGCACTTACAATAAGATATCCAGTCTGCATTCCTTGATATAGATACAAACGCAATGCAATAAACCAATAATCTGGTTTAAAAGCTTCTTTACCTAAAATATACGATTCAAGATAATGAAGCTTTAAGTTAGCAAAGTATTTCTCAACTATGCTAAATACTGCAATGCTAATGCAAATTAACAAAATATAACTTGGAAGATTTATAAATACCGCTTTAAGCGCAACTTTAATAGGATTTACTCTTCCTAAAATCTTTGCAAATACTGCACTTTGAATAAAGACAAATCCCAAAATATAAGCAAAAGCTCCTTGAGCATAAGCAAATAATAAAGATTGACTGTATTCAAGTTGTTCAGGAGTTGCAATCTGTAGATCGTGATGATTTAAAGAAGCCTTTTTGGCATAAATATCCCATAAGATCCCGCTTTTATAACTTAGATATTGATAAATAAAATATAAAAGTAAAAAGTAAAAAATCTCAAGAATTAAACCAAATCTAAAGCCTAATAGCTCATACCCTTCATGCCCCTTTTTAGCTTTAGAAAAAATGATTGCTCCTAAAAATGGGAACAACATACATAAGGGAACTAATAAGGGCGCCCATAAAGGACAGATAAACGCAGTTTTGAGATCTGCTCTTTTGCCTATTAAGCCTTCAATAAATGCTAAAAGCGGAGCGCCAATTCCGCATAATACAAAATGGCTCTCCGCTTTGTAATTACTCTTTAACATAGAGTTTTGTTAGAGAGTAGAAGCGATGATAATCAACATGATCTGCGGAGATAAAATACGCAGGAACATGGTGAATGGATATACAGTGGCATAACCAATAGAGGAAGCCTCAGAATCCTTATACATGCCGTTAGCATAAGCAAGTGCTGGAGGATCGGTGTAAGAACCGGCGATCATACCAGAGAGTACTAAGTAGTTAACCTTAAATACCTTGAAAGCAACAAAGCCTACGATAGCAATTGGGATAAAGGAAATTAAGGTTGCCCATGCCATCCAATGTAAACCATCGCCATGAGTTAAGGTATTGAAGAAGCCATTGGCGCCTGCAGAAATACCAACAATGGTTAAGAACAAGGTGATACCGATTTCACGGAAAGCTGCTAAGGCTGGAACCGGTAAACGCCAATGTAAGCGGTTGCCAGTTAAGGAATCGCCAAAGCGTGCTAATAAGATAGCCATGATGAGAGGGCCACCTGCTACACCTAACTTAAGTGGAGTTGGGACGCCTGGGATTGGCAGAGGAATAGAACCTAAGATAATACCTAAGAACAGACCTAAGAAAATAGGTAACATTGCAACCTTATTCATAGTTGCAGAAGAGTTACCAACAACCTTACCGGCCTTCTTAACATCATCTAACTTACCAATTACATTAAGCTCATCGCCTAAGGCTAACTTTAAGTCAGAAGATGGCATGAACTGGACGCCAGATCTGTAAACACGAGAAATTACAATATTGTACTGTTTCTCTAAATCAAGCTCACCTAAAGTATGATTCATTACATCATTCTTAGTGACGATTAAGTGTCTTACAGTAATAGAAGTACCGTGAGTTGTAAGAACATCAGAGGCCTCAGTACCTAAGAGTTTAACAGCTTCATTTACGTGCTTTGGCAGACCTACTAAGTGAAGAATGTCGTTTTCTAATACAACAGTATCAGGCTTAGGAGCTGAAAGCTCACCTTGACGCTTCATACGGGAGCAAATAACCACACCGTTTTTGATGACATCAAGAGTATTTAAAGGCTTGTTAAAGAACTCTTTATTAGAAACAGTAACGTTCATCTGAATGAGATCTTCACGACCCTGTTTCTTAGAAGCCGCATAAGCCTCACCAGCTTCATCGATGCTGACGCGGAAAATGATGCGAATGCCAATCATAACGATTAACAAAGAGCATACGGCAAAAGGATAAGCCATAGCATAAGCGCCAGAAATCTTAGTAGCGTCAAAGCCCATAGCTACAGCATCTTTACCCTCTTGAGTAAAGACATTTGCCATTTCAGAGAGCATGGCTGTACCAGCACCTAAAGCTGGGGTATTGGTAATTGCACCAGTATACATACCGATCATAGCGTCAGCTTGGACGATACCGGTAAAGTATAAGCTCATAGCAATGACAACGTTCAGGACGATGATAGCAACGGCTAAACCGATGAGCTTAGCACCAATACCGCGTAAGCTTGAGAAGAAGCTTGGGCCTACCTGAACACCGATAGCATAAACGAAGAGGATTAAACCAAACTCCTGCAGATAATGCAGAATATTACCATCAGCGGTTAAAGCACCATCAAGGCGTAAAGTTAATCCATAATATTCTTGAGCGAAGTGACCGACGATGATGCCTGAGAACAGAACACCGCCGATTCCAAGGCCAATACCTTTATATTTGATTTGACCTAATAAAATACCTAATACAGCGCCTAAAGCGATATATAAGGTTAAATAAGCAACTGACGACATAACCTTCCTGTGCAGCTTGAAGTTTTGCCTGAACTTTAAAAAAAAGTTCGCCTTTGGATTTTTATAAATAAAATCCTAAACCCGTAGATTCTAGCACTGAGACGAACTCAATACAAATCAATTAAGCTACACAGGACTATGATTACACACGTTTTAAGGAAGAGAGGATCTGAATTCTAAACTTACTTCTACTCTGTCCTTGATGACGATAACGGTAGAAAAATAATGGTGGAACCGCAATTCCTAAACAAATACCTAACAAGATGGCAAAACATCTCATTAAATGGTGGATGATAATACCAGCATTATGGGCTATTTCGTAGGAAGTTCCATCAATTACCTCATATAAGGACAATAAAGCGGTATAGGCATCAAGTCCCGGAATTAACGGAATAATGACCGCGGTAGTAAAAACTGGCCGCGGTACTTTAAGTTTCGGAGCGAAATAGATAAAAATAAGAGAACCTACAGCGCAGGCAATGAATGTTGCTACCGCAACCTCCATATTAAAACCTACATTTAATACAGTTCTAATTACTTTAATGACAAAACCTCCAAAAGCAATATAAGAGAGATATTGTCTTGGAACGGCAAAGAGCATCGCAAAGGCTGCAGCTACAAAAGCAGCAGCGGCTCCTTGACATAAATAGTTAAGTATAGAAATCAAATTATCAGACATTGTAAAGCCATGTGGTTAAAGACATTGCACCTAAAAGTCCTGTAGCTGCCGCCATTGTTAAAACTGCTGCATGTTGGAGTCTAAACATTCCAGTTTCCAAATAACCTTTAAAGACATCCAAAAAGCCATTCATTAACGGATAGCCTGGAACTAACAGCAATGTTGTCGCCATTACTGCTAACTTTGTTTCTGGGAAAGTTGCATCTAGCGCAAATAAAGATGTTGCAAAAGTTACACTACATCCCATAAAGGCTGAGCACATAAAAGCAAAGACTGCAAAAAAGCCTTCTTTTATAAGGGAGAATCTGACCGCCATTAAGACTAATCCGCCTGCAAATGCTGCACATGAGACTTTATAGTTGCCACCATTTAAATATGCAAATGCTGCAGCTGCTAAAGCTTCAATAAATACAAGCTTGATTTTCTTATAGGTACTGCCCTTGACGGCCAAGATTTTCTCTTTCATTTCATGAAGATCGGTGATCTTTCTTGAAATAATATCTAAGCAAATAGTATTTAAAGCAGTTAAGGATGCCATATTGATACCAAATGCCGGAATCTTTCCTGAAAAATAAAGACGCACGCCATTTTCATTGATACTTACTGTCATCTGCGAACGACTTAAATTAATTTCACATTGCTGTAAATTAAATGAACGTGCTACCTGTTCGGTTTGGTTTATGATTAGACGAGTTTCGGCACCACATTTAGCAAGCGAGGTTCCCAAAGCACAAAGGATCTCTCCTTTGAGTTTTAATTGCTCCTCATCATCACGAATCATCACTTCTGGCTCTCCAGATTAGTCAAAAATGCACTCGCCAGCATCTGTGCCGCTACGTCCAGATACAACCTCATGAGTCCAAGATTTCTGAATCATTTTGCCATCTACCTTTAAATAGATATATTCAGGGCAGTGAACTTTAGCAGCTGATACCTGAGCATAAGTTTTAGGAGCATTCCAAGCAGCTTCCATAGTTGCAAAAGAAGGAACAGAAACAATTAACAAAGATAAAACACCTGCTTTTAATAACTTATTCATAATTTTTTTGATTCCTCAATATATCCATGCCCCCGTGGCATGGTCACCATTTTAGTGAGTTTGAAAATAAATGAGGAAAATCAATAAAAAAATGGTATTTATAGATATATATGTTGAAAGGTGCTAGATATAGCCTATTATTAAGTTATTGAAATTGCTGAAAAGTTTTTTTAATCTATGTGATCATAATCACGTTTTATTTATACTTTCCATAGTGTTATTTATCTGGTGGCGGAAAGTTAATTATGCAAAATCCCAAACTTGAAAAGATGCTTGTTTTAAAAAGCGGCAAGAAATACTACCTATGCACATATCAAAATGCATGGGATGCACAAAAGCAACGCTCTTACCGTAGCAGCACCACAACTGTTGGAAAAATTATTTCTGGCAATAAATTTGGTGAGATTGAATGGAAGAGTTTTTATTTAGAGCTTCACCCAGAGCTGCAAACTTTACGTTCTTTTAGACGTGAAGATGGTGTAATTGAATTTAAACCGCGTAAGCTCTTTTCTGAATTTGAACCAAAAGAGCAGATAACGCGCATGTTTGGCGCTTATTGGGTTTTACAAAATCTTATTAAACGTCTTCCTTTATATGAAGCTTTAAGACTTACATTTAACCAATATGATGACAAAAACAAAATTTTGTCAGTAGCTTATTTTCTTTTATTTACTACAGATAATGCCTATACCTCTTTGCCGCAATTTTGCAAAAAAGTTCAACTTCCTTGGGCAGAACCTATAACACAAGCTGAATTACATCGTCTTTTTTCACGTATTAGCTCTCAAAAAATAGCTTCATTCTTCAATCGCATAAATACATTAAATAAAAATAATACAGGTAAGATTACCGTTTATGGCTCAACCTCTCGCTTCAAACGCCCTCGTCGCTTCTCCTGGTCAGCTCGCGAGGAGCTTACGCATGAAGAAAATACCTCAGGTGCTAATATTGTTATGGCATCTAACGCTGAAAATGGCCTTCCCCTTTACTATCGAGTTTTAGGAAATAAAGCACCAAACATCATTGCCATTAGACATTTATTAAAAGTTAAAGCAAAAATTGATTTTGATGACAATGTATTGTTTGTAGGTGATAGAGGTTATGGCTCTTTAGCTGAGTTACGCTCTTTCTTGCAAGAAAACATTCACTTTGTTTTAAACGTACGTAGATCTCACGCTAAACTTACAAGCTTCTTAAATACCTATAGACCAAGACTGTTTTCAATTAGCTCTTATCATCCAGCTATTGGTTGTACTTCTGTAACCCAAAAGATTAGCTGGAAATACACTCCAGAAGGCCAATTTGGTAAAAGACGTAAGCAAAAACTCTATTTACATGTCTATTTTGATGAGAATATTTATAACTCTTCACGCCAATACTTAAAACAACGCATAAGTTTGGTTTTAGACAATTTACGCTCAGGTGAGATTTCAAGTTCTGATGAGCTTGAGATTATCGAAAAATATTTAAAAGATACTAAAGATGGTTTCTTTGAAGTTAATGAAGAAGCTTTAGAGAGCAGATTATTCCATCACTCTATAAGAATGTTGGTTTCAGACACTATCTCAGATCCTATCGAGGCTTATTGCTATTACTTTGACAGAAATGAAATCTGGGCATCATTTAAGTTATTCCAAGATCGTTTAGGTTCAAGTCGCAATCATGCAGCTGAAGATGAAACTTATTTAGAAGGTAAAAGCTTCATTCAATTTCTCTCCTGCAGCTTAGGACAAATCTTAAGAAAAGCATTATTTAAAACACGCATTAAAAACTGGGGCTTACCTTATAACTGTGATGACGTCGTAATTAAGATGTTAAATGCCATCGAAATGACTGCAAGCTCAGAATCTATTACCTTTAGTGAAAGTTCCTCTAAGATGAAAGATGTAATGGAAGATTTAAATATTCCAGATCCCAAAACTACCTTCTTCTTAAAATCTGAAATTAAGAGTACTCAGGCTGCAGCTGAAGCTGAAAAAAATGACTGTGCAGGCAATGAGCGATCTGACAAATTATCCCGAGAGGAATTTATATTTAAAACTTTAAGCCAATGACTATCTCTAAATCCTAATTACGCCTAGACGTAATTAGGTAGATTAAGGCCATTTGGAGAGTAGCGCCTCCAAATGGCCTTTTTTCTTGCATACAACTTACAAGAATATTTTATTTTAGACATATGACAAAATATAAAATTTGAATAACAAATCTATTTTTTTCAAGCAGATACCAATATAGAATTTACAAAAAATGTTTTATGCATCATTTTTTTCACATTTTCATAAAATGAAAAATTAACTAAAAACTAGTATATATTAACCTTTTTTGTAAAATTTTTTTTGTTTAATTTCAATATCTTTATCAAAATTTAAATCATATTTTACATATATTTTTCTAACATTTTAGTTTATATTTTATAAAATATTTTTCATAAAATATATTTATATATAAATCATGTACTTATATATAAAAATGTAAAAAAATTCCGTTTTTACCTTTAATAAAAATTATCACTGATTTAAAATGATGTTACTTAATAACGAAGAAGGTTTTCTCAAACTTTTTTTCTAGCTTTTTGCTTATATTTATCTTAAGTAAATCAATAAAATATTTAATTTATGTAAAGAAAATATGTAAAGAAGCTAACACTTCACAAATGTAAACTCTTTTCATACAGAGGGTCTGAGCGATGAGTACTTCAATTACCTACGCCAAGTCGTTAGTCTTAAATTTTATGGGCAATGCGCCGGCATGGTATAAAAATTTAGTTTTATTCTTTTTAATATTAAATCCAATTGTCGCCCACTATTCTCTTTATGTCGCAGGATGGCTTTTAGTAGCTGAGTTTATCTTAACTTTAGCTATGGCTCTTGAAAGCTATCCTTTAGAAGCAGGTGGTTTAATCGTTGCTGAGGCTTGCTTCTTAGGCATGTGTGACATGGAAGCTGTAACCCATGAAATTGGTGGTAACTTAGAGGTTTTACTGCTTTTAATGTTCATGGTTGCCGGTATTCACTTTGTCCGTGATTTCTTACTGTTCTTATTTACCAAGATCATGGTTCATGTAAGATCACATTTAATGCTGGCTTTTATCTTCTGCTTTATGAGTGGACTGATTTCAGCCTTCGTTGATGCCTTAACTGTTTTAGCTATCATTATTTCTACTTGTGCAGGTCTTTATCAGTTATACATTTCCACAATTTCTGACAACAAATTAGCTTTAGTAAGTGTTAAAGATAGCGTTATTCCAAATGAGCATTTAAAAGATTTAGAGGAATTCCGCGCTTTCTTAAGATCCTTGCTTATGCATGCTGCTGTTGGTACTACCATAGGTGGTATCTGCACTATCGTAGGTGAGCCTCAAAACTTAATCGTAGGTAATGTCTGTGGCTGGAACTTCATTGACTTTGCCATCAGAATGTCCCCAATATCTGTACCTATTGTGCTCTTCGGTCTTGCCACTTGCTTCTTCATTGAGAAATTTAAGCTATTTGGCTATGGCCACGGCATGCCTGAGGCTGTATATAAGATCTTAGTTATGCAAGATGAGAAGAACTACTCTCACATGAGTCGCCGCGATAAGCTCAACTTAATTGTTCAATGCTTATGCTGCATCTGGTTAGTTTCAGCTTTAGCCTTACATTTAGCATCTGTTGGTGTAATTGGTTTATCTGTAATCGTTTTTGCAACAACTTTCTGCGGTGTTTCTGAAGGTGAGATTGGTCAGGCTTTCACCGAGTCTATGCCATTTTGCGCTCTTTTATGCGTATTCTTCACTGTAGTTGCCGTAATTAGTGCTCAAGGTCTTTTTGATCCAATCGTCGCTTGGGTATTCTCTACAGATCAAGAATACCATTTACCAATTTTCTATCTTGCCAACGGCATCATTTCTGCCGTATCAGATAACGTTTTCGTTGCTACTATTTATATTCAACAGGTAAGAGACGCTCTTTTCTCTGGTATGATTACCCCAGAACATTTTGACAATCTTGCAGTTGCCATTAATGCCGGTACCAACTTACCATCAGTTGCAACTCCTAACGGTCAGTCTGCTTTCTTATTCTTACTTACCTCTCCTCTTGCCCCTCTTATTCGTTTACCGTATTTTAAGATGATGTGGATGGCTTTACCTTATACCATCGTGTTAACCATAGTTGGTTTAATTGCCACTTGGTATGTAATGCCTGAGGTTACTAACTGGTTTATACAAGAAGGCATTGTTGAGGTCGCAAAATTAGAAAACATTGCAAAACCTTAAAGTAAGATATTCAATGCTCTAAAAGACTCTTTTAAGACGTTGATTTCAAACTAAAATGTCACATTTACAAACTCTTCTGAAGGCTATTTTCAGAAGAGTTTTTTTTATGAAAATTAGAGTACAAATTTAACATTAACTTAAGGCAAATTTTTTTTATAAAAAATTATTCTTTTAATTCAATCTAATATACAAAATTTTTTACACTTTTTTGCAAAAACCGTAAACGGTTGTTTTTTTATTTAATAAAAATTGCATAAAATATATATTTGTAAAATTTACAATTTTTTGAAAATTTGCAACATTTTATAATTTTCGTGATTTATGAACTTAAGCTCTAACAAAAACAATAACTTTTGCTTAAAATCCAATGTATTAAAAATCCACAAGTACAACGTTATAAAAAGGACTTAATTTCATGTCAGCAAATCTCACTCCGTCCAAGGCGCTGGCCCTGAATTTCATGGGTACCGCGCCTGTATGGTATAAGCTGTTTATCGTCGCCTGTCTTATCATCAATCCAATCTTATACCAAATCTCACCTTTTACCTGTGGCTGGGTTTTAGTCGGTGAGTTTATCTTTACTTTAGCGATGGCTTTGGAGTGTTATCCATTACAACCAGGTGGTCTTTTAGCCATCGAAGCATGCTTTATGGGCATGTGTACTATGGATGGTGTTAAGCATGAGATTTTCAACAACCTTGAAGTTCTGCTCTTGTTGATGTTCATGTTAGGTGGTATTCACTTTGTTCGTGACTTCTTACTCTTTATTTTCTCTAAAATCTTAGTAAAAGTACGTAATCACGTAATGATTGCCTTCTTATTCTGCTTTGTTGGTGGTTTCTTAGCTGCATTCGTTGATGCGTTAACCGTTTTAGCAGTAATCATTGCCGTATGTATGGGTTTATACCGTGTTTATCACTCCTTCATTTGCGGTGATGCAGCAACCTCTCGTTTATCAGACGATCACTTCGTACCTGATGAGTACAAACAGGATTTAGAGAAATTCCGTGCTTTCTTACGCTCTATCTTAATGCACGCAGCTGTAGGTACTACCATAGGCGGTGTTGCTACCTTAGTAGGTCAACCTCAAAACTTAATCGTAGGTAACGTCTCAGGCTGGTCCTTCGTTGAGTTCTTCATTCGTATGTCTCCAGTTTCTATTCCGATTTTTATCTTCGGTTTTGCCACTAGCCTTTTAGTTGAGAAATTCAAGTTATTTGGTTTTGGTGCACAAATGCCTGAGTCTGTATATAAGGTATTAGTCCGTCAAGACGAAATCTACTCTCAAAACATGACCTTACGGGACAAGTTAAAGTTAGGCTTCCAAGCTGCCTGCTGTGTATGGCTTGTTATTGCTTTAGCCTTCCACTTTGCAGCTGTAGGTTTAATTGGTCTGTCTATCATTGTTTTAGCAACTACTTTCTGTGGTATCACCACTGAAGAAGAAGTTGGTAAAGCATTCACCGAGTCCATGCCATTTTGCTCATTATTATGCGTATTCTTCGTAATTGTTACCGTAATTGCTGAGCAAGGCTTATTCGTACCATTTATTGAGTGGGTATTCTCCGTTCCAAAAGAAGCTCAGATCCCTATCTTCTACCTTGCCAATGGTATTATCTCCTCAGTATCTGATAACGTATTCGTAGCTACTATCTATATTGAACAGGTTCATCAGGCTTTAGTTAACGGCATCATCTCAGGTGAGCACTACAACGATCTGGCTATTGCAATTAACGCTGGTACCAATTTACCATCAGTTGCAACTCCAAATGGTCAGGCTGCCTTCTTGTTCTTGTTAACATCCGCCATTGCCCCTCTGGTAAGACTTCCTTATTTACGTATGATGTGGATGGCTTTACCATTTACCATCGTTTTAACAATTGTTGGCTTAATCGGTACTTCCGTTCTTTTACCTGATTTAACTCAGTGGTATATTGATATGGGCTGGATCACCGCCGGTGATATTGAGCATGCAGCGGAGGTGGTTAAGTCCGCTGTAGGACACTGATACGCTATCTAAGGAGAGATCAAGGTGTTGCGGTTTATTAAAAATTTTTCCTGTACTAGATTTTGTTGGCTTTTATTACTGATTTTAGGAATCAGCCTTGAAGCATCAGGATTATATTTTCAGTACGGGCTACATCTTGATCCTTGCGTAAACTGTGTTTATGAAAGAGCTTGGTTTTTAGGATTTATTGCTGCTGGTATTATTGGTATATTGGCAGCCCCTTTGTGGTTCTTTAGACTTATTGCTGTTTTAGGTTTATTGTTTTGTTCATTAGGTGGCTTTTTTACTGCCATCGATCACCTAGACAGTGTCGCCCAAAGTAGCAATATTTTTGCTGGAACTTGCAAACTCACCGCCTCTTTCCCAAGTTATTTAAAACTTGATGCCTGGCTTCCTTGGATGTTTAGCCCAAGTGGTAGCTGTGGAAAATTAGATTGGAGTTTATTCTCTTTATCTATGCCACAATGGATTTTAATTACTTTTGTCTGTGGCATTGTTGCTGCGCTTTTAATGCTTTTGTCCTTCTTAGTTAAAGGCCAAAGAAACAGCCGCTACGACAGATACTACCGCTAAGCTTTTAAAATAAAACTTCACCCCTTAAAGACAAAACTTGCGGGTGATTACGTAAATTGAAGGTCGATCTTCTTACATTTAAAGAAGTTCGACCTTTTAATTTGAGCGCATTCTTTGATTGTTGTATTAATCAATTATTAATCTTTAAAGAAAACTTTAACTTAGAGAGTTATAGACAGCTTACAGTTTTCTTTTATCTAGTATTTACTCCACACCCATCCTCAATAACACTAAAGTACAAATAGTAATTCCAGGCTTTATTTTGATCTTTTGTGTGCTTTTATTTACGATCACTATTCTTTTATGACCGATAAATCCTGGAGTAATATATTGGCTTATAGTGGCATCTATCCCAAGCATAGCAAGATGATCAAGATTTAAAATAAGACCATTGATATTTTGTGGAAGTTTTATGCTCTCTTTTGAAAAGCCTGTAACAGTCTCGCCTGGACTTAAAATGTAACCATCTTCAATATTTAAAATATCGAATTTTTCATCATCTATAGATTTAAACTCTTCAACATCCAAAACAGCATTATTACTCTTACAAATGGCAAGAGTATTTCCAAGCGTTAAATCTATGCTCCAAGGTCTAATGTTCTCTTTTATAAGTGGATCAAATTTCAGTAGCTCTAAATTTAGATAGTTATTGATCATTAACTTGCTTAACGTGAGCATAAATTACCTTATTTATTTTTATAAAGTTTTAAACTGTACTTTAAATAAAAGAGCTAAAGCACCTAGACTTCTTTTTGTAGAGGATAAAAACTTATATTTTGCATCTGACAGATGCATCAAACATACAGCAGTAAAAATTTGTAATGAAAACAATATGGTGATTAAATTTCTTTTAAAGATATTATGAAAAAAGTTAAAGATAAAAGCACTGTAAGGACCTAAAAGCTTAGTGAACAAAAGCTTGGTTTTGGCCTTTAATTTATACTTAAATGTCGCTTTTTTCGGGTTATATAAAAATATAACTCCCAAGCTTGTCTTATTAAGTAAACGATGCTTTTGTTCATCATTTACCAAACGCTTAGCTCCCATAAAAGCAATAACTGCACCTATTGCCATTAAGCCAAAGATTAAACGATAAGCAATTTCTTCATCAAAATTGTCCAAAAATACGCCAACAAGAGAAAATAAAAACATTTCAGGGGAGTAACCTACTGTACAAATAAGGCCCAAAGCTAAACCTATAGATCCGGCTTTAATGCCAGATTTTTGCAAAGCTGCAAATTGGATACCTTTTAACGCAAAGGTTAAAAAAGACATTAAAAGCACTAAAGAAATTGCTACAAACGTAATGCTTTGACCATCTAAGAATATAAGGGCTAAAGCTAAGGCAAAACATAAAATAGCACCTACAGAAATTACTCTTGAAGGTCCTTTTCTCTGGCAAATAGCACCGCCTATCGGCGCTGCAACTAATGCTATTAAAAAGACGCGCATCGCACTTATAAAAGAACAGACCCCCGTAGGAACACCACAGTTTTCTAAATAAGGGCCGGTATAAGACATTAGGGCAAAAACAGTATAAATTCCAAATACCATCATAATGATGGACCAAACCTGTCTTTTATAAAAAATAGCTTTAACAGACTTAAATGAAATATGATTTTTCTCTTTTGTCTTTAAATCAGCTGGTAAATACTTCAATAAAAGGACAGCAACAATTAAATGTGCAATCGCAAAATATCCTAAGACGGTAGCAATTCCTAAACCATCATGATCGATAAGCTCCATAATAATGATGGCAATTGCTGCAAAGAATAAACCTGTACCGCCTCTTACACCTTCAACTAAACCAAAAGCCTTTCCTTGGGAGTTTTTAGCAATGATACATACAGCTTTAATAGCCGCACACCAAAATAAAGACATACCAAAGAAAGATAACAAGCAATAAGAAAGTATTAGATTTAAAAGCTCAGGCCTTGTAGCCATAAAGCCTATGCACAGTGCGCAGATTACTAAACATGAGACTAACAGTTTTCTTAAATCAAAATAGTCGCATAAAATTCCGGCAACAATATAAGTGAGGGTTACCACAATACCGCCACAAGAACATAAAAGACCAAACTCACTATGGGTTAAATCCATGCCTTCAAGATAAGCGCTATAAGCAAAGTCACGAATTTGAGGAACCTTTACCACCAAAGAAATGGCAAAACCGATTAACAATAAAGGAAGGTATTTAATAAAACTATGTTTAATTGATGTAAGCATACATAATGACAATCTCCCGCCATTTAGACTAAATTTAAAATTTTTTAGAAAAAATTTTGAGTTTAGACTAAATATTTAAGTGCGAAACTTTGGGCTTTTGATTGTCCTTGGTAGTTGAACACCATTTCATCTTATATAGATCTGTATAAAAAAGGCATAAAAAAGCCGTATATATCTTGTAAATAAAATTTATAAAATAAATACAATTAAAGCAAAATGATTTGTTTTTATGGACAATACCTTGATATAAAAGTAATTTTTAGTTTTAAATTGTATACAATCTTTTTATAGAGTTTGATTTATAACAAGATTATTAACATGAATTTTCTGTTTTTGAGCTTTTTTTCTAAAAAATCGCCAAAATATTGCACCATTATTTACATTAAATAAATAAATTTTTTGAAAAAATTTAGAAATAAATAAGAAATTACTTGCAAACAAAAAGCATATATAAGCTATTTATAAAGAAACGCGCCCTATTTTTGATCTAAAATTTAACATGCACCAAATAAGTGCTATTTTTTACATAATGCTCCGCCTTCATTTTGTGAATATATACTAAACTCATTCAAATAAACTTTAAGTATAAAAAGGTATTTAGGAATGGCTATGATTAAGCTTGACCATATCAATAAATTCTTTGGCGATTTACATGTTTTAAAAGATGTAAGTCTTGAAGTTGCCGAAGGTGAGAAATTGGTCATTATCGGACCTTCAGGATCAGGAAAATCCACCACTGTGCGCTGCATGAACTTTTTGGAAGTTCCAACCTCAGGTCATGTATATATCGACGGTCACGAACTAACTTTAAAAAATAAGACTAAACTCATCCGCGATTATGAATCCATGGTTTTCCAGTCTTTTAATCTCTACCCTCACCTCGATGTTCTCACCAATTTAATCCTAGCTCCTGTAAAAATTCACGGCAAATCTAAAAAAGAAGCAACCGAGCTTGCTATGCATTATTTAGATGTTGTTGGACTTAAAGATAAAGCTCATGTTTATCCAACTACCCTCTCAGGTGGTCAACAGCAACGTATCGCCATTGCCAGAGCTTTATGCTGCCAAAGTCGCATAATTTTATTTGATGAACCAACCTCAGCTTTAGATCCTGAGACTATTCAAGAGGTATTAGATGTCATGGTTAAACTTGCCAAAGAGTCTAATATCACTATGGTTGTAGTTACTCACGAAATGGGCTTTGCACGCCAAGTTGCCGACAGAGTCGTTTTCATGGCCGATGGTCATATTCTTGAGGAAGGCACACCAGAACATTTCTTTACCAATCCGCAACATGAACGTGTAAAACAGTTCTTGGGAAAAATTTTAAAACACTAATATTCAATCGAGAGACAAGGAGAATATTTATGAAATTATCAAACATTGTAAGTGCTATTGCCACAGCCTCTGTTTTATTTACCTCTCAGGCTTATGCACAAGCTCCAGATACTCCCGAGATTCAGGCCATCTTAGATCGCGGTGTTTTAAAAGTTGGTGTAAAAAATGCTGTTGTAGGTTTTAGCTTCCAAGATCCTCTTACCGGTGAATACACCGGTCTTGAAGACTCTATTGCACAGTTAATTGCCGATGACTTAGGTGTTGATGTTGAATTTACTACTGTAACTGCCGCTACACGTAGCGAGCTTATTGATTCAGGCGATCTTGATGTTGTCTTAGCTACCTTCACCATTACCGATGAGCGTAAACAACACTGGGATTTCTCAACGCCTTACTTTACCGATCATGTTGCCGTATTAGTTGAAGAGTCCAGTGGTATTAAAAGCATTGCCGATCTTAAAGGCAAGACTGTAGGTGTATCTTCAGGCTCCTCCTCAGCTCGTGCTTTAACCAAAGCTATGATTGATGCTAAGGTTATTGATGGTAAAAACTTTGATTATGCAAACTTTGATCCTGCAACTTGGAAAGATGGCGTAAGCTACCACCAGTTTGATGACTACCCAGCAATTTCTACTGCTTTAAGTGCCAACGAGATCCAGGCTTTCTGTGTTGATAAATCTATTTTAGCTGTTTACAACACCAAAGGCCGTACTTATCTTCCAGAGCAATTTGAACCACAGCAATATGGTGCTGTTACCAAAAAAGGCTCTTCCTTATCAGCCTATGTTGACTCTTTAATCTCCAAATGGGCTAAAGACGGCACTTTAGACAAACTTATAAAAGAAAATAACTTGGATTAGTTTTTAAAAGCCCCCAAAATTTTGGGGGCTTTAGGTTCTAACTTATTGGAATATTTGCATGGAAACCCTATTTTCACCAGAGGCCTGGCTTAAAGTATGGACTTACCGGGAAACCTTTTTATTAGGATTTTTAACTACCGTTGAAACTGCGGTATTTGCTCTCATAATTTCCCTGACTTTAGGTGTTTTATTTGGTCTTATGTCCACAAGCAATAAAACCTCTTTTCGTGTTATTGCTCGTGTTTATGTCGAATTTATTCAAAACACCCCACTGTTATTACAGATCTGCTTTTTATACTATGCGCTCTCTTTTTCAGGTCATAGTATAGGTATTTTGCTCTCAGGTATCGTTTCTATCGGTATTTACCACGGAGCTTACATGGCTGAGGTAATCCGTGCAGGCATTCAATCAATTCAAAAAGGTCAATTTGAAGCCGCTCAGTCTCAAGGTTTTAATTATTTTGGCATGATGTACTACATCATCCTGCCACAAAGTATCAAAATCATTTTGCCACCATCTGTAAACCAAGTTGTAAATCTTATTAAAAATACCTCTTGTTTATACATCATAGGTGGAGCTGATTTAATCTCTTTAACTTACAGCTTCGTCACCGGCGTTAATACCGGTGGTGCTTACGGTCCTGCTTATTTAGTTTCAGGATTCTTATTCTTTATCTTCTGCTATCCGCTCTCCAAGATGGCCAGCAGCTGGGAAAATAACTTAAAGAAACGCGATCAAATGCGTACTCTTAATAAAAAGGAGAAATAGCGATGTTAATGGAAGAATGGGCTGCAAGCTTTGGCATTTTATCCAAAAACGCCATTTTACTTTATATTTTAAAAGGAACTTTATTTACGCTGATTATCTCCTCCATTGCTGTGGTAATTGGTGTAGTTTTTGGCTCAATTTTAGCCTTAGTACGTAATTACTGTAATGCTCCTAAATATAGAGTATTTAAATACGCTGCTATTGCCTATATTGAGGTTTTTAGAAATACCCCTTTACTGTTATGGATCTTTATTTGCGTAGTATTCTGCCCGTGTCCATCTATTTTCAGACACAAACTTTTTGGCTTATCCACAGTTGAGACAGGCTTATTATTTAAAGCATCCATAGCATTAATTCTCTTTGCCTCATCTGTAATTGCTGAGATTATCCGTGGTGGTTTAAACTCAGTTCCGCGTGGACAGTTTGAAGCTGGTGTGTCTCAGGGCTTTAATATCATTCAGATAATGTACTTAATTATTCTGCCACAGGCTTTACGTAACGTAATTCCGACATTATTAAGTCAAATCATTACTACTATTAAAGATTCCTCTTACCTTGCCAATGTCGCAACCATTGAACTTATGGCTCGTGTAAGACAACTTTTAGCATCAGCTAACCTTTATAATGGTTTAAATGCTATCAACGTTTCTGATGTATTCGTACTTTATGGAAGCGCTGCTGCAATTTACTTTATAATTAATTTCTCCTTATCGCTCCTTGTACGCCGCATGCAAAATAATAATCAGCGTAAAAGTCGTCAAGTTTTAGGAAATTAAGGATTTAGCACATGAAACCATATGTAATTACTATCTCTCGTCAGTTTGCCAGTATGGGCCGTACCATTGCGCAACTGATGGCTAAAGAGCTTAATATCAATTTCTATGACCGTGATATTGTGGCAGAAACAGCAAAGCGCATGGGCCTTATGAANAAAGACATCAGCGCCTATGATGAGCAAGCTCATGGCGGTTTCTTTATGCGTAAGAACTACCTCTTCCGCTTATCTTCATACTCTATTCGTGATGAGATTTTTGAAACCCAAAAAAATGTTATTTTAGACTTTGTCTCTAAAGGTTCTTGCATTATTGTAGGTCGTTGCGCTGACAGTATCTTACGTGATCACCCTAATGCTTTACATATCTATGTATATGCACCATTTGAAAAGCGTCTTGATAACTGCGTCAACAAGCTCATGATGGATAAAAAAGAAGCTATCAATGATATAAAACGCGTTGATGCCGCAAGAAGTGCTTACAGAAAACTTTACTGCCCTGACTGCAAGTCTGACTTTACCGATAGAGATCTTATGATAGATTCAAGCCGTTTTGGTGAAGAGATGACTGCCAAACTTTTAGTTGATTTAGTTAGAAATACTATCGCTAAAGAAGATTAAAAATTTTAGGGATCTCTTTTCTATTGATTTTAGCCCCAAGCTTTTGCAAGGGGCTTTTTGCTTATAGATATTGCAACAGATTCAATGGCATCTAATAGCAATAATCTCAATTCTCTATCAAAACGATAAAGCCCAATTATTTCTTCAAAATAAGTGCCATCTTTATAAATATGCTTTTTTGTATCTATTTGAAAATTAAGCGCATAAGATTCTAGACGATAATATCCAAATTTGCTTAAACAATCTAAAGCAAGTTGATCATCACTAATTATTAAGCCTCTTTCAGATAAAAGATCAATTTGCTATTGGAAAGTGGTTGGGGGATTTACAAAAATATATTAAATTGAAATTCTAGTAAGACATATGTGAGTATAAAAAACGCCCCCGCAAAATTACGGTTACACTGCAAAGCAGGAGAGGCGAGCGAGGGTCTATTGGTAATGAATTATAATGTACACTCATGATTATTTTCAGTAATCCTGAAAATTTCTCAATTTGTTATACCATCAAGATAATTTACCCCTCAAAATGCGCAAAATTTGACAAAGTAATCCAAAATTATCGTTGAACAAGAAAGCCTGGCTATAAAATTTCATACCTTATAAAAGTTTTACGTTATGCATTAGCAAAAAGATAAATCGACAGAAGCACACATTCTAGCAATATCAAGTAATTAAAAATATTCTAGCGTTAATTTGCCGAATAAATTAAATTTGTGAGGTATCCAGATCTAGTTTGCCCTTGCTTCTTAGTAAGAAAATCTAATCTTCTTAAAGCTCAGGCTGGAAGTGTGATATTAACTCTTGTAACTTTATCGGAAAGTTAGGCCAAGTCCACATCTGCAATAGTAAAAAGATTATGTTTATATTCAGGATTGTTTAAAACACAATCAGCACTTGATACAGCATGAATGCCATGACCTTCATCAAGTTAAGTTTCTATCCATAAAGAAATAGCTTCTTTGGTGTTATCGATAGCTTCATCAAGAGTATCACCGGCTGAAAAACACCCCGGCAGATCTGGAACTATGACGCCATAAGCGGTGTTTTTGTCTCTTACTTCAATAACAATTGGAAATTTCATATTTGTTTTCCTTAGAAGTGCGAGGTGCAAAATACACCTCGCTCAACAAAACTAAAGTTTAATTTTAGCTTGTTTTGCTATAGCTCTAAGACTGCCTATAGATAAATCTTTTCTAAGATGAGGAATAACAACCGTCAAGCCTAAAACAGAATTCTTAAACTGGTAATGGCTACCTTTCGATCTAATCAAAACCCACCCGTTTTGCTTTAATTAGAGTTTAGTTAGACCTCTGAGAAATTATTCAACGGTGTGTATTACACACACTGTTATATTAAAAAGCAATAACCGATAAAATGAATAAAAAAATATTCTATTTAGAGCTTGAAATCCTAAAGCAAGCGTTACAGATTGTGCCTTGCACATAAAAAAGCTTTGCAAACATAGAATGAGCAAAACGGCGTGGTACACACTTGCATTTACATTTGTCGCCAACGACATTACTCTTAATGTGATGGTAGCTTATATAGCGTGATTAAAGTTACGGTAATGAAATATAATTCATATAATTATCAAATAAATTATAAACATTGCAACCAAAAAAAAGGTCATAGATTTTAAAACCTATGACCTGCAAATTTAGGAACTAATAATTAAATCAAGTCAAAATTAGAAAGCATAATTAAGACAATCAAAGATGGGATCAAGAAACGAACTAAGAATAAGAATGTTCTAACCCAACCAAAACGGATCTTGCCGTAACTTGTAAGCTCAGACCACAATTGTCTTGTAGTAAGTTTCCATCCTACAAACAAAGATGCTCCTAAACCTGTAATTGGTAAAATAAACTTTGCAGTCAAGCTATCTACAAAATCAAACAGGTTCAAACCAAAAATCTTAAACTCAGACCAAGGTCCCAAAGAAAGAGAGCAAGCAATACCCAAAAGTAAGACGCTAATAGTTACATACAATGAAGCGCGATGACGAGTAGTGCCAAAAGTCTCGGATACATAAGCTGTGGTAACTTCCTGCAAGAAAATAGTTGAGGTTAAAGCTGCCAACAACAAAATTACGTAAAAGAGCACTGGAACTAACCATGCCAAAAATGGAACTCCACTTAAAGCGGTATTAAATACATTAGGCAAAGCTACGAATACCAAGCCTGCACCAAATTCAGGGCTCATACCTTCAACAGAAAATACTGCTGGGAAGATAATAATACCTGCCAATACTGCAACTAAAGATGCCATTACACCAATAGATACAGCGGTATTAGTTAAGTTAACATCACGTCTGAAGTATGAGGCGTAAGTAATAAGGCCTACACCAATACTCAAAGAATAGAAGCACTGACCTAATGCTGACAAAATTACCTTTGGAGTAATTGCACTAAAATCCATGGCAAACAAGAATTTGTAACCTTGAGTGGCTCCTGGCATAAAGAAAGCAAAAACTGCCAGGAAAATCATAATAATGAACAGACCTGGGATTAAGATCTTAGAGGTCTTCTCAATACCTGATTGCACACCTGAAACTACTACAAAATGACACATAGCAGTAACAATGATTAAACAAATAATTGGTTTCCAGGGATTAGTAATAAAACTATTAAAATGCTCTCCAAAAGCTTCAACAGCTTCAGTACCTGAGCCCATACTTACAAAGGTACCTAACAGACTATCCCAAGTGTAATAGAATACCCATCCTACTACGACGTTGTAATAGCAGAAAATCAGGAATGCTACGAGTACCGACAAAGGACCTATCCATTTCCATAAGGTATTAGGAGCTAAAACACGATAAGCATTACCTACATTTGCGCGAGCATGTCTACCAATTGCAAACTCAGAGATTAATAAAGGAATACCAAATAGAGCTACGCATAGTAAGTAAATAAGAATAAAAGCACTGCCACCGCTTTGACCGGCCTGAATTGGGAAACGCCATATATTGCCAAGACCAATGGCAGAGCCTGCAGCAGCAAGCATTCCGCCCAACTTGGTGGCAAAACCGATTCTTGAGTATTTGCTCATTATGGTTCTCCAAAAATATAGCTACTTGTTTTTAAGTAGCAAAAGAGCACTTTAGGATTTATTGGTATCTGTAAATACTAATGTGCTATGTTCTATGAAATTACATAAAAAATAAGTTAAATATGCACAATTTAAGTGTCTCTATATTCTTAATAGACCCTGACTTATAAGTCAATTTTTTAAATAGATGCCTTATTTTTGAATAGAAGGCTTTATCTTGGTGCATCTTTTAAAAAGATAAAACTTTAGGAAAATTTTTTTGAAGAAAAAGTCTCTATATGATTGAAAAACAATATCTAAACACTTTCTGATCGCAAAGATAGTGCAAGATAAGTTCGTTTTTATCTAAATTTGGTGTTTTTATTTGCTTCAATTTGATGCAAAAATATTTAAAAAAAATATTGTAAGTACACATTTTTTAAATCAAAAACTACAAATATCAGTGTTTTTAATCCAAAATAAAAAGGAGAGTGAACTAGAAAATAGGCGTTCTAGTTCACTCTCCCTAATTGTAACTGGTAGTGAGATCTTAGCTATACATTAGAACTGGTATTTAATACCTAAAGCTAGGTCATATTCCTTAGTATAGTTATCCCCCTCCTCACGCTCTAAGTGTGCATATGCGCGAGTATTCTCTGATAGCTGCCAATCACAATTAAGTCCGTAGTAATATCTTATGCCGTCTATACTGTCAGCCTTTCTATTTACGCTTACCCCTTCTACTCCCTTAAAGCTTATATCCTGCTCTCCTAAGAACTCGTACTTAATGCCTCCAGTTACTGCTATCTCTAAATATTGTTTATCTAAATCATTTAATGTTCCATAGTTAAATTTCTTGCCTAATACTAAGCCTAATCTTCCGGTTAAGAACTGAGCATCTCCTTGAGATACTTCCATGCCTTTTGAAGTGCTATAGTTTTTACCTTGAACATTAAAATAACTTAACTGTAACTGTGGCTCTATGAAAGTATGGTTATAAAACAGTCGGTCATCACTGTCATTATTAAAGCTAAACATATGTCCAACTTCAATACTTCCGCCAAAGCCTACAGTATCAAAGTCTGCATTAAACAGACTTACACCATCATTGGAGATGCCTTCTATATCCTCCTGATATAAGCCTCCTTGTAAAACAAAGTCTGCATATGAACCATTCTTGTTCATATATGTTGCATACATCTTCAAGGAGTACTGGTCTAAATCGCCATTGCCTCCTTCTGCCTCACTAAAGCCTTTTTGGGTAGAGTTTGCATATCTAATTGCACCACCTAATAACCAAGCACTCTTTTCATCTGACTTAATTAAATGGTCATATCCTGCATGAACGCCATAGGTTGTCTGTTTAAAGCCTCTGCCGTTATAGCCTTCTGCTCTATCCTTTGAGTTATCAGCCTTTACCCATAAACCATCTTGAGCGCCGTATCTGACCTCGCCTAAACGCACTCTTAAATCATCAATCTCAGAGGCAAAACTCATAGCTTGTGAGGTTGATACGCCTAAGCTTATAAGCTCATTCATCTCCTGGGTATTGCCACCATTTTGAGTGTTCTGATGGTTGCGAACCAAATACCACTTGCCTTTACCTACACCTGTAAAGTCATCTTCAATCTCTTCTAAGAAATGTTTATCGTCTAACTTATTTTCATAACCATCCTTTACAAAGACTAATGACCAATGTGTTGTCATACCATTTCCGGTAAAGTTGTTAGTTCCATCTTTACCTGTAATGTTCATCTTTGAGCCTAAGCCTTGGCTTATAAGATAGTTATAACTGTGTAATTTATTGGCATTGAGGTTGCGACCGTCAATAACAATATCAGCTATCTGATTGCCGTAAGCTTTACCTGAGATATCAAATTGATCTAAGAATTTATTGCCCTTACCCTCATTGGTAAGATCGATTTGCATTTTTAAGGTATTGCCTTCACCTATAAAGGTTTTTGCAGATAAATTATGATATTTGTGTGAAGAGCCACTACTATCTACCTTCTGCCAAGAGGAGAAATCTAAAGTTGAGGCAGTCATATTTAATTGTGAGACAGTAGAGTTTTTAGTAAGCTCCCACAAAGAATTATTACCAAACTTAAGATTTACTACGCCCTCACTTGTAGAGTCCCCAAAGACTTCTCTTGTGCCACCTTTCATATAAGAATTGACACCTGCATCAAGCTCTAAAATAGCGTCATTATCTGCAGCTAAATCTCCATTTATCGTGACTTTGCCACCCTGTAAATTTATTAAAGAGTCTTTACCTGTAGATAAGGCAACATAAGCATTAACGTCCCCGCCATTTTGGAGTGACAAGGTCTCTTGTGACTTAATGTTGATATTGCCACCATCATTAGAGCTTAACATGCCATCAACTTTAGCGTCAGGAGCTGTTAAGTTATAGTCACCATTTGAAACATATATGCCACCTAAAACTGTGGCTTTAGAGTTCACAGTGGNCGTTATAAACGGCAGATTTATTTAAAAAAACGGCCCAAGCACCAGGAGAGAGTAAATAAAGGTTTTCTGAGGTGGTGTTAATTAAAGCATTACTACCAACTACACCAAAGGTTTTACCCTNNCCACCCTAAGATCATTTTTTACATTTGCCTCAAAGTGAGCGTTTGCACCTAAATTTATGCCCTGACCTTCTTTGGCGATTAAATTGAGGTTATTTGAATTGGTGGTGATAACACTATTAGCGCCTTTTAAGCCATAAGTCTTACCTAAGAGTGTAATGTCATTTTTAGCATTGATATCAAAGGTATTCTTTTGATTGCTATTATCGGCATCAACGTACACTGCTTTGTCGTCAGTGGAGATTAAAGTGACACTGCCCTCTTTGGCATTAAAATCCGCATTAACATTGCCATAGCCATAATAAGCAAAACCTTGTGCTTTAACATTGATGTCTTTTTTATTGGAGGTTAAGGACAGATCGAACTTTGAATTATCATTATGATAGGCTAAGGCATACAGGCCACTACCATTATATAACTTAGCTTTTTTACCGGTGGAAACTTTAGCATCAATATTGATGCCTTCATCTGCCTGTAATTTAATATGATTGTGATTTGAAGTTTGACCTACAAAACCAAAATCAACATTGGTAGCATTAAGTTGTCCTGATAATGTAATGTCAATGTCGCTATCTAAAACACTGCCAGCGCCACAATTGTTATGATCGTAAGCTTGGGCATTACCAATAGTTAAATTCTCAGAATTTATAACGACCTTACCTAAATCTTCAGCAACAATCGCTGCATTTAAATTTTCAACATAGTCATTATATGAGGATTCTACGCCAGTCTCTAAATAAATATTTCCACCATTTATAGATAAACTGGCGCCATTTTTAGCCACTAAATCACTATATCCCTTGTAATTTTTTACAGTAAAACTTTGATTTTTACCTATATAAAAATTTTTCTCTGTTTTTAAAGCAAGCGGATTATCATATCCAGATTCAGTTCCGTTATAAGATAAAATTACAACAAAGATATCGGAGTTAGATCCATCGATTAAAGCGCCTTTATTAAAATAGTAATTTAAAGCTTTACCTAATGAATAATCCTGAAGACTTACTACTTTAGATCCATCGCCATCATAATAAACAAAATCGTTATATTGTTTGTCATATTGAGGTCTTTCTACAATATTTGCATATGAACTACTTGAAATAGCAGATAAAACAGCTAATGTAATTGCACTTACTACAAATTTTTTATTGTTCATTTTCTGTCTCCTACTGTCTTTCATTGAAGTTCATTTCTACACGGCGATTTAAAGCACGACCTTTATCATTTGAATTATCAAATTTAAAAGATTTACCTTGGCCTTTAACAATGAATCGATCTTTAGATATGCCCTGATTTTCAAAGAATGAAGCTACACTTTGTGCTCTTTTTTCTGAAAGTTTTACGTTGTAGGCTTCAGTTCCTATATTGTCTGTATATCCATTTATAACAATTTTTTGACTTGAAGCTTTATCTTTTACGGTATCTATAAGCTTTGAAAGTTGTTTTTCACCTTCTTTTGTAAGCTCATAATTGTCAAAGGCAAATAACACACCAGGAATTGAGATTGAAGAAACGTCTTTACAATCTTTATAGAAAACATTGTCGACAAAAGCATCAAGATTTGCTTCATTTGTAAGTAAATCTGAAGCCTCATAAACCTCGTTTAAGGAGACACCTTGAACTAAAGATTTAAGATTGTCCTTTTCACTTTGATTACTTGCAAAGGAGATTACATAGACCAGGCCCTTTTCATTAGCTTTTAAAAGGGTATTTAAGAGCTGATAATAGCCTTCATTTTCATGCTCTTCATTTGAAAAAGCACCATCAGTAATAAAAACAACTGCGCCATTTTTACTACTTTCAGATAGTTTGGCTAAAGCTTTGTGACTTACTAAGGAAGGACGCGCAAAAACCTCTAAATTATTAGGTAATCTTGCCTCTAATTCTTGAGAGAACTGCTCGGCATTACGCTCTTTTGCTTCCATCAATTCTGCAAAAGGAGCAATTGCATAAAGTTCAGAAGAAAAAGCTGCTTTAGCTAAAAATCTATTGGCTAATTTTTTTACTAAATTTTTGGCTAAAGCAGAACGGGATAATCCTTCTTCATTTTTAGTCATCATTGAACCTGAGGCATCAACGATGAAGACTGACTTGTCAGTTAAGGCGCCACATTTATAAACGGATATGTTATCGGCAGCTAAAGTTAAAGAAGAGGCTAGCAAAAAAGCTGTGGCAAGCGTACTTTTGTATAGATTCATAAATTTCCCCTCATGCAATGAAAAAAAGCTTAGATCTTGAAGTTAAAATTATGATTTTTTATCTTTTTCAATGATTAAGGCAGAGACAAACTTCCATAAAAATACTAAAGAAATAATCTTTTTATTTACTTATATTTAAAGTTATAGCACCTAAAATAGATAAAATCTATAATAATTATTCATAACAATGATTGTGGGGAGGGTAAATGCTATTCGCGTTTTGCAGACAAGATTTTATAAAAAATATTTCTTCCTAGATTCATTTTTATATCAAATAAAAATATTATTCCCCTCCCGTGCTTTAAATTAAATTGTATAAAATGTTGTTTTTAAAAGATTATAAAAACATACATTTGACACATATCATTCCATGTTTTATTATAATTTTTAGTGTAATTTTTTTCAAAAAAGAAAGGACGCTTAAAGATATACCTACCCAAAGCGTCCTTTGCTTAAATTAAAAATTTTTTTGTATTTTATTTTTATGCACTTAATGGTGCATGTAAAACCTGTGGTTTTAACTTGTAGTCTGAAGCCTCAATATCAAGAGGCTCAGGCTCTTGCAGTTTTACCTTATAAAGCTCTTCAAAGTTTTTTGAGGTAATAGTAGCAAGCTGTGCCTGACTTACATTTTTAAAATCTGAAATAAAATTTGTAGTGTATCTTACAAATGCAGGCTCGTTTTCCACGCCTCTTACCGGAACTGGCGCTAAATAAGGGCAATCTGTTTCAAGTAACAGTCTATCTAGTGGGACATACTTTAAAACCTCGCGTACATTGTCAGAGGCTTTAAAAGTAGCAATACCTGTAAATGAGATATAAAAGCCCATATCTAAAACCGCTCGTGCCATCTCTACAGTATCGGTAAAGCAATGGACTACACCGCCAATATCGCGAGCATTTTCAGAACGCATTAAGGATAAAGTGTCATTGCAAGCCTCACGAGCATGAATAATTAAAGGCTTTTTAACCTTATGTCCTAAAGCAATTTGGCGAGCAAATACATCTATCTGGCGCTCACGAGTTTCAGGAGCATAATGATAATCAAGTCCTATCTCACCTAAGGCAATAGTTCTGTCATTTCCAAAACAAGAGGCAATATCTTCTTCTTTAAAGTCAGGCATCTCATCTAAATTTAAAGGATGTAGACCACATGACATATAGATGTTTTTATAACCTTTAGTTAATTTCTCTTGTTTTATAAACTCATCTTTAGTGCAAGCTATGGATAAAAAGTGGGTTACACCACAGTTATAAGCTCTTTTTAATAACTTAGGTAAACTGTCAAAAGCCTCAGTTTCATAAGAAAGTGAGGCTAAATGACAATGTGAATCAACTAAATAAGGCATTTTTATAAGTTTTTAAAATATTTATTTTTATTGTTTAAGAAAGATTGTGCCCATCTGTGGAAAACATCTAAGCCTTCATCAAAACTTACACGTGGAGCAAGTTTGAAATAGCGTAAGAACTTTTCATTACAAGAGATGATATTACCAATCTCTCCTTTTGGACTTTGACATTGATATATATCAAGCTTTTTACCACTTAAATATTCCATTTTCTTGATGACATCATTGACGCTTACAGCCTTGGCACTACCTATATTAAAAATCTCTGAGGTAGTAAGTTTATCCTCTTCAATATTTATAAGGCAGCTTAAAGCCTCAATAAAGTCGTCAATATAGATAAAATCATGGGTACTTTTACCTTCATTATAAAGATCTAAAGGATCATTACTTTGTAAAAGACGCTCAAGTTTAAAGACTAAGGTGTCAGGTCTCATATATGGTCCATATACGTTAAAGATACGCATATTTATGGACTTAATATTATAAAGACGGCCATACACCTCACATAACTGCTCCCCCATAAGCTTTGAGGTTGCATAAATTGAAGCAGGTTTTAATAAATTCTTATCCTCTTCAATAAGCAAAGGCCCTCTGCTATCTCCATATACAGCGGCAGATGAAGCACATATTAAACGAGGACGATGGCCTCTTAAAGCCCGAATTCCTTCTAAAATAGACTCAAGGCCATTTACATTAGCTTTAAAGAAAACTGATGGTGACAAAGTGGCAGCTTTAATTGAAGTTAAAGTCGCAAAATGCAGAATTAAATCAAAATCACCATCTAAAATCATGGCCTCTACGGTTGGGGTATCAGCTAAATCAAAGACGTGAAATTCAAAATTTCCGGACTTTGCATAAGTTGACTGTGCCAAGCTTGAAGGATCGATGCCAAGCACACTTAAACGATCAAATTTTAGATCAGCCCCATAAGTAAAATCATTAAGATCATCAACGCCTGTTACTTTATATCCTGCTTTTAAGCAAGCAATAACAGCATGCATGCCTAAAAATCCGGCAGCGCCGGTAATAAGCACTCTTTTACTCATCCGTAGTCTTCTCCTCTGGCTGATTTTCAGGACTGATTAGTAAAGTATCGCCATACATATGGGCGTTTTTCAGCTGTTTAAGATCGTTTAAATCTTTATTTTCACGCAAAGCCGATCGTCCAATAATACGATAATTATTTCTGCAAGAATCAAGATCAATATTCTCAGGATTACTCAACTGCAAACGCATATCTTTATTATATAACTTCAATGTCCAGGCGTTATTAATACCTACATAACACAGATTAAAGTTCTGAGACTTTTCCATTTTTCTATCTAAAGCCTCACCAACTAAGCTATAACTTACAGAATTGTTAATCTCAGGCATAGCAAAACCTGCATTAAAGGTCATAAATAATACACCAACACCAAATGCAGCCATACCATCTGTTGCCGAAGATCTTGATACTTTAAAGATAGCCAAAGCACTAAATAACATTAAAAATAACAGCGCACTTATAACATAAATGCTATTTAAGCCTGGGATCTTACTTCTAATAAAGAAATAAACGAAGAATAACAGACCAAAAGGCACAATACCTAAAACAAAAGAAAATTTTAAGAATTTATCACGTGAACCATATTTTTGATGGTAATACACCAAAAAATAAGCCAAAGACGGCAATGAGGCAAACACATAAGTGACATCTTTTGAGGATGGAATTGAGATTAAAATCAAAGTTGCAATAGGCATAGCTATTGCAAATATTGGAGAAGGTTCAATTTGCCGTTTTTCTGACAGTAAAAGCTTGAAAGCCGCGTAAGCGGCACTGATGCCTAAAGGGAAAGATAATAACCAAAAGGCAAAAAAGTAAAAGGCAAAGTTATGATCAGATCCTGCCTCTCCTTGTAACTTTACCAAAGGCTCGGTTATAAATAATCTGTATGTATAGGAATAACCTGCCTCAATAAAGGTCAAACCTACCCATAAAGCGACTAAAGCTAAAATAATTAAAAAATAGCTATAAGGTAAAATTATAAAGAAATACTTAAGCTTTTTAATAGTTAATAAAACCAAAGCCAAAGTAAATAAAGGAATAGCAAAACCTAAAAAGCCATTGGTAAAAATTGCCGCAAAGATAAATAAAGGGATGGCGATGTTGCCAGTCTCGACATTTGTCGATTGCTGAAAAATAATCTGCTCTGTTCTTTCTTTAATAAAGCAACTTGCCGCTACTACTAATAAAGAGAAAAAAACAATTGGTTGCGCTAACAAGGCCGCGGTCATCATAAAAGGCATCGATACAATTAAAATTGCCGCTTTATGCCGATAACTTGAGCGTAACATCGTGCCAAAATGAGCATCTAATAAAATAATAATGCCAATTAAAGAGATGACATTGGTAAGTAGCATAACCGAGCTTGTAGGCAAATCATCAATAGAAATTGCCAACATGCACAGCCACATATATAAAGGAGGGATCTGCGTAAACGGAGCGCCATCTTCAAAAAAGGAGAAAAAACGGCCATCATCAATTGCATCTTGAGCTGCAGCAATATAATTAAGCTCACTTACAGGGCTTAACTCTCTATAAAATACCGCAGGTAAAGCAGAAGCAAAAACTAAAATGCACAAAAGCAGGATCTGCTTGCTAATTCTCATAAAAGCCTTATTTCAAAAAACACTTAATCTTTATTATAGCAAATCCTAATCTCAGCGCCTTTTAAAAGGCAATTTTAGCTTAGAGAAAATCTTAAGTAACACTCAGATACCTATTTATCCCAAGGTTTTCTGAAGACACTAAAGCTTTATTGGCTCTTTTCTATAAATAAAAAAAGCTGCAAAAATTCAATCTTGCAGCTTTAAAAAACTTAATTTAATTTAAATTAAGCAAGTACTAAACCACGGTACAAACACAATTAAGAAGAATACAGCGGTATATCCGATGAAGAATGGGATCTCGCCTTTAGCAATATCACCCATAGATAACTTGGTTACAGAAGATGCAGCAAAGAGGTTAACTGCTACAGGTGGGGTCATAGTACCAATTACGTTGGAGATTGATACAATCATACCAAAGTGAATGACGTTGATTCCTAAACTTTGAGCTACTGGCCATAACAGTGGTACTAACAGTACACAGGTGGCAATACCCTCTAAGAAAGTACCAAAGACCAATAAGATCATCGCTACAATAAAGCAGTATGCTGTAGCTCCTAAGTTCATGCTTGTTATTAAATCAATCAACATCTGAGAGATGCCAGCGTAGGTAAATAACCAGGCAAAGGCAGTTGAGGTGGCAATGATGAACAATACCATAGCTGAGCCCTTTCCTGAGTCAATAATGATGCTCATTAAGTCTGTGTACTTAATCTCTTTGTAAACAAAGCATCCTACAATGAAGGAATAGACTACAGCAACTGCAGCTGACTCAGTCGGTGTCATTAAGCCTGAGTAAATACCACCTAAAATAATTACCGGCAGCATTACTGCAAAGAATGCCTTAAAGAAAGCTATACCAAAATCTTTTACAGATAATCTCTTATCTGACTTAGGCCAGTTTTCTTTACGAGAGAGGAAAATACACAGTACAGCTAAAACTACGGCAATCATGATACCGGCAACTAAACCACCCTTGAACAAATCGCCAATGGAGCTTGAGGTAATAGTGCCATATACAACCATGATGATTGATGGCGGAATGATTGGACCTAAACCGCCGGCTACTGCTAATAAACCTGCAGATCTCTCCTTTGGATAGCCACGCTTAATCATCTCCGGATATAACATTGCACCAATTGCAATTACGGTTGCTGGAGCTGAGCCTGATAAAGCGGCAAAGAAACCACAGGAGATAATCATTACATAGAAAAGACCGCCACGGACACCGCCTACAAGCTCATTGGCCAAATCTACAATTCGTCTTGAAATACCACCTCGGGTCATCAAGTTTCCGGCTAATACGAAAAATGGAATAGCCATAATGGAGCTTGAATCTAAGGCTGTGAAAATTCTTTGTCCGACTACGGCAACTGGCATTCCTAAATAAAATAAGGTTACACAAGTTGCTACACCTAAAGCTAAGGCAATCGGTACGCCTATTACTAATAAAACTGCAAATAAACCAAAGAGAATAATTCCGGTCATTTATTTTTTCTCCTCTAATGGGGCTTTAAATAACAGGCCTAAGCAATACAGTTGAACGATTGCAATTAAGCTAAAGGCTATTGGTAATGCCAGATATGGCAACCACATCGGCAGACTTAATCCTGCTGATACTTGGCCTGAGAGGATTTGCTTTTTAATAATGGTAAGAGATGACCAGAAGATGGTGCATGAAAAACCGATGATGACAACTTTTACAATTATTTGTACCACTCTCTTTAATGCAGGTGGCATCTTATCTGTAACTGCAGTAATGGAGATTTGGGAACCATCACGAAGTCCTGCCTCTGTGGCAAGCAATGTCATATAAACCATGCAATAACGAGCCAGCTCGTCAAACCAGGAAATGCCCGCTCCAATTAAATTTCTATTTACTACCTGCGCAAATGCAGCTGCTGTCATCACGATAAAGCACACTGCAATTATTGCATTCTCTATTTTGCATAAACGAGTTGCAACACTATTCATTTATAAATCTCATCCTAATGGTGTTCAACTAAAAAGGGGGAGATTATCTCCCCCTTTTTCGTGGCTTTGCCACTTCTTTAATTATTTCTTAGCAGTCTTTACAGCATCTGCTACAGCATCAACCCACTCCTGTGGAACGTTGGCACGCAGCTTCTCAACCTCAGGTAAGACCTTAGCCTTCATAGCCTCACGGTCAATGTCGTAGAAGTTAACTCCTAACTTCTTAAGCTCTACAGTAGCCTCGTCATTGATTTCCTTTAAGTTCTGACGCTGCCAAGCTACGGCATTCTTCATAGCCTCTTCAACCTTTGGCTTTAACTCATCTGGGATCTTGTTCCATGCCATATCAGATACACCAACTAAGATGTAGGTGAACTGGTGACGAGTATTGGTTACATTCTTAATAACCTCGTAGTAACGGTTCTTAAGCATGTTGCCTACCGCGTTTTCGCAAGCATCAATGGTGCCTTGCTGTAAAGCGGTGTACTGCTCTGGTGCTGGCATTGGAGTGGCGATAGCACCGGTGGCGTTAAATGCAGCAATCTGCATCTTGTTTTCCATTGTACGGATCTTTACGCCCTTAAAGTCATCAACAGTCTTAATTGGGTTTTTAGAGAAGGTATCGCGGAAGCCTGACTCTAACCAACCGATGATATGAATTCCCTGCTCTGCTGCCTTAGCCTTAACTAACTCACCAATCTTACCGTCAGCTGCGGCATGAGCCTCTTCAACTGTATCAAAGAGGAATGGCTGATCTAAGATAACCATCTCTGGAATGAACTGAGAGAGAACAGTGTTTACAACGGTGATAACATCGATAGTACCCATCTGAGCACCTTCGTACATATCACGCTCACCGCCTAAAGTACCACCGGCGATAACTTGAACTTTAACCTGACCATTGGTTAAACGATCACACTCATCGGCAAACTTCTGACCGCCCATAGCATAGCTTGAGTTAGCAGGATCAACGAAACCCATAACTAACTTTAATTCATCAGCTGCAGCAGATCCTACAGATACAGCTAAGGCAGCAGCTAAAGCGGTTGCTTTAAACAGTTTCTTAAAATTCATAACAATCTCCTTATGAAATGCCTTTTATATTTTAAATTTGAAATAAATCAAACAAGGTTTTTTATTTACCTTCTGAAAATAAGGATATAAAAAAAGCAAAGGGTTGCAACTTCATATTTAAAATTTTGTATAGCAGATCAAAAAAAATCCCTAAACTTATCTGATCATTTTTGATGTTACCGAAATCATTTTTATTAAACAAAATGTTTTACTAACAAATTATTTACAAATAAAACAACATATTAAATATAATTTTTTCTATATATAAAATAATTGACTGTAACTTCAATATATATTTTCTACTTATTAGAAAATAATCCAAAAAAATCATCTGATGACAATGAAAGAATTTTTCAACAAGTACCGCTTTTCATAGCCAATATTTTTATCTTTATATCATTCATATTATTTAGTAAGTAAATACGATTTTAACCATATAGTTAATTAAATCGTATACGTTTAGCACATTTAATCCCCCTCCTTTTAAGCTTTTTTGTTATTTAAATTAAAAAAAACAAACACCAATTGAGAGCTAAAAAATGCGGATATAAGAATGTTATGATTTTATTTGCGCTAAATTTTCACAAAGAGGCTTGTTAGATTGTATAAAATCAATCTAAAAGGATTTAGCTTTTATTTGGCTCTTCCGGAAAACTGTGGCTAATTAAAATTTAATATCTAATTTTGTTATACCAATAGACAAAAAAATGGTCGTTCCCAATTAAGATTGAATTAAACAAAAAAACAACCAACCTAGGAGAACGACCTATGAATATTGTAGCCGACTTTCATAATTTTTTCTTTAATCTTTTTTATACAAACTTCAAACTTTTTAATTATCAATTTGATGAAGATAAGAAAGAGATTCATCTTTTCTTAGAGCCTAAAGACAATTATCCTCAATGTCCTATCTGTAAAAATCATAATGTTGTAGTTCATGAATATAGACATAGAATAGTTAAAGATGGCTCTTATAACGGTTTTCAGTTTATTTTGCATATTACCTATAGAACTTTGGTTCTTCCGAGAATCTGTGGATAGCCCTAATGAAATTGAGATTATATTCATTAGGGCTATATGTTAAACATAAGCATTACCTCTAAAAGCATCTCTAATTCTTAAGAAGAAATACTCAAAATCTCTAAATCCATAAGCTAATCTTTTTAATACTTTTATCTTATTGTTTATCCCTTCAAGAACGCTTGTTCTAATCCTGTAAATACCTGAATTTGTTATACCATCTCGGTATCTTCTGTTTTGCACTTTGGCAAACTTAGTAATCTCTTGAACTTTTGACTGTAAAGCTAACCTTACCCATTCATCCCAAAGAGATTCTGACTCTTCTTTTGAGTGAGCATGGAATACTTCAGGTAATAGCTCTTTTAGCTCATTAGCTGCATATAAATCATGATAAAAGCTTAAAATATCATTAAGTTTTATTCTTTTTTCTTCTGATAAATTAGAGTTTTTTGTAAGTAACAGAAATCTTGAACGCTTTAAAAGAGAATAAGCATTGTCATCATTTTTGTTTTTATTTTCATAGGCAAGTCTTAGTCTTATGGCGCTTATAACAAGTCTTCCAAAGTTATAAACCATATGGAATAAATCATAGACAACCTTGGCATTAGGGCAGTACTTATTAACACAAGTAGCAAATCCTGCATTTTGGTCCATTGCTACTGCTTTTATTTGTTTACAGCCCTCTGTACCGCATAATTTAAAGAAGCGATTAACCTCTCGTACAGTCTTACCCTTACCAACCCAAATAACTCTTTTAGTATCTAAATCAACAACTACAGTTGCATATTTATGGCCTTTCTTAATAGAGAATTCATCAATAGCAAGATGTTTTGCCTTACCAAGGAAGAAAGGCGTGTTTCTTTTTAGATAGTCTTTGTGAATTTGCTTACACGTATCCCATTTAAGGGAAGTTCTTTGAGCCGTATCTTTGATAGACCCAGACCTTTGTAAATCCTCAATAACTTCATTTTCAAGGCTTTTGGTGATGCGGTGTCTACTTGAAATAAAAGGGATTTGTTCGGTTGCATATTTATCGCAGAACTTACATTTAAAAGTTCTATAGGTAATATGCAAAATAAACTGAAAACCGTTATAAGAGCCATCTTTAACTATTCTATGTCTATATTCATGAACTACAACATTATGATTTTTACAGATAGGACATTGAGGATAATTGTCTTTAGGCTCTAAGAAAAGATGAATCTCTTTCTTATCTTCATCAAATTGATAATTAAAAAGTTTGAAGTTTGTATAAAAAAGATTAAAGAAAAAATTATGAAAGTCGGCTACAATATTCATAGGTCGTTCTCCTAGATTGGTGTATTTTGTTTAATTCAATCTTAATTGGGAACGACCATTTTTTTGTCTATTGGTATAACAAAATTAGATATTAAATTTTAATTAGCCACAGTTTTCCGGAAGAGCCAGAACTTTTAAATGTAAGTTCTGCGATAAATATGCAACCGAACAAATCCCTTTTATTTCAAGTAGACACCGCATCACCAAAAGCCTTGAAAATGAAGTTATTGAGGATTTACAAAGGTCTGGGTCTATCAAAGATACGGCTCAAAGAACTTCCCTTAAATGGGATACGTGTAAGCAAATTCACAAAGACTATCTAAAAAGAAACACGCCTTTCTTCCTTGGTAAGGCCAAACATCTTGCTATTGATGAATTCTCTATTAAGAAAGGCCATAAATATGCAACTGTAGTTGTTGATTTAGATACTAAAAGAGTTATTTGGGTTGGTAAGGGTAAGACTGTACGAGAGGTTAATCGCTTCTTTAAATTATGCGGTACAGAGGGCTGTAAACAAATAAAAGCAGTAGCAATGGACCAAAATGCAGGATTTGCTACTTGTGTTAATAAGTATTGCCCTAATGCTAAGGTTGTCTATGATTTATTCCATATGGTTTATAACTTTGGAAGACTTGTTATAAGCGCCATAAGACTAAGACTTGCCTATGAAAATAAAAACAAAAATGATGACAATGCTTATTCTCTTTTAAAGCGTTCAAGATTTCTGTTACTTACAAAAAACTCTAATTTATCAGAAGAAAAAAGAATAAAACTTAATGATATTTTAAGCTTTTATCATGATTTATATGCAGCTAATGAGCTAAAAGAGCTATTACCTGAAGTATTCCATGCTCACTCAAAAGAAGAGTCAGAATCTCTTTGGGATGAATGGGTAAGGTTAGCTTTACAGTCAAAAGTTCAAGAGATTACTAAGTTTGCCAAAGTGCAAAACAGAAGATACCGAGATGGTATAACAAATTCAGGTATTTACAGGATTAGAACAAGCGTTCTTGAAGGGATAAACAATAAGATAAAAGTATTAAAAAGATTAGCTTATGGATTTAGAGATTTGGAGTATTTCTTCTTAAGAATTAGAGATGCTTTTAGAGGTAATGCTTATGTTTAACATATAGCCCTAATGAATATAATCTCAATTTCATTAGGGCTATCCACAGATTCTCGGAAGAACCTTTTATTTAAAACAAAAAAGGGGCCTTTCGGCCCCAAAACACACAATGAAGAATCATTTAGATTAAGCAAGTACTAAACCAAGGTACTAATACGATAAGTAAGAATACTGCGGTATAACCGATAAAGAATGGGATCTCGCCTTTAGCAATATCACCCATAGACATCTTGGTTACAGAAGATGCAGCAAAGAGGTTAACTGCTACAGGTGGGGTCATAGTACCAATTACGTTGGAGATTGATACAATCATACCAAAGTGAATAACGTTGATTCCTAAGCTTTGAGCTACTGGCCATAACAGTGGTACTAACAGTACACAGGTGGCAATACCCTCTAAGAAAGTACCAAAGACCAATAAGATCATCGCTACAATAAAGCAGTATGCTGTAGCTCCTAAGTTCATGCTGGTTATAAAATCAATCAACATCTGAGAGATGCCAGCGTAGGTAAATAACCAGGCAAAGGCAGTTGAGGTGGCAATGATGAACAATACCATAGCTGAGCCCTTTCCTGAGTCAATAATGATGCTCATTAAGTCTGTGTACTTAATCTCTTTGTAAACAAAGCATCCTACAATGAAGGAATAGACTACAGCAACTGCAGCTGACTCAGTCGGTGTCATTAAGCCTGAGTAAATACCACCTAAAATAATTACCGGCAGCATTACTGCAAAGAATGCCTTAAAGAAAGCTATACCAAAATCTTTTACAGATAATCTCTTATCTGACTTAGGCCAGTTTTCTTTACGAGAGAGGAAAATACACAGTACAGCTAAAACCACGGCAATCATGATACCGGCAACTAAACCACCCTTGAACAAATCGCCAATGGAGCTTGAGGTAATAGTGCCATATACAACCATGATGATTGATGGCGGAATGATTGGACCTAAACCGCCGGCTACTGCTAATAAACCTGCAGATCTCTCCTTTGGATAGCCACGCTTAATCATCTCCGGATATAACATTGCACCAATTGCAATTACGGTTGCTGGAGCTGAGCCTGATAAAGCGGCAAAGAAACCACAGGAGATAATCATTACATAGAAAAGACCGCCACGGACACCGCCTACAAGCTCATTGGCCAAATCTACAATTCGTCTTGAAATACCACCTCGGGTCATCAAGTTTCCGGCTAATACGAAAAATGGAATAGCCATAATGGAGCTTGAATCTAAGGCTGTGAAAATTCTTTGTCCGACTACGGCAACTGGCATTCCTAAATAAAATAAGGTTACACAAGTTGCTACACCTAAAGCTAAGGCAATCGGTACGCCTATTACTAATAAAACTGCAAATAAACCAAAGAGAATAATTCCGGTCATTTATTTTTTCTCCTCTAATGGGGCTTTAAATAACAGGCCTAAGCAATACAGTTGAACGATTGCAATTAAGCTAAAGGCTATTGGTAATGCCAGATATGGCAACCACATCGGCAGACTTAATCCTGCTGATACTTGGCCTGAGAGGATTTGCTTTTTAATAATGGTAAGAGATGACCAGAAGATGGTGCATGAAAAACCGATGATGACAACTTTTACAATTATTTGTACCACTCTCTTTAATGCAGGTGGCATCTTATCTGTAACTGCAGTAATGGAGATTTGGGAACCATCACGAAGTCCTGCCTCTGTGGCAAGCAATGTCATATAAACCATGCAATAACGAGCCAGCTCGTCAAACCAGGAAATGCCCGCTCCAATTAAATTTCTATTTACTACCTGCGCAAATGCAGCTGCTGTCATCACGATAAAGCACACTGCAATTATTGCATTCTCTATTTTGCATAAACGAGTTGCAACACTATTCATTTATAAATCTCATCCTAATGGTGTTCAACTAAAAAGGGGAGATTATCTCCCCCTTTTTTCGTGGCTTTGCCACTTCTTTAATTATTTCTTAGCAGTCTTTACAGCATCTGCTACAGCATCAACCCACTCCTGTGGAACGTTGGCACGCAGCTTCTCAACCTCAGGTAAGACCTTAGCCTTCATAGCCTCACGGTCAATGTCGTAGAAGTTAACTCCTAACTTCTTAAGCTCTACAGTAGCCTCGTCATTGATTTCCTTTAAGTTCTGACGCTGCCAAGCTACGGCATTCTTCATAGCCTCTTCAACCTTTGGCTTTAACTCATCTGGGATCTTGTTCCATGCCATATCAGATACACCAACTAAGATGTAGGTGAACTGGTGACGAGTATTGGTTACATTCTTAATAACCTCGTAGTAACGGTTCTTAAGCATGTTGCCTACCGCATTTTCGCAAGCATCAATGGTGCCTTGCTGTAAAGCGGTGTACTGCTCTGGTGCTGGCATTGGGGTGGCGATAGCACCGGTGGCGTTAAATGCAGCAATCTGCATCTTGTTTTCCATTGTACGGATCTTTACGCCCTTAAAGTCATCAACAGTCTTAATTGGGTTTTTAGAGAAGGTATCGCGGAAGCCTGACTCTAACCAACCGATGATATGAATTCCCTGCTCTGCTGCCTTAGCCTTAACTAACTCACCAATCTTACCGTCAGCTGCGGCATGAGCCTCTTCAACTGTATCAAAGAGGAATGGCTGATCTAAGATAACCATCTCTGGAATGAACTGAGAGAGAACAGTGTTTACAACGGTGATAACATCGATAGTACCCATCTGAGCACCTTCGTACATATCACGCTCACCGCCTAAAGTACCGCCGGCGATAACTTGAACTTTAACCTGACCATTGGTTAAACGATCACACTCATCGGCAAACTTCTGACCGCCCATAGCATAGCTTGAGTTAGCAGGATCAACGAAACCCATAACTAACTTTAATTCATCAGCTGCAGCAGATCCTACAGATACAGCTAAGGCAGCAGCTAAAGCAGTTGCTTTAAACAGTTTCTTAAAATTCATAACAATCTCCAAATGTTGCTAAATATTGTTGCGACTTCATCTTCAAATAAGTTGAAGATTTAGGAAGATATATAAAGATGAAATCTCTTTTACATCTCCAAGGCTTTGTCTTGACCTTTGAATACTCACAAATGAGCTTTTGGCACATTTGCTAATGTTTTGCCTAATGGCTTTAACCTAAAATTACTCAAACGTAATGAGTAACCCCTACGTTTCTAAGAATAATTGAATTCTTAAATCTTGCAACTTAACATTTCTATTTTTGTATAGCCGATCATATTTTTTATCAAAATTCATCTGATGTATAAAACAACAAAAATCTTTTATAAAACGCGCTCACCCTTTTAAAAATTTTATATTTTTTACAGAGTTATTCATATGTTATCAGTAACATTAAGGCTTAATTTTTTTCTATTTAAATTTTTTTAATTTTCTATTTCTGAAATTATTACCCTTTTTTCTTAAAATTGGTCTGACGACTAAAATAAACTTTATTGTCTTAAAACACATATAAATACATATACTTTTTATAAAAAATGCAATTTATCGCAAATATAGCACGCTCAAAAGCACACAAAATCAAACGTTTGTTATATCTATAAAAGTTATGAAACTTTTTATGCATAATAGTTTCTTTTGTATACTTTTTTACTAAATAAAAATTCAGAATTTAGCTCTTAGATGAGATCTATTTTTAAGGCAGGATTTAAAATATTTTGTGAATTTAAAAGAAGTTAAGCGAGTTTTTTTTCTGTCTTAATATCTTTCTTTTTATAAATTCTCTGCTGAAGATTCTTTATAAAATTTTTGTATACCTCTTTTAAATATAATATATGCAGTTTTTAAAAAAAATAGCTTTAAAAAAAAGCAATTATTCTTTTAAAGCCGTTAAAAGTTGCAGTTAAATTTAATTTTTCTACAAATCACACAAATGCGCACAACTCCCACTTTCTTGTAACTTAAATAGTTTTTCTTGCGCTTTAATAAAAAAACTGGAATAAGATCCAGTTTTTTTTCAAGAAGTTAGACTTTAATTTAAAAGCTTTTGTTTTCTTTTATACTCTTCTATCTCTTTGCGACTTTTGCTCACTGTGACAAGGTATACACCAAAGAAAATTAAGCCTACAGCTAAAATTTTAGGTAAGGTCAAACTATCAAGTCCCCACATAATTGCCAAGATGCAAGATACTGTAGGTTGAACATAGTTATACATACCGGCAACTGTAGGTCTTAACTGACGTAATCCAAAAATTACCAATAAATAACAGATAAAAGTACCTAATAGAGAAATATAAGCAATACACAGCCAATCAATTACGCTTAAATTTTGCCAAAGAGTGCTGATTAAAGCAGGTCCACTTACAGGTAATGTCATTAAAAAGGCATAGGTAAACATCCACTTCATAATAGTTACCAAAGAATACTTGTTAATGAAATTCTTATATAAAACCATATAAAGGGCATAACTTAACTGCGCCATGATGGCAAGGCAATCACCTAAAGTGCTTAAAGGTGAAGATCCAGCTTTAAGAGAGCCTGCTGATCCCATAATTAAAATTAAGGCACCAGTTGCACCAAATAAAAGACCTATGATTTTTTTAGAGGTTATAGGTTCTTTTAAAATAAATGCTGCCAATATCATCGTCCACATCGGCATGGAGGTGGTCATAATGGAAGCATTTGCAGGAGAGGTTAATGATACTGAGAAAATAAAACAGCCTTGATTGGTAACAATACCTAATATGGCCGCAAAAAACAGTCTTAATAAATCTCCATGTGGCACATGCTCTTTTGGCAAACAAAAAGACAAGAGCCAAAAGCAAATCATAGCACCTATAATGCGTAAATCAGTCAATACCAATGGAGAGATGATGCCTCCTAACATTAAGGTTTTGGCAATAGGAGACATTCCTCCCCACAAGGCATTGGCACCAAACATAGAAAGGTGCCCTTTAATTTCATTTGAAGTCATATAAAAATTTTTAGATTAGTTATCGAGATTATTTTCACGCACTGCAGGATCTAGGTAACGCTTTTTCATCCACAAAAACACAAAAAGATTACAAAGATTACTAAAAATACAACCTACATGATTACGTTTTGATTTGCCATAGCGTCTTCTTTGATAGCGGACATTGACAGTACGGACACGATGTCCTGTAAGTTGCACTAAAGCTGGCATTAAATATTGAATGCCTGAATACCAAGGTAGCGTCTTTAAAAGAGAAGTTCTTCCTAACTTTAAAGGACAACCTGTATCTTCAATATAATCATTAGTAAAAAAATGTCTTATATGCGCGCACATATAATTTACAAAACGTACATATAAACCTTCATGAGAAAAATCGCGCACACCACACACTAAGCCGGCATCAAAACGGCAAGCTAAAAGCTTTTCAAAATCATCAGGAAAGGTCTGCAAGTCTGCATCCATATATCCTGAAAATGGCGAGTTAATTTTCATAAGGGCAGCTTTAACTGCACCTGAGATGCCATTGCGGCGTTCAAGTGAAATATAGAAAAAGTCTTTATTACGCATGCAAAGATCGCGGATCAAGGTTAAAGATTGATCACTTGAGGCGTCATTTACAAACAATACACAAGTCTTAACCGAGGCTTTTTCTAAATAATTCTGCAATGCCATTGAGAGACTTTGAAAACTATCCTGTTCGTTAAACACAGGAATAATTATAGTCAGGTCATAATTTGCTGTAGGGTTCATAGGTAAGCAGGTGTTATAATCTTAGAAGAGTCTTAATTTATTGGTAATTTTAGATCAATTAAAAATAAATGTAAGCTCTATCACAAAAATATCTTAAGGATCTATAAAATGGCCACTGAAACTATTTTCACCAAAATTATTAACGGTACCATCCCTTCAAAGATTTTATACCACGACGATCTGGTTACCGCTTTTGCTGATATTAACCCAAAAGCTCAACATCACATTTTAATTGTTACTAACAAACCAATTCCTTCTGTTGCACAAGTTGAGCCTTGCGATGAGCAAATGATGGGCCACTTATTTATCGTAGCTCGTAAGATTGCTACTGATTTAGGTGTCAATGAAAGTGGTTATCGTCTGATTGTTAACGTAGGTGCTGATGGCGGTCAAGAGGTTCCTCACATCCATATGCATCTTTTAGCCGGTGGTAAATTAGGTGGCTTAGGCTGGCCTAACGAAGCTTAATTACAAGGCTTTTTAATTTATAAAAGAACACCTCTAAACTTGGTTTTCAGGTGTTCTTTAGTATAAAGATACATCATATTCTAAGGAGACAGTGCAAAACATCTAAAGCACTGCTATATATATGAAGAATAATCTTAAATTTTTAGTAGTTGCCGTATCTGCTTTTGCCATATCAGGCTGTAGTAGTATATTCTCAGACAGCGATGTCGGTCCTCAAGGATATAATGTAATTGTAACTGATGGAAAAGTAGGTGTTGTTGAATCAAAGCCTGTAAAAAAACATGTAGCTAAAAAAGCTAACACAGGCGTACAACATAATAAAGACATCTACGCAGTTCCATATTCAACTGCAACTCCGCATAAAACCCAAGGACCATTAAAAGCCGGCGAAATTGTTCCTTATAAGCCAAATAGCAATGATAACTCTCAAATAAGCTTCGCCAATAATCCTTTTGTAAGCAACAGCGCAAACAATGAGGCCTCAGCTAGTCAAAGCGCACAAAAAGCTCAAACATCTCAACAAAATACTCAAGTCTCTTCTGTTAGCAATGAGGCAACAGTTGTTGATGCTATTACAGAAGAAGAGGTATCGGAACTCCCTGTTTATGCCTCATCAAGTAATTTTAACTCTTCTTGTAACATTGATAGTAATAAAGCTATCAATGCAGCCTATAACTTAGGTTTAGCAATTTCAAAACAACTTACAAACGATCAAGGTAAGGTTTATGCAGCGCCAACTGTTATATCTGATGAATACTTAGACTGTGGCACTGATGTCTCAAATAGTGTAGCTCAGGCTTTAGGCGCAAGTGGCAGATTTTCTGTAGTATCTCAAAAAATGATTGCCGGTCAAAACCGTGGATCATCTGCGGTAATTCCAGCTTTAATTAGATCTTGTAAAGCTCAGAATATTCCTTATCTGAATATGTCTGTTATAAGCAAAGTTAAAGGCAAAGCTTGCCTTACTGTACGTATTATTCGTGTAAGCGACGGTATTACCTTAGCTCAAAAAGCTCAATATTTATAAATTAAGAATACAAAGTGATTTCCTTTTCTGATTTAACTTTAATGCGCGGAACCAAGGTCTTAGTTGATCATGCTTCCGCTGCCATCTATCCTGGCCAAAAGGTTGGTGTCATTGGACGTAATGGTTGCGGCAAATCTTCTTTATTTGCAGCATTACAAGGTGATATTGGTCCTGAATCTGGACAAATTAGTATCCCCCGTGGACTTAAGATCTCATCTGTAGCCCAGCAAACCCCTGCTTTAGATAAACCTGCAATTGAATATGTAATTGATGGTGATACTCGTTTAAGAGATTTACAAAAACAAAAAGAGCAAGCTTATCTGTCAGGCGATGGCAATAAAATTGCTTTAATTGAGGATTTATTAGGTCAAGCTGGGGCTTGGACCATTAAACCACGCGCTGAAGAACTTATGCATGGTTTAGGTTTTGCCGATAATGAAATGCAAAAACCTGTAAAAGAGTTCTCAGGTGGTTGGCGTATGCGTTTAAACTTAGCTCAGGCTTTAATTTGCACTTCAGATCTGTTATTACTCGATGAGCCTACCAACCACTTAGACTTAGATACCATTATCTTCCTTGAAAACTATCTTAAAGGATATCAGGGAACTATTTTATGTATTTCCCATGATCGTGATTTTTTAGATAGCTTTGTAAGTCATATTTTACATTTTGAAGCTGCCAAGCTTGTCATGTATACCGGCAATTACGGTGAGTATGAAAGATTACGTGCTGAGCGTATTAAAAATGAAGTATCCAGCCGTAAACGTGAAGAAGCTGCCATTGCCCACATGCAGGCATTCGTCGATCGCTTCCGTTATAAAGCCAGTAAAGCCAAACAAGCTCAAAGTATGATTAAAGCCATTGAGAAGGTAAAACTTACGGCTGTAACTCAGGAAGAATCACCTTATCATATTCGTTTTTCTGATCCTGAACGTACAGTTGATGTCTTAGCTGATTTAAAAGAGCTTGATTGTGGCTACGGTCAAAACGATGTCATTTTACATAATGTAAATTTATCCGTTTTTGCGGGTGATCGTATTGGCCTTTTAGGTCGTAATGGTCAAGGTAAATCCACTTTAATTAAAACACTTTGTGGTTTACTCCCTGCTGTAAAAGGCTCTTTCCAATTGGGCAAGGGTATTAAGATTGGTTACTTTGCGCAACATGAGCTTGAATCTTTAAGACCTGAGTTAAGCGCGCTTGACCATTTAAAACTTATTGACAAAGATGCCACAGAAAAAGACTTAAGAACATTCTTAGGAGGCTTTGCTTTCTCAGGTGATAAAGCCACAGCGATTGTCTCAACTATGTCAGGTGGTGAACAAGCACGTTTGGCATTGGCAATTTTAGCTTATCAAAAACCAAATTTACTTTTATTAGATGAGCCTACCAACCACTTGGATTTGGATATGCGTGAGGCTTTATCTGTAGGTTTAGCCTCATATTCAGGAGCTTTAATCTTAGTCTCCCACGATCGCTACTTACTTGAGGCTATTGTCGGCAAGCTCTGGCTTGTTGATAACGGCAAAGTCTCAGAATTTGATGGCGATCTTAATGATTATCAAGAGTACTTAAATAAACAAAATAAAGAGTACCGCGAAAAGCTTCGCGAGATGAAGCAAGAGTTAAGCTCAACTCAAGCTAAAACTCAAACTTATAAGAGCCGTGAACAAAAGAAACTTGATGCAGCCTTTAGAGCTTCATTACGTCCATTAAAACTTGAATGTGAGAAGCTTGAAAAAGAAATGGATAAATGCAAAAAGCGCCTTTTAGAAATTGACGAGTCTTTATCTGATAGCGATCTCTATAATAACGATAAAGACAAGGTTGAGTCTTTATTAAAAGAAAGAGCGTCTTTATCTGATAGAAATGATGATCTTGAGATGGAGTGGCTTGATAAGCAAGAAGAGATTGAAAACAAAACCAATGAGTACAATCAAGCTAATGCTTAATTGACAAAATGCCGGGAGTATCCCGGCATTTTTCATTTAAGGATGCGGCACTAAAATCTTAAGCTTAGCCTCACCTTTATCATCGCACAGATCTTTATATAAAAGAGGCATAATCTTAGAGATATCCTTATCAATACCAAAAGGATAATTTAAAATAAGCATGCCTGAACCACACATACCAAATACCTCATCTTGAGCTGTAACCTTAAGCTCAGCTTGTAAAAGAGGTACATTTAAGCGACGGATATCAGAGACTAAATTCTTAGAATGATCTTTAAGCTTTCCTAATACTGGATACCAAATTACATAAATACCTGTACTCCAGCGAGATAAACCTGTCTTTAAAGCCTTAACTAAAGAAATGTAATCATTCTTCTCCTCATATGAAGGATCGATAAAGCACATACCGCGTCTTGGAGTTGGCGGTAAGATCGCGCCCATAGCCTCTAAGCCATCACGGTTTTGAATATTAATTCTAAAATTGCGACGGAAGTTTTTACGTAAAGACTCAAACTCAGTTGGATGCAAATCAATTAAAGTAAGCTTATCATCTTCACGCATTAAAGAGGCTGAGAAATAAGGAGAGCCTGGATAAGCATGATCCATAACTTTATTTAATTGATCGATCACCTCATAAAACTCAGGAACTAAAACCTTTAAACGCTCGTCATCAAAAATCTTTTTAATACCAGTACGATATTCCTGATTTTTTAAAGACATAGCCGAATCCAAATTATAAATACCTGCACCGGCATGAGTATCAATAATAGAATACGGTTTTTCTTTACGATTTAAAGCGCGTAATAATAAGCATAAAATCATATGCTTAAGCATATCAGCATGATTGGCGGCATGGAAACCGTGACGATAACTTAACATGGGAACCTGATGATTTTTGAAGAATGAAACTTTTAAAGTGAATGATTATGAATTTAAATATAGACTATATATAGTACAATAACTTTAAATTTTCTACAAAATATTTATCCTAAAAAAACACTTCTATTTTTAAACTAACTTATTATTTTAAAAGCTTTTTTTATTTTTTCTGTATTTTTAAGTTGAAGTTAGCGCAAACACTACTGTATTTATAGCTTAATTTAAATTAACTCTCTACAAACACCTTTTTATGCCTTCTATGTTTTTGCTATAAGGCTTTTTTCTATCTCAAAAAAGAAAGCATTAAAAGCATTTTCTTGTTATTAAGATAACATTCCCTCTCTTAAAGCTGCAGCCAAAAGACTATTATTTATGTCAGAAAAAAGGGGAAGCTTTACTCCCAAAAAGTGCGTTTATAGATAATTAAGCGCACTTTTTTGTTTACATAATTTATTTTTACAAAATAATAACCCTCTGATTCTTCAATCTAATTTTGTTTATTACGCTATTGCCAAAGCTTTTATTTTATCGTATACTAGATACGTATTAATTATTATCTATCGGTATCTTCCTATGGCTGTTATAAACCCTCCAAAATTACCTTCTCTTCTTTTAAATAAAGGTCCTAAAGGTGGTTATTATGTATATACCTATCAAAATATTTGGGATGCCGATAAAAAGCGTTCTAGAAGGGCTAATTCTAAAAAAGTTGGAGTTATTTTAAATGGAGGTAAGGAAGGTCTTATTAAGTGGGATGAACACTTTATTAAAGATTATCCTGAACTTGAACACTTAGATGTTTTTCGTGAAGGACGAAAGTATGTTTTTAAAGCCAAAGAGCCTCAGATAAACTCTTTAGACTTTTATAAAAACACTAAAATCTATCATGCTGGTGCTACTTTTGCTTTAGATTATATTGTTTCTCAATCAAATATAGGTAAAGCCTTATCCCGTGTCTTTTTTAAATACAATAATTATTTAAAAATTCTATCTATAGCGTATTATCTTATTCTTTGTAAAAACAATAACATATCTCAGTTCGAAGAATTTTCTGAATGTACAAGACTCCCTTATCAGAGAGTACTATCTCCAAGTTCTATTTATCGTTTATTTGAAAGAATTGATGAAGAGAAGGTTGATAGATTTATTGAAATCATGAACGATTATTATTTTAAAAATCGAGATGAGAATGATTACGTTTATCTAGCTTTTGACTCTACATCCATATCAACTTATTCTCCCAATTTGCGTTTTGCCGACTTTGGTAAAAATAAAGATGGCGATGATTTATATCAGTACAACGTTCTTATGTTAGTTGAGCAAGATTCTGGTATTCCTTTATTTTATCGTGCTTACAATGGTGCGGTTCCTGACATTGTTACCTTAAGACGCACTATTGCTGATGCTACACGCCTTAAATTTAACAAAAATATAGTCTTTGTTTGTGATAAAGGTTACCCTTCTGCCTCTAATATCGATGATTGCTTACGTAACAACATAAGTTTTGTTTTTAATATGAGGACTAATATTAAAAACTGTCTTATTCAACAGGAAATAGATGGGGCTTACAATCGTTTAATATCTAGAGCAAGTTTTAATAAAAAGCTTAATCAACATGTTTATACAGTAAAACTTAAATGGAAATATGCCTCTACTTTAGTTGAAGGCAAAAATAGACGATTTGATGAAGAAAAAGAGCTGTTCCTTCATTTTTATTACGATCCTGACTTACGTTTCAGCTCTGAAAAGGCAATCAACTATAATGCTGCTACTGTCTGTGAATTATTGGCTCTTCCGGAAAACTGTGGCTAATTAAAATTTAATATCTAATTTTGTTATACCAATAGACAAAAAAATGGTCGTTCCCAATTAAGATTGAATTAAACAAAAAAACAACCAACCTAGGAGAACGACCTATGAATATTGTAGCCGACTTTCATAATTTTTTCTTTAATCTTTTTTATACAAACTTCAAACTTTTTAATTATCAATTTGATGAAGATAAGAAAGAGATTCATCTTTTCTTAGAGCCTAAAGACAATTATCCTCAATGTCCTATCTGTAAAAATCATAATGTTGTAGTTCATGAATATAGACATAGAATAGTTAAAGATGGCTCTTATAACGGTTTTCAGTTTATTTTGCATATTACCTATAGAACTTTTAAATGTAAGTTCTGCGATAAATATGCAACCGAACAAATCCCTTTTATTTCAAGTAGACACCGCATCACCAAAAGCCTTGAAAATGAAGTTATTGAGGATTTACAAAGGTCTGGGTCTATCAAAGATACGGCTCAAAGAACTTCCCTTAAATGGGATACGTGTAAGCAAATTCACAAAGACTATCTAAAAAGAAACACGCCTTTCTTCCTTGGTAAGGCCAAACATCTTGCTATTGATGAATTCTCTATTAAGAAAGGCCATAAATATGCAACTGTAGTTGTTGATTTAGATACTAAAAGAGTTATTTGGGTTGGTAAGGGTAAGACTGTACGAGAGGTTAATCGCTTCTTTAAATTATGCGGTACAGAGGGCTGTAAACAAATAAAAGCAGTAGCAATGGACCAAAATGCAGGATTTGCTACTTGTGTTAATAAGTATTGCCCTAATGCTAAGGTTGTCTATGATTTATTCCATATGGTTTATAACTTTGGAAGACTTGTTATAAGCGCCATAAGACTAAGACTTGCCTATGAAAATAAAAACAAAAATGATGACAATGCTTATTCTCTTTTAAAGCGTTCAAGATTTCTGTTACTTACAAAAAACTCTAATTTATCAGAAGAAAAAAGAATAAAACTTAATGATATTTTAAGCTTTTATCATGATTTATATGCAGCTAATGAGCTAAAAGAGCTATTACCTGAAGTATTCCATGCTCACTCAAAAGAAGAGTCAGAATCTCTTTGGGATGAATGGGTAAGGTTAGCTTTACAGTCAAAAGTTCAAGAGATTACTAAGTTTGCCAAAGTGCAAAACAGAAGATACCGAGATGGTATAACAAATTCAGGTATTTACAGGATTAGAACAAGCGTTCTTGAAGGGATAAACAATAAGATAAAAGTATTAAAAAGATTAGCTTATGGATTTAGAGATTTGGAGTATTTCTTCTTAAGAATTAGAGATGCTTTTAGAGGTAATGCTTATGTTTAACATATAGCCCTAATGAATATAATCTCAATTTCATTAGGGCTATCCACAGATTCTCGGAAGAACCGAATTATTAAATGACGGATTTGAACTTACAAATAATATACATAAAACTATAAAAGACAGATACTTAGAGTCTATCAAAGATGATTGCGGCAATGATATATGGGTAATATCCGATATTCTTGTTGAAAAGAACCTTAAATATCGTGGTATTAGAGCCTTACTTAGTGATTGTGAAAAAGATCCTTGTGTTTGCTATCAAAGATATTATGACAGAGCAGAAGTTGAATATGCATTTAATACCTTAAAATACCGTTTAGCTTGCAATCGTCCAAGATGTCATAAAGATAAAAGCTTATCAGGCCGACTGTTTACTCAGTTTATCGCAACAACCTTATCTATAATGGTAAGAAAACGCCTACAAAAATATAAAAAAGCTGTTAAAAATAAAGTAATTAAGGGCAAAATAATCTATTCAAGTGATGGCAAGTTACTTTCAAGTTTAAACAATATATTAGTTAAAGTAACTCCTGAAGGAAATCTTTACGATGAGGTAGTAGGTAAAAAAGCTGATTATTTTATAGCTTTAGGTATACCTCTTCCAAGTTCAACTCCTCAAGGTTTTGATCCTTTGTCAGGTCTTATGGATGAGCAAGAAGCAGAAAATGATCTTGATAAATTAGATCCTATTTTAGATGGCCTTTATTACGAAGAAATATAAAAAGCCCAACTTACTCTGAGACAAACTCATTTGTGTTGGACTTTCATGGTGCGTCAACCTAGATAACTAAATTGACGCACTTTTTGGGTTTACTATACCTCCCCCTTTTTTTCTTTTATTTATTTTTTTCTCATAAGAGTCTTTGGCTTGATACCAATTATTCATATAAGAAAGGCTTCCCCAAAGACCTATAGCATGACCTTTATCAACTATCTTAGGTGATAGCGTTGCCTGAGTGACCTCATGTTTTTCTTTATTGTATTTAAATGTACCAATCTTACTGTCTTGAGGTCTTAATAAAACGACTTCCCCTTTTGAGTTCATATAGGCAAAATATTTATCACGCTGCATTAAAGCTCTTAATTTATCCTCAGGAATATCCAAGGTTAAATCATGACCTATCATTGGGGTTATGGCGCTAATACCTGCTAAAGATAATAAAGTCGGAGCAATATCGATTTGACTTGCTAAACGATTATCCTGTCTTTTTTTAATATCTCCACCCATAAAGATTGCAGGGATATGGAAGTGCTCAATTGGTACCTCAAAATTACCATAAGCTCGAGCATCATGATCAGCCACAATTACAAAAACCGTATCCTGCCAATACTCAGACTTTTTAGCTTTTTCTATAAATTTACCTAAAGCGTAATCTGCGTACTTAACAGAGTTTTCAACAGTAGCATCCGGGCTGTTATAAGGCGTAAATCCTCCTTTTGGATATTCAAAAGGAGTGTGATTTGATGAAGAGAATACCAATGACATAAATTTCTTACCTTCTTTATGCATACGGGTAAACTCAGAATCGGCTTTATTATATAAATCTTCATCACAAGCGCCCCAACTGCCAATAAAAGAGGTTTTTTCAAAAGTTGGTAAGTCTTTAATGTCATTAAAGCCATTGCCTAAGAAGAAAGTCTTCATATTGTCAAAATGACTTTCACCACCATAGATAAATTGAGTTACATAACCACGTTTTGCCAATAAATCGGCAATGGTGAAGAAATCATGCTGACTTTTACCTAACTTGACAACAGCGCGTGCCGGGGTTGGTGTAAAACCTGTAGTTACAGCCTCGATACCACGAACAGATCGTGTTCCGGTAGCATAAAGATTAGTCATAGCCCAACCTTCATTTATAAACTTGTCGATATTAGGAGAGGCATCAATTCCTCCTAAGCTCTTAACAAATTGCGCGCCATGACTTTCTAAAAGTAGAATTACAATATTTTTAGGCTCACCTTTAAAAGAGGCTTCACGATAGGCCCACATCGGGCCATATTCTTTTATAAAATTATCCTCACTTACATTAGATAAAGCTTTAACATTAGCAATAACCTCACCTTCAGCCATTTTCGGATAAAGCTTAATTGCACTTACCTCATCTGACATTTGCATGGCTGCAAAACCTAAAGAATAAGCTGAATTTAAAGTTAAATCATTTAATAAGGCATCAGTTGAGAAGGCAACTAAAGCTGGATTTAAAGGACGATGCTCTAAGGAAGCTCTACAGCCCAAAATACCAAAGGCTAAGACAAAGAAAGCTAAAATAAATCTTTTTACAAAATGTAACTTAAAGTTTCCTTGTAATAATTTACCTATAAGTCCACCCTTTTTATAAAAAACTAACAGATAAATCATTAAAGCCATAATTAAAGAGCATAAAAAAATCTCTAATTTATAGCCTGTAATTAACATAGAAACGACTTCTTTTGGATAAACTAAATACTCAATAAAAAGTCTGTTTGGTCTTAAATCATATTCTTGAATAAAAGGAATAGTGGTAACTTCTAAAAAGAGTACCGCTAATATTAAAAGCGTCAGATAAAGGCGCAATATGATCTTAAAAATTCCGCCAATTCTATTAGAAGTTAATAAAAAGCAAGATAAAAAAGCTGGCAAAATTAAGGCATAACATATAGATGACATATCTACACGTAAACTGCCTGAAAAGATATTTAAAATATTATCAAAACTTTCAACACGTGGCCATTGCCATATACATAAGATAATGCGTGAAAGGTTAAATATCACAAACAGGGTAAACGCACTTAAGATTACAGGATAAATTGGGCCAAAGATTTTTTTTAAGATATTCATTAGAATTTAACTCCAATATCAGTCAAGGCCATTATACAAGATCTAAAAATCTTATCAGAATAAATAAAAAAGCTTATTTAAAACTTATATTTCAAAAATTTCTAAAATATTGACAGCTTTTAAATATGCCTTAAAATGTCATAGCAAATTGCAAAGCTTCTCAAATTTGAAAAGGCTACAAATGACAAGCGCATATCAAACTAAACAACACAATGAGCTTTTATCCTTACTTAAAGAGCATCAAAACGAATCTTTAAAAGCTAATGACATCTTGATGTTGTTAAAAAATTTGGGTGTAAGTATTAGCTTAGCGACCGTTTATCGCCAACTTGAAAAGCTCATCTCCAAAGGTCTGGTGATAAAAGATCCTGGTAAAGGTGGTCCTTGTTGTTCTTATTTTGTCTATAAAGGACAAAACGGCGAGAGAACTGAGCCTTTTTATTTAAAATGCGAGCTTTGCGGAAAATTTACGCAAATTGAATGCAGTGAGCTTAAACACTTAAAACAACATATTCTGACACATCATGGCTTTTGCCTAACCTCAAAACGTACAGTTTTAATGGGGCTTTGTGAAAAATGCGAGCAGAAGATAGAAAATAAGGACAAATAAATGAAAGCCATCTTTAAACTATTTATCTTTGTAGTCGCTTTTTTTTATGCAGAGACATCTTTTTGTTTAACCATTGTCACCTCAAATTATCCAGCTTTTGACATTGCCTCTCATGTTGTAGGTGATAAAGCTAAAGTTAAAGTATTACTAAAACCTGGTACTGATGCGCATAGATATGAACCATCTCCTAAAGATTTAGGTGCTATTGAAGAGTGTGATCTCTTTTATTACACCGGTGGTGAAAATGATGAGTGGATTGAAAGACTCTTAAACTCCACCTCCAAAAATATCAACACCTTGTCTATGTTAGATAGCATCACCCCTTTATCTGAAAGTGAGGCCTTCTCTCATACATTTGAAGCTCACAATCATCACCACGATGAGGCTTTTGATGAACATGTGTGGACTTCTTTAAAAAATGATATCGTCCTAATTGATGACTTTGCCAAAAAAATTTCTGCAATTGATCCTAAAAACGCAGATTTTTATAAAAAGAATGCCCATGATTATGTAAATAAGTTTGTTGCGCTTGATATAGAATTTACCGCTTTAATAAAAAACTCTAAGCGCCAAGTTTTAGTTTTTGCTGACAGATTCCCTTTTTTATACTTTGTACATGATTACGGACTTGATTATTACGCCGCTTTCTCAGGCTGTGCTGAAGACACTGAAGCATCTCCAAAAACTGTCGCCTCTTTAATTAAAAAAGTTATAGAGTTAAAAACTCCCTATGTCTTATGTCAGGAGTTTTCAACTGAAAAGCTTGCCAAAACTGTTGCCTTGGAAACTAACACTGAAGTTTTAACTTTCAATGCTTGCCATAATATTTCAAAAAAACAATATCAAGATAAAGTGGAACTTATAGAACTTTTAAGACAAAACTTTGAAAGTTTAAAGAAGGCTTTAAACTAATATGACTTTTATAAAAATAAATAACCTTAAAGCCGGATATGATCACAAAGCCATTTTAAAAGACTTAAATTTCTCCATTAATAAAGGTGAGTTTTTAGGTATAGTCGGTCCCAATGGCGCAGGTAAATCTACTTTAGTTAAGACTTTATCATCTCAATTAAAGCCTCTTGAGGGCTCAATTGAATATGCTAAAAAGACCTTTTCTTGTGGTTACTTAGCCCAAAACAATTTAGATTATTCTGATTTTCCAGCTTCAGTTTTTGAGGTAGTAAATTCAGGCTGTTTGAACTCTTTAGGCTTTAGACCTTTTTTAAATAAACAAGAAAAAAATAAGGTTTTAGAAATTTTAAACTTACTTGAAATTTCTAAACTTAAAAATGAATGCTATAGAAATCTCTCAGGCGGTCAAAAACGTACCGTTCTTTTAGGCCGTGCGCTTTGTGCCGCTTTAGACTTACTAATATTGGATGAGCCCAATGCAGGCTTAGACGTTAATGCCTCAGAGAGATTTTATAAAATCTTAAATAAAGCTCATTCCCAATTAAATCTCACCATCATCATGATTACCCATGATTTTGAAGCTTTAAAAAACTGCTCTTTGGTATTGCATTTAGATCATGGCCAAAAATTCTTTGGCCCAATTTATGAGTATGTGAATACTGAAATTTGCCAACAATTTTGGGGAAAGAGATGATTTACGAAATTATAGATATGTTCTCCTATGGCTTTATGCAAAGAGCTTTAATCGCCGGCATTTTAATCTCAATTTGTGCCGCCATTTTAGGAGTGCCTTTAGTTCTGCGTCGCTATGCCATGATTGGTGATGGTCTTTCACATGTAGGATTTGCATCTTTAGCCGTATCGGCAGCTACCAATAGTGCTCCTATGTTAGTTTCTATGCCAATTGTGATTTTTAGTGCTTTTATTGTCTTAAATTTAAGTCAAAAAAAAATCCACTCTGATGCAGCAATTGCTTTAATCTCAACTACAGCCCTAGCATTAGGTGTCATGATTTTATCTTTAAGCGATGGCATGAATACTGATGTCAATAACTTCCTCTTTGGTAGCATTTTAGGCATTAGCGCTGTTGATTTATCTATTAGTGTCGTTTTTTGCTTAATTATCATCTCACTTTACATTCTGCTTTACCAAAGGATCTTTGCCCTAACTTTTGATGAGAATTTTGCAAAAGTATCAGGTATCAATGTCAAAGCTTTAAATCTTGCGCTAGCTTTAATGATGGCTGTGATTATTGTGCTTGGTATGAGAATTATGGGCGCTTTGCTTATTTCAAATTTAATTGTAATTCCAGCCTTAACTGCTATGAGAGTATTCTCATCATTTTTTAAAGCTGTAATTTACGCCGCTTTCATTTCTGTAATTTGTTTTATTTTAGGACTGATTACATCCTATATTTTAGATACCCCTACAGGAGCTAGCATTGTTTTATTTAATGTTTTAGCTTTAGCGCTACATGTGTTATTTAAATATAAATTTTTATAAAAAACAAAATCTAAATCTTTGTTTTATAAATTTAAAAAAATATGCCTTGACTACCTCGAATATATCGCATATCCAAGACTTTCATTTTTGCAGGATTCAATTCATTTAAAAGCGGGCTTGGCTTTCCATTTGGACTACCTACGGTAAGCATATACAGCATTTTTCGTGCACGTGTCATACCTACAAAAGTAACTTGCGCGCCAGGTTCATATTGTCCTCAAAGTCTTCTTGAGAATTTATATTTGTACGATATGGAAAAATTCCATCATCAAGAAGAGGCAAAATCACTTGATCAAACTACAAAACCTTAGATAAATGATAGGTAATTACTTTAATTCCTGCCTTTACTGCACTACCACTCCCGCCTTGTATAACTTCATAATTAACCCCAGCTATACTCAACCCGTGTTTAATGATATTTAGGCTCTTCCGAAAAACTGTCGCTAATTAAAATTTAATATCTAATTTTGTTATACCAATAGACAAAAAAAAAGGCCGTCCTAGTATGAACCCCGTTATTGATCACTTCGATTGATAACGGGGTTTTATATGAAACTGACATATACTCACCTGAATTTAAGATTATAGTTGCAAAAGCTTATGCAAAAGGAATTTCTGGTTTAGAAGATATTGCTCAACTCTATGGAATACGAGCTCAATCATCAGTAAAAAATTGGTATGATATTTATCAGTCTCAAGGTGAAGAAGGATTGATAAATATGAATGCTCAAGGCCGTCAAACTAAAAAATCTTCAACAAAAAAAACAAAAAAAATTAATGTAAATAAGCTTATTGATTCAGAAAAACCGTTCTCTGAATACACTCATGAAGAAGAGAAAGCTTTAAAAATGGAGCTTTTAAGACTTCGTTGCCATGAGGAGTTNCTCAAAAAAATTCGAGGCCTTAACCCAAGAATATCTAGAAAAGAAAAACAACAAATAAAAGCAAAAATAATATTTGAGCTAAGGCCTAAATATCCATTAAAAATGTTTTTAGAAGAAGCTTCTATGAGTAGAGGTTCTTACCTATACCAATTACGTAAAGCTCCTTCCAAGAGCCTTGATAATGTCTATAGTGAGCAGCTTGCTGCAATCAGGAAGATTCATGCTGATAGCAAGGAACGCTATGGCTATAGACGTGTTATGTACGTTCTACGCAATCAGGGCACGCCCCTCAATCACAAAACCGTACATAAGCTTATGCAGCATCTGAATTTGCAAGGAGCTCATCCTAAAGCTTATAAGAAATACAACTCCTACAAAGGACCTGTTGGAAAGATTGCACCAAACATTCTTAATCGAGAATTCAATCCTCCTAAGCCTATGACGTCCTTTGCAACAGATATATCAGAATTTGCTATTGCTAATGGTAAATTATATTTATCTCCAATTATTGATATGTGTAGCAATGAAATTGTTGCTTATGATATTTCAAGAAGTCCTGACCTTAGACAAATAAATCGCATGCTGTCTCGTTTTGGAAAAGTCATCAGAATCAATAACATAAAAGAAGCTTTGATTCATTCAGATCAAGGGTGGCAATATCAAAATAGACTATACACTAATTGGGTAAAACAGCATAATTTAACCCAAAGTATGTCTAGAAAGGCAACTACATACGATAACATTATGATTGAGATATTCTTTGGCAGAATGAAGGTAGAAATGTTTTATGGAAAGGAAAAGACCTTTAAAGACTTAAATGATCTGGAGAAAGCTATTAAAGATTATATAAATTGGTATAACACTGACAGAGTATGTAAAAAGTTAAAAGGCCTGTCTCCAACTAATTTTAGGAAACAAGCCTTAAATTCTGCTAGTATGACTTAGAAACTTAAGTGATCAATTTCAGGGTCCATACTAAAAAGGCTTTTTTGAAAATGAAACGGCGGTATTTAAGCTTTTTTACCTAAGAATCACCGGGGAGCTTGCAAAAAAAAATGGAACAATGCTAAATTGAGAAATTGGGCTAAGGTCTTAAATCAGCTATCCTGCTTAGAACAAACTGCAAGCAGAATAGCCAAATACATTAAGTAATCTTAGATGTGGGCTTAGAGGATTTACACGGTTTGCCGTTCACTCCCCAGATTCTCGGCAGAACCTTAAATTTTAGTTAGCCGCAGTTTTCCGGAAGAGCCTTATTTATTACTTATATCAATAATAGGCATATCTTTATGCAAAAGTTTTATTTTTTCATTTAATCCATAATCATCCTTATCATCTTTACAATCAAATAAATCGTAATTAGGGTCAAGTAATTTATTTTTTATACCAAGCCAAGAACCAATTCCATTTGTAAAATTTAAACCAGATTTAAAAGATTTACATTTCTTTTGCTCTGTATCATCAGATGATAACTTAAATAATGGAATCTTATAGTTAGAAATAGTTGGCTGTCCAGATACAGTCATATGCATTAATATTGGTTTATTTTTCTCTAAATTATGTGATTGACCATGATCTGAAAAATAAATCATAGAAAAAAACGACTCACTTACTTCTTCTTCCAATTTCAAAATTTTATATATTTTCTTTAAAATTAAGTCTGTTTTAGCTATAGAATTTACATAACAACTAATGTATTGATATTGTTTATTTCTAACAGGAAATAAATTCTTAAAATCACTAACACGATCACAAACATTTACATGTGAACCATATAAATGAATTATTACTAATTTTTTTTCTTTATTACTTTTTATTATATTTTCAAATTCAGATAATAATTTAAAATCACTTATATTTATAGAAGAAGATGTTCCTAATTTAAAAAATTTAATTACATCAGCTCTTCTTGCTATAGTTGTAATTGGAGTATCAATATCACCATTATAACCTTGATTTGATATCCAATAAGTCTTAAATCCTGCAGATCGTGCCATATCAACAAAATTTAAAGAATAATTTGGCTTCCACAAAGCTTCATTTGGTTTTGTTAACATTAAACGCAATGATTCAACAGTATTGATGCCTCCGGACATTAATCCATCAACAATAATACCATTACTGGAACTCATAAAAGGCGTATTGTTTAAAGGATAACCATATGCATTTAAATAGTCTTTTCTAGCACTTTCTCCTATCACAAGGACATAATTTGTATATTTGGACTCTATAGAATCTTTTACTGCATAATCAAGCCATGCATTATGATCTTTTAATGAGTTTAAAAGTGTAATTTCTTGTTTTACATTTGAAGTAGCATTATATATATCATGAAAAAAAAAAAAAGGAGCTTGATGTATCAAAGCCAAAATGACAAAACATATAATAAGTGTCTTATTTTTATGTAAATGTATTTGATAATTTACAAAAATAAATCTAGTGAATAATATGCCTCCCAAAAATAAAACAGGATAAAAATAATTTTCTAAAGGAATTAGCTTTAAAAATTCTTTTGCTTCTGAAATATCTGTAGCAATAACTGAAGCTAGGCTTCTATACGATATTCTTCCAAACAAAACTCCTATTGGAGCATATATAGAATAAATAAAAGATATTGGAAATCCTATGAACCAAAAGGCTTTTTNTGATGCATTTATAAATATAAATAAAAATACAAGAAGGGATACATTAAAACCAGAGGAATAAATTCCACTACATTTTAACATTCCTCGTGAAACATAATATAAAATAATTGGTTCTTCGCCAAATCTGTGGCAACTAAAGTTTTATATCTAATTTTGTTATACCAATAGACAAAAAAAGGGTCGTTCCCAATTAAGATTGAATTAACCAAAATCCATCAATCAAGGAGAACGACCTATGGCTCTTGTACCAGATTTTCAATCTGATTTAACAAACCATTTTTTCAAAGGTTTTAAGATTTCTTCCCATTTTATAGATGATAAAGCTAAAGAAATTCATTTTTATCTTGAGCCTTGCAGTGAATTTCCTGTCTGTCCTAGGTGTAAAGGCAAGAATGTAGTTGTTCACGAATATAGAAAACGAATTGTGCAAGATGATTCCATTTTGGGGTATAAGACTGTTTTATTTATTACCTATAGAACCTTTAAATGTAAGTTCTGTAATAAATATTCCACTGAAAAAATAGAGTTCCTATCTGAAAACAGTCGCTTTACAACAAGGGTTGCAGACTCTGTTAATGAAGATTTAGAAAGAGCTGGGTCTATTAAAGATACAGCTGAAAGAACCGGTTTAAGCTGGTCTTCCTGCAAAAGAATTCATAAGCGATACCTTAAAAAGAAAATATACTTTAATTTAGGTCAAGCCTCTCACATTGCTATTGATGAATTCTCTATTAAGAAAGGCCATAAATATGCAACTGTAGTTGTTGATTTAGATACTAAAAGAGTTATTTGGGTTGGTAAGGGTAAGACTGTACGAGAGGTTAATCGCTTCTTTAAATTATGCGGTACAGAGGGCTGTAAACAAATAAAAGCAGTAGCAATGGACCAAAATGCAGGATTTGCTACTTGCGTTAATAAGTACTGCCCTAATGCCAAGGTTGTCTATGATTTATTCCATATGGTTTATAACTTTGGAAGACTTGTTATAAGCGCCATAAGACTAAGACTTGCCTATGAAAATAAAAACAAAAATGATGACAATGCTTATTCTCTTTTAAAGCGTTCAAGATTTCTGTTACTTACAAAAAACTCTAATTTATCAGAAGAAAAAAGAATAAAACTTAATGATATTTTAAGCTTTTATCATGATTTATATGCAGCTAATGAACTAAAAGAGCTATTACCTGAAGTATTCCATGCTCACTCAAAAGAAGAGTCAGAATCTCTTTGGGATGAATGGGTAAGGTTAGCTTTACAGTCAAAAGTTCAAGAGATTACTAAGTTTGCCAAAGTGCAAAACAGAAGATACCGAGATGGTATAACAAATTCAGGTATTTACAGGATTAGAACAAGCGTTCTTGAAGGGATAAACAATAAGATAAAAGTATTAAAAAGATTAGCTTATGGATTTAGAGATTTGGTGTATTTCTTTTTGAGAATTAGAGATGCTTTTAGAGGTAATGCTTATGTTTAACATATAGCCCTAATGAATATAATCTCAATTTCATTAGGGCTATCCACAGATTCTCGGAAGAACCTTTCTTTTGAGGATCATGAATTCATTTAGGGGCAATTCACTTGAATGCTAAAAGGATCCCTGGTCAATTTTGTATATTATTTTCCAGGGATTCCACATATTTGGCGAAGAGCCAACAAAAAAGCCTGTCTTATACAGAAAGACAGGCCTTTTAAACAAAGTACTAGCTAAATCTTATTAGTTTGCAGAGCCATCTTGCTGCTCAACGAGCTTGATAGCATCATCGTTATAAGAGATTTCAGTTAACTCACGAGCTCCTTGATACAGCATGCCTTCAGTTGAAGAGGCCTTGTACTGAGAGAGCTGAGGACGAATGAAGGTCTTGTAGTTATCAAGAGTATTTTCCTTATCTAAAGAAACCTCTTTTAAGATTACTAAAGTAGGTAAACCCTTATCCTTTGATACTACAAAATCACCCGCTTTATCTACGATAGCATAGATGTCCTGAACAAACATTGGATCAGAGTTGGCCTCAGATCTTGTTACTAAGACATCGCTCTTCTTAGAAACATTCTCAGGGATCTGAGTGTTAGCGTCCCCCTTTAAGGCTTTTGCAAAGGCAGTTAAGATGTTATTGGCTTCATTTTGAAGCTTAGACTCTAAAGCTAAACTTTGTGCCTTTTCTTTAACATCATCAAACTTCTGCAACATAGCCTCATGGTACTCGCTAACATTGATAACAGCACAAGCGCTATCACCTAAATTGATGACGTTGGAGTTTACATGAGAGGTACGATTTTCCTCATTAAATGCTGCCCTTTGGATATCAGCATTGTTTAATGGCCAAGCTAAAGAAGTATCACCTGCACTTACAACACCAGAGTTTAATACCTTAACACCACAAGCTTGAGCTGCTGCATCTAAGGAGTCTGGGTTTTCAAAGGAAATGTCAGTTAAAGTAGCACTCTTTTCGTTATAAAGAGCTAAAGCCTTAGAATCAACATAGCGCTTTTTAACCTGCTCTTCAATTTCCTTAAAGTCAGGAACATGCTCAGCTAAAATACCGTCGAGTCTTAAGATGTGCGCTCCATAGTTATCATAGATAATCTTACTTACAGCACCAACATCAGAAAGCTCAAATAAAGCCTTGTCTAAAGCTTGTGATAACGTACCACGAGATACAGTTCCTAAAGAACCATGAGAAGTTTCAAAGTCAGGATCATCGCTGTATTCTTTAGCAACAATTGAAAAATCAGCGCCAGACTTTAATTCTGCATAAACTTTCTCAGCCTTAGCTTTCATATCATCTGCAGGCTTAATTAAAATCTGAGAAGCTTCACGCATTTGAGCTACAGTGAATTCGTCTTGATTTAAGCGATAATACTCCTCAAGCTTTTCCTTAGGAGCATCAACAGTCTTCTTTAAATCATCAACGCTTAATACAACATAAGTAAATACAGCGTTTTCAGGCTTCATAAAGAGATTATGATTTGATTCATAAAACTTTAAAGCTTCATCATCGCTAACCTTTACACTATTCTTTAAAGCCTCTGGGTTTAAAGAATACATATCAACCTTACGAGTCTGAGCAAATAAATTAGCTAAATTATCAAGCTCATAAGGCAAAGGCTGCTGGGCGTTACGAATTACAGGAGAGACTAAGGTATCAGTCATAAGAGAGGTACGTAACTGCTCTGCGTAATAATCAGGAGAAGAACCGATATTGCGAACAGAAGCTAAGAACAACTCGTTATTAAACTTACCGTCCTTATAAAAACGCTTATCGTTACGAATTGCGTCTTTAACCTGCTCATCACCGATACGAATGCCGTTTTCAAAAGTCTGAGAGTTTAAAGCAACATTGTCAATCATGCTGTCTAAAACTTGCATTCTTAAATTGTGGACGAACTTAGGATCTTCTAAAAAAGCCTGAGCGTGAGAACCATACATCTTCATCATCATTTGGGTACGCTGATTGTATTGCTCAGTCCACTCTGCTGATTTAATGCTATATTGTCCTACTTTTACAGGATCAGTATTAAGTTTTGGAATAAGATAATTACCTACACCTGCAAAAATAAAGGACAGGATAATTATCCAAAACAATACTTTGAAGACACGGCCTTGCGCTCCCTCGCGCAGTTTATCAGTCAACATTTCTAATTTTTCTCCGCAGCTTAGGCTGCTTTATTATATTTAGCTTAATTTATACTTTATGCAGACGCTTTTACTGATTAAAACATCTTTCAGGGATTTAGATGTATCTACCACCTGATTTAAACAGGAAAGCATAAAAGCTTTTGGTATACAGTCTTAGCACCGCTAAGCTATTTTGACATTGTCACCTATGTTTATCAAGGTGAAAATATTAAGACTGTGGCCTAACTTCAATAGATTTTTGATGGATTTAAAAAAAGTTAATTTAAGGAAAATATATACTTATTGGGAATTTTAAAGAAAAATGAAAAATAACAAAGGCGGGATTTTATATATAAAAAAGTCTCACTTAAAAAGTAATTTTTCTAAAAGCGAGACTTTCTAAATTCTTAAGTTAGTTGTTAACAACATCCTTTAAAGGTTTACCAGCTTTAAATGCAGGAACCTTTACAGCTGGGATCTCAACGACCTCATTAGTACGGGGATTGCGTCCTACGCGTGCTGCACGATCGCGTACTAAGAAACTACCAAAACCGGTTAATGCAACAGTATCACCTGCAGCTAAAGTCTCTTTTACGACATCTAAAAAAGCATTTACAGCAGCAGTGGAATCTTTAACAGATAATCCGGATTTTCTTGCGACTTTTCCTACGAGCTGACTTTTATTCACAATTAACTCCTAAATCAAATTGCACTCCCCAAAGCCAGGTGCACCCAAACTTACAGCTGCAGTTTATGACTGGGGCTGACAATTATTATGCACATTAAATAATGATTTATGATTTTTAACTGTAAAAAGTTAGATCTACATCTATTTTTTTAAAGACAAATTTCAAAATAATTAAAAAATCACCCCAAAAATAGTATGAACCCTGAAATTGATCACTTAAGTTTCTAAGTCATACTAGCAGAATTTAAGGCTTGTTTCCTAAAATTAATAGGAGACAGGCCTTTTAACTTTTTACATACTCTGTCAGTGTTATACCAATTTATATAATCTTTAATAGCTTTCTCCAGATCTTTTAAGTCTTTAAAGGTCTTTTCCTTTCCATAAAACATTTCTACCTTCATTATGCCAAAGAATATCTCAATCATAATGTTATCGTATGTAGTTGCCTTTCTAGACATACTTTGGGTTAAATTATGCTGTTTTACCCAATTAGTGTATAGTCTATTTTGATATTGCCACCCTTGATCTGAATGAATCAAAGCTTCTTTTATGTTATTGATTCTGATGACTTTTCCAAAACGAGACAGCATGCGATTTATTTGTCTAAGGTCAGGACTTCTTGAAATATCATAAGCAACAATTTCATTGCTACACATATCAATAATTGGAGATAAATATAATTTACCATTAGCAATAGCAAATTCTGATATATCTGTTGCAAAGGACGTCATAGGCTTAGGAGGATTGAATTCTCGATTAAGAATGTTTGGTGCAATCTTTCCAATAGTTCCTTTGTAGGAGTTGTATTTCTTATAAGCTTTAGGATGAGCTCCTTGCAAATTCAGATGCTGCATAAGCTTATGTACGGTTTTGTGATTGAGGGGCGTGCCCTGATTGCGTAGAACGTACATAACACGTCTATAGCCATAGCGTTCCTTGCTATCAGCATGAATCTTCCTGATTGCAGCAAGCTGCTCACTATAGACATTATCAAGGCTCTTGGAAGGAGCTTTACGTAATTGGTATAGGTAAGAACCTCTACTCATAGAAGCTTCTTCTAAAAGAATCCTTAAAGGATATTTCGGCCTTAACTCAAGGATTAATTTTGCTTTTATTTGTTGTTTTTCTTTTCTAGATATTCNTTGGGTTAAGGCCTCGAATTTTTTTGAGAACTCCTCATGGCAACGAAGTCTTAAAAGCTCCATTTTTAAAGCTTTCTCTTCTTCATGAGTGTATTCAGAGAACGGTTTTTCTGAATCAATAAGCTTATTTACATTAATTTTTTTTGTTTTTTTTGCTGAAGATTTTTTAGTTGGACGGCCTTGAGCATTCATATTTATCAATCCTTTTTCACCTTGAGAATGATAAATATCATACCAATTTTTTACTGATGATTGAGCTCGTATTCCATAGAGTTGAGCAATATCTTCTAAACCATAAATTCCTTTTGCATAAGCTTTTGCAACTATAATCTTAAATTCAGGTGAGTATTTGGTTGAGTGCCCATGAGGTAACAAACAGTTATTTTTGGCTTTATAAAACAGGTTACTTACATATGATGTTGAAAGTAACCATTTTCTGGCAGTAAAAGCAACACCAAATTGTTCACAGTCTTTTACTACAAGTAATTTTTGAGTATATGTCAGTTTCATATAAAACCCCGTTATCAATCGAAGTGATCAATAACGGGGTTCATACTAAAATCATTTAAATAACAAGATGTAAAAACTAAAAAAGGTCTATTTTTTGGCTCTTCCGGAAAACTGTGGCTAATTAAAATTTAATATCTAATTTTGTTATACCAATAGACAAAAAAATGGTCGTTCCCAATTAAGATTGAATTAAACAAAAAAACAACCAACCTAGGAGAACGACCTATGAATATTGTAGCCGACTTTCATAATTTTTTCTTTAATCTTTTTTATACAAACTTCAAACTTTTTAATTATCAATTTGATGAAGATAAGAAAGAGATTCATCTTTTCTTAGAGCCTAAAGACAATTATCCTCAATGTCCTATCTGTAAAAATCATAATGTTGTAGTTCATGAATATAGACATAGAATAGTTAAAGATGGCTCTTATAACGGTTTTCAGTTTATTTTGCATATTACCTATAGAACTTTTAAATGTAAGTTCTGCGATAAATATGCAACCGAACAAATCCCTTTTATTTCAAGTAGACACCGCATCACCAAAAGCCTTGAAAATGAAGTTATTGAGGATTTACAAAGGTCTGGGTCTATCAAAGATACGGCTCAAAGAACCGGTTTAAGCTGGTCTTCCTGCAAAAGAATTCATAAGCGATACCTTAAAAAGAAAATATACTTTATATTTAGGTCAAGCCTCNNTCACATTGCTATTGATGAATTCTCTATTAAGAAAGGCCATAAATATGCAACTGTAGTTGTTGATTTAGATACTAAAAGAGTTATTTGGGTTGGTAAGGGTAAGACTGTACGAGAGGTTAATCGTTTCTTTAAATTATGCGGTACAGAGGGCTGTAAACAAATACAAGCAGTAGCAATGGACCAAAATGCAGGATTTGCTACTTGTGTTAATAAGTATTGCCCTAATGCTAAGGTTGTCTATGATTTATTCCATATGGTTTATAACTTTGGAAGACTTGTTATAAGCGCCATAAGACTAAGACTTGCCTATGAAAATAAAAACAAAAATGATGACAATGCTTATTCTCTTTTAAAGCGTTCAAGATTTCTGTTACTTACAAAAAACTCTAATTTATCAGAAGAAAAAAGAATAAAACTTAATGATATTTTAAGCTTTTATCATGATTTATATGCAGCTAATGAGCTAAAAGAGCTATTACCTGAAGTATTCCATGCTCACTCAAAAGAAGAGTCAGAATCTCTTTGGGATGAATGGGTAAGGTTAGCTTTACAGTCAAAAGTTCAAGAGATTACTAAGTTTGCCAAAGTGCAAAACAGAAGATACCGAGATGGTATAACAAATTCAGGTATTTACAGGATTAGAACAAGCGTTCTTGAAGGGATAAACAATAAGATAAAAGTATTAAAAAGATTAGCTTATGGATTTAGAGATTTGGAGTATTTCTTCTTAAGAATTAGAGATGCTTTTAGAGGTAATGCTTATGTTTAACATATAGCCCTAATGAATATAATCTCAATTTCATTAGGGCTATCCACAGATTCTCGGAAGAACCTATTTTTTTTAAAATAAAAAATAGACCTTTAAAACAAAGTTGTTAGCTCTTTATGTAGCTATTTTTTCTCTCTTGGATGCTCTTTGTCATACTGATTTAAATAATTTAAAAGCTCTGGCAAATAGTCATCCTCAATCTTTCTGATTTTTTCTCTTAACACATCGGCATTTTTATCTTCGATGTAATCAAGATTATCAGCAAAATCTAAAAGCTCAGGTAAAGTGTTTTCGATATTAACGCATAAAGGTCTTACAATTTTCACAAAAGCCTCAGCATTAGCAATTTTGCCACTATTGGTTTGTGGAGCTAATTTCTCTAAAACCTTTAAAAGCTGATCGGCAGCTTTTAAAACCTGCTCAGCTTCTTTGGTGATATTGTCCTCTTTTGCAAAAGTCTCAATCTCACCGACCTTATTTTCGTTCTCTTTTTGATTATCGCTNNCATCTTTTTTATTCTCTTTATCTTGAGTATCTTTCTTCTTTAAAGAAGACCATGCGGTAGTAGGGTTAAAGCTCTTAGGATCATTTTCTAAGGCCTTATCTAATACAGTCTCAATACGCTTTACAGGAATAATCTCTAAAGAAGATTTTACATTCTCAGGAATATCCCACAGATCTTTTTCATTATCCTTTGGAATAAGTACGGTTTTAATGCCACCACGTAAAGCCGCTAAAAGCTTCTCTTTGAGACCACCTATAGGTAAAACATCACCTCTTAAGGTAATCTCACCGGTCATAGCCACATCTGCACGTACTGGGTTTCCTGTTAAAGCTGACACAATTGCTGTAACCATACCAATACCTGCAGAAGGGCCCTCTTTTGGAGTTGCTCCTTCTGGAACATGGATATGTAAATCACAGTTTTCATAGAAAGATGGATCTAACTTAAGATCTCCTGAGAGTGTGCGCACTAAGGTTAAAGCTGCACTAATACTCTCCTTCATCACCTCACCTAACTTTCCTGTAAGCTGGTGCTTGCCCTTACCAATATTGGCCACAGCTTCAAGCTGTAAAATATCGCCGCCTAAAGAGGTCCAAGCCAAACCATTTACAAGACCAACCTTGTTTTCAGAAAGCTTTGAGGTAAAGTCATAACGACGAGGACCTAAAAGACTATGAATTTTCTCAACTGTAATTACGGTCTTATCAAGCTTCTTACGTCTTGAGTTCTTTCTTTGAGGTGATAAAAGCTGCTCTTTAATGGTCTTACGTGCAATCTCATTTAAAAGACGCTCAAGACCACGGACACCCGCTTCCATAGTGTAATAGCGGATAAGCTCATAAATAGCCTCATCCTCCATTTCAAACTCAGACTTATCTAAAGCATTTAATCTAAGCTGTTTTGGTAACAAATGCTCTTTGGCGATATTGAACTTCTCATCTTCGGTATAAGACGACAAGTCAATGATCTCCATACGATCTAATAAAGGCTGTGAGATATTGTATGAATTTGCAGTTGTGACAAACATAACATTAGACAAATCATACTCAAGCTCAACATAGTTATCCTCAAAGCTTGAATTTTGCTCAGGATCTAATACCTCTAATAAAGCATCAGCAGGATCCCCATGAATTGAGTCTGAAACCTTATCAATCTCATCTAATAAGAATAAAGGATTATTAACCTTTGCCTTAATCATATTTTGGATAATTCGGCCGGGCAGTGCTCCAATATAAGTACGACGATGACCACGAATTTCAGCTTCGTCATGAAGACCGCCTAAAGCAACACGTACGTATTTGCGCCCCGTGGCTTTGGCGATAGACTGACCTAAAGAGGTTTTACCAATACCTGGAGGGCCCATTAAACATAAAATAGGACCATGAAGTCTATCGGATTTAGCTAATACTGCTAAATACTCTAAAATACGCTCTTTTACTTTCTTTAAGCCATAATGCTCAGCATCTAAAACAGCCTGCGCTTTTTTAAGATCTTTATTAACCTTACTTGAAACTTGCCACGGAATATTCAATAAAGTCTCAATATAGCTTCTCTCCATGCTGTATTCAGCGGAGTTGATATTCATTGAAGCAAATTTATTGATCTCGCGCTTTAAACGATCTTTTACATAGCCTTTGGCATATAAATTGTCCATACGACGCTTAAAAGTCTCAACCTCTGAATCATCATCAAATTCAGAATTAAGCTCTTTTCTGATTATTCTTAATTGCTCATTTAAGAAATAATCTTTTTGCGATTTCTCCATGGAAGCTTTAGCTTGCTCTAAGATCTTGCGCTCAAGTTCTTGCTTATATGAATAGCCATTTAAGATACTTAAGATGATCTTGCATCTTTCAATTGGATCAACTGCGCCTAGAAGCATAATGCGCATATCATTGCCAACTGATAGTACTTGTGAGAGTTCATCGGTTAATACAGATAAGGATTTTTCTGCCAAAAGCTGTTTTATATAGCTTCTTGGGATATCTTTACCCAAAAGTGAACTTACCGCTTGAGACTCATTATCTAAAGCATATTGAAAAGAGCTTCTTAAAATATCTAATTGCTCTTTTTCATGAACTCTATCAAGCTTAGGATCTTCTAAAATCTCAATTTTAGCCTCACGATACAGGCCATCATCAGACTCTTTAATCTCCAAAAGCTTAAAACGCTTAATGCCTGAGATAAGGCATTTGGCACTAAACTCATCCTCTTTATGAAATTCGACCACCTCGCATAATACGCCAATGGGATAAATCCCTGACATGCCAGGCTTTTCTTCTTTTTCATCATATTGAGCACAGACAGCTAAAAGCTGCTGTGCATTTTCCCCATTCAGACTCTTTCTTATAGAACACAAAGAAGTCTCACGTGAGACAGTCATTTGCATCTTAGTATGAGGGGTGATAGTCAGACCGCGGAGCGTCATTAACGGTAAGGTCGTAATGCCCTCAATATTTTGGGTCTGCTCCTTAAGCTCTTGCGTCATAAATCTCTCTAAAAAATTTCAATAAATATTGATTCTTATAATGCGGTCTTCACCGCCTTTTTTCAAGCTTGCAAAAAAAGGCCCTAATGCTTTTGCAATCAGGACCTTGTTTTATTCTTTAATTAAATTAAGAACCTGAGGCCTCAGATAAAGCCTCTTTCTTAATCACCAGCGGTTCCTGATGTTTTTCGACAGTATTTTGATCAACTACCACTCTCTCAACATCTTTAACAGAAGGGATATCAAACATGGTATTTAATAACAGACCTTCAACCACTGATCTTAAACCACGAGCTCCAGTATGACGGCTAATAGCTTTATCGGCGATAGCATTTAAAGCCTCTTGAGTAAACTCAAGCTTTACCCCCTCAAACTTAAACATAGCCTCAAACTGACGCAAAATTGCGTTCTTAGGCTCGCGTAATACACGAATTAATTCTTCACGGCTTAACTCGCCTAAGGCAGTGATTACCGGAAGACGGCCAACAAACTCTGGAATGATACCGAACTTAACTAAATCATCTGGCTCTACATGAGAGTATTTGTCAGTTAAGGTCATAGCATCTTGTTTACCAAAGACCTCAGCTCCAAAGCCAATGCCGGCTTTCTTAGACATTCTCTTTTCAACGACCTTATCTAAGCCGTCAAAAGCACCACCACATATAAATAAAATCTGTGAGGTATCAACTTCAATCATCTTATCTTGCGGATGCTTTCTACCACCATTAGGTGGAACAGAGGCTACAGTGCCTTCAATAAGCTTTAATAAAGCCTGTTGTACACCTTCACCTGAGACATCACGAGTGATGGATGGATTTTCAGATTTACGGGCAATCTTATCGATCTCATCAATATAAATAATACCCTTTTGTGCCTTCTCTACATCAAAATCGCAGTTTTGCAGTAATCTTACAATTACATTTTCAACGTCTTCACCAACATAACCGGCCTCAGTTAAGGTGGTGGCGTCTGAAATAGCAAAAGGAACATTTAAAAACTTGGCTAAAGTTTGAACTAACAAAGTCTTACCTGAACCTGTAGGGCCTACAAGTAAAATATTAGACTTTCCAAGCTCAACCTCATTTTCAGCACCTGAGTGCTTTAAGCGTTGATAGTGATTATAAACGGCAACTGAGAGAACCTTTTTGGCTTCATCTTGACCGATTACATAATCATCTAAATGAGCTGCAATCTCATGAGGAGTTGGGATGTTATCAAAATCAAGACCACTGTTTTCCGCAGTATCCTCAGTTTTCGCGATCTGACCTTTCTTTTGCAACATAGAATAGCATTTGGTGATACAGTCAGAGCAAATGCAATAACCATCACGAGCTTTAATTAAGGTACGCTCAGATGAGGCACTCTGTCCACAAAACAGACATCTCATTTTATTTGTGGTTTTATCTGACATCTATGCTTATTCCTGTAAAGATTTTGCCATCTCGTTACGACTGGTAATTACCTTGTCGATAAGACCATACTCACAAGCCTCGGAAGCTGACATAAAATTATCTCTGTCAGTATCACGCTCGATGACCTCAAGCGGCTGTCCTGTATGCTTTGCTAAAAGCTCATTTAAAGTCTTCTTGATGCGCTGTGTTTCTTGAGCGTGGATCATAATATCGCTAGCCTGACCTTGGAAGCCACCTAATGGCTGGTGGATCATAATGCGAGCATTAGGTAAGGCAAATCTTTTACCCTTAGCACCGCCTGATAATAAGAATGATCCCATAGAGCAGGCCTGACCCATACACAAAGTGCAGACATCAGGTTTTATATACTGCATGGTATCGTAAATAGCCATGCCAGCGGTAACAACTCCACCTGGGGAATTGATATATAAATAGATATCCTTATCTGGATCTTCTGACTCTAAAAACAGGAGCTGAGCTACAATCAGATCGGACATATGATCCTCAACCTCACCAGTTAAGAATATGACGCGATCTTTTAACATGCGTGAATAAATATCAAATGAACGTTCACCACGGGCTGTCTGCTCGATTACCATCGGCACCAGCGTCGAGGCTGCCTGTTCTTGCATATACATAGTACATCAGCTCCTTTTACGCTAATTATTTACGAGAGGTTAACTCTTCGAAGGATAATACGGTCTCGCCATCGCAAGCCTTATCCATAACAGCCTCAACAACGTGATGCTCATAAGCCTGACCGAAGAAGTTTGCCATAGCTTTCTTATCCTTACGGATAGACTTAACAACTTCTTCAGCATTCTCAAATGCTTCAGCATACTGGTTGATTAAGGTGTTAACTAATTCCTCAGAAGGCTCACCAATCTTTAACTCAGCCTCTAAAGCTCTTAAGATGAAGCCTAAACGGGTGTTGTTAACAGCCTGATCCTTGAAGTTCTCAGACTTTAACATGTCATCCTTAGGGGTGAAGCCGAACTGAGCCTGAATGTTCTTCTTCATGTTCTCTTTTAAGCGCTCAACTTCAGCGTTAACCATGGTCTCAGGAACTTCGAGATCATTGTACTGCTGGCATAAAGCGTCAAAGAGAGACTCAGAAGTACGGGCATATAAAGCCTTGTTGAGCTCACGCTGCATGTTCTTGCGTAAAGCATCACGGAAAGCATCGATGTTGCCATCTTTAATGCCGTAAATACGTACGAAGTCAGCATCAACCTCAGGTAAAATGCGCTCAGAAACGGAGTTAACGGTTACGTCGAAAGTGCCTTCCTTACCAGCTAACTCTTCGTTGTGGTATGGGGTTGGGAAGGTAGCCTTGATAACGAACTTGTCGCCAGCCTTGTGGCCTAATAACTGATCGCTAAAGCCCTCGATTAAAGAGGTCTTACCTGGCTGTACGTTGAAGTTGTCAGAACCGCCGTTCTCAACTTCCTTACCGTCAACGCTTAAGGTGAAAGCGATGTTAGCTAAGGTCTCAGCAGAAATTGCTAAATCATCTTTAGCCTGCCACTTACCCTGCTGCTCGCGTAAGTTTTCAACCATCTTCTCAACATCAGCGTCAGCTAACTCAGACTTGAAGTGCTTGAGCTTTAAGTCAGCAACTGGCTTTAAAGCAAACTCAGGCTCTACTTCAACAGTAGCGGTGTAAACGAAGTCCTTATCAGCGCTGAAGTTGTTGTCAACTAAAGCTAACTCTGGAGTATTAACAACTTTGAGCTTAGACTCGGTTACAGCCTTGTAAAGGGTCTCTTTGAAAATGGCATCATGGGTCTGCTCGATGATGTCATACATGAAGCGCTGCTCTAATACATTGGTAGGAACGTGGCCCTTACGGAAACCATCGATACGGGCAGACTTTGCTACTTTACGCAGAGCTTGCTGATAGAAATTTTTAACATCGGCAGCTGGCACAGTAATGGTAATAACGTGCTTTAAGCCTTCTTTCTTTTCGGTTGAAACCTGCATCATTTACCTCGATTTAGGTTGCAGTTATTAAAAAACAAAAGACGAATCGGTGAGCTTTTCTGTGCCGAACGTCAATTAAACTTGCTTATTATACACAAGGAACAGCAAGGATTATAGTATATTGCTGTGAACAAGCCCCCACTTAGCAGGCTTTCCACCTATTTAACTAGAAAATTATAGAAAAATTTACGGCAAAACTATAATTTGTTTGAATTATTAATAAATAAACTTAGAAAATGCTTAGCCATTTCCCCGGTATATAAATAATTATATCGCGTATAATACTTGTCCGCAATTTTTCAAAAAATCTAAGTATTTAGTAATACTAAAGAAAAGAAAACTAAATATACAAAAGTTACATATATATAAGGCTTTGTGGATGGTAAAAACTAAACTTGGAGTAATTGAAGGTTTTTACGGTAAACCTTATGCTCAAAATGATCGCTTAGATTTATGCAAATTTTTAAGCGACAATAAATTTGATTTTTATATTTACGCTCCCAAAAATGCATCTTTTTTAAGAAATAAATGGCAAGAGCGCTTAAAAAAAGAAGATTTAGATGAACAAGTTATTTTAAGTTCTACCTTAAATGACTTAAATCTACATTATGGCTTTGGTATCTCTCCTTTGAATATCTGCAAAGACTATAAAAACTTATTGCCAAAACTTATAGAAAAATGTGTCTCTTTGGCAAAAAAGACTCATCCCACATTTATAGCTCTTCTTTTTGATGATATTAAAATTGAAGAGAATGAAGGCATGATCCAAAACATCATCATAAAAGACCTTTATGAAAAGCTTTTACCTTTTGTAAAAAATATCATTGTCTGCCCTACTTTCTATAGCCAAGATCCAATACTTGAAAAAGTTTTTGGCAAAATGCCAAAAAACTACTTTTTGAATCTCAAAGATGGCTTAAATAAAGATATAAGCTTCTTTTATACAGGCCCTAAAGTATTGTCAAAAGACATTACAAAAGATGATTTAAAAGAATTCCAACAACATTTAGGTTCTAATATCTCAATTTGGGATAATTACCCTGTAAATGATGGGCAAAAAATTTGCGATAAAATTTACACCAAGCCTTTTAATGGGCGCTCATCTTTAAATAATGAATGCTTTTTACACGCCATAAATCCGATGCTTGAATGTTCTTTATCCAAAATCAGCATTTGTACACTTAAAGATATTTACTTAGGTAAAAGTGACAAAGAGATACAAGAACATCAAAATTCTGTTTTAAATAAGCTTTTTTTAGACAAAGCAGAACTTGTAAAGCCTTTTTTTGAAATATTACAAAACGAAGGAAAATCTGCACTTACAGAGAATAAAAAAGCTGAGCTTTTAAAGATTTTAAAAGCTATTGACTCAAAAGCATCTTTAGAGATGCAACTTTATCTTCAAGATTTTTATAAATTTGATAAAGCCTGTCTTACATCATAAATATGAAAAATCTACCTCAATTTAGTAGCTATGTTAAAATAGGCCACATTTTTTAATAAGGATAGAGTTTAAAGTGAGTAATATTTCCGAGCCTAAAACTATAAAAGATCGTTTCAGAGGTTTTTTACCTGTAGTAGTTGACGTTGAAACTGCGGGCTTTAATCCACAAACTGATGCCTTATTGGAAGTAGCCATGATGACCATCAAAATGGATGAAAAAGGATTTTTCACTCCAGGAGATTTATATCAGGCTAACATCAAGCCTTTTGCCGGTTCTATTATCAATCAGGCTAATATTGATTTTTTAGGCATTGATCCTTTTGATGAAAAAAGAGATATCAAAGATGAAGGTCAAAGCCTTTTAACTATGTTTAAGGCTATCCAAAAAGAAGTAAAACATCAGCACTGCAAACGCGCTATTTTAGTAGGACACAACGGCCATTTTGATCAAAGTTTTATAAATGCCGCAGCTGAGCGCAACAATCTAACAAAGAAAAATCCTTTCCACCCTTTCTCTGTTTTAGATACAGCATCTTTATCAGCTTTAGTTTACGGTCAAACTGTTTTAGCTAAAGCTTGTATCGCCGCAGGATTAGGATTTGATATGAACTCAGCTCATGGAGCTGCCTATGATACCCAGCAAGAATGCCAGCTGTTTTGCAATATTTTAAATAAATACACCCTCTTTGCAGGTTTCCCGCAATGTGCCGGTGAAATTTAAAGCTCAATAAATAAGTAAAGCTTTTTAAAACCCCAGTAAGTTGAACAAACTTATTGGGGTTTGTTTTATAAAAATTTCGACTTTAAAATAAGCCTCTCTTACATCAAAATAAAAACATTTTCCTTAAATCTTTTACCCCATTATTTTCGTGTAATCTTATTTAAGTTTTCAGAAAAGATTTCATTTTTAAACTTCATATCATTTTTAATTATCAAAAAAAATGCCGCAGTTTCCTGCGGCATTTATGCTTATACATAGGACAAAAATTTAATTCTTAATAACCAAACCAAGTTGCAGGAGCGGTAATAATCTGAGGGAAGACTAAGCATGCACCTAAGAATAAGAACTCAGCAATTAAGAATGGAGCAATACCTTTTACAACCTGACCCATCTTAAGGTTACTTACAGAACAACCAATGTAGAGAACAGTTCCTACAGGAGGAGTTAATAAGCCTAAGCACAGGTTGATAATCATGATTACAGCAAAGTAGTAAACATCGATACCAGCAGCTTCAACCAATGGGAATAATACTGGAGTGAAGATTAAGGTAATTGGGGTAATATCCATTACCATACCTAAGGCCAAGAGCATAATGTTAAGTACAATTAAGAGTAATACTTTGTGCTCAACTAAGCCTTGCATCAACTCTACAAGCTGAGCTGGAACATCGGCCATGGTGATCATCCAACCTACAGCGGAAGCACCACCTACGATGAACATTACAACTGCGGTGCTCTTCATAGCGTCATAGCATAACTGTGGGATCTTAGAGAGCTTTAACTGACGGTTAATTAAAGTCGCAACTAAGAAAGCGTAAACGCAAGCTACAGCACCACCTTCAGTAGGGGTAAATACACCCATACGAATACCAACAATAATAATGATTGGTAATAAAATAGCTGGGATGGCTTTGATGGTGATTGGTAAAACTTCCTTAAATGGAACACGCTTTACATCGGTAATACCATCACGACGAACCATAACAAACCATGCGGCCATAATGGATAAGCCTAATAAAACGCCTGGGATAATACCCATAACGAACAGCTTACCAATAGATAAACCAGCAGTTACACCCAAAATAATCATTGGTAATGATGGAGGGATAATTGGAGCGGTTAAGGCTGAAGAGCAAACTAAGCCAGTTGCGCGACCTTTATCGTAACCTGAGGCAACCATCATTGGAATTAACATACCGCCTAAGGCAGATACGTCTGCAATAGCAACACCAGATAAACCTGCAAAGAGCATGCAAGCTAAAATGGTTACATAACCTAAACCACCTCTAAAGCGACCTACAATTGCCTGAGCAAAGTCAATAAGCTGCTTTGAGATACCACCATGCTTCATGATTTCACCGGCTAAAATGAAGAATGGTACGGTGATTAAAATATAGTTATCAGTTCCACTTACTACCTGGAAAGAAAGCTGATATGGGAGATCGCCCATATCTAAGAACCATAATAAGATAAGGCAGCAAATTAAAAGCACAATGGCAATTGGCATGCCTGTAAACAATAAGGCAAATAAAGAGCCTAAAAAGACAAACAGTTCCATATTATTTCTCTTCTTCCTTAGGGTTTAACATAGCCTCTTCTTGCTCTTTGGCCATTCTTTCTAAAGTAGCATCATCAAGCTTTAACATATCTAAATCCTGCTTGATATGACCTAAGGAAATGATTGCACAAGATAAAGTTCCAACTAATACAGCTAAAATCATCATGCTATAAGGGATACCAGTAACCTGACCTACAGTAGTAGTATCGATGAAATATAAATAAGAGCCGTAAGCTAAAACTAATAAAACGATGATTGAAACAACTTCAAAGCATGCAGAAAACTTAATGCGATTTCTAGGAGTTAAACGGTCTGTAACAGTAGTTACACAAATATGACCACGGGAGAACCAAACGGAAATTACACCTAAATATGTTCCCCACAAAAACAGATATCTTACAAACTCCTCTGTAATGATGATTCCTGAAGAAAAGAAATAGCGTAATGCGGTATTAACAAACACAAACCCAACCATAGTAAGCAAAAGCACACAGCATAATGCTTTGTTAAGCTTGTTTGCATATTTGATTAAAGACTCCATTGAAAGGACCTCATCATTTAAAAGCCCTCATTTCTGAGGGCCTTTGTCGTTAAGCCAAAAATTAACTCTCTAAATTATTTATTGGCAGGATCTACACTTGCGCAGTAGTCACGGATTTCCTTGGCGCCTGGGACTTCCTTGTCAAACCAATCCCAAGCAGGCTGTGCAGCCTTAACCATCTGAGCTTTGAACTCAGCAGAAGGAACATTGATGGTTACACCGTGAGATTTGAATAACTCAACAGTCTCAGCCTCATCCTTCTCAGAAATATCCCAGTTGTACTTAACTGCGTTGTTCATTGCGGTATCAAACCACTGCTTAGCCTGATCGTCGAGCTTCTGATACCACTTATCGTTAACTAAAACGAAGGTTGGTGAGAAAATATGACGGGATTCGAGCAGATACTTGTTAACCTCGTACCAACCCATGGACTTAACCATAGAGTATGGATTGTCCTGACCATCAACAACCTTGGTCTCTAAAGCTGTATAAAGCTCAGTTGCAGGAAGCGGAGTTGGGTTAGTGCCTAAGGCCTTAAATAACTGTACGAAGACTTCGTTTAACGGAGTTCTCATCTTCATCTTACCAAGCTCTTCCATATTGGTTACTGGGAAAGAAGAAGAAATCTGACGGAAGCCATTTACAATAACGCCTGCAATGCGAGCACCTGAATTTTCAGTGTACTTACCCTCAAACTGCTTCATACCGCCGCTTAAGAATACGTTACGTGCATGATCCCAGCTATTGATAACAAATGGCTGTTCCCAAGCTGCAATCATTGGCTCATCATTCTTAATTAAGCCACCGACTTGAGCGATCTGAATGGTGCCACGCTTAACGAGCTCCATGATCTTCTCTTCGCCACCGGCTTCATTATTAGGCTTTAAAGTAACCTTGAACTGACCGTTAGAAACTTTCTCAAGCTCATCTTTAAAATGCTTCATCATTAAAGAATTCGGATGATCAGGTCCGAAATAACCACCAAAGATTACGCGGTAAGTTTTGGCATTTGCAAGAGGTGAAGCTAACAGAGCAGCTGCTGTACCTAAAGCTAAAATAGTCTTGAAAAGTTTCATTGTTAAGTCCTCATATTTGTCTCTGACTGGCTAAATAATAGAGAAATAATTTATACAAAATGGTGGCGTGCGTCACATTTTGTGTAAGTTATGTAAAATGTTACCTGTAAAAACACGTAAAAATTTTAGCATTAACTAGATGATTTTAATAGATTTTATTGTTAACTTGGATCCTAGGATAGAAGTTGTATATTTTTGACAGAAATCACATTTTTATTTTTTTTATTTATTTGGTTAGTATTTATTATAGTTATACTAAATAACATATTGTTTTATAAATATATTTTTAAATCGCTATCGTTTTATTGTTCGCTAAATCAAATTATTTTAAAAAATACCGTGATTTTTATTTTCTTTTGGACTAGGATCCTAGTATTACAAATTTACAGTTATTCACAACGAGGATAGATTTATGAAAGCTTGTGTCTTACATGCAAAAGGTGATTTACGTTACGAAGATATTGCCGAGCCATCAATTGCCGACAGCAATGAAGTTAAAGTTAAGATTTTAGCTGGCGGTATCTGCGGTTCTGATCAGCACTACTACTTAGAAGGTGGTATCGGTACTGCTATCGTTGTTCGTGAACCAATTGTATTAGGCCACGAAGGCTGCGGTATTGTTGAAGATGTCGGCGGAAATGTTACCGATATTAAAAAAGGCGATATGGTTATTCTTCGCCCTGCCCGTCCTTGCTTTGAATGTGAATACTGCAAGAGAGGTCAATACTCTTTCTGCTTAAATATGCGTCACTTAGGCTCTGCTGCAACTTTCCCTCACGTTCAGGGTTTATTTGCTGAAAAAGTTGTTGTTCACAAAGAACAGTGCCGCGTAGTCAAGAACATGAAACCTGAAGTTGCAGCTTTTGCTGAGCCTTTAGGTATTGCTTATAACGGTGTCCACTGCTTAGGTGATATTATCGGCCGTAACGTTTTAGTTATGGGTGCAGGCCCTATCGGTTGTTTATGTGTTGCTGCAGCTAAGACCTTAGGTGCAGATCGCGTAACTGTTGTTGATATCCGTCAGAACGTTTTAGATGTTGCCTTAAAGATGGGTGCAGACGAGGTTTGCAACTCCAAGGAAAACCCTGAGCAAATCGAAAAATGGTGCCAGAATAAGGGCCACTTCGATTGCGCTATTGAAGCTACCGGAAACGGCTTTGCTGCAGTTCAGGCTATGAAGATGGTTCGACCTGAGGGTGACTTCTCTCAGGTAGGTATGTACGGTATCGATCATCAGCCTAAGGATTTAGGCGCCTTTATGACTAAGGGCTTAAAGTGGCACAGCGTCTTTAGATTCTACAAAGAGTTCGGCCCTTGCGTAAGCGCTTTAGAGCGTGGTCTTATCGATCCATTACCACTGCTCTCTGCAAGCTTCGATGCTTGTGATGTAGTTGAGGCTATGAAGGCTGCAATCTCTCCTGATACCATGAAGGTTCAAATCAAGTTCTAAAAAGAATTCACTCACGCTTTATATGTGAACTTTAGTGCATTGCTTTTTGCAATGCACTTTTTTTAATTATTGTAATTTTATATATAATTTATATTTAATTTAAAATAAATTAAATTATTTATTATCTTTAACTACCATGCTAAATTTAGCAAAAAAAAGTATAAAAATAAACAAAAAATTAGATAAAGGTTCAGGAAATTCCTAATATTTTTTTGTTTAATATCCTATATATGTGATAAGGTTGAAGCGATATAAGATATTTATTTACTAAAAATAGAGAATGTTTTTGAATATTTAAATCTATGCTTCAAATAAAAATATACTAAATTTTCTTAAGGTTTTATAAATGAGCGAGACTCTTCCTAGGCTTAGAATTTCAAGCAAAAGTGCTCTGTCACAACAAGTATATGTATTTTTACGTTCGCTCATCATCACTGCACGTATTAAACCTGGCGCATCTTTTTCAGAAAACGAGCTATCAACCCATTTAAAGATCTCTCGCCAGCCTGTACGTGAGGCATTAAACCACCTTGAGCACGACGGACTTGTTTCAATTTTTCCGCAAAAAGGAACTAAAGTTAAAAAGATTTCTATTAAAAACTTACAACAAGTTGTTTTTTTAAGAAGTTCTCTTGAATGTGCCTGTATTGAAAATATTCAAAATTTAAACGTAAAAAGATTTAAACAAATCTTAGATAAATTAAAAACTAATCTACAATATCAAAAAACTAAGGTTGTTGATGAAAGCAATGCTGAAACTTTCTTAAAGCTTGATGATAAATTTCATGAGCTTATTTGTGAATTTTCAGATTGTGAAATGACTTGGCAGGTTTTGCAGTCATTTAAAGGACAACTAGACAGAATTCGCTATTTATCTATGGGTCATGAATCTCCTTTACATGCTTTAATAGATGAGCATGAAATGATTATAAAAGCACTTGATGACTATGACATTGATAAGGCTCGTCAGCTTTTACGCGACCATTTACATGAGGTTATGATGACTCATGTCACTGTAAAGGAAAACTATGCCTCTTGGTTTGACGAAAACGATTAAAAAAGAATATCCTTGTAAAACCTAGGTTTTACAAGGATATTGGTTTAGCACCTCACTACAAGTGCTATTAAGACAAGGATACATTTAATTCTTTTTATATAATTTTACAAACTCAGCTAAAGCCTCATCCCAAGGACGGCATAAACCACCGTTGTCCATAACACTCATAGAAGGGCGCTTTGCTACACGATGTAAAACTTCTGATGTGCAAGGTTTTAAGTTTGCAGTAATACCTAAAAGATCATAGAGCTTTAAAGCTAAACCATACCAGGTAGTACTGCCATCATTGCAAACATGATAAATACCAAATTCTTTATTATCTTTAATAATCTTTACTAAAGCATTGGCAACATCACAAGTCCAAGTTGGGCTACCTTTTTGATCATTAACAATTCTAAGTTCAGCGCTGTGAGAGACTCCAATTAAATTAGTCACAAAGTTATTACCCTTTTGACCATAAAGCCAGGAAGTTCTTGCAATGTAATATTTCTTACATAAAGTCTTTACAACCTCCTCGCCCAAAAGCTTAGACTCTCCATACTTATTTATTGGATTTACGGTATCCTCTGGCTTATAACGTACATTACGGCTACCATAGAAAACATAATCTGTGGAGATATAAACTATCAAAGCATCATTTTTGGCACACCAAGAGGCCACATTCTCTGTACCGTTTTTATTAACTTTACATGCTGTATTGAAATCTTCCTCAGCTCCATCAACAGATGTATAAGCTGCACAGTGAATTACAATTTCAGGCTTAATATCATTTAAAACACGAGTGACATTTTCAATGGAAGTAACATCTAATGCTGCATGAGATAAACCAAAGACCTCAAAACCGTCTTTTGCAAAAACTTTGCAAACATCACTTCCTAATAAACCTTCCGCTCCGGTAACGACAACTTTCATAAAAGCTCCTGATAGCTTTAAAAATACAATGCTACAAATTTATACATTTTATTTTTACAAAGTTTAAATCCGTAACGATTGTATTAAAGGTTAACAATCTCTATTTACCTTAATTTAAGCCTTTTTATAAAAATTGTCTAAACATCCGTAAACGTTTTAAAAAAATTGTGAGCTTTTTCAGAAAAAAATTTTTTCAAAAACACTTATTAACTAATTACATACTAATTTTTTAAATCTATACTCTAAAAACATACAATTAGTCTTTGATTAAAAAAGCTTTTTGCTATTTTGGATAACTTTTACGCTGTGATATCATAACAACTATGAAATATTCAGTAATTTTATTAACTCTATCTTTTATATTTTGTGCACAGCACGTCAATGCTGTTCCTGCATCAGGCTTTGATCTCGAATTTACAAAACCTGAGCCACCAAATACTATAAAAGGCACACTAAAAAAAGCCAAAGAGCACGATTTTGTACTCCTGCGCGGTAAATTTACTGAGATTTTAGATAAAGAAACTTGCTCTTTTCGTGATGAAAAAGGCGACAAGATCGTAGTGTATTTTGATGATGGTGAAATTCCCAACGATCTTACCTTAAATTACGAATATTATCTTTGGAGCGAACTTATAGAGCGTAAAGGCAAAAAGGTTTTACGCGCTCTTGTTATCTCACCTAACGCTTAATTAAAAATTCATGTTTGAACTTAGACAATATTGTATTTTGTTGCTTACCGCAACAATTTGGGGCTCTGGTTTTATCGGACAAAAATTAGGTATTGACCATATAAGCCCTTTTGCTTTTACNTTTTTTAGAACTTTTATAGGTGGTGTATTCTTACTGCCTGTAATTTTATTTTTAAAAACTGTAAAAATAAAAAACAAATCTCTTTTAAGAAAATCAAATCCAAGAAAACTAATTATAGGTTCTATTGTCTGTGGTTTATGCCTAATTGTAGCTGAGTCTTTTCAGCAATTTGGTATGGTGTATACCGATGTAAATAAGACAAGCTTTGTTACCACTCTTTACATCATTTTTGTACCATTTTTAGGACTGATAGTGGGCAATAAGATTAGTCGCAATATTATCATCGCTCTTTTAGTGTCTATCGTAGGTCTTTATCTTTTATGTATGAAAGGCTCTTTTTATCTTCAAAAAGGCGATTTTTTAGTACTTATAAGCGCCCTTTGCTTTGCCTTACATATAACTGTAATTGCAATGTTTGTTAATTATGTAGATGGTGTTTTACTCTCATGTGGCCAATTCTTTGTAGCCTCATTCTTTGGCCTTATCATGATGATTATTACAGGTGTTCCATCTTGGGAAAATCTGACTTTAGCCGCACCTGCATTTATCTACACCGGTATTATGTCAAATGGCATTGCTTATACCCTACAAATCATAGGCCAAAGAGGCATTAACTCATCAATTGCATCTTTGATTATGTCCCTTGAATCTGTAATGGGAGCAATTTTTGCTGTAGTGCTTTTAGGTGAGAGCATGACATCAAGAGAAATTATTGGTGCCTGTTTAATGTTTGCAGCAGTTGTCATTGCCCAATTACCTGCAAAACTTAATAAAAAATAAAGTCTTATTGGCATATTTTTAAAACAAATATTCACAATTGTGACGTTCTTAATTGTGAGTATTTGATGTGTTATGCTTTTTTACTTAATTACAGTGTAAAATATGCGATTAGAAATTTTTTTGCCGAGGAATAATAATGAGCGAAGAGAAAACCCTGCTTGTGACTAATGCCTTGCCATATGCCAATGGCCCGGTTCATTTAGGTCATATGCTTGAGCATATCCAATCCGATATTTTTGTACGTTTCCAAAGAGCTTTAGGTAACAAAGTAGTTTATGTTTGTGGCGATGATTGCCACGGCACCCCTGTTATGATTAAGGCCTCTCAATTAGGCATTACTCCTGAAGAAATGATTTCAAAGGCTTGGGCTTCTCATTATGCTGATTTACAAGGTTTTTTAATCAATTACGATAATTATTACAAAACCCATTCCAAAGAAAACCAAGAAATTTCTGCAATGATGTATAACGAGGCTTTCAAAAAAGGCTTCATCATCACCAAGAAGATTTCTCAGTTATTCGATCCTCAAAAGAACATGTTCTTACCTGATCGCTTTGTTAAAGGTACTTGCCCTAAATGCGGTGCTAAAGATCAGTATGGCGATAACTGCGAGGTTTGCGGCGCTACTTACAATCCAACTGACCTTAAGGATGCCTACTCCACAGTATCTGGTGCAACTCCTGTATTAAAAGAGTCTGAGCACTATTTCTTTGACTTACCTAAGGCCGGTGAATTCTTACACGACTTTATCCGTAATCGTGGCGTAATTCCATTTGAAATGGCCAATAAGCTTGAGGAATGGTTTAAACAGGGCTTAAAGCCTTGGGATATTTCCCGTGATGCTCCTTATTTTGGTTTTAAGATCCCAGGAACTGAGAACAAGTATTTCTATGTTTGGATGGATGCACCTATTGGCTATTTTGCATCTTTAAAGAACTACTGTGATAATCACGGCTTAAACTTTGAAGAATTTGTAAAGCCTGATTCTAAAGTTGAGATGTGCCATTTTATTGGTAAGGATATTCTCTACTTCCACTCCCTGTTCTGGCCTGCAACTTTACACGCTGCCAACTTACGTTTACCAAACCACATCTTTGTTCATGGTTATGTAACTGTAAATGGCGCTAAGATGTCCAAGTCCAAGGGTACCTTCATCAAGGCCAATACCTTCTTGAAGTTCTTAAAACCTGAGACTTTACGTTACTACTTTGCCTCCAAGATGAATTCCTCAGCAGTCGATCTCGACTTAGCTTTAGACGATTTCGTAGCTAAGGTAAACTCTGATATTGTAGGTAAGGTTGTAAACTTAGCTTCAAGAACTGCAGGTTTTATTACCAAGCGTTTTGATGGCAAGTTATCTTCTAAATGCTATAACGAAGAAATCATCAAACGCATTGGCGATATTAAAGATGATGTAATTAAGAATTTTGATTCTTTAAACTATGCTGAAGCTATCCGTATTATCATGTCCTTAGCTGATGAAGCTAACCGTTACATTGACAAAGAAGCTCCATGGGTTTTAGCTAAGACTGAAGGTCAAGAGCAGAAGCTTCATGAGGTTTGCACTGATGGCTTAAACCTCTTCCGTGCTTTAATCACTTACTTAAAGCCAGTTTTACCAGAAGTTGCCCAGCATGCCTCTGAGTTCTTAAATGATGAGCTCAATCTTAAAGACGTTGAAAAGCCTTTATTAGATCATGCTATCAATAAGTTCAAGCCATTATTCTCTCGTATCGAGCCTAGTGCAATTGAGAATATGATTGCCGCTTCCAAAGAAGACTTAAAAGAAGCTCAGGCACAACAGGCAAAAGCTTCTGAGAAAAAAGAGTCAGAGACTGAGTTTGAGCCTTTAGCTCCTGAAATCACTATTGATGACTTTGCCAAGATTGACTTACGTGTTGGTACTATCTTAGAGGCGCAGGAAGTTAAAGAAGCACGTAAGCTTTTAAAACTTACTGTTGATTTAGGCTTTACTAAGCGTCAGGTATTTGCTGGTATTAAGTCAGCTTACAAAGATCCACAAGCATTAGTTGGTCGTAAAGTTGTAGTAGTTGCTAACTTAAAACCTCGTCAGATGAAGTTTGGTTTATCTGAGGGTATGGTTACTGCTGCAGGTCCAGGTGGTGAGCAGGTATTCTTATTAGGTGTAGATGACGGCGCAAAGGCTGGTGATCGTATTCACTAATAAAATTACCAAAATTTAGATTAAATTAATCTATAAAAAAGAGGTTCAATTTATAAAGAGCATATGCTCTCTAAAGTTGAACCTCTTTAATATCTCAATGATTTAAAAAATTTTTTGTCGTAAATATATTTATCTATAAACTGTTAAAAACTTTCTTTTGTTATTGTTTTATCTAAATTTCAAGACTAGAATATCCTACGCATTCCTACTTATAAAAAAGTCCTTTTTTCAATTAATTATAAATACAATCTAAAAATTAATTTTCTTTTAACTTACGGGTATGTTTATGATTTCAAGCAATTTTGCTGCCGAAATTCGTCGCATGCTTAAGCTTTTTTGGCCTATTATTTTAGGTCAGCTGGCAGTTAACTCAATGTCTGTCGTAGATACAGTCATGGCTGGTATTGCCGGACCTTTACAGCTTTCAGGCGTGGCTATCGGCGCCAGTTTTTTCTATCCTGTTTTATTAACTATGGTTGGATTGTCTTTTGCAATTCAACCAATCATAGCTCATCTTTTAGGACAAGGTAAAAGAGCTGATGTACCAAGACAGATGCATCAGATTACAATTACCTCGCTGATAATTTCAGTGTTTATGGCTATTTTCTTAGCGTTATTACACTTTGTTTATGACTTTATTCCAGCCGATCCTGAAATGATCCGTGTAGCTACAGGTTACCTCTATACCCTCTCTTTTGGTATTCCGGTAATGGTACTTTACAATCTCTTGCGTGCATACTGTGAAGGGTTGGGCATTACAATTACCACGCTGTGGTTTGGCTTTTTGCAACTTGCCTTAAATATTCCATTAAATTACATTTTTATTTTTGGAAAATTAGGTATGCCTCAATTAGGAGGTATTGGTTGTGGTGTTGCCACAGCTTTAACCTCACTTATAGCTACCATAATATTCTTTATATATATTCAGGTATCAAAGAAATTTGAGGATGTAAGACTATTTAGAACTTGGTACAAACTTGATTTTTCATGCATTAAGCAATTTTTAAAATTAGGTATACCACTTGCTTTAAGTTCTACTATGGAAGTTACCTGCTTCTCAGTTGCAGCTCTCATATTAAGTCCTTTTGGCCCTATTGTAGTATCAGCTCATTCCATCACTTTAAATATATCAGGAATGCTCTTTATGCTCCCGATGTCTGTTGCAATTGTTGCAACTATTCGTGTGGGCTATGCTATGGGTTCTAAAAACTGGGAAAGAGCTATTTTAGCTACTAAAGCTGGCGCTACCATTAACTTTTGCTTCTATTTAATTTCAGTAATTTTCTTAGTTTTATGTAGAAAATTTTTAGCAGGTTTATATACAGATGAGCCAGAAATTATCGAAATGGCTTCATCTTTATTACTTATAAACTGCTTATATTTGCTGCCAGACTCAATCCAAATGTTGTCTATTGGTATTTTGCGTGGCTTTAAAGACAGTAAAACTATTTTCTTTGTAACCTTATTTTCCTATTGGATTATCGGTATGCCTTTAGGAGCATCTTTAGCTTGGGGTCTTATAGGCGAACAAATGCAAGCTTATGGTATTTGGATAGGATTTATTTGTTCTTTAGTTGTTGCAATGATTATTTATGTAATAAGACTTGCAATCTTATTTAAAACAAGAAAATTACCTAAGGCTCTAAGAGTTTAAAATAATATATATATTTATTTAACTATTTTATATATTTGATGCTATAATAAGCATAGATAAAGAATTAAAGTTTTCATTATTCTTTAGTCCTTTGATGTCTTTCAATATAAAAAGCGCGATAAGAATTAAATATTCCTACCGCGCTTTTTTATTTAAATTTTATTTTTTTCTCTTAAATTCTTAAAAACTTCTAATGAATACAAATATTGTTAGACTTGTCTTCAACCTTTTTAGTTAACTTTACACAAAGCTCACCATTATCAAATTTTGCCTCAATATCATCTGCATTAACATCATCAAATCTGAACTGACGAGTATAAGTACCTTCACAACGTTCATGGATCATATAGCCCTTTTCATCCTTATTCTCAGATTCCTTATGATGTTTTGCAGTTAAAGATAAAACATGATCGTTAAAATCAAGCACAATATCTTCTTTCTTAACGCCAGGAAGATCTGCCTTTAACTCATAACTTTCACCGCAATCTTTAATATCACACTTAAAATTACCAGACTTTGCAAAAGTTGGCATAAAGTCAAAATCCTTTAATGGGCTTGCAAAGAAATCAAAGATAGTTGGAGTGTAATTCTTATTTTGGATCTTATTTTGAGTATTCATAACATCCCCCTTAAAGCCTGTTTTAAGCAGGCTTTTATTATTCGTTTTTTTGCTTTACTCTTTATTTTTATTTAGATTATCAATAGATATTTTTTAATTAATCTTGATTAACTTTTCTTTTTCTTGCTTAATTTTGCCAATATTCACATCAAGCTCCCCCTTTACAAAGGCGGCATAAATGTTTTTCTCATCGGCTTCTTCAAATTCAAATGAACGCTCATAAACGCCTTCGTTACGTTCATTTAAAAGGAAAATCTCTTGTTCCTTTACCTTATTTTTCTTTTGATGATGTACAGCTTTTATAGTTAAAACACCATCTTTGAAGCTTAAATTAATGTCTTCTTTCTTAACTCCTGGAAGATCGGCCTTTAGTTGATAGTGATCGCCCATATCTTCAATGTCGCAGCAAAAGCTCTCATTTTGATAAGTCTTTAAAGGAGTGCCAAAAGAATCTAACGATCTTGAGAGCAGATCAAAAATCGTTGGAGCTAAATTTAAATTTTGGTTATACATAATTATTGCCTCCATGAAATTTGAGCTTTTACTAATTAATCTTAATGGTGCACTTTTGAGCTTTTTTCATCTTGCCCAAATTGATACACAACTCTCCATTTGTAAATGATGCTTCAATATTGTTGCTGTCAACATCATCAAAACTAAAAGACCTCTCATAAACGCCATATGCGCGCTCATGTAAAATGAAGTTATCTTTCTTCTCTTCCTTATTTTTATGATGATTTGCTTTAATAGTTAAAACACCATCAGTAAAATCAAGTTTGATGTCTTCTTTCTTAACGCCAGGTAAATCAGCTTTAAACTCATAGTGATCACCTGCATCTTTTACATCAGCTAAAAACTCATCTACAAAATCATCAACCTTATTGGCAATAGCGAAATCATCTAAAGGACGATTAAACAGATCAAAGATAGTTGGAACTCTGTTTTTATTGAAACGATTCAACATTTCTTGGCGTTCTTGTTCACTGCCTTGCATCATCATTTTCTTAAACTTGTTCATAATCTTTGCCTCACTAAATTATTTAAGAGCTTTATTTTTTTTCGCTCTTGTTTCTTTTTACAACTTATAAAGTGGGGGCACTTTTTTAAATTTAAAGAAAATGAGTTTTGTTATCAATAAGTTAATTTGATCTTTAAATTTTAAAAATAATCCCCATCTAGTATTTGAATCAATTTCAAAATATTATTTTCCTAAAAATAAAAAACAGCTTATAAATCAAAAAAGTTCGTTTATCACTCAAATTCTCCCTTTTGATTTGATCTGAAAAACTACTTCATCTTTAAAAAATTTTTTTTAAACGAAAACTTGAAAATATTCTGTGTCTTAAATGCAACTTATATTTATTTTGCTTGTATCACACTTTCGCAAACGAATGCGTTTTATAAAAGTTTTTTCATTTATATTAAATAACAAAAACAACAATATAAGGAGCAAAGTAAATGGGAATCATGAATAGATCTGATGTAAACAAAATTATTGATAATGTCATTGAATTTATTAGTAAACGCAATGTCTATTTACCTAAATTTGGCTATTTCACCAAAGATGACTGGGAAAAGCTCAATTTAAAAGAATGGCAAGAAGTCTTTGACGTTGAACTTGGCTGGGATGTTAGCGATTTTGGTGGCAATGATTTCTCCAAAACAGGCTGTGTATTATTCAATTTTAGAAATGGATCTGTTGATCCTCTCTTAAAAGACTTATATAAAAATCCATATGCGGAAAAACTTTTATATGTAGGGCAAGATCAAGAATTACCAATGCACTTTCATCGCGACAAAATGGAAGACATTATTAATAGAGGTGGTGGCGATTTAATGATTGAGCTTTATAACGCTACCGCTGATGAAGATCTTGATAAAACAAAAGAGTTAGAGCTGACAATTGATGGTCAAAAATTAGTTTATAAAGCAGGCTCTATTATTTGCATTAAACCTGGTTCCAGTATCAGACTTAACCCATTTATGTATCATAGATTTTGGGGTGAAAAGATGCCGGTTATTGCATGGGAAGTATCAAAGACTAATGACGATCATAAAGATAATAGATTCCTTGATAATGCCGATAGATTCTCAGAAATCATAGAGGATACTAAAGCAAAATACGTCTTGTGCAATGAATACGAAAAGATATTACATGTAAAAAAAACTAACCAAATGTAATTTACACAATATCTTAAAAGACTTAAGCGTCCTAAAATCATTTTTTGGACGCTTTTAATGGTTTACAAGATAAATGGGCTAAATGCATACAGCTATCCTGCTTAGAACAAACTGCAAGCAGAATAGCCAAATACATTAAGTAATCTTAGGTGTGGGCTTAGAGGATTTACACGGTTTGCCGTTCACTCCCAAAATTTCAGGTGAAATTTCATTAAGACTTTACAGTACGTCCTTTTAAAATTTCTTTACCCTATTCTTCAATCTCAAGATCTTTATAACTGAAATAATCAAAGTCAGCGCTCTTATGAGTACCTTGCATATCGATACAAGTCATACCAACGAAGGCACCGGTAAAGAAGGTTCTACCACCATTGCGTTCAATATGATCATCAGATAAATCACCTGACTTAAACTTATAATCAATAGCAGTAAAGTTAACACCATCAAAGCTATAAAGATATTGATAGAAATCATGTCTTACTTCTACTTTAAAGTAGACAGTCTTAACATCATCTGGAACCTTAATAACCTTTCCTTCTAAAGGTACATAGTATTGCTTAATAGAGCGACCTATAACATCAATGCAACGACCAACTTCTTCATCATAAGTTACATAAATGAAGGTAAAGTTGTCGCGGTTATAGATACAAGACATACCTGCTAATTGCTGGAAAGTGTCAGGGTTGAACTCAACTGCAGTTTCGGCATCAAAGTTAAATGATTGCCAACGTCTAGCAACTAAAGCTTGGGTATGGTAAGAGGCTAAAGACTCATGACCATAAATACGTAAAAAGCCCTTTCTCTCTTTTAAGGTAACCATCTTTTCAGTAAGAGGAATTCTTAATGACTGATAATGAATATTTAACTCTTCACTATCAAAATCATCACGGCCAGGCCAAGTCTCTTTGAATTTTACCTCAGGTAAATTTGGACCTTCGACAATCTTAGAGCCAGCTTTACCACCTATAACTCTAGGCCAGCCATCTACCCATTCAATCTTTTCAATAGCAGTTTCTCTTCCTAATGGGCAAGTACCATAAAGACCAATATCAAATACAGGCTTTCTACCTAACTCCAAAGGTCTGCCGGTTAAATGTGCCAAATACCACTCACCATTTTGAGTCTCAACTAATGAAGCATGGCCACATTTTTGTAAGTAATTAGTTGGGCTGTAAAAAGCGGTTAAGAATGCACCTTCTGGATCACACTCATAAGGTCCCCAAATATTCTTGGAGCGGGCCATAATTTCACTGTGATGGTAATCAGTACCGCCTTCAGCGCACATAAGATAGTAATAGCCATCTTTCTTATAAAGATGTGGACCTTCAGTCATACCTACAGGAGAGCCTTTCCATATAAGCTGAGGTTTACCAATAAGTTTTTGCTCCTCAACAGAGTACTCCTGCATGATAATGCCATAAGCCCAATGATGACCAAAGCGATGATCCCATAACTGATTTACAAGATATTTTTTACCATCGTCATCATGGAATAATGAAGGATCAAATCCTGAACTATTTAAGAAAATTGGATCAGACCATGGACCTTTAATGTCTTTTGCTGTAGTTAAATAATTATGACCATCACGGAAACAAGCACTATCCTCAGTCTTCATGTCAGTATAGATAAGCCAGAATAAACCGTCATGATAGCTCAAGCATGGAGCCCAAATTCCACCACCATCACCGTTACCCTTCATATCAAGAAGTTTTACGGTATTTAAAGGTAAACTTACCAATTCCCAATTCTTTAAATCTTTGGAGTGATGAATACGTACACCTGGGAACCACTCAAAAGTTGATGTTGCAATGTAATAATCATCACCGACTCTTACAATTGAAGGATCTGGATTATATCCTGGCAAAATTGGATTGGTAATTTGCATTTTAAGCCTCACTAGGACAACTTATTAAATAAAAAATCTTTTCTTAATAATTCTAAAAACATCCATTAAAAATATTGAGATAAAACTTTTTATATTTAAAAAAGCGCACTTTTAAATGTGCGCCTTTTCGTTAATTATTGAGCGTCAGCAATACCAAGCTTGCGAGCTTCTTCTGCACGACGGATCTTTAAGTCTCTTACAACAGTTGGGTAAACCTTATCTAAGTTATTAACTAAAGATAAAACTAAACCTACAACAGAGAGAACTAAAGGAATAGTAAAGTTAATATCAATGATAGCCTCTAAGGTCTCCTCAGGCTGAACTTGTAAGGTAGAGTCGTAATTTACTAAGGATAAGACCATACCAACAATAGCACCACCGATACCTAAGCCAACCTTAAAGCCGAAGGAAGATACAGAGTAAGTAGCACCTTCAAGACGACGGCCAGACTTCCACTAACCATACTCAACAACATCAGCAATCATGGCGAACATGGCAACTAAGTGCATACCCCAACCAAAGCCCTTGATACCTAAACCTACTAACATGATGTAGTAATCGTAAGTACCAATACGCATGGAAGTGGTGACTAAGAAAGCACACATACCAAAGCCGATAGTATAAAGAGCATAACCTAAGATTAAGGTATTCCATTTACCACGGCAGATATTCATGATCCAAGGGAAGCAGCAGCAAGCAATCATTTGCGGTAAAACACCGGCTAAATTCAAGTGACCGAAGAAAGCATCATCTTGAATAATGTAACGAGAGAGATACATACCAGAGGCGCCAGTTAAACCGAAAATAATGTAATCGATCATGAAGAAGGCGACTAAGAAATAGAAGAAGGTGTTTCTTGATAAGACATATAAGGACTCTTTTACAGTAACCTTATCTTCAGCTTTACGTGGCTGTGGCTTAATACGCTCTTTGCAAACAAAGAAGCACAGTAAGAGTAATGCTAAAGCGACAAGACCGTAAACAGTGGTGATACCAAACCAACCTAAACTCTTAGCGGCAATTGGAGTTACATAACCTAAGACTAAAGAGCCTATAGAAGTCATTACAAAGCGGAAAGAGTTCATCGAGGCACGATCTTTTAAGTCATCGGTTAAGAATGAGGTTAAAGCACAGTAAGAGAGGTTACATGCGGTATAAATAATTACTGTCAAAAAGAAGTAAGTTAAGAAAGCATAAACAATCTTCATGGTAGGTCCCAAGAAATCCGGAACACTGAAGCACAATACCAAGAAGATAGCCATGAAAGGAGAGGACCATAAAATCCAAGGTCTGGCTTTACCAAGCTTTGAGTTGGTGCGATCAAGGAAATAACCCATGATCAAGTCTGATATACCGTCAAAGATACGAACAGAGAGCATGATGGCAGCAACAGCGGCGCCAGTAATACCCACATCGTCGGTATAATAAATTGTCATAAACATACCGACAACGTTCCAAATTACAGTACAACCTACGTCGCCGCAACCGAAACTAAACTTTTCAAAAGCTGACATCTTTGCAACAGTAGCCATCTTTTTTTTCTCCTTTTAAACAACCTAGAGTTGTCTTTGCTGTTTGGCCAAACAAAAGGAAAAAGCCTTACAGCATTAACAACCCAACCTGTGAAAATTTGGTAGTTGTAAAGGTAAAAGCTCAATTGATTAAATCTAACTTAGATATGAGCTTCTATCGCTGACTTAAAATCTTTTCTAGCAAACGAAATCGGTAATGATTATTTAATAATTTACTTATAGCTCTCTTTTTTTTGCTATAGGATTTAATTTTTTAAATAAGTTACGCAAAACATTTTTTGCAATTAACTTATTGTTATTTATAATTTTTATCAAATTTTATTGGTTTTTAAGCTGTAATTTTCTTAATTTTTGAAAATTGCAACTTAAATTTCAAAATTCAAACTATTAACAAAAGCAAACATACTTTTTTTAAATACACCTGCATCAAGTGTTATTTTGTTTCATGATCACGATCAAAAATGAGTGCAATCTTGAATGCAAATTCATGACAGTAGTCAAAGATTTTTATTTTGTGTTCGAGCACAAATATGATTTTTTTACAAAAAATTTCATAAAAATAAAAAAAATCATAGAAAAATCAAAAATATTAGTAATAATACAAGTTGTATCTAATTGAAATATATAAATTATTTTAATTTTTATGAATGTTTTTCTAATAAAAAACATTCAACCATCTATTTATTTCAAATATGTATTAAAAATAATAGCTTTAACTTTTACGTTTGCGTTTTAGTTGTTGCATAAAAAATAATACTAAAAAACTAAATATATTCCTTCTGTATTTATTTTTTAGTAATTTATTATTGCTTTTTATATTATTAATAATAACTTATTGTTATATATATAAAATTACTTATATTTTTATTAATTTTCTATAATTTATTTATTTTTTTTACTTTTTACAATTTAGACTAAATTACTAAAATTAATAATAAAAAAAATAACAACTTAGGAATGATTTAAAAACATACGTAAATAACAACCGCATCTTTTAAAAGCAGCTTTTTTTTACAAAGATTTCGCTAATTTCTTCTATTTTAAGAATTTTGAGAGTCATCACTTTTTGAAAATTTAATTGTGCCCGCGCACTTTTTTTTGCTTTTTAAGATCTAAACTTGCTAATAATTGCGTTGCAAAGTTAAAAATTTTCAAAAATATTATGACAAATCGCCTTAAGGAGTATTTTCATGGCTGTTTATCATGTAAATCAAAAAAAATGGTTGCGATTTTAATTGTGGATGCGAAGAAAAGCCTTTTAAGACCATCAATAAAGCAGCTCAAATAGCCTTAGCTGGAGATAGCATTATTGTTCATGAAGGTACCTATCGTGAAACTGTAAAACCTCGTTTTGGAGGTATCTCTAATACCAAACGTATTACCTATAAAGCTTTTAATGATGAAAAAGTTGTAATTAAAGGCTCTGAGGAAATCACCTCTTGGCAAGAGGCTAAAGTTGATGGTGCTAAAGTTCCACTCTTTAAAGCTGTAATCGATAACAAACTTTTTGGTGATTACAATCCATTTGATACTTTACTTTGTGGCGATTGGTTAATGGAACCTTTTCCATCCAATTTACACACAGGTGATGTTTATTTAGATGGTAAGTCTTTATATGAGGCAACCTCTTTAGAAGATCTCAAAGATCCAAAAATCCGTTACAATGGCCCTTGCTCACCTTGGGTTGACAAAGAAGAAGCTATTTTAGAACCTGAAAATACTATTTATCAGTGGTTCTCAAGCGTTGATCATGTAAATAATACCACCACCATCTATGCTCACTTTGGTAATTTAACTTTAGAAGAATTAAAACAACATTTAATTGAGATTAACGTTCGTGAGTGTTGCTTCGCCCCATCTCAGGTAAATACCAACTATTTAACTATTCAAGGCTTTGAGTTTGCTCATGCCGCTACTCAATGGGCACCACCTACTGGTGTACAACGTGGCATGGTTGATACTTTCTGGTCAAAAGGCTGGATTATTGAAAATTGCGATCTCCATGATGCTAAAACCTCAGCTATCTCATTAGGTAAAGAAATTAGTACCGGTGACAATGAAGCTTTCCGCTTTAAGCGCAAACCTGGCTATCAAATGCAGCTTGAAGATGTCTTTAAAGCTTTAAATCGTGGCTGGAGTTTTGAGTTGGTTGGATCTCATGAAATCCGCTATTGCACTATGCACGATTGTGGTCAAAACGGTGTTGTAGGCCATTTAGGTTGCATTGGTTCAAATATTCACCACAATAAGATTTGGAACATTGCCATGAAGCATGAGTTCTTCGGCCACGAAATTGCTGGCATTAAACTCCATGCTGCAATTGATGTACAAATTCATCACAATGAAATCTACAATTGTACCTTAGGAACTTGGCTTGATTGGCAAGCTCAAGGCACTCAAGTGTGCAACAATGTCTACTACGATAACTGTCGCGACCTTATGATTGAGGTAACCTCAGGTCCTTGCCTTGTTGCCAATAATATCTTTGCCTCTATTTACAACTTTGACAATGTCGCTCAAGGTACAGCTCTTGTAAATAACATTTGCGCAGGCTTTACCCGCCATATTCCTGTTTTAGATAGAGCAACCCCATACCATGTTGCCCACTCAACACAAGTTCGTGGCTATGCTTTTGTTTACTCAGGAGATGATCGTATCTATGGCAACTACTATTTTGGTGGTTCTCATAAAAATCCTGAAGCAAATTTTGGCACCGCTTTTTATGATGAATTTAGCCATAGCTATGAGGACTACCATAAAAAAGCCGTGGCCACTGCCCAATATGACGTAGAAGCTTTTGAGCATATTAAAGACGCAGTTTACATAAACCACAATATTTACGTTAAAGATGCAAAAGCCTGTGCTTTTGAAGAATGTAATTTAAAGACTTCTTTTGATCCAAAACTTAAAGTTTTCCGTAATGATGATGGCTTATTTGTAGAGTTTAATGCCTCAAAAGAAATGATGGATTTCACTTTTGAAGCTATATCTACTGAGAAATTAGGCGAGCCTCGTATTGTCGAATGTGCTTATGAAAACCCTGATGGTTCTCCTTTTGTCATCGATCACGATCTCTTAGATAATCATCGTGATCCTTTATGTGTACATGCAGGCCCTATCGAGTCATTTAAGGAAGGCTATAACCTCATCAAGATTTGGGATTAACAAAATTTATATTCTCTAAATCAATTAGGGGGAGCTTTAAGCTCCCCCCTTTTTTTCTGTTTAAATTTATTCAAAATCAAATACAGGATTTAATAATGACAAATTAAACTTTTCATCATCAACTTGCCACTTACCATCAATAAAGCTCATATTGACCTTTTGACTGCCTTCAACAAATGACATGATACGAGTTGCTTTTAAATACTCATCGCTAATCCATGGAGCCTTGTTATATAAAGTAGTAGTAAATTCAACATCTACAGAAGGCTTACCATTTTTAACCTGAATCTTACTAAAAGACTTTACCTTATCAACACCCATAACACCAACTTTAAGGCCAATACGGCCAAGGCTTGGTAAGGTTGCAATATAACCATTAGCTTTGTCAGTAAATTTCATTAAATAGCCTGTAAAGCTAAACTTTTGACCATTGTAATTAAGTTCTTCAAAAGTGCCACTTTCAAACTTCATAATGCCTAATTTCTCTAAAATTCGGCCCTGAGCAATCATTAAGTTCCACCCCTCAAACTCAGCTTTGTTATAAGCTTTGTGAATGTTTTTAGGATCTTGAGGATTTTCTGCCACCATAGTCATCTCATGGACGCGCGATGGTAAACCTGGAGCTGTAGCAATAACTTTTTGATTATTTAATTTTTCATTTAAAAGATAGGTAAAAGTCTCATCACAGGCTTTATTTAAATCTAAAGCTTGTGCTTGATTTACAAATAAAAAAGCTAAAGCTCCTGCTAAAAATAATTTAAATTTATTCATATTATGTTCTTATAAATTCTTATTAAAAAAATACTTTACATAATCAATCTTAAAGAGCTCTTCATCTATAACTTCCCAGCCTTTATCAGTCTGTTTTAAAGTATAGGTACTGCTCTCATTTAAAGCATCCAAAATTCCGGATGATGCTATGACTTTGTCATCAATTCCTTTGGTGTGTTTGCATACGCCTTTAGTAAAGGTTACTTTACTTACATTGACCCCATTTTCTGAGGCAGGTGTGGTAAATCCTGTAATTTTATCTACACACAAAACACCAGCCTTGACGATAGGTAAATCAATAAAAGGCACCACTTGCATAGTCTTTAAAAGCTCATCGTTATATGTAATGACATAGCCTAATTTAGTCTCAGTGCCACCAAATAATTTAGGAGACTCGTAAGTTGTTTCCTTAATTTCAACAGCACCGGCTTTTTCAAAGATCTTGGCATAGCTAATTAAAGAATCTAATAACTTTACATCTTTAACCTTGTATTGCTTATCTGCATTTTTTTTAGCATGCGGATCTTCTATAGCAAATAAGTTTTTATCACTATTTACAAGCATGCCAGGTCCTACAATTTTGACCTCTTCTTTATTTAAAACACTATCAAGTGCTTTAGTGAAGTTTTCCTTGGTAGGATCATTTGGTTTATCGCCACAAGCTGTTAAGACTAAAGCCAAAGATGTCAGCAAAATTGCATTTGAAAGCTTCATAATTTATTCCTTATGCATTAAAGCCAAAAGGATGAGACATCATTCTCTCAGCTATGATATAACCGTGTTCAATTCTCACCACACCCACAAACTCGCCTTCACAGCGAACCTGCCAAGCACCAAGATTTTCTTTAGGATCCATTGAGTATTGAGCGTTGCTTAAAGACTCCTTTAAGCGTACACCTTGGCAAAGCTTTATCGCCATATCTTTGGATAAGTCGATACGAGGCATAAAGGCCATCACATCACCAATAGGTAACAAAAGCTTATCTAACTTAGAAAAGTCTTCTTTATCCTCACGACTATCACATAAGTTTTGTAACTCATCAAGGCCCATCATCTGACCTTCAGGTAAACCCTCAACCCCGATGCGACGTAACATGGTGACATAAGCGCCACAACCTAAAGCTTGACCTATATCTGCAACTAAGGTTCTAATATAAGTGCCTTTGGAGCAATAAACCTCAACACTAAAAGAAGGCTCTGCCCCATCTTTAATATCAGTTACATTTAAAGAGTAAATCTCAACCTCACGGCTTGGGATCTCCACTTCCTGGCCCTTACGTGCATATTTATATAAAGGGCGGCCTCCAACTTTAATTGCCGAATAAATAGGAGGTATCTGGGTAATCTTGCCTCTAAATGATGGAATAACATCATTTAAACGAGATAAAGCATCACCAACCTCTGATGTTTTTACAATCTCACCTTCAGCATCAGCTGAAGTTGTCACAATACCTAATCTTCCTGTAGCAATATACTTTTTACGGCCCTCTAAGAAATAAGTAGAGAACTTAGCAGCCTCACCTAAACATATAGGTAAAAGACCTGAAGCTAGTGGATCTAAAGCACCAGTGTGACCGGCTTTTTGTGCACGGAACATACCACGCACACGAGTTAAGGCTAAAGATGAAGAAATGCCCTTAGGTTTATCTAAAAGCACAACACCATCGACAGGTCGACGAGGTGCGCGCACGATTTTAGTTTTAATGTCTGTATTTTGCATAGATAAATTGCGACTTTAGGATATTTTGAAAGCAATATTTTAATTTGCGTCCAATTGTATGAAACTTTTTGAAAACAAAGAACCTTAATTTTGCCAAATAGATAATTTTTTGTAAAATGAGCATAAATATAACTAAATTTTTAATGTAAGTACGCCAAATCATTGCCTTTTTGTAAAAAGTTAAGTATCATAGCTACCGCAATGGGGGACAGGTTGGTCCTCGCGTACTTGTCACTGGTATAATTGGTCAGGTTCGGAAGGAAGCAGCCAGGATCAGCGTTCAAGGTACCGCGATTAGGTCGGCATGTTCCCCGCCCGAGGGTTAGATAAATATGATGCTTTCACACAGTTCACTGTATGCAGGTCTGCAGGAACTTATCCTCTCGGATTATCTCTATATCGACAAGTCTCGTCGATTATTAGAACTCCTATGCGATTTCGAAAATTCCCCAAGATATAATTCTACAAATATCTATTTAATGATAAGACCCCGTGGTTTTGGTCTGTCATTGGCCGCTAATGCTATTGAAAAGCTTACCGCACGTGATCGTGGACTTTTAGATAAACTGTCTTTAACAGATGAATTCCAACAACGCCCTATCCATCATGTTATAACATTAGACTTTAAAAACTTTCAGGCCCAAACTCCAAAAGATTTTGCCAATGAACTTATCGATAGGATCCAGCAGCTGTATTGGAATCAACATATCGAAAGTCATGTAAGTCCATATCAAAGTCCTAAAGGTTATTTTACAAGCCTCATTCAAGCTGTAGCTAAACGTCATAATGAAAGAGCTGTAATCGTTATTGATAATTACGATCTCCCTTTTATGATTGCAGCATCAATGCCATCTAAATTCCAAAAAGAAGCTATCGCTATCTATTTGGATATGTTAAATGCCATTAAACATTCAGGTGAATTTGTAAACTGGTGTCTTTTAACAGGTCACATAAAATTTGGTTTAGCCTCTGAAATTTCTGAAGGTCTCCCTCTTGTAAATGACATCAGTAACGATCCGCGCTTTGAGACCTTATTTGGCTTAACTTTTGATGAAGTGCAGATTTTATTTAAAGATAAAATCGACAATATTTGCCAAAACATGCATATAAGTGCTAAAGATTATATGCGTGCTTTAGAATCTTGTTATGGCGGATTTTGCTTTAGCGATTCTCTAGTTGAAGTCATGTGCCCGGCTTGTATTAGCCATGCTTTGGCAAATGATGGCGCTTTATACCCATATACAGCAGCAGGAAGCTATCATTATTTAAAGAACATCTTTAAACAAAAAAGCCCAGACTTAAAATGGCTTTTTGACAAAGATGGACAAGATCCTTTGCATACCTGGTCAATTGATATGGATCCAAAAGGCAAAGAGATTGGCGCTTTACTTATTCAATCTGGATTTGTAACTCGCAATAAAGTAACGGTACATGAGTATGAATCATATACCACCTACCGCTATCGCTTTGACTATCCAAATGAAGATATGCGTAGAGCTTTAGCAATTGTAAGTGGAGCTGATGAACCATCTTTAGCCAATAGACCTTTCACCCCTGAAGAGCTTTTAGAAATTGATGAAACACAACGCTATTTAGATGGTGAAGACGTCTTTGAACTATTAAAAGAGGAAGAAATTTAAATGGCCATCGCTTTTTTTGATATGGATGGAACCTTAATTGACGGTGACACCAACGATTTAAGCTTAAAATATTTTATTGAAAAAGGTCTTGCCACACCTGATCGCTACGCTCATTTAAAAGAGTGTGGTCAACTCTTTTTCAAAGGTGTTTTAGACATCAACGCTTTTGTGCGTTTTGCAGTTGAGCCTTTAGTTGGTATAAAAAAAGAGCGCCTCCAGGAGATCTTATCTGACTGCGTAAAATCACGCATTTTACCTCATGTAAAAAAAGGGGCCTTAAGAGCCATTGATTTCCATAAAAAACGCGGAGACACCACGGTAATTGTTACCTCAACTATGGATTATTTAGTTGAACACGTGGCTAAAGGTTGTGGCATTGATAATATTATTGCCGCTCCTATGGAGCGTATTGATGGTGTTTTGACAGGAAAACAATGTGGTGTAGTGCCTTATCAACAAGACAAGGTAAACCGTATACATGCGTTTTTAAAAGAACATAACCTTTCATTAGATGACGCTTATGCTTATGGTGATACTGTAAACGATCTCCCTATGCTTTTAATGAGTGCTCATCGTTATGCCATCAATCCTAATGCAGAGCTTATAAAGCATCCTGACTTTAATAAGCTGATTGTTGAAGACTGGAATAAGTAAAAAATATATAGAGTGAATATTTTAATATTCACTCTATATTTCAATTCTTAATTTTATTTTATCTCATCTGCTAAGTACTTGTTCTTCATCCTAATTCTATGCTTAGAAGGTGTAATATGATATTTCTCTTTATAAACCTTTATATAATGACTAGCATTAGAAAATCCCATTACTAAAGCTATATCTGATATAGGCATATTTGATTTTTTTAGTAAATCCTGACTTCTTTGAACTCTTGATGACTGAATAAAACTTAAAACTGTTTGCCCTAACTCTTTTTTAAATAATTTTTCCAAATAATCATGACTAATTCCCATTAAATTAGCAATTTCAATAACATTTAGCTTTTGATTTAGATTTCTTAAAATATAGTTGTAGGCTTTAACGAATACCTCTGGGGTATTTATTGAAAAATTAACCCCATTTTCTTTAATATTTTTTACTAAATTACAAAACTCATTATGGGCAAGATTAGCAATGGCCTCTATTTCCTCTTGGGTATTACTCTCCTCAATTTGCAATATATACCCATCAGAAATTGTATATACCGTTTCTGAATCAAGTCCTGCATCTAACGCAGCTCTTGATGATACTGTCACATCCACAATTGCTAAATTTTTTAAATTTCTGATTGGATTTTGGGCAATAACACCTCTTTTTCCAGAAAAAGGTGCATATATATGCTTATTAAGACCATCAATATCTCCACGCATAATACACTTGCGCCTAATAACCTCCCAAGAGCCATCATTATGAGGAGTAACAATTTCAATATGGCGCATTAATACTTTTACGATTTGATCATTAATTTTTTGGTTTAATTCGTCTTTAACTATAAGAGTCTCAATAATATCGTTAACCTCTATTTTCTGCCCTGTAACCAGAAAATTGATTTGTACAAGAATTGCTGCAAGTTGCGTGTAATCAAATTTTGATATTGGTTTTAATGCGGTATTGTGCTTAATAGAAAAAGCTCTCACAGCTCCAGGGGATAGCTCAAAATCAGTAAACGGACCTATGACCACAATATTATTGTCAAACCACTTTACTACACCAAAATGAATGCAGAAGATATCATAATAGATGAATATATTGTTATCTTGAGCTTTTTTAATAATATCTTCTTTTAAAATTTTATCCTGACTTAAAGCCAGATCTTTATCTCTCCATCCACCTAGATTTAACAGAATATTGCCGTCTTTATCAAGTAAAACGATAGGTAAAGAGGTTATATGCTCCATTGTTTGTAGATAAAACAGCGAATCGTCCTTATTAAAAAAATGGTCGTTCATATACAAATTTCTCTATTTTTGAAATTGGACGCAAAATAAAAAAATTACAACGTTAATTTTATTATTTTGTCGTAAAAGAAAGTATTTTTATAAAAATTCTTAAGCTATCTTTTAAATAAAGAACAACTATTTTTTAATTTAAGGAGTATTTATATGAAAGTGTTGTTAATAGGCGAGTCTTGGAGCATCCACATGACTCACTCTAAAGGATTTGATAGCTTCACCTCTACCAAATATGAAGAAGGTGCAACTTTCCTGATATCACAATTAAGATCACGAGACATTGAAGTTGATTATTTTCCGGCTCATCAAATTCAATTAGGTTTCGATTTAGATCTTAATAACTACGATGTAGTAATTATCAGTGATATTGGTAGCAACACCTTCTTATTACAGAATAACACATTTTACAATCTGAAAACTGTGCCAAATGCTTTAGTTAAGATTAAAGACTATGTTGCAAATGGTGGCGGTTTCATGATGATTGGCGGCTATCTCTCCTTTATGGGCATTGAAGCTAAAGCCAACTACAAAAACACCATTTTAAACGAAGTCTTCCCTGTTGAAATGCTTGATGGCGATGATCGTGTTGAGGTTCCAGAAGGAATTAGAGCCTCTTATGTAAATCCTGAGCACGAAACTGTTAAAGGCTTTGAAGGTGTTCCTTTATTCTTAGGTTATAACAGAGTTAAAGCTCGTGAGGGCTCTGAAGTTGTTATGGCCGTAGGCGACGATCCTCTCTTAGTTTTTGGTTCATACAAACAAGGTAAAACAGCTTGTTTCATGTCTGATTGCTCTCCTCACTGGGGTTGCAATGAATTTATGAACTGGAAGCACTACACCGATATGTGGGTAAATTCCTTAAAACATATTGCCAAAAAATAAAGAGAAAACTTTCTCCTTTTTGCAGAGGGTCTTTATATGAACAAAGTATCTGTACCTTTATTTATGATAGCAACTGTTCTTGCAGGTATGCTCTCTCCAATGCAGTCTGCAGTAAACGGTCAACTTGGTAAATTCTTAGGCGATGGCAATGCTTGCGCTGTAATATCTTTTGCCAGTGGTCTTGTTGTAATGTTCTTTATCATTATTGCAAGAAAACAAACCAGAGAGCAGTTTGCCTCTATCCCAAATCTTATCAAAACCAGAAAAATCCCATTATGGAACTGGTTTGCCGGTCTTTGTGGCGCCATGGTCGTCTTCTCTGAAGGCGCTTCTGCCAGCCAATTAGGTGTTGCCACATTCCAAACCGCTTTAATTTCTGCCTTAATCTTATCCGGTCTTCTTTGCGACAGATTTGGTATCGGTGTTAAAGAGAAAAAACCATTCACCTTACAGCGTGTAACTGGTGCAATTCTTGCCATCATTGCAACTGTTTTCGTGGTAATTCCACAATGGTCATCTCCTCACCTGTTAATTTTAGCCATTCTTCCATTCTTAGCAGGTCTTTTAGCCGGTTGGCAGCCAGCTGGTAACTCTGCTGTAGGTGAGGCTACAGGCTCTATGTTAGTTTCCATTACCTGGAACTTCATTGTAGGCTTTACCGTATTAGCAACTGCTTTAGTAATTCGTATGGCATTAGGCTATGTAAGCTTCGATCTCCCAACTGATTGGTGGATGTATTTAGGCGGTCCATTAGGTTTAACCTCTATTGCTTTAATGGCTTTATTAGTAAGAGGCATTGGTCTGTTACTCTTAGGCGTTGCTTCTACTGCAGGTCAATTATTAGGCTCTGTATTAATTGACTTAGCAATTCCAGCTCTTGGAAACACTGTTTACCTTGTTACTATTATCGGAACTTTATTTGCCCTCGCAGGTGCTATTGTTACCGCTTTGCCTTCTAAAGCAGAACGTGCNAGCAAATGCAAACTAAAAGGTATAAGTACTTTTGAGGTTATTATCATGCAAAATTTCGTACAAACTGTAACTGGCAAAGTTAACAAAGATGAATTAGGCATTTGTCTTGTACATGAGCACTTTTTCAATGATTTATCAGGTTGTGTTGATGAGCCTTTTTATCCATACTCAAAATTTATTGCCGATAAAAAGGTAAGTCCTGATATCGCTTATGGTTTACGCTATGATCCTTATTGCAACAAAGACAATATGTCTACAAAGGATGTTGAAGATGTTTGCTTTGAGGTAGGAAAATTTCAGGAAATAGGCGGAAAGACTGTTGTAGAAGCAACAGGCTCTGCGTCTATCGGCCGAAATATAAAAAAAATCCATGAAGTTGCTGTAGCTAAAAAATTAAACGTTATTGCTTCTACTGGATATTACCTATCTAAATTTGAAACAGAAGAAAAACTTTTACGTAAACCTGAGATCATCGCTAAAGAATATGATCATGATCTTAATGTTGGTATCGATGGTACTGATATTAAAGCTGGTTTAATTGGTGAACTTGGTGTATCCCCAAGCTTCACTGATGGTGAGAAAAACAATTTAAGAGCAGGTGCCATTGCTCAACAATTAAATCCTCACATAAGTGTAAATATCCACATGCCAGGGTGGATGCGCTATGGTGATGAAGTTCTTGACATTATGATCAAGGAAATGGGAGCAAATCCTGAAAAAATCTCTTTAGCTCACTCCGATCCTTCAGGAAAAGATTTTGACTATCAAAAACGACTCTTAGATAGGGGTGTATTTATTGAGTTTGACATGATTGCTCAAGATATCTCTTTCCCGAAAGAAGGCATTGGACCTAGCGTATTTGAGACTGTAGACAATGTTTACAATCTCATCAAACAAGGTTATGAGGATAAAATTGTACTGTCGCATGATGTGTTCTTAAAACAAATGTGGACAAAAAATGGTGGTAACGGATTTATATTTGTTCCTACTGTTTTCGTCTCATTGTTAATGCAAAAAGGCATTAGTGAAAGCACAATTAACAAGCTCATTAAGAGCAATCCTGCAAAACTTCTTGCTTAATTTGATTCTTATAAAATAAGTTGTTTCTGATTTATCCCTTTGCAAAGCAAAGGGATTTTTTTGGCTCTTCGCCAAATCTGTGGCTAACTAAAAGTTTATATCTAATTTTGTTATACCAATAGACAAAAAAAATGGTCGTTCCCAATTAAGATTGAATTAACCAAAATCCATCAATCAAGGAGAACGACCTATGGCTATTGTACCTGATTTTCAATCTGATTTAACAAACCATTTTTTCAAAGGTTTTAAGATTTCTTCCCATTTTATAGATGATAAAGCTAAAGAAATTCATTTTTATCTTGAGCCTTGCAGTGAATTTCCTGTCTGTCCTTGGTGTAAAGGCAAGAATGTAGTTGTTCACGAATATAGAAAACGAATTGTGCAAGATGATTCCATTTTGGGGTATAAGACTGTTTTATTTATTACCTATAGAACCTTTAAATGTAAGTTCTGTGATAAATATGCAACCTAACAAATACCTTTTATTTCAAGTAGACACTGCATCACAAAAAGCCTTGAAAATGAAGTTATTGAGGATTTACAAAGGTCTTAGTCTATCAAAGATACGGCTCAAAGAACTTCCCTTAAATGGGATACGTGTAAACAAATAAAAGCAGTAGCAATGGACCAAAAAGCAGGATTTGCTACTTGCGTTAATAAGTATTGCCCTAATGCCAAGGTTGTATATGATTTATTCCATATGGTTTATAACTTTGGAAGACTTGTTATAAGCGCCATAAGACTAAGACTTGCCTATGAAAATAAAAACAAAAATGATGACAATGCTTATTCTCTTTTAAAGCGTTCAAGATTTCTGTTACTTACAAAAAACTCTAATTTATCAAAAGAAAAAAGAATAAAACTTAATGATATTTTAAGCTTTTATCATGATTTATATGCAGCTAATGAGCTAAAAGAGCTATTACCTGAAGTATTCCATGCTCACTCAAAAGAAGAGTCAGAATCTCTTTGGGATGAATGGGTAAGGTTAGCTTTACAGTCAAAAGTTCAAGAGATTACTAAGTTTGCCAAAGTGCAAAACAGAAGATACCGAGATGGTATAACAAATTCAGGTATTTACAGGATTAGAACAAGCGTTCTTGAAGGGATAAACAATAAGATAAAAGTCTTAAAAAGATTAGCTTATGGATTTAGAGATTTGGAGTATTTCTTTTTGAGGATCATGAATTCATTTAGGGGCAATTCACTTGAATGCTAAAAGGATCCCTGGTCAATTTTGTATATTATTTTCCAGGGATCCCACAGATTTGGCGATGAGCCAATCTTTTTTACAAAAAATCTTTATCTTCTGACTTTATCTTAAAGGACGATCTATCCATATTATTTATAGCCAAACGCGCCCCTAAGATTTTCTTTGATACAGTTTGATGTGCATGAATATCATCAACTGTATAAAGATTTTGATTCTTTCTATCAATAAAAACCCTAGCTACCTGATTTTTATGGTAGTGCTGTTTAAAGCCATAGCGTACGGCACCTGTAAAAAATCTAGGTCTCATAGAGCCTGACTCTTTGTATAAAACAGCGCTTTTGCGAATTTTCCAAGGATAAATGGATTTCATATCATCTAAGATCACAATGGCATAAGCTTCACAAGCTATAGCCTTTCTATCAGCTTTTAAGACGCGAGCTTTGTGGCTGTAGTAAGTAAGTCTTAGGATGTAATAGATAAGATATAAAGAAGTGGCGCTAATTAAAATTAAAAAGCGCCCATTTGGAAATACGCTTCCATGACCGGTAAATTTCAAAAGACATAAAAGCGTAAAGATGATAAATATAATGAAAAAAGATAAGCCTAAACCTTTGCGGCAAACAGTATCTACAATATTCACCGCAAAACGAATCCCAGCTTTCTGCAAATAAGACTGCAGATATACATTCGGAGGCAAATTGCGTTTAGGCATTTTTTTCCTTATCTTAGCAAGTCTTGACCTCAATCCAGAAGCGACGCTCTAAATCTAAGAATAACTTTTCAACATCTGAATCTTTCTTATATGTTGCTAAGGTTACCACAAAGATTGCAAGCGAGGACAAAATAAATCCTGGAACTAAAGAATAAAGACCAAAGAACTGACCTATCTCCCAAACTATAACAACGATAGCACCTACAACCATACCGGCAATAGCAGAGGCTAAGGTCATCTTTCTCCAGAATAAAGAGATTAAGATAACAGGTCCAAAGGAAGCGCCGAAACCTGCCCAGGCGTAAGATACAAGTTTTAAGACTCCAGAGTTTGGATCTAAGGCTATACCATAGGCAATTACAGCTACTAATAACAGCATGCCACGACCTACCCACACAAGCTCATTTTGAGAGGCATGAGGGCGAATAAAGCGGGCATAGAGATCGGCTGTTAAAGTAGTAGAAGCTACTAAAAGCTGACAGGATAAAGTACTCATTACTGCAGCTAAAATCGCAGATAATAAGATACCGGCAATCCATGGAGTAAATAAGGTCTGAGTTACAATAATGAAAATCTGCTCTGGATTTGAAATGTTAATCTCAGGGTGTTTTGCAGCAAAAGCAACACCATAGTAACCAACTAAAACAGCACCTAACAGACAGAAGATCATCCAAGTAATACTAATACGACGAGCACCACCCATACCACGCACGGTAGAGGCTGCCATAAAACGTACTAAGATATGAGGCTGACCCATATAGCCCAGGCCCCAACCTGCCAAAGAGATAAGACCTATTACGGAAGTTCCCTTTAACATATTACTCATATCAGGGCTCTTAGCTGCAACTAAAGCATTAGCCTCAGCAATGGAACCTACATCAGAGATGATAATGATAGGAGTAATAATTAAAGCAAAAATCATTAAAGCTGCTTGTACAGAATCAGTCCAACTTACAGCTAAGAAACCACCAATAAATACATATAAGATGGTAGAGAAAGCACCTATGAGTAAGGCATTTCTATAATCCATACCAAAGGTTTGCTCAAATAAACGCGCTCCTGAAACCATACCTGAGGCACAGTAAACAACGAAGAAAACTAAAATAATTACAGCTGATACTAAAGCTGTGATTCTCATTTTGTCCTTAAAACGGGCTGCTAAATAGTCAGGTAAAGTTAAAGCATCAGAGGCATTAGCGGTAAAAGAACGCAGACGTGCTGCCACAAACTTCCAGTTACACCACTGACCGCAAGTTAAACCAATAGCAATCCAGGCTTGGGAAATACCAGATACAAACAAAGCACCGGGCAGGCCCATTAACAGCCAACCTGACATATCAGAGGCACCTGCAGACAAACCGGTAACCAGCCTGCCTAAACGTCTGCCGCCTAAAACATAATCATTTAAAGATGAGGTAACGCGTGCGGCCATAATGCCAATAATCAGCATCAGGCAAATATAAACAATAAAAGTTGTAGTAGTAGTAAACATGGTCAATTATCAATAAAAAACAAAGTTTACACAGTTTAACAAAAAACCGTGCAGATTACATGTTCTAATCTGCACGGCTTAATCTGCTCTATTTTGAGGCTTATTTAAAAATAAACGCCAACTTTAGAGCATATTTTTCAAAAGACTCTTGTAACCGTCATTTAAAAGTGGGAAGAGGAAGCCTGACTTTGCGTTAAGATCTGCCTTTTCAATGTGTAAAATTGTAGCACAACGCTCTCTCTTCCACTGATTACGAGCTAAACGTGTGAAGTATTTAACCACAAAGCCATGTAAATCCTTTTTCTCAAAGGATGGGAACTCTGGGACTAAAACCTCAACAATATCCTCAGGCTTTAACATCTCTATTTGATGTAAATAGTGAATACGATCTAATACAACATATGGCATTAAATCGCGCTCATCAGTCTGACCTGGTTTTAATTCAGCAGTTGGTGCTTGAGAGGCAATATATGACATATCATCAATCTCAAGATGAGTCTTTTCGTCAATAGCCAAACCAAATTTAGCAATATGATCTAAGATCTTCAAGATGCGACTCTTTGAAATACCTCCTACAGGAGCAATACCGCCTGCAGTATCACCATCCATGGTGCAATAGCCTACGGTACCTTCAGATGCATTTGAGGTGGTGATTAAAAGTTTGTTATAACGATTGGCAATCATCCAAATACCCGGAGCTCTTACACGTGCCTGAATATTTTGCAAGGTCAAATCGTCTTTATCCCAAGATAAAGGATTATCAGGGGTAGTGGCGTTAATTAAGGCTGTATACCCTTTAACTAAATCAGCAATTGACCACTCATAATGAGTAGCACCTATATTATGAGCGACTTTGTATGCGGCAGTACGTGTAACTGATCCTGAAACTTCAGATCCTTGATAAACAGTAGTTAAGACCTGAGGCATCATCTTCTCTTTGATAAATCTCTCAGAACTACCTTTAATCTTTGGTACGTTAAAGCCTATCTTGGTCATTAAAGAGGCGTACTCTTCATAACCTAAATCCTCAAGGGCTGCTAATTGTGAATAGCACACACAGGCTGCACATAAACCAGAATCGGCACCTCCTGACATAGATAAGGCAAATCCATGGCTCCAAGTCTTAATCATCCAATCAAAAAGACCTAAACCTACGGCTCTTACGTTGGTGTCATACTCACTAATCTCAGGGACAATACCACATTCTTTAGTATAGAGGTACTGACGGTGATATGGTAAAAGCTCAGAGCGGGCAATAAGCTCACCCTTTTGACAAATATAGAAGCGACCGTCAAAGATATCAGCTCCACTTTCACAGCCCATAAGATTTGAGGTGAAGACTGTGCAATTTAAACGCTTGGAGATTTCCAAAAGCTCGCGCTCACGCTCAGACTCAGCATAAAGCTCATAGCGCTTGGCGGTAGGCACAATGACCACCTCAGCTCCTAAAACTGATGCTGTATCATCATCATTAAAGTAAATACCGGTCTTAACACCTTCAATATCAAAGATATTGCCTTCAATATCAAATACGCCTGAGGTTTCAAAAAGATCGTCACCTATAAAAATAGTGACGCTATCTTGAGATACTGAAAATGCACGGATTCTTGAGTCTTTGGAGTTATTAAAAGATCTTAAGGTTCTTACACCTAAAATTGCATCTTTTTTAACTAAAACATAACAGTCATAGCTTAAATTATCACTAGCTTGAAGAACACATCCCACTGCGGCAGTAACGCCCAATGGAAGATTATCCTTCAAAAACAATACAGCATTTTCACACGCATCGGTAAGCTCTGAAGTGGCAGCTAAATCGCCACAGTTATAACCACAAAGACATAATTCAGGGAATGCTACAAACTTATAGCCTAAAGTTTCAGCTTTTTTGCAAAGATCTAGGACTTTATTGGTGTTACCAGTAATATCAAGGGGGATGGTGTTAATTTGACCTGAAGCAAATATAGTATAATAATCCAGCATAATCAGTTTTATTACCTCTAACATTTAATACGTGCAAAATAACATATTTTTTGCAAAGCAAACGCAATCTTAGAAAAAACTTTGCGCTCACACTAAGGATTTAAACATGTCTCCAATGCAGCCTGAGCCGAAAAAATACGTAATCTCCGCAGGACACTGCCGTCATTTGGGTGCAACAATTGAAAAAGACGGCGTGAATTTCGCTGTTTGGTGCCCTGATGCTAAGAAAATCGAACTTCTTTTATTCAAATTTCCTGAAGACGATAATCCAGACATTATCACGCTTTCATCCTTAATCTATCGTTCTACATATTATTGGCACGTAAAAGTACGTGGAATTGGTGCAGGTCAATTATATGCCTGGCGCATTCGCTCATGTCATAGATTTGGGAAAAATGATCAAACTAATGTCACATTAAATAAAGTATTGCTTGATCCTTACGGAAAACGTGTCGTTTTCCCTAAGGATTATCAACGCTTCCAAAGCGATGATGAGTGTACATGTTTTAGAACTTGCGCTAAAAGTGCTGTCATCAATTTAGATGATTATGATTGGGGTATGGATATTCTGCCAAATCACCCTTTAAATCGCACTATGATCTATGAGATGCATGTAAAGGGCTTTACTGCAGATCCATCCTCTGCCTTAGATGAGTCCATTCGAGGTACTTACAAAGGCTTAATTGAAAAGATTCCTTATCTTGTAGATTTAGGAATTACCGCAGTTGAGCTTTTACCTGTATATCAATTTGACACTCAAGATGCAATGCCAGGTAAGAGTAACTACTGGGGCTACTCACCTATGGCCTTCTTTGCCCCGCATGAGAACTATAGTTCTGATAAATCTCTTATGGGCCCTATCAACGAATTTCGTGATATGGTCAAAGCCTTACACAAAAACGGTATTGAGGTTATCTTAGACGTTGTCTACAACCATACCTCAGAAGGTGATGCCAACGGTCCTGTATATTGCTTTAAAGGCTTTGATAAGAAAAGCTATTACATTATCGATAATAACGACAATTATCAAAACTTCTCAGGCTGTGGCAATACCTTTAACGCCAATCGCCCGGTAGTCCGTAACTTAATCATGGACTCTTTGATCTTCTGGCGAGAGAAGATGCACATTGATGGCTTTAGATTTGATTTAGCCTCAATTTTAACTCGCGATCGTTATGGCGCTCCAATTTCAGATAGCTCAACCTTACTTGAAATTGATACGCAAAGACATTTGGCTGATACCAAGCTTATTGCCGAACCTTGGGATGCAGGTGGACTTTATCAATTAGGTGCAATTTCTGGAACTAAATGGCGCGAATGGAATGGTCAGTTCCGTGACGATGTACGTTCCTTTATCCGTGGTGATAATGGCAAGATCAAAAAGTTTGTCCAAAGACTTTTAGGCTCTCCTGATATTTACAATGTACGTAAAGTCGATCCACAAAAGAGTATTAACTTTGTTACATGCCATGACGGCTTTACCTTATGGGATTTAGTCTGCTACTCAGATAAACACAATGAGGCCAACGGTGAGGACAATCGTGATGGTAATAATGCCAACTACTCCTCAAATTATGGCTTTGAGGGCGAGGTTGATAATGATGATTTAAATGCCTTACGTCTGCGCCAGGCTAAAAATATGATGGCTTTGACTTTATTGTCTATGGGAACCCCGATGATTTCTATGGGTGATGAGGTTTTAAGAACTCAGCATGGTAATAACAATGCCTATTGCCAAGATGGTCCTTTGAGTTATTTCAAATGGGACCATAATGATATGCAAAAGGAGATGTATGCCTTTACCAAGAAGATCATCAATGCCAATTTCAAAGGTAGACTGCGCCGTAAACCACACTTTGAGCGTCGCTTGGAAAATATCTTAAGAAATGCCCGCTTACAGTGGCATGGAGTAAAACCATTCCAGCCTGATTGGTCTAATACCTCCCACTCTATTGGTATGTTGGTATTTTATGCAGAACACGATCTCTATGCATACACCTTTATCAACTGCTATTGGGAAGATCTCACAATTGAAATCCCGCCTGTACCAAATCACATCCATCACAGTTGGTATCGCTTTATTGATACCTCCAAGGGTTTAAATGAAGATATTTGCACATTCTTTATAAAGAAACGTTATAAAGCTGGTGATCAAATTACCGTAAAAGCCCGTTCTATTGTGATGTTTGTCTGCTTAAGCGCTTAAAAATACAGCACAGATCGTACGATCTGTGCTATTTTTTTATAAATTTTTATTAAAACAATAATAAGGAACCGCCATGAGCGATAAAACTCCCGTAGATGAGCAAACTTTAGAGCAATTAAAAATAGCTAAGAACAATCGTATTCGTAAGAATTTACGGATCCTGGCTTTATGTGCTGCAGCCTACTATTTTATTTCTGCAGGAATTGCCTTTTATGAAGATAGTCAGGATGCAAAAATTCGTATAAATCCTGAATACCGCACCATCTTTGAGACAAATACTGACAATGCTGTAAATTTAGCTAAATTGTATGACGCAAATAACTTCGCCACTGTATTTGCCCAGGCTGATAAAAAATCAAATAGCACTATTTTTAAACTTAATTGCCAAGAAGGCAATGAAGGTTCATTGGCTATTGATGAATATGATGGCAAGGTTGTATCTATGGTAATGAGCTTTAAGGGAGAGGACTTTAAAGATCCTGCTTTATATCAGCTTTTGCGCTACACCATTGCCGTCTCGGAGAACAATGTAAATAGCTCTATTGTAGATGAGATTTTAAAAGTTATGGGATTTGATCCTAATGCACAAAATCCTACTTTTAAAGATGCTGATTTAAGCTCTAAGAAGATCCGCTATCAAGTAGCAACAGGCGATGGCGGTAAATCTGTAAAAATTACAACCACCGTCCTGCCACAATCTTAATTAGCGCCCAAAATAGCCCTAGCGTTGTCGACACGAGATTGCACTGGGGCTTTTACGTCATTTAAGGTATAAGGAATATTTAAACTCTCCCACTTATGCACGCCTAAGCTGTGATAAGGCAATACCTCAACTTTCTCCACATTAGATAAAGTATCAATAAAAGCTCTTAAGGACTTTAAGTCCTCATCAAAATCGGTAACAGTTGGTACTAAAACGTGACGGATCCAGACAGGTACTTTTAACTCATCTAAGCGTTTGGCACACTTTAAGATATTGTCATTTGGAATACCGGTTAAATCTTTGTGTTTTTCACTGTCAATATGCTTAATATCAAGCATAACCAAGTCGGTATATTGCATGAGCTTATCAAACTTTTCTTTATACTCAGGAGTATCACGATAAGGACCGGCTGAGGTATCTAAACAAGTATGTACACCCTCTTTTTTAAGCGCACAGAAAAGTTCAGTTAAAAAGTCGATTTGCAATAATGCTTCACCGCCACTTGCAGTAACACCGCCTCCATTGCTCCAATAAGGCTTAAAGCGTAAAGCCTTTTTCACAATGGCATCAACGTCATATTCAGTACCGCAATTGCGTTTCCAGGTATCTGGGTTGTGGCAATAACGGCAACGTAAGGTGCAACCTTGGAAGAAAACTACAAATCTAACACCAGGGCCATCAACAGCACCAAAACTTTCAAAAGAATGAATAAAAGCCGAAGTCACATAAACCTCACATAAAGAGGGCGCCACAAGGCGCCCAGTTTTATAAATAAAGATTCTTACCTAATCTCAGAAATTACATGCTCTTGTGGCAAGTTCTGGAGATTACGTCCATCTGCTGCTCACGAGTTAAGTCGATGAACTTAACAGCGTAGCCGGAAACACGGATGGTGAAGTTTGCATACTCAGGCTTCTCTGGGTGCTCCATAGCGTCAATAAGCTTCTCAGTACCGAAGACATTAACGTTTAAGTGGTGAGCGCCTTGAGCGAAGTAACCGTCCATTACGGAAACTAACTGAGAGGCACGGCTATCATCATCGTGACCTAAAGCATCAGGGCTAATAGTCTGGGTATTGGAAATACCGTCTAAAGCATACTCATAAGGTAACTTAGCAACAGAGTTTAAGGAAGCTAATAAACCATTCTGCTCAGCACCGTAAGATGGGTTAGCACCTGGAGATAAAGGCTCACCTGCCTTACGACCATCAGGCAGAGCACCAGTAGCCTTACCGTATACAACGTTAGAAGTGATGGTAAGAATAGAGGTAGTAGGCTCAGAGTTTCTGTAGGTGTGATGCTTCTTTAACTTGTTCATGAAAGTCTTAAGTAACCATACAGCGATCTCATCGGCACGCTCATCATCGTTACCGTAACGTGGGAAGTCACCTTCAACCTCGAAGTCCTTAGTTAAGCCGTTCTCATCACGGATTACCTTAACCTTGGCATACTTGATAGCAGATAAGGAGTCAACTACATGAGAGAAGCCGGCGATACCAGTTGCGAAAGTACGACGAACATCAGTATCGATTAAAGCCATCTCAGCTGCCTCGTAGAAGTAGCGATCGTGCATGTACTGAATGAGGTTCAGAACATTGACATATAAGCCTGCAATCCAGTCTAAGGCGATATCGTAGTTAGCCATAACTTCTTTGTAGTCTAAGAACTCAGAGGTAATTGGACGCCACTTAGGACCAACCTGCATACCAGTCTTGCAGTCAACACCACCGTTGATGCAGTATAAGAGGGTCTTAGCTAAGTTAGCACGAGCACCGAAGAACTGCATCTCTTTACCAGTCTCAGTTGCAGATACGCAGCAGCAGATGGAGTAATCATCGCCCCACTCTACACGCATTACGTCGTCGTTCTCGTACTGAATAGAAGAAGTAGTTACAGAGATCTTAGCTGCATACTTACGGAAAGCATCTGGTAAGTGCTTGGAGTATAAAACAGTTAAGTTAGGCTCTGGAGATGGGCCCATGTTCTCTAAGGTGTGTAAGAAACGGAAGTCGTTCTTAGTAACCATGTGACGGCCGTCCATGCCTAAGCCGGCAACTTCTAAAGTAGCCCATACTGGATCGCCTGAGAAGAGCTGGTTGTAAGATGGAATACGGGCAAATTTAACCATACGGAACTTCATGACTAAGTGGTCGATGAGCTCCTGAGCCTCAGTCTCAGTTAAAGCACCCTCAGCAATATCACGCTGGATGTAAATATCTAAGAAGGTAGATACACGGCCAACAGACATAGCAGCACCGTTCTGGGTCTTGATGGCAGCTAAGTAGCCAAAGTATAACCACTGAACAGCTTCACGTGCGTTAGTAGCAGGCTCAGAGATATCAAAGCCGTAAGCCTTAGCCATAGCCTTCATACCCATTAAAGCTCTGATCTGCTCGGTGATCTCTTCACGCTGACGGATGATGTCGTCAGTCATTACACCGCAACCGCAGTTTGCATAGTCTTCTTTCTTCTTAGCAATTAAGAAATCGATACCGTATAAGGCAACACGACGGTAGTCGCCAACGATACGGCCACGACCATAAGTATCAGGAAGACCGGTGATGATCTTGTTCTTACGAGCAAGACGCATCTCTGGGGTGTAGGCATCATAAACAGCCTGGTTGTGGGTCTTGTGATACTCAGTGAAAATCTTGTGGAATGCAGGATTTGGAGTATAGCCATAAGTGGTGCAGGCTTCTTCTGCCATCTTGATACCACCATAAGGCATGAAAGCACGCTTTAAAGGCTTGTCAGTCTGTAAACCAACAACTTTCTCTAAAGACTTTAAGCTGTCATCGATATAGCCTGGGCCATAAGCGGTAAGGCCAGATACAACCTCAGTTTCCATATCCAAAACACCGCCCTGAGCACGCTCTTGCTTCTGAAGCTGCTGGAGTTTGCCCCATAAGGTGTCAGTTGCCTCGGTTGGACCTGCGAGGAAGCTTTCATCACCGTCATAAGGAGTGTAGTTGTTCTGGATAAAATCTCTGACGTTAATATCATCAAGCCAATGAGAGCCGCGGAAACCGCGCCATTGAGTCTTCATAAATACGTGCTCCTAAATCTGCAAAGAGGATAAATCGAAAATATAAAAACGGAATATAGTTAAACTTTTTTTAATCACCCGTTTCGTGACTGTGGATATTATAACCGACCATTTATGAACAAACATTATCACTTAATAAAAAGCGATCACTTATGTCACTTGTATAGAAGTCAAAATGGCTTTGCAATGCTGGTTTTCGAGCATTACCCATAACATAATACACTTAATTAAGTACATTTATTAAATTTATTTATAAACTAGCACAAATGAAAACAGCTAATCATGAAAATGATCAGCTGTTTTTACAAAAAAGTTTACAAATGAAAATAACTAATTATTTGATAAAATTAAAATTTCTCACTTAAGACACCGTTTTTATAGAGTAAAACCAGGTCTTTTAAGTCACAAATGCAATGTTTAATCTTCTCACCGCAGTCACAGTTTGCCACCATTCGGCGGGTATTGAAGGTTTCAACTAAAATAATTTCATCATCAATATCTGTAAAATTTTCTAAAGCATCATCTAATGTTGTAAAAGGAGTATGTGCTTTAAGTCGCAAATTATGAGAATTGTAGATTAAGGTATAGCCAGCAATACCAGTGGTTTTTTGATAAGCCTTACAAAAACCGCCATCAATTACCAATAACTTGCCATTACCTCGAATTGGGGTTTCACCATCTTTTACTTTAATTGGGGTATGACCGTTTATGATATGTCCTGTTTCAGGATTAAGTGAAAACTCGCGCAAAATCATTTTGCAAGTATTTTCATTATAATAATGCACATAATAAGGATTGCGTGGCTCTTCCCAGGTTTTAGGATCTTTAATCAAAACGCGCTCTGAGGTCTTCATAATACGACCTGAAAGTGGCGAAGTTGCACCACACCACAGATACCACATAAAGTCTATAGCATTACTATCTTTATTGGTGTAGGCCTCACGGACACGACTTTCACAATAATCTAAATAAGCCTTTCCTTCTAAATAACGACCATTACATAAAATTGAGGCAAAAGATCCATCTTCTCTTAAAGGAATACACCCATGATATAAAAGATTACCGTTATAGCATTTATACATAGAACCTTTATTAAATAAAAATTCCGCATGCTTTTTTAAAATCTGAGAGCCCATAAAGCTATCACGAAGATTATTGGCAACCTCCAACTCCTCTTTGGTAAGCTTATAAGGATTATTAGGATCAATTGTCGGCAAATCTTGAGTTTTAAGCTCATACTCTTGCCCATTTAAAGAAATGGTGCCTTTTTCAAGATTGATATATTCAAGCATCATGCGCGAGCGCATATTGTACTCAGGGTGCTTTAAGATGAGATTGCCCTGAAGCTTTAGGCAAATTATGCTAATGGCTTTATCCATAGCACTAAAATCTTTTTCATCTTTATAAGTCTTTTTGGCAAACAAAGCCAGCTTTCTTAAGCTAATACCATAACCATTTTCAAGCATGGCATAGTTATCGTATTTAACATTATTACGAACTGCGGTAGTTGCACAAACAACATTACCTAAATACGCGCCCATCCATAAAATGTCGTGATTGCCCCACTGAAAATCAATGCTGTGATAATTCATTAAAATATCAAAGCATTTTTCAGGATGACAGCCTCTATCAAAAACATCGCCTAAAACATGTAAATGATCAACTGCTAATCGTTTAATAACAGCTGCCAGCTTTTCAATAAAATGCTCAGCATTTCCAGTTTCAATTATCGATGAGAGAATTTTTTCATGATAAACGAGACGGTTATTATCCTCATCAGATTTAGCGTGCATCAACTCATCAATAATAAAGCCAAAATCATCTCCTATAGCTTTGCGAACTTTAGAGCGGGTGTATTTACTTGATAAAAATGTCGCTAAAATTATGAGAGACTTAATCGCTTCACGATAATAATCAGCGTTCAATACTCCCTTATGCTTTAAACTTTCAAGCTCCTCATGAGGATAATAAATTAAAGTACACAAACGTGTACGTTTATCTTTTGAAAAATCTTTAAAAACAAGTTTAATCTTGTCGCGAATAACACCTGAGCAATTATTGATAATATGGTTAAACGCACTATATTCACCATGAATATCAGAAATAAAATGCTCAGTGCCCTTAGGTAAGTTTAAAATCGCCTGAAGATTGATAATCTCTGTAAATGCGGCAAAGCGATTTGGATAGTCCTTTGCTAAAAGCTCTAAATATCGTTGTTTTAAAAGAGCTGCGTCTTTTATCATCTTAAATTGTGTCCCCATATCTTTAAACAAAGAAAAAAGTAAAACTTTTTTCTTTGTTGTTTTTTCATCTTTAGCCTTTATATCTTGCAGCATTTTTATAGATTTGCTCGCACTCACGGCGATGTAAGATCATAAAGTGACCTTCCGTACTATTAGAATCATCAACACCTAACATATTTAAAAGAGTTGGAATATCAGATTCTTTTGCCCCAATATCTTCAAAAGATAAAGGCAGACCTATACTTTGGAAGAAATCTCTTAAAGCGGCAATACCGGCTCTTGCCGTAATCTCAGGCTCTTCAAAATTCATGGCACAACCAAAAACACGATTTGCAAACTGTGCAAAACGCATAACATTGTGCTTATAGGTAAACTCCATCCAAGCTGGGAACATTACAGATAAAGATGCACCATGAGCGGTATCATAAAGTGCTGATAACTGATGTCCCAGATGATGTGATGCCCAATCTTGCTCTCTATCTACACCGCAAATATTATTATGCGCCAAAGAGCCGGCCCACATTAAATTTGCTCTGGCATCATAATTATCAGGATCATGAATTACGATAGAAGCATTTTCAATAATGGCCAACAGCAAGCCTTCACACAATCTATCTGTAACTTGAACATTACAAGTATTGGTAAAATAACGCTCCATGATATGAGCCATCATATCGGAAATGCCACATGCTGTTTGGTATGCAGGCAAACTATATGTAAACTCAGGATTTAATAAGGCAAAAGCAGGTACATTAAGATCAGTATTAACTCCAGTTTTTACAACCTTACCATCAATTTCTTTTTCAATTACAGAGCTGGTACTGCCTTCAGAGCCTGCTGCCGGAATAGTTAAAATCACACCTGTTTGCAAAGCTTTTTGTGGTTTTCTTTTTTNCAAATAAAAATCAAAGAAATCCCCATTATCAGGAATTCCTAAAGCAATGGCTTTGGCAGTATCAATAACACTGCCACCGCCTATTGCTAACATAAACTCTACTTTCTGAGCTTTACCTAACTCAATACCTGTATAAACTAAATCTGCATGTGGATTTGGTCTTACGCCACCTAAAGATACGACCTCAATGCCTTCTTTATTTAAAATAACTAAAACCTTATCTAAAAGGCCGGAGCGGACTATACTGCCCTTACCGTAAACTAACATCACCTTTTTATAGCCTAAAGATTTGATAAGTTTACCTACCTGATTTTCCACATCGCGCCCGAAAACGTAATTAGTTTTACGGCAGAATTCAAAATTCAGCATATAAATCTCCTATTTAGCTTTTCTTTGATTTTACAGGCAAAATATTTAAATTTAAGTGACGAATTTGGCAATGGATCTTAAAATTTTTAAAATTTTGGCAAAACATGCTTTACTAAAGATTTTTATGAATATTTAATTCTTTAAAATTTTTAGTTCACAATATATTTTTTGCTAAAAATTATGCCAACTTCTGTTCTTGTATTTATTTTTAAAAAGTTGCATTTTTTTGATCTTCTAGAAGATGAAATGATGCCATTTTCATTAACTGTTAATGATTTTTTTAATTTTTTAAATAAAAAAGGAATTTATTTAAATTTAAGCGTTCAAGAAAAAACGCTTGTAAAAGCTCTATATGAAAAAAGAAATGTATTAAGCAAAATTGCTTTAGAAAAAGATAAAAGTTATTTTTTAAATGAAGATGAAGCTTATTTAATTGATTTTTTAAAGATTATCTTAAAGAAACAAGCAAAGCCGTTTTTTAAACTCGAAATCTTAGGCTCTGAAAAATTTAATGTTTGCATCAAAAAAATACTCTCTTTAAGTGAGTATTTATGCAAAAATCCTGCCTTAAAGATTTCAGATAAAGATTTAAATTACAATATTGAGCTTTTAAAAACAGCCCTATCTAAATACGAAAATAATATTTACAAAAATATTAGTTATGAAAATGTCTTAAAAGCTTTTTTTACCAAAAACTTTAAAACCCAAAGCTTAATCTTAAATACTCTATCTTTTGATGAGTATTTACTATTTTTAGCTTTTAATCATTTTCAAAGCCAAACCAATAAAGCTTTACCTTTAAAAATTCTTTATGAGCGTATAAAACAAGCGAAAGGACAAGATCGTTTAGAAATAAAAAAGCTAGATACAATTTTAAAAAATATCTTAAACAAAGCTAAATCCTTAAAATTAAATTATAAAAATGAATTTAATTCATTTTTATACACCCTTGCTTTTTATAGAAAAAATCTATTTTCTTTTGATGAGCAACTTTATATAAGCCTTATCTTTTGTACCTATATAAAAGTCAAAAATCTTAAAAAAAATGATTTAAATAAAGTATTAACAACACTTTCTATACAAGAAATTGCAGCTTTAAATTTTTTAGAATATTTAAAAATTGCAGAAAATATGAGATAAAAAATCCCCAAAAAATCTCTTTTCTGGGGAAAGGTTTTTAACTATATGTTCGATTGGCATATAGTTTATTACTTAAGTTCAACCAAAACTTCGATCTCGCACGCAATATTACCAGGAAGAGCATTACTTGCAATTGCACTACGTGCAGGTAAACCAGCTTCTTCACCAAAAAGATCGCGAATTAATTCAGAACCCCCATTTACTACCTGAGGTTGCTGATAAAAATCATCTGCGGAATTTACAAAAGCTAATACTTTGACAAAACGTTTAATCTTGTTTAAATCACCAATCTTATATTGTAAATTTGCTAAAAGATTAAGCATGCAATTACGTGCAGCAAGCTGACCTTGTTCTAAGGTTAAATCACGACCAACCTTTCCGATAACAGTACCCCCCTCACCTAAATCAGGGCCACAACCTGAGCAATACAACAACTTACCGCCACCAAACTCTACAACCGGAGTATATACTCCGCCTTTTGGTGGTGGTGGTGGAAGAGTTAAACCTTTCTGTTTTAAAATTTCATATACATCAGCCATGATTATTCTCCTAAAAAAGTACTTTTCTATTTCTTGCAAAAATCTGCCAACTACCTGTAACTTTATGATCCTTTACAACTAACGCATAAGGATAAAGCGCAGAAGTTGGACAAACATGAGTTGGAATTACATATAAAACTTCGCCAACTTTTGGCTTTAAATGTTCAAAGCCTGTTTTCATTTTGAAAACCCAATGCTCTTCATTTTGTAAAACAGTCTCCGTTTTATCTTCAAGTCCAGCAATAACACCTCGTATTGCAGGATCTGAAGCAATAGCTTTAGTTCCACAATCTAAAGTAAAGTTTTCTTCATTTGGATGGCTTATAACACGTGTCATTACACATGCAGCACATTCATACCCCATGTCCTTAAATAAGTTTTTATAGCCGTAATCCTGTAAAAATAAAGTTCCTGGAGAAACAAAGAAGTTTGACAGTTTTCTATAACATGGAAACTCTGGTGTTCCACCAGAAATGACAAAAACATCTACACCTAATTTTTTGATTTTTTCAACTAAATCATTTTCGAGAATTACAAGTTTCTCAATAGCTTTTAGTCTTTCATTAGGATCACTTATACCATTATGACCATCATAACAATGGAGACCTTTTAATCTTATATGGGATAAAGTTAAAGCTTCTTTTACAAATTCAATAACCTTATTTGCAATAACTCCTGTTCGATTTAGGCCAACATTGACATCAATAAAATAGTCAACATCACAATTCAATAACGAAGCTTTCAGACTCATAGTATTTAAGCTTTCCATTGAATCAAATAAAGCATACCAGTGTATATTTGGAAAGGCTTTTTGAATATTTAAAAACCTATCCAAATTAGGACCTAAGGCAGGATATGCAAGCAAAATACTCTTGGCCCCTGCCATAGCAGCCATTTCACATTCTGAAATAGTGGCACATTTAAACTTAGTAACACCTTGAGCAACTAGTTTTGACACTATTTCTAAAGTTTTATGTGATTTTACATGAGGCCATAAAAGAGATTTATCTCCTACCTCTTTTAATGCTCTCTGAATATTTCTATCAATCACATCCTCATAATAAACTAAGGCAGGAGTGACATAAGCTTCAGAATTTTCTATCTTATAATCCATAAAAATCTCTTAATGATCTGCTCTAATTACAACACCAGCATCACGACTTACAACTTTTCCATCATCTACTGCAAGAACTCCATTTACAAAACACTTATCAATACCTGATGCAAGTTTTGTAGGTTCTGCAAATGTGGCATTATCTTTAATAGAATGTAAATCAAAAATGTTTACATCCGCAAAATAACCTTCTGCCAACAAACCGCGATTTGCAATATTCATGCGTTTAGCACTCATATCCGTCATCTTTGCTATAACCGTTTCCAACGGTAAAATTCCGCGCTCACACACATACTCACGAATTGCCTTAGGAAAAGCTCCATACATACGAGGATGTGGCGTATCAGTTTGAGCATATATTGCATCAGAAATTATAATAGAGTACGGTAATTTAGCCACGGTATCTATGTCATCTTGACACATACTCATATTAATAATTGCAACATTACCGTCTTCATCATGTAATAAGCTACATACAAAATCTTCTACATCTTGGTAGCCAAATTCTTTTGCACATTGTTCTACATTTTTATTTATGAATTTTCGGTTATGTTCTTTACTTACGCCTGAAATTAAAATTCTGTCCCATCCAAGAGTAATTGCAAAATTATCCCAATCTGCATATTCTCTACGACTCATATTACGGAACTCTTCTACCCCCTCTTTAGTTCCCATTTTTTTTAGAGCTTTTTTCATATCACCTGCAACAAAAGCTGGAGGAACCATTGTAGTAAGAGAAGTAGAACCACCCTCATAAGGATAGAAGTCACAACCTACATCTTGGCCTTTTGCTCTTGCTTCATTTATAAGACCAATAGCTTTATAAATATCCTTACGCCAATTCTTCATTCCACATGATTTAAAGTGAGAGATTTCTATCGCACAACCGGCTTTACGACCAATTTCAATAATTTCCTCAACGCTCTTAACCATGCTGTCACCCTCACCTCGAATATGAGCAGTAACAACACTATTATGTTTGCCGACAGCCTTTAAAATTTGAGCATATTCATCAGTTGATGTATAACATTCTGGTATATACATTATTCCTACGGATACACCAGAAGCTCCTGACTGCATAGCTTTATCTATAACGTCATAGGCTTCTTTAATCTCATCTTGAGTGAATGGTTTATCCGAAAAACCTTTAATAGATATCTTTAAAGAGCCAAAACCAATCATTGAAGCAAAATTTAAAGGTAATGGTACTTTTTCTAAAGCATTTAAATAATCATCATAAGTAGTTACTAAACCCGCTTCAATAGGTCCTAATACAGGTTCATGGAAAGTATACATTTCACGAGCTGCATCCAAATTTTTTGGAGCAGGAGTCATTGAGATTCCACAATTACCTACAACTGTAGAGGTAATACCTTGTAGCAACATGCAATCTGCAAAATCATTACTATTTAAAGGCTTAGCATCACAATGACGATGAATATCTATAAAGCCTGGTGTTACTAATTTGCCTTTAGCATCAATAACATTGTCAAAGCTACCAAAAATATCATTTTTTGAAACTTTCTCAATCTTGTTATCTTTGATAAGCAAATTGCCATTGTAAGGCAACCCTCCGCTGCCATCTACAATTAAACCATTTTTAATTAAGGTATAAGACATTTTAAATATCTCCAACTATGCCTTTTTACCACGAGACTCATAAACAATGTGTAATCGTTCTTGCTCGCTTAATTTTTCTTTAGCTGTAAATATGTTAGTAACTACAGCACATACAACTGCAACTATAGTTGCTGGAATTGCAGGGCCTGCGAATATACCAACGATAAACTCCTTAAAAGAATCAATTCCTAAGAAACAAACACCAAAGAGTAAGCCTGAACCTAAAGATGCTAAACAACTTTGATAAGATGCTTTCTTATTTAAAGCGCCATAAACCATAGCAACAGAAACGCCTGGAATAATTGAGCCAATAACATTTGTGATATAACTCATTACATCCTTAGCAAATAAACAGGCAACAAAAGCTAATAACAAGGTTAAAGTAGTAAGTACACGTGATACGTTTGCAACAGCCTTTTGTGAAAGCTCCTTACCAGTAATCATAGGATAAATATCCTGAACCATGATGCCCACACCTGCAATTGCGTCTGAACTAGCAGATGACATAGTGGCACTTAAACCAGCAATTAAGAATAAAAGACCTAAAACAGGGCCTAAAATCATAGTTGCAATATAGGTGAAAGCAAAATCAGGATTTTGTAATACATAGCTATCACCATTATTTACAGCAATAGCGTATGCTGACATACCGATAATTGCTGGAATTAAAGAGAAGCCTAAAAGCATTACAGCTGACAGAACTAATCCCTTAATACCAGCTTTTTCATCTTTAGCGGTGTAAATACGAATTCTATAAGTTGGAGTGCCAAAACAAGGGATAAAAATGGAGAAAATTAAAGAAACTACAGCCATAGTTCCTAAAGCTTCATAACCATAGAATGTCAATCCAGCTCCATGACCTGTTGAGTTCATAGCATTGGTAATAGCATCCCAACCACCAGACATTGGAATTGCAATTACGGCAATAACAATAAATCCTATAAGTAATAAGATAAGCTGAATAGTATCAGTCCATACTACAGCAAGATAGCCGCCTATAATTACATAAATACCAAAACCAACAACTGTCAGAATTTTAGCCCAAGTCAGATCAATACCTGAAACGAAACTTAAGTAAGTAGCACCACCATTAATATGATTACCAAGCCAAACAATTTCTACTAAATACATCATAATAGCCATGACATATTTAACTTTCATGTTTCCGTTATAATGAAACTGAGCCTCTTCAGCCATAGTAACGAAATTTTTATTACGAATTTTAGTTTTCCAAGCAATCCATGCTAAAGCTAAAACACCTAAAGTAGCGCCTAAACCATAAGCTGCACCACCCCATCCAAATTTAAAGCCGTTAGCAGTTGCACCAATAGAAGAACCAGTACCAATTAATGTTGCACCCATGGTACCGAAAACTAAAAGGAAGGATAATGAGTTTCCTCCAGTAATATAATCCTTACCAGATCGCTTACCTCTTGAGCAATAAGTACCAATAGCAATCATCGCTATGATGTAGATTATGAAGCCTCCAATAAAGAAAGCCATATTTCCTGAACTCTGCATGTGAGCCTCCCAGAAATCGTAAAATCAAACAAAAACTTTGATTTAATAATAGTAAAAAATTAAAAAAGCAAACTTTTTTTTTGTAAAAGTTATGATATTCATCACTAAAATTTTGTTTGATTATAGAGATGTATATAATTTATTTAAGGCTTTAAAAAGTGATTTTATTGGCTTTATTTAAAAGAAAATTACTTTAATTATCATAATGTTATTAACATATATAAGCTTATACCTCAAAAATAAAATATTTTTTTTGATTTTTATAAAAAGGTAAATATCAAATAAAAAGTTATATATGTTTATATTTTTTGAAATCAAACTTTTTGTTTGTTAAAATATTTTATATACTTGCACTACAAAGAAAAAAATAAAACTAATAATAAATTTGAGGTGAACTATGCAAAGCCTAGATGAAATCAAAACACAACTTGAAATGATTATGAAAGGCATTGCCAAACAATTTGGTAGTAATTGTGAAGTTGTTCTTCATGATCATAAAAAAGGTTTGCATAAGTCCATTATTGCTATTGAAAATGGTCAAGTAACTGGAAGAAAAGTAGGAGACCCAAGTACAAATATTGGATTTGCAATTTCAAGAAGCAAAGATCAAGCCGATGCTCAATACGGCTATATAAGCAAATTACCAAATGGGAAAATATTGAGATCGACTTCTGTTTATTTTAAAAATGATGAAGGAAAAGTTATTGGAGCTTTATGTATAAATCTAGATATATCTCAGATTTACCATATAAAAGATAGTGTTAATTACCTTACAACAGATGACAATAGCAATATTGAAGAAAACTTCTCAACAAATGTATCAGAAATTTTAGACTCTCTTATAGAGCAGTATGCAATCAATAATAATGCTGACTACAATAATATGAATAAAGTTCAAATGCTTAAGTTTTTGAAATTTTTAGACGAGCATGGAGCTTTTTTAATTAGAAATAGTAGCTCAAAAATCTGTAAACTTTTAAAAATATCCAAATACACTCTCTATGCTTATCTAAAAGAAATTACACCTCAAGAATAAGGCTAATAAAATGCGCGTCATATTTTACTGGCGCGCATCTTTATTAAGGTTTAATCCAAGTAGCGATAGTATCCAAAATAGATTGAATACGCATCTTGCGTACCTCTTTTGAGGTTAAATCACGACCTAAAGTATATGAAAGAGTGTATTGATTGGTAATTGAAAAAATTATCATGCCAGCAACAGAAATATTAAGCTCAATAGGATCAATATCTGCTCTTATGCTCTTATCAATTTTGCCTTTTTCAATAATTCTTTGAGTATTTTCAAGCCAACTTGCGTTGATGTTTAAAAACTCCTGCTTATACTCTTTTAAGTGTCGTGCATGCATTAAGTTTTCTGATGCTAAAAGATAAATGAGTTCAGGATCTTTGATGTAATAATCCCAAGTTGCACGAGCTAATTTTAAAATAGCATCAAACGCAGAGTTTTCTTCTAAATTAACCGCGTTTTCAACTTTTCTTAAAGTAGCAAAACACTCTTTTAATGATTCAACAAACAAATAATCTTTGTTTTTAAAATAATAATAAATTAGTTGTTTATTGACATGTGCTCTTTGTGCAATTACGTCAACACGGGCTCCATCAAAGCCGTGAGCGGCAAACTCTTTTTTTGCAGCTGACATAATCTTCTTTTTGGTAAGTTCAGCATTTTTTATCATGCCGCTACCTTTTCTTTTCTCTCTCAAAACTTCTGTCACAGCTAGTACCTGTATGAAATAAGCCACAAAACTTTTTTAACGCTTATCCTGCATAAACAGGCATATCGTGCATAAAAGCACGCTTAATATTTTGGGCTGCTTAATTATAGAAAAAAATGCACATTTTTATTGATAATTTTTAACAAAAAATCATTTTATTTTTAGTTATAAATTTATTTATTGAATTTAAAGTAAAAAAGATCAAAAGTGAAATAAAAAGGATTTGAGAGCTTTTATCAGCATTTAGAAGAAATATAAAAGCCCAACATACTTTGAGATATTCTCATTTATGTTGGGCTTTCATTGTGCGTCAACAAAAAAACTTAGTTGACGCACTTTTTATTTTATATCAACAAATTACTACTTAAGTAAATTTGGTAAGAACATACTAATCTCAGGGATGAAAGTTAATACTAACAAGCATCCAATCATGACTAATACGAATGGAATAATACCCTTAAGAACTACCTCAAGCTTACAGTTACCAACACGTGCAGCTACGAACAAGGCCATACCTAAAGGAGGTGTGATAAAGCCAATAGCTAAGTTTGCAACCATAATTAAGCCAAAGTGAATTGGATCTAAACCAATTGAGGTGGCAACTGGTAATAAGATCGGAGCTAAAATTAAGATAGCTGGGGTCTGATCCATAAAGCAACCTACAATCAATAACAGTAAGTTAATGATAAGCAGGAGAATAATCTTATTTGAAGTAATACCAATAATAGTATCAGTAATAAGCTGAGGGATCTGCTCTACAGTTAAGACCTTAGAGAATGCTGAGGCACAAGAGAGAATTACTAAAATAGTACCAGTTGTGCAGCAAGATACGGCTATAGTCTTAAATAAAAGCTTTGGTGTTAACTCACGATGAATAAATACACCACAGATGAAAGCATATAATACAGCTACAGCTGCAGCCTCAGTTGGGGTGAAGATACCAAAGTAAATACCGCCTAAGATAATAAATGGGTTAATTAAAGCCCACTTAGCCTCATAAACTGCACTCCAAGCTTTCTTAGCGCTAAAAGGCTCTTTGGAACCGGTATAACCGTGCTTCTTACTAAACCAGTAAGCATAAAGCATTAACATACCGCCAATGAAAAGACCTGGAATGATACCTGCCATAAACAGAGATACTACGGATGAGCCTGTAGATACACTGTATAAAACCATTGGAATTGATGGTGGAATAATAACGCCAATAGTACCTGCAGCTGCAACTAAAGATAAAGCAAAAGAACGGCTGTAGCCTAACTCAATCATAGTTGGAATAACCATGGAGCCTACAGCTGCTACGGTTGCAGGGCCTGAGCCTGATACTGCAGCGAAGAACATGCATACTAAAACAGTAACAATAGCGATACCGCCGGTGATTCTGCCAAAAAATACATTACATACATCCAAAATGCGCTTAGATACGCCACCAGCTCCCATTAAGTCACCGGCTAAGATGAACATAGGAACGGCTAAAATTGGGAAAGAGTCACAGGCATTGATCATAGCCTGAGGGACAGATGCCAGACTAATAGAATCACCTGAAACCAATGCCAATAAGGTTGCCAAACCAATAGCAATACCTACAGGCATATTGAAAATCAAAAAGACTATTAGGGAAATAAATAAGATTGCTGAAACCATGCTGTTTTCTCCACTTTACTGATTTTCTGAATCTTCAGGATCATTACGGTGTTTGAAGGTATAAACCATTGACTGAATTACACGAATTGAGGTTAAAGAAAAACCTACCACCGGTGCAGAGTAAACAATCCACATTGGGACGCGCATTGCAGGAGAGAGCTGCTCAATCATAATTTGTTTCTCAACTAAACCTACGGATAAATAGGTAATCCAAATTGAGAAAACTAAAAATAACAGTTCACCTAAAAGAACTATGTATTTACGTAAAAATTTTGGGAAACAGAATAAACCTGCATCAATTTTAATATGACGCATTTCACGTGCACCAAAGCTAATGCCCATGAATACAAGCCATACGAAACAATATCTTGCTAACTCCTCAGACCAGCCTAAAGATGCATGCATGACATAACGCATGAAAACTTGGAAACCTAAGACTAAAGAAATGAGGGAAATTAAAAAGACACAGACAATTTTTTCAAAATTTTTGTCCAAGAAACTCAGCATAGGAAGCCTTTCCTTTAATAGACCATTGCAAGGATGCCCCTGCAATGGTCTTGGCACTAAAGATTAGTACTGTTTGTTAATGATTTGGTCGAGGTACTCTGGGTGATCCATCTTAGACTTGATGAGATCGTATACACCAGCGTCAACAGCGGTCTTCTGCCACTGTGCACGATCGGCGTCATTTAACTCAACAACTTCACAACCTGCTTTCTTGAACTTGTCAATGCTCATATTGTCAAGCTCTACAGAACGCTGACGGTGCTTAGCTACGAAAGCCTTAACTGCATCATCAATAGCCTTCTGCTGCTTCTCGCTTAAGGAATCATACTTAGCCTTATTCATGAGCATGATCTGAGGGCTATAGAGGTGACCGGTTAAAGAAATGTAATGCTGAACCTCATAGAGCTTGTTAGCATCAATAATGGCCAGAGGGTTTTCTTGAGCATCAACAGTACCCTGCTGCAGTGCTGGTAATAACTCAGCAAAGGCCATTGGAGTTGGGTTTGCGCCCCAAGCTTGCCACATAGCCATCTGAATATCAGTCTCCATTACACGTACTTTCTGGCCCTTTACATCAGATGGAACCTTTACGGCAACCTTGTTATTGGTGTAGTTACGGAAACCATTACCAACCATGGCTAAAACCTTAAGGCCTTTCTTCTCAACTTGGTTGTTGATCTTGGAGGCTAACTCAGAGGAGAAGCACTTGATACCTTCATCGGCATTGTTAAAGAGGAAAGGAGCTTCCCAAGCATAGCAATCAGGTACGAAAGCAGTTAACACAGAAGGCTGGGTTAAAACAATATCAATATCACCCATGATGGTGGACTCGGTAGCAACACGGTCATCACCTAACATGTTATCCGGGAAATGCTTAATCTTGATGGTGCCATCAGATTCTTTCTTAGCAACATCCATTAAATCAACAGCGGCATCTTTAGCTGCAACGTTAGTTGCATTTGAAANACGTAAGGTTACGTCATCATCAGCTTGTACTGAACCTGCAGCAAATAAGCTTGCGCAGAGGGCTGCGGCTAATAAAGTTTTATTTTTCATATGTATTTCTCCGTTATGATGTTTGTAGTTTATTTGTCTTGAACATTGACAATAGCGGCATTGATAATGTCATCAGTATCAATGTGATAAATCTTATAAAGCTCAGAGGCAGGACCTGATCTACCAAAGCTGTCATTTACACCTAAACGTACAACCTTGCAGTTTAAGCCTTCAGCACAAACAGTCTCACAGACAGCAGAGCCTAAACCACCGATGATATTGTGATCTTCACAGGTGATGATAAGACCGCACTTGGAGGCTTCACGAATAGCATTTACATCGATTGGCTTTAAGGAGTACATGTCATAAACAGAAGCACTAATACCCTGCTCTTTTAAGGCCTCAGCGGCATCTAAAGCAGCCTTAACACGGCTACCCATAGCTAAAATTGCAACATCAGTGCCACTCTTTAAGAGATTTGAGCCACCCTCTACAAATTTTGCAGAGTCGTCATAAATCTCAGGCATCTTGTCACGGCCTACACGCATGTAGCAAGGGCCATCAATCTCAGCCATCTTAAAGACTAATTTCTTAGTAGACATAGCGTCAGCTGGAACGAAGACGTGGTTACCTGGCATTGCACGCATTAGTGCAACATCTTCTAATGCCTGGTGGGTGGCACCATCAGCACCACACTCAATACCGGCGTGAGTGGCGACAACTTTTACATTTAAATGAGGATAGCAAACACTATTACGGAACTGCTCACCTGCACGAATAGAAGCAAAAACAGCGAAAGTGCTTACAAATGGGATTAAACCGCAGGTAGACATACCAGCTGCAACACCCATCATATTCTGCTCAGCAATACCACAATCTACGAAAGCCTCAGGATGGGCTTTGTGGAAAATCTCAGTATAAGTAGCTTTAGCCAAATCAGCGTCTAAAACCACAATGTTTTTATTAGTCTTGTATAACTCGACTAAAGCATTGCCATAGGCTTCACGATTAGCTTGCATTATTTTTCCTCNCAATTGAGAGAGTGCTTTTGACAATTCTTCAGCTGACGGAGCCTTGCCGTGCCAACCTACTTGATTTTCCATGAAGTCTACGCCCTTACCTTTAACGGTATTAGCAATAATTGCAGTAGGACCTTCGGTGTATTCACGAGCACTCTTTAAAGCGCCCTTAATTGCAGCGATATCGTTGCCATCAATTTCAATGGTATTAAAGCCAAAAGACTCAAAACGTTCTTTTAAGTTATCAAGCTTCATAACCTCATCATTGCTACCGTCAATCTGCAGACCATTATGATCTAAGATGACAGTAAGGTTATGTAAGGCATAGTGATGGGCAAACATTAAAGCTTCCCAAACCTGACCTTCGTTAATCTCGCCATCGCCTAAAACAGCATAAACGCGATAATCTTTTTTATTCATAAGGCCAGCTTTAGCCATACCGCAAGCGGCAGAAATGCCCTGACCTAAGGAACCTGTAGACATATCAACACCACTTGTGTGTTTCATGTCTGGGTGACCTTGTAAATAGCTATTGGAGTGACGAAGAGTCTTTAAATCTTCAACTGGAATAAAGCCCTTTAATGCTAAAGATGCATATAAAATTGGAGCGGCATGACCCTTACTTAAAACAAAGCGATCACGATCCTCTTTTTTAGGATCCTTAGGATCAATGTTCATTTCATCAAAATATAAAACAGACATGATGTCAGCTAAGGACAAGGATCCACCTGGGTGGCCTGAACCGCCGTTATAAATGGCATCTAAAGCCAAAGCTCTTAATTTGGCAGCAGTCTTCTTTAAATCTTCGTCGAGCATAGTTATACCTAAAAATAAATGCTAGTTAGTTATAAGACTTACTAAAACGTGTGAGTAACTCTATGTCGTAAATATAGATACTCAAACCTTTGTTTGTTGTGATTTGATTCACAAAATAAAAAAATTAGTTAATTTATTTTGCTAATTAATTGATTTTAATTGAAATTTTAACAAGAAGTACGAGGCATCAAAGCTGGATCTAAAACTATAACCATTGGATCTTGAGGATCATAAATCTCTCTAATTAATAAATCAGATGCTTTTTTACCCAAAAACTCTTTATATTGTCTTACTGTAGTTAACGGAACTTTTGTAAGAGAGCTTATTTCCAAATCATCAAAGCCTGTAAGTTTTAGATCGTCAGGAATTTTTATGCCCTTTTCACAACAATATTTATAAATACCCAAAGCTACGGAATCATTGACGCCAAAAACACCATCTAAATATTTATGATCTAAAAGCTTAGGGGCATTTTCATAGCCAAAATCTAAGGTTCTCTCACCAAAAATAAAGATATCTTGTAGATATGGTAATTTATATTTTGCAAGCACATCCTTATAGGCACGTAAACGCTCTTTCACTACAAAAGACAGGGGATTACCACCGATCCAACCGATACGACTACACCCTTTTTGCACCATGTAATCAAATAATTGGTAGGCACCTGAGTAATTGTCATTGATAACCGAGGGGTAATGCCCATCAAGCTTGTTGTCGCAAACAACAACCTTAATGCCGTTATCTTTAAGATAATCAAGATCTTTTTCATCATCATAATGGAGATGACAATAACACCATCACATTTATTGGCTATAAAAGATTTTATACTTGATTTTTCAAGCTTAGGATCATCAAAAGAGCTACTTAAAATTAAATTGTGATTGTGTGCTTTTAAATTATCCGCCACGCCTTTGACAATCGCAGCGTAATAATATGAGTTTATATCGGGTACAAGCATACCGATATTTAAAGACTTGGTTTTCATAAAGTTTAAAAGTCTGAGACTTTTCCTATAATCGTTATTTTAATAAGCGGAAAACCCCTTATTTATGCCTGTTTGGCCACTATTTACCATTAAATATAATAGATTTTTTGCAAAAACGCGAACGTTTGACTAAAAATCTAATTCAGAATCACAAAATTGTCAAAATATATTTAAATTTATCCTAAAAATTTCTAAAATCGCAAAATTGTTACGAAAAGCACAAACGTTTGCCGATGCACAAAAAAAATACCCTAAAATTGTCAAAATTATCTTTAAATTAAATCTTATATAGGACTTTTATTTCTTTTTGAAAACGCTTAAAAAACACTTATTTTTTTGCATATTAAAAAGCCCGTTACTGCTTTTTAAAGTAATAACGGGCTTAGATTATTTTTAAATAACTTAAAAGTCTTATACCTTTTTAGCTATTTTCTTGTAATGACGAAAATCAAGTTTGGCCTTTTCTTCAGGGTGAGTCTTTAAATATTCGATATTTAAAATATCATTAGGATCCTCAGGATCACCTCTATCTAAAGTACAAACACCGCCTGCAACTGGCATTTGGAAAATGGCATAGTCATGGCTTACAGTTGATGGGAACTTGTAATTACAACTTCTGCGAATAGAGTCTACATGATAGTATCTGGCAATAATTAAGTTACCAAAATACTGTTTTTGGGCTCTTACGTCACCAATAAACACATATTTAGAAGTTAAAACTCTAAATGGTTTTACCACTAAATCTTTAACTCCTGCCTCAAGCTGAGTTTTAATTTCGGCACTGCGAGCAATGTTGTCATCATGAGCGATGTTATAGCAATACAAGGTATTTCCCATAGTAATTGCCATATAAGCTAAAACGACAGTACAAACTACAGCTTTTAACTTTTTATTTATAAAATCTACGTTATTTTTATAAAGTAACATACCAAAGCCTACGATAGAGGCTGCGATAAATATAGTTAAAGGACTTGTAGAACGTGCTGGGAAGTTTGGAGAGAAGATCATAATGGTAATTGCAGTAAAAGCCATTAAAAAAAGCCATGCTGCACCATAAAACTCATAAGGAGCACTCTTATGTAAACCTTTCTTTAAAGCCTTATAAATAAGATATACAAGGATTAAAATTAAAGGCAGATTCTCCATTAAAGTTAAACCATAAACAGATAGAGCCTGTGGCAGGTGAGCCCAGAAATTAAAGCCCTCACTTTCCATATACTGCAAGCGAGCCTCATTACCTGGGGATAATACTAATAATAAAAAGCCAATACCTAAGCCTATACCACCTGTTAATTGCCATAAGGTCAACTGCTTTCTTTTTAAAAGCCATAAGCCTAAAAGACCTGTGACAAAGCATGCTGCAAAACTGGTATTTTCATTACACCAACCGGCAGCAATACCTAAAANGAACATCAAAAAGGCAAAGACTTTTGAGTCTTTGACTTTTTGATCTTTTATAGATAAGCGATATGGCAACAGGAAAATTAAGATAATGGTGGTGGTATACATGTAGTTACAAGAGCTAACTAACATGAACACAACTTCACCATATATACGTAAAAAAAGCCATAAAGCTGCGGTGATGAAAAATAATGGGTAAAACTTTAAGCCTCTTAAAGTAGGGGTAATACCCATACCATGGTAATAAATGAATAAAACCATGGTGATATAGCATAAAGCACTTGAAATGGCGACGACAGGCTTTCCTAAGAAAAGTAAAACCTGAGCTATTAAATGTGCCGGAGTTCTACCACCCCACTCAAAATAATGTCGCCACTGTGAAACTAAAATATCTGAAAATGATGTTGTCAGATCATCAGTTCCCTGGATCATCAAATAGCGATAATCATTGGTGAAGTAAGGGATAAGATAGGCACAAGTGCCGATAAAAAGGGCCCAAATAACGAGCCATATGTAGGATTTTGAAGTCATGATGGTTTTCACAAAATGTTAATTTGCGCTAAAATTCTCTGAGACTAGAGTATACAGCATTCATATTTAATAAGTTTTATATTTTTAAGGTAAAAGATGCAGTTTAAAGATCTGCTGCCTGGCGATATCAACCCAAAATTCAATTCAGTTTCAAAAACTATTGGCAATTTACCTGGGGCTTCGTTGAGCCTGACTATTGCAGCATTAAAAACCCAAAACGCAGGACCTCTTCTCATTATTTGTAGTGATAGCTCCGAGGCTCGTAATTTATGCGAGGAATTAAAAAACCTACTCCCTCATGAAAATACTGCAATTTTTGGAGATTGGGAGACTTTGCCTTATGACAGACTCTCACCACATCAAGATTTAATCTCAGAAAGACTTAGAATCTTAGCTACAGTCTCAAATCAAAAATCAGGCATTATATTCACTACCCTTCCTGCAGTTTTATCATCTCTAGCCCCGATTGAATATGTAAAAAGTAGAAGTTTTTGTCTTGAAAAAGGACAAATACTCAATACAGATAAATTAAAAGATGAGCTTATTTGTCATGGCTATTTGCTTGTAGATCAGGTTTTAGAGCATGGTGAGTTTGCCATTCGTGGTTCTATTTTAGATATCTACCCTATGGGTGACAATAAACCTTATCGTATCGATTTTTTTGATGATGAGGTAGACTCTATTAGTATCTTTGATGTAGACAATCAAAGATCGACTCAGAAAATTGACAAAATATCTTTATTGCCAGCCCATGAATTTCCTTTAGATAAAGAAGGAATTAGCGTCTTTAGAAGCAATTATCGAGACGCTTTTCCAAGAGCTAGTTTACAAAATCACGTTATTTATCAATCAATTTCAAAAGGCGCTGTGCCTGCTGGTATTGAATATTATCTGCCTTTATTTTTTGACAAAACCTCATGTTTTTTTGATTATTTAAATGATGAATTTAACATCATCACTATAAATAACATCAAAGATCGCGCAAAAGAATTTTTTCAAGAGGCACAAAAAAGAGCTTTAAATCTTAAGGGAAATCCAGACAATCCTCCTTTAGATCCTGAAAAATTATTTTTAAATGAAGAGATATTTGAAAAAAGATTATCTTCTTTTAAGAATATGAACTTACAACGTGATCCAATAAATGAAGACGACTTAAAAAAGCGCGGTTTTTACAATACAGATTTTCAAAAGCTTCCTGATATAAGCATCAATCGTCAAAATGCAAAAGATACACAAAATTTTTTAGCTTTTTGCGATGACTTTATCTCAAATGATAAAGGACGAGTGCTTATAACCGCTCTATCTGAAGGCAGACGCCAATCTTTACGCGAAATTTTACCTGTGGCCTTAATTGATAAGACCGGTATAAAAGCCGCTTCATCTATAAGTGACTTTATCGCCTCTGACAATAAGATGATGTTAAGCATAGCCTCATTTGATACAGGTGTGTACTCAAAGAGGCTAAAGCTTGCTTTTATTACAGAAAGTGAGCTTTATGGATTTAAAGTCATTCGTCAACGCCAAAGAAACTCAAGCTCTAAGGTCTCAGATGACACTATCATTAAAAACCTCTCTCAATTACAAGAAGGTCAAGTAGTTGTACATATTGATCATGGTATTGGTCGTTATAGAGGTCTTAAGACATTAAATATAGGTGGCGTTAAAGGAGAGTTTTTAACTATTGAGTATCAAAATAAAGACGTACTCAATATACCTATTACTGCTTTAAATAAGATTGCCCGTTACAGTGGCAGTGAAAATCCTGTTTTAAGCCGTTTAGGCTCAGATGTTTGGTCTAAGAAAAAGCAAAAAGCTTATGACAAGGTACGAGATGTCGCAGCTGAGCTTTTGGATTTATACGCCAAGCGAGCTGCCAATCAAGGTCGAGCCTTCCCTATAGATTTTAAAGCTTTAGACGAGTTTGCCTCAGGCTTTGGCTATCAGGAAACTCAAGATCAGATCTTAGCTATTAATGCCACATTAAACGATTTATCTAAAAAACAGCCAATGGATCGCTTAATTTGTGGCGATGTCGGCTTTGGTAAAACTGAAGTGGCACTTAGAGCGGCCTTTGTTGTGGCCTCAAGTGGTGCACAAGTTGCAGTTTTAGTCCCAACTACTATTTTAGCTGAACAACACTATCAAAACTTTAAAGAACGTTTTGCCGGCACTGCCATAAACGTTGAAGTAATTTCACGTTTTAAGAGTGTTAAAGAACAAAATGAAGCTTTAAAAGCGGTTGCCAAAGGCCAAATTGACATTATCATTGGTACCCATAAACTTTTATCAAAGACAGTTAAATTTAAAGATTTAGGTCTTATTATCGTTGATGAAGAACATCGCTTTGGCGTTAAACAAAAAGAAAGACTTAAAGAAATTCGTGCCGATGTCGATATCTTAACTCTTACTGCCACCCCAATTCCTCGAACCTTAAATATGGCAATGGAAGGCATGCGCGAGTTATCGATTATTGCTACAGCCCCTGAACATCGTTTGGCTGTGAAAACCTTTGTTGAAGAGTTTTCTGAAAGTACCTGTCGCGAGGCTATTATGCGTGAGCTTCGCCGTGGCGGTCAGGTATATTATCTTCACAATGATGTGTCCACGATAAATCAGCGCGCCCGTCAGCTTCAAGAGTTAGTACCAGAGGCCAAAATTGGTATAGGTCATGGCCAACTTGCAGAGCAAGAACTGCAAAAGGTGATGCGCGACTTCTACCATCAAAGATTTAACCTTTTAGTATGTTCCACAATCGTTGAAAATGGCTTAGATGTACCTACAGCTAATACCATTATTATCGATAGAGCTGACAATTTAGGTTTAGCCCAATTACACCAAATCAGAGGTCGTGTCGGTCGCTCGCACCATCAAGCCTATGCCTATCTCTTCACCCCACCTAAGTCTCTTTTAAATAAAGATGCCAAACTTAGATTAGATGCAATCTCCTCCCTTGAGGAATTAGGTGCAGGCTTTGTGCTGGCCACACATGACTTAGAGATCCGCGGTGCAGGTGAGCTTTTAGGCGAGGAGCAATCAGGTCAGATTCAATCTATTGGCTTTTCATTATACTCAGAGATGTTAAATGCCGCAGTTAAATCGCTAAAAGATGGACATGAGCCTTCTTTAAATGATTTAACGTTAAATGAGTGCGATATCAATGTAAGACTTCCTTGTTTATTCCCCGACACTTATATTCGTGATGTAAATACTCGTCTATCTTTATATAAGAGATTAGCCTCTTGTGTAAGTGAAGATGAATTTACCGATCTTAAAGTGGAGCTTATTGACAGATTTGGCTTCTTACCTGAAGCCTCAGAAAACCTCTTTAAGCTTTCAAAACTTAAACGTCTGGCAACAGATCTTGGAATTAACAAAATTTTATGTGATGAAAATGGCGGTATTATTGAGCTTGATGAGCATCACAAGATAAATCCAAACTATCTTATAAATCTCATCTTAAAGTGTCGCCACAATGAATATCGTATGCAAGGACAAAGTTCACTGCGCTATTTCATTGCAGAAACCGAGGGACGAGGCCGACTTGAAATTTTAAATCAACTGCTATTGGCCTTGTTGGCACATAGTTCTTTAAATAAGAACCAATAATTAAACAAAAACCCGGAAAAATCCGGGTTTAATTTTCACCAAAAGTGCGTTTATAGATAATTAAGCGCACTTTTTTGTTTACATAATTTATTTTTACAAAAAATAACCATCTGATTCTTCAATCTAATTTTGTTTATTACGCTATTGCCAAAGCTTTTATTTTATCGTATACTAGATACGTATTAATTATTATCTATCGGTATCTTCCTATGGCTGTTATAAACCCTCCAAAATTACCTTCTCTTCTTTTAAATAAAGGTCCTAAAGGTGGTTATTATGTATATACCTATCAAAATATTTGGGATGCCGATAAAAAGCGTTCTAGAAGGGCTAATTCTAAAAAAGTTGGAGTTATTTTAAATGGAGGTAAGGAAGGTCTTATTAAGTGGGATGAACACTTTATTAAAGATTATCCTGAACTTGAACACTTAGATGTTTTTCGTGAAGGACGAAAGTATGTTTTTAAAGCCAAAGAGCCTCAGATAAACTCTTTAGACTTTTATAAAAACACTAAAATCTATCATGCTGGTGCTACTTTTGTTTTAGATTATATTGTTTCTCAATCAAATATAGGTAAAGCCTTATCCCGTGTCTTTTTTAAATACAATGATTATTTAAAAATTCTATCTATAGCGTATTATCTTATTCTTTGTAAAAACAATAACATATCTCAGTTCGAAGAATTTTCTGAATGTACAAGACTCCCTTATCAGAGAGTACTATCTCCAAGTTCTATTTATCGTTTATTTGAAAGAATTGATGAAGAGAAGGTTGATAGATTTATTGAAATCATGAACGATTATTATTTTAAAAATCGAGATGAGAATGATTACGTTTATCTAGCTTTTGACTCTACATCCATATCAACTTATTCTCCCAATTTGCGTTTTGCCGACTTTGGTAAAAATAAAGATGGCGATGATTTATATCAGTACAACGTTCTTATGTTAGTTGAGCAAGATTCTGGTATTCCTTTATTTTATCGTGCTTACAATGGTGCGGTTCCTGACATTGTTACCTTAAGACGCACTATTGCTGATGCTACACGCCTTAAATTTAACAAAAATATAGTCTTTGTTTGTGATAAAGGTTACCCTTCTGCCTCTAATATCGATGATTGCTTACGTAACAACATAAGTTTTGTTTTTAATATGAGGACTAATATTAAAAACTGTCTTATTCAACAGGAAATAGATGGGGCTTACAATCGTTTAATATCTAGAGCAAGTTTTAATAAAAAGCTTAATCAACATGTTTATACAGTAAAACTTAAATGGAAATATGCCTCTACTTTAGTTGAAGGCAAAAATAGACGATTTGATGAAGAAAAAGAGCTGTTCCTTCATTTTTATTACGATCCTGACTTACGTTTCAGCTCTGAAAAGGCAATCAACTATAATGCTGCTACTGTCTGTGAATTATTAAATGACGGATTTGAACTTACAAATAATATACATAAAACTATAAAAGACAGATACTTAGAGTCTATCAAAGATGATTGCGGCAATGATATATGGGTAATATCCGATATTCTTGTTGAAAAGAACCTTAAATATCGTGGTATTAGAGCCTTACTTAGTGATTGTGAAAAAGATCCTTGTGTTTGCTATCAAAGATATTATGACAGAGCAGAAGTTGAATATGCATTTAATACCTTAAAATACCGTTTAGCTTGCAATCGTCCAAGATGTCATAAAGATAAAAGCTTATCAGGCCGACTGTTTACTCAGTTTATCGCAACAACCTTATCTATAATGGTAAGAAAACGCCTACAAAAATATAAAAAAGCTGTTAAAAATAAAGTAATTAAGGGCAAAATAATCTATTCAAGTGATGGCAAGTTACTTTCAAGTTTAAACAATATATTAGTTAAAGTAACTCCTGAAGGAAATCTTTACGATGAGGTAGTAGGTAAAAAAGCTGATTATTTTAGAGCTTTAGGTATACCTCTTCCAAGTTCAACTCCTCAAGGTTTTGATCCTTTGTCAGGTCTTATGGATGAGCAAGAAGCAGAAAATGATCTTGATAAATTAGATCCTATTTTAGATGGCCTTTATTACGAAGAAATATAAAAAGCCCAACTTACTCTGAGACAAACTCATTTGTGTTGGACTTTCATGGTGCGTCAACCTAGATAACTAAATTGACGCACTTTTTGGGTGATTTTATTAACGATTTTTAGCCTGGTAGGCCAGAAAGCGCACGAAATCTTCAAGCTGCGCCTCATTATTGGCATTACGTCCAGAAATGGCTAATAACACCAGCTCCTCTTCGTTGCCATAAACGACAGCCTCAATGCCATCATTCTTGCATTCAAAACTCCATGCATCAGCAATTAAATTTGACTTTACAGGGAGATCGCATTGCATCTGTTGTGAGGCAACGCGTGCATAAGAGGCACTCTCAATTACCTGTCCACTTACAGGACGAATTGAGGTAACACTGACGGCCAAAGAGCCGTCAATGGTGAGATAGCTTAAAGAATTATCAGCACTTGGGTTAGGCTGTACAGACCATCCAAAGGGACATGGGATCTGTTTTTGCGCTGCATCAGATGCAAAAGCATTTAAGCTTAACGCCATTAAGGCACCGACAATCCATGCTTTCTTCATAAAAATACGTCTTATTTCTTAAGGGAATTAACGATATCTGCACCGATAACAGCAACATCACGGTTGCCATCAACAGCTAAATAGCGAGTCTCACCCTTATCAGCTAACTTCTTGTAGAAAGCTACTAAAGGCTCAGTCTGCTCGTGATAAACCTTAAGACGTGCACGTACAGTATCTTCCTGATCGTCAGGACGAATTACCAGATCTTCACCGGTTACATCGTCTTTACCTTCAACCTTAGGTGGATTGTAAACGATATGATAGGTACGGCCTGAGGCTAAGTGAACACGACGACCAGACATACGCTTTACGATATTCTCATCTGGAACCTGAAGCTCAACTACAGCATCAATAGCAATGCCATTGTCAACTAAAGCCTGAGCTTGTGGAATGGTTCTTGGGAAACCGTCAAAAAGGAAGCCGTTCTTGCAATCATCCTTGGCAATACGCTCTTTAACCAGGCCTAAAATAATCTCATCGGAGACTAATTTACCTGCATCCATAACCTCTTTTGCTTTGAGGCCTAACTCAGTACCGGCCTTGATAGCTGCACGCAACATATCGCCAGTGGAAATCTGAGGGATAGCAAATTCTTTGGTTAAAGTCTGAGCTTGAGTGCCCTTACCTGCACCCGGAGGTCCTAAAAGGATAATACGCATAATTTTTCCTTAAAAAAGCGGCACAAGCCGCAGGTTAATTTATAGTTAAATTATAGCACACCACACAAAAAACGCTGCTTTTGCGCACCATTTAACGCATAGAGACAATATAGGTCGCATCCCAAAAAGTGCGTTTATAGATAATTAAGCGCACTTTTTTGTTTACATAATTTATTTTTACAAAAAATAACCATCTGATTCTTCAATCTAATTTTGTTTATTACGCTATTGCCAAAGCTTTTATTTTATCGTATACTAGATACGTATTAATTATTATCTATCGGTATCTTCCTATGGCTGTTATAAACCCTCCAAAATTACCTTCTCTTCTTTTAAATAAAGGTCCTAAAGGTGGTTATTATGTATATACCTATCAAAATATTTGGGATGCCGATAAAAAGCGTTCTAGAAGGGCTAATTCTAAAAAAGTTGGAGTTATTTTAAATGGAGGTAAGGAAGGTCTTATTAAGTGGGATGAACACTTTATTAAAGATTATCCTGAACTTGAACACTTAGATGTTTTTCGTGAAGGACGAAAGTATGTTTTTAAAGCCAAAGAGCCTCAGATAAACTCTTTAGACTTTTATAAAAACACTAAAATCTATCATGCTGGTGCTACTTTTGCTTTAGATTATATTGTTTCTCAATCAAATATAGGTAAAGCCTTATCCCGTGTCTTTTTTAAATACAATGATTATTTAAAAATTCTATCTATAGCGTATTATCTTATTCTTTGTAAAAACAATAAAATATCTCAGTTCGAAGAATTTTCTGAATGTACAAGACTCCCTTATCATAGAGTACTATCTCCAAGTTCTATTTATCGTTTATTTGAAAGAATTGATGAAGAGAAGGTTGATAGATTTATTGAAATCATGAACGATTATTATTTTAAAAATCGAGATGAGAATGATTACGTTTATCTAGCTTTTGACTCTACATCCATATCAACTTATTCTCCCAATTTGCGTTTTGCCGACTTTGGTAAAAATAAAGATGGCGATGATTTATATCAGTACAACGTTCTTATGTTAGTTGAGCAAGATTCTGGTATTCCTTTATTTTATCGTGCTTACAATGGTGCGGTTCCTGACATTGTTACCTTAAGACGCACTATTGCTGATGCTACACGCCTTAAATTTAACAAAAATATAGTCTTTGTTTGTGATAAAGGTTACCCTTCTGCCTCTAATATCGATGATTGCTTACGTAACAACATAAGTTTTGTTTTTAATATGAGGACTAATATTAAAAACTGTCTTATTCAACAGGAAATAGATGAGGCTTACAATCGTTTAATATCTAGAGCAAATTTTAATAAAAAGCTTAATCAACATGTTTATACAGTAAAACTTAAATGGAAATATGCCTCTATTTTAGTTGAAGGCAAAAATAGACGATTTGATGAAGAAAAAGAGCTGTTCCTTCATTTTTATTACGATCCTGACTTACGTTTCAGCTCTGAAAAGGCAATCAACTATAATGCTGCTACTGTCTGTGAATTATTAAATGACGGATTTGAACTTACAAATAATATACATAAAACTATAAAAGACAGATACTTAGAGTCTATCAAAGATGATTGCGGCAATGATATATGGGTAATATCCGATATTCTTGTTGAAAAGAACCTTAAATATCGTGGTATTAGAGCCTTACTTAGTGATTGTGAAAAAGATCCTTGTGTTTGCTATCAAAGATATTATGACAGAGCAGAAGTTGAATATGCATTTAATACCTTAAAATACCGTTTAGCTTGCAATCGTCCAAGATGTCATAAAGATAAAAGCTTATCAGGCCGACTGTTTACTCAGTTTATCGCAACAACCTTATCTATAATGGTAAGAAAACGCCTACAAAAATATAAAAAAGCTGTTAAAAATAAAGTAATTAAGGGCAAAATAATCTATTCAAGTGATGGCAAGTTACTTTCAAGTTTAAACAATATATTAGTTAAAGTAACTCCTGAAGGAAATCTTTACGATGAGGTAGTAGGTAAAAAAGCTGATTATTTTAGAGCTTTAGGTATACCTCTTCCAAGTTCAACTACTCAAGGTTTTGATCCTTTGTCAGGTCTTATGGATGAGCAAGAAGCAGAAAATGATCTTGATAAATTAGATCCTATTTTAGATGGCCTTTATTACGAAGAAATATAAAAAGCCCAACTTACTCTGAGACAAACTCATTTGTGTTGGACTTTCATGGTGCGTCAACCTAGATAACTAAATTGACGCACTTTTTGGGTCGCATAAAAGCGACCTATATTAAAATCAATTATTCAGCTAATAACTTATTCATGCACTTAACAAAGGAGCTTGGATCCTTTAGAGCTCCTTGATCTGAAAGTAATGCCTGCTCATAGATAAGCTCCGCCCAAATGTTAAAGCGCTCATTGTCAGTCTCAGAGGCTGCCTTCTTTAATAAAGCATGCTCAGGATTTATCTCTAAGGTAAACTTCTCCTCAGGGATTGGCTGACCTGTAGCCTCTAAAATACGACGCATCTGCATGGTCATCATGCGATTGCCATCGGCAATTACACAAGATGGAGAATCAATAAGACGAGTTGAAACGATTACGTCCTTAACCTTATCACCCAAGGCAGACTTAAATCTTGCGATAAGAGCCTTATTCTCCTCAGAGGCAGTTTCCTGCTTCTTCTTCTCTTCCTCATCTGCAAGCTTACCAAGCTTTAAGTCAGAGGCATTGGCGCAGACAAACTCTTTGCCAGCATACTCAGTGACATTACCCATAAGCCACTCATCGATGCGCTCCCACATTAAGAGAACCTCGATGCCCTTCTTCTTTAACTGCTCAAGATAAGGAGAGTTTAAAGCAGCTTCATAGCTTTCAGCGGTGATGTAGTAGATCTTATCCTGCCCTTCAACCATTCTTGAAATGTAATCATCCAAGCTTACATTTTGAACATTAGAATCGTTCTTAGTGGAGGCATAACGTAAAAGCTTTAATACAGCTTCGCGGTTATCATAATCCTCAACCGGGCCTTCCTTTAAAACATTACCAAACTGAGCCCAGAAACTCTGATAGGCATCTTTGTCTTTACTGAGCTTCTCAATCATATTGAGACTACGCTTAGTTAAAGCTTTCTTAAGCTTACGAGTTACAGCGCTATCTTGTAAAAGCTCACGAGAGACATTCAAAGGTAAAGAGTTAGTATCAACTAATCCTTTGATAAAGCGTAAATAGTTAGGCTGAAAAGCCTCTGCTTTATCCATAATAAAGACTCTTTGAACATAGAGCTTAAGACCATGATCTTGCTGACGGGTAAATAAATCCCAAGGAGCAGTCTTTGGTACATAAAGTAAAGAGGTGTACTCTAAGTCACCTTCAACTTTATTATGAGCCCAGGTTAAAGGCTCTTGATAGTCATGGCTTATATGCTTGTAGAACTCTTTATATTCCTCATCGTTAACCTCTTTTGAAGGACGAGTCCATAAAGCTCTGGCATCATTTACCTGAACATATTCAAACTTAGGCTCTTTCTTCTCATCTTTATTCTCTTCTCCCTCTTTAGGAGCTTCATATTTTTCCTCATAAAGCTCTACAGGAGTTGAGATATGATCTGAATACTTGGTAATAGCATCACGTAAAGTCCAAGTTTCAAGGAAGTCTTTCTCGCTATCCTTTAAGTGTAAAATTACCTCGGTACCACGGCTCTTTCTTACAATATTTTCACTTTCAAAAGTACCGTTACCATCAGATTCCCACTTTACGCCTTCCTCTTCTTTAGCATTGGCGCTTCTTGATAATACAGTGACCTTATCGGCAACAATAAATGCAGAATAGAAACCAACACCGAATTGACCTATAAGCTGTGAATCTTTGGCAGCATCACCGGTTAACTCTTTCATGAAGGCCTCAGTACCAGACTCAGCGATGGTACCTAAATGGCTATTGGCCTCATCTAAAGTCATACCTAAACCATTATCAGAAATGGTTAAAGTCTGAGACTCTTTATCTGCACGAATACGGATCTTGAAATTAGGATCATCCTTAATTAAATCTTGATTGGTCAAAGACAAGAAATGTAACTTGTCAATGGCATCAGAAGCGTTGGAAATAAGCTCGCGTAAAAAAACTTCTTTGTTTGAATAAAGAGAATTGGCTAATAGATCCAAAAGTTTGGTGACTTGGGTCTGAAAGCCGTGAACAGTTGCGGTCATTTTTAATTAAAATCTCCTAATTTGTGGCATCAAAACCACTCTTGGAGTTTATATGGGGATTGACCTTTATTTTTTCAATAGAATTTTTAAAAAAAGCTTTTTTAAAAAATAATTTAGAGAGGACGACGATAGTTTAAAGACATAGCTAAAGTGTTTTGATCAACACTCATAAGCTCGCCACCTACAGGAACACCTGAGGCGATCTTTGAGACGATAATGTCATGGCGTTTACAAAAATTAGCGATAAATGAAGATGTAGCATTACCTTCGATAGTTTGGCTTAAGGCTAAAATCACTTCTTTGTAATGATTATTTACAATTTTTTCAAAAAGGACGTCTAAGCCAAGCTCTTTTGCGCCAATACCATCAATTGGAGATAAATGTCCGTGTAATACAAAATATGTACCATTAAAAGATTTTGAATCTTCTATAGCCTGAACATCAGATGGAGTTTCAACTACACATAAAACTCCGCTTTCACGCCTACTTGCACAAGCGCAGATTTCGCACTCAACACCTTCGCTATCACTATAATTATGACAACCTGGGCACGATGAGATATTTGTAAGTGCCTGCTTGATAGTTTCTGCCATCTCAAGTCCTTGTGCTCTTTTTTTATCTAAAAGCGCAAAAGCAATTCTTGAGGCTGTAACAGGCCCTACTCCCGGCATAGTTTGCAAGGAGTTTATAAGTTTATCAAGCAAGGCACTTGAGGACATTTTAGAAAGGAAGCTTCATGCCAGGTGGTAATTGCATACCAGCGGTAACAGAAGACATCTTCTCCTTGGAGGCCTCATCAATACGACGGTGAGCGTCGTTGTAAGCGGCAACTAATAAATCCTCAAGGATTTCTTTGTCATCACCAAAGATCTGATCATCAATAGCTACACGACGAACCTCATGGCTGCCGGTGATGGTGATTTTAACCATACCTGCACCGGACTCACCGGTAACTTCCATCTTAGCGATTTCGTCTTGAACCTTCTGCAAGCGCTCCTGCATCATTTGAGCTTGCTTCATCATATTGCCCATGTTGAACATGACAATTTCTCCGTAAAAATTAAACCGGTAAAATTCTATAAAAATTAACTTTATCTTGCAAATGCGCAGCTTTCTCTGCGCATTTTAAAGATTAAAGCTTGGCGTTGTACTTATCTAAAATAGTCTGTACAGAAGCCTTATCAACAGCGCTCAATGGAATGAAAGGTGCTGGCTCCTCATCACCATTATCGCAAATGCACTTTTCAAGCAGATTTACATCAAGCCAACGGCCATTCTTATAACCGGTCTTATGTAACACGCCACAGGCATTGAAACCTAATTTACGGTGTAAGGACTCAGAGCGAGGATTACCTACGGTTACATTAGAATAAACATTACGAATATTTTGAAGCTTTAAGATATCCATTAAAACTTCCATGGCGATGTGTCCATAGCCGTGACCGCGCTTATTTAAGCTAATAAAAGCACGTAATTCAGCATTCCAACTTAAGCCCGGCTGCTCTAAGTTACGGTGAGCAAAAGCGTAGCCGATAACACCAGATTCGTCTTCGATTACAATGAATGGATAATCATGAGAAATTGCCAAAATTTGAGTTTCTTTGTCTGCAATGCAAGGGATCTCATACTCAAGGGTAATCGGGGTCTCAATATATTGCTTTAAAATTTCAATAGTAGCAGCTGCATCCTGTACCACTGCCAGACGAACACGTGCCATTTAGAACTCCACTCCTATTTGCCACAAATAAAAAATTCAAATCTAGTATAACGTGATAGCACTTATTTAAGGCGATAAAAACACACGTTTTTATAACAATATGTGACTTTACACATTTTTTAAAGCTAAATCACTTATATTTAAAAAATTTCTTAATTCTATAAAAAATTTTTTAAGAGTGCAAGACTTTGTTGTATATACCAAATTTGAAAATAGCTCACACTTTTTACAAAATTTTATCATTTTTCTATTGTATGTAAGATGGATTTTATGTAATATATTTTCATCATCTTAACGTTGTGTTCTGATGGATTGTCTTGAATTTTAGTTTTTTTACTGAAATTCACGTAACTCCAAAAAGCAGATATTTACATCCCTGTTCCCAAAACAGGGATTTTTTTTGTCCAAAAATATGCCCTTTCTATATATTTAACCTAAATTTTTCCAAAATTTTGCAGAATATATTTATGAAAAAAAATTTATATTTTAAACATGTAAATAAATTTCATAATATTGACAAAATTTGCCCTTTATAAAAAAAACAAAAATTAAAATTTGTTTCAAAAATCCTTGTTTAAAACACTTTTATGCATCTATATTTTTTATCTATAAAAGGCTCTTTTTTGAGATTTTTCTCAAAAATTTATCTATAAATTTTTTTAACTTTTCCCCTTAAATTTTTATCTTTGCCCCAAAATAAAACACACACACCACAAATTAAATTTATAAATTCCCCCTTCTCTTATAAAAAGATTGATATTTATTTTTGTAATATTTAATAATGAAAAAGCCAGCTTAAGCTGGCTTTTTCTTTTCTAAAATATATTCTTTAGATAGACTTTGAAGGAATTAAAATCTCACTTTGAGGTTTATGTTCTTTACGCAATAAAAAGTAGCTGTAAATGCCTATCACAATAAAGGCTACTACAGTAAAGGCTGAAAATGGTACCTCTCCTAAGATAAGACCTCCTATTTGATAGATAACTAAAGCGACGCTATAGGACCATAAAGTCATATAAACAACAGCAAAAGTAAACCATTTATTTGAGCCTAACTCTCTCTTCATCACACCCAAAGCTGCGATACATGGAGTTGACCACATATTAAATGCCAAGTATGAAAGAGCGACACAAGTTAAGCCAAAATGACCATTTAATGCCTGATTTAAAGTGGCCTCACCACCTTCAAAATCGCCATTTAAACCTAAAGTTACAGCTAATGTACTTACGACATTTTCCTTAGCCAAAAGTCCTGATAAAGCGGCAACTGTAGCTTGCCATGAGGCAAAACCTAAAGGGATAAAGATGAAAGATATCGATGATCCTATAAGAGCTAAGATTGAATCATTTACATCAACTTGCACAATTCCATCTTTGGTAATGGCATAATTTGATAAGAACCAGACAACGACAACTACTGCAAAGATAATAGTACCAGCTTTAATCACAAAGGACTTGCAGCGAGTATAAACAGCTCTTAAAAGGTTATATAAAGATGGTAAATGATAATCTGGCATCTCCATTACAAAAGGAGAGACTGGCTCTTTAAACGCTCTATCCTTCTTTAAAATAATACCTGTAACGATTACAGAGAAAATTGACATGCCATAGACAAAAGGTGCAAACCAAGCTTTACCATCAAAGAAGGCTACAAAAATCATGGTGATGATAGGTAACTTAGCTGAGCATGGGATAAAGGTTGTGGTAATTAAACCTATGCGTCTTTCATTTATATTATCGATAGTTTTATTCACCATCAAAGCCGGTACGCCACAGCCTGTAGCTACCACCATAGGAATAAAATTACGACCTGACAGACCAAAATGGCGGAAAATGCCGTCTAAAACAAAGGCGACGCGGGTCATATAGCCACATTGCTCTAAGAAAGATAAAAGTAAAAACATTACAATCATCTGAGGCAAGAAGCCTAAAACCGCACCAACGCCACTTATAACACCATCAATTGATAAAGAGCACAACCATTGAGGAGCATTTACGCTATCTAAAAAACTCTGAGCCCAAGATGGAACAATCTCACCGAAGATCACATCATTGGCATAATCTGTAGCCATAGTACCTATGGTTTCAACTGATAGATAATAAACAAACCACACAATACATAAGAATATTGGTAAAGCTAAAAATCTATTAGTTAAAACATTATCAAGGCGCTTTGAGAAATTGCTCTTCATGTCAGCTTTATTACTCAAAGACTCTTTTACTAATGCTTCAATAGTGTTGTAACGAAATTTTGGGAAATAAGTCTCAGCATCTACAGCAAACTCACTTTCAATAATGCTTCTTGACTTTGACACCTCTGATAAAAGGACTTCATTATTTTTATACTCTTTGAGGTAAATCTTATCTCCTTGTAAAAGAGCGGTACTTATGAAGCTCTTTTCTTGACAATTGGCCTCACCTAAAAGGTTACCTATTCTTAAAATAGCCTCTTTTACAGTCTGTGGATAAATATCTAAAGTCTTTTTTGGGGCTTTGGCCTCTTCCATGGCCTTTAAAAGATCGTCAATGCCTTTTTTAGAAGAAGCAGAAATTGGTACAACTTTTACGCCTATCTCACGCGAAAGCTTTTCAAAATCAATTTTAATGTTGTGAGAATCTAAGACATCTATCATATTCAAAGCAATTACCATAGGTTTTCCCATTGGAATTACTTCGTATGTTAAAGATAAAGATCTTTCAAGATGAGAAGCATCAACTACATTTAAAATCACATCGTAGTTGTCAGATAAAAGAAAGTTTCTTGATACAACTTCTTCAGCTGAATATGGAGATAAAGAATAAAGACCTGGTAAATCAATGATATCCCAATCTTTTTGGGTCATTTTACCAATTACCTGATCGACTGTAACTCCAGGCCAATTACCTACATATTGATTTGAAAGAGTTAAAAGATTAAATAAAGTGGTTTTGCCGCAATTTTGGTTACCGACCAAAGCAAATCTCTTCTCTGTCATTTTATTTAATCTCCACTAAAGAGGCATCACTTTTTCTTATAGTCAAGAAATATCCGCGAACATTAAACTCGATGGGATCTCCTAAAGGAGCTGTTCTGACTTTAGTAATTTCAGTATCAGGGGTTATCCCCATATCCAAAAGTCTGCGTCTTAAGGAGGTCCCTTCTCCATGGAGCTTTATGACTTTTGCCACTTCTCCAGTTTTCAAACTATCCAGAGTTTTCATAAAAATTTGTCCGCTTTTTCTCTCTAAAACATTAAATCTTATTAGCGTTTGCAATTAGTAAGCATTAGCTAACTCGGTGTAAGCATATGCTAATTAAAAAATTAGATCAAGATTTTTTTGACTGGTTTCAAGAAAAATTACATAAAAAATTTGAAAAATAATAACTTTTATAAAATCTTGCACAAATTTAGTACTAATCAAATAACTATTTGAAAATAGCTGATTTTATAGCAGACACCTATATTTACAGAGCAGACTTTTCATTTTTTTAACATGATGAAAATCAAGTTTTAACAAGAAAAATGGCAAAAGTTGCAATATAATTGCACCAACCATTTTTTGAGGTAGATAAAATGTTGCATCCAATTAACCCCCAAGGCGCCTTTTACAAGGCATTAAATAAGATCCCGTTCATCATGCAAATTGTAATCGGTATGATCTGCGGAACCCTCTTAGCGGCAATCCTTCCTGAAGAGGATAAGGTTGTACTCCCTACTTTCGGAACCTTATTCGTTTCAGCATTAAAAGCAATTGCTCCGTTACTCGTTTTTGTATTAGTCTCAGCATCTATTGCCCGTCAGGACAAAAACTCTAAGAGTAATATCAAACCTGTAATTGCTATTTATTTCTTATCAATGGTTCTCTCTGCTTTGGTTGCCCTCATTATGGCTACCTTATTCCCAAGCACTTTCAATACCTTAGCTGATGCTGCAACTAACACAACACCTAAGGGAATCTCTGAGGTTTTATTAAACTTCATCCGCCAGGCTGTAGATAACCCTATAAATGCTCTTATCACCGGTAACTATATCTGCATCCTAGTTTGGGGTATTGCCTTTGGTATGCTCTTCCGCGTTGCCAAGCCAAACACCAAAGATGTTTTAGCTGATTTAGCTTCTACTGTTTCAGGTGTTGTCAGAATTGTTATTCGTTTCGCTCCTTTAGGCGTTATGGGCTTGGTTTACTCCTCCTGCACCCAAGATGGTGGTTTTTATAACTTATTAAACTACCTGCATGTTGTTGTAGTTTTAGTTGCCACCATGTTATTAATTGCATTCTTGGTAAACCCAATTATTGTGTTCCTCTTTACTCGTAAAAATCCTTTCCCTCTTATTTGGGCAAGTATTACAAGAAGTGGTATCACCGCCTTCTTTACCAGATCTTCAGCTGCAAACATCCCTGTAAACTTAAGCTTATGTGAGAAAATCGGTGTTCCTCGTGAAACCTATACCATCTCCATTCCTTTAGGTTGCACTATCAACATGGCAGGCGCTGCTGTTACCATCGTTATTATGACTATGGCTGCAGTTCATACCTTAGATATCCACGTTGACTTTGCCTCTGCACTCTTAATGTGTATTGCTTCTGTTTTATGTGCTTGTGGTACCTCAGGTATTGCCGGTGGCTCTTTAATGCTTATCCCTCTCTCCTGCTCTATCTTCGGTATTAGCAATGACATTGCTATGCAGGTTGTAGGTATTGGCTTTATCATCGGTGTAATCCAGGACTCCACCGAGACTGCTTTAAATAGCTCCTCTGATGTTGTCTTCACCGCCGCTGCCTGTGGCATGGTTGATGTCAAAGGCAAGCTTTAAAATAATTAGATAACATTTTTATAAAAAATCCCACATCAAAATTTTTGGTGTGGGATTTTTTTATAAATGACCGCAAGCTTTACACATAGGATTTCGTTTTGGCAATTTAAGCTTTTTAAAACTCATAGTTAAACCATCAAATGTTAACAATGAATTTGTTAAAAGATCCCCTGTGTGAGTTATATATTTAATAGCCTCTAATGCCTGAATACTGCCAATAATGCCACAGCTTGCGCCTACAACTCCTAATTTTGAAGGAGATGGGAGATCATCGCTTCCTTCAAGCTCATCAAAAATACAGCGATAACATGGAGAGATGCCTGGAATACAGGTCATAACCTGTCCTTGAAAACGCACTACCGCTCCATGACAAAAAGGTTTGTTTATAAGGCAGGAGCCATCTGAGATGATAAATTTAGATGCATAACTATCAGTACAATCTAAAATAAAATCATAATCTCCAGCTATTTCTTTAAAATTATCCAAGTTTAAAAAAGTATCGTAGACTTTAACCTCAATTTCATGATTTAAAGACAAAAGCCTTTTTTCAGCAGACTTTGCCTTTGACATGCCCAAAGAACTTTCTGCATGTAATATCTGTCTTTGCAGATTCGATAAATCAACTTTATCTGCATCAACAAGACCTATGTGACCTAATCCTGCTGCAGCTAAATATAAAGCTGCCGGAGAGCCTAAACCCCCACAACCTGCAACTAAGATTTTGGCCTTTTTTAAAGCCATCTGTCCTTCAATGCCAATTTCTTTTACACAGATATTGCGTTTATAACGCTCCATCTCATCAAAACTTAATTCCATAAATAAATTTCCTTTAGGCAAAAAAAGACATATGCAAAAAAAAATGTCTCAAGTTTTTATCGCTTGGGACATTATTTTATCAAAGCAATTTTTAAACGTGCATGTGCTTTACACGATCACGCTCTTCAGCTCTTTTGGCATCATTAAATCTATCTAAAGATCCAACTAAATAACCTGTAACGCGTCTTATACGCTCAAAATGAACACCAACACCTACAAGACCATTATGATTTGGTTTTAAACGGCAATACGACGACAATTGCATACAGCCTCCAATACTATCTGTAAACGGATTTACATTTTACCCCAATAAAAAAGACATAAAGCGATAAGTTTTTTTAAGTAAAAAAAATCCCAGAATTTTAATTTCTGGGATCTTTATAAAAATATTTAAACTTTAACACTTAAATTAGAAGCGAGCGTTAAAGTTGATGTATGCAGAATAGGATGGATCGGTATCAAAAGATCTAAACTCGTTACCGTCGTGATCGTAGATCTTGTACTCGTGTCTGAAGTCATAACCTACACCTGCAGAAATGCTAAAGGCCTGCATTGGGGTTAAAACAACACCAACCTTAGCCTCAGCATATTCCTCAGCTAAATAACCATCTCTTGCAAGCATAGAGGTGCTAGATAACTGATAGATATCCTGGTTTACAGGAATAGCAGTTAATTTACCAGTTAAGGCTAATAAGTTATTGAAGCGGTACTGAGCATCAACCATTGGGAAACCTAACTTATAAGAAAGACCTAAGTAAGATGGCTCACGATAGTTTAAAGTTAAAATTGGGTATACAGAGGAATCAGGCTCATTGATGCTTGCACCGACACCAGCTGCTAAACGATAATCACCACCGAAAGAGTAGGTAATACCTGCGCGAGGCTTTAAGTTGTAGTTCTCGCTCATGTCAAAATCATCTTCCCAACCAAAAGCTGCACCCAAGCCTGCAAAGTAGCCAAGATTGCCGGTGAACTTACCATCAAAATGAACATCAGCAAATAAAAGGCTCATGTCATCTAATAAATCAGGACCGGAAAAATCATAAGTAGTGCCTTTATAGCCTAAGGTGAAATACTCATTACCTCCCATAAGGCCATAGCTTGTAGAGCTAATATCGCCGTTTGAATCGTCAATATCAGCAGAAGATGAAGTTGAGAATGTTGGAGTAATCCAGAAAGCGGCTTGAGAAGGAACTGCAGCTAAAGCAGTAACAACTGCTGCCACCATACAAATTTTACGCATCATATCCTCTTAAGATTGGTGAAATTCAATATGTAAAGAACATACTTTGCTTTGAATGTTCTTGATCCAAAAGCTGCTATTAACTGAGCAGACTGTATAAAGATACACAAAATATGTCAGATTTTTGTAACTTATATTTATAAAAATATATATGCCACAAAAAGATAAACTATCACAATATTATGAACATAGATATTAAAAATCAAACTAACAGCTTTTAGAAAGTTGTACAGTTAACAAAAGAATTGTCTAAAAAATAAATAAGGCTAACTAAATTTTCATTTTTAAATTTATAAATCAAACATAATTATTTATAAAATGCTTAGTAGTTAATTTTTATATCTCAAGCTAAAACTACTCAAAAAAGCTTTTATAAGCGCCTTTCTTTTACAAACCAACAAAAAAATCTATCATTTTTTTCATAAAAAAAATTTTCAATTTGTGCTATATTTCTCAAAATCATTTGCTTTCAACTTAAAGATTAACACTATGAAAATTATTAAAATTGCGGTTGTATGTTTGGGTATTTTTAGCATGGGTGCAAATGCTAATGAAAACTCTTTAATCAATGAAATAAATGATCGCATCACCTCCTTACGAGGCGTTACACAAAGCATAAATGACGAATTAACCTCTCAAAGAGCCTCTATAGGTCAACTTAAATCTGAGGTTAATGCAAACAATAGTGAAAACATAAAATTAAGACGCCAACTTTTAAATGAATTAAAATCTTTGCAACGTCAAAATCAAGCTATCGTTGATACCTTAGTATCAGGACCTACTTTAAAAAAGACAGCTGAAGATGGAACTGTTATGGAGGTAAAGCCTTTGCGCAATTACGATCTGCAAACTCCTGATGGCAAACTTATCTTAGGTGGAGATGAGTATGTATATGTAAAAGAAGCCAATGCGACTTTCCAAGCTCGTATTGATACAGGTGCAGCCGTATCCTCAATTACTGCGCAAAATATCCGTGAGTTTGAACGCCAAGGTAAAAAATGGTTACGCTTTGATGTCATCACTAATGACCGTACCGTTACTGTAGAAGCACCTTTTGTTCGTATGACTCAAGTTCGTCAAACTCAAAGTGAAAAGCTTGTTGACAGACCTATTGTAAGACTTAATGTCAAAATTGCTGACTACTCTGCTGCAACTGAGTTTAACCTTATCGATAGACATCGCATGCAGTACCCTCTCCTTGTAGGTAGAACTTTGCTTACAGATATCTTTGTTGTTGATGTTTCAAGAAGCTATGTTCAAAAACGTGCTGATAATGATGGACTTCTTTTCTTAGAACGTGAATCTTACAAGGCAGCTAAGAAAGAAGGCATAAATCCTAATGCCAAATATGATGAACGTGAGCGTGAGGATAAAGCAGGTCAACTTGCAACTCCTGCCTCAAGCGATATAAATATGGGCACTGATTCTGAACGAAATCTCCCTGCTGTAAGTGCAAAAATCGAAGAGAATCAGAGTATTAACAAAGATAACAATGCTATAAAAGAAAGCAAAGCTTTAAAAAAATAAATTAAAGTCATAAAGGACAGATCATGATTTCGCGCGGCGTATTTTATGTAGTTACTGCTATTTTATTTATGGCAGGTGTGCTACTTATTACCTACCAACATATTGTCTTTGAAGTACCGTTTCTTCCAAATGAAGAACGTCAAATGTGGACTGTTGAGGCTCGTATTGAGTTTGAACCTCACCAAGATGCCCCAGCTCAGCTTTTATTAGCTTTGCCTGCAGTGCAACCTGGCTTTACTCAATTAAGACAAACCACTGCATCTTTAGGCTATGGTGTTGACTATATTAAAAGTAAAGGCACAAATTTCGTAGAATGGAGTCGCAGAAGCCCTGAAGGCATGCAGACTCTTTACTATAGAGCTGAGTTTTTAGTTGATCCTGAGGCTCAAGCCTCATCTATGATTGTGCCTGAGTTATCAGAAAGTGTCGCCCCTGAGCCTTATGCAACTGCTATGGATGAGGTTGCACGTCTTGCCAATTCAAGAAGTGCCAATCCATTCTCCTTTACCGCTCAAGTGATTAAAGAAATCAATCAAGATACAGAGATTGCATCTTTATTAAACTCAAAGTACAGAAAGTCTGAGCTTGTAGTCCATATTTTGGAAGTTGCCAAAATCCATGCTCGTGAGATTGGCATCTTAAAATTAGAAGATGGCCGTCGTAATCAGCGTTTATCTTCACGTGTAGCGGTATTTGATGGTAATAACTACCAGATTTTTAACGCAGAAACAGGTGCTTCTGGTTTAAATAAAAATGAACTTATCTGGACTGACAATGGCGCTTCCTTACTTGATATTTCAGGTGGTACCAATGCCCGAGTCAGCTTCAATATGATGCACCACAATATAGGTGCTGTTGAGGCAGGTCTTAGAAAAGCTGGTTTAAATAAATTAGCAGGTGAGGAGAGCTTATCCTTATCTTTGGCAAATCTACCTGTTGATGAGCAGTCTTTATTTAAAAATATTCTGCTTTTACCTATAGGCGTTATCATTGTTGTATTTTTACGTGTAATCATAGGTATTAAGACCTCCGGCACCTTCATGCCAGTCTTAATTGCTATGTCATTCCTTGAAACCTCTTTAATCGTAGGTCTTATAGGATTTATTTCAATTGTAGGCGTAGGCCTTGTAGTACGTTCGTGGTTGTCGCATTTGAACTTACTATTAGTTGCGCGTATATCCGCAGTGATTATTACCGTTATCGGCATTATTGGCTTTACCTCGTTCTTTACCTACCAAATTGGTTTAACCGAGGGGGTTAAGGTTACATTCTTCCCTCTTATCATTTTATCTTGGACTATTGAGAGAATGTCCATTTTATGGGAAGAGGAAGGTTATAAGGAGGTCTTAAAACAAGGCGGCGGCTCCTTATTTGTAGCAGTATGTGCCTACCTCTCAATGAGTAGCTTATTTATCCAGCACTGGACCTTTAACTTCTTGGGTCTGCAGCTTGTAATCTTAGCTTTAGTTCTGCTTATGGGTAACTATACAGGCTTCCGTTTAAGTGAGCTTAAGCGCTTTAAGCCTCTTGCCTCCCAGATCCGAGAATATCAAAATGGCGATCAAAAAGAGCATGAATGTGTAACTTTGAAAAGAGAACTTCAAGAGCTCAAAAGCGATCCACATAATGTTTACAGAAACTGGAAAAAGCAGGCTCAAAAAGAAATAGATGAAAAGAAGAACCAAGATAATAATGCTTCTGAGAAATAATTATGAGCTGGTTTAAAAATCTTTTAAACTTTAAAGATCGTTACGCCAATCCATTTGAAATGGCTGCCGATGGCATTATGGGTATGAATCAGCGCAACGTTAACTATATTGGACGCTACAACAAACGTAGCCTCTATCCTTTAGTTGACAATAAACTTTTAACTAAAAAGATTGCGCTCTCTCACCATGTAAAAACTCCAACTTTGATTGGATCTGTAGAAAACCAACATCAGATCCAAAACATTTTGCAGATTTTAGGTGATCATACTGAGTTTTGTATCAAACCTGCACATGGATCAGGTGGTAAAGGCATTTTAGTTGTTAAAGACTTTAATAAGGCAACAGGTCATTATGTAAAGACCTCAGGTCAGGACATCAATAACCACGAGTTAAAGCGCCATCTTACTAATATTTTGGCAGGCCTTTTCTCCTTAGGTGGTAAGTCTGATATTGCCTTAATTGAAGATTTAATTCATTTTGATAATGTCTTTTCAGGCTACAGCTATGACGGCGTTCCTGATACTCGTGTTATCGTCTTTCAGGGCTTCCCTGTAATGTGTATGATGCGTCTATCAACTCAAGCCTCAGATGGTAAGGCAAACTTACACCAAGGTGCTGTAGGTGTTGGTATTTGTGTGAGAACCGGTCGAGCGGTAAGAGCGGTTCAGCACAATATGCCAATTGAGTTTCATCCAGATACTGACAAGCGTTTGGCCGATCTTAAAGTTCCGCATTGGGATGAGGTTTTAGAGCTGGCTGCATCTTGTTATGACATGTCAGGTTTAGGCTATATTGGAACTGATATCGTTCTTGATAGAGATAAAGGACCTATGCTTTTAGAGCTTAATGCTCGTCCTGGTATGGCCATTCAGATTTGTAATAACGCCGGATTATTACCACGTTTACGCCTTATCGAAGCTTTAACGAAAAAACAGCGCTTAAGTGTTAAAGAACGTGTGGCATTTTCAAAACAACACTTCGGTGTATTTGTAGAAGATTAATCAAAAAAGCCTGTGAACAATATAATATGCCCACAGGCTTTTATTTTGGCTCATCGCCAAATCTGTGGGATCCCTGGAAAATAATATACAAAATTGACCAGGGATCCTTTTAGCATTCAAGTGAATTGCCCCTAAATGAATTCATGATCCTCAAAAAGAAATACTCCAAATCTCTAAATCCATAAGCGAGTCTTTTTAAGACTTTTATCTTATTGTTTATCCCTTCAAGAACGCTTGTCCTAATCCTGTAAATGCCTGAATTTGTTATACCATCTCGGTATCTTCTGTTTTGCACTTTGGCAAACTTAGTAATCTCTTGAACTTTTGACTGTAAAGCTAACCTTACCCATTCATCCCAAAGAGATTCTGACTCTTCTTTTGAGTGAGCATGGAATACTTCAGGTAATAGCTCTTTTAGTTCATTAGCTGCATATAAATCATGATAAAAGCTTAAAATATCATTAAGTTTTATTCTTTTTTCTTCTGATAAATTAGAGTTTTTTGTAAGTAACAGAAATCTTGAACGCTTTAAAAGAGAATAAGCATTGTCATCATTTTTGTTTTTATTTTCATAGGCAAGTCTTAGTCTTATGGCGCTTATAACAAGTCTTCCAAAGTTATAAACCATATGGAATAAATCATAGACAACCTTAGCATTAGGGCAATACTTATTAACGCAAGTAGCAAATCCTGCGTTTTGGTCCATTGCTACTGCTTTTATTTGTTTACAGCCCTCTGTACCGCATAATTTAAAGAAGCGATTAACCTCTCGTACAGTCTTACCCTTACCAACCCAAATAACTCTTTTGGCTCTTCCGGAAAACTGTGGCTAACTAAAATTTAATATCTAATTTTGTTATACCAATAGACAAAAAAAAGGGTCGTTCCCAATTAAGATTGAATTAACCCAAATCCATCAATCAAGGAGAACGACCTATGAATATTGTAGTCGACTTTCATAATTTTTTCTTTAATCTTTTTTATACAAACTTCAAACTTTTTAATTATCAATTTGATGAAGATAAGAAAGAGATTCATCTTTTCTTAGAGCCTAAAGACAATTATCCTCAATGTCCTATCTGTAAAAATCATAATGTTGTAGTTCATGAATATAGACATAGAATAGTTAAAGATGGCTCTTATAACGGTTTTCAGTTTATTTTGCATATTACCTATAGAACCTTTAAATGTAAGTTCTGCGATAAATATGCAACCGAACAAATCCCTTTTATTTCAAGTAGACACCGCATCACCAAAAGCCTTGAAAATGAAGTTATTGAGGATTTACAAAGGTCTGGGTCTATCAAAGATACGGCTCAAAGAACTTCCCTTAAATGGGATACGTGTAAGCAAATTCACAAAGACTATCTAAAAAGAAACACGCCTTTCTTCCTTGGTAAGGCAAAACATCTTGCTATTGATGAATTCTCTATTAAGAAAGGCCATAAATATGCAACTGTAGTTGTTGATTTAGATACTAAAAGAGTTATTTGGGTTGGTAAGGGTAAGACTGTACGAGAGGTTAATCGCTTCTTTAAATTATGCGGTACAGAGGGCTGTAAACAAATAAAAGCAGTAGCAATGGACCAAAATGCAGGATTTGCTACTTGTGTTAATAAGTATTGCCCTAATGCTAAGGTTGTCTATGATTTATTCCATATGGTTTATAACTTTGGAAGACTTGTTATAAGCGCCATAAGACTAAGACTTGCCTATGAAAATAAAAACAAAAATGATGACAATGCTTATTCTCTTTTAAAGCGTTCAAGATTTCTGTTACTTACAAAAAACTCTAATTTATCAGAAGAAAAAAGAATAAAACTTAATGATATTTTAAGCTTTTATCATGATTTATATGCAGCTAATGAGCTAAAAGAGCTATTACCTGAAGTATTCCATGCTCACTCAAAAGAAGAGTCAGAATCTCTTTGGGATGAATGGGTAAGGTTAGCTTTACAGTCAAAAGTTCAAGAGATTACTAAGTTTGCCAAAGTGCAAAACAGAAGATACCGAGATGGTATAACAAATTCAGGCATTTACAGGATTAGAACAAGCGTTCTTGAAGGGATAAACAATAAGATAAAAGTATTAAAAAGACTCGCTTATGGATTTAGAGATTTGGAGTATTTCTTCTTAAGAATTAGAGATGCTTTTAGAGGTAATGCTTATGTTTAACATATAGCCCTAATGAATATAATCTCAATTTCATTAGGGCTATCCACAGATTCTCGGAAGAACCACTCTTTTAGTATCTAAATCAACAACTACAGTTGCATATTTATGGCCTTTCTTAATAGAGAATTCATCAATAGCAATGTGAGAGGCTTGACCTAAATTAAAGTATATTTTCTTTTTAAGGTATCGCTTATGAATTCTTTTGCAGGAAGACCAGCTTAAACCGGTTCTTTCAGCAGTATCTTTAATAGACCCGGCTCTTTCTAAATCTTCATTAACAGAGTCTGCAACCCTTGTTGTAAAGCGACTGTTTTCAGATAGGAACTCTATTTTTTCAGTTGCATATTTATTACAGAACTTACATTTAAAGGTTCTATAGGTAATAAAACAGTCTTATACCCCAAAATGGAATCATCTTGCACAATTCGTTTTCTATATTCGTGAACAACTACATTCTTGCCTTTACACCAAGGACAGACAGGAAATTCACTGCAAGGCTCAAGGTAAAAATGAATTTCCTTAGCTTTATCATCTATAAAATGGGAAGAAATCTTAAAACCTTTGAAAAAATGGTTTGTTAAATCAGATTGAAAATCGGGTACAATAGCCATAGGTCGTTCTCCTTGATTGATGGATTTTGGTTAATTCAATCTTAATTGGGAACGACCATTTTTTTTGTCTATTGGTATAACAAAATTATATATAAAATTTTAGTTAGCCACAGATTTGGCGAAGAACCTTTATTTTTATTCTAATGTTGATGTAAATCTATTTAAACATCAAAGCTATTTCTTCTTCTGAAAGCTCGCGATACTCTCCTTCTTGCAACGATTCATCTAAATCTAAAGCGCCAATTTTAACCCGCTTTAATTCTAAAACCTCATTGCCTACGCACTCAAAGAGGCGTTTAACCTCATGATAGCGCCCTTCGGTTACTGTAACCTTACCAACTTTTTCAGAGATAATTTCAAGCTTCGCGCTCTTATAAGGCTTATCTTCTTCAGGGTGTTTAAGTCCTGATAAAAAGCGTTCAATGCAACGCTCTTCAATAGGATTTTTAACACAAGCAATATAGACCTTTTCAACATTGGCACGAGGAGAGGTGATTCTATGACTTAAATCACCATCATCGGTGACGATAACAAAGCCTGTAGTATCAACATCAAGCCTTCCTGCGCAATGCAGATCTAAATAGTGACTTTCACCTGAAAATATCGAGCTTACAGTTAAATAACGGTTGTCGCGATCGGCACAGACATAACCTTGAGGCTTATTAAGCATAAAGACACGCTTACGCATAGTCTCCTGTGCGGTAAACTCATTACCATCAAGCTCTAAAGGAGTATCGGCACTAATCTTAAAGGCGGGATCGCATACGATCTCGCCGGCAACACTTACAGCACCATCACGAATTAAGAATACTGCCTCTTTGCGGGAGACTTCAAAACTGTGAGATACTGCTTTATCAAGACGTAATAACTTAGATGCCATACTTTCTTAAAATAATAGAAGCGTTGGTACCACCAAAGCCAAAGCTATTTGACATTACAGTCTCAAGCTTAGTCTCACGAGCCTTATTTGCAACAATATCAAAGCCTTCACAATGCTCATCTAAAGTATCAATGTTAATAGATGGGGCAATAAAATTATTCTGTAACATTAAGACACAGAAAATTGCCTCATTAACACCAGCTGCACCTAAGGCATGACCTGTCATAGACTTAGTTGAGGAGATTGGTGGACATTTATCCCCAAATACACTCTTAATAGCTTCAAGCTCTTTAATATCGCCTAAAACAGTAGAAGTACCATGAGTATTGATGTAATCAATAGGATATGGGCAATCTTTTAAGGCAAGCTTCATACAACGCGCAGCACCTTCACCTGATGGGGCTACCATGTCATAACCGTCAGAGGTAGCACCAAAGCCTACAACCTCAGCATAAATCTTTGCTCCACGAGCTTTAGCGTGTTCTTCTGACTCTAAAACTAAAATACCGCCACCGGCACCAATAACAAAGCCATCACGGTTGGCATCATATGGACGAGATGCCTTAGCAGGATCGTCATTGTAGCCTTTAGATAAAGCACCCATGCCATCAAATAAGCAGGAAATAGTCCAGTTAGCAGACTCACCACCACCGGCAAACATAATGTCATGTCTGCCTAACATAATCTCATCGCAAGCTAACTCAATACAATGAGCTGAGGTGGAGCATGCTGAGCTTACAGTTAATGAGGCACCTTTAATCTTAAAAGCAGTAGCTAAGTTTGCAGATGTGGTAGAGCTCATAGCTTTAGGCACAGCATAAGGACCTACACGTCTAATGCCACGCTCACGCAAAGTATCCGCAGCTTCAACCACAGCTGCAGTATCACCACCACCTGAACCTACAAAAAGGCCTGTACGCTCAGATGAGACATCCTCGTCACTTAAGCCTGCAGAGGCAATAGCCTCTTTCATAGCAACATATGCATAAGCTGCAGCATCACCCATAAAACGCAACACACGTCTGTCAATATGCTCTTTAAAATCAATATCAACGAGACCTGCAACCTGGGAGCGCATGCCTTTTTCAATAAAAGATGGATCTGAGACGATACCGGATTTTCCTTGTTTTAAAGCCTGTAAAACAGCTTCACATCCAGTACCGATGCTTGAGACAATTCCAAGTCCAGTAATAACCACCTTGCGCAGGGACATATAAATTCTCCAACTCTACAAATTTACTCTACTTATTAATATTATCGTTAATATATACACTTATATATAGTGATTTCAACACTTAGACCCTATGAAACACAAGACAATTTAGAAAATTTAAACATGCGTCAAATCTCAAAAAAAAAAAAATAAATAAGTTAATCACCTCAGATAAATTTCTAGATAAAAGCATTTTTATGCGCTTTAATCGAAAATTTCAGCTTAAATGTTCTCTTGTGGTGTATAATAATGTGGTTTTTTGCTTATGTGCCGGAAAATCCGGCTTTTACGTTGTTTTTATACACAAAAGAGTTTATGGCTAAAGAAGAAAATATTGAAATGCAAGGCACTGTTCTTGAGAACTTGCCTAATACTATGTTCCGCGTACAGTTAGAGAACGGCCACATCGTTATGGCTCACATCTCCGGAAAAATGCGTAAGAACTACATCAGAATTTTAACTGGTGATAAAGTTACCGTTCAGATCACCCCTTACGATCTGACCAAGGGCCGTATTACCTTCCGCGCCCGCTAAAATATAATTAGAAATTAACTAAATGTGCCGAAAAGCTTTAAAGTTTTTCGGCTGTTGTTTTTCTAATACCTATTCTTTAAAACAGAAGGAAATTTCTTCATGAAAAACATGCCCTTAAATGAGCTTGTTAAACGCTATGCGTTGTTTTTTACTTCTGTTTTAATCCAAGGTTTTGCCATAGCAACAATTACTTTTGCTAATATTGGCACTACCCCTATCTCATCCCCAAATTACGTTATCTCTCTGCATACACCTCTAACATTGGGCGATACCACCATGATCTTCAACGTAATACTCATTACGTTACAACTAATCATTTTGCGCTCAAAAATAAAAGATCATGTTTTAGATCTAATCATGCAGATCCCGGTAATTTTTCTTTTTTCATGGATGATCGATTTTGGTATGACTTGTCTAAATAAAGTCTTACCTGATATTTTACATTACTACATGTCTTGGGTTCTTATAGTAACTGGCACAGTTTTACTTTCAATAAGTATCTCTTTATCTGTTGTAGCCTCTGTATGTATGGTGCCAGGCGAGTACTTTCTTAAAGTATTTCACCCAATTGTCAATAAATCATTTAGTTTTGTAAAAACATTTTTCGACAACTTTTTAGTTTTAACCGCCGTAATTTTATCTTTAATTCTCACAAACTTTTCAGCTATCGAAGGCGTTCGTGAAGGGACTTTATTTTCCGCACTATTTACAGGCCCTTTAGTTCATTTATTCATTCCAAAATTTATGTATTTGACCAAGTTCCTCTCTGCAAAAGATAAATAATATTTTATAAAAGCGTTATTTATGCTTTTTTATCTGTTTTTTGTAAAAAATTTCACTACAATACCCACTAAAAAGCAGTTTCTGCAAATAAATATCTAAAATAATTTTCTAAATAAGAATCTTTATGTCTGACTTGAGCCCTCTTTCTATAACTGTACTCGCCTCGTCATTTACTTTCTTAATGACAGCTTTAGGCGCATCCTTAGTATTCTTTATAAAAAAGAACCATAACAAAACTCTTACCAAAATCTCTTTAGGCTTTGCCGCTGGCATTATGCTGGCTGCAGCTGTGTGGGGACTTTTAATGCCGGCTATGGAGCATGCACAAAAGCTTGGTATAAATAAAATGATCCCAGCTTGTGGTGGTTTCCTCTTAGGCGCACTTTTCTTATTTGCCATTGATAAATGCTTGCCACATTTACATCCAATATCAAAAGTTCAAGATGGGCCAAATGTCCATTTTAACGACAATTTTTTACTTTTTACCGCAATTACTATTCACAATATCCCAGAAGGTTTGGCCTTAGGTGTAATTGTCTCTGCAGCGGCAAATTTAGGCTCTTCTGACTTAATTACATCCACCATGATTTTAGCTTTAGGCATTGGTATTCAAAATATTCCAGAAGGTACCGCCGTCTCCATGCCTATGTTTGTCTCCGGCGTCTCTAAAATAAAATCATTTGTGATGGCCGCTTTATCTGGTATCACCGAGCCTATTGCTGCCATAGTTGCAGTTTTATGCTTAGGTGGCTCTATGACGGTATTTCTACCTTGGGCCTTATCATTTTCAGCCGGAGCTATGCTCTATGTAGTCTGCGAGGAGCTGATTCCACAATCTCACAAAGATGCAGGACATACCGATCTTGCTACCATGTCTGTACTTTTGGGCTTTGTGCTTATGATGTTCCTTGACATCACTTTAAGCTAGATAGCAAAACCCCAATAAGTAATAAAACTTATTGGGGTTATTTCATCTTTAAAAACTTATTTAAAAATATTAAGCATTAATATTTGCAATAAGTTCATCACCAAACTCATTGGTATTTAACTCATAAGAGTTTTCCATTAAAGCTGCAAAGTCATGAGTTACCTTTCTTGAGGAAATAGTCTTCTCCATGCCTTCAATGATCAAATCTGCAGCCTCATTCCAACCTAAGTGACGTAACATAAGTTCAGCTGAGAGAATAATTGAGCCTGGGTTTGCCTTTAAAGTACCAGCAAGTTTAGGAGCAGTACCATGAGTTGCCTCAAAGATGGCACAATCAGTACCGATATTGGCACCTGGGGCAAGACCAATACCACCAACTTCGGCAGCTAAGGCATCTGATATATAGTCACCATTTAAGTTCATAGCGCAAACTACATCATAATCTTGAGGGTATAACAGAATATTTTGTAAGAAAGCATCAGCAATGCAATCTTTAACAACAATCTTGCGACCGGTATTTTTATTTACAAAGCTTACAACACCCTTTTCATCAGCACTTGCGCCGTATTCACGCATAGCTAACTCATAGCCCCACTTCTTAAACGCGCCTTCAGTAAACTTCATGATATTGCCTTTATGAACAATGGTGACAGATTTTCTGTCATGAGCAATAGCATACTCAAAGGCTGCTTTAATTAAGCGCTCAGTACCTGGACGGGACATAGGTTTTACACCAATACCACAGTGCTCATTAAATCTAATCTTTTTAACCCCCATCTCCTTTTCTAAGAAAGAGATAAGTTTTTTTGCACCTTCGCTATCAGCTTCCCACTCGATACCTGCATAAATATCCTCAGCGTTTTCTCTGAAAATAATGGTATCAACAAGCTCAGGATGTTTTACAGGAGATGGCACGCCATCAAAATAACGAACAGGACGCAGGCAGATGTATAAATCTAAGGTCTGACGTAAAGATACGTTTAAAGAACGAATGCCACCGCCTACAGGAGTAGTTAAAGGTCCTTTAATAGCAACATGATAACGTTTAATGAAATCGTAAGTCTCCTCAGGCAGCCATACGCCCTCTCCATATACCTGGCAACTACGCTCACCGGCATAGATCTCCATCCAAGAAATCTTACGCGCGCCATCATAAGCTTTATTTACTGCAGCATCTACGACTTTTTTCATTACCGGGGTAATGTCAGCGCCAATACCATCGCCTCTAATAAAAGGAATAATAGGGTTATTAGGGACTTTAAGTTTTCCTAAAGCATCAACTTCAATTGCACTGCCTTCACAAGGAACAGTAACCTTACTTATAAATTCCATTTAATACTCCTGACTTATAAATCATGTGAATAATAGGAATTTGACTTAAAAAAGGCAAATTAAAAAAAATTGAACAAAAAAAGAGCAAAATAGCGCTTTAAAAACTGCTTGTACCAATTATGTTTTGTGCTATTATTGCCACCGTTAGATGCGCCTATAGCTCATTTGGTTAGAGCATTACCTTCACACGGTAGGGGTATTCAGTTCGACTCTGAATAGGCGCATAGTGAATCTTGCCTAAAATAAATCATCCCCAATAAATAATCATCGCTAAAAAGTGCTTTAAAACTTTGTAGCAAATTTATAATTAATTACTTTCAATTATCACTATTCCACTGTTATCCCTTGATAACTCATCACTTGTAGATGGCATTTCTCTTATCCTTATTTTATCTGTTTTATCAGGATCTCTTTTTGCAATTAAATTGCCTTTGGCGTCGTATGTATAAAACTCACCTGTAGCTTGACCATTCTTTAGCATAATTTTTTGAATAAGCGTTCCTTGACTGTTGTAGGTTTTCTGCCAACCATTAGCTACCCCTTTGTCAAAGTTTTGAACGCTCTTAACGCCATCAGCTCGCCACATCGTAATCTCACCATCATAAGCATTCATATTGTAATTTCCCTTGATGGCAGGTTTTCCTGTTTGTGGAGAGTACACAGTAAATGCTCCATGACGCATCCCCTCTTTTAAAATACCTTCCTCTAACAACACTCCGTCTTCAGAATAAAGCTTAAATGGGCCACTTTGCAGACCACGATCAAAAACTACATAACTTTTAAGTTTGCCATTTTCAAAATAATCAAAAGCCTCCCCATGTAACTTATGATCTTTATACATATGCTTAAATTGCAATGTGCCTTGAGGATCGTATTGTTCTACAAGACCATTAAGCTTTCCTGCGCGATAATGAGCCTTTAACTTAATCTTTCCTGTATCAGACCAATATTGCAAAGTCTCACCGTCACGCTCACCATTTTTAAAAAAGCCTCTATCAATTAACACACTTTTATCAGTCCAAGCTGCAAAAAGACCATTTTGCTTGCCATTTTGCCAGTGTCCAATCTCACGCAAGAGACCATCGCTAAAAACTACATTAAGTCCTGAAAGCTTACCTGACTTATACGCATAGACAGAGGATCCTGAATCAGTTTTCTCTTTTAATCGCCCTGAAAAAGCTTTACCGTCAGCCCCAAACAAAATGCCATCGACATTTTTGACCATAGAATCTGGTGTTGAAGGCAAATAACTATAAAGATGGTATTTGTAATGCCAGATAGCAAAAGATCCTAAAGAAACACAAACTAAAAATAGCGCTACTAAAAAGACTAATTTTTTCATATTGCTTTCCTCTTTCTAATTTAGGAAATCTTTAATTGGGATACGGGGAAAGATGCGCTAATAAAAAGAGAATTTTCTATATAAGTTTTATTTAGCACTTAAGATGAAGTAAAGATAAAAAAACACTAAAAATCAATATAAATAGTTAAAAAATACTCAAGATTCTTTAAATTTTACAAACGCTTAACGTTTAAATCTCAAAATAAAATAAAAAAATTTGAGGTTTTTATGCAGCTATTCTTTGTTAATACAGGCTATGGCGAATGCCAGATTTTAAAATCAAAAAGCAATAATGTAACTGTTATTGATGGCGGCCCTTCTGATAGAGAAACCTATAAAGAGGTGGGCACACTGAGAGTTAACGAGGCCTTAAAATTATTGAATATTGACCATATCAATAATCTTATCTGTACGCATATTCACTATGATCATATTGCAGGCCTTTGCGAAATTTCCAAAGATGATGAGATAAAAATCGATAACTTTTATATAAATGCATTACTTCCCCATAATATTTCTAATTTAGAAAGACCTTCTTGTGGCTTACTTAATTTTGAAGATTTTCGTTTATGGAAATATTCTCTTAAGGCCTATAGAAATCTTATTTCAGATCTTAAAAGGAAAAACACCCATATCCGTGAAGTTTTAGAAAAGGAAACTTTATTTTTAGATGAGGACGCTTCTTTAGAGATTTTTGGTTTAACTGAAGACTCTAAAAAGGAACGCCTTTTAAATTTAGAGGCTTTAAACACTAATGATGATCATGAATTTATAAAAGCCTTAAAAATCCTCAATCAAAAAGAAAATCAAAAAAGTCTGTTCTTTATCTTAAATACTAAAAACTATAGAGCCTTATTAACAGGCGATAGACAAAATTTTGATGATGTTAAAGATAGATTACCTATATGTGACTTATTAAAAGTTACACATCATGGTCAAAAAGATGGTTTGCCTGATCTTCTTTTAGATAAATGCCATCCGCATATTTTTGTAATCTGTGCAGATCTAGGCAAAAAATATCAGAGTGCCTGTGATTTTATATTTGAAAAATGCCGTGATTTTTGTAAAAAAGATCAAAAAGAGGCCAAGATTTTAGTTACAGGAAATCTCCCATCTTTCGATAAAAAAACTCCCGCAATTTTAGGTTTTGATGACAATTTACAGATCTTTTATCCTATCTATGCTGATCATGTCTTAGATGATAAAGATATAGTTTTAGACAAAATATTTATTGAAAATAAGAACACCATCTCCAATGAGGATAATTATGACTATGATTTTGAGATCGTTTCTTTAAAGAGTGGTGAAATCTTTTGTAAAAACTTTAAGGTATTAGGACTTACAAAATCTTTTAGCATAAAAAATCTAAAAAAAAGCCCTCTTAAAATTTTTATTAGAAATTTCAATAACTATTTAGAATTATCGCTCTTTATAAAAGACATCAAAGACTGTATTGTTGCCTCAGATTTGCTATTTTTCAAAGAAGAATTGTTTAAAAAAAGTTAAATTAACAAAGAATTAACTTAATTCCATCTTCGATATAACAGACCTTCTCTAAAATGCACGCGTAATTTAGACAAGGGTCTGTTTTATGCAAAGATCTTCACACAAAAAACTTTTAAAAATTTTTATTGCTATATGCATCCTTTTATGGACTTTGTTTCCGGTTTATTGGATGCTGACCTTATCTGTTCGCAGTAGCGCAGATATGGCTGCAGGTTTTTCTTTCTATCCAAGATCGTTTTCTTTTGACAACTTTATAAATCTTTTTCAAAAGAAACATTTTGCTCAAGCCATTTTTAACAGCTGCATCGTAACCTCAGTCTCATTAGCGCTATCTTTAGCTATAGGTTTATGTTGCTCCTATATTCTGGCGCGCCCACGTTTTAACTTCATATACCGTCGTTTTATGATTTTCTGGGTATTGCTGGTACGTATTTTGCCACCAATCGCCTTTGCTTTACCTTTATTTATCATGATGACCTCTATTGGCATTGGCTCAACTCGTCTGCCAATTATCCTTTGCCATATTTTGGCACTAACTCCATTTATCATCTGGTTTATGCTCTCTTTCTTTGCCTCTTTACCAAAAGAAGTTGAAGAGAGTGCTTTAATTGATGGCGCAACTGAATTTCAGCTCTTTACCAAAATCGTGCTACCACAGGTTTTACCTGGTATTGCCGCTGTAGGTATCTTGTCCTTTATGACCTCTTGGAATGAATATCTCTATGGCGTTATTTTCGTGCAATCCTCATCCCAATTCACCATTCCTTTAGCTTTAGCCACGATGAACTCTGAGCAAGAGCTTACTCAATGGGGCGCTATTGCCTCAGGTGGCCTAGTTTCTTTAATTCCGATTATTTTGTTTGTTTTATTTGCACAGAATTTCCTCTTATCCGGTTTATCAAACGGTGCGGTTAAAGAGTAAATTCAGGAGAAATTATGAAATTTAAAAAGACTGTATTAGCCTGTGTATTGGCAGCCATTCCTGCTTTTGCTTGTGTAAACCAAGCTTATGCTCAAGATATGGAGAAGATTGTTATTGCTGCCCGTGGTGGTTCTCACGTTGATGTTATAAACGCTGTAAAAGAGAAGTTTGAAAAAGAGCACAACGTTGAAATCGAAGTTATGGGCCTTGAAAACGCTGATTTAAAACAAAAGATTGCCTTAGACTCTCGAGCCTCAGTCGGTGCTTTTGACTTAGTAATGCTTGACGATCCTTGGATCCCTGAGTTTGCCAAAGCCGGTGTTTTATGCGACTTAACTAAAAATGGCTACACTGATGATAGTGACTTCGTTAAGACCTCTTTAGATATTGGTAAAGATCCTTATGCAAAGGGGGACACCTATGCTCTGCCTTTTGCCGGTAACGTAACTTTATTATTCTTCAATCAGGATGTGTTAAAGAGTGTAGGTGCCACTCATGCTCCTGATAATTGGGAAGATGTATTAAATATTGCCCAAAAAGCTCAGCTAAACGGTAAGTTAGGCTATGTTGTTCGTGGTCAGCAAGGTAACCCAATTGTTGGTGACTACTTACCTTTATTGTGGGCCTTTGGCGGTGACGTTTTTGATGAAAACTTTAATGTTACTGTAAACTCTCCTGAAGGTTTAGCCTCATTAGAATTCTACTTACAGTTAGCAAAGACTGGTGCTAACTATGAGAAAAATGACATTGTCGCATCTGTAGCCTCAGGAAAAGCAGCTCAAGCTTTAGGCTGGCCTAGCTGGTTTATCTCAGGAACTGACAGTGTTGCCTCTTATGCTGTAATCCCAGGCAAGATTGATGCTCAAAGCAAAGAATACAGCGCAGGCGTAATTGGTAACTGGATGATGGGTATTACTGCCAATTGCGGTAAAAAAGATCTTGCCATTGAACTTTTAAAATACTTAACCTCTGAAGAGGTTCAAAAGGCAGCTGCTGACAAAGGTGCTGTTCCAACCCGCATCTCTGTTTTCAATGATAAAGAGTTATCTGCAAAATATCCATTCTATAAGACCTTATTAGCCGGCACTCAAAACTCAAAAGTTCGTCCACGTACTGAACTTTGGGGTGAAATTGAAAACGTATATGGCATTGAGCTTTCAAATGCCCTCTCAGGCACTAAGAGCGCCAAACAGGCTTTAGCTGATGCTCAAAAAGCTATTGAGAAAATCGTTAAATAAAATCTAGTTAAATTATGACCGTCATGTTAAATCATTACGGTCTTTTAGTTGCTTTATCATGACAAAACAGCGCATATTTTCAGGATTGATGGTCTCACCGGCAACCATTTTATTTGCCCTTTTGACCATGTTCCCCTTAGGCTTTATTATCTATTACAGCTTTAGCGATTACTATTTTTTATCATTAAGACCCACACGCTTTATAGGCACTGAGAACTACTCTGAGATTATGGATGATGAGTACTTCTTAATGGCTCTTTATAACACCGTAACTTTCACCATTTTGGCTGTAATCACAGAGGTTCTCTGTGGCTTATTATTAGCTTTATTTATAAACTCAATTGTAAAATTCAAAAAGACCATGCGCACATTGGTATTGATTCCAACACTCATACCTCCTGTGACTGTAGCTTTAATCTGGCAAATCATGCTTGCCAATAATGATGGTCTTGTAAACGAAACCTTTGCTCTGTTTAATCTTTCAAGTGTTAACTGGTTAAACAATCCTAAAACAGCTTTTTTTTGCATTTTACTCATTGATTTTTGGCAATACACCCCTTTTTCATTCTTACTTATCTACTCAGCTTTACAGTGTGTAAGAAAAGATCAATATGAAGCTGCCGAAATTGATGGTGCAAGCTCGCTTCAAAAATTTAGATATATAACCTTACCTGCAATCTCAGGCAGCATCTATTTAGCTGCAATATTAAGAGCAATTGATTCATTCCGCTTATTTGACAAAGTAAATATCTTAACAGGAGGCGGTCCTGCTAATACCACTGCCACTATTACCCAATACATCTATCACTTTGGTACACAAGCCTTGAAGATAGGCTATGGCTCAGCTGCATCTGTAATTATGACCATCATTATCTTATGTATTGCCTCTTTCTATATCCGCTATAACTTTAAAAAACAGGTTTAATCACATGGCCTCCATATCAATTTTAAATCTTGAGAAAAAATATTCCCCGCTCCACTCTGTAATTTCAGGATTGAATCTTGAGATTAAAGATAAAGAATTTTTGGTTTTAGTTGGACCTTCAGGCTGCGGTAAATCCACTACTTTAAGAATGATAGCCGGTCTTGAAACTATCTCAGGTGGTATCTTAAAAATTGGAGAGCGTGTGGTTAATGATGTGCCCGCCCGTGAGCGTAATATTGCTATGGTATTTCAAAGCTACGCTCTATATCCACATATGACTGTAGCTGAGAATATGGGCTTTGCGCTAAAACTTGCCCATGTACCTGAGCCTCAAATTGCCAAAAGAGTCGATGAAGTTGCTGAGATTTTGGATATTAAAGATTATCTTTTTAGAAAGCCTTCAGCTCTTTCAGGAGGCCAGCGTCAGAGAGTTGCATTAGGAAGAGCTATGGTCAGAAATCCTGATGTTTTTCTCTTTGATGAGCCTTTATCAAATCTTGACGCAAAATTGCGTACTCATATGAGATCTGAGCTTATAAAACTTCATCAAAAGCTTGATACTACTTTCGTTTATGTAACTCACGATCAAGTTGAAGCTATGACTATGGCCGACAGAATCGTAGTTATGAACGACGGTCAAATTATGCAAGTTGACACTCCAAAAAATCTTTATGCAAACCCTAACAATTTATTTGTTGCAGGTTTCATAGGCACTCCTCAGATGAATTTTATTCATGCAGAGATTTTAATACAACCTGATTTTTTACAGTTAAATGCCGGTTGTGCAATTTTTAAATTGCCGTCCCTTTTAAAATTCCGTCAAAAAGCTGAAGAATTAAAAGGCAAAGAATTAGTTTTAGGACTTAGATCTGAAAATATTAAAGCTGAGCCTTTTGCAGGGGCAGCTAAAATTGATTTAAAGGTAACCATGCGTGAGCTTTTAGGCGCTGATGCTTACTTACATTGTGAAAATGATGCTTGCAAAGTCTGTGTGCGTGTAAGTGCCGATAATCAATTACGTATAGGTGATGAACACGCTTTTTATTTTGATCCGCAAAAAATCTACCTTTTTGATCGAGAAACAGGTAAATCAGTTTTAAATCGTAACTAATTTAATCCCGCTCCTTTCGGATTTACGCGGTTTAATTTCTATTAAACCGCGTTTTTTTTAACCAAAATTTGGGGCAACGCATTCTTTTTGTTAAAATTACGTCACAAAGGAGATTTTGCATGACCGAAAGATTCACACCTTTTACTACTGTAGCTTTAATTATTGAACACAATGGCCGCTATTTGGTTGTTGAAGAGTATAACGAAGATCAAGATAATCGTAAGGTTTTTGGTAATCCTTGCGGACATATTGAAAAAAACGAATCTATAATTGACGCAGCTTTACGCGAAGGACGTGAAGAAACAGGATGCGAGGTAGAACTTTTATCCTTAGTGTGCATCAATGATTATGTCAAAGATAAAGAAACAATTTTACGTTTCTGCTTTGAGGCTAAAATCAAGGACATGCCAAAAAGCATGAAAGCAAATGATCCTGATAATGAGATCCTTGATATCAAGTGGTACACTAAAGAAGAAATTTACGCCCGCAAAGATCTGTGGAGAACTCGCCTTGTCGGACGCAACTTTGATGCCTATTTTAAGGGTCAGCGTTTTCCTTTAAATCTTATAGATACTATTAAGTCTTAAAATGCAATTTGACTCAAGAATTCCTTACGAAGAGCTTGCCGGAAAAGAAGTAGTGGTAGGCTTATCTGGAGGTGTAGATTCCTCCTTAAGTGCAGCTTTATTAAAAGAAAATGGCATGCACGTCACTGCATTGTTCATGAAAAACTGGGAAGAGGACGATAACGAATCTTATTGCGCTGCCGCAAAAGATCGTGAAGATGCCCAAAAAGTTTGTGACAAATTAGGGATTGAACTTAAAACAATCAATTTTGCCGCTGAGTATTGGGATAATGTTTTTGAAATCTTCTTATCTGAATACGCCAAAGGCCGCACTCCAAATCCTGATATTTTATGTAACCGTGAAATCAAATTTAAGGCTTTTATGGACTATGCCATAAAAGTTTTACATGCCGATTACATTGCCACAGGTCACTATTGCCAAAGAAGTTTTAATCTCCCTCATGCACATTTATTAAGAGGCGCTGATGGCAATAAAGATCAAAGCTATTTCTTACATGCAATTGAGCATAATGTTTTAGAAAAAGTTTTATTCCCTGTAGGTCATTTAGAAAAGCCTTTAGTCCGTGCCATGGCTGCAGAAAGAGGCTTGGCTACTGCAACTAAAAAAGACTCCACCGGCATTTGTTTTATCGGTGAAAAACGCTTCCGTCAGTTCTTATCACAATATTTACCATCTAAAAAAGGTCCTATTAAGACTGTAGATGGCAAGATTGTAGGAGAACACAATGGCCTTATGTATACAACCATAGGCCAAAGAAAAGGACTTAATATCGGAGGCACCGCCAATAGCACAGGTGAGCCTTGGTATGTTGTTGATAAAGATATTAAAAACAACACCCTCATTGTAGCTCAAGGACATGACAGTAAAGCGTTATATTCTTATGGTCTTAAAGCTTGCAACGCAAGTTGGATCATTGAAAAACCTACTATGCCTTTAAAGTGTACCTGTAAGATCCGCTATCGTCAGCCTGATGTTGAATGCATTGTAAAGGATGATGGAGACGGTCTTTTAGTAGAATTTGCAAGCCCTGTAGCCGCTGTCGCTCCAGGACAATCTGTAGTCTTCTATCAAGGAGAGGACTGTTTAGGTGGCGCGGTCATTGATCGTGCCTTAAAACACTAAACAGCAATTTAAGGAGTAATGNNTGTCATGGCAGATATTAAAGGCGAGACTTTAGCGCTTTCAGCCTTATTTCAATGCTGTGCCCAAATTAGCCGAGTTGCCAACACCGGATTTTGGGATGAACATGCCGCAGCCTGTGTAATTCGAGGCCTTTTGGTAACCGACCCTAAAACTTGCGAGGATATTTATGCTCCAGGTAAGCTTATGACAGGGTTTAAGCAATTGGCAGATAGCCTAGATAAATCTATGGGCGCAAAAAGTGCCGAGACTATTGCCATTACACAAAATGCACTTAAAATTATTGCGCTGGAAATTAGTATTGAGCGCAATGAAGAGATCTTCAATCGCATGGGCTCTGAAATTGACCGTATCAAGACCAATATTTTGGCGTCTAACAAAGATTATATGGACAAAGGTCCTGAAGTAATTTTAGATCCAAACTTTTTAAGCGATTTCTCATCTCTCTACCAGTCTTTAATCAGCCCAAATTTCCAAAAGCTGATTATTTATGGCGAGGAACAGTATTTACGCCAAAGCGAAAACCAAGATCGCATTCGAGCCTTACTTTTAAGTGGCATTCGAGCTGTGGTGCTTTGGAGACAATTAGGTGGACGTAGAAGATTTTTATTCTTCCGCAGAAAAGCTATTGTCGAATGTGCCCAAAAAGGCGCTACTTCCGGAATTTTAAATTAAAACACGAGGAATATCATGGAATTATCTTCACTTACTGCCGTTTCTCCTTTAGACGGCCGTTATGCATCCAAGACTGCAGAATTACGTCCTATTTTCTCTGAGTATGGACTTATGCGTTTCCGCGTTCAAGTAGAGCTCACTTGGCTTAAGCACTTAGCAGCTTGCCCTTTAATTAAAGAAGTTCCTGCTTTTAGCGCTGAGACTATTGAGTTTATTGACAACATCATCAAGAACTTCTCTTTAGAAGATGCTCAGGATATCAAAAAGCGTGAAGCTGTAACCAATCATGACGTTAAAGCTGTTGAGTACTTCTTAAAAGACAAGACCGCATCTTGCAAAGAGATTGCTGATGTAAAAGAATTCATTCACTTTGCTTGCACCTCTGAGGATATCAACAACAACTCTCACGCTTTAATGCTTAAGACTGCTCGTGAAGAGGTTATTTTACCTTTATGCGATGAGATCATTGAGAAGATTGCTGAGTTAGCTCATACCTATGCTGAGGTTCCTTTATTAGCCCGTACCCACGGTCAGCCAGCTTCTCCTACCACCATTGGTAAGGAAATGGCTAACGTTGTCTATCGTCTGCGTCGTCAGCGCAATGAGATTGCCAAGATTGAGATCATGGGCAAGATTAACGGTGCTGTTGGTAACTTCAACGCTCACACTGTAGCTTATCCTGAGGTTGACTGGTATGCCTTCTCCAAAGCTTTTGAGGAAGACTTAGGTTTAACTTTCAACCCATATACCACTCAGATTGAGCCTCACGATTATATCGCTGAGTTATTTGCCGCAATTGATCGCTTCAATACCATCATGATTGACTTTGATCGTGATATTTGGGGTTACATCTCCTATGGTACCTTCACTCAAAAGACCATTGCAGGTGAAATTGGTTCTTCTACTATGCCTCACAAGGTTAACCCAATTGACTTTGAGAACTCTGAGGGTAACTTAGGTATCGCCAATGCCTTATTTGTACACTTAGGCAATAAGCTCCCAATCTCCCGCTTCCAGCGTGACTTAACCGACTCCACCGTTTTACGTAACTTAGGTGTTGCTATCGGTTACTCCATCTTAGCTTGGAAGTCTACCTTAAAGGGCATCTCCAAGCTTCAGGCTAATGCTCAGCATACTGCAGAGGAGCTTGATAACAATTGGGAAGTTTTAGCCGAGCCTTACCAGACTGTAATGCGTCGCTATGGTATTGCCAATCCGTACGAGAAGCTCAAGGCTTTAACTCGTGGCCAGAAGGTTACCCGTCAGATGATGCTCGACTTCTTAGATACTCTTGAGATCCCTGAGAGTGCTAAGGCTCAGTTACGTGAACTGACCCCTGCAACCTACATCGGTCGTGCAGTTAAGTTTGCAAAAGACATCTAAGATAAATTTTTCTTAGAAAATCACGGGGGGGGAATTCCCCCTGTGAGTGCATATTTTTTTACTAGTTGTATACTAGTAAACATGATTTTGACATAGGCAACATTTTTAATGCTGCCTTTTTTATATAATTTAGTGAATTTCTTTCGTCTGTAAGGTTTTTCATATGAAAGGTATAAACTTACCTGAGCTTAAGCTCAATACCGATTATCCTATAAGTAGACAGATTTATACCTTTTTAAGGCAGCTTATCACTGATATTAGCATCAAACCTGGTACTCGTCTTTCTGAAAACGTTCTTTCAAAACATTTTAATGTTTCAAGACAACCTGTAAGAGAGGCTTTGTTTCAATTAAAGCGTTGTGGACTCATTGAAGTATTCCCACAAATTGGCTCATATGTAAAAAAGATCTCTTTAATAAATTTACAAGAAACATGTTTTGTAAGAAGTTCAATTGAGATGAACTCTATTATGCAAGGTTTAAAAAGACACGATGATAGTTTTGAAATTGCTATGGAAAATATAGCAAATACCATCAAGATCCAACGTGAGCTTTTAGATAATCCTGACATTGCAGATAGAGACGGTGAGTTCTTAATTTTAGATGATGAATTTCACAAACATATATGTGAGCTGTCTGGTACATCTATGTCTTGGGATGTAGTCTGGGACATCAAAGCAAACTTAGATCGTATTCGCTACCTATCGACAAGAAAAATTTCCAAAATCGATAATTTGATTGATGAGCATCAACAAATTTACGACTTAATTAAAGCAAATAAACCATTAGAGGCTATGGGTGTTATCCATGAACATCTATACGAGATCACCAAAACCTCTATTCCAATTTGTCTTGAAAATGCAGAATGGTTTATGCCTGAAGATGTAGCAAAACTCCAAGACAAAGCCCTGTAAAAAATTCAACTAAAATTGCCTCTGTCACCTAAAAGTGGCAGAGTTTTTTTTTATAATCCATCTTATTTTCTAAGATTATTCCTTTACTCTCACAAACTTAGCTTATCCTTTTAATTACCTAAATCAGCTCCCACCGTTTTTTAAAAAATTATTTACACAAAAAATTTAAACTTAATTCATTTTTTAAATATATCCCCCTCCCTTTTAGCAATAAATTACATAAATTTTACAATTTAAAGTTAAAATTTATCTTTAAACTGCTATACGTATACTTATTTAAATAAATATATAAATTAAAATAAATTTTTTTAAATAATTTTATATATAAAGGAGGGGATTTATATAAATAAAAATAAATAAGCTTTAGCAAATAAAATAAAAAAATAAAGCTAATACATTAATAAATAATAAAAAAAATTATAAAATAGCTTAAATAAATTTTCTTAAAAATATGAGTTAATTTAACTTATAAGTGGAAAATTTACATCGCGATCAAAAATTTTTTATTTATTTTTAATTTGTTTTTAATATATTTAGGCTCTTCCGGAAAACTGTGGCTAACTAAAATTTAATATCTAATTTTGTTATACCAATAGACAAAAAAATGGTCGTTCACAATTAAGATTGAATTAAACAAAATACACCAATCTAGGAGAACGACCTATGAATATTGTAGCCGACTTTCATAATTTTTTCTTTAATCTTTTTTATACAAACTTCAAACTTTTTAATTATCAATTTGATGAAGATAAGAAAGAGATTCATCTTTTCTTAGAGCCTAAAGACAATTATCCTCAATGTCCTATCTGTAAAAATCATAATGTTGTAGTTCATGAATATAGACATAGAATAGTTAAAGATGGCTCTTATAACGGTTTTCAGTTTATTTTGCATATTACCTATAGAACTTTTAAATGTAAGTTCTGCGATAAATATGCAACCGAACAAATACCTTTTATTTCAAGTAGACACCGCATCACCAAAAGCCTTGAAAATGAAGTTATTGAGGATTTACAAAGGTCTGGGTCTATCAAAGATACGGCTCAAAGAACTTCCCTTAAATGGGATACGTGTAAGCAAATTCACAAAGACTATCTAAAAAGAAACACGCCTTTCTTCCTTGGTAAGGCAAAACATCTTGCTATTGATGAATTCTCTATTAAGAAAGGCCATAAATATGCAACTGTAGTTGTTGATTTAGATACTAAAAGAGTTATTTGGGTTGGTAAGGGTAAGACTGTACGAGAGGTTAATCGCTTCTTTAAATTATGCGGTACAGAGGGCTGTAAACAAATAAAAGCAGTAGCAATGGACCAAAATGCAGGATTTGCTACTTGTGTTAATAAGTACTGCCCTAATGCCAAGGTTGTCTATGATTTATTCCATATGGTTTATAACTTTGGAAGACTTGTTATAAGCGCCATAAGACTAAGACTTGCCTATGAAAATAAAAACAAAAATGATGACAATGCTTATTCTCTTTTAAAGCGTTCAAGATTTCTGTTACTTACAAAAAACTCTAATTTATCAGAAGAAAAAAGAATAAAACTTAATGATATTTTAAGCTTTTATCATGATTTATATGCAGCTAATGAGCTAAAAGAGCTATTACCTGAAGTATTCCATGCTCACTCAAAAGAAGAGTCAGAATCTCTTTGGGATGAATGGGTAAGGTTAGCTTTACAGTCAAAAGTTCAAGAGATTACTAAGTTTGCCAAAGTGCAAAACAGAAGATACCGAGATGGTATAACAAATTCAGGTATTTACTGGATTAGAACAAGCGTTCTTGAAGGGATAAACAATAAGATAAAAGTCTTAAAAAGATTAGCTTATGGATTTAGAGATTTTGAGTATTTCTTCTTAAGAATTAGAGATGCTTTTAGAGGTAATGCTTATGCTTAACATATAGCCCTAATGAATATAATCTCAATTTCATTAGGGCTATCCACAGATTCTCGGAAGAACCAAAAATTATATTTTTTATATAAAAATAACCTAAATACCGTTATTAAAATCAAATATAGAATCTTAATAAAGATAAAAATAAAGAATTTAGCTCTGTTCAACAAAAGTATTGATAATATTTTTAAACAAAAATCCTACAAATATTTATCTGTTGTAGGATTTAGTTCTTTTATACAATTTTATATTTTTCAAAAAAGTATAGCTGATTGTCCTTTTTCATTTTTTCATAATATTTTTCTTTTACTTCATCAAAGAATTGTTTAGAAACATTCATGTGATTGCTTAAAAACCAATGAACATGATTCTCTAAGTATTTTATTCTATATTCTGCATCATTAAGATCATTTGGACATCTTAGTATTCTTTCATCAAAACTATCAAAACCATCGAATTTTTCTAACAGTCTATTTTTTGCCATTAAAATATAGCTTTCGTTGTTATCTATACCTATTCCTTTTCTATTTGTATGTTGACAAACATGGGTAAGAGTTCCTGAACCAAGAAATGGATCTAAAACCACATCGTTTTCATTTGAAGATACAAGAATAATACGTTCATAAATCCCTTCAGGCTTTTGTGTAGGATGATCTTGTCTTTTTGCATTACAATAATGCATGTGACTAAATTCCCATACATTTCCGGGATTTGCACCTCTCATGTTATTGATTGAACGGTAGTATTTTTGTGGGATTCTTATAGAATCAAGATTGAATGTATATTTTTTAGAGTGTTTGGTAAAGAATAGAATATCGTCATGTCTAGGACTAAAACCTTTAGTTTTGCCGATTCCCTGAGTATAGTACCAAACAATCCATGAGTTAAAATACATACCCAAGTCTTTTTCAAGGATAGAATATATGTATGAAATGAAACGCATTCCCATGAAAACGTATATTGAACCATATGGTTTTAAAACTCTCTTTGATTCATTTAACCATTTTTTACTGAAATCTATGTATTCCTCAAAATCAAGATTATCCTTTGTAACAGTATAATCTTTCTTCAAATTATAAGGTGGATCTGTAACAATTAGATCTACACTTTCAGATGGCAATTTTTTTAATTCTTCAATTGCATNCTCCCAATATTATTCTTTGATCCATTTGTTTTTTCTCGCTTCGCTTATGAAATCATCAATGTTTCTTTTTGAACTGTGTAGATATTTCATATCAAGTAACTGACACATTTCCCAAGTTGTTCTAATTTTTCTTGAAACATAGTGAATGTCTTTTACTTGTATCTGTCCTGTGCCTAATGCAGGATTGTAACTTATATCTTCATCTCCAAGATATTTTAAATCATACGCATTATGATCTACGATTTCCATAATACCATCCATTAATTTTGTGATGTTATTTCTTGAAACGTAAACTTTATGCTTCAATGATAATATGATGAATATAAAGTCAGGATCTGAAATATATGCAGTTCTTATCCTAGAGTATGATGTTATATTTGGACTTTTACCACTATTAGGTATATCGTTGGCGGTTGCTTTAACATCTACATTACCTGTTATGACTTTATCATTCTTTTTAAACTGAAGAATAATATCAGCCATCCCTAGTCGTTCTTGTGCTTCAACATTTATAAGGTTGTATTCATTAAAATCGTTATCTCTAACACCTGCAAAAACCTCACACGCCCAAGCCTCAATCATTGGACCAGCAATTTTATTGATGTTTTCTAAAGGTAGACCAAGTTTCAAATTAGTGTTCAATATTATTTTGTTGTCATTACATTTTTTTCGTTCATCAAGTATTTTTGAGATTTGCAAAATAACAAAATCGGAAGATTCTTGATAACAATCAGATTCAACAGGAATTTTAAACTTTAAACTATGATATATATTTTCTTCTTCAATAATGTTCTTTTTCATTTAACTTTTCTTAGCTATACAGGAATAGCAGGTCTAAATTTTATCTTAGAACACTTAGTTAGACATTTTGTTGTAAACACAAAATCTTCTAACTTGTTTAATTTATTCTTAAAGGTATTTTTAGCAAAATTAACAAAGTTATTGTACACAATATAATTGTTAAGATATTTAGTGGCAACACCTTTAAAGTTACCGTTTATCATCCTTTTTAATTCAGAATGATAACAGTTTACAGTATTAATATTGAAAGAACCACTCTTATATCTTCCTCTAGGGATTCTAACATGTACCAAATCATTGTTTACAGCAACTTTTTGATAACCGCTTAGAGAATCTGTTACAAAGATTGAACCTTGTTCAATTCTATTGTTGATCACTTTTTCCAAATCTTGAACTTTAGGTTTTCCTAGATTTGAAATCTTACCTACGGACATTCCTTCATGGTTTACTATACAAGGTACACAAACCAGCTCTTTGGATAATCCCCGTGTAGACACGGAATGTCCACGATTATGGGTCTCACGAGGAATACTAAAATTTTCTTTCTTAGTTCCTTTAAAACTTAATGCAAAAAAGGTTTCATCAGATTCAACTACACCCTTTAAGGTAATATTTGATTGCATGTTTTGAAGTGCATCAAGGATTTTATGTCTCCATCTAAATGCAGTTTCTAAACTAATATCGCAAATTTCTGCACATCTTCTTAAAGATTTCTTCTCAAGAAAACATTCACAGTATTTTTTCCATGTTTCCAAATCTTTTTTCGTAGAAAATAATATGGTATTGTTTGAAAAAGTAAAAGTTTTACCACAATCTTTACACTTGAATCTTTGAACATTGCCTTTATGTCCGTTTTTAACTACGTTAATACCCTGACAATGTGGGCAACAGCATCTATCTTGTAAAGGATGATTTGAATGTTTAATTACAGATTGTTTAAAAGATTCAAAGGTCTGAACTTGCTTACTCTCATGATTCAATGATTTTAGAAAATTCGTTTGTTCTTCTTTAGAAAGAGAATTAAACATTTGTCTAAGGATTGAAATCTGATCTGACATATTTAAATCTCCATTATGAATTTACATAAATATTATAGATCAGATTTTTTATAAATCAATACTTTTATTGAACAGAGCTAAATATTTTTTTTGCATACTTAAAAAGAATAGATATTTTTAAATTTTTTTCGCAAATGTCAAAATTATTGACATCATTTTAATGCTGAGGTTTATCATGAAAACTTACAAAATAACCTTAATAGGTACTGCAATTAGCATTGCGCTTGCATCTCAAAATTCTTTTGCCCAAGATCAAAATCTTTTAATCACAAATAACACCACCATCAATGAAGACATCAATATTGTCTTAAATGAAAAACCCAAAAAGTGCGTCAATTTAGTTATCTAGGTTGACGCACCATGAAAGTCCAACACAAATGAGTTTGTCTCAGAGTAAGTTGGGCTTTTTATATTTCTTCGTAATAAAGGCCATCTAAAATAGGATCTAATTTATCAAGATCATTTTCTGCTTCTTGCTCATCCATAAGACCTGACAAAGGATCAAAACCTTGAGGAGTTGAACTTGGAAGAGGTATACCTAAAGCTCTAAAATAATCAGCTTTATTACCTACTACCTCATCGTAAAGATTTCCTTCAGGAGTTACTTTAACTAATATATTGTTTAAACTTGAAAGTAACTTGCCATCACTTGAATAGATTATTTTGCCCTTAATTACTTTATTTTTAACAGCTTTTTTATATTTTTGTAGGCGTTTTCTTACCATTATAGATAAGGTTATTGCGATAAACTGAGTAAACAGTCGGCCTGATAAGCTTTTATCTTTATGACATCTTGGACGATTGCAAGCTAAACGGTATTTTAAGGTATTAAATGCATATTCAACTTCTGCTCTGTCATAATATCTTTGATAGCAAACACAAGGATCTTTTTCACAATCACTAAGTAAGGCTCTAATACCACGATATTTAAGGTTCTTTTCAACAAGAATATCGGATATTACCCATATATCATTGCCGCAATCATCTTTGATAGACTCTAAGTATCTGTCTTTTATAGTTTTATGTATATTATTTGTAAGTTCAAATCCGTCATTTAATAATTCACAGACAGTAGCAGCATTATAGTTGATTGCCTTTTCAGAGCTGAAACGTAAGTCAGGATCGTAATAAAAATGAAGGAACAGCTCTTTTTCTTCATCAAATCGTCTATTTTTGCCTTCAACTAAAATAGAGGCATATTTCCATTTAAGTTTTACTGTATAAACATGTTGATTAAGCTTTTTATTAAAATTTGCTCTAGATATTAAACGATTGTAAGCCTCATCTATTTCCTGTTGAATAAGACAGTTTTTAATATTAGTCCTCATATTAAAAACAAAACTTATGTTGTTACGTAAGCAATCATCGATATTAGAGGCAGAAGGGTAACCTTTATCACAAACAAAGACTATATTTTTGTTAAATTTAAGGCGTGTAGCATCAGCAATAGTGCGTCTTAAGGTAACAATGTCAGGAACCGCACCATTGTAAGCACGATAAAATAAAGGAATACCAGAATCTTGCTCAACTAACATAAGAACGTTGTACTGATATAAATCATCGCCATCTTTATTTTTACCAAAGTCGGCAAAACGCAAATTGGGAGAATAAGTTGATATGGATGTAGAGTCAAAAGCTAGATAAACGTAATCATTCTCATCTCGATTTTTAAAATAATAATCGTTCATGATTTCAATAAATCTATCAACCTTCTCTTCATCAATTCTTTCAAATAAACGATAAATAGAACTTGGAGATAGTACTCTCTGATAAGGGAGTCTTGTACATTCAGAAAATTCTTCGAACTGAGATATGTTATTGTTTTTACAAAGAATAAGATAATACGCTATAGATAGAATTTTTAAATAATTATTGTATTTAAAAAAGACACGGGATAAGGCTTTACCTATATTTGATTGAGAAACAATATAATCTAAAGCAAAAGTAGCACCAGCATGATAGATTTTAGTGTTTTTATAAAAGTCTAAAGAGTTTATCTGAGGCTCTTTGGCTTTAAAAACATACTTTCGTCCTTCACGAAAAACATCTAAGTGTTCAAGTTCAGGATAATCTTTAATAAAGTGTTCATCCCACTTAATAAGACCTTCCTTACCTCCATTTAAAATAACTCCAACTTTTTTAGAATTAGCCCTTCTAGAACGCTTTTTATCGGCATCCCAAATATTTTGATAGGTATATACATAATAACCACCTTTAGGACCTTTATTTAAAAGAAGAGAAGGTAATTTTGGAGGGTTTATAACAGCCATAGGAAGATACCGATAGATAATAATTAATACGTATCTAGTATACGATAAAATAAAAGCTTTGGCAATAGCGTAATAAACAAAATTAGATTGAAGAATCAGATGGTTATTTTTTGTAAAAATAAATTATGTAAACAAAAAAGTGCGCTTAATTATCTATAAACGCACTTTTTGGGGAAAAACAAGGCAATCTTATAAAAAATGTCTTATCTGCGCAAAATAGCGGCAAAGATGTTACCGCCAATTTAAATGGTAAAAACATCAAAGTTACTGTTAATGATGCAAATACCAATGTAACAAATTCAAATGTATTTATTTCTGCCTTAAATGCCTCAAGTTTCAATAACATTAAAGGCTCAACTGTTATAAATGCCGGCTCTGACAATACTTCTAATATCAACATTAATATGGACATTAGAAGTGCCGATAAAAACGGTAATAAGAACTACGCTATAGGTGTTTGGGCTTATAAAAATGGTGTTACTAATACCAACATAAATCCTGATGGACAAAAAGGTGGTGTTATTAATTTAAAAGCTGACAATTTAAACATCGATGTTAAAAGTGATGGTGGCGCTTATGGCCTCTGTGTTCAAAACTCCACCTCTCTTGCAGGGCCTGAACCTAATGCAGATAATAGATCTACTATAAATATCTTAGCTAAAAATACTCACATCAATGTTGTCTCTGGTTTAAATAATGAAGGTAATGGCTTAGTTGCTATGAGCCAAGGACGCATTTTTGCTAACTCTGGCAATTTATTTGTTAAAGCTGATAATGTTATCTTAGCTCGTGGTGATGCTGTAATTGAGATTAATAAAAACAATAATCATACTGTACAGTTAGATGGTGATATCAACTTCAATTACGATAAAGCCACATCATCTACAGAAGTTGACTCTAAGGTAACAGTAAACCTTTCAGGTAAAGACTCATATTGGAATGGTAATGCTTGCACAAGTTATGACAAAAAGCCAGCCGATCCTGATTTAAAGGTTAACAGCTTAAATATTGCAATTAGCGATAATGCTAAATGGAATGTTGGCGTAATTGAAGATGATAAGTTTGAGCATGCTCAAGAGATTGCCGTTAACAATGTAACTTTAAATAACGGTATTATCAATGCCTTAGAAAATACCAATCAAATGGTCAGAATTTTAAATTTAGAAGGCAAAGGCGGATCTATCAATCTTAAGGCAGAAGCTCAAAAAGATGGCTCTTTAACCTCATCTAATGTTCAAATTGATAATGTTGCCAATAGCAATACATATTTAAATGTAGGTTTTGATGGTATTACCTCAGATGATGTCAAAAACAATCAGCAAGTTGAATCATTATTTGAAAACGCTATTGTAAGTCCTGATAAAATTGCCCAAAACAGCACTATTGACGAAGGTGATATTAATGGCGCAATTAGCCAGCATGTTGATCAAAATGGCAATAAATCAGATGTCTCTCAAGTTGTAAATACTAAGCTTGATTCTTACAAAAACATGCTGACACTAGCATCTGCTCAATGGCGTCATGAAACTAGCTCTTTAGGCAAACGTTTAGGTGAAATTCGTACAAGTCCTAAATCTGTTGGTGTTTGGGCTCGTGCTTATGGATCTGAGTATGAGTTAGGCCATGATGAGGTAACATTTACTAATAACTCCGTAGAGGTTGGTTTTGATACTGATTTAAATAATGGCTTTAAGGTAGGTGCTGCTGTATCTTATACTGACGGTGATACCACTTCTTATAATGGTAAAGCTGAAAACGATATTTATAGCTTAGGCCTTTATGGTACATATTTAGCTGATAACGGTGTTTATGTTGACTTAACCGGAAAGTTTTCAAAAATCTCCAATGATTTTACCTTTAAAAACTTCTCTGGTAACTACGACAATAATGCCTATAGCTTGAGCTTAGAGTCAGGATGGAATCTTAAGCTTAACGACACCCTCTTCATTGAGCCACAAGCACAGTTTATTTATGGCAAAATCGTTGGTGATAACTTCACGGCCTCAAATGGTGTAAATGTAAATCAAGATGATACTGATGCTAAACTCTTAAGAGGTGGTGTTCGCGCAGGATTTAACCTTCCAGAAGAGATGGGCGTAATTTATGCAAAAGCCTCATTAGTTCATGACTTTGACGGTCAGACTGACTTTACCGCTACAAAAGACGGAAATATCTCTCATATGAGTTCTGATTTAGGTGGTACATGGGGTGAATTTGGTTTAGGTGCCAATATCAACTGGAGCAAAAACACCTATACCTATGTCGAAATTGAAAAGACCTCTGGTAGTGATTTAGAAGAAAACTACAGATGGAATATAGGTATTCGTCATAACTTCTAATCTAAATTAGTAGATACATATAAAGGCCTGATAAAAAATCAGGCCTTTTTATTTTTTATAAAATATTATTTAAACTACAATATAAAACCCCGTTATCAATCATAAAGACTTATAACGGGGTATGACCTAATTTAACTTATAAAATATCTTAGAACATCATGCAGTAAGCAATATATGTAAAGATAAATCCAGCAATACCTGTAATACTGGTTATAACAGTCCAAGTCTTAAGGCCATTTGCAACTGACATATTCAGATACTTAGTTAAAATCCAGAAGAAAGAATCGTTAATATGAGAGAAGCCAAGAGCACCAAAACCAATACTAATAGTCAGCATTACTCTTTGAGTATCACTCCAATCTGCTACAGCATTTGATAATAAACCTGCTGCAGTTAAGATTGCTACAGTTGCAGAACCTTGTGATGCACGTAAAGCAGCTGCAATCAAAAAACCTGCTACTAATGGAGGTAAGCCAATAGAGTTCAATGCATTAGCAAGAGCAGAGCCTACACCTGATTCAACTAAGACCTTACCAAATACACCGCCACCACCGGTTACCATGATTACAACAGCTGCGGTTGGTAAAGCTGCATCCATAACGCTACCAATCTTTGCTGTAGACCAGTTCTTTCTAATACCTAAGAAGTAGAAAGCAAGTACTAAAGCAATCATTAAAGCGCAACCTGGATTACCGATCATCTGGGTAACATTAAAGAAATTACCTTCATGAGGAAGAACGGTACTTGAAACTGTTCCAAGCATAATCAAAGCTATCGGCAAGAGGATTAACATTAAAATAATGCCAACTGCAGGGTGATCGTTTGATAAAGCTTCAGGTTCTTTTGGTAAAGGTAAATCATCTTGAACAACAACAGTTTCAGCACTTTCGCTACCATGTTTTTGTTCATGTCTCTTCATTACAATCTTGGCGGTAATATAGCCTACAATTGCAGTTGGGATGCAAAGTAAGAGACCAATAAGAGTAAGCATACCAACGTTAGCAGTAAGAATACCTGCAGCTGCTACTGGACCTGGATGAGGAGGAACTACAACGTGTACAGCAAGCATAGCAACTGCTACAGGAAGGCCATAAACCATTGGATTCTTATTAGAGATCTTGGCAAAAGCTAATACAATTGGAGCAAGAATAATAAATCCAACATCAACGAAGATTGGAATACCAAGAATAAAGCCGGCGATAGTAATTGCAACTACAGTGCGCTTTATTCCCATTAGTTTGGCAAAATATCTTGTTAGGGCTTCAGCACCACCTGAAACCTCAATCATATGGCCTAAGATTGCTCCAAGACCAACGATGATTGTAATAGATCCAAGTGTGCCTCCCATACCGGCAATCATGGTTGGCATAACCTTTTCTACAGGTATGCCAGCCATAAGAGCAGTAATTATACTTACGAATATCAGAGCAACGAAAGCACTGAGTTTTACCTTGATTACAAGGAAAAGTAGGATGGCGACAGCCACCACTGCAACTAGCAGTAAAGCTGAGGTACTCATAATTTATTCCTTATAGAGTTTGTTTGATTTATAAAATTTTTTTAATAATTTATTTTTTAATAATATTTTTTTACTGGTTTTGTTGATATTTTTTAAACCAAGCTAAACCATCTTCGGTTTTGCCTCTTGGGTTATATTCGCAACCGATATAGCCCTTATAACCAACACTATCGAAGAGATTAAAAATATAGTCATAATTGATTTCACCCTCATCAGGCTCATGGCGAGATGGAGCAGCTGCAATTTGAACATGACCATATAAACCAGCAAAATCTCTGATAAGGTGAGTAAGATTGCCATCTACCATTTGTGCGTGGTAGGTATCAAGCTGTGTAAAAACATTGTCCTTAGCAATTTCTTGACGTATAGCCATGGTTTCATACTGGCTGTGATACAAATAACGAGGCTTGATATTTGGGCATAAAGCTTCCATAGTCAAAACCTTGTCATATTTGGCAAATAAGTCTGCAGCCCATCTCATATTTTTAATAAAAGTAGCTCTGCACATTTCTTTTTCCATTGGGAAAGGTACTACAGCAGACATAACATGCACGGTTTTACAATCAAGAGCGATTGCATAATCCAAAGCCTGCTCAAGCTCTTCACGGGCCTCTTGTTCACGACCAGGAAGTCCTGCATGTCCCCACTCGCCATTTTTAGTATCACCTGCGGTGGTATTAAAAAGTGCTACTTTAAGGCCAGTCTCTTTTAAGATTTGTGCAAGCTCTTCTTTTTTGTAGGCATATGGCCACAAAAACTCTACAGCTTTAAAACCACTCTTTGCAGCAGCCTCAAAACGATCTAAAAACTCATGTTCTGTATACATCATGGTTATATTTGCAGCAAATTTAGGCATGATTAATTAACTCCTGAATTTCATTGTCTGATAAATAACGTATAGATTTATTAGAATTACTCAAAATGAAGAACAATCTGCATGTAGCCTCAAGTTCCTCAGCATTGTTTAAAGCTTCAGTTAAAGTCTTGCCGGCTATAACAGGGCCATGATTTGCAAGAAGAAAGGCTTTATATCCCTTTGCTATTGATTCCAGATCTGCAACCAATGAATCACTTCCAGGCTTGTGATAAGGGACAACCTTAACCTTTCCCATACGCATAACCACATAAGGTGTAAACGGCTTAATAGCATCCTCAACATTTATACTGTCTAAGCATGAATAAGCTGTTGCATATGTAGAATGAAGATGAACAATAGCTTTAAAGTCAGGATTTTGCCTGTATACGGCAAGATGAAGCTTTACCTCTTTTGTTGCACGCGGGCCTTCTATTAAATTGCCACTCATATCAACCTTTGACAGCTCGTCTACATCTAATGTGCCAAGACAAGATCCTGTTGGTGTTGTTATGACGGTATTGTCAGGAAGGACTAGAGACATATTTCCAGCCGCGCCCGTTGCATAACCTCTTTCATAAAGGGAGCGTCCACATTGGACGAACTCCTCTCTTAACTTTTTTCTACATCATTCATACTGGGTATTCACTCTGTGTTTTTTCAAAGAAATTCTCATCTCCAAAATTTCCTGATTTCAGGGTTAAACTAATTGGAGAATTGATTGAACGAACCCAAGGAACACCTGGAGCTACAGCAGGGCCAATATAGAATCCTTTTACGCCTAAAGTTTTAGTTACGATTCCAGAAGTTTCACCACCTGCGACAATGAAGCGCTCATAACCTTTGTTTTTAAGTTTTAATGCAACATCAGCAAAAAAATGCTCTACGGCACTTGCGGATGCAGCATTACCATATTTGTTTTGAATAGCATGCAAAGTATCCGGATCGGCTGTGGCATAAAGCATTGGAGCAAATTTATTACTTTCATGCTCACAAACAAAACTTACACACTCATCTACATAGCTTTCTCTTACAGACTCATCACCCATAAGTTTATCTATCTCAATAAGCTTTGCCTCTGCTATATTCTTGTATTTGCATACCTGTTTATTTGTCATAACAGAGCAAGAACCAGACAGAACTACAGCCTTTTCTCCTTGAGGGTAGCCAAGTTTCATTTTCTGATTTACGTCTGTATTTTTCTCACAGACTGCTCTTGCAAGACCAATAGCTAATCCTGAGCCACCGGTTACAACTTTAAGATCTTTAAAAGCTTCACCTTGTGTAATTAAATGCTTTTCGTTTAAAGCATCAACTGCTGCATAAGAGAAACCTTCATTTGTTAAATTTTTAACTTTTTCTATTACAGCCTGTGTGCCTTGATCAAGAACATCGATATCAATAACAGCACATTTACCCTCAGATTGAGCCTCCATTAATCTTGGGAGATAACTATCTGTCATTGGAGTGATTGGATGATTTCTCATACCACTATCTTGTAATAAAACATCACCTGCATATAAATATCCTTTATAAACAGTGCGTTTATTTACAGGTAAAGAAGGAGATACAACTGTAAACTTCTCACCTAACTCTTTCATAACAGCATCAACAATAGGCCCTATGTTGCCTTTTGAAGTTGAATCAAAGGTTGAGCAATACTTGATATAAATCTGTTTACAATCATTTTTTTGAAGCCATCTTAAAGCCTTTAAAGACTCTTTTATTGCTTCATCAACAGGACATGATCTTGTTTTTCCTGAAATAACAATAGCTTCAACGTCTGGAGCTTTGATATCGTCAGATACTTCTGTAAGTTGAATGGTTGATAAACCATTTAATACAAGGAAGCTGGCGATATCGGTTGCGCCAGTAAAATCGTCTGCAATTACACCAATCTTAATCACGATCTAATCTCCCTTNNATTTCTTTTGAGGTAAATTTACGCCAGCAAAAGTTTTAATAACTGCAGAATCGTCTTCTCCGCCTAATCCCATATTGGAGGCATTTGTAAACATAGAAAGAGCAGTTGATGCAAGAGGAATAGGCTCATGTAAAGCCTTAGCAGTATCGGCAACTAATCCTAAGTCTTTAACAAAGATGTTAACTGCTGACAGAGGGGTATAATCACCTGCTACAACATGAGCCATGCGGTTTTCAAACATCCAAGAATTACCTGCAGCATGGGTTACAACGTCGTACATTACATCAAGAGGAATGTTGGCCTTAGCAGCAAGAGCCATAGCCTCAGCGGCAACTGCAATATGAACACCGGCTAACAACTGATGAACAATCTTTACGGTTGCACCCATACCGATTTCTTCACCGATGTTATAAACTTTTCCGCCCTTGCCTGATACACCATTAAATACAGGCTCCATAAGCTCAAAAAGCTCTTTTTTACCAGAAGCCATGACAGTCATTGCACCAGCATTGGCTTTTACACCACCACCTGATACAGGAGCATCCAGCATCTCTAAGCCATGCTTATGTAAGCCTTCAGCAATTTCTTTTGCATCAGCTGCAGCAATGGTTGCACTTACCATAACAATGGTGCCTTTCTTTAATTTGGAGGCTAAACCATTGTCATTATTTCCAAAAAGAACTGACTTTACTTGTGCAGCATTAACAACTAAAAGGATTACAGCATCAAGTTCATCTGCAAATTCACCTGCATCTTTTGCAACTTTTTTTGCGCCATAATCTTTTAAAACCTGCAAAGCCTTTTCATTAATGTCTGCGCCATATGTTGTAAGGCCTGCATTGATGCAAGATTTTGCAGCGCCCATACCCATTGTGCCAAGACCGATAACACATACATTTGAAACAGCCATTTTTTTCTCCTTAGATTGGAAGTAATATATTTAAGTTCATTTGATGTTAAAAATTTATCATTAAAAATATCAAAATTATGTGAATTTAGTAACATATTTTGTAAATTTTGATAAATTATTGAAAAATAATGTATAAATTTTAACATTTAGCATAGGTAATAAAAAAATATTATAAATATCATATGAATATTGTTCTTCAGATAACATATAATGTTATTTATATAACATCAAAATAGCAGTCACATTATTTATTTAAAGTTTGTTGTAAATTTCGAATTGATATTAAGAATAAGGATAAAAAAATGACACCAGCGGAAAGAAGAAAGAAAATCATAGAGCTAATCGATAATAGTGGTGGAGCTTTAAGCATCAATGAACTTGTGAATTTGTTAAATGTTTCTCATATGACAATTCGTCGAGATTTACGCTTATTAGAAAAACAAAATCTAGTCTCTTCAATGTCAGCAGGCGTTCTTATTTCAAAAAAGATTCATTCAGAACCATCTCATACAGCAAAAGAAATAATGAATGCACCACAAAAAGATAGCATTGGTAAAGCTGCATCTGAGTTAATTACCCCAAATTCTTGCATTTACCTTGATGCAGGAACAACTTCTCTTGCTTTGGCTAGACATATTTATGATAGAGATGATTTAACAATCGTTACTAATGATTTTGAGGTTGTAAATTATCTTGTTGATAAAACAAAATCTGCTTTAATCCATGTTGGAGGTCAAATTAGAAAAGATAACCGATCATCAGTTGGCCCTTTGGCAACTAAAATCATAAAAAGCCTTTCTATAGATATAGCTTTTCTTTCAGCATCATCTTGGGATACTGAAAATGTAACAACTCCAGATATTGAAAAAGTAATGGTAAAACAAGTTGTTATAGAATCATCTATTCATAAAATTCTAATTTCAGATTCATCAAAATTTGCAAAAGTTGCAACATTTAAAGCTTTTTCTTTGGACTTTATTGACAAAATAATCACAGACAAAGGACTGCCTGTGCAAGCACAAAAAGCATTAGAACGAAAAGAAATAGATCTTATCTTAGTTTAATTAATGTATTTATATTAAATACAAGTCTATATTATTTAATAATAAAAAAAGAGATCCCATATAGTATGAACCCTGAAATTGATCACTTAAGTTTCTAAGTCATACTAGCAGAATTTAAGGCTTGTTTCCTAAAATTAATAGGAGACAGGCCTTTTAACTTTTTACATACTCTGTCAGTGTTATACCAATTTATATAATCTTTAATAGCTTTCTCCAGATCTTTTAAGTCTTTAAAGGTCTTTTCCTTTCCATAAAACATTTCTACCTTCATTCTGCCAAAGAATATCTCAATCATAATGTTATCGTATGTAGTTGCCTTTCTAGACATACTTTGGGTTAAATTATGCTGTTTTACCCAATTAGTGTATAGTCTATTTTGATATTGCCACCCTTGATCTGAATGAATCAAAGCTTCTTTTATGTTATTGATTCTGATGACTTTTCCAAAACGAGACAGCATGCGATTTATTTGTCTAAGGTCAGGACTTCTTGAAATATCATAAGCAACAATTTCATTGCTACACATATCAATAATTGGAGATAAATATAATTTACCATTAGCAATAGCAAATTCTGATATATCTGTTGCAAAGGACGTCATAGGCTTAGGAGGATTGAATTCTCGATTAAGAATGTTTGGTGCAATCTTTCCAATAGTTCCTTTGTAGGAGTTGTATTTCTTATAAGCTTTAGGATGAGCTCCTTGCAAATTCAGATGCTGCATAAGCTTATGTACGGTTTTGTGATTGAGGGGCGTGCCCTGATTGCGTAGAACGTACATAACACGTCTATAGCCATAGCGTTCCTTGCTATCAGCATGAATCTTCCTGATTGCAGCAAGCTGCTCACTATAGACATTATCAAGGCTCTTGGAAGGAGCTTTACGTAATTGGTATAGGTAAGAACCTCTACTCATAGAAGCTTCTTCTAAAAGAATCCTTAAAGGATATTTCGGCCTTAACTCAAGGATTAATTTTGCTTTTATTTGTTGTTNTTTCTTTTCTAGATATTCTTGGGTTAAGGCCTCGAATTTTTTTGAGAACTCCTCATGGCAACGAAGTCTTAAAAGCTCCATTTTTAAAGCTTTCTCTTCTTCATGAGTGTATTCAGAGAACGGTTTTTCTGAATCAATAAGCTTATTTACATTAATTTTTTTTGTTTTTTTTGCTGAAGATTTTTTAGTTGGACGGCCTTGAGCATTCATATTTATCAATCCTTTTTCACCTTGAGAATGATAAATATCATACCAATTTTTTACTGATGATTGAGCTCGTATTCCATAGAGTTGAGCAATATCTTCTAAACCATAAATTCCTTTTGCATAAGCTTTTGCAACTATAATCTTAAATTCAGGTGAGTATTTGGTTGAGTGCCCATGAGGTAACAAACAGTTATTTTTGGCTTTATAAAACAGGTTACTTACATATGATGTTGAAAGTAACCATTTTCTGGCAGTAAAAGCAACACCAAATTGTTCACAGTCTTTTACTACAAGTAATTTTTGAGTATATGTCAGTTTCATATAAAACCCCGTTATCAATCGAAGTGATCAATAACGGGGTTCATACTAATATTTTTATTTGGGATCTCTTATTTTTAAGATACTTCAACCTAAGATTGTGATCGCATAATAGGAGCTAAGAAGATCTTACGCACTTAGGTTGAAAATATCAATTCTGTTTATATTTGTTTAAACAAGAATGTAGCTCCACTTGAAGCTTCATTTACATTCTCTCGGCAAGTACGGAATAACCATCTACCAAAAGTCTGCTCATTCTCCTCTAAGTTTGGATGTAAAGGCTCACGACCTTCTAAAGAAGTCAAGCAATTAATCTCTCCACCAGCTGCATCAAAATCAATTAAATCGCCATCGCGTAAAAGGGCGATCTTGCCACCACGAATAGCCTCAGGAGAGACGTGTAAAGCAGAAGGAATACCACCTGAAGCTCCTGAGAGACGGCCATCAGTTAATAAAGCTACATGATAGCCTTCCTTTTGTAAGTTACCTAAAACAGGCATTAACTTATGAAGTTCCGGCATACCAACTGCAGCAGGACCTGCATAACGAACTACAATGACGCAATCGCAATTAAGCTCACCACGCTTGTAAGCATCCTGAACCTCATATTGATCGTTAAATACTCTGGCTGGTGCTTTTACGTGCTGGTGCTCAGGGGCTACTGCGGAAATCTTGATGACACTGTCACCTAAATTACCATGTAAGACCTTAAGGCCACCTTGCTCACGGAAACAGCCCTCACCTGAGATTAAAACACTAGGATCACGGCTCTCACCACATGGAACAAACTTAAGCTCCCCATTTTCTAATACAGGAGTTGTTAACTGATCGGCAAAAGTACCACAAACCGTTAATACATCCTCATGTAAAAGGCCTCTTGAGGCTAAAGACTTTAATAATACAGGGACACCACCTGCATTTTGTAAAGCGTTAATATCAGGAGCGGCATTTGGATAGATATTAACTAAAAGTGGAACTACCTCAGAGAGATCTGAAAGATCTTGCCAGGTCATAATGAAACCTGCACTTCTGGCCATAGCCACAATATGCATTGTTAAATTAGTAGAACCACCAGATGCTAATAAGGCCACAACAGCATTAACAAAGTTCTTAGCAGTTAAAACATCTACTAAAGGACGAGGTTTCTTACCTAAGTCAGTGCAATCTACAATGCGCTTTGAAATCTCTTCAGTTAAAGCCTTTCTTAATGGAGTATGAGGAGGCACGAAGGCTGAACCTGGAAGCATTAAGCCTAATGCTTCTAAAACTAACTGATTGGTATTAGCGGTACCATAGAAAGTACAAGTACCAGCTGAATGGTAAGCCTTGCACTCCATACGCTGTAAGGTAACTAAATCAATTTTACCTGCAGTATAAAGCTGACGGACCTCAGTTTTCTCTTTATTAGAGATACCTGTGCCCATAGGGCCTGCCGGAACGAAGGCTATTGGCAGGTGAGCAAAGGCTGCAGCGCCCATAAGCATACCTGGGGCAATCTTGTCACAAAGACCTAATAATAAAGCACCATCAAAAATATTATGAGATAAAGCAACAGCTACGCCTTGAGCAATTAAATCACGTGAGAAAAGAGAGATGTCCATACCAGGGAAACCCTGAGTAATACCATCACACATAGCCGGGACACCTCCTGCAACCTGTGCAGATGCGCCTGTTTTCTCAACTGCAGCTTTAATCTCATCAGGATAGCTCTTGTAAGGGCAATGAGCACTTACAACATCGTTATAAGCACTAACAATACCAATATTTGCATGCTCACCTGTGATTAAATTCTCACGGATAGAGCCATCCATAGAGGCTGCAGCATGAGCGATATTAGAACAACCTAATTTATTACGATAGCGTCCTTGAGATCGCATATCGTCAATCATTTTTAAATATTTTTTGCGAGTTTCTAAAGAGCGCTCTTCTAAACGAGCAGTTACCTCAGCGACAACCTTATTTAGCATTTAAATACTCCTTTAAAGCTTCGATAGAGCGATTAGTTACGTCCTCAAGACTGCCCTCGATGCTTACATTTATAACGTCTTTCTCATCCTCACCTGGGAACTCTAAAGTTGCAAACTGAGAATCAACCATCTCAGGCTTCATATAATGGCCTTTACGCTTTGCCATACGCTCTAAAATCAATTCTTTGGAGCCATAAAGATGTAAAAAAATTAATCCTGGGTTGCCATCACGAATGATGTCACGATATTTTCTGCGTAAAGCAGAGCAAACTACGACACCAGAGGAGGAACGATTTTCAAGAGAAAAGAAAACATCAGAAACGCGCACAAGCCAAGGCTGTCTATCTTCATCTGTAAGCGGAATACCGTTTTTCATCTTTAAGATATTTGCTCTTGGGTGTAAATCATCACCATCAATAAAGCTACCGCCAAAGGCCTTGGCAATAGCCTGACCTACAGATGTTTTTCCAGAGCCACATACGCCCATGACTACGCATTTAATGTTCATTCTTAACTCCAATATGCAGAATTCTTAACGACCTTCAGTTTAACATAATTTTTGGTAACATGTTATGCGTAACAATACTAAAACAAAATAAATTTGTTTTTTCTTGAACAAGATCGCATTTAATAAAAACTACTCTTTGAAAAATCAATAAAATTTGCTTAGCCCCCTACTTTTTGTAAGGAGCTAAAAAGACTATTTAGAAGTGTCTAATGCAGGCATTCCCTTAATTAAATTATCCATATCCCGCATTTGTGTTAAAAAGCCTTCCAAACAATGTAAAGGCAGAGCTGAAGGACCATCACAACGAGCCTTATCTGGATTTGGATGAGCCTCAATAAATAAACCTGCCAAACCTACAGCTAAACCTGCACGAGAGAGCTGGGCTACTTGTGCGCGTCTACCACCTGAGGCCTGACCTTGAGGATCACGACACTGCAGCGCATGAGTTGCATCTAAAATTACAGGATAGCCATGGCAAGTATTCTTCATAACATCAAGACCTAACATGTCTACGACTAAATTGTCATAGCCAAAACAAGCACCTCTTTCACACAGTAATAACTTTTTGCTACCTAATTCCTCAAACTTGGTAACTACATTTATCATCTGAGTTGGACTTAAAAATTGAGGCTTTTTAATATTAATTACCTTATCAGTTTTAGCCAAAGCTTCAACTAAGTCAGTTTGACGAGCTAAAAATGCCGGAAGCTGTAAAATATCAGCAACCTCGGCAACCTCTTTGGCCTGATAAGGCTCATGCACATCAGTAATAATTGGGACGTTATACTCTTCTTTAATCTTAGCTAAGATTTCAAGACCTTTTTCAAGGCCTGGGCCTCTATATGAATAAATTGAAGAACGATTTGCTTTATCAAAAGAAGCCTTAAAAATATAAGGAATGCCAAGTTTTTTACAAACAGTAACAAAACTTTCACAAATTTCCGCGGCAAGATCGTAGCTTTCTAAAACATTCATGCCTCCTATTAAAACAAACGGTTTATCATTACCAAATTTGATATTTGATACTTCAATACATTGTGATTGCATTTGACATCCTTTTTAACTTTAAACGCTACAATTAGGCTCAAAACCCTCAGCGCTTTTGTTGCTTTTTTTACTTTTTAAAGATTTTAGCGGTATTTTTAATTTTCTTATAGTACCTATTATCAAATATCAGAAAATTATCGATATTTATAAAAATTTATTTTCTGTACTCCTTCCTTTAACTATATGATTTTTTAGTTCTAATAATTTAATTAAAAAAGAATCTTTTACTAATAAGTTAAATTATATTTTTTATACTTTTTAGTTATATTTGTTTTAATAAAAAGCATATTTTGCTCAGTAAAATAGTGAAATAATCTTTATAAACCTTTAATTTTTATGAAGAAGATCAAATTCTAGGACATTAAACAGAGAAAAGATTAAAAAGGTGTTAATATTTAAAACTCCTAATGAAAATAAATAAATTTACAAGATGACCATAAAACGCCCAAAACTTCAGGATATTGCAAATATCGTCGGTGTTACCAAAATGACGGTATCTAGATATTTCAATGATCCACAAAGTGTAGCCCCTAAAACTCGCGAAAAGATTTCTAAAGTTATTGATGAAAGTGGCTTTATTCCAAATAAAGTCCCCGCCATCATGTCAAAATCATCCTCGCGCTCTATTGGACTTATTATTCCGTCATTTTCAAACTTGGTATTCTCTGACGTTATTGACGCAGTTGAGGAAACTGCTGAAGATAATGGCTATAGCATCTTGCTTATGCACACAGGTTATGACATTAAGATGGAAGAGGCGCGTGTTGCATCTTTAGTTTCCTACCAAGTTGATGGCATTATTTTATCTGAGCCTGAACATACCCCTTTAACTACCAAACGTCTTATCAAATCAGAAATGCCGGTAGCTGAAATTATGTCAGTACCAGATAATCCTATAAATATTGCCATTGGTATCAATCATGAAGAGGTTACATATGCTGTAACTCGTAGTCTCATTGAGTGCGGTCGCCGTAATATTGCTTATTTTGGTGTAAGACTTGATAGACGTACAATGGATCGTCAGCGTGGATACAAACGCGCTTTAGATGAGTTTTCCTTGACTTCATTTACATATAATTCTGCCGTTCACTCTACTTTCTCTGTAGGTAACGAGCTTTTAAGTCAAGCATTAGAGGATAAACAAAAATTAGATGCAATTATTTGTACTAATGATGACGTAGCTGTAGGTGTACTTATTGCTTGCCAACATTACGGCATCAAAGTCCCTGAGGACTTGGCTGTAATTGGCTATAACGGTTTGAGTTTCTGTAGCGCCGCTATTCCAAAATTATGTAGTATCTGTACCCCTCGCTATGAGATTGGTTATAGAGCAGTAAATGCCATTATAAAAGAGCTTAAAGAAAACAGCTTAAGCAAAAAAGTTGACTTTGTGCAGTGTTCTTTAACGCGTGGAGGCTCATTAACACAAGAAGAACAAAAAGCAGTAAGCCTCGCATTATCAAAGATCTAATCCTTCCCCAAAAAGTGCGTCAATTTAGTTATCTAGGTTGACGCACCATGAAAGTCCAACACAAATGAGTTTGTCTCAGAGTAAGTTGGGCTTTTTATATTTCTTCGTAATAAAGGCCATCTAAAATAGGATCTAATTTATCAAGATCATTTTCTGCTTCTTGCTCATCCATAAGACCTGACAAAGGATCAAAACCTTGAGGAGTTGAACTTGGAAGAGGTATACCTAAAGCTCTAAAATAATCAGCTTTATTACCTACTACCTCATCGTAAAGATTTCCTTCAGGAGTTACTTTAACTAATATATTGTTTAAACTTGAAAGTAACTTGCCATCACTTGAATAGATTATTTTGCCCTTAATTACTTTATTTTTAACAGCTTTTTTATATTTTTGTAGGCGTTTTCTTACCATTATAGATAAGGTTGTTGCGATAAACTGAGTAAACAGTCGGCCTGATAAGCTTTTATCTTTATGACATCTTGGACGATTGCAAGCTAAACGGTATTTTAAGGTATTAAATGCATATTCAACTTCTGCTCTGTCATAATATCTTTGATAGCAAACACAAGGATCTTTTTCACAATCACTAAGTAAGGCTCTAATACCACGATATTTAAGGTTCTTTTCAACAAGAATATCGGATATTACCCATATATCATTGCCGCAATCATCTTTGATAGACTCTAAGTATCTGTCTTTTATAGTTTTATGTATATTATTTGTAAGTTCAAATCCGTCATTTAATAATTCACAGACAGTAGCAGCATTATAGTTGATTGCCTTTTCAGAGCTGAAACGTAAGTCAGGATCGTAATAAAAATGAAGGAACAGCTCTTTTTCTTCATCAAATCGTCTATTTTTGCCTTCAACTAAAGTAGAGGCATATTTCCATTTAAGTTTTACTGTATAAACATGTTGATTAAGCTTTTTATTAAAACTTGCTCTAGATATTAAACGATTGTAAGCCTCATCTATTTCCTGTTGAATAAGACAGTTTTTAATATTAGTCCTCATATTAAAAACAAAACTTATGTTGTTACGTAAGCAATCATCGATATTAGAGGCAGAAGGGTAACCTTTATCACAAACAAAGACTATATTTTTGTTAAATTTAAGGCGTGTAGCATCAGCAATAGTGCGTCTTAAGGTAACAATGTCAGGAACCGCACCATTGTAAGCACGATAAAATAAAGGAATACCAGAATCTTGCTCAACTAACATAAGAACGTTGTACTGATATAAATCATCGCCATCTTTATTTTTACCAAAGTCGGCAAAACGCAAATTGGGAGAATAAGTTGATATGGATGTAGAGTCAAAAGCTAGATAAACGTAATCATTCTCATCTCGATTTTTAAAATAATAATCGTTCATGATTTCAATAAATCTATCAACCTTCTCTTCATCAATTCTTTCAAATAAACGATAAATAGAACTTGGAGATAGTACTCTCTGATAAGGGAGTCTTGTACATTCAGAAAATTCTTCGAACTGAGATATGTTATTGTTTTTACAAAGAATAAGATAATACGCTATAGATAGAATTTTTAAATAATCATTGTATTTAAAAAAGACACGGGATAAGGCTTTACCTATATTTGATTGAGAAACAATATAATCTAAAACAAAAGTAGCACCAGCATGATAGATTTTAGTGTTTTTATAAAAGTCTAAAGAGTTTATCTGAGGCTCTTTGGCTTTAAAAACATACTTTCGTCCTTCACGAAAAACATCTAAGTGTTCAAGTTCAGGATAATCTTTAATAAAGTGTTCATCCCACTTAATAAGACCTTCCTTACCTCCATTTAAAATAACTCCAACTTTTTTAGAATTAGCCCTTCTAGAACGCTTTTTATCGGCATCCCAAATATTTTGATAGGTATATACATAATAACCACCTTTAGGACCTTTATTTAAAAGAAGAGAAGGTAATTTTGGAGGGTTTATAACAGCCATAGGAAGATACCGATAGATAATAATTAATACGTATCTAGTATACGATAAAATAAAAGCTTTGGCAATAGCGTAATAAACAAAATTAGATTGAAGAATCAGATGGTTATTTTTTGTAAAAATAAATTATGTAAACAAAAAAGTGCGCTTAATTATCTATAAACGCACTTTTTGGGTCCTTCCTATCTCCTCTTTACGAGGAGATTTTTTTGCCTAAAATCTTCATCTTCCTCTTTTATTTAAAATTTTCGGCTCTTCCGGAAAACTGTGGCTAATTAAAATTTAATATCTAATTTTGTTATACCAATAGACAAAAAAATGGTCGTTCCCAATTAAGATTGAATTAAACAAAATACACCAATCTAGGAGAACGACCTATGAATATTGTAGCCGACTTTCATAATTTTTTCTTTAATCTTTTTTATACAAACTTCAAACTTTTTAATTATCAATTTGATGAAGATAAGAAAGAGATTCATCTTTTCTTAGAGCCTAAAGACAATTATCCTCAATGTCCTATCTGTAAAAATCATAATGTTGTAGTTCATGAATATAGACATAGAATAGTTAAAGATGGCTCTTATAACGGTTTTCAGTTTATTTTGCATATTACCTATAGAACTTTTAAATGTAAGTTCTGCGATAAATATGCAACCGAACAAATACCTTTTATTTCAAGTAGACACCGCATCACCAAAAGCCTTGAAAATGAAGTTATTGAGGATTTACAAAGGTCTGGGTCTATCAAAGATACGGCTCAAAGAACTTCCCTTAAATGGGATACGTGTAAGCAAATTCACAAAGACTATCTAAAAAGAAACACGCCTTTCTTCCTTGGTAAGGCAAAACATCTTGCTATTGATGAATTCTCTATTAAGAAAGGCCATAAATATGCAACTGTAGTTGTTGATTTAGATACTAAAAGAGTTATTTGGGTTGGCAAGGGTAAGACTGTACGAGAGGTTAATCGCTTCTTTAAATTATGCGGTACAGAGGGCTGTAAACAAATAAAAGCAGTAGCAATGGACCAAAATGCAGGATTTGCTACTTGTGTTAATAAGTACTGCCCTAATGCCAAGGTTGTCTATGATTTATTCCATATGGTTTATAACTTTGGAAGACTTGTTATAAGCGCCATAAGACTAAGACTTGCCTATGAAAATAAAAACAAAAATGATGACAATGCTTATTCTCTTTTAAAGCGTTCAAGATTTCTGTTACTTACAAAAAACTCTAATTTATCAGAAGAAAAAAGAATAAAACTTAATGATATTTTAAGCTTTTATCATGATTTATATGCAGCTAATGAGCTAAAAGAGCTATTACCTGAAGTATTCCATGCTCACTCAAAAGAAGAGTCAGAATCTCTTTGGGATGAATGGGTAAGGTTAGCTTTACAGTCAAAAGTTCAAGAGATTACTAAGTTTGCCAAAGTGCAAAACAGAAGATACCGAGATGGTATAACAAATTCAGGTATTTACTGGATTAGAACAAGCGTTCTTGAAGGGATAAACAATAAGATAAAAGTATTAAAAAGATTAGCTTATGGATTTAGAGATTTTGAGTATTTCTTCTTAAGAATTAGAGATGCTTTTAGAGGTAATGCTTATGTTTAACATATAGCCCTAATGAATATAATCTCAATTTCATTAGGGCTATCCACAGATTCTCGGAAGAACCAAATTTTCAGTCAAAAAGCTTTGAGAATTGTTCATGCAAAGCAAAAAAAATCCCAAAACTGTAAAGTTCTGGGATTCCCAAAAAGTGCGTTTATAGATAATTAAGCGCACTTTTTTGTTTACATAATTTATTTTTACAAAATAATAACCCTCTGATTCTTCAATCTAATTTTGTTTATTACGCTATTGCCAAAGCTTTTATTTTATCGTATACTAGATACGTATTAATTATTATCTATCGGTATCTTCCTATGGCTGTTATAAACCCTCCAAAATTACCTTCTCTTCTTTTAAATAAAGGTCCTAAAGGTGGTTATTATGTATATACCTATCAAAATATTTGGGATGCCGATAAAAAGCGTTCTAGAAGGGCTAATTCTAAAAAAGTTGGAGTTATTTTAAATGGAGGTAAGGAAGGTCTTATTAAGTGGGATGAACACTTTATTAAAGATTATCCTGAACTTGAACACTTAGATGTTTTTCGTGAAGGACGAAAGTATGTTTTTAAAGCCAAAGAGCCTCAGATAAACTCTTTAGACTTTTATAAAAACACTAAAATCTATCATGCTGGTGCTACTTTTGTTTTAGATTATATTGTTTCTCAATCAAATATAGGTAAAGCCTTATCCCGTGTCTTTTTTAAATACAATGATTATTTAAAAATTCTATCTATAGCGTATTATCTTATTCTTTGTAAAAACAATAACATATCTCAGTTCGAAGAATTTTCTGAATGTACAAGACTCCCTTATCAGAGAGTACTATCTCCAAGTTCTATTTATCGTTTATTTGAAAGAATTGATGAAGAGAAGGTTGATAGATTTATTGAAATCATGAACGATTATTATTTTAAAAATCGAGATGAGAATGATTACGTTTATCTAGCTTTTGACTCTACATCCATATCAACTTATTCTCCCAATTTGCGTTTTGCCGACTTTGGTAAAAATAAAGATGGCGATGATTTATATCAGTACAACGTTCTTATGTTAGTTGAGCAAGATTCTGGTATTCCTTTATTTTATCGTGCTTACAATGGTGCGGTTCCTGACATTGTTACCTTAAGACGCACTATTGCTGATGCTACACGCCTTAAATTTAACAAAAATATAGTCTTTGTTTGTGATAAAGGTTACCCTTCTGCCTCTAATATCGATGATTGCTTACGTAACAACATAAGTTTTGTTTTTAATATGAGGACTAATATTAAAAACTGTCTTATTCAACAGGAAATAGATGGGGCTTACAATCGTTTAATATCTAGAGCAAGTTTTAATAAAAAGCTTAATCAACATGTTTATACAGTAAAACTTAAATGGAAATATGCCTCTACTTTAGTTGAAGGCAAAAATAGACGATTTGATGAAGAAAAAGAGCTGTTCCTTCATTTTTATTACGATCCTGACTTACGTTTCAGCTCTGAAAAGGCAATCAACTATAATGCTGCTACTGTCTGTGAATTATTAAATGACGGATTTGAACTTACAAATAATATACATAAAACTATAAAAGACAGATACTTAGAGTCTATCAAAGATGATTGCGGCAATGATATATGGGTAATATCCGATATTCTTGTTGAAAAGAACCTTAAATATCGTGGTATTAGAGCCTTACTTAGTGATTGTGAAAAAGATCCTTGTGTTTGCTATCAAAGATATTATGACAGAGCAGAAGTTGAATATGCATTTAATACCTTAAAATACCGTTTAGCTTGCAATCGTCCAAGATGTCATAAAGATAAAAGCTTATCAGGCCGACTGTTTACTCAGTTTATCGCAACAACCTTATCTATAATGGTAAGAAAACGCCTACAAAAATATAAAAAAGCTGTTAAAAATAAAGTAATTAAGGGCAAAATAATCTATTCAAGTGATGGCAAGTTACTTTCAAGTTTAAACAATATATTAGTTAAAGTAACTCCTGAAGGAAATCTTTACGATGAGGTAGTAGGTAATAAAGCTGATTATTTTAGAGCTTTAGGTATACCTCTTCCAAGTTCAACTACTCAAGGTTTTGATCCTTTGTCAGGTCTTATGGATGAGCAAGAAGCAGAAAATGATCTTGATAAATTAGATCCTATTTTAGATGGCCTTTATTACGAAGAAATATAAAAAGCCCAACTTACTCTGAGACAAACTCATTTGTGTTGGACTTTCATGGTGCGTCAACCTAGATAACTAAATTGACGCACTTTTTGGGTAAGGAGAGAATTATAAATTATAAATACTTTTTAAGAGTTGCTCTTACAGCACCAGGTCCTGCAATTTCTTCTGCAAACATGGTCTCAACAACTTTACCTAAGCCAATCTTGTAAAGATCAACACCAAATAAAGCAGCATTTGAGAGGATTGGCTGTAACTTATCGCCTACAGACTCACTCTTACCATATTCGATGCCAGACATGATCTTCTGTAAATCAGCCATCTGTGGATCGGCTGATGGTTCAAAAGCCTTGCCTTCATCATCAATAGCCATTAAGTAACGTAACCAACCGGCAATTGCTAATGGTAAAGCCTTAAGCTTAGTTGCATCTAAACCACGCTTTTCGTAGTTCTTTAAGGTCTGACCAAAACGTACAGGAACCTTTAAAGAAGTATCAGTTGCAATACGCTGAGGAGAATCAGGTAAACTTCTATTAGTTAAACGCTGCTCGATAACCTCATCAATAAAGGCCTTAGGGCTTAAGATTTCCGGATCATCAACTACAGTTAAACCTTCTTTGTAACCTAAAGTGCGAACTAAAGCTACTAAATCCTCATCATCCATCTCAGCTGAGATTAAGTTGTAACCGAAGATGCAACCATAAACAGCTAAGGCAGTGTGTAATGGATTTAAGCAAGTTGTAACCTTCATGCGCTCACAAAGATCAACCTTCTCTTTGGTGGTGAAGAGAACACCAACTTTATCTAAAGCAGGACGACCATTTGGGAAGTTATCCTCAATTACTAAGTATTGAGGCTTCTCGGCATTAACGAATGGAGCAATAAAAGTACCAGAGCTGGTCTTAATTGGATCCATATCCTCAATACCCTTTTCATTTAAGAGTTTGGCAATCTTAGGATCAGGACGTGGGGTAATCTTATCGATCATAGAGCATGGGAAAGATACAGTCTTATCGTCATTTAAATAATCGATAAAGTCTTTCTCAACAAAACCACGCTTTAACCACTCATTGGCAACAGTTAATACAGAATGCTTTAAGTTGTCACCATTATGAGAGCAGTTATCCATAGATACACAAGCAATTGGGTAACGGCCAGCTTTAAAACGCTCAAATAATAAGGCGCAGGTTAAGGACATACCATGACGTGCACCCTGAGGGCCATTTTCAAAATCTTTCTTAACGATATCTAAGTAGTTGCCTGCAATATCGCAAAGCGCATAGCCCTTTTCAGTGATGGTATAAGAAATCATCTTTAAAGAAGGATTTCTAAAGGCCTCAAAGACAATCTTAGCCTCATCATCATGCTGACCATTGCAACGGTAATTGGCAACAACAGAGCCTAAAACTTCAAGCTCAACACTAGTATCTGGTAATAAAGTAACATTGACATTGAGATTGTCATGTGGCTTCTCAATTAAATCAATGGCCTCACCTTTTGAAATGGTGATGGTAGAAATACCAGTGCTTTCGATACCCTGATTTAAGAGCTCTTGCTCTAAGGAACCGATAAAGCCGTGGAAAATGTTACCGGCACCCATATGGAACCATTCTGGGGCCTGTAAAGTCTTTTTAGCAACAGCTTCTACATCATATAAAGGGAGCTTAACAGAAGCTTCTTCAAATAAAGCTTTTTGCTCCTTGATGCCTTGTAAAGTAACCTTCATCTTAATTCTCCACAAAATTAGTAGATGAGTGGCTGTTCGATGCTGTTGATAGCATCAGGATAAGGCATGTGCTTCTCTTTACGAATAGCTTCCTCAAGACCCTGAATATATACAGCACCTAAAGCACGGTCGTATAAGCCATAACCAGGTCTGCCGATTTCACCCCAAATCTCACGGCCATGATCTGGACGAACGATACCGTTGAAGCCTACCTCAACTAAGGCCTTTACAATCTCGTAAAGATCTAAAGAGCCGGTACGAGAGAGATGAGCGGACTCGTGGAACTGGTGATCACCGGTGTGATGAACGTTACGTACGTGAGCGAAGTGAATACGCGGACCAATCTTAGGATTGCGGATGATCTTAGGGATATCATTTGCAGGGTTAGAACCTAAGGAACCGGTGCATAAAGAGAAGCCGTTATATGGGCTTGAATTCATCTCAGCAATCTTAACTAAGTCTTCCTCGCACTTGCAGATACGTGGCAGACCAAATAAATCATAAGAAGGATCATCAGGATGTACACCCATCTTGATGTTGTACTTCTCGCAAGTTGGCATAATTGCATCTAAGAAATACTTGTAGTTAGCACGTAAGTCATCACCTGTCATCTCAGAGAACTTCTTAATCTCAGCGGTGATTTCATCACGACGGCTTAACTCCCAACCAGGCATCTCAAAGCCGTTGGAGTTCTTGCTGATGTACTCAAACATTTCCTCAGCAGTTAAACCTTCACAAATCTTGCCATCATAAGCCATAGCCTTAGAGCCATCAGGTAAAGGCATTGCTAAATCAGTACGGGTCCAGTCAAATACTGGCATGAAATTGTAGCAAACGCAGTGAATACCAGCCTTACCGACACTCTCTAAAGACTTAATGTAGTTCTCAATGTACTTATCACGGGTAGGAGCACCATATTTAATGTCTTCATGAACATTAATACTTTCAATACCCATTAAACGTAAGCCAGCCTTCTCAACAATGGCTTTACGCTCTAAAACCTTATCTAAAGGCCAAACCTCACCTGCAGGGAGCTCATGTAAAGCGGTAATAACGCCTTCCATGCCTGGGATCTGACGGATCTGCTCTAAAGTGATATTGTCCTGCTGTGGGCCATACCAGCGAAAAGTCATGTGCATCATAATTGACTTACTCCTAAAGTAATGAAATCTGCTGTGAAATCAAAACACAAAAAACGTGCTCTAAATAATATAACTAAAATTCTAGTATCCAAGTTTTATTTTGGCTACTGTAATTTTTAAAAATTGTGATATACAACACATAAAGATATATATTAAAACTTAATTATAACTTTATATTTCAATTAGTTATTATCATTAAAAAACATTAAAAAATTTTATAGATTTTTAAATTTTTATATTTTTCTATTAAAAATTCATTAAGAATTGATTTTTTTAACAATTTAAAAAACTATATTTTTTACAATCTTTTTTTTTGTGTTAAATCGGAAAAAATAAAATACGAAAAATTGGCACGTAAATAAAAAGGCAGAGGAAAAACTCTCCCCTGCCTTTTGTAAATTTATCTATGATTATTGCTTTTTATAATCATCATCATCGTCGTCATCATCTAAATCATCTACAACTTTGGCTTTTTTGCCACTTTCTAATGCTGCAGGTGATAAAGGCATAACTACGGCTTTGAGATCTTTATGATCTTCTTCCATATTGTCTTTCAAAATACCAGCTACATCCTCACGGCTTTCACGGAAAGCTGTAGGCATAGCTTCCGCTTGGGCTGTCGATCTGTGATGAATTGGAGTCATAACCATACCAGAGGCTACAAGCTCAGCTAAAGCGTGAGCCTGCATACCAACTGATACATAACGGTTAATGATGGTACGGAAGGCTAACAGGAAATTTAAATACATCTCAGAGGAGTGCATAGAAACACGCTGTCTGCCGATAATATTGACTAAATCAAGCTGACACTTATCAATGCGACGATTTAACTTCTTAACGCGCTTTACTAAAGCCTCAATATTTTGAGCACTAGGATCGGCTCCTAATGCTGAAATAGTCTCATGCAAGCGCTCGATTCTGGCAAATAAATCCTCAAGATTATCCTTCATCTCACCTTCAAAAACGGTATGACGATTGGCAACGTGATTTAAAGCTTGATCGATGGTAAATCTAATAGCCTTAGAAGCCTCTCTCATATTGGAGAATACCAAATAGAAGAAGAACTTAGCATCTGGGGTTGATTTACCTTGAGTGCTTTGAGACTGAGCGGCAAAGACACTACCACCATCTAATGACAGATCGTAATAGGCGCTACGTTCTTGAGAGATGGAGTCAAATACATAAGTTGCCTTATTGCGAGTACGTCTTAAATGGAACTCGTTGTCATCAAAGAAGTAGTACAGGCAATCGTGCAGGCAGCTTAACTGTTTATCGAAGTAATCTGGGGTTGCCTTAGTTACAGCAGATAAAATCTCATCATCGGTTTTAGCTTTTAATACCTGCATTGCAACCTCAGTCTTAGGCTTCTTGATGAAGTTAGTATAAACAACTAAAGCGATGGTTAAAGGAACTAAAACCACCACTGCAATAGAGCCTAAATTAAAGAGAATAAAAGCAATGAAGAAAGCATTGGTAAAGGCGCTAATACCTGTTAAGAACCAACCTGCAATAACAGTTACAACACCAGAGATACGGAATACTGCACTCTCTCTATCCCAAGCACCATCGGCAAAAGATGAGCCCATGGCAACCATGAATGTTACGTATGTAGTAGATAAAGGCAGTTTTAAAGAAGTTGCAACAGAGATTAAAGCTGAAGCTACAACTAAGTTTACAGAAGCTCTAACATAATCAAAAGGTAGCTGAATCTCGCCTTTTACTATAGGTAACTTCTCATAACGTTTGGCCACAAAATCTACGACAAAACGAGGAGAGGCATGATAAACAGAACGGGAAACGCCTAAACCCATACGGGTGATAATACGGCCTAAAGTAGAGGCACCAAACTGCTCTTTTGAACCTGAAGCACTTGATGAAAGGTTAATAGAGGTTTGGACTACTTGGCGTGCTTTTTTAGATACACATAAGGTGATGGACATGATTAAACCGGCTAAGAATAACCATACAGTACCGGTTAAAGCATTTTCATTTAAGCAATCCATCATATAAGAGCTTGGATCAATATTGGAGCTTACCCAATGTTCAAAAGCATCTAAAGCTGCAAGAGGAACACCTACGAAGTTAACCAAATCATTTCCTGCAAAGGAGAAGGCTAAAGCGAAGGTACCAGTTAGGATAATAAGCTTAAATATATTTAAGCCCATAAGTGACATGATCTGACCTATTAAAGTAAAGGCAATAAAAGCGCTCCACATAATAAGATCAAGATTTGAATCAATTAAATTCAAAATCTCTGGGGTCATGAAAGATGCGCCGTGAGCACCTTTTATAAACAGGAAGTATGTAATAGAGGTTAAGGAAATACCAGTAAAAATACCACCTAAATAACGAACTGCGCCATTAAATTTAAAGCTAAATAAAATACGGCAAATAAACTGGACTAATACGCCTGAAATAAAGGCAATTACAACTGACAACAAAATAGCTGAAACAATTGTAGCTGTTCTATCTAATTTGATGTAGTTGAAAATCTCCGAGTAGGACATGCCTGAGTCCCAAATCTTAAATAATGAGGCAAAAGTGGCTGCGCCTAATAACTCGAAAATAATAGAAACTGTGGTAGATGTTGGAAGACCAAATGAGTTGAAAATATTTAATAATAAAACATCACCAATCATTACGGCTGCGAATATGAGCATGATTTCATAGAAACTGAACATATCCGGATGTAACATGCCCTTACGCGCAACTTCCATCATACCTGATGAGAATGTTGCACCAAATAAAACGCCACAAGAGGCGACAATCATAATTACAGCTAAAGGAACGATGCGGGTACCAACGGCTGAATTTAAGAAATTACAGGCATCGTTACTTACACCAACGAACAAGTCAATCGCTGCCAAAACAAGCAACAGAACGACCATTACGATGAACAATGACTCAATTATCATTAGAGTATCCTTTGGTGGAGTGGATTACATGACCAATTTTGTATGTAAATTAGCCGATATAATTTTACATATATTTATGTCTTTTTTAAGGCCTTGGATTGTAAATAAGTTTTATTAAATCTATATTAAATCTTCACTCCTTTAGTCATTTATTCATTCAAAGCTGATTTGTTTCGTAATATGTCACATATAAATTGCTTTTTTTGATTTTAGGTCTTTTTTTTAATCTTTAAAGAAAAATAAGTCTATCTTTTAAAAAATCTCAAAACAAAAAAAGGAAAATCTCCCCCTTTTAAACTCTCATAACAAGATTTCCCTATTATTTTTAGTGTTTTTTCATAAAAACACTTATAAATAAAGCTTTTATATTTTCTATAGTTATCTGATAAAATGCCAAACATTACGAAATTTAAAAAATAACTAAAATTTTACTTTGTTTGAGACTTATCAAGCTTTCACATTTGTAATCAAGTTTATAATAATCACATCTGCAATATAACGTTAAGAATTTAGATACGGAAATATATACCAATGATCAATGACAATAATGATTTAAAAAAAGACATTGTGTATCGTCGCATAAAGCAACTTATTGTAAGTTGCTATTTTCCTATGGGCTCAAAACTATCTGAGACCATAATTGAAAAGAAATTACATGCTAATAAAGCGCCTATTCGTGATGCTTTAAAAAGATTACAAGCAGAGGGTCTTGTAAAAAGAAGACCTAAAAGTGGCACTTATGTATTCTCTTTGAGTAATCAAGACTTAATTGATCTATTAAATTTCAGATTTGTAATTGAATCTCAAGCCACGATTCTTTCTTTTGACAAACAACCACAAAAATTAGCTCAAAATCTTCGTACAGTTATCGATAAGATGAAAGAGGATTTGGAAACTAATAATATTCGTGACTATTTAGATCAAGACTCAAATTTCCATCAGACATTAGTCTCTCTTTGTGACAATCATTACTTCATTGAGTCCTATAAGCTAGTCTCTGCAATTATGGATACAGCCAGAAACTTTTTAGGAAACAATGTAAATCATCTACACCGTTCAGTGATTCAGCACGAAGATATTTTAAAGGCTGTAGAAAACTTAGATATAGGAAAAGTGGTTGAGCTCTTGCGTGAGCACATTTTGCCTGACTATGGCGCCTATTGGAAAGGCTCCAATTTAAACGGCATTATTACACGCAAATAGAGGAATTCTATGAATATTGAGTATATCGGTCTGACGCTGGGCTTTATTGGAGCTGCAGCGCAGGCTGCTAATTATGCTTTTACCAAAGACTGTGTTGAAAAATTTCATTTAGCTGGAATTAGACAACTTATAGCTGTCCATATATTGATGTTTTTGATGGTACTTCCATTATTTTTATATTTTGGATACTTAAAATACCTCAATACCACAACTTTAATGTATTTAGTCATGATAGTTTCGCCATATCTTTTGGCGCAATATCTTATGATAAAAGCTCTAACTATTGCTGATAGCTCAATAATCTCACCACTTTTAACGATTAAAGTACCGATTTTAGCTTTTATTTCTTTTACTTTTTTTGGAGCTTCTTTTTCTGTTACCCAGTTGTTATGCATAACAGCTATCATTAGTTTAGGCTTTTACTTCTCCTCCCTCTCAGGTAGAGTAAAAATTGGTCCTTTATGTTTTATAACTTTTGCCTGTAGCTGTTTTGCTCTTTCAGATATTGCCATGACACATTTCATGCAAACTCTAAACACAACTCGTTTTCATCAAATATGTGCTGGTATCACTTATGAATATATAGCCTGTGCCCTTTTTGCTGTCCCGTGTATGTTCATAAAAAAATTTTCTATTCACAAAAAAGAAATCTTACAAACTAAATGGGTGGGAACTGCATGGATTGTCTCCATGATTGGTGTTGTAGGTTGCTTTAATCTATCTGGCGTAATTGAAGCAAATATTATACAAACTTTAAGATCAGTATTAGGCATCATTATTGCTTATATGTTCTACCGTCAATATATAACTGATCACAATACCTTTAAAAAGAAAATGGCAATTGCCATTGGAATGTTTGCTGCTGTAACTTTGTACTATATATAGGATAAAAAATGTCTTTAGAATATATAGGAATTTTTTTAGGCTTTTTAGGGGCGATAGTACAAGCTTTTAATTACGCTTTTACCAAAGACTGTGCTGAAAAATATTCATTAAAAGGATTACGTCAATTAGCAGCAGTTCACATTGGTTTATGCCTGTTATCTATAATTCCTTTTTTCTATTTTAATTTAATTTCTTATATTAGTTTTGAACTAGTATTTGATACGCTGTGGGCCACAATCCCTTATTTAATGGCACAATACTTAATGATTGTTACCTTAACTATGACCGACAGCTCCATAGTCTCGCCTCTTTTGACCATAAAAATTCCGGTGCTTGCTGTTATCGCGCTCATATTTTTAGGCCAAAATTTTGCCTTAAATCAAATTATTGCCATCATTGCCTTAATTTTATTAGGAGTATATTTCTCAAAAATAGCCGGACGCATCAAACTCCTTCCTTTATTACTAATCACCATTGTAAGCTTTATGTATGCAATATCTGATTTAGGTATGGCTGAGTTTATGCGTGATTGGCCTGAGGACAACCGTACTCATGCCATATTAGGCATTATTTGCTATCAATTTATGTTATGCGGCATCATTGCCCTGCCTTTTTTTAAGGCAGGACGATTTCATATAAATGTCACTGATGTAAAGAGAGCTAGTACCATTGCTATAGCCTGGATGACATCTAACGCTTTTTTTGTTACTTGTTTTAATCTTGCCGGAGTAGTTGAAACTTCAATTGTGCAATCTTTAAGATCTGTTTTAGGCATCATCGTGGCTTATCTCTTTTATAAAAGCTACATTCACGATGAAAACACCTTTAAAAAGAAAATGGTAATTGCCGTATTAATGTTTTTCTTTGTCTCTATTTACTACCTTTAAATAATAAAAAAATAAGCTTAAAATAGTATGAACCCCGTTATTGATCACTTCGATTGATAACGGGGTTTTATATGAAACTGACATATACTCAAAAATTACTTGTAGTAAAAGACTGTGAACAATTTGGTGTTGCTTTTACTGCCAGAAAATGGTTACTTTCAACATCATATGTAAGTAACCTGTTTTATAAAGCCAAAAATAACTGTTTGTTACCTCATGGGCACTCAACCAAATACTCACCTGAATTTAAGATTATAGTTGCAAAAGCTTATGCAAAAGGAATTTATGGTTTAGAAGATATTGCTCAACTCTATGGAATACGAGCTCAATCATCAGTAAAAAATTGGTATGATATTTATCATTCTCAAGGTGAAAAAGGATTGATAAATATGAATGCTCAAGGCCGTCCAACTAAAAAATCTTCAGCAAAAAAAACAAAAAAAATTAATGTAAATAAGCTTATTGATTCAGAAAAACCGTTCTCTGAATACACTCATGAAGAAGAGAAAGCTTTAAAAATGGAGCTTTTAAGACTTCGTTGCCATGAGGAGTTCTCAAAAAAATTCGAGGCCTTAACCCAAGAATATCTAGAAAAGAAAAACAACAAATAAAAGCAAAATTAATCCTTGAGTTAAGGCCGAAATATCCTTTAAGGATTCTTTTAGAAGAAGCTTCTATGAGTAGAGGTTCTTACCTATACCAATTACGTAAAGCTCCTTCCAAGAGCCTTGATAATGTCTATAGTGAGCAGCTTGCTGCAATCAGGAAGATTCATGCTGATAGCAAGGAACGCTATGGCTATAGACGTGTTATGTACGTTCTACGCAATCAGGGCACGCCCCTCAATCACAAAACCGTACATAAGCTTATGCAGCATCTGAATTTGCAAGGAGCTCATCCTAAAGCTTATAAGAAATACAACTCCTACAAAGGAACTATTGGAAAGATTGCACCAAACATTCTTAATCGAGAATTCAATCCTCCTAAGCCTATGACGTCCTTTGCAACAGATATATCAGAATTTGCTATTGCTAATGGTAAATTATATTTATCTCCAATTATTGATATGTGTAGCAATGAAATTGTTGCTTATGATATTTCAAGAAGTCCTGACCTTAGACAAATAAATCGCATGCTGTCTCGTTTTGGAAAAGTCATCAGAATCAATAACATAAAAGAAGCTTTGATTCATTCAGATCAAGGGTGGCAATATCAAAATAGACTATACACTAATTGGGTAAAACAGCATAATTTAACCCAAAGTATGTCTAGAAAGGCAACTACATACGATAACATTATGATTGAGATATTCTTTGGCAGAATGAAGGTAGAAATGTTTTATGGAAAGGAAAAGACCTTTAAAGACTTAAAAGATCTGGAGAAAGCTATTAAAGATTATATAAATTGGTATAACACTGACAGAGTATGTAAAAAGTTAAAAGGCCTGTCTCCTATTAATTTTAGGAAACAAGCCTTAAATTCTGCTAGTATGACTTAGAAACTTAAGTGATCAATTTCAGGGTTCATACTAAAAATCATAAGGAAAATTTAAATGAGTCTTGAACATTTCGGTATCCTTTTGGGATTTGCCGGCGCCTTGCTTAACGCCTTAAACTACGCTTTTGCCAAAGATTGCGTAGAAAAATACCAATTAAAAGGAATAAGACAATTAATTGTTGTACACAGTACATTCTTTATACTTATGCTCCCGCCACTTTTATTAAGTGGCATGTACAAGATGTTCTCTTTTGAGATCTTACTTGCAACGTTATATATCATTGTTCCCTATCTTATTGCCCAGTATTTAATCATAAGACTCTTAACAGCTACTGATAGCTCTGTAGTATCTCCTCTTTTAACCATTAAAATTCCTGTAATTGCCGCAATTAGTTTTGTAATTTCAGGTCAAGTTTTTTCCTCTCAACAGCTTTTTGCCATTGCTTTAATTTTGCTCTTAGGTTTTTACTTCTCATCTCTTTCAGGCAAAATCAAACTTATGCCTTTGTGCATGATGATCTGCATTTGTACAGGTTATGCCGCAGCTGACTATGCTACGGTAAGATTCATGATAAATTATCCAGGTACTAGCATTGAAAAAGCTTTAGCTTGTTTATGTTGGCAATATGTAATCTGTGGTTTTATCGCCATACCTCTTTTATTTTTAAAAAAATCAAATTTAAGTATCACACACCTTTGGCATGGTAAATACACAAGCTTAACTTGGCTTATAGGATCTTTTTGTTGGGTAGGATGTTTTTATCTTGCAGGCGTGGTCGAAGGCAATATCATCCAATCATTACGTTGTGTTATCGGTGTGCTTATTGCTTATATCTTCTATAGAAAGTACATCAAAGATCCAAATACCTTCAAAAAGAAGCTTTTAGTGGCCTTCATGATGTTTTTTGCAGTCTTTATTTACTACATGTAAAGTATATTTAAGCCTACAGCTTTACAAATTAAGTAAAGGGATTAAATTGTAATAAGGAAAGTTTTCTGGATTTTTAAAATTTATATTTAAAATCAACTGCTTTATATTTTATTTTTCACATTAATTTTTTTAGATCTTAATTTAAATTTTTTGTAGCTTTAGATTTTAAATTGTGAAAAAATACACATGGTTAAAAATCCAGACTATTTGTGTATGATGCGTATCTTTTGATACGCTCCCGTGCAGTTATCACCTGCCGCCATCTATATCAGTACCCGTAAGTACTGTGAACGGGAGATTATTATGATTACAGCTTGCCGTCTTGACGACGACGATGAACTCACCTTAAAACCTGTACAACCAGGTGATCCATTACCACCAGATGTAATTTGGCTTGATGTTAATCAGCCTGACGATGAAGAACGTGATTGGCTTGAAAAGCTCTTCGTTGAAGACGTTCCAGAAGAAGATGAAATGGATGACATCGAATCATCTTCACGTTTTCGCGTAGGTCCTGATGGTGTACATATTTTATCTTTGTTCCCACAGCGTCTAGCCAATGAAACACGTGGCGTTAATATGTCTTTTACTATGAGAAAAAATCTTTTAATCTCATTTAGAGAGGAAGATGTTTCTATTGTAAGACTTTTGCGCTACTACATCCGTCACAACAAAGTAAATCTGCGCTCTTCTTTAGATATTCTCTTAGAATTGCAAGATTTAAAAGTTGATCAATTATCTGACTTAATTGAGGATGCTTACAGCACTTTGGATGATACTGCTGAACAAATCACTGATGAAAATCATGTGGAGCAGACTTTAAAAGAACTTATTTCACAAGAAGAGTTAAACAGTCAAATTCTGCAGGCTCTTTACGATACTCGTCGAGCTTTACGTTTTATTAAAAAGACTTTTGAAAGCATTTTAGACGATAGACAAAATCGTAGCATTGATGAGGTTTTAAACGATATTGAGTCTATTTTGCCTCATACTCAGTTCTTGTCCAATAAGATCAATTTCCAGCTTGAATCCTCAATGGGCTACACCAACCACAAACAAAATAAGATCATCAAGATCTTCTCCGTTGCGGCCGTAGTCTTCATGCCTCCAACTTGGATTGCATCTGTATACGGTATGAACTTTAAGTACATGCCAGAACTCTCTTGGTATTGGGGTTACCCATTATCAATTGGCATGATGATAGTCTCAGCTCTTTTAACTTATTTATTCTTCAGGAAAAAAGGCTGGCTTTAAAATTAAAAAAGCAGAAAGCTTTTTTACTTTCTGCTTTTACTTTTTATAAAGCTCCCTCTTTGGGGAGCTTTTATTAGGCTTTTACAGCTTCAAGCACATAGCTCTTTAAATTCTCATAGTCAGGCTTTAAAGTTACAGCTTGCATAGGTAAAGCCACTCTCTTTTCCAAAGCTTCAGGAAGAGCAATATCAATACCTAAAGTCTTATCGACAACTTCCTTAAATTTAGCTGGATGTGCTGTACCTAAGAAAATACCAGTCTCTCCCTCTTTTAAGCTGTTCTTTAAGATCTGATAGGCAATAGCTGCATGAGGCTCTAAAACATAACCTGTACGACTGTAGAGATCACGCATAGTATCGCAAGTCTCTTCATCACTCATAGATCCAAAGTCAAAGTCAGACTTATTCCAACCATTCATCTTAATTAAAGCTTCGACACGTGGCCAGTTATTTGGACGAGAGATATCCATCGCATTTGATAAAGTAGCAATAGTCTTGTGAGGATCCCAAACACCTGACTGTAAATATCTAGGAACTGTATCATTGGCATTGCAAGAGATAACAAAACGGCTCTTTAAGCCTAAAGTTTTGGCAATTAAACCTGCAGTGATATTACCAAAGTTACCGCAAGGAACTGAGAATACTACATGATCGCGCTTATCCTTAGGCAACTGTGCTACTGCTTCAAAATAGTAGCAAACCTGAGCTAAAAGACGGCTTACATTGATAGAGTTTGCAGAATTTAAACCAACTCTTGTTTTAAACTCTTCATCATCAAAGGCCGTCTTAACTAAATCCTGGCACTCATCAAAAATACCAGAGATTCTTACAGCTTTAATATTGCCACCTAAAGTTGCAATTAATTTCTCTTGTAAAGAAGAAATCTTGCCATCTGGATATAAAACTACAACATCAATACCCTTTTGCTCATAGAAAGCTGCAGCAACTGCAGCTCCGGTATCACCTGAGGTAGCAGTTAAAATAGTAAGCTTCTTATCGCCTCTAATAGAGGATAAAACACGAGCCATGAAACGAGCACCAAAATCCTTAAAAGCTAAGGTTGGGCCGTGGAAGAGCTCTAAGGCATAGATATCTTTATCAGCCTCTTTAATTGGTGCTTCAAAATTAAAAGCATCAGCAACAATGCTCTCTAATTGTGGGACCTCATCACCAATTAAGTGACGCAAGATCTTTTGAGATCTTGGAACTAAAGGCGTGTCTAAAAGTTCATCAATATTATCTAAAGGCTCAATCTTATCTGGGAAAAATAATCCCTGATTATGACCTATACCTTTAACCACTGCCTCAGAAAAACTGACGGCTTCATTATGATCTTTAAGATTAAAAAGTTGCATTTTTATTCCTCACAGATTTCTGCATAAGCNTCCGCGTCTGTCAAGCTTGCAGACATGGCAAAAGCCATCTTCGTTGGCAATGAAATTACGCTCAAGATATTCCTTCATCTCTTGAGCTTTCTCTAAATTAGTAAATACAGAAAAAACAGATGAACCAGAACCTGAAATACCGGTAGCTAAGGCACCGATATTTTTGGCATAAGCACGAGCTTCTTTAAGGCCTGGGATTAATTGCTCACGGTAAGGCTCAGCAATTACATCAATTAAGCACTTTGAGGCCAATTGACCATCACCTCTATGGCATGCATCAACAAAAGTAGCAAGACGTCTACCAAAAGTAATGACATCTGAACGTGGATACTCTAAAGGTAAAATTTTACGTGCAGCATTGGTTGAAACTTTAAGGCCTGGGAAGCAAGAGACCCAATACCAATCATCAAAATCAGGTAGAGTTTGAGAGATTACGCCGTTTTCACCTACGATTAACTGTAAGCCACCATAATAACAAGGAGCGACATTATCATAGTGAATAGATCCTGAAATCTTACCTTCAAGACGGCCCATAAGCTTTACACACTCACTCTCGCCTAAAATATTGTCATGAATAGCATCTAAAGCTAAGACAGCTGCAACAACACTTGCAGCAGAAGAACCTAAACCTGAGCATACAGGTAAATTCTTCTTAAGCTTCATGACTACATCTTTAACTTCAAGCCCTTTTTCTAAAAGAGTCTTTTTATAAAGCAAATAAGCATCATAAACAATATTACGCTTTGGATCTGAGGGCAAGCGTCCTGCATAACGGCCTTCAACTTTTACAGTGCAACCTGTACCTTCTTCGCCTTGGCCTATGAAGATTTCATCACCTAAAATCTCACCTGAAATAGGCTTTAAAGCTGCACCTAAAAGATCAAAACCTACTGACAAATTGGCAGCAGATGCCGGAGCGTAAGCTCTATACACAATACTCACTTTTAATCCTCACGAGTCCAACGTTGCAAACGTAAAATATCAGCTAAAACACCAGCTGCAGTAACAGAAGTACCTGCACCATAACCACGAATAACTAAAGGAATTGGCTGATAGTATTCGGTAGTAAAGGCCAAAGCGTTTTCACCACCTCTTACTTTATATAAAGGATCAGATGCATCAACGGCTTTAACACCACAACTGCACTTACCACTCTTACTTATAGTTGCAACATAGCGCAAAACCTTATCTTGAGCCTTTGCTTTTTGAACTTTCTCTTGGAAAGCATCATCACAAGCTTTAAGATTTGCTAAAACCTCTTGTGCGTTAGCACCTTCTAAGAATTTAGCCTCAACTGCAGCCTCAACATCAATGTCAGAGAGCTCAAGTTCATAACCACATTCACGAGCTAAGATAAGCACCTTACGTGCAACATCCATACCTTCAAGATCATCTCGAGGATTTGGCTCTGTAAAGCCCTTTTCATAAGCGTTTAAGGTAGCCTCAGATAAAGTGTAGCCATCTTCAACTAAGCCAAAGATGTAGGATAAAGTACCTGACATGATGCCTGAGAACTCAATTAAGCTATCACCTGCGGCAAGCTCATTTTGTAAGGTATTGATAACCGGTAAACCTGCACCTACGTTTGCCTCATATAAGAACTTACGATGATTTACTTTAGCAGTCTCTCTTAAGGCCTTATAGTAAGCATAAGAACAAGTATTAGCTTTCTTAGAAGGAGTTACAACGTGAGCTCCTTCTTGCATAAACTGAGTATAAGAAAGCGCAATCTTCTCATTTGAAGTGCAATCAACAATGACCGGGTTTATTAAGTGACCTTGCTTTATAAGCTCACGTAAAGCCTCAACAGAGAACTCGCCTACAGTGCCTTCGTTACTTAAAGTATCTTCATAATTTTCAAGAGAAATACCTAAAGGATTGCTGTAAAAACGCTTGGAGTTGGCAAGGCCTACAACCTTAATATCAACACCATGACGATCGCAAATAGCCTCTCTTTGATGATGGATCTGTTTTAAAAGCTCCCCACCTACACCACCTACACCAATAACTATAAGCTCTAAGCGCTGTTTTGAATTAAAGAATGCAGTGTGAGCAAAGGCAACAGCCTCAGCAGTCTTCTTTTCTGCAATAACAGCAGAAATAGATCTTTCAGAAGAGCCCTGAGCTATAGCTCTAATATTGACGTTAGCCTCAGCTAAAGCGCGGAAGAATCTACCTGAGATGCCACGCACTTTGCGCATACCATCACCAACTACAGAGATAATAGCGCATTTATCCATAACCTCAAGCGGATTGATCTCGCCTTCTTTAAGCTCTAAATGGAACTCGCTATCGATAGCTTTGCGAGTACGCATTAAATCTGATGTAGAAATACAGAAAGAAATTGAATACTCAGAGGATGACTGGGTAATCAAGATAATAGAGACACCGGCACGAGATACAGCTGTAAACAGGCGACCGGCAAGACCTACCATACCTTTAAGGCCAGGTCCTGAGATATTAATTAAAGATACATTTTTAAGATCTGAAATACCTTTAATCGGAATATTAGGATCAGTTTCCTCTGAAATTAAGGTACCAGCGCCTTGAGGATTCTTGGTGTTCTTAATTAAGCAAGGAATATGGAATTTAGCAATTGGAGCTATGGTACGAGGATGTAAAACCTTGGCACCAAAGTATGAAAGCTCCATTGCCTCATCATAAGACATCTTCTTTAATAAGACTGCATCAGGAACAGATCTTGGATCGCAAGAATAAACACCATCAACGTCAGTCCATACCTCACAGCACTCAGCACCTGCAATTGCAGCTAAGCATGCTGCAGAATAGTCAGAGCCATTTCTGCCTAATAAAACAAGCTCGCCTTTTTCATTTCCACCGCAAAAGCCTGCCATTAAAGTAATAGCTTCAGGATCATTATCTAAAGCCTGATAACGAATCTTTGACTTTTCAATATTTACAGAAGACTCCATGATGCCGCCTTCTGTTACTAAAACGGCAACCGGATCAATAACTCTAACCTTCTTACCCATGGCTTTTAAAAGTTCGGCCATAATAGCAATTGAGAAAGTCTCACCGCGACTTTCAACAAAAGCCTGAACAAGCTCTGGGCACTGGCCTAAAAGCAACATTCCCTCAACACGGCGCTTAATTAAAGCTAAAGTAGTGTTGAACTCTTCAAAAATCTTCTTTTCATCAAAAGAAGGATATTTTTGGGCACATGTTGTAATAATCGGCTCAACAATAGATCTAATCTGGGCAAATTCAGCTTTGCCGTCATTTCCTGAGGCACCAGCGGCTACCAGCGCTACCAGCAGATTTGTAATCTTGGCAGGAGCGGAAAGTACTAAGGCTGTTGTTGTCTTTTCCGCCGTACTCAAGACTATATCTGCTACATTAAAAAAGCGCTCGGCATTGGCTACAGAGGTGCCACCGAATTTAAGAACGCGCATATATGCTCCTGTTGGCTAATTACTACTAAAAGGCGATTTTATCGCCAAATAAAAACAATTTTCCCATTTTCCATAAGGATAAGAGGATTTGTCAAACTTTATTTGATACGACTATTGTATACAAAGAAAAATAAAAAAATTTAAACAGATTTGACTTATGACAATTTTAATATATTTCAAATAATTGATATAAAAATGCCCTTTCTTTGTGCATAAGGTAAAAAAAGCCCTATAAAAGAAAGATACAAGATTCCAATATAAGTCCCACTAAAATCTAAAAAAAATTTAAATTAAGTAATTTTTTAATTCTCTTTAATTAAAAAATTTGTCAATTGGCACAATTCTTAATTAAATAAAAGACTACAATTTTCGCAAAACACGATAAACATCATAGTAAATGCTCTAAAAATAAAATATGTAACAAATTTTATTTAACTAGTTTTTAAAAAAAGAGCTAAAAGTTTTTATTACAAAAAGTTAATAAAAACTTAAAAATGGGATTTATAAGCCTTTTTTTACAAAATGAATAATATTAAATTTATTTTGTAAACGCTTTCAAAAAGGCTTATCATATAAGCAAGAAATATTGTAAAATAACATTAGTACGTGTGCAGAATTTTCACTATGAAATTAGCACCGTTTTATCTTTAGATATATAGAGGATGTAACATTATGAGAAAGCCTGTCGTCATGGGTAACTGGAAACTTAATGGCACCAAGAAGTCTGTAACTGAATTGGTACAAGCTTTTGTTGCCCCAGCCAATCAAGCTGCTACTTTAGTAGATGTTGCTGTTTGTGCACCTGCCGTATTCATCGGTACCGTAGAATTCAATGCTGCAGGTTCTAGACTGCAGTGGGGTTCTGAGGACTGCGACGTTCACACCCAAGGCGCTTTCACTGGCGAAAACTCCCCTGTAATGTTGAAGGAATTCGGTTGCACCTACGCTATCGTTGGTCACTCTGAGCGTCGTCAGTACCACAACGAGTCCAATGAGTGTGTTGCTGCTAAGTTTAAGGCTGCTCAGGACAATGGTTTAACCCCAGTATTATGCATCGGTGAGACCGAGGCTGAGTACGATGCTGGCAAGACCATCGAAGTTTGCAAGGCTGAGATTCAGGCTGTTATCGATTTATGCGGTATTGAAGCTTTCAACAACGCAATCATCGCTTACGAGCCAATTTGGGCTATCGGTACTGGTAAGACTGCTACCCCTGAGATTGCTCAGAACGTTCATCACCAGATTAGAGAGTTCTTAAAAGAAGCTAATGCCGAAGTCGCTCAGGGCGTTCGTATTCTCTACGGTGGTTCTTGCAATGCTAAGAATGCTGCAGGCCTCTTCTGCCAGGAAGATATCGATGGTGGTTTAATTGGTGGTGCTTCCTTAAAGGCTCCAGACTTCACCGCTATCATCGAAGCTGCTGTTGCTAACGCTAAATAATTTAAGTTACGGACAAATTTTTTATGGCAAATATTAAGAAAATCGGTGTACTGACCTCCGGCGGCGATGCCCCTGGAATGAATGCAGCCATTCGTGCCGTTGTTCGTACCGCAAGAGACTATGGTTATGAGGTTTGTGGTGTTCGTGATGGCTACGCCGGCTTACACGAAGGAAACATCATTCCTTTAAATAGTCACTCTGTTTCCGATATGTTAAACCGTGGCGGTACCTTTTTAGGTACAGCTCGTTTCCCAGAGTTCAAAGAGCCAGCTGTTCGTGAAGAGTGCGTTGAAATCATGCGCAAGCAGCACATTGACTCTTTAGTAGTTGTCGGCGGTGACGGCTCTTATATGGGTGCAAAACTCATCTCTGAGTTAGGCTTCCCTTGCATTGGTATTCCTGGCACTATCGATAACGATATTGCAGGTACTGACGCTACTATCGGTTTTGATACTGCTTTAAATACTGCTATTGAAGCTATCGATAAGCTTCGTGATACCTGCTCCTCTCACAAGCGTATTAGCGTTGTTGAGGTTATGGGTCACCACTGCGGCGACTTAGCTGCATGTGCAGCTGTAGCTTGTGGTGTTGAGGCTTTGTTAGTTCCTGAAATTGCTTGGAACAAACAAGACGTTTATACCGACATTAAGGCCGGTATCGATAACGGCAAGCGTCACGCTATCATCGTTGTCTGCGAAAACCAGACTGATGTTTATCAGATGGCTCGTGAGCTTGAGCTCTACACAGGTCTTGAGACCCGTGCTACCGTTTTAGGTCATATTCAGCGTGGTGGTGCTCCATCAGCTGCAGATCGCGTCTTAGCTTCCCGTATGGGTGCTTACGCAGTTAAGCTCTTAAGCGATGGCTTCTCTGGCCGTTGCATCGGTGTAAATCGTGGCGAACTCGTTCACTATGATATCATCGACTGCATCACTAACATGAAGCACAAGTTCATGAAGAGCACCTACGATCTGGCTGTTGCCTTAAAGTAGTACTCTAAAATATTTCAGTAAAACCCCAAGCTAGCTTGGGGTTTTTTGTTTTTAAACAAAAAAATACCTTTCTTATTTTTCCATTCTCCCTTTTCCTAATTTTTAGCTAATTATATTTATTTACACTGTAACAAATCCCAATTTAAACATAAGGAAAAATCATGAAAGGACTTTTCGACACTCTCAAAGACACCTTAGGAACCCTGTCTGAAACTGCTAGTAAAAAAGTTCCTCACACAAAATCATCCGTAGGAGAGCTTTTAGGAGCTGGAGCTGTTGGTTCTATTGTTGGAGCTCTTTTAGGAGGATCTAAAAGCGTAAGATCGGCTGCTAAAAATGTTGCTACTATTGGTGCTGGCGCTGCAGCTTGTGCCTTTGCCTATAGTCTTTTGAAAAAATGGCAACAAAACAACAATAACTCTCAAACAAACACTTCAAAGCCTTCTGATAATAAGAACTATCAAGTGGCTGCAATTGATGATGAGAGAGCTTTATTGCTTCTGCAGGCTATGATCTTCTCTGCTCGCGCTGATGGACATATTGATGATGAAGAAAAGTCCTTGATTGATAAATGCTCAAAAGATCTTGCAAATGACACTTTGGAAAAAGAAATCTCTAATTTTTTAAATTGCCCTTTAGATCCAAATGTAATTGCAGCTAAAGTCTCAAATCAAGAACAAGCTTTTGATATATACGTGTTATCAAAGACTGTAATCTATTGCGATAACTTTATGGAAGAGAGTTACATAAATGGTCTTGCTAAAGCTCTAAATATAAGTAAAGAGCAACAAGTTGAACTTGATAAAAAAGCTGATTCTTTACGCGAAAATCTAGTCTAAATATATAATCACTAAAAAGTATACTTCCCCAATAAGTTTTAAAACTTACTGGGGATTTTATTTACAAAGATCTTATAAAGCATGAACTGGCTCTTTGATTTGAAAAAATTTTTTGCATAAAATCACGTAGAGGTGATCTATGCAAAGCAAATTTTTAAAACTATATTACTTATTGTCGCTTTGACGTTTATTAACACATCCTTCGCAAATGATAATAAAAGTACCAAAGTGCATTTAAAAGATCAAAATATAGCTATAAGCTTAAATATTCCATCTCAACTTAAAGAACAGTGCAGTTTAAATAGCTGTAGATTTTCTGCAACAAATAATCCTTTAAATGTCTACATAAAAATTATCGAGCAAAAGCAAAATAATTTCCAAAATATAGTATCTAAAAAAATTTCAGAAATTATTCTAAATCCTATAGATAACAGTCAAAAAGATCTTTATCGCAATGTCGAAATTTTAAAAGATGACAGCCAAGGTCCAGAAAAGTCTTTTGAATATAAAGGTGTAATTACCAAAAAAGATGCAGATAAAATCTATCTTCAAAAAATGCTGCACGAAAGTTTTCTTTTAAGAAAAAACAAGATTATCCAGACTCAGTGTGAAGTTTCTCATAAAGATAAAAGCATAACTGAAGATAAGATCATAGAGATAGACAATATCTGCCAAAGTATTATTGACAGCATCTTGGTTAATTAGAAAAACTGTGGCCACAGCAAAAACAAGATATGAGCGCTTATACAAGCAAAAAATCCTGCAGCAATATCATCTACCATAATGCCTAAACCTCCACCTATACGCTTATCTAAATAGCTTATAGGGAAAGGTTTTAAGATATCAAATACTCTGAATAAAACAAAAGCTAAAAAGGCTAAATACCAAACCTTTGGGAAGAATAAAACAGAGATAAACATGCCAGCAAACTCATCAATCACAATTGATGAACAGTCATGAAAGCCTAAAGCTTTTTCGGCTTTATTTGAGGCAATTACACCTAAAATAAAGGTCAGAATAATTACCGCCACACTGGCCCAAAATGGCATGTATATTAAGAGAATACATAAAGGGATAGCACAAAGTGAACCACATGTTCCAGGAGCTTTTGGGCATAATCCTGAACCAAATCCTAAAGCTAAAAAATGCCAAGGATTTTTTAAGCTTAAATTACCAAGACGGCTACGATCATGCTTATCCATAAATTATCCTTAAATCATCAACCAACCAAACTCATCTCTTTCACTTAAAGACTGCACTTCTTTCATGGTCTCACAAGAGGCTACACTTTTTACCTCAACAAAATTGCCACTGTTTTGATCCATGCGACAAGGAACTACATGAACAAGCATACCGTTATCTAAAAAGTTCTTAACCTTACTCTCACCTAAAAAGGATTTCCACTCTGTAAGGCTTAAAACACACTCATTAGGCTCCTCTTTATAAGGTTCGATATCCAAAGGCTCTAATCCTACATATTGATAAAATACACCTGCCATAAAAGCCCCTTATTGATTGTATTTACTTTTTAAATTCTACCCTATCAAGTATAAGAAACAAAGAACGATCTATAACTTTATGAATTTTAAATGATTTAATGAGAGCAATTGTAAATACATTTTTACAGCCCAAAAACGAAAAAACCCAGACCAAAAGGTCTGGGTTCTTCAAAAAGGAGCCCGGCGGTGATCTACTCTCACACAATCGTACGTTGCACTACCATCGACGTGACTGCATTTCACTTCTGTGTTCGGAATGGGAACAGGTGGTTCTACAGCACTATGGCCGCCGGACATATTCAGTTTAAAATTCGTAAACTTAGCTTTACTTCTTTTTTTAGTCAGGTTTTAACAAAGATTGCCTCTCGGATGCCTTCCGGGGCTGTATGGTCAAGACTCTCAGAACATTAGTACTGGCAAGCTACATCCTTCACAGGACTTCCACATCCAGCCTATCAACGTCGTAGTCTGCAACGGTCTTTACTATCTTATAGATTGGGATGACTTATCTTAGGGTCTGCTTCCCGCTTAGATGCTTTCAGCGGTTATCAGGTCCGAACTTGGCTGCCGGGCCGTGCCACTGGCGTGACAACCCGTAAACCAGAGGTTCGTTCACTCCGGTCCTCTCGTACTAGGAGCAAGTCCCTGCAATCATCCAACGCCCGCGGTAGATAGGGACCAAACTGTCTCACGACGTTTTGAACCCAGCTCGCGTACCACTTTAAATGGCGAACAGCCATACCCTTGGGACCAACTACAGCCCCAGGATGTGATGAGCCGACATCGAGGTGCCAAACACCGCCGTCGATATGAACTCTTGGGCGGTATCAGCCTGTTATCCCCAGAGTACCTTTTATCCGTTGAGCGATGGCCCGTCCATATGGAACCACCGGATCACTATGACCTGCTTTCGCACCTGCTCGAGTTGCTGCTCTCGCAGTCAAGCCGGCTTATGCCATTGCACTGACTTCACGGTTTCCGACCGTGATCAGCCGACCTTCGTGCTCCTCCGTTATCCTTTGGGAGGAGACCGCCCCAGTCAAACTTCCCACCAGACACTGTCCNNTCAGATTTGTTTCTTTAGTTAGAACCTCAAAACTGTCAGGGCGGTATTTCAAGGTCGACTCCACGAAAACTAGCGTCTCCGCTTCTATGTCTCCCGCCTATCCTGCACAAACAGGTTCAAGGTTCAGTGTCAAGCTGCAGTAAAGGTTCACGGGGTCTTTCCGTCTAGCCGCGGGTACACTGCATCTTCACAGCGATTTCGGTTTCACTGAGTCCCGGGTGGAGACAGNCGTGGCCATGGTTACACCATTCGTGCAGGTCGGAACTTGCCCGACAAGGAATTTCGCTACCTTAGGACCGTTATAGTTACGGCCGCCGTTTACCGGGGCTTCACTCAAAGGCTTCGCTTGCGCTAACCTCATCATTTAACCTTCCGGCACCGGGCAGGTGTCACACCCTATACTTCCCCTTTCAGGTTTGCAGAGTGCTATGTTTTTGTTAAACAGTCCCAGCCACCATTTATCTGCGGCTGAACTTAGCTCAAAGAGTGAATCTTCTCACTTAGTTCAGCGTACCTTCTCCCGAAGTTACGGTACATTTTTGCCTAGTTCCTTCACCCGGGTTCTCTCAAGCGCCTTGGTATCTTCTACCCGACCACCTGTGTCGGNTTTGGGGTACGGCCTGTCTCATCTTTCGCTTAGGAGCTTTTCCTGGGAGCCTGGCCACAACTGCTTCGGTAATTTCTTACCTCGTCTCAACTCTCAGATTATCGGTACTTGTCTTTTAACCCATGTACCTACCTACAGTCTTTCACCGGAACTTCCATCCTCCGGCCAGCCTTACCTTCTCCGTCACCCCATCGCAATGAAACACGGTACGGGAATATTAACCCGTTTCCCTTCGACTACGCTTTTCAGCCTCGCCTTAGGCACCGACTAACCCTGCTCCGTTTAACGTTGAACAGGAAACCTTGGTCTTCCGGCGAACGGTTTATTTATCCGTTTTATCGTTACTTGCGTCAGCATTCGCACTTGTGATACCTCCACCAACAATCCNNCTTGTCAGCTTCTCAGGCTTACACAACGCTCCCCTACCACTTGACTTCTNNTAAGTCAAATCCGCAGCTTCGGTGTCTGATTTTAGCCCCGTTACATCTTCCGCGCAGGCCGACTCGACCAGTGAGCTATTACGCTTTCTTTAAATGATGGCTGCTTCTAAGCCAACANTCCTGGCTGTCTATGCCTTCCCACATCGTTTCCCACTTAATCAGAACTTCGGGACCTTAGCTGGCGGTCCGGGTTGTTTCCCTCTTCACAATGAACGTTAGCACCCACTGTGTGTCCCCTGCTTACAACTGTATGGTATTCGTAGTTTGCAATTGGTCGGTAACTCTCAATGAGTCCCTTCCAATAACAGTGCTCTACCCCCATACGTCCCTGCAGGACGCTACCTAAATAGCTTTCGGGGAGAACCAGCTATCACCGGGTTTGATTGGCCTTTCACCCCTAGTCCCAGATCATCCTCTGGCTTTGCAACGACAGTAGGTTGGGCCCTCCGGCAGGTGTTACCCTGCTTTCAGCCTGTCCAGGACTAGATCACTCGGTTTCGGGTCTACCTGCATCAACTCTTCGCCCTATTAAGACTCGGTTTCCCTACGGCTCCCTCATCNNAAAGTTAACCTCGCTAATGCAGATAACTCGCTGACCCATTATACAAAAGGTACGCAGTCACTAATCTTTCAATTAGCTCCCACTGCTTGTACGCACACGGTTTCAGATTCTTTTTCACTCCCTTNNCACCAGGGTTCTTTTCGCCTTTCCCTCACGGTACTGGTTCACTATCGGTCGTCAGGTAGTATTTAGCCTTGGAGGATGGTCCCCCCTTCTTCAGACAGGATACCACGTGTCCCGCCCTACTCTCGCTCATCTATATCGCACTTGCGTATACGGGACTATCACCCTCTTTCGTCAGCCTTTCCAGACTGTTCTACTTGTNACCATATAAACTTTTGGGCTCCTTCCAGTTCGCTCGCCGCTACTGTGGAAATCTCGGTTGATTTCTTTTCCTCGGGGTACTGAGATGTTTCACTTCCCCCGGTTCGCCCTTGATACTTTTGTATCAAGTNNAACACTTGCGTGTTGGGTTGCCCCATTCGGATATNNCTCAGGCTATTGCGCCCCTTATCGGCTTACCTGAGCTTTTCGCAGATTAGTACGTCCTTCTTCGCCTCCTGACGCCATGGCATCCACCATGTGCGCTTATTCACTTGACCATACAGCCCCGGATTGCTCCCGAGCTGTATCTTCTAAGCGTTCGATATCTTTTATCGATTCTCGCCGGAAAACATCTTTCAAAGCTTTCTTTGCTTGTAAAAAACCTTTTCCTTTATACTCAGTGACTATTTGAGTCGGATTCATTTAATCTTTCAATCAAATAAATCCAGTTTATTTGTTTCAGCTTGTTTACGAATTTTTAAAGAACTTGGAGCTATTGTCCATAACAGAACTCTTTTTCTTAAAAGCTCTCTTATGGACCGATTGACTGGTGGGTCTGAATGGAATCGGACCATCGACCTCACCCTTATCAGGGGTGCGCTCTAACCAACTGAGCTACAGACCCGTAACCTTTTCAATCACGCTTTCTTCTATCTTCAGTACGAATAATCTGTGTGGGCTCTAAGAAAAGTAGGGCGTTCGTTAAGGAGGTGATCCAACCACAGGTTCCCCTATGGTTACCTTGTTACGACTTCACCCCAGTCATAAACCACACCGTGGTAACCGCCCCCCTTTGCAGTTAGGCTGGCCACTTCTGGTGCAATCCACTCCCATGGTGTGACGGGCGGTGTGTACAAGGCCCGGGAACGTATTCACCGCAACATTCTGATTTGCGATTACTAGCGATTCCGACTTCATGGAGTCGAGTTGCAGACTCCAATCCGAACTTAGGGACGCTTTCTGGGTTCCACTCCACCTCGCAGTTTCGTTTCCCTCTGTACGCCCCATTGTAGCACGTGTGTAGCCCTGACCGTAAGGGCCATGATGACTTGACGTCATCCCTACCTTCCTCCAGTTTATCACTGGCAGTCTCCTTTGAGTTCCCGGCTCTACNNCCGCTGGCAACAAAGGACAAGGGTTGCGCTCGTTGCGGGACTTAACCCAACATCTCACGACACGAGCTGACGACAGCCATGCAGCACCTGTCTGCGAGTTCCCGAAGGCACTTACTCATTACAAGTAATTCTCGCGATGTCAAGATCAGGTAAGGTTCTTCGCGTTGCGTCGAATTAAACCACATGCTCCACCGCTTGTGCGGGCCCCCGTCAATTCATTTGAGTTTTAACCTTGCGGCCGTACTCCCCAGGCGGTTGATTTATCGCGTTAGCTGCGAAACCCACTCTTACNAAGCAAGCTTCTAATCAACATCGTTTACGGCGTGGACTACCAGGGTATCTAATCCTGTTTGCTACCCACGCTTTCGCATATGAGCGTCAGTATTTGCCCAGGAGACTGCCTTCGCCTTTGGTGTTCTTCCAGATCTCTACGCATTCCACCGCTACACCTGGAATTCCGTCTCCCCCTGCAATACTCTAGTCCCACAGTTTAGAGTGCAATTCCNNGAGGTTGAGCCCCGGGCTTTCACACCCTACTTGCAGAACCGCCTGCATGCCCTTTACGCCCAGTTATTCCGATTAACGCTTGCACCCTCCGTATTACCGCGGCTGCTGGCACGGAGTTAGCCGGTGCTTNCTTCTGAGGGTAACGTCATTTTCCTCCCCTCTGAAAGTGCTTTACAACCCGAAGGCCTTCTTCACACACGCGGCATGGCTGCATCAGGGTTCCCCCCATTGTGCAATATTCCCTACTGCTGCCTCCCGTAGGAGTCTGGGCCGTGTCTCAGTCCCAATGTGGCTGATCATCCTCTCAGACCAGCTAGAGATCGTCGCCTAGGTGAGCCTTTACCTCACCTACTAGCTAATCCCATCTGGGCACATCTGACAGCGTCTTTCGACTTTCCCCCTCAGGGTGTATGCGGTATTAGCAACCGTTTCCAGTTGTTGTCCCCCTCTGTCAGGCAGTTTCCCAGACCTTACTCACCCGTGCGCCACTCGTCATCAGAGAAAGCAAGCTTTCTCTATGTTACCGTTCGACTTGCATGTATTAGGCCTGCCGCCAGCGTTCAATCTGAGCCATGATCAAACTCTTCGATATTCAAAGATTTTGATTTGAGCTCCTAATTTATTTTCAAATAAACTTGGCTCTTGTGTGAATGTCCTTCAATTACCTTCATTATCTAGTAATCTTCTCATTCTTGTTTTTTAACCCTCTTTTCAGAGGGCCCACACAGATTGTCCGTACTTATTTTTAAAGAACTTTTTAAACTCGCTTGGAGTTTTTTTCGTTGTTGTCTTGCGTGACAACGGAAATGCATTATAGAGACTTTTTTAAAGTTTGCAAGTAGTTTTTTTAAAGTTTTTGATCTTTTTTTAACAATATGCATTTATATGCTGTTTTATCTATAAATTTTTTTTAATTTATTTTTAATAACTGCTATTTTTTTTAATTCTTTCGCAAATTTAACTCAAATTTATTTATAGCTAATAAATTCAAACTATAATCAGAAAATCGAACTGTAATTTTCTGATTTTAAATAAGGTTTATCATGAAAAGATTTGCATTGTTAATTGCTTCATTGCTTTTAAGTATGTACACATATGCAGAAAACTCTATAGTGATTCCTAATGCTTCTATTGAAAGGTGCACAGATAAGGTCTTATTGGATAGTATTGAAAAGAAACTCCAAAATGACTTTACAAAACATGAGCTTTCAAGAGAAGAGCTAAATACTTATAAAACTTTTTCTGAAAATTGTTTAACTTTGCTAAAAAACAATTAGAAAGATCTTCAAAAAATAAGCTTCTATTAAACTTTTCATAATATTTTGGGCAAAAAAAAGATGGTTACCAAAAAGTTTTCTTTTTAGTCCCCATCTTTTAATTTATAACTACTATTCTTTAAAAGTTTAACTTAAAGCCAACATTAAACTGATATGAGTTGTCATTGTCATTGCCAAAGAGCTTCTCAACATCGGTGAAAACGTAAGCATTTTTACCTAAGGTTGCGCTTAAGCCTAAACCGGCATCATACCAAGTACCATCATTTTCATAAGTTTGGCTAAATACACCAGTCTTATCTTGAGCATAAACATCTTGATCGCCTAAGAACTCACGATAAATATCAGACTTTACATAAGCTTCAAAGGTTTTACCAATATTAAAACCAAGACGCATACCCGCTCTTGCAATTAAACTGTCAATTGCATCAAGAGTTACGTTAGTGCCTTGTGAAGTTGTGTAATCAGCTTTTGAAACCTTAGAGTATTGCATTTGGATTTGTGGCTCAAAGAAATAGTTTTCCAAAAAGGCTTTCTTAAAGCCATACTCAGCACTTAAAGAAATTACATTGTTACTGTAATCGCCACTTACAACACCTCTATCACGTGATGGATCGGTATCAAAAGTATTGTTTAAATGACCATACTTTAAGACATAATCCATGTAGTGGCCTTTATCAGAGACCCAATTGTCATAAAGCCAAAAGCCCTTGCGCTCAACATCACCTTGCCCATTGGCAAAATCAATGTCACCTTCCATGTAGTCAATAGCAATACCTACACGATTAGTGCCACTTGCAAGATTGAAAACTCTATCTAAACCAATCTCATACATGGTATTTTTGGATTCAAAGCCATTATCTTTGTCTATATTGTCGTGACGCGCTCTTGCCCACAGACCATCAATACCGTTGGCATAACGAGCCTCACCTAAACGCTTGTTTAAATTGTCCATATAAACTGCGTTTGCATAATTAGCTTGGCTTGAGTTTTCTATAGCACTTACAACACTTGAGGCAACTCTCTTTTTTATACCGTCAATGTAATAGTTATAGCCTTTATCACCTACAGATTGACTTACATAAGAATTACCTGGTTTTTCACCATCTGCAACCTTATTGTTGTAATCGGCATTTTCTTTGTCATTCTTATCATATTGTTCTTTATTAACAGAGAAATATAAGTCATATAAGCCCTCTCCTTTCATAGAGGCGCTGACAAAGAGGATTTCATCTCCATAAACTGTAGCAAAACGGATTTTATCGCCTTCTTTAAAGTCAGACATTCCAACAAAATCTTTAACATCTAAGCCAAAAATTCCCTGTCCGCCATAAATATAAAGCATATCGCTATTTTTATGATTTGTTGCATCAAGATCTAAGGAGAAAGAACCTATACCAGCGCCATCCCCTTCACTTCCAATTTTTTGGGTTCTTCGCCAAATCTGTGGCTAACTAAAATTTTATATCTAATTTTGTTATACCAATAGACAAAAAAATGGTCGTTCCCAATTAAGATTGAATTAACCAAAATCCATCAATCAAGGAGAACGACCTATGGCTATTGTACCCGATTTTCAATCTGATTTAACAAACCATTTTTTCAAAGGTTTTAAGATTTCTTCCCATTTTATAGATGATAAAGCTAAGGAAATTCATTTTTACCTTGAGCCTTGCAGTGAATTTCCTGTCTGTCCTTGGTGTAAAGGCAAGAATGTAGTTGTTCACGAATATAGAAAACGAATTGTGCAAGATGATTCCATTTTGGGGTATAAGACTGTTTTATTACCTATAGAACCTTTAAATGTAAGTTCTGTAATAAATATGCAACTGAAAAAATAGAGTTCCTATCTGAAAACAGTCGCTTTACAACAAGGGTTGCAGACTCTGTTAATGAAGATTTAGAAAGAGCCGGGTCTATTAAAGATACTGCTGAAAGAACAGGTTTAAGCTGGTCTTCCTGCAAAAGAATTCATAAGCGATACCTTAAAAAGAAAATATACTTTAATTTAGGTCAAGCCTCTCACATTGCTATTGATGAATTCTCTATTAAGAAAGGCCATAAATATGCAACTATAGTTGTTGATTTAGATACTAAAAGAGTTATTTGGGTTGGTAAGGGTAAGACTGTACGAGAGGTTAATCGCTTCTTTAAATTATGCGGTACAGAGGGCTGTAAACAAATAAAAGCAGTAGCAATGGACCAAAATGCAGGATTTGCTACTTGTGTTAATAAGTACTGCCCTAATGCCAAGGTTGTCTATGATTTATTCCATATGGTTTATAACTTTGGAAGACTTGTTATAAGCGCCATAAGACTAAGACTTGCCTATGAAAATAAAAACAAAAATGATGACAATGCTTATTCTCTTTTAAAGCGTTCAAGATTTCTGTTACTTACAAAAAACTCCAATTTATCAGAAGAAAAAAGAATAAAACTTAATGATATTTTAAGCTTTTATCATGATTTATATGCAGCTAATGAGCTAAAAGAGCTATTACTTGAAGTATTCCATGCTCACTCAAAAGAAGAGTCAGAATCTCTTTGGGATGAATGGGTAAGGTTAGCTTTACAGTCAAAAGTTCAAGAGATTACTAAGTTTGCCAAAGTGCAAAACAGAAGATACCGAGATGGTATAACAAATTCAGGCATTTACAGGATTAGGACAAGCGTTCTTGAAGGGATAAACAATAAGATAAAAGTATTAAAAAGATTAGCTTATGGATTTAGAGATGCTTTTAGAGGTAATGCTTATGTTTAACATATAGCCCTAATGAATATAATCTCAATTTCATTAGGGCTATCCACAGATTCTCGGAAGAACCATTTTTTGTACAGTTAAGGCTTTAGCTTCTCTTAAATTGACGTTAGATCCGAACATTTCTAGTTCTGAGACAAAGCTCTGTCCGGTAACATCCCAGGAGCTATAAAGCTCATTCATCATGATTTTAATAAATCCTGGTTTTAAATCAGAATAATCTCTTAAATTTGATTGCTCTGGTTTATCTGAATACAGTCTGGTTTTACCGACTAATTTTCCGTTAACCTCTAATAAAATAGAGCCTTTATGATCAGTTATTAAATCGCCTTCAATATACTTACCATTACCAATCATAATCTTGCCATTGCGTCCGGCATAAATATCACCATAAATGACGGTGTAACAATCGGCAATATTCTCAAGCTCGGGCGGAATAATAGTGTTAATATCCACCAAATCTTGTGAATAAATAGCGTAGGCGTCATCTTTTTGACTATTATTTAACTTAATAGTGGTGTTACCCCAAATATTAATTTTGCCTAGAGTTGAGGAAAACACTACGCAATCATCAGCTTGAAGATAATTGTCTTTAGCAAATAATTTAACCTCACCTTTATTAGCAGAAATTGCCATCTTGTTGGCAACAATATTATTTGCCTCACTTGCAAGATTAACAGTTGAAGTGATATTAGATGAGCCATTGCCTAAAGTGACAATACCATAATTTACATCATTGATATTTATATGCTTATGACCATGTAAAAGCATCTCTGATTTTGCACTGTAGGCTTTTGAATAATCAACCAAAAGACCTGCATCAAATGAACTTATATTAATGTCATTTTTAGAATAAATATTGGTGTAGTGGAAATTACCAACATTGCTATTATCAAAAGAGGTAACACCTGCATTAAAAATATGAGGCGATTTTAAATCACTACTAAAACCATTTCCCTTTAAATTAATATCATTTTCTGCAACTAAAAAAACACCGCTATCTTTGCCTTTATTAACAACACCGTTAGAAAATCCTTCAATATTTATGTCTTTTTGAGCAACTAAATAAGCGTTAGAAGTTTCAGTATCACTAACATTAGTTAAGCCATTTTGATATTCAGAATTTGTTTTGTGATCACCTAAGATACCGATATTTTGAGCCTTGATGACTAATGATGATCCATGAGAGTATTTAAGGCCCTCCTTATCGTTTACAACAGAAAAATTCTCATTTCCCTTATCGATAATGGTCTCATCTTTTTCATATGGATCTAATAAAGGCACGGTGGTTTGGGGTAACAAAGTATTACTAAATTCAACGTTACTTCTTTGTGATTTTTTGTAAAAAGTTAAATTATCTGAGGCTTCTGCTGTTACAACAAAAGATAAAGCTCCAAGACTGATAGCTACAGCCTTAGCGGTTTTATTTAAAGTCATATTTATCCCAAAATAAAGTTTTTAGTTTGTAATAATATTTTTAGAACAATCAAAGATTTTAATTTATTAAGTTATTGTTAAAACAACGCAAAGATTGTGTGAGGCATTATATATATCTAAAAAATTCTTATATGCAAGATTGATCACAATTGTATATAAATATAGTTAATTATATAATGTAAATTATGCATTTTATACATTTAAATTTTATAAAATATATTAGTTAGATTTTATTTAAAACGTTTGATCATTAATAATATTTTTTTTGCTTTTATATGCACTTTCAAAGCCGTTATTTGTACAGTATCTATATTCTTTAGTAAAAGCTTTTTCTATTAAAAAATTTGTTTGGAGCAAAAAAAGAGGGCCAAGCCCCCTTTTTCTGTTTAATCTAAAAGATTAAATCTTTACCTTTACAACAACCTTTACAACAGGCATCTCTTTGCCATTGTAAGCTGCACGTGGCTGGTGAACTTCCTCAGGAGGAACTACTACGAAATCACCGGCCTTTAAGTTTACTGGGGTGAAGAAAGATGGAGCTTCGAAGAAGTAAACGTCATTTGCAGGTACAGACTCAACTAACTTGCAATCATCGCGTAAAGCAACACCGAAAGACTCCTGACCCTCAGCTAAATACTGAATGTCGAAGTAATCGTTGTGAGCCTCAAAACGAGCTTTCTCAAACGGTAAGGTGGTATAGCGCTGAACTAAAGCGAAGACACCGTCGCAGATCTCATAACGACCGTCAGCCATCTTGGTAACGTCGTTGTCATTTAACCACTGATAAGCAGCCTTAAATTTTGGCTCAAGATAATCATACTTAGTTGCAAGCTTAATAGAACTAGCTAACATTATTGTGTTCTCCTTTAATTATTGTTGCGCATATGATAGCTGAATAAAATCACATGTACCAAAGTTTATGTGCAAATTCGTGGACTGCTTAGCATTTATTGCATAAAAGCTCATCAAAACTTAAAGACAAGAGCTCTTTTCCTTGAAGATCAAAAACTTTTATAAAATTTTCATCCATAAAACCAAAACTTTTCACAGTTCCCCCTTTAGGAAGGGCTGTTGATCCTGGGTTTACATTAATAACCCCACTTTCTTNTTTAAAGATTCCACTTACGTGGGTATGACCACTTAAAACAATGTCACCTTCTTTTAAACCTAGTTTACAAGCCTCTTCTATGGTGTCGTATTTATGAAGATGGCCATGAGTTAAAAATACTCTTACCAAAGAATTTTTACGTGGGACTAAAATCCAACCATAGGCGGCATTGCAAGGGAAAGAAAATACCATACCATCTACCTCACTGTCGCAATTGCCACGAATAGAGATAATGTGTTCTTTATGGGCATTTAAAAGCTCTGCAACCTTAGGCGGCTCATAGGAATCAGGCAAGCGGTTTCTTGGACCATGATTTAAAAGATCTCCTAAAAGAACGATAACATCACAGTTTAACTTATCAAAAAAACTTAAAGCTTGAGCTAATTCTTCACTTGATCCATGAATATCAGATAAAACTAAATAGCGCATAAAAAATCCCTTTAAAATATTTTCTTTATTTTAGAATTTTTAAATTATATAAGTGATTTTTACCTAAAAATTTTTGAATAACAACAATAAAAAAACATTAGCAAAATATATTGCGCTAAAATTTTTATCATGAAATTTTACAAATTTTAGCTAAATTACACTTTTATAAAATTTATAAACTAAGGCCTTTTTATGAACCAAAAAAGTATCTTGGTCGCTGCAGCTTGTTTATCATCTTTCTTTGCAGCTTTTATGAGTAACTCCTTAAATGTTGCTATTCCGGCTATCTCTCATACCTACGGGATCTCACCGCAATCAGTACCTTTGGCAATTAGTGTATATGTGATTACAGTTACAGCTTTTATTTTTCCATCAATTGCTCTTGCCAATCGCTTTGGTTTTAGAAATATTTTTGCTTTTGGTTCTCTAACTTCAGCTATAGCTTCTTTTTTAGCTCCATTGGCCCCACATTTTTATATTTTTTTGGCCTTAAGATCACTTCAAGGTATCTTTAATGCCACTATTTTTTGCACGTCAATGGCTTTACTTACCTATCACATTGAAAAAGAAAAACGAGGCTATTACATAGGTCTTAATATAGCTGCCGTTTATGCAGGACTGTCTTTATCTCCAACACTTGGAGGAGTAATTACCGATACTATAGGCTGGAGCTTTATGTTTTATTTAACAGCTCTTGGTAATTTAGGTGCATACCTTTTACTTTTAAAAATTCCCAAAGAACCTGCTGTATCTCAAGGATATCCAAAAATACGCATGTTTATTTGCACTTTAAGCTTCATTGCCATTTTCTCAGGCATTTCTTTTATAAATGATAGCGACTATGCTCTTTACATTTTACTTTTAGGCTGTGCGACCTTTACTTACTATATTATTTTAGAAAAGCACTCCAAAAAACCTTTATTACCAATAAATTTACTCTTAGATAACAAAGTCTTAAGCTTCAGTCTTTTAGCCTCTCTTTGTAATTACACCGCAACTTTTGCCGTATCAATGCTGCTATCTATGCATTTACAACTTATTTTGCATATATCAGCTTCACAAACAGGATTAATTTTAATTATTACCCCAATCTGCCAGTGTCTTTTATCTCCCTTTGCAGGCAAGATGGTATCTAAGATAAGTCCTCACGCCTTAGTCTTTTCAGGAATGTTGTTATCAACAATTGCCACACTTATTTATGCCAACATCAAAATTGATACTCCTTTATACATCATCAATATTGCTCAGGTATTAGGTGGTATTGGATTTGGTTTATTCTCATCTCCTAACACAACATTAGTTATGAGCTCTGTTGATAAAACCAAACTTGCTTTAGTCAATGGTCTACAGGCTTTATCTAGAAATCTTGGCATGTCTACATGTATGGCATTTGTAACTTTAGTAATTGCAACTTTTTTAAATGTAACTCCAGAGTCTGACATTTATGCCAAAGAGCTTAATTACACAGTAAATATAAGTTTTGCCATCTCTACAATTATTGGTGTTGCAGGATTAATCTTTTGCTTAGCCGGAGCTTATTTCTACAAAAAACAGCATATAAATTTATTTAATTAAATCGCAAACGCAACTATTTTTGCGTAATAGCACATTCTTTAAAAAAGACCTGTAAAGTGCAGTGCCATGCATTTTACAGGTTTTCTTTATTTGTATAAAAAAGTGAGGAATATAACATTACTGAAAACGTTTGTAATATAAACTAATATTAAGTAATACATTATCTTGTCAAACGTTTCCAAAATTTTAAAGGATGTTCTGCACATGACCGATATTAAAAATTTAATCGAACAAGGCAAGGCTATACTTGGCATTGAACTTGGTTCTACCCGTATTAAAGCCGAACTTATCAACCCAGAAACCTATACTCCGGTCGCCTCTGGCAGTCATACCTGGGAAAATCGTTTGGAAAACGGTATTTGGACTTACCATTTAGATGAAGTTATAAGTGGTGTTCAAAGCTGTTATGCCGACATGGTTGAAAATGTCAAAGAGAAATATGGTGTAACCATTAAAGCCTTAGGTGGCTTTGGTGTTTCTGCCATGATGCACGGCTATTTAGCTTTTGACAAAAATGATAAACAATTAGCACAATTTAGAACCTGGCGTAATACCAACGCTCGTGTTGCCTCTGAAAAATTAACTGAAGCATTCCAATTTAATATTCCTGAGCGCTGGAGCATCTCTCATCTTTATCAGTGCATCTTAGATAAAGAAGAACACGTAAAAGACGTAGCTTTCTTTACGACCTTAGCAGGCTTTATTCATTGGAAGCTCTCAGGTAAAAAAGTTTTAGGTATCGGTGATGCTGCCGGTATGTTCCCAATTGATTCTCAAAGCGGAACTTATAAAAAGTCCTATCTCAAAATTTTTGCTGATTTAATTAAACCTTATGGTTTTAATTGGAAGTTAGAAGATCTCTTACCTGAGGTATTAAATGCAGGTGACAATGCTGGTTTCTTAACTGAAGAAGGCGCTAAATTATTAGATCCAAGTGGTGAATTAAAGCCAGGCTGCCCTTTATGCCCTCCTGAAGGTGATGCAGGCACTGGTATGGTTGCCACCAATGCTGTTGCTGTAAGAACCGGTAATGTTTCAGCTGGCACCTCAATTTTTGCCATGATCGTACTTGAACAAGCATTAGAGAAACTTCACCGTGAAATTGATAACGTCACCACTCCTGATGGCAAACAAGTTGCTATGGTTCACGCAAATAACTGTACCTCTGATTTAAATGCATGGGTCAACTTATTTGCTGATTTTGCCGATGCTGCAGGATTTAAGATAGATACTACAACCTTATTTAAAGTCTTATATAACAAAGCATTAAATGAAGCTTCTCCTGATGGAGATGGCTTATTAACCTATGGCTATTTTTCAGGTGAATTCATCACCAATATGGCCGAAGGTCGCCCTCTTTTAGTAAGAAAGCCTGATGCTAAATTTAATGTTGCCAACTTAATGAGATCAAACCTCAACACATCTTTAGGCGCTGTACGTCTTGGCATGGATATTCTTAGTGAAGAAGGTGTCAAAATTGACCGTCTTATGGGGCATGGTGGTTTATTTAAGACTGCAATTGTGGGCCAACAGATTATGGCTGATGCGCTAAATACCCCTGTAACTGTCATGACTACTGCAGGTGAAGGTGGCTCTTGGGGTATTGCCGTATTAGCCGGCTACCTTGTAAATAAAGAAGAAGGTGAAACTTTACCTGATTTCTTAAACAATAAAGTCTTTGCTTCTGCAAATGGCTCTACTTTAAATCCAAAAGCTGAAGGAGTTTTAGGCTTTAATAAGTTTATGGAGAAATATGTAAGTGGTCTTCAAATTGAGAGAGCTGCTTGCGAGTGTTTAAAGTAATACAAAATTTGCTTCACTAACCTTAACGCGGACAATTACTTGTCCGCGTTTTTTAGTAATAATTTCCTTAAATTTTATTTATTACTTCTAAGCTTCATAAGATGAATTCTCTCTCTAATCTGAGGACCTGCGACCTGAATTAAGATTACAATAATCAAAATAATACCCTTTACAGCATCATTAATTAAAGAATCCATCTTAAGAGCAATAATAATCTTATCAATTACAGTATAAGACAGAGCACCAAATAAGATACCCAAGCACTTGCCTTTACCACCTGCCATACTGATACCGCCTAAAACTACTGCAGCAATGGCATACATCTCATAGCTTACGCCTGTAGTTGCAGGATCTGAGGAGGCATTCATAGAAATCCATAAAAATGAGGCTAAGCCTACTAATGCACCTGTAATTACAAATACAGAGGTCTTAATTAAAGATGTATTAATACCGCTCATAAAAGCTCCTTTAATAGAGCTACCTGTAGCGTAAACCTTCTTACCGTATTTAGTATCATCCAAAAGATAAACACATAAAATGGTAAATACTACTAAGACAATACCGACAATTGGCAAAGTACACAATTTAGTATTACCAAAATGATACATAGTGTCATACATTTCATTTTTGGAGATCATTCGGTATACAGAGCTTCCTCCACCTATCAATTGCTTATCAACGTTTTGACAGATCCATTGAGCAAAAGATCTAAAGATAAGCATAGTTGCCAAAGTTACAATGAAACTTGGCATTTTAATGATACCTACTAATACGCCATTTATAAGACCACAAAATGAGCCAAAAAGTATGGCAAATAAAAAGGTTAACGTAATACTGTCGGTGACATTAAATACCATCACCGACATACCGCTCACCAAAGCAAGCATCGATCCTACAGAAAGATCGATCTCGGCTGTTATGCATACCATACCCATACCCAAGGCTATAATACCGATAATGGCAGAATGGCGTAGGATATTCATTGTGGCATTCCATGTAAGACCACGGCTACTTAACGCATACACAATGCAGATGACAAAGAAAACAATTACGAAACTATATCCATGCCAAATTCTGCTTAAAAAAGACAATATACTTTTATTATTATTCATTTTAAATTTCCTTATGACATAGAATTAGTTGAATACATCATGATCTTGTGTTCATCAATTTCATCATGCTCAAGTACTTTAACTACCTTACCTTTAAAGAATACCAAGCATAAATCAGCAACTTTTTGAAGCTCTGGGATTTCCAACGTATTTACCAATATGGTCTTACCACTTTTAGCAAGATCCAAAATGAGCTTATAAATTTCAGCCTTAGCCCCTACATCAATACCTTGATTTGGGTTATCAAAAAGCAAAATGTCAGCATTAGTATTAAGCCATCTGGCAATAAATACTTTTTGCTGATTACCACCACTTAAAGACAAAATAGACATTTTTGGATCTTGAGCCTTAATGGATAGTGCATTTTTTTGTTTTTGATAACGTTTAAGTTCTAGATCTTTTTGAATATGAAATTTAGAGGCAGATAAAGTGTGTTCTGCAATGTACATATTCTCAAGAATAGATAAATCAGGAATTACAGAGTTTTCCTTTCTGTTTGCAGGTAAAAGGGCTATTCCATTTCTCATTGCTTTATGAATTGAGTCGATGAATATAGATTTACCTTTTACTCTTATATCTCCTGAAATTTTTGGATTAATTCCAAAAATGCACTGCATAACCTCTGAACTGCCACAACCTTGAAGTCCCGTCATGCCAATAATTTCGCCACGTCGTGCTTTAAAACTTACCTCGTTAAATCCCATACCAGACAAATGATCAAGTTCTAAAACCACCTCACCTAAATCTCGTTTTTTATAGATGTTAAGGTTATTTTGTTCTTTGCCCACCATTTTGGAGGTAACTTCAAGCGGACTGGTATCTTTAATCGCACCACTATCTATATACTGACCATTACGGAAAATGGTATAGCTATCAGCATATTCAAAGATCTCAGGCATTTTATGAGAAATAAAAATAAAAGAAATGCCGTCTTTTTTTAAAGCATTAACGATCTCAAATAAATGAGCTACTTCATCTTGATTTAATGAGGTAGTAGGTTCATCTAAAATTAAAAGTTTGGCTTTAAAGAACAAAGCCTTAGAAATTTCTAATAACTGTTTTTCACTTGTTTTAAGTGAACTTACATAAACATTAGGATCAATATTTACATTAAGTTTTAAAAACAATTCCTTACATTGAGAGATCATATCTCTCTTTCTTAAATGACCTAAAAAGCCTGTAAGCTCTTTGTTGATAAATATATTTTCAAAAACTTTTAAATCATTAAATAAGTTCAATTCCTGATGAACAAAGGCTATACCTTTTTCTTCTGTCTGCTTAATTGAATTATCTTCAATATGTTCACCATTAAAAACAATTGAGCCTTTATCTCTTCTTAATGAGCCTGTCAGAATATTCATTAAGGTTGATTTTCCAGCCCCGTTTTCACCTAGAAGCGCATGAACTTCACCTGTTTTAACTTGTAAACTCACATTATCAAGCACACTAATGCCGTTAAATGATTTACAAATACCTTGCATTTGTAATAAGGGCATGAATATCTACTCTCTTAAAGCTCCTCAAAGAGGAGCTTTTTATTAGGAACAATAAGCTCTTTTAAAGAGCATTTTTATTAGTTAAAAGACGGGAACTGACTTACATTTTCTGAGGTAACGTTATGGCACTCAATTACGTGATCTTGTTGAACACTCTTGCCATCTAAATAGTCGACCATATCGGAAATTGCAGTTTGAATCATAGATGGGCTATAAGTTACAGAAACAATACCGCTTAACTGCTTAGCTATATCCTGATAATTATCGCCACGCAAAACAGAGTAGAAATCCTCAATACCTCCACAACCACTAATTGCCGGATGATTTTCTAAGAACTTAGCCTTAGTAGCATCATCAATACCACCGCCACGCAAAGCCTCTAATATACCCATGCCAAGCTCGTCATCCTGAGCATAGAACCATTTGATATCAACGTTTGAAGCATCTCCTAATAAAGACTCAAAGGAGGTCTTAGTTGAAGATCTACTCCAGTTCATAGATCCAGAATAAGTAACAGCTTTCTTAAGATCTTCATCACTCCACTGTAATTTAGGATCAATCTTCTTGCCTTCAAAAGCTAAATTGCCCTTTAAGTATTCAATAAAGCCCTGATTTCTTAAGGTAGTAACAGAAGAGGTATCACCTTCATAAACATAAATCTTATCACCAGGTTTCATACCTAAAGAAGTGTAATATGCGGCAACACCAGCACCAATACCTTCATTATCACCCTTTACATTTGAAATGGCAGACTTAGCTACACCATCAATAATACGGTCAAAGGCTACATAAGGTATCTCAGCATCAACTAACTGCTGAATACCTGACTGTACAGTGTCATCAATTGGCTGAATCACGATACCAGCTAAATCATCATTGCCCATGGCAATGATATCTTCGATTTGGTTAATCTGATAGCCGGCGTTATCACAAGTAATAACCTCTACGTCATACTTGCCTTGAGCGGTAATTTCTTTAGCCTTTTCTTTGGCAAAAGTTGCAACAGAGCCTGTCCAGCCATGATCCTCAGGTGCAGTTAAAACAATAATACTGTCTTTAGCATATGCCTGAGCGCTCATACCACAAGTTGCTGCAATAACAGCTACGCACAAAGCTTGTTTGATACCTTTCATAATTACTCCTAATGTTATTTAAATATAATTTTTTTATTTGTTAAATTACGAATTGGTTCATATAACGTCTTGATAACTCAAGAGAATCTATAATCTTCTCCCGGCTACCTTCAAAAGCTCTATCCTCAACTTCAATACAAGCATAACCATCATAGCGAATATCATTTAGGGCACTTACAAACTTGCCCCAGTCAACATCACCTAAACCAGGCAATTTTGGAGACATAAACTCCAGTGGATATGCCATAATGCCTACATTATCAAGCTTGTCTTTTAAAATCTTAATGTCTTTAAAATGGACATGAAAAATCTTGTCTTTAAACTCATAAATTGGCTTTATGTAATCCATCATCTGCCAAATAAAATGAGATGGATCATAATTGATGCCTAAATAATCAGAATTTAATAAATCTAAGATAACCTGCCAATTTCTAGGACTTGTCATCAAATTCTGACCGCCTGGCCACTGCTCCTTGGAAAAGAGCATAGGACAGTTTTCAATAGCAACTTTGACATTTTGCTCTTTTGCTTCATCTAATATAGATGGCCAAACTTTTTTTACCTCTAACAGGTTATCTTCAAAATTTAAGGATTGATCTCGTCCTATAAAGGTTGTAACTAAATTGACATTTAATTTGGCACTAGCTTTAATCACCTTAATTAAATGTTTGACGTTTTCAGAACGCTTATTTAAATCAGGATCCAAAGTGTTTGGATAAAAGGCTAAAGCTGAAATATCAATATTAGCTTTTTTAGATAAATCTAAAATCTCGCTTGCATAAGTATCACTATCTAAAACCTTATCAATATCAATATGCGAGACACCTGCATAACGTCTTTCAGATTTACCTTGTGGCCAACAAGCGACCTCTAAGCATTTAAAATCAAATTTCTTGGCAATATCCAAAACCTCAGGGTAATCAAAGCCGTCTAAAATTGATGTAATAAATCCAATCTTCATCTTAAACCTCTATCTTTTTTCCTGATTTTGAAGACTCAATAGCGCAGAAAACTGTCTTCATAGCATGCAGAACATCTTTACCGTCAATTACATTTTCTCGCTTACCTAAAATACAATCGACAAAAGCGTCAATAATGCCACTTGAAGTCTGATTATCATTTGTTTGAATGGCATCAAGCTGATATTTAACAGTCTCACCATTCTTAAGATTTAAAACTATTGAATAGTCCTTATCCTCATAAATATGTAAAACGCCTTCAGTACCATAAATAACGGTGGAATTGTCTTCTCCGCCATAGAATGTCCAACTGGCTATCATGTAACCTATGACACCGTTATCCATTTCATAAATACAAAAGGCATTATCATCAACCAAAATTTTGGAACCATCTGCGTACTTTTTATCTAAAGTGCAAACTTTTGCTCTTACAGATTTAACTTTTGCAGACAAAAGATATTGAATTAAATCAGTTTTATGGACACCTAAATCAGCCATAGCTCCCATAGAGGCTTTGTTTTTATCAAAAAACCAGGTATTTAAGCCCGGATCAATACTCCAAGTTTCAGGACCCCCATGACCAAAAATTGTTCTAAAAGAAATAACCTTACCGATTACGCCTTGCTCGATTAGCTCTTTGGCTTTGACATGAGCTCTTGCCAAACGTTGATTTTGATCAATCATTAAAGTGCATTTATTGTCACTTGCAGCTTTTACCATGGCTTCACACTCTTCTAAAGTAACCGCCATAGGCTTTTCACATAAAACATGTTTATGAGTATTTAAAGCTGCAATTGTATTTTGAGCGTGAGCAAAATTTGCGGAACAGACAGAAACTGCATCAATATCAGATGAAAGTAATTCATCTAAACTATCATAAGCTTTGGCTCCTATTTTCTCTCCTAAGGTAGAAGCTCTTTGAAAATTAACATCATACAAAGCGGTAATTTTTACATTCTGATTATTTAAGTATTCGGTTATATGCCGAACCTGCGCAATTTTGCCACAGCCTATAATTCCGATGCGTAACATCTATTACTCCTTATGTAAAAATCTTTATGTCTGTTTTTTTTACATAAAACATTTATATAGTTTTTTGTAATAATTTTTTGACAATTTATAGCTTAAAAAAGCCTTTTCTTTTTTATATATCTTGTTTTTAGCTTATAGATAATGAGTTGTCGAACTTAAAATAGTAAAAATCCTTCAGCCGTCAAATTTTATAAATACTAATTTCGTGCAAGATCTCATTTATTTTTTGAGTTATAAAAAATCTCAAAAATAAAACGCTTTACGACTTAAAAACATCATAAAAAAGTTAAAACTGCAAACAGTTACATTTTTTGAATAAGACTCTTTTTTTATTTAAGAAAATGAATATAAAAATCTATGTACGCTTTTTTGTGTAATTTATTTAAGAAAATTATTAAAAATTTAACTGTGGATCAAAGATTTAATATTTATTTATTTTTAGAATACATTATCTGCCCGAACAAGGCGTTAATTTGATAACTAAATAGAGGATAAAAATATGTTACAAAAAGGCTGCATGTACTGTGATGAAGTATGCGCTCATCGCGATAGTCTTATGATCAAAATCTGCGATTTTAACTTAGGTACTTTATATTTATTCCGCGATCAAAAGAACTTAGGCCGTTGCATCTTAGCTGCCAAAGAACACTACACCGACATCACCGAAATGACTCCTGAAGTTTTACATGAGTTTTGGGATGAGGTTGTCACTGTAGCCAATGCTGTACACAGAGCATTCAATCCAGACAAGATTAACTACGCCAGCTATGCTGATACTGTAAAGCACTTACACATTCATATTGTTCCTAAGTACATCGGCGGCCCTAACTGGAATGGTCCATTCTCTGATGCTGATCCTAAATTCTTAAGCGACGAAGAGTATGCCAAGATCATCGAAACTTTCAAAAAAGAATTAGGCAAATAATTTTAAACGGACCTTTCATCCATGCAAAATTTTAATTTTTATAGACCAACTGATTTTTATTTTGGTAAAGATCAGGAAAATCATGTAGGTGAGATTTGTCAAAAACACCATATCTCAAAAGTTCTGCTCCATTTTGGTGGTGGTAGCGTTGTAAAGTCAGGCCTTTTAGATAGAGTAAAAGACTCCCTTTTAAAAGCAGGCGTAAGCTTTGAGCTTTTAGGTGGTGTCAAACCAAATCCACGTGATGATTTAGTCTATGAAGGTATAAAAATCTGCCGTGAACATAAACTTGAGCTTGTATTAGCTGTAGGTGGCGGTAGTGTTTTAGATAGTGCCAAAGCCATTGCCATGGGAACTCCTTATGACGGTGACTTCTGGGACTTCTTTATGGGTGGAAAGGTTCCAAAGACAGCACTTCCTGTAGGATGTATTGTCACTATTGCAGCTGCTGGATCTGAAGGATCCAACAGCTGTGTAATTAACAAAGTCGTTGACGGCGTTGTGAAGAAAAAAGGTTCTAATTTCCAGACTTCAGTTCCTCTTTTCTCAATATTAAATCCAGAACTGACCTATTCAGTTCCACCTTTCCAAACAGCCTGTGGTGCTGCTGACATTATGTGTCATGTTTTAGAGCGCTACTTCACTAATACCAAAGATGTATTGGTTACAGATGAATTATGTGAAGGCGTTTTACGCACCATGGTCACCATGTTCCCGCGTGTCATGAAAAATCCTCATGACTATGAAACACGTGCTGCTATCATGTGGGCAGGTACTTTAGCTCACAATAATATTTTAGGTGTCGATCGCGAACAAGATTGGGCTTCCCATCGCTTAGAGATGGAGCTTTCTGCTTACTATGATGTAGCTCATGGCGCAGGTTTAACCGTACTTATGCCAGCATGGATGGAATTCGTCATGCCTCATAATGTAATGCGTTTTGCTCGTTTTGCTGTAAATGTTTTCGGTTGTGAGATGGATTATGAGCACCCTGAAAAAACAGCTAAAGCAGGTATTAGTGCCTTACGTAAATTATGGGGTGATGCTGGTTTACCTTTAAACTTTGAGGAGTTAGGAGCTAAAGCCTCTGATATTCCTCTATTAGTTAAAAACCATGGCGACAATCCTGAAGGTCACTTTGTATTATTAAATAAAGAAGATATTGAAAAAATCTTTACCATTGCTGCAAATTACCAACACTAAGGTATAAAACTTAAAACACGAAAGGCGCAAAGTTTATTTGCGCCTTTTTTTGTTTTTTGATTTTTACTAATTGTTAAATGCCGAATTTAAAGCATCAACTTCGCGTTTTAAAGCCTCATACTCTTTTTGCTTTTGCAATAAGGATGCATTAGAACCTGTTTTTTTCATAGTACTGATTTGATTTTGGGCCTTATCAAAGCGAGCTTTAAGAGATGATGACAGCGCTTGCTTTTCCTCTAAGCGCTCTTGCATATCCATAAGCTCTAACTCAAATTTATCTAAAGACTTTTGTTTTTCATTTAATGTGCCGTGAACTAAACGACTTTCAGATAAAAGCTCTTCACTTTCCTGTAAAAGTCGCCGTTGCTCCTCTCTTAAAGCTTTAATATTAGCTTTTTTATTCTCAATACGAGTTTCATAAGATCCTGAAAATACACACCCCATTTTGTCTAAAAGACTAGGGTCGCTAATAGAAGGATCACACTCTTGTGGAGTCATAGTGCATGCTGTTAAAGAAAAAAGCATACCAAATGAAATTGTCAGTACTTTTTTGTTCATAAAAATCCTTATTAACCGTGAGCTAAGCGTTTGCGCTCTAAAGTGTAATTCTCAGACATGGCATATAAACTATCGCGCTCGTTCTTTAAAATTGCGATATTAGCATCGATTTCATCAAGTTTAGCCTTATCATCATGAGTTAAATCATCATTAACTTTTTCATAGTACTGCTTTCTGGCATACTCATAAGATTTAACTTTTTCATCAATACCTTTGAGCTGTTCGTTAATATAAGCAATATTAGCATCAACATCCAAAAGCTTTTTATTGATAGCCTCTTTATCTTTCTGAGTCTTATTAGTCTTACTAATTAAAGAATCTATCTCGTGGTTATCTTTTTCTATCAAATCAGATGCAGCTTTATTTACATCCTTAATAGCATCAACATCTTGTGAAACCATTTTTTCGATAGCATCAAGCTGATCTTCAGTCTTTGCATAATTAGATCTGACACTATCAAAAACATAGTTAGTTGTCATACCGACAGCACAACCACTAAAACCTGCAATTAACATGCAAGCTAACATGTTATCAGAATCTGCAGCTGCACAAGCGGCAACACCAATACCAGCTCCTGCCAAGCATGATGTAAAACCTGACTCTGAGAAGAATTTTGCACCGCTTTCTTCTAAAGCAGGATCAACATCTCCTTTAGATCCAAAACCCAAATAGGAATTAGCACAACCACATAAAAGCAAAGCGCTAATAGTTGCTATCAATGTTTTCTTTAAAATCATAAGCTTCTCTAAAGTTTTTAAAGCAAGCAAAATCACTTGCGCAGTTCTATATTGAATTTACTCTCAGGGTCTTGGCCATCACCGTAAACAGCACTGCAATCACTATTGCCATTAATACCTGCTTTACACTTGATCTTTGGCATATTAAATACAGTCTTATCAGAGCAAACAGCGGTGCTTTCGTTATTAATTTGTAACTCTCCTGATACCATTGATCCTTTAACACTAGCTTCACACTTAGTGCCATTTTGCTGCTTAATTACAGCCTTGCCATTACCATCTTTATCAAAGGTATATTGCAAATCAACACTTTTACCAGTGTTAGCTTCAACAATAGGTGATTTAACCTTCCAGTTGCCATCTAATACTTGAATATTACCATTGGAAATATCGCCATCAAATAGTTCTAATGGTTTGGTATTTAAAAAAGGATCAACTTGTTTATTAAGATCTTGGGCATTAGATTCAGTGTTTTTTTGATTATCTATAGCAGTTTGATCTTGTTTTTGATTATCTGAAATATGATCGTCAACACCTTTATCCTTGTTAACATCATCATTTAAAACCGCAGGATCATCTTGAGTGGTAGCATTATCTTTAGGATCTAAAACTACATCCTCATCTACAGAGTCCAAATCAGGATCAAGTACAGCTCCTTCTTTGGCTATGACATTGCCATCAGCGTCTAAAACTTGAGTGTCATATAATGATGCGTCATTATCATAAATATGAACTAAGCCTTCATCCTTATTTATAGTTATATTATCGCCTCTATCAGTTAGATTAAACTTAGTATCATCTTTTTTGAGGCCTATATCAGCATTATTTTTATTTAATATAGGATCTTTCAAAGTCTCAACATAAGCGTCCTTTGGTGACTCTGCATATGGAGGAATAGTGACAGATCCTAATGTGCCTCCAAAAGGAAATAAAAAGCGCCACAATAAATAAGCTAAAAGTAAGAGGAAAAGTAACAATAAAGGCCACAGTAAGCACCAAAAATGTCTTTTCCAAAATGGCATGGTGGCAGCAGTAGCAGTAGCTCCGGTGCCAAGACTATGGTTTGCGCTAGAAACTTTTTTATTTAAAGGCTTATGGTCAACCTCTGCATGTAAAGAATCAAAAGGAGCTCCTCTTGGAACTTGTGATAATTTAGTAAAGCCCCAAAAGGTAATTACAGGCTGATTGTCGACAATAAAAAGGCAATCTGTATCTGGAAAATGTAAAGCTGGTAAATTGTCACTACCACCATTACCATTTATAAAGTGAGCAAATAATTTGTCATTACTGCTAAGAGCTAAAGCCTCTAAATCAAGGCCAAAGATCTCAAGCTTTTTTGACATTAAATCAAGCTTTCTTAATGCCGATCTTTTCTCTTCAATTGAAGCACTACTCCAGCGGACAATTTCATATTCATCATCTTTTTGGCTTTCAAACGGAATATACCAGTCAATATGATCACCACCTTGAGATGCTTTTGGGATAGCTAAAAATTTAACTACATCAGCACCTAATTGCTTTTCATTTCTTAAAGCATTTAAAAAGGCTTCAGCGCTTCTCCATACCAATACACCATCTTTACCTATAGCTGCATATTTATGGACAGAGCCACTATTTAAAATAACTGTACGCATGGATTACTCCTTACAAACCTTTTGTACACTCGCACCTGCAGCTTTAAGATTTGAAATAATCTGCGAGGCATTTTTAGCACTATAAACCTTGCCACCTGTATATTTGGCTATACAGGAAGCCTCACGGGCATTATCACCTATCAAAATAGTATGAATTTTTAACCTAGGTTTTTGTGCATGAATATTTTTTGCGATTACACAAACATCCATATCTGAGGTAAATGGACAAGTATCCTCACCATCTGAAATCAATACGCCAACAGCATCAGACTTTACTCCATCAACCATATCAGTCATAGTATTTAATCCATGCACTAATGGAGTCTTGCCATCATAATTATATGGATTTATGTAATGGATATAATTTAAAAGTTTGCTGCGTTCTTTACCTGAGAAAAAGCCATAATTTTTTGAGACAGGACAGCCATTGATTTCAACTAAACCAATATTTACATTTTTGTCAGTACTTTTAACCAAAGCATCTGCGGCTTTAATGGCTGCATCTAAACGACTTACACCATAGCCCATATCAGTCTCAAACATTGAGCTTGAACCATCAAAGGCAATTACCATTTGTGGCATCTTGCCCTCTTTTCTTAAAACTGAACACTTAGGCAAATCATTGAATTTATTTTTAACGCTTTGAGCTTTGTCTTTAACCTCTTTCTGTGCCAAAAGCTTCTTTTGTTTTTCTATCTCCAATGCCTTTTGATTTTGTTCTTCTAAAAGCTGCTTTTCTTTTAAAAGCTCTTCTTTCTCTTTTTGCATTTGCAAAAGCTCTTCTTGGGCTTTTGCTTTTTGCTCATCTAAAAGCTTTTGTTTTTCCAATGCTTCATTTTGTAATGCAAGGGCTTTGTTTTTCTCTTTTAAAAGATCTTGCTTGTCTAAATAATCCTCAAGACTTTTAATGTCAGCTAAAATTCTTTGATGACTCTCGATGGCCTCAGGATAGGTTCTATAGGCATTTATACGATCAAAAAAGCCGCCTGACATTGGCCATGGTCTTAAAAAGAACCACCATAAAAATAAAAGAAGTAATAAAAATAATAAAAAGCCTACAAGGCATGGCCAATGTGCAAAAGGAGTTGCGACTGTGGTAACAACCTTTGCTCTTTTTTGATCAATACCTTGCTTTAAAGCCACAGCCTCTTCATCTTTTAATAAAAAAGGCAAAATCACGACAAACTTATTATCAATGATTAAAAATCTTGAGCTATTTAATAACACTAATAAAAAGTTTTGCCGATATCCTTCTAAATCTTTATTATCTAAAGTATTTTTACTTAAAAAATAATCTTTTATTAAAGACAAAGTATGCAAAGCTTTTAAAGATAGTGACTTATACTCTTGTGTTAATTGCTCTTTTGAAACATCAACACAATTACCCTGCAAATTAGTGTAAAAATTTATAAATCCATCTTTTTCTTTTACCAAAGGTAAAAAGCTTAAATTCTCACTGCCTAAGACTTTTACAAGTTCAAGGCGTAAATCCTCAAAGAGAGATAAAAGCTTTTTAGATACATCTCCAAGTGTATTTGCTTCAACTCGCTTAACTCTTATCATCTAAAAACCTTCTATTTTTCTTTTACCTGAGAATAGCATTTGTCAGCCCACAATTTATGCAAAGCTTTACTGTCTTTATTTAATTTAGGATATGTCACTAAAGCGTCATAATAAATATCAATAAAAGCATCTAAAGCCTGACTATCTCCTTGTGACTTTTTGGCGCTATTTAATAACTTATTTAAAAATAATGGTGAATAAAGCTTACTTGCCTCATCCATAGTATCCCCGTAATAAGTCAAAAGTCCTGTCAATACCTCAAACTCAGTATTTAATGCCTCTTCATTGCGCTTTACATTTTTACAAGTATTTTGATCTTTTTGACATTTACTCTTTGAGATATCTAAAAGGGTTTTTCTAACCTCAATATCAATACTCTGAACGGCAATGGAACGACATAAAAATCCGCCTAAACGTAAATTTGAGGTTGCAGATAACGCTCTCTCTTCATCAGCTTTAGCATTAACTGTGGCAATTTGTGAGCGCAATGAGTAAAGCTGCTCTTTAAAAATCTGATTTAACTTTAAAACCTTCTCATTTTTTAAAGCCTCTTCATCAGCCTTTTTAATTTGTTTTTTTAAATCATCAATCATTGCCAATGTTTTAGCTTTTTCTTTAGCATCTTTATCTAAATCATTATTAGAGGATGTACCTAAAGCATCAATCTTCTGGTTTAGCTCTCCTGCAGTTTTACTATCAGAGGCGACTGATAACGCCAGCACTAAACGCGCTCCCATATCTACACTGCGATTTTCCTTACCCTTAAGATATAAAGGACGTTCGCTACGAGAGGAATTGACCAAAGAATCTTTTGGAGATTTAAAGCTTCCGCCTCTTACACATAAAGCACCATTCTGACCTAAATATCTATTTGTTCTTACTGCTTTAAAAGGCTCTAAGATCATCTCCTGAGCGTTGCCTAACATATCAAAAATACCTAAAGCATTAGGCTCTTTTAAACCAGGCAACTGCAGATGTCCATTTGCAGAATTAGGTCCTTGAAACCAAGCATAAGAGGCAATACCACCTTCACCTAAAGGAGGTAAATTGGCATTAAACTCACTTGATGAGACATTAAAACCTCCACGTGCGGCAAACTCCCACTCCTCATCACTTGGTAGTCTTGCAAAAGCTTTTTCTTTGGCAAAATTTGGAGCATCTTTGGCATTTTGCAAATAAAGAGAGTAATTACGACAAGCATTTACTACATCAAACCAGGAAATATTTACTGCAGGTAATGAATTCTTTTTGGAAATAGTTGGACATTTATCAGGATTTTTTAAAGCCTGATACTGAAAATCTAAAAGCTCGTACTTGGAGATTAAATAGTAAAAGCCGTTTTTATCGTAAAACCCGCCTTGCACATATTGCTGATTTTGATTTTGTGCCATAGGACTGCGACTTTCAAAGGCACCTGCTATAAAAGAAGCATCCTTGGTTTTGTCATCTGAAAAAGAGGTATACACCTTACGCAAAGCCATTTTAAAGCCACAAGGCATTGATACTATGACATCATCTTTTAAAGGCTTGGGGTTATAAGGCTCTATTGCAAAAGCATTTGATGACAACAAAGCGATTAAGCTTAATAATAAAAAATTTTTCACAGCTAATCCTCTCTTAAAGTATCAGCAATACTTTGCTTTAACACTTTAAATCTCACACTCACAATGGAGATAAAGAAAGTAATCATCAAAGTTAATAAAAATCCATTTAAGATATGCTCATAGCTTAAAAGACTTATACAAGAACCATCCAAATTTTTAGCAAAATAAATATTAAAGAAGGTCTTACCTGCTCCATAAAAAAACAAAGCTAAAAGATATGAGGCACAAGATAAAATCAAATTTCCTAAAATCACAAAAGAGTAGATTTTAAATGTGGTATATCCCATAAGTCTTAAAAGAGCTAGACTTTTTAAATTACGATTTAAATTGGCAAAAATAAGTCCACTTAAGGCAATAGCACCTCCTGTAACTGAAACGAAAGCTATTACCATAAAGACCATATTTAAAACACGATTTATAGCTTTAACATTCTCAATTGCCAAAGACTCATCTTTAATTAAAAAACTCTGACGTAAAAACTTTGATAAAGGCTCAACATCATCAAGACTTTTGGCATAAATTCGCGCTCTTGCAAAACTAGTTCTTTGACTATTTAAATTAGAACCATCTGAAAATATTTTTGGATTATAGCCATCGCGATAATCTTCCATCGCGACAATGCTATCCAAAGTCATATAGATAAGGCTTCTTGAGGTAACTCCTTTTTTTAAAACACCTGCAACTTTAAAATAAAGAGCAGAGTTTTCTCTTTGAGAGTTTACGGTTCTTGAGATAGCAACTTTAACCCTATCCCCAGACTTTACCTTTAAATCATCCGCTAAATTAAAGGACAAAAACACCTCATCATTTTTGAGGCTATGATTTATATAGCTAAATAAAACTAAAGGATCACCATCTTTAGTAGGTATTGCTTCAACATTTGCCTTAAAAGCATTTTGGGATTTTAAATTGCAAGTAAGACTTAAAGCTCGTGTTAACTCAATTACAAATCCTGTATGTGGATTTTCACTTAATGCTTTAAAAAAGGAATTATCTAACTCATATCCTGAGAGCATTTTTATCTCAAGATTATTAGGATTGTTTTCTAAAGCACTAAGTTCTTTTAAAACAATGCCATAACGCAAAGAAAACAGTAATAGTAAAGGAGCTATGACAGCTGTCATCGCCATGATAATGCAAAGGCTCATAAGCTTATCAAAGCTTATAGATTTTAAAGATAAAAACAGCATCTAATACTCACTTTTACCTTGAAAATACACTTTTATGTAAAGAGCTTAAATTAGCTTTATAGCTTACATTTAAGAGCTCAAAATCATTTTTTAAATGCTCTTCGTGAGTTACAGCTAAAACTGCAATATTAAGAGATTTGGCACAATCAACAATAGTTTCAAAAAGCTTATGTGCATTTATAGGATCTAAGGCTGATGTCGGCTCATCTATTAAAATAAGTTGCGGATTATGGGCCAAAGCTCTAAAAAAGCTTGCTCTTTGCCTTTGTCCTATAGATAAGCTATAAGGCTTTTCATTTATTTTTGATAACATGCCAAATCTATCTAAAAGAGGGCTCATCTCTAAAAGGCGCTTTTTAAAAAAGTCTTTTTTATAGTTTTTACCTAAAGCTAACTTTATTTGTAATGCTAAATTCTCTTTTACAGTTAAATATGGAATTAAGCCACCACTTTGAGGCATATATCCTATAAAGCTTGCTCTAAACTTTGCCTTCTCCTCTTCATTTAAAGACAGCGCATCGACATTGTCTAAATAAAATTTTTGGGCATAAAATTTTGGGCGTAAAAGTCCAATACACTCCAAAAGTGTTGATTTTCCTGAGCCTGATACACCAGTTAAGGTACAAATATCCCCTTTTTTAAGATTTAAGTTTTCCAAAAAGACCTCATAGTTTGAATTTGAGGTCTTATAGATATAACTTAAATTATCAATATCAAGAACGCTCTTCATAAATTAAGGCAACATATCAAAAGGAATAGGATAAACAGCCTCAGATTTTGAAGCTTTAGGATTTAAAACAATCCATCTATCTGTATCATCATTGGCCTTTTGATAGTAATTAAGTTTGCTCTCTAAGTCATAAATGGTCTGATTTTGCTCATCAGCCCCCATACTGGACCATGTTTCCTCATCAAGATCTGAAATTAAGCTCTTATAAGGAAGCCCCTCTAAGAACTCATCTAATAATCCCATTTGCGATAACTTTAAGGTTTTACTTTGAGAGAGCATATTAGGATCACGTCCTAAACTTACCGCAATCGATCTTAATTGACCAAACATAGCCTCACTCTCAAGCAAACCGGTATTGGCAGCCTCTAAAATCTCAGATGTAACCTGCTTTAAGTTACTTAATTGATTTTTAGTAATTAAAGTAACCGGAGTTGCACAAATCTTATGATCATCTAAAAGGGCTCTATCACTTATAAAGCCATCAAAAAATGATGGTACTTTGGTATTAAGCTTACTGCCTAAATAAGCCAGTTGCATCGCTTTGCCTATGACTAAAGAGTCTTTAGCTATTTGCGAGTTTGTAGCTATGTTTGCTGATGTCTTATTTTGCTTTGAAGCTAAAACCTGCTCGGTTAAAGAATCAGCTAAATCATCAACTTTTTTACCAAACTCATTTATATCTCCTGCAACTACAGGATAATAAAGAGACTTATTTAAAACTTTATTGAAGGTAAGCTCTTCATATTGAGCTTGAGCTTTTTCATGATTGTGATTGCGCTTGCCTTGAGATGTTAACAGATGTAAAGCATATAAAGCAGCTCCATAATGCTCACTTTCAGCTTTAATTTCTTTGGCATCTAAGCCTGTAGTTGAAAGCTTATTATTGCCCTCGATGGCACCGGCATCAGTGATAAGAACAATATAGCGACCGCCGTATTTGCTCCAATTGATCTTATCTAAAGCATCACGAAGACCACTATAAGCATCCTCATCAAATAAAGCACTTGATACCGATGCTTGTTTTAAATCTTTTAATTTATTTAAAAAACCTTGTTTGTCTTGAACATCACCTGGAGATAAAAATACCTTAGAAGTATACTCAAGGCCTGGAACTGCTTTTACATTTGAGCGATAAGAAACAATACCAAAATTTACACTGTCCTTTAGATTGTGCTTCTCAATTTTCTCGTAAATGTCACTTATAGCCTTACGGGTCCTGTCAATATAAGGTTGCATAGAGATTGATGAATCAATCACAAATACCACCGCAGATTTATAGTCTTGTAAATTCTGCTGAGGCTTAATGGCAAGTTTATTGGCGTTAGAAGTTACCGAGGCAATATGCAAAAGACGGGTGTAATTGCCATCTGAAAACATAGTCTCTTTAGCTTCTAAAATAGGTAACAGATAAAAATTCTTTTTAAAATCCACAAAGGTGTCAGGCTCAATACTTACAATCTCGTCTTGAGCCTTTCCTAATATCGCCTCTTTTTCTAACTTATGAATTTTGTCAGTATTTTCTTTGGAAGAGTTTTCAACTAAATTTTGTAATAAATCGATATCTTTAAAAATTAAAGAGCGCTCTCTTGATGCTGGATTTGTAAACATCAAAGCACTTTGCATTTTCCAATCAATTACACATTTTGCACTTAAATAGCCTAAGTCCGATCCTTTCATATCAGGACCTACCTTAATCACCTCACCATCTTTTTCATAAACATAAAAAAGAGAAAACGCCGGTAACTTTTGCGCATTTTTTAAAGACTTATCTGCACTTATAGCGCACTCTGGAGTAGTTAAGACTCTTTGATATAAAGTCTCTTTACCAGCCATTTTTAAAGGTTCTAAAGCATAAGTACTAAAACTTAAATACAAAGCTCCAAAAACTAACGCTTTTATTACTTTTAATCTCATTTAAGTCTCTCCAAAGCAGATGTTGCTATTTTATTATCGCCTTGCTCTAAAACCTTTTGATACCAATAAACTGCAGTTTTTTTGTCCTTTTTAATGCAGTCATTGTGCAAACTGTCATTAGGATCGGCATATTTGGCATAATTTAAAGCCATATCCACATTTCCACTACGCCCAAAACTGGCCATAATTCTCTTGGCTAAATCACATCTGCCCTGCTCTAGCGCATCTTGTGACAAAGTACTTAAAGTCTTCATATCAGGCTTACTTGCAAGACAGTTTTTTATAATTTCCCCATCTGACTTTTCAGTTAAAGCACAGCTTGAGACAACTACATTTTGAGTATTGGATATAGAAGGTGTAAGGATTGATGCATTAGCATCTTTTGCATTTATGTGACTGCCACTATCATCAAATGCACCCTCTAAAGGCTTATTTGTAAGATCATTAGAATTGTTATTTTCAACACTTTGAGTTTCAGTCACGCTCTCTTTAGCTTCATCATTGTGATCTAAATATGAAGTAAATAACTTATATACAAAAAAGATAGCTCCAAGTAATACTAAAATTCCGGCAATTAATGCCAATATTTTAAAATATGGTGTTTTATTAGGTTCTTTATACTGAAAATTAGGATCTGCAACTCCTGAAAATAAACTTTTATCCAAATTCTCTTCAGGGGCTTTCTCTTGTGCTTTTTCTTCCTTTGAAGAACGTTTAAAGGCTGCAAAAGAGGCCATTAAATCCTCACCTTCAACCTGCACCTTCCAAACATTATTTGAATTTGCCAGATGGACAACAAATCCCTGTCGTTGGTTTTGCACCAAGCTATCATTAATTTTTTCATCTAAAGTGATGTACAAAGAACCATCTTCAATGCCAAGTTCATTTTCAAGAGCAATATCACTCTCTTTTATATGTACATAAGCCGGAGCATTATTTACCAAAGGCCATTCGGTTAAAGGGATCTCACTATTTATGCCATTTAACATAGTGATAATAATATCCACACCTTTGGCAAAATTAATATCACATAAAAGAGCGCCATCAGTAAGACACAAGACCGCTTTTCCAGGTTCTATTTTTTTTAAAGAACCAAATAAAATTTCCTGATCCATTTAAACCTAACCTTTTAAGCCTAATTGCTTAATATAGAACTTAAATCTTCTAGGATTTCCAATAACTGCTTATTTTCAGTATCACTTAAGCCATACTGATTTTCACAAGTTAAATTAATTCCACATATAAGTTCTTTTAAAACGCTAAAATAATCATCGCGATAATGTTCCCCAAGACGCATATGCTCAGAGCTTAATGAAGGCAAATTACCGTCAAGAACAAAGTTTTCTTTAAAATACTCGCGACCATTTTGGCCTTTATTTTCTTTATAATTAATTCTCAAATAAGTACAAAAATCAGAGAAGGTTCGTAAAATCTTACGCGTCTGCTTTGAGGCTAAATACTCAATTGTAAGTCCCTTTGATTCATCCTCATTTAAGAAATCAACTAAATAATCTGACATGTGCATTGCTATAAGAGCTTTATAAAGCTCGTCGGTNNATAACTTTTGCATCAAGGCATAAAAACGCTTCCTTAAAACTTCTTTATCCTCAATAAAGGACTTCTTATCTTGATCATAAAAGAAAGAATAGCGCTTTTGACCATCCTCCAAAGAGCTTGCTGCTAAAATCTCTCTTTTGGTCCAGGACATCGCTAAAATGCCAAATAACTGCTCAAATGCAGCACCGTTACACATATCATCTAAAGTTGCTTTGTAACGATTTATCGCCTCTTGTGCAAAACGATCTGCATTGGAAAGACTTTGAGAATAATTTTTAGTATAGTTTTCAGATAACTCACTAAATGACAGTTCTTGTAGCAGATGTAAATCAGAGAAAAACTTAGCAATATCATCACACTGCTTTAAGTTTTCAATAATATTTAAAGCTTTATATAAAGCCTCTTGAGCCGCCTTTTGTGCCTCTAAAGAAGCATAGCGCTCTAAGGTTTTTAAGATATTTTGGGCTCGATGTTTAATACTTTCTACAAAGTGATTTTTAATATCTCTAAAATCACGATATCTCTCTAATAAAAACTTATTTATGTATAAAGCGCCGCCATCATCAGGAGTGAAAACTGCATTTAAAGTCTTATCTCCAAAGCTCTTCCCTCCATAAACTAAATCATTAAAGCGACTTTCAGATCTAACCTGTTGGCAAAAATCATCAATCTTACCTTGCATAGAGTCTAAAACCGCGACCTCTCGGTCATTTACCATCTTAAAGATCTTCTGGCTATTTGGCAGATTTGGACGTCTTACAAAGAAAAACTGATTTAAAGGTATTAATTTACCGCTATCACTTTCAGACCAGGCATTAAGCCATTCAGTACCATTGATACGTTCTATGGCGGTGGCAATAATGCCAATATCGCCCTCAACTTTAGCCTTAGCTTCAATATTTTTAGTAAAGGCTTCATCAAAACGGGTAAGAACACCAACTAAAGGATTTTTACCAAATAAAGTACGCTCATGAGCATTTATACCAATATTGGTATAAATCCAGTCTGTAATAATGGTAGTTAAAGAAGAAACTTCACTTTGAGCTGACGAGTTTAAGCAAAAAAGCATCACATCAATTTCATGACGACTGTTATAACGCTCAAATAAATACGCCACCTTACCACGACGAATAAGTTGACCTCCAACCTCAACTAAATAGTCAGGCATAAAGTCATTTTTAATCTCATCTTCCTTATTTTTAATATCAAAATAAGTATAAGGCTGACGTGAACGCGCACCAGGGAAATCTAAAACATCAAAATCCTCAAGAGGCGTTTCACCATAAAGTGGGAATAAAACCTCCAATACTGCTGCGGCAAACAAAGGTACCTGTACCTTGGCCAAATCATTATCATCTTGAGATATTGCAACCTCAATTTCACGTAAATTATTAGAGAAAATCTTGTCTAAGCAGGTTACGGAATTTATATTGTCGCTATACTGAATAATCTCATTATTTTTTAAAGAAAAATAAACATCAGTTTTTGCATAAACCTTTTTGGCACCTTTAAGTTTTAAAAGCTCTCCGGCAATCTTTATAAAAGCACGGGTTAAAACTTCAAGTTTGCCCCACAAAATAGAGTAAAGCTGAGCTCTTGCCTCCAGTGGTAAGACCAAAGCTTTATTAAATAATCTTTGCCAAAATGGATCTTGTATCTTAAATGTAGCCAAAGGTGCACTTGCAACTTTACTTACATAGTCATAAAGAGCAACTAAATCATCAAAAGAGGTAAAGTTATCTTTTAGATCTTGATCTTTAAAAGAGTCAAATTGTCTAAAATGCTCATCTTGAGATTCTTTACTAAATTGCTCATTTACAATCTTGGTTAAAGGGCCTTCAAAGTTGAAATCCTTATAAAAAGAATTTACTAAAATCATAACAATTTCAACTTCAGACAAAACCCTAATTTCAACAGGAAAGCCTTTAATACCACTATCTTTTTTATGGGTAAAACGAGTAACAATACCTGTTGCCTCTTTATCAGCCCCTCGTGGATTTATATGAGATAAGAAATCAACATCCAAGCCATCCCATTGAGTTTTCATTTGTCCTTGAGCGGCAGCAATATTTGAGACAAGATAACTCTTACCTGCCTGTGAGGCACCAAAGACACCTATAGTGGTTCTATTTGGTAAAACTTCAAAAGCACTTTTGGCATCATTGTGTAAACGAGCTAAATCATAAGGTAATAAAGCACACTCAGAGGCAATTTTTGGATGTGTTTTTTTAATATTTACAAGAAAGCTTATAGCTTTATCAGCGCCTTTAGCTGCTTTATCAAAAAATTCATTTTGCATAAAAAATTCCTCTAAGCTTTATCGATTAAAAGGCCTGAATTTATCCAATATTCGCCATCTGAACTTATTGTCTTAAGTCTTAAATTTATAAAAGGCTTCCAATTTTTCTTATACTTTAAGTCGCGTACATCATCTAAAGAAAAACTGATAATTGATGGTAAATTGTCCTTACCTAATTCATCTCTTAAATATTTTAATGATGCAGCTACCGGATCATTTATAGAATCTACAACACCAAGAGATAGCTTAATCTCAAAGACCGCACGCGATCTGGCACTTATAAGATATGAAAGATCTTGCATTCTTTGCTCTAACAACTCTTTTACATACTTAAAATTATCCAAGCGTGCTTTACCTAAAGCTTTGCGATATTCACCTTCATAGTTTTTTAAAAGATTTTCTTTAAACAAAGTACAAGGCTCTTTAATGTACTCATTAAAAAGCTTTGCCTGAGCTTCTGCACTTATGCCTGCACTTTCACTCTTCTTACCAAAAATCTTACCCAAAAAGCCTGTTTCTTGAGGTTTTTGCTCTTTCTTTAACTGCTCAATTGCTATCTTACATTTAGCACGACATTCTTGTGCAAAGAGTAAATACTCATCGCAATTTTCCACATTAGTGCAGCGTTCTTTAAACTCATTTAAAGCCTCACGACACAATTGCTGTGAAGCTCCATCTTCTAAAGATCCAATAAAATCTTCAATGTCTGTCAACCCATGAGAAAAATCAGGTTTTAACATCTGTGCTGTCTTTATCGCATCAATTTCCTCAAGTTTTGTATAAGGTTCAATGCAATAAAGCATACTTGCAGGATAGTTTGGATTGTTAAATTGTCTAAAACCAAGTTTTACAGGCAAGATAGTCTTAAAAGAATCATCCTCTGCATCTTCACCTTTTTTAATAACTCGTTTTAGATCAATATCTTCAATTTCATATCTCAAAGGCTCATAGCCATCTAAATTGGCCTCAGCTGCGCTTGTTGCCATATAGATTAAGTTTTCATTATCAAGCATGTCTTTGCTATTTAATGGACCTACATAGCGTATTGGGCTTGGAAGTCTACCAATTTCAGGGTTATAGCGGAAATTAATTAAAGCAGAGCGACCATCTCGTTTTAAATAACTTAAAAGTGCTCCAACCACTACCGTACTCTTAGGATCACCGATGCAATCACCATCATGAGTTAATGGATACCAAGCGCCACACCTATAAGATTTCATGGTAATGACACGATCAGGAGATAAAGGCAAAGAGCCAACAATACGCGATCTAATACCTGGAATTGCGGTAGGACGACCAGTTAAAAGTAAAATATCGGCTCGATATAAATTGACAATAACACTTAAATTATCAATAAGTTTACCAACATTTAAGCCAATACCTGTTACAAAATTACGATTTAAAGAGAAGAGATCGATATCAAGCTTAAAGTCTAAAATGTCGAAATTAGAGCCTTCTTTGCATTTTCTAACTTTGCTATTTACAAAATCAACCTCTTCAGTCGTTGGCAATTTATAACTCTTACGATCTTTTAAATAAAGCTCAACTTGAGGAACATCAACCTTTTCCTCACCTTTTATGAAATCAGCAATTGTACCTGTAACATGTACTGAACAAATGCCTTTAGGTAAACGTGAGAGAGCTTCTAAATGCGCAATTATTCTGTAGCCTACTTTGATAAAGATCTGATGAACAAGCTGGCGACGCATATTTTGGAAATGAACTGATTGATCGCTTATACCACGTCCAACAATATCGTATAAAACAGACTCTGCACTAATACCGCTTTGACCGATTTCTTCTTTAATACGTTCTTTTAAAGGATTTAAGATCTCAAGCTTAATGATGTCCATAAGCACATCGTCACCTGCTATCTTAAAGCCTTCACGCAAAATCTCTCGGACATTCATATCCGCAGTTTGACTGGCACTGTCTTTTGGGAAAGTGTAATCAGAAATGACTAAATCTGTAGTGCCGCCACCAATATCAATAGAGGCAATACGCGCTGAAACTAGTTCATGCTCACCTAAATAGTCCTCTCGTTTTAAGATCTCATTGATACGACCATCAGCATCATCGCGTCTTATAAACTCTAAAAACTTCTTACAATCACCTTCAAAACCTGATTGTGTCTCATTATAAAGATAGACAACCTGTGAAGCTTGCACCTCATCCCACTCTAAAATCACCTCAGGTGGTACAGGATCCATAAGCTTTTGTTTCTTTATAAAGTGGAATTCATCTGCAGGGGTTTTGTCGTAACCTAAACTCTTCCACACAATACCTACAGCCTGATAGGCGCAACTTCTAAAGATCTCACGCTCACTCTCAGGCATTGATGGAGGAGTTGTTAATACAATTGATTTTAAACGTCTTGGAATATCACGACTACCATGATGATTGTTACGATGAATGTAGCTATTCATCTGTACCATTGCCTGCAAAATAATCTCCATGAGCATAAAAGTCATTAAAGATTTGCTTGAATAATTTGCAAGCATATTGCGATAGCTCTTATTTACAAATAAAGCCTCACCAGAGAAAGAAATATAGTCGCAAACAGATCGGTCATAAGCGTGCATGCTAATGCTATCTTTTACGAAATACTCAATGCTCTTTTTATCTCTTAAGCGCTTGCCTCGCTTTTCATAAGGTATTTGATAGCTATAGCGATTAAATTGCCATTCAAAATCAGAATTTGACTCCTCAGATATTTGCCATAAATAACGCTTAGGTGAATTTAAACCGGTAAAACCTTCAGAGCCTAAACAATGAGAGCTAAGTCTTACCGCCTCATGCCCAACTCTTACCAATGATGGCCAGACAAAGGCATCGGTTCTGCCTGATTTAACAGAGCAATTGTCATAATCAAAATTAGCACACTGAAATTCAACACAACTTTCAAAAGCATCAGTGTATACAGTCTCAGGAGAATTGAAATCACGAAGTTGCAAGCCTTCAATATCTGAGAAAACATCAAAGCTTTGACTTTGAGAGTTCTCCTCAACTAAGGCTCCATAGGTGCGGCTATTTCCAACATCTAAAATAAGACTTACATCGACAGGAGGATTGATATTGCCTTTTGAAACCACAATTCTTATCGGATTTGGTCTTACAAGACCTCCTAAAAAAGCAACTACATTTAGGTAATGCTTTTCATAATCATGATTATCAATAGCTCGCTTAAACTCTTGACTATCATCGGCATAATAATCAAATATCAGTCTACCTAAATCACTAAATACTGATTTTGCCCAAGCCCCCACATATGAAATACCACTTTCATTTGGAATAAGCATGTCAGATGCGGCATTTTGCCAGCATAAAGAAAATGTTCTTGAATTTTGTGCATCTAAATGAGTTGGGGCAAAATAATCTGTATCAGTATTCTCTTGAGTACGAGTATCAAAAGCTAAAGTTATATGATATCTACAGGTATTTTTAGATAATGCTTCACTCTCATCTAAAGGCATTCTGACAATACGGCAACGCGCCCAATTTAAAGGACCTACAACAGGAGAGTCTACATCACCATAATTGATGTCCTCACCTCCTGCAAAATAAGGTATTGGGAACCATACACCGTTATATAAAGTCAAAGAGTCCTTGGTATCTACACTATCCTGACTTGATGACACCTCTTTTGGGACATCATCTTTAATAAGTGGATTTGAAAATAACTCACCTTTATCTGGATCTGGTACAAGTCTTATATAATGACGACTATTGTCATCCGAGGAACGAGTTTTGAAATATCCACGGCAAAAACCACGAATTAAACTATCCCCTTGCTTATTATCCCAGTCAACAGTTAACTCATAATCTAAAAACTGAATGCCAGAATTTTCTACAAGAGCGATTTTCATCTCTTTGTCATCAATACATTTAGCTTCCACTTGTATCCCCAGAGCTAAGAGAAAGGCGCTTTATGCGCCTAAAATTATTTTTTGTGTAGATATAGTAAATTAACTATGCCTATTTTGCATTAAACACAAGCTTTTTAAAAATATTTATTTTTTATTTTCAATTTGTTCTGATATAGCCTGAGCTTTAACACAAGACTCTTTGTCGCCATAAACGCAGCCGCGCATGTAATTATCTAAAGAGTCTTGTAAAGATGTTTTAACCCCAATACCTTTTTCATAAAGCTCTGCTAAATCAAAACACGCGCGTTTACTATGTATACCACATGATTTTTTAAACAAATCTACAGCTTGTTTAATTGAATCATCATTACCTAAAGCTAATAAAGCCTCTCCTTCTAAGCGACAGCCTTCCATATCGCCTCCTTGACATGAGCGTGAGGCATAATCAAGCTTTAACGATCCTGTAGCATACAAAGAGGCTTTACGGCAGCCTTCGGCATTATTAAGATCACAAGATCTCTTATAAAAAGATAAAGCTTTTTCTAAAGTATTTTGATCTTTTAAAAAAGAATCTCCATAACGAGCGCATCCTAAACCATCTTTAAGATCACAGCCCTTTTTAAATAAAGCATTAGCCTCTTCAAAATTTTTATTTTCAAAACTTAAAATGCCATTTTGCGTACAAGCTTTGGCTAATTTAAGCTCACATCCTGAAGAAAAAGCTTTTTGAGCCTTTAATAAAGCATCCTCGTCATTTTTGATATTTCTAATGTTTAAAAGGCCTTCATTTAAGCAACTTTGAGCATCCAAAAGTGTACAACCTTGATGATAATAAGAAAGAGCTTTTTGTTCGTCCTTTTTAATACCACCTTTGCCACTTTGGTAAATATAACCTAACATGCCACAAGAATCGCCACCTTTAAACTCACAGCCTTTTTGAAAAAGTCGATGGCACCATGAACATCTTTTTTAACACCCATCATGCCTAAAAGACGCACTGTTCCAAAATTAAAGCAAGCTTTGGGATTATCCTTATCGCACTTATAGTCATTATCTGAGTTTGCATATGATGCAAAACTGGTACTTATCAATAATGAGAGCACTAAAAGCCCTTTTTTCATGGGATCCTCACTTATTTTTCTTTATTAATTTTTCCCAAATGCTCACAACTTATAGGATCTGACAGTTTGCAAGCTCTTTTATAAAATTTTTTGGCTTTATTTTTGTCTAAATTTTTAGGTTGCATATAGATATCACCTAAAAATTGACACCCTAAACTTTCATCATTAGAACAAGCTTTTAAATAATAATCTATAGCTTTTAAAGTATCAGGTTTAACACCCATGCCATACTGATAAAAAGCACCTAAAAACAAACAACCATCGTAAGCATTGCCATTACAAGCCTTCTCAAAATAATCGTAAGCTTTAATTAAATCTTGTTTGCCACTATCACCTTGCATAAAATCAACACCAACTTTAATACAGCCCTTAACCTCTCCTAAAGAGCAGGCTTTGTCATAAAAACGCAAGGCTTCTTTTTTTGATTTTTTTACGCCGCGCTCTTTTTCATAATTAGCGCCAACCTCAAGACAAGACAAAGCTAAACCACTTGAACATGCTTTATTAAAATACTTATGAGCAAGTTTTAAATCCTTTTTGGTACCATCACCTTCAAGATAACTTTTAGCCAAGCTATGACAACCAAAAGCCGTGCCACCTTCACAAGATTTTTTATAAAGGTTCAAAGAGCTTTTTAAATCAATTTTGCCACTTAGACCGTCATGATGAATTAACCCCAATAAGGCACAACCGGTCATATCGCCTTCTTTACAGGCTTTATCATAAAGCTCAGCACTCTTTGAATAGTTAAGCTCAGTACCTTTGCCTGAATAATACATAGATCCTAATTTTAAACAGGCAAAAGACTGTCCTTTTTCACATTTAAAACTCAAGGAGTCAGCACTATCCTCAGATGCAAAAGCATTTAAAGAAAATGATAAAACCAATGCTCCTAAAAATAAAAACCTGATCATTAACTGTTCCTCGCAAAACTTCGAAAATTTTACGAGATTTTTGAAAAGAAATGTGGGAAGTTCTTATGAAATACGGAAGTTTTTTTGAAAATACCGCTATTACATACACAAGTACATAAAATACAAACAAGAAAACTAAATTGAGATGAATTTGATTTGAGATTGATTTGCAATGAAGTGGTGGATGCAATAGGACTCGAACCTATGACCCTCTGCTTGTAAGGCAGATGCTCTAACCAAACTGAGCTATGCATCCATTTAGAATGGACAGCAAACCAACGAGTGACACCGAAGTGGTGGATGCAATAGGACTCGAACCTATGACCCTCTGCTTGTAAGGCAGATGCTCTAACCAAACTGAGCTATGCATCCATAGTGGTGGGTTGTGAGGGGGGTCGAACCCGCGACCAACGGATTAAGAGTCCGCTGCTCTACCAACTGAGCTAACAACCCAACAAACTTCATAATTTAGATGGTGGGTTGTGAGGGGGTCGAACCCGCGACCAACGGATTAAGAGTCCGCTGCTCTACCAACTGAGCTAACAACCCAATCTAAATTATCACCTGGTGGGTCGCAAGAGATTCGAACTCTTGACCAACGGATTAAAAGTCCGCTGCTCTACCGACTGAGCTAGCGACCCAACCTTGTGGTTTGGTGTTGACTAAGTGAGTCAACGAGTGTGTATTTTAGAGATTTTTATTTAGATTGCAAGTGTTTTTTTTAATTTTTTTTAATTTTTTTTAAATTAAATTTTAAAATGGCTTATATATGCGATTTATAAAGAAAAATTTTTTTTAAATTTTATTAAAAAGATTTCAAAAAAAAGGGCTTTAAAGTAAAATCTCTTAAAAAAACATCAAAATTCATAAAAAAAATTTCAAAAAAGTCCTAAAAAATCTTAAAAAAATTTACCTCCATAGCTAAAATTTTTTTAGAGATTTCAAAAAAACTTTATAACACTTGTCTATTTCTAGGTTATATATACATAAATTTCTAAAAATTTACGCAATATTTTTTAATATTGTTCTACCTTTTATGTTTTATTTTTTTCTTTTATAAAAATTTTGTGTTTTTAAGACATGTTTTTTATAAAACTTATTTTTGTTTTTTTATTTTTAATTATTTTTTTATTTCAAAAATTTTCTAAAAATATTTAGACAGAAAATAATTAAAAAAATTCTTATATCTTTTATATAAAAGGCTTAACAAGAAAAAAAAATAAAAAATATTGGCTATGTAAAGGAAGAAATAAAAAAACTTTTAAAGTTAAAAACTTTTAATCTATACCTACATATAAAAATTTTGTAACTACTCAGCCCCACTCGTTAAGTTATGAGTAGTTACAATTATTTAAAAAACATTATTTTTTTTAAATACGTTTAATAAAGATTGAGATCAAGATCATAAATCTTGCTTAACCATACGCAAACGTTTGTCAATTTATAAAAAAACGCCTAAAATAATACTCATAGACAATCCATCTGGAGACAAAAATTATGAAGATTGCTTTAATTCTGGAAAATTCCCAGGCTGATAAAAATTCCATCATCTTCAACGAGCTTAAGAATGTTGCTGAGGCTCATGGCCACACTGTTTACAACTATGGTATGTACACCTCTAAAGATGAGCGCCGTTTAACTTATGTAATGAATGGTCTTTTAGCTTCTATCTTATTATCCACCAAGGCTGCTGACTTCGTTGTTACCGGCTGTGGTACCGGTGAAGGTGCTTGCTTGGCCTTAAATTCTTTCCCTAATGTTCTCTGCGGTCACGTAGCAACCCCTGTTGACTCCTACCTCTTCACCCAGATTAACGATGGTAACGCAATCTCTATTCCTTACGCTTTAGGCTTTGGTTGGGGTGGTGAGCTCAACTTACGTTACATCTTCGAAAAACTCTTCGTTAACAAGTTCGGTGGTGGCTATCCTCCTGAGCGTGTTGAGGCTGAGCAGAGCAATAAGAAGATCTTAGATCACGTTAAGACCATTACTCATCGTCCTCTTATCGACATCTTAAAGGACTTAGATCGTGACTTTGTTAAGAACACCATCAACGATCCTAAATTTGCAGAGCTCTTCTATCCTAACTGCCAGGACGAAGAAGTTGCCGCTTTCTTAAAGTCTCTGTAATTTAAAAAGTTATTTTGTCCCTCTTTCCCTTGAGGTTTCACCCTCAAGGGAATTTTTTTATTAACTATAAAAAATACTTTTCTTTTTTTATTACTGCAATTGTTTTTTAGCCAAAATTGCTGAAGTATCATTTGGGTAAGTCTTAATTACTACTTCAAAAAACTTACGAGCCTTTTCCTTCTCACCTAAGGAATTATAAATAAGACCTAACTTATATAAAGCATCAGGACGTTTTGCCGAAGTTTTATTTGATGCTGCATTTAAGAAAGAAATACGCGCATCTTGATAGTGTTTTTGTTTATATTGAACCTGTCCTAACCAATACCAGGCATTGGGAGTTAAACCATTTTCTTTATTCTCTAAAAAGGCTTTAAAAGCACTCTCAGCTTCATTTAATTTATTGGCTTTAACTAAGGCAAAAGCTTTGTCGTACTGCTCTTGAGTCTTAGAATCAACTTTTATAGCAGCTGATGCAGTAGCTCCTGAGTCTTTAACGCCATTTTTGTCAGCATTGCTATTATCTTTGCCTATATCTTTATTGTTATTATCAGCCTTAGCGCTATTGTCTTGGCATTTACCATTATTTTGCGCATCTTGAAGCTGTTTTTTTAAATTAGCGTTCTCCTGCAAACTTTGATTTAATTTATAGCCAAGCTCTTCAATCTGACCATTGGCTGAAGCTAAATCTTGTTGCAAAGACTGAATTTGATTTTGCATGTTCAATAAAGCTCTTTGCATAGCCATTTCGCTATCTTCATCTGCAAATGCAGGGGAGGTGCAATATAAAGCTACAATAACACCTGCCAAAAGCTTTTTAATCATAAATTTCTCCGGAAAATTTATTATTTATAAATGTCGATTAAATCTCACACCTTATTATGACGAAAATTTTAACTTTTGAAATTCTATTCATGTGTAAGATTTAAAATAATAAACCCCAGTAAACTTGTTCAATTTACTGGGGTCACCACACAGATTACCTCTATGCGATTTTTAATGAACTGTTTAAATTAGTAATTTAAAACAGCACGACGGTTGTGAGACCAAGCAGCCTCGCTGTGACCTGGATCGGCAGGCTTCTCCTCGCCATAGCTTACAATTGAGAGCTGATTTACATCAACACCTAAATTCTGCATATAACGGGCAACAGAACGAGCACGACGCTCTCCTAAGGCAATATTGTACTCAGGAGTACCACGCTCATCGGTGTGACCCTCAATGATTACGCGAGCTTCTGGGTTATTACGCAGATACTGAGCATGAGCCTGCATTACACTTAAATACTGATCCTGAATATTCTCAGAGTCAAACGCGAAGTAAATGGTGTTCTTGTCTTGAAGCTCAGCAGGTCCATTGAATCCGTTGTTGTTACCGTTAGGGTTACCTACAGTAACAGCACCATCGCTATCTAAACCTTCAGCAATCTGATAGCCATCGCCATCATTTACTAAAGATGAATCGCTACCATCGGTGGAGCAAGCAGTTAAAGTGGCAAGAGAAAGACCACATATAAGAGCAAATAAATAATTTTTTAACATTTTATTTTTCCTATAACTTTATTTTTCAAGTAACGGTCCCCAGGCAGGTGAGCTAATTTCACCTGAACTTGAGGGCAAGTTTGCCTTAAATCTGCCGTCTGCTGAAACTATAGCAAGACCTTTACGGCCATGATATACAGTACTGTATATTACCATACTTCCATTAGGGGCAACGCTTGGGGATTCGTCCAAAGATGAGGTAGTCAGGCTATAAACACTACCATCAGCATCAACTCTTGCTACGCGATAACCATTAACTTGGGTAATCACAATAAGAGAATTAGATCCTGGAATTGAGCGGGCTGAGAGATTACGTGCACCTTGATAAGTTACACGAGTTGTCTGGTGAGAACCAAAATCATACTTATAGATCTGGGCTTTGCCACCACGCTCTGAGGTGAAGAATAATGATTTACTATCAGATGACCATGTAGGCTCAGTATCAATAGCAGCATTAGCTGTTACTCTTTGTAATTGAGCTGAGGCTAAATCATAATAATAGATATCAGGTTGACCATCTTTTGATAAAGCCATAGCAATCTTAGAGCCATCAGGAGACCAGGCAGGTGAACTATTTAAACCTGGATATGATGCAAGCTTTGTACGCTTTTTAGAGAGAATATTCTGCACAAAGATTGCCGGAGTACGACCTTCAAAACTTACATAAGCCAAACGGGTACCATCAGGAGACCAGCTTGGAGTCATGATTGGCTGAGTAGACTTTAAAATTGGAGTCTCGTTAAAGCCATCATAGTCAGAAGTCATAAGCTGATATGGGTATGGCTGACCGTGTCTGTAGACTATATAAGCAATACGTGTTCTAAATGCACCTTTAGAACCTGTGTAAAGCTCATAAACTCTATCTGAAATACGGTGAGAGGCCTGACGCATTAGGCTTTGAGGAGCAAGGCCATTATAATGAGCTAAGACCTTGCCCTTATTGGCGCCTTGAAGTCCTACAACCTGAAACTCAACATCATATTTACCACCCTTTGGTACAACTTGACCAAAGATAATGATCTCAGCGCCTGTAATTGCAGCAACATCTACATTTACCTGGCCATTCACCACACTACCTTGGGGAATAGCTGAAGATGCAATTGGACTAAACTTACCTGAGCGCATCAAATCAGCTGCCACAATAGATGCAACATCAGTTTGAAGTCCTGCAGGTTGAGTAAATGGAGCTACCGCTATACGGTGACCGGCATTGATACCACCGGTAATCTCAATTTGCAAAGCTGCTTGAACCTGAGTTGTCCCCAGGACCAAAAAAGCCATTGCTAAAAGTTTTTTGAACATTCACTAAACTCCCCTAAGAAAAATTTTCCTTATTATAATCACATCACAGTTTTGGTGTCATAGAAATTACAATATTTCCGCATTCAGGGCAGTTTGCAGGAGGTGCAGGCAACATGCCAATGCGTTTTAAAGCATCAATAGCTGATTTACACACTTTTGCATCACCCTGACATTGCTCATCTGAAATAATGCCATCACTGCCAACATTAATTGAAACTTTAACAGTCTTGCCATTCATGGAAGGATCGATATACCAATTACTCTCAATCATTCCTTGAATCTTGGCACCATAGCCATCAGAAGCCCCAGAAGGGCCTGATCCTAAACCTTTGCCATTAACAGGATCTCCATCTTCTGTACCTAAAATATCCTCTTCTAAAGAGTCAGCTTTAGATGAAGCGGCAGCTTTGCGCTTAGCCTCAGCTTCAGCCTTTCTCTTAGCTTCAGCCTCTGCCTTCTTCTTGGCCTCAACTTCAGCCTTTTTCTTAGCTTCAGCCTCTGCCTTCTTCTTGGCCTCTACCTCAGCCTTTTTCTTAGCTTCAGCCTCTGCCTTCTTCTTGGCCTCTACCTCAGCTTTTTTCTTAGCTTCAGCTTCAGCCTTCTTCTTAGCTTCAGCTTTCTTTTGCTCTTCTAATTTTTTCTGTTCCTGAGCTTTCTTTAAGGCCAAAGCTTTTTTCTCTTGAGCTTTTTTCAAAGCTTCTTGCTTTTGTTTAGCCTCAACTGCCTTAGCTCTAGCCTCTTCTTGTTTTTGCTGCATTGCCACTCGCTCTTGCAACTCTTTTGNAGCTTGTACTACAGCCTCACTCTTAGACTCTTCTGTTTTGGTGGTGTTTTGTGATGCTTGAGGTTTTGCTAAAGCTTTACCTGTTGGTTTGCCTTTTGCAGGAGGGGTTACGATGGTGGCGTGCATGAGATTAGAGCCTGCATCTTGAGGACGTTCAGGCTTATCTAAAGACACATTTACCACCAAAGCAATTATCAACAGAAGATGAATTGCAACGGCAATTGAGAACGCCTTTGTGGTTCCTATCTTCACCTTAATCTCCCAGAGGTTCCGTTACAAGACCAACGCTCTTAACGCCACCTTGCTTTAAAGCATTCATAAGCTGAATTACAGCATCATAGGAAACGTGAGCATCACCTTGAACAACAACTGGACGTGTTGGATCTTTTAAAAGCTCAGATGAGACATAAGCACTTACATCATCCAAGTTGTCCATTTTTTCATTATTGCTGTCGATACTAACAAAGTATTGTCCTGCTTTATCAACAGTAGCTATGATAGGAGTTCTTTGATCTTCATTCATAGCCTGAGCTTCAGCCTCAGGCAAATCTACAATTACCCCCTGCATGACCACCGGAGCTGTGGCAATAAAAATAACCAAAAGCACCAGCATAACATCAATGTATGGCACCACATTGATCTCAGCTTTAGGCCGACTTTTGCTTCTTCTTATCGACTGCATAATTACTCCTGCTTAAATCCTTGCATGTTATCTCTATTCTTGTGATGACGAGAAACATTCACATCTTGTGAAAAAGGATCACTTATATGCTGTCTTGGATCATAGGATCTTGGAGCTTCTGAGAACTGCTCTCTTCTGTATTGCTGTTGATATTGAGCTTGCTGAAAATCATTTTGTCTTTGGAAATGAGCATACTGAGAACCTTGAGAGAACTGATGATTTTGATATTGCTCTTGAGGCTGATGCTTAAAGCTCTGTTCGTTAGACTCTTTTGCTTGATTATTGCGATTTTGCTGAGAGCGAACAGTTACCAAACGACGGTTTAAAATAGTTGCAAATTCATCAATAAAGTTGATGTAGCGATTTTCCAAAGCTTCTACACGAGAGACAAAACGGTTATAGAACATAACCGCAGGAATAGCTGCAAAAAGACCCATAGCAGTTGCAATCAAAGCCTCAGCAATTGGAGGAGCTACCATGGATAAGGTTGCATTTTTTACTGCAGCTAAAGCTACGAAGGCATGCATAATGCCCCATACAGTACCAAACAAACCAATATAAGGGCTAATAGAACCGATGGTTGCTAGTGTAGCTAAATGACCTTCCAAAGACTCCATCTCACGTGACTGTGCGACTTTCATCTGGCGGTAAGTACCATCCATAACGACTTCTTGATCGGCCGGGCCCGAATTTACCAAACGCACAAACTCTTTAAATCCTGCAGTATATATAACCTCAAGACCTTGTAATGAGTCCTGACGTTGCATGCAGTCTTGATAAAGCTTGTTTAAATCAATGCCAGACCAGAATTTGTCTTCAAACTCATCGGCATTTTTACGGCTATTTTTATAAAGATTGGTTCTCTGAATAATGATAGTCCAGGATATTACTGACAAAGACAGTAAAAAGAACATTACTACCTGAACTAAGAAACTGGCATTGAGGATAAGCCCAGTAAAGGAGAGAGTTCCGTTTTCCATTAAATTTTAACTCCCAAATCTTCTCTCAAAAAGCTTTTTATATAGTCACGGGCATCCTTTGGCATGGCAATAGGTCGCCCGGTCGTAAAATCGATGTAGGCTAAACTACATTCAAATTCGAAAAGCAATTCCAGACGCTGATTATATATCTGTTGAAAGATTTTTAAACCACAAGCGCCTACTTTTATCGGAATAACAGTAACTTTTAATAAATCTTCTAAATGCGCAGACTTAATATAATGTCCATTTATAGTCCGAATTACAAAACCTTTTTTCTCATTTAAAAGCTTTACCTGACTGATGCCACTTTGCATAAGCCACTCAGTACGAGCTCTTTCGCAAAACTTTAAGTAGTTGGCATAATAAACAATGCCACCTGCATCAGTATCCTCAAAATAGACTCTACAATTAAAAGAAAACTCTTCACTCATAATTAAGATCCCTTAGGATATTCTAAATTGAATTTAGCATAAGCTTTGGCTGTTGCAACTCGTCCTTGACGAGAACGTTGCACAAAGCCTTGCTGAATAATGTATGGTTCAACTACATTTTCTAAAGTATCGCGATCATTACCTAAAGACGCAGCTAAACTTTCAATACCGACAGGACCTCCATTAAAGTCTTCGATAATGCACTTTAAATAACCTCTATCAAAATCATCAAAGCCGTCATCATCAATTCTTAACATCTTTAATGCAGCTTTTGCTATATCTAAAGTAATATGACCTGAACCTTTAACTTCAGCATAATCGCGCACACGTCTTAAAAGACGATTGGCAATTCGTGGAGTGCCACGAGATCTTCGGGCAATTTCCAAAGCACCATCGCCATCAATTTTAACCCCAAGCTTCTTAGCACTTACATTTACAATAATCTCGAGTTCTTGAGGAGTATAAAACTTAAGTTGCAAAATAATGCCAAAACGCGCTCTTAAAGGAGAGGTTAAGGTACCTGCTCTTGTAGTAGCACCTACTAAGGTAAATGGATTTAAATTAATTTTTATAGAACGAGCTGAAGGTCCTTCACCGGTCATAATATCGACACTGTAATCTTCCATAGCTGGATATAAAAACTCTTCAATTACAGGAGATAGACGGTGAATCTCATCTATAAAAATAACATTGCGTGGCTGTAAATTAGTAAGAAGAGCTGCCACATCTCCCTTTTTCTCTAATGCAGGTCCTGATGTTTGAGAGATATTTACAGATAGCTCATTGGCAATAATATTAGATAAGGTGGTTTTGCCCAATCCTGGAGGGCCAAAGATCAATACATGATCCATAGCCTCACCACGTTTTTTGGCCGCCTTAAGTGCAATTGAAAGCTGCTCTTTAACCTCAATTTGTCCAATATAGTCACAAAGACGTTGTGGGCGTAAGGCTCTATCTTCGAAAGAACGATTATCCTCAGCCTCTTTTTCTAAAGCTGTTTTCTCAGCTCTTACATCTTCACAAATTTTAAGACTGTCAGCTACAATTCCAATATCTTGATCTAAAGGCATGTTTTATTATTTTCCTTTTGATATTAAAGCTAAAGCTTGAACAATAAGTTCATCTGTTTGGGCCTCAGGCTTATCTTTAAGAGCTGCCTTTACAAAGCGAATACTCTCATTTTCCTTATAACCTAAGGCAATCATAGCACTCACAGCTTCATCAAAATGTTCATTTGAGGCAGTAGATGTAGAAGCATTTTCCACACTGTCAAATGGTAATTGAGTTTCATTAAATTTACTTAAACGATCAGAAAGCTCTACTATTAATCTTTCAGCTGTTTTCTTGCCAACACCTGGAATTTGCTGTAGCGCTTGAGATCTGCCTGAAAGTACAGTTTGAATGAAGGATTGCACATCAAAAGTTGATAATACGGCCAATGCCATCTTAGGACCAACTCCTGAAACCTTTATAAGCTCACGAAATAAAGCTCTTGAGGATAAATCATAAAATCCATACAAAAGGTGAGCATCCTCGCGCACCACTTGTTGAATATAAACAAAAACCTCTTGTCCTTTTTGAAACTTGGTAAGAGAAGTTACCGGCATCTCAACTTCATAACCAACGCCTAGAACCTCAATTAAAGCAGTAACGCCGTCTACCAATAAAAGCTTACCGCGCAAACTTCCTATCATTTGTATCTCCAGTAATAATGCTATTTTCTACGCAGTCTGCCTCTTGAAGATCCGCCATCGGCAACGAATTTACCCATAGCTTTAGTCACAGCATAAGTAAAGCCATGACAAATTGCACAAGCTAAAGCATCGGCTGCATCACTTTGAGGATTACCACTTAAATGTAAAATAGTCCTCACCATATACTGCACTTGATATTTTTGAGCCGCGCCATATCCTACTACAGCCTGTTTAATTTGCAGTGGAGTATATTCAAAAACATCTAAACCTAAATTGGCACCTGCAACCATGGCACTTGCTCGAGCCTCTGAAAGCTTAACTGTTGATTGAACATTTTTAGATAAAAATGTCTCCTCAATAGCCATTACGTCAGGTTTAAACTGCTCTACAATTGTAGAGACTCCCATATAAATCGTTTTAAGTTTTGAAAATAAAGGTCCTTGTCCTGTTCTAATGCAACCTGAGCCTAAATAATAAGGATTTCCGCCTTCAAAGCGAATAACTCCATATCCTGTAACACGCGAACCAGGATCAATTCCAATAATAACCACAGTAAATCCTAATAAACAGGCATACCGCCATTTACATCAACTATGGTTCCGGCAACATAAGGGTTATCACGTAGGAGTAAATGAATTACCTCTTTTGCCACAGACTCAGACGGAATTGTACCCAAAGGCTGTTGCTTTTTAAGCCATTCATCAAACTTGTCATGAGCAAATTTTGCCACTTCAAGCATTGGAGTATCCACAAATCCAGGTCTTAGAGCATTTATATAAACATTATTTTCTAATAACTCTTGGCTTGCAGATCTTACAAATCCCTCAACTGCAGCTTTTGCAGCTGAATATGCCACCATATCTTTCATTGAACGTACCGCAGCTGCAGATGTTACCGCCACTGCGGTAAATATCTGACTACGCTCTTTTCTTAAAGTTAAAATGCGTAAAAGCTCCACTAAAGAAAAATAATGGATCTGCATCATCTCCAAGTTACGTTCATAACTTAACTTTCTAATACTTTCAAAACGAACTATACCGCCACAATGAGCTAAACCGGCAAAAGGTCCGTATTCTTTCATAAGTGGTTTAATTGCTTTTTCTAAAGTTGCGATGTTTTGTAAGTCAGCAATTACAGTAACCACACTATCGCCATAACGACTTACGATATCTGAGGCATGATGAGTATCTCGCGTCATTGCAAAAACACGATGCTGATGTTTGACAAGCTCAGTTACAACTGCTCGTCCAATACCTGAACTTGCACCAGTAACAAGATAATTGGCCATACACAATCCTTTTTCTCTTAAAAGTGCGCAACAAAAAGCAACTGCAAAATAAAACAAGCTGAATATTTTGAATTTAGATATTTTTTTAATAAATATTAAGAGTATTTAAATATGAAATTTAAAAAGAGAAAACTTAGTTTTATTGTTTGGAATTTCAAAATTCAAAACCTCTTTCAGCTTCTTTGAATAATTATAGCATTTTTCTTAAAGAGCACTGTAAAATACAGACATTTATAACTTTGATATATAGTGTATATATATTATTTATTTTTATTTTTTATAATTTAAGGTTCTTTATCTACTTAAAATTATTCTTTACTTTTTAATAAGCAAAATAAAGAAGACTATATAGATAAATAAATATTATTTATATTATTTATATATAAAATCCCGTTGCAAATATCTTGAAAAATTTACAACGGGATTAAAAATATTTATTAATTTAAAATTATGCTTGCTGTGCCATCTGCATATTTTCAGATTGATTACGAATTAACTTAATATAAATAAGCAAAATCACATTCATAAATAAAGCATAAACAATTGCCGGCATAGCCATAGTTGGATTGTTAAATACCAATGGACTTGATGCTAAGGCTATAGCCTGAGCGGCATTTTGCATACCTACCTCAATTACAATTGTTCTTCTTACAGCATCTTTGAGCTTAAACAAACGTGCTAATAAAGATGAAATACTAATAGCAGCTAAAATTAAAATTACTACCGATAAAGAGAGATCTTTGAAGTAGGCTACGATATCTTTAAAGTGCTCAACAAAGAAAATACTTGCAAGTAAGATAAGAGAAGGAAAGGCTATTTTTGATAAAACCTTATTTATTTTTAAAGCTGCTTTTTTATTAAAGTATTGCAGTAAAAGGCCTAAAGAAATTGGCAAAAACATTAACACTAAGTTTTGTAAAATAAGCTTTCCTAAAGGCAAATCAAACTCAGATAAATTTAAGCCACTTAATGAAATAGCTCCCTTTAGGCATAAAGGTAAGGTAAACATAGTTGCAATAGTACTTACTGTAGTCATAGCAACAGACAGCGCAACATCACCTTTGGCAATTAAAGTAAAAATATTTGAAGAGCTGCCACCTGGGCATAAAGCAATTAATACCAATCCCAATAAAAGAACTCCCGGAAGATCACAAAAATATGCTAATAAAAGAGCAATTACCGGAAGACATACTAATTGACCAAACATACCCACAAACATTGGTAATGGCTTTTTGGCTAACATAGCAAAATCACTAAGCTTTAAATTTAAGCCTAACTCAAACATCAATAAAGTAAGAATTGGTAATACAATCAAAACAGTCATAACTACTTCTCAAATACGATAAAAATCAGCGTGCTGACCATTATAAGTCAATAAAGAAAAATAACAAATTTGCAAAAATTTATGGATTTATCTTGAAAAAAACACACTTGTCTATCACGTTAATATTTAGATTAGATTTTTTTAGGATTTTTTATGTATTTTGTTAAAGGCGATCACTTAATCTCACCACGTTTGGGATATACCCATCATGGCATATACATTACAGAAGGTTATGTAGTTGAAAACTCTCAAAAAGGCACTAATTTAGTTTCATTAGAAGAGTTTTCTCAAGGCAAAGGTGTTTACATTCTCTCAAGACCTGACCGAGTATTTTCCCGCGAGGAGACGGTGCAAAAAGCGCTCCTCCACGTAGGTGAGCACAAATATAATGTTATAACTTATAACTGTGAACACTTTGTAAATCTGTGCATTATTGGCAAAGCTAAAAGTAAACAAGTAAAAGACACAGCCGCCAATATTGCAGGAATGTGCTTTGTGGCTGCTGAAACAGTCAGCAAGATCTATAAAGCCTCAAAAAATCCTTATGTCAAAAAAGTATCTGATAAAGCTCTTGATGCTGCCTCTATAGCCACAGGTACTTATACTGCAGTTAAAGTTATAAAAACAGCCTTTAATATTGCAGATAAGATAAGTACTGCCAAAAATTTAGCTGATACTATAAAAGAAGGACATGCCGATTTAAAAACAGCTATAAAAATCGCTTCCGTCACCGCAGGATTTGATCTTGATCTGTCTGACAAAATTGCCAGCAAAGTTGACAGTCGTATTAAAAAAGTCTTCAAAAAAGATAAAACTACACCCTCCTTATAAAAAATGTGAATAAATCAGCTTTTTCACAAAGTTTTCACATGTAAAAAATGTACTTTTTTAAAAGCTATTTTTGTTTATTTAAAATCATCTAGTTAAAAATCGACAATTAAATTTTTTTCATAACCTTTGTAAAAAATTTTCATAAAAATTCGTCAAATGTACAAAAAAAGGCGCATAATTAGATATCCTTAAATTTTGTATATCAGGGAGGCAGCTTCATGGGGATTTTAAAAAGGCTCAGCAGTCCGCAAATTAAACCATCAAAATCAGACAACAAGCTTATACGCTATTTTCTCGACAACGGTTTAAAAGCATGTTCGTCCTCTATATCTGAAATTTCATCTGACTGCGATATCTCTCATGCAACTGTTACTCGCTTTGCACGCAAATTTGGTTTTGATACCTTAAAAGACTTCAAAATCGCTTTAGCACAGGATTTAGGTGCTCAGGATAATGACAATAAAATAAAACGTCCTGCAATTAACTTAAAAGAGTCTTGCGAAGCTACTGCCCAAAAGCTATTACAATTAAATCAGACCTTATTGTCACAAACTGCCGCAGAAATGGACTTTGGTTCTATTAGCAAATTAGTCCAAGAGATTATTTCTTGCCGTCATATGTATTTCTTTGGTATTGGCTCATCAGGTTTCTTAGCTCGTGACGCAGCTCGTAAAATTGCCCGTATCGGCATTGATGTTCGCTGCTTTACTGACTCTCATGAAATCATGACTCATTCAGCATTAGTTAAAAATACCGATCTTGTAATCTACTTATCAAATTCAGGAAGAACTGGTGAGTTAGTAAAATCAGCTATTATGTGTAGTAAAAGAAATGCCATGATCGCTGCAATTACAGCGGAAAGTGCTTCCCCTTTATACTCATTAACAGATATCACTATTTTGCATGCCGTTCATGATTATGATTTAACTCAAGGCTATGCAGACTCAAGACTCTCTGTATTTTTCATCATCGATCTTATTTACATTGAACTTGTAAAAGTCTTAGGTCCTAATGCCATTAAGATAAAACAAGAAACACAAGAGGCTATAGATTCCTTAAACGGCTCTTCTGATTAGTGTTGCTAAATAAAGCCAGAGGAATCTGGCTTTATTTTTGCAAAAACTGCGCAAACTTTTAGAACTCATAAATTTTTCATAAGAAAATTCTCTTATGAAAATAACAACACTCTTTTTCCTTTCGCTAATTTTTTTATCTTCAGGCTTTTTAAATAAAAGTTTTAAACTTCTATATATCAATACTTCAAATTCCCTTCCACAAGGTCTCTATCTAAATCTTCCTGTTTTTGAACTTAAAAAAAATGATCTGGTTCTTATATGCCTAAATGAAGAAATGGCTAAATTTGCAAAAGAGCGTAACTATATTAAAAAAGGTGATTGCCCTTTAAATACCGCGCCACTTGGTAAAAAGATTACAGGTATTTTTAATGACAAAGTTATATTTAAAAAAGACTTTATTTTGGTAAATAATATAAAAATAAAAAACTCAAAACCGCTTTTAAAAGATAGTTTAGGTCGAAATTTACCAAAAATTTTAGGTGAAATTTTGATCAAAAAAGGAGAGTATTTACTTTTAAACGAAGTTAACGATTCTTTTGACAGTCGCTATTTTGGCACCATAAGCACCAGTAATATAAAAGGTAAACTTATTCCTGTTTTTACTTTATAAGCAAAAGCCCCGTTATCAATCACAATCAATAACGGGGCTTGAATAATTTATAAGACAGTGCTAATTAGCTTGTTATTAGCCAATACGCTTGAAGAGTAATGAACCATTAGTACCGCCAAAGCCAAAGTTATTGGACAGAGCGTACTCAATGTCATGCTTCTGAGCCACATTTGGAACTAAGTTGAAATCACCTACCTCTTCCTCAGGATTTACGAGGTTAATGGTAGGAGGGCAAATCTGATCAACGATAGACATTACAGTGATGATAGCTTCAATAGCACCTGCGGCACCTAAAAGGTGACCTGTCATGGACTTAGTAGAACTCATGCAGGTATTCTTAGGAGCATCACCGAAAATAGACTTAGCTGCACGCAACTCAGATAAGTCACCAACACCAGTAGAAGTACCGTGAGCGTTAACATAGTTAACCATCTCAGGCTTAACGCCAGCATCATTTAAAGCGTTCATTATAGAACGAGCTGCACCCTCACCAGTCTCAGGAGTTGCAGTCATATGATAAGCATCACCTGACATACCAAAGCCACAGAGCTCAGCATAGATCTTAGCACCACGAGCCTTAGCGTGCTCGTACTCTTCTAAAACTAAAACACCAGCACCGTCACCTAAAACGAAACCGTCACGATCACGATCCCATGGACGAGATGCATGCTCTGGATCATCATTACGATGAGATAAAGCCTTCATGCAACCAAAGCCACCAATACCCATAGGGGTAGAAGCCTTCTCTGCACCACCGCAAACCATTACATCTGCATCGCCATAAGCAATAAGACGAGCGGACATACCGATAGCATGAGTACCAGTTGCACAAGCAGTTACCATAGATAAGTTAGGACCACGCAGACCCTTTAAAATAGATAACTGACCTGAAACCATGTTAATGATGGTAGATGGAACGAAGAACGGGCTAATGCCACGAGGACCGCGAGAGGCAAGACCATTGATGTTCTTCTCAATTAAGGTTAAGCCACCGATACCAGAACCAATCATAGTACCAATACGATCGGCATTTTCAGGGGTAATCTCAAGAGCAGAATCTTCAAGAGCCATCAGACCTGCTGCGATGCCGTATTGAATAAATACGTCCATCTTACGCTGATCTTTGGTAGAAATTCCCCATTTCTCAGGCTCGAAATTCTTAACAAGACCGGCAATCTTTACAGGGAAATCAGTGGTATCGAAATGATCGATTTTGCTAATTCCGCTCTTACCTGCCAGAATGTTTTTCCAAGATTCTTCGAGTGTACCGCCTACAGGGCTAATCATGCCCATGCCAGTCACAACAACCCTACGCATTTGCACCGTTTATGGTCTCCATAAATATTGAATAATCACAAGTTATAGTTGATTATACAATTTATATATTATTGATGACGTCATACATGCCAAATATAATCATAAATTTTTAAATTGAGCATGTTTTGTATAGATAAATACAGAAAAAAGAAGACGTCTTATTCTTAAACAGACTATATATTGATAGCTTTAAGTAACTTAAATAAAAATTACTGAGGCTTAAATATTTAAGGCGGGATTTTCCCGCCTCAATATATATATTAGCTATAAAAGATTACTTGCCCTGGTGAGCCTTGATGTAATCGATAGCAGCCTGAACAGTGTTGATCTTCTCAGCTTCCTCATCAGGGATTTCGGTTTCGAAACCTTCTTCAAGAGCCATTACCAGCTCAACGGTATCGAGAGAATCAGCACCGAGATCATCGACGAAGGATGCCTCAGGTACAACGTCCTCAGGCTTTACGCCTAACTGTTCGACAATAATTTTCTTTACGCTTTCTTCAATATTGCTGTTGCTCATTTGTTTCCTTGATCAGTCTGCTGAATGCAGTTACTGTCCTTTGTTTATTTAAGATCCTGACATTATGTCAGGTACCAAAAAAAATATACTATGTATTATATATGCTTTATCTCTTTTTGAATAGATAGCAACCCAAAAATAGCTTAAAAAACTAAAGCCAAATGCATATTTGAGAGCTAGCTCCAAAATCGAGCATAAAACTTAATCACAATACATGCCACCATTTACATCAATGCAAGTGCCAGTTACATAGCTTGATAAATCAGAAGCTAAGAATAAGCAAGCACCAGCAATATCCTCTACAGTTGCAGCTCTCTTAGCTGGGATTGAGGCAAGCCAAGACTTTAACTGCTCTTCAGATAAAGCTGCGGTCATTTCAGTTGCAACAAAACCTGGGCATACACAGTTTACAGTAATACCACGAGAGGCAACTTCTTTAGCTAAGGATTTGCTAAAACCAATTAAACCTGCTTTTGCAGCAGCATAATTGCACTGACCGGCATTACCAGTCTCACCTACAATAGAGGAAATGTTAATAATACGACCAGAACGCTTTTTCATCATTAAGCTTACAAAAGCTTTGCTTAAGCGAACGGCGGCAAAGAGATTGCACTGTAAAACGTCATTCCAGTCTTGATCTTTCATACGCATGAAAAGACCATCACGGGTAATGCCGGCATTGTTTACTAAAATATCAGGAACAGAACCGTTCTTCTCTAAAATTAAAGCAACAGCGGCATCGATAGAGGCATTATCAAGACCGTTTAAAACGAAGCCTTCGCCCTTACCATTTAAAGCCTCAGTAATAGACTGTGCCCCCTTTTCAGAGGTGGCACTACCATAAACCTTAGCACCTAACTGTGCAAAAGCTAATGCAATAGCCTTACCAATACCACGAGAGGCACCTGTTACAACTACAGTCTTGCCAGTAAAATCGAGTGAGTACATGTAATCTCCTTATATTATGCTAAAACCTGTAAGGCTTTCTCTAAAGTCTCAGCATTGCAAACATTAGCAGAACCTAAAGTCTTATCAATGCGACGATTTAAACCACATAAAACTTTGTTAGGACCTACTTCAACTAAAGCCTCAACACCGTCTTCCTTTAAAGCTTTAACAGTTTCAACCCAACGAACAGGACCTGTAAGCTGTGCAATTAAAGCCTCAACTAAATCAGAAGCCTTGGTAAAAGGTTTTGCCTGTGAGTTTACATAAACAGGAACAATAGCATCTTTAAGAGTAATGCTCTTTAATGCTTCAGCTAATCTGTCAGCGGCACTCTTCATAAGTGGGCAGTGAGATGGAGCGGAAACTGCTAAAGGAACTACACGACGAGCTCCCATTGCAGTGAACTCAGCACAAGCTCTATCACAAGCATCTTTGCTACCGGAAATTACAACCTGACCTGGGGTATTGAAGTTAGCTGCCCATACAGCATCACCGTCTTTTGAAACCTTAGCGCAAGTCTCAACGATAACATCATCCTCAAGACCTAAAACAGCAGCCATAGCACCTTTACCTTGAGGTACTGCTTCCTGCATAGCCTGACCACGCAGACGAACTAAACGTAAAGCATCAGCAAAATCTAAAACACCTGCGGCAACTAAAGCACTGTACTCACCTAAGCTATGACCTGCAACAGCACAAGGCATACCGGCTTTTTCTTTTAATACTCTAAAAGCTGCAATGGAGGCAGTTAAAATAGCAGGTTGGGTAACCTCGGTGCGATTTAACTCACTTTCAGGGCCATTTAAGGTGACGTCTTTCATGTCATAACCTAAAGCCTCAGAGGCCTCTTCATAGGTTTTAGCAACAATAGGATCGTCCATAAAATCCTTGAACATACCTACAGACTGAGAGCCTTGACCTGGAAATACAGCTGCATATTTTTTCATTGTGATCTCCTTAAAAAAAGCGCCGCAGCGCTTTTAGTTAATGAATTCTTTTTAATAACGAACTAAAGCAGAAGCCCAAGTAAAGCCACCGCCAAAGGATTCAAGTAATAAAGTATTGCCACGCTTAATTCGTCCTGAACGAATTCCTTCATCAAGAGCTAAAGCAACGGATGCAGATGAGGTGTTACCTTGTTTATCTAAAGTAACAATTACCTGTGACATATCCAAATGCAGCTTCTTCGCAGTTGCTGCGATAATGCGTAAATTAGCCTGATGCGGTACTAAGAAATCCAAATCCTTATCGGTAAGATTGCCAAGCTCTAAAGTCTTAGTTACAAGCTTTGCTAAGGACACAACAGCGTGTTTGAAAACATCATTACCCTTCATATAAAGATAGCAGCCATCGCCATTACTACCGCGAGGAGGATTCTTTAATGAAAGTAAAGGTCCAAATTGTGGATCAGCTGACATATGAACGGCTAAAGTGCCAGGTTCATCAGATGCACCTAAGACCATGGCACCGGCACCATCACCAAATAAAATGATAGTAGTGCGATCTTTAGGATCACAAGCTCTAGACATCATGTCAGAGCCAATAATTAAAACCTTACGGGCCTGACCTGACATAATCATAGAATGAGCTAAGCAATAGCCATAGCTAAAACCTGCACACGCTGCAGCTAAATCAAAAGCAGGAACACCATTGATGCCTAAATTGCCAGCAATCTCAACGGCTGAAGATGGAAAAGCTTTATCGCCTGTAGTAGTTGCACAGATTACAAGATCAATTTCACCAGGATCAGTATCTGCAGCCTCTAAAGCCCGTTTGGCAGCGATGAGGCCCATAGATGCGACGGTTTCATCAGGAGATGCAATGCGTCTTTCACTTATACCAGTGCGCTCAATGATCCACTCGTCTGAAGTATCGACCATACGTTCCAAATCAGCATTGGTACGTACCTGTTGCGGCAAGTAGCCGCCGGTTCCAAGAATTTTGGTAAACAAGGAAGATCCTCAATTATCTAGTCTGACACAATTCTAATATTCTAACAAAAAGAATCTTAGCTAAACTAGGTAAATTATGCTTATTTTGAAATCTATATAAGAGATTTTAATGAATTAGCTAAATCTACCTGAGAGGCAAAAGCAGCTTCAACCATTGCTACAGCTAAAGCTTCATCACCTGCGCTGGCATGACTTTTAACCACAATGCCATTAACACCTAAAAGAGGTGAGCCATTATACTGCCAAGGCAAAAGCCAATCAGGCCATGCCATTTTGGCAAAAAATCTTTTAAGACCTGGACCTTTGGCTAAAATACCGGCAACGCCTTCGGCTGCTTTTAGCGCCACATTGCCTGTAAAACCATCAGTAACGATTACGTCAGCATCACCTGAAAATAAATGATCGGCCTCAACATAACCTTGAAAATAAAGGTTTCTATCAGCATCTAAAAGATCACGAGTTTCCTTTACAACTAAAGGTCCTTTATTACGCTCAACACCTACGTTTAATATAGATACTCGCGGGGCCTCACAGCCCAAGCAAATATTGGCATAAGCGCTACCTAATCGTGCAAAGTCGTAAAGATCTTTACTTGAGCAACTGGCATTGGCGCCTAAATCAAGCATTACAGAGAATCTACCGACACCTGCTGGAATCTTTTTAGCCAAAGCAGGTCTTATCTTATCTACAGTACCTAAAATATGTCTTGCTAAAGTAACCAAAGGGCCTGTACCACCACTTGAAACCATGGCATTAGCCTCGCCTTCTTTAACACTTAACATAGCAAGGCGCATCGCTGCGCGTTGATAGCCTGTTAAAACGCGACGCGGAGTTTCATCTTGAGGAATGCTCTGCGGTGCTAATCTGAAGGTATAGTTCTTTTTACTAATACCTGCTCGGCTTAAATCTTGTTCAAGCTCAGATGAGCCATAAATGATCAAATGGATAGAAGGATTCATAGCCAGGGCAAAACGAACTGCGCCGACTACTTTATTAGTACTGCGGTTATCACCACCAGTACCATCAAGAGCTATGGTAATAGAGTTTTCTTTCAAGGTATTGAAAAGGGCGTTAGGCTTTCGCCATAACGCCCTATCTCCAGAAAGGTTTAAATTCTCAATGAGGGTTTAAATAAAATATACCACCATTGCCTTACTGATTAAATATATTAAAGTCGGATATTACTTGTCGGACTTAACTTGGGCCGGGGTAAGATTTAACTTCTCACCGCGATAGTATCCGCTTGGAGTCATATTGTGACGAATATGAACTTCCTTGGAATTGGAATCAATCGATAACTGCATCGCTGATAAAGCATCATGGGAACGACGCATGTCACGGCGTGAACGGGACTTATGAGTCTGTTGAACTGCCATTGCTGTCTCCTAAATTTTCTTAAAAAACTGCGGAGAACATCCCCCGCTTGCTGTATAAACCAAATTTCTACCACCTCAGGTGGTACTAGACGCAATATTTTATTCTTAACACGAACTTTTTTCAATACTTTTGTCTAAATATTCCTAACCATATGATTTTAACCTTTATTTATCTTAAAGATAATCTATTTAAAATCTTTCTAAAAATTTATGTTAGAAACTAAAAATATAAGAAAAGAAATTCATTCTAAAACTGTTTACAAAATTAAATAAAAAATTTAAAAAATAATTTTTTACATTTGTAAACGGTTTATATCGCATTTTTTAAAAATATTTTCTAAAAAAAATACAGTTATAAACACAACTGCTTTTTTTTAAGTTTAGTAGTTTAATTTTAGATTTTATAAAATCTATTTTTTTATAAAAATAAATAGATAACTCATACCAAGTTTTATTTTTTATATAAATATATTTTTATTACCTCTCAAACTAAATTTTACGCAATATTATTATCCTACACTTATTATTTACATTTTCTTAACATAAATTTAACAAATATTTAACATTAACTTTATTTATGGTATAAATAGCAAAATTTTTTACCAGTAACATTTTCAATTCACACTTTCGTGGGTGGATAACTATGTCAAGAGCAGGTATTTTGGCAAGCAATTTTCCACTTACCAACATTCAAAGACTTATAAGTCTTTATTATGAGGTTTGTCCTAATTTAAATGATCCTTTAAATCTTGTATCTTTCGGAACCTCAGGACATCGCGGAAGCCCAAATAATGGCTCATATACAGTCCATCATATTGCAGCCATATCTCAAGCTATAGCCGATCTTAGAAAAGAATGGAATATTACCGGTCCTCTTTTTATTGGTATGGATACTCATGCCTTATCTGAGTGTGCTTTACATACAGCTTTAGAGGTTTTATGTGCCAATGGTATTGAGGTGGTTGTTGCTAAAGATTTTGAATACACCCCAACTCCGGTTATCTCTCGTGAGATCGTAAGACACAATTTTAAGCGTACTTGTAACTTAGCTGATGGCATTATCATCACCCCATCCCATAATCCTCCTCACGATGGTGGTTTTAAATACAATCCACCTTTAGGAGGACCTGCTAATCCTTTCTATACCAAACCTATTGCCGATAGAGCTAATGAAATCTTAAAAAATGGTAATAAAGAAGTTAAAAAGATTTCTTGGAATGATGCTTTAAAGTGTGAAAACCTGCATTTTAAAGATATGCTCACCCCTTTTGTAGATGAGTTAAGTTCTGTAATTAACTTAAAGGCAATTAAAGACTCAAAACTTAAAATTGCAGTAAATCCTCAAGGTGGCGCTTCCTTAAAATACTGGGATCGTATTGTTGAAAAATACGGTATTGATGTAACCATCATCAATCGCACCATCGATCCTACCTTCTCTTTTATGCCATATGACTATGATGACAATATTCGTATGGACTGTATGTCTCCTTACACCATGAAACCTCTTATGGCTTTAAAAGAAAATTTTGATGTATGCATTGCCAACGATCCTGATTCTGATCGCCATGGAATTGTCACCAAAGAAGGACTTTTAAACTCAAATCATTATTTAAGCTCCATCATGCACTATTTGTGCCACAACCGTCCTTTATGGCCAAAAAATGGTGCTGTAGGTAAGACTATTGGCGCCACTATCATGATGGATAAGATTATTGAGGATGCCGGTTATAAAGTTTATGAGACTCCTATTGGCTTTAAGTGGTTCTCTGAGGGCTTATTTAAACAAGAGCTTGTTTTTGGTTGTGAAGAAAGTGCCGGAGCCTCTTTCTTAGACTTAAATGGCAATCCATTTACCACTGATAAAGACGGCTTCTTAGCTGGCTTAATTGGCTGTGAGTTATGTGCCATCTCAAAAACCGATCTTGTAACTTATTATAAAGATCTTACCTCCAAATTTGGTGATCCTCATTATGGTCGTATTGATGAGATAACCACTCCTGAAGGAAAAAAAGCATTCGTAAATCTCACTGAAAAAAGTGTCAGCCAAGACACCCTGGCCGGACAGAAAATCTTAAAGGTCATGACTCGAGCCTCTGGCAATAACGCTGAAATTGGTGGCGTTAAGGTCTTAGCTGACAAATGCTGGTTCTCAGCTCGTCCATCAGGCACAGAAAATATCTACAAAATTTATTATGAGTCTTTCTTAAGTGCTGAACATTTACAGCAAGTTAAAGAAGACGCTGTCAATATCGTAAACCAAGCCATCAAACAATAAAGGAGGCTATTTATGCAAATTAAGTTTATGGGAACTGCTGCATCTGAAGGTATCCCAAATCCTTTTTGCAACTGCAAAGTATGTACCTATGCTCGTGAAAACGGCGGTAAGAATGTAAGAACTCGCGCATCTTTAATGATTGACGGTCATATTGCTATTGATATGTCACCTGAGTGGTCTTATCAGTTAAAGCGTGAAAACATGACTGCCCGTGATACTGATATGGTGCTCTTTACTCATACTCACCCAGATCATTTCAACGTAGGTGAATTTGTAAGCCGTGCTAAGGGTTTTGCTCAGAATATTGAGTTTCCACTGCACGTCTTTGGTAATGACTGTGCCATTAAAGGTGCTTTTAATGCTTTAGATGGTTTACAAGGAGACCGCTTTGTTTTCCACTTAGTAGCACCATATATCACATGTGAGCACGCAGGATACAAAATTACCCCTACCTTAGCCAATCATGCCAAGATGGAGCTTTGCTACAACTACTTAATTGAAAAAGACGGCAAGACCTTCTTCTATGGCTTAGATTCAGGATGGCTACCTGAGAGCACTTTTGAGTTCTTAAAGGGCCGTCATATTGACGTTGCAGTTCTTGAATGCACCTACGCCTTCCGCGAAGGTGAGAAGACTGCAAACCACTTAAACTTCAAATCCCTTTTTGACGAGGTTGCCTTATTAAAAGAATTATGCTGCCTTGACAAAACCTCTCGTGTAATTGCATCTCATGTGTCTCACTCTTCAACCTTAAATCACGAAGAGCTTGAAAAACTGATGCAAGAGCACGGCATTATTACCGCCTTTGATGGCTTAACTTTAGATATTTAAAATATAATACGGAGACTTATTTAAGATGAAACTTATGATGAGCCGCCTCATGGGTATGATGTTCATCCAATACATCGTACAAGGAGCATGGGTATTAACTTTAGGACTTGTTTTAAGTTCTTATGGCATGAAAGAGATCATAGGTACCGCTTATGCTGTATTAGGTATTGCTACCATCATGTCACCAATGTTCGTAGGCATGGTTGCCGATCGTTTCTTTGCTACTGAAAAAGTATTAGGTATCTTACACTTAATCCTTGCAGGTGTAATGTATCTGACCTCTACATTCATTGTCAGTGGTCAAGCTACAATGACTCTTGTTGGTATTTTCTTTGTAGGTTTAATCTACTATCCAACAGTAGCTTTAACTAACTCCATTTCTTTCCATCATGTTGATGGTCCACGCTATTTCCCTGTAATCCGTGTATTCGGTTCTATTGGCTATGTAGTTTTAGGCCTCTTCATCGGTCAAATGGGTTGGTCAGGTGACGTTATGACCTGGTATGTTGCTGTAATCTCAGCTTTAGTCATGGGCTTATACAGCTTCACCTTACCCCACACTCCTCCAAAAAGCGCCGATGCACCTTTCTCTGTACGTGATTTGTTCTGCCTTGATGCCATGGCATTATTTAAAGACAAATACTTCACCATCATGATGATTGCCATTTTAATTTTAATGGTACCTAAGACTGCCTACTCTGCATACATTCCTGTATTCTTAAACGCTTTAGGCTTTGACAATGCTGCATCTATGATGCAGATTGGTGTAGCTATGGAAGTTCTGTTTGTATTCTTCATTCCGTTCTTCTTAACTCGCTTTGGCTTTAAGATTACTTTAATGCTCGGCATGATTTCCTGGGCTATTCGTTCTGTTCTCTTCTCTGAGGCTGCATTATCTGGCAGTTATGCTATGGTTATTATAGGCCTCGTACTTCAAGGCGTTTGCTGGGATTTCTTCTTCACCGTTGCAGATATTTATGCTGATAAGAAAGCTGGCGACAATATTAAGTCTCAAGCTCAGTCACTGCGTTTTATCGCCTCAAACGGTGTAGGTCTGTTCTTTGCCTCATCCGTCTGCGGTTACATCTTCAACAACAATGTAACTGACACTGGTGCTCAAGGCTTAGCTCAGTGGGAAACCTTCTGGCTCTTCCCTGCTGCCATCGCAGCTGGTGTCTTCGTTGTCTTCCTCTTATGTTTTAAGGATGACACCAAGACCGTTGTTACTTCTAAGTAATTTTATTTAACTCAATATCATTAGGAGGAAAGAGACACAATGAATATAGTTTTGAGCTTATTATCTGGAATTGCGCTATTAGCTTATGGCATTTACGTTACCAAAAACGGTGTGCTTAAAGCCTGCGGTTCGTCGCTCAATGTCTATGTTGCAAAGTCTCTTTCCTCAAAATTTTGGCCTCTGCGCGCTATTTTGGCAGGACTTTTAACCACAGCTTTAGTTCAAAGTTCAAACGCTACGGCCATGCTAGTGTCATCATTTTTAGCCAAAGGTCTTATATCACTAACCCCAGCTTTAACCATTATGTTAGGTGCCGATTTGGGCACTGCAGTAATGGCCAGAATTTTAACATTTGATTTATCCGCTGTATGCCCTTTACTTATAATCGTAGGAGTCTGTTTATTCTTAGGAAAAAGAAAGAAAGCCTCTAAAATTGGGCGCATTTTTATTGGACTTGGATTAGTTTTAATGTCATTAAAACTTATCGTAAGTTCGACAGCCCCTGTTGCAAAATCAGATGTTGTAATCTTAATTTTAGATTCTTTAAATGGCGAGATTGCGCTTTCTATTATCTTTGGCACGCTCTTGGCAATTATCTGTTATTCTTCTTTAGCAGCTGTCCTTTTAACTGCAGTTATTGCAAGCAGTGGACAGTTAGCTTTTTCAACCGCGCTTTCTTTAGTTATCGGTGCAAATTTAGGTAGTTGTATCTTAGAAATTTTAGGATCTGCAGGACAAGGCATTGCCGCAAGACGCGTCATGTTTGGTAATACTTTTTTCAAACTTACCATCACAATTTTAGTATTACCTTTTATATCTTATTTAGATCCAAATTATTTAAACATGAAGATTCAAGAACAGATTATCTATTTTCATGTTCTATTTAATTTACTTGTTTGTTTTGGTCTTGTAGCCTTTGTACCTTTTTATGCAAAGTTATTAAATTATCTTTTCCCAAATCCACCAACACCTTTAGATGAAACTACACCTAAATATTTAGATGAACATGCCTTAGAAAATCCAGCATTGGCTATTTCCAATGCTGTGCGTGAAAGCGTTAGACTTGGTGGCTTTTTACATGAGATGCTAGGTTACTTCAAAGACAGTTTGACCGGAAAAACTTCATTTAAAGGTCAAATTGAATATAAGATGTCGCAAATTGAGAATATCAGCTTAAAAACTCGTTCCTATCTTGATCAAATAGAGTTTGACGATGCCAATTTAAATGCTCGATGGCATCAGATTTTTGCTGCAGTTGTCTCAGCTGTTCATGCAGGCGACTTAATTAAAAGAATGCACTCTGAGGTTAACATCATCAATAAAAGTGCCGATTACAATTTAAATGCTCATAGCAGAGCCGATCTTATAAAACTCACCCAAATTGTAAATGAAAATTTATCTTTTGCTCTCAATGCTTTTATGACTGGCAAAGAGTCTGAGATAGAGATTATTTTTGAGCATAAAAGTACCTTTAAGGTATTAACAGATAAATACTCTGTACGACAATTAAATAAACTCTCTCCTGATTCAAGCGGTGGTAATGATATCGGAGCTTTAATTCTTATTCTTATCTCTGATCTAAGACAGTTAAATGGAATTTTTTGCTCCATTGCAAGTTCTCGTTGGGCTCAAATTAATGCTCATAACAAGAACAACAAGGTTAAAGATGAAGCTCCATTTATTGAAGACTAAAATTTTTATTTAAGGCAAAAAGTGAGCAAATTTAGCTCACTTTTTATTTAACTCATTAAACCTTTATGAATTTCTGTAATTTAAGCCATCATCTGCAATCCATTTAACATACTCTTCACCTTCATAGCCGCATTTATGGCATACAATCTTTCTTATTTTAACCCTGACTTTAGAGTTAACATTCATAACCATGAAATTAAAAACATCTTTTTCATAAGTTTCAATTTCTTCAACATCAGAGCTTTGGCATTTTTTACATCTAGGAGCATTTTTAGGCTCTACATAAAATACAGGACCTGTCTGAACTGGCTCTTCTAAAAAAACATTAGTGTCAGTTTTTCCACCATCCATTTTTACGATTTCATATCCAGGAAAGCCCTTCTCTGAAAAAAATTTAAAAAAACCTTCTGCAGATTTTTGCTCTTTTATTCTTGCAAGTTTAGCTCTATTTTTCATACAAAATCTTCCTTAAGAAACGAAATTAAAATTCCCTGTATACATAATATATATAAAAAAACTCTCAAAAAATCAAAAAAATGATTTTAAGAGAGTTTTGAAAGTAAACTAAGTTTGGATGATAACTAAATATATAGTTATATTATATGTTAAATTTAAATTTTATTTTGAGCTACCAAACCATTTTTGATAAATTTCTTTATAAGTTCCGTCAGATTTAATTTGCGAGAAGCCTTTATTTATCATATCAATTAACTCCTGATCATTTTTGTTGATAACAATGCCATATTGATCAGCTGTAATTAAATCTGGTAATAAAACTAAATTTTTATTGTTAGTTTTGGCCATATAGTACTCAAGTACAGGTCTGTCATTGATGTGAGCATCACAACCTTTCTTATCAAGTTCTAATAAAGCCTCAGGAGCTGAATTAAATTGAGTAACTGTAGCGTCTTTAACCTGAGAGCTGGCATAAAAAGCTCCTGATGTACCTATTTGACCACAAATCTTATGGCCTTTAAGATCGTCTACACTCTTAATTTCTTTTTCTAACTCTTTACGAACAATTACACCTAAACCTGCAGCACAATAAGGCTCTGAGAAAGCAACACGCTTTTTACGCTCATCGGTAATGGTAAATCCTGAAATACCTGCATCTAAGGATCCTGTTAAAATAGCAGGAATAAGTCCGTCAAAAGGCATGGTATGCATTTCAACAGTAAAACCGCCGGCCTTACCAATAGCATTTATAATATCAATATCGAAGCCACTGAGTTCTTTACTATTCTCATCCATGAATTCAAACGGAGCAAATGAAGGTTCTGTTCCTACTCGAACAGTGCGATTACCAGCTACTGCCTGAGAAACTAAAACAGCACTTAAAGTAATCGCAAATAAATTCTTAAACTTCATAACATCTCCTAAAATATAAATAAATATGATGTGACCACAATCATAAATTTATCTTTTGTTTTTATTCAATAAGAAAATTTTTGTGCTCAAAATTTAAGCAGACTGAACCTTTTTTAAAACTTTTATAAGAAGATGATTTAAATGATGTTTATGACTAATTGTTAAAATTTTATGCACTTTTTTAATACATGCAGTGGTAACTTTTTGGTTGAAAAAATTTTATAAAATATCCATAGACTATCAAAAAATTTTTTTAATTTGCCTTAAAGTAAACACAGAAAACACAAATCTTTGTGTGTAACTACATAGTAAATTTTTTTATTTTGCAAAAAATAAAGTGTAAATTTTTATAAAAATAACTTTTTGCTTTTATAAAAAAAGAGGATTTGTATGCGCAAAATTATTATTGATACAGATATTGGTGTTGATGACGCTTTTGCTGTTCGCTATGGATCGTTGGTATTTGATCTTATTGGTATTACGACCGTAAATGGTAACTGCACTGCTAATATGGCTACCCAAAACGCCAAACTATTTTGCTCACACTATAAAAAAAATATAAAAGTATACAAAGGAGCTTCTAGACCTTTAGTGGAGCCACCATCTCCTCCAAGCTTTGATATTCATGGTAAAGATGGCTTAGGCGGTGTTTACGATAATCCTTTTGATGATAAAGCCCCTAATGCTATTGAATACCTCATCAATAATGTAAAAGAAAACCCAGGTGAGATTACCGTCATAGCTATAGGCCCTCTTACTAATATTGCCATAGCCTTAAATCTTTATCCTGACTTTGCCAAAGATATAAAAGAGCTGGTCATTATGGGTGGTGCTTTTGGCTTTAATGGTCATAACGGTAATATGAGTCATTTTGCTGAATTTAATATCTACAGTGATCCTCATGCCGCAGATATTGTTATGCAAAGCTCAATGCCAATTACTATATTACCTTTAGATGTAACCAATAAAGTTCAAATTACTGCTAAAGAAGTTGCTAATACTAATGATGAGTTTTTAAAAAATATCAGTAAGTTCTATATAGATTTTTCTTTAAAGCAAAAAATTTTCCATGATATGGCTGTTCACGATGCGCTAACTATTGCCTATCTTGTAAATCCACAAGCTTTTACCACAATTAAAAAGCCTTGCCGTGTCATAACATCAGGTATTGCAAAAGGTCAAACTGTAATTCCAAGAGATGAAAGAGTCGCCCCAAACGATTGTTTCTTAGGCTTAAAAGAGCACACAATCTGCATTGATGTTGATGTAAATGCTGTAAAAGAACACTTACTTAATACATTGAAAATTTAAAAGAAAACGCCCCCAATATAGAAATCTAAAATTGGGGGCGTTTTTACGCTTAAAGTTGAAAAAATTTATTTTTCTTTATTAAACTTTTCTTTAAGCTCTGCTAATCTTGCAAAAGGATTTTCCTTATCTTGAGCAATTTCACCAAAAGACCAGTTAGTATTGTCGTTACACTTAGGATCGTCATCATCATGTTTTGGCACATATGGGATCTCAAGCATTAAACAATCTTCCAAATAATTTAAAAGCTCAAATTGACCATTAGGATTTAACTCAACAATATCAAGTTTATCCTCAATTCTTAAACTACAAGCTTTCTCCTTATCAGGAGTTGAACAAAATTTTGCAGATAAAGTCTTTTCAAAAGGCTTACCACAACGCTGACAGACAAAACTTACCTTGCAGCTAATTTCACCTTCGATAGTGTTTAAGCCCTGTAAATCTCTGTAAAAACGAAATTTTACGTGAGCTTTAGATAAAATCTCACTGCAACACTCTGATAAACGCGGTAATAAGTTTTCGGAAATATTAGTATCATACTGAAGACCTTGTTCTACGCTTTGAACAAAGTCTACGCAAGGTGAAAAAGCAAGTGCGCACATATGTAATTTCTCCGCAAAATATCTAATTTTACCGACTCAATAAATGAGTTTTGGTTTTTATATTATTTTAAATAATCTTTAAGCATTGATGCATAAGGTAAAATCGCATCAGGCTTTAAATTTAATAAAGCATCTCCACTAAAGACTCCGCTTTGCACTCCTAAAGAAAAGGCTTTGGCATTTTTAAACATCAAAATGTCCAATTGAGCATCGCCAACCCCTAAAGTATCTTTAGGATCTACGCCTAATCTGTCACAGACTTTATACATCATCTGGGGATCAGGTTTTGAAGGAGATTCATTGCCTGAGGCTAAAGCATCACAATAATCACCTAAAAAAGTTGCATCTAAGGTTCTTAACATGCCTGTTCTACTTCTGCCTGAAGCATAACCTATCTTAATGCCATGCTCTCTTAAAGCTTTCATTAAGTCTTCACAACCTGGGAAAATCCTATCGACAACAAACTCAGGAGTATTGATAAAAATCTCACGATAATGCGCGGTAATTTCCTTTCCTAAGCTTTTTTTATCTTGAGGTAACATGCTGGTAATGCCTTCTGACAACTCCTTACCAATAGTTCCCATGATAGTTTCATCAGTAGGCTGAGGTAGACCTTCAATTTCAAAAGTTTTATGGGTACACGCTAAAATAGTACCTATGCTATCAGTTAAAGTACCATCTAAATCAAAGATAACAGCTTGAACCTTTTTTAAAATATCACAAAGAGTGTCATCTAAAACGACATCGCGTCTACCACTTGCAAAATTCATGTTTATAAGACCTCTTCTTTATGAATGCGCAAAGCTTCTACCGCTTTTTGTAGATTGTCAGGTAATGGTGCTTCTACTTTTAAAATACTGCCATCAGCTGGATTTTGGAAAGTGACCTTAAAGGCATGTAAAAACATGCGCTTTAACCCCAACTCATGCAATCTTTCATTAAAGTCTTTATCGCCATACTTATCATCATTGCCAACAGGATGTTTTAAATAAGCACAGTGAACACGAATTTGGTGAGTTCTACCTGTATGAGGGAATGCTGCAACTAATGTAGCATCATCTAAATACTCCACAACCTCAAAACCTGTAGCAGAAGGCATACCGCGGGTGAAATCGACCATAACCATTCTTTCACCTGAACGTAATTCATTACGTACTAATGGAGCCTCTAATAGCTTCATTTTTCTATCCCAACGACCAGGAACTAAGGTCAAATAACGTTTTTTGACAATACGCTGACGAAATTGTTCATGCAAATGGCGTAATGATGAACGACGTTTGGCCACAATAAGGCAACCTGAGGTATCACGATCTAATCTATGAGCTAATTCTAAAAAACGCTGTTCAGGACGCAGGGCTCTGAGGGCTTCAATTAAACCAAACTCAATACCACTACCACCGTGAGCTGCAAGCCCTGATGGTTTATCTACAACCAAAAGATCATCATTTTCAAATAAAATTCTATCTTCTAAATCTTTTACTAAATGTAAATTTGAAGAAGGAATGGTGACAGGTCCTGCACTGACTCTAATTGGAGGCAGACGAATATCGTCATTTTCAAAAAGCTTATAGGAAGGGCTTACACGCTTGCCATTTACTCTGACCTCTCCTCTGCGCAAGATCCTGTAGATCATGCTACGAGGTACTCCTTTTAAAACACGGGCAAGATAATTATCAAGACGCTGACCTTCATCATCAGCACAAGCTATCTTATGGCTTACTCCAAAACTCTTAGTTTCATTTGCAATCATGATTATTCCCTTCTTCGTTAGAGGTATATATTTTAACGTCAAAAGGTCTTTATGTCCTTACAAAAGCGTTTTTTAATCAGAAATAAGCTTAAGATTTGTTGTTTTTTTGTAAAACTTTTACCTGTTTTAAATGTTTTTTTACAATCTCTCTCTTATGAGAGTTACGAACATTCTTTCTAAAAAGCTTGGCGATATTCACATCATCATATTTAACTTTATTATGTTCTTTTAAAAACTTTCTCAAAAAACTCACCGTATCTTTTAAATAGATAACATAGGTGTTTTTGGGAATATTGGAGATATTTTTAAGCACGCACTCCCCATCAAAGACAATTACTGAATATATAGGAATATCGATATCTTTATCTTGAAGTTGTGATCTTATAGCTCGAATATGCCCTTCATTTTGAAAAACCGGGTTATAAAAATGAAAGCGCTCATTGCCATAGCCTAAAATTTTGGTCCACATCCGCGCTTTACCATCGCCTAAAACCCACCCTGAGTAGTTTTTAACCTCAAAGACAATAATTCCTGAAGGGTGTAATAAAACTACATCAATTTGGGAGAAAACATTGACGCGCTTTTCTATATAAAGATTTGCAAAGACTTTGTCTTTGCCAAAAATTTTTTTCAAAATAAGCGCTAATTTACGCTCACCTTCATCTCCCTTTTGAATAGATTCATTTTTTTTGCTTTTAAATTGACTTTTAACTTTTTCAAAATTAAAAAAGTGCTTTTTTGAAGCTTTAAACTTATTAAATTCTTCAAAAAAGATCTTCTTTACAGCTTTAAAACTTATGTACAAAGACAAAAGAGAAAAAAAGAAAATCCATAATGCAGGATCAACTTGTTCCATAACTATAAAAACGCCTTATCATAAAATAAATATTTTGATTATAACAATATATTAGATATATAAAATATTTTATGTATAAATATTCTTTTAATATCTTCATGAAGATATAAATTGATGAGAGAAAAATTTAAAAGAATATTTGATAAAACTTAAAATAAAATTTTTTATCCCTTAAATCTTTAATTATCAAAATCATATTAAGGCTTGAGCCATCCTAGGTTTATGGATGTTTTTGTTATGATTTTATTTGGCCTTTGTGGCATAATAGCCAAGTCTTAGTACGGTGACCCTTTTTGTTCATGGTTCCTACATAAGATAAGTGAGTAACTTAAGCTCTGCAGGGGATGCCCTGCAGTCAAAAACTTAAAAAAATTTAAGCAAATTTTGATAAAGAGACAAAGTTACGGTTACCTAAAATAAGCCCCGCCGTTTATAAAGTGACGGTTTGGCGAGCTGTTTTTAGGCGTTGACAAATAAATGCCCCCAAACTTAAAAATAAAAGCCAAGACCTTTCTTTATGTAAGGCCTTAAACATCAGGCTTATCTTAAATAAAGTACGGGAGCACTGAAAATAGGAGCTTTTCTCGTGAAGAGAATGCTTATTAACGCCACGCAAATCGAAGAGGTTCGCGTAGCTCTTGTTGATGGTCAAAAGCTGTATGATCTAGACATTGAATCTCCACAGCATGCCAATAAGAAAGCCAATATCTACAAAGGAACGATTACTCGCATTGAGCCTAGTCTTGAAGCCGCTTTCGTTGATTACGGTGTAGAACGCCATGGTTTTCTGCCTTTAAAAGAAATTGCCCGTGAATATTATCCAGCAGGCATTAACTTTAACGATCACGCACAAGTACGTTCTGCTCTCAAAGAGGGCCAGGAAGTTATTGTTCAGATTGAAAAAGAAGAGCGCGGCCTTAAGGGTGCAGCTCTTACAACTTATATCTCTCTGGCAGGTAGCTACCTCGTGCTTATGCCAAATAACCCTCGTGCAGGCGGTATCTCCCGTCGTATCGAAGGTGAGGACAGAACCGATCTTAAAGCTGCTTTAAAGGGACTTACTATTCCTGATGGTATGGGCGTTATTGTCAGAACCGCAGGTGTTGGTAAAACCTCAGAAGAACTTGAGTGGGATCTTTCTATCTTAACTAAAGTTTGGGACATGATTAAAAAAGCAGCCTCAGGCCGCAAAGCCCCATTCTTAATTCACCAAGAATCTAATATCGCTTTACGCGCTATTCGTGATTATCTGCGTCCTGACATCGGCGAAATTTTAGTCGACAGTCCTGATAGCTTTGAGCAGATTAAGCACTATGTAGAGCTTGTACGTCCTGAGTTTACCTCCAAAGTGCATCTTTACACTGGCAATATTCCGCTCTTTAGCAAATTCCAGATCGAAAGCCAGATTGATACTGCCTATCAGCGTGAGGTTCGCCTCCCTTCAGGCGGTGCTATCGTAATTGATCCTACCGAAGCTTTAACCTCTATTGATGTTAACTCTGCCAAGGCTACTCGTGGCGGTGACATTGAGGAGACTGCTTTACAGACCAATATCGAAGCTGCAGAAGAAATTGCTCGTCAATTACGTCTGCGCGATGTTGGTGGCTTAGTCGTTATCGATTTTATCGATATGACTCCACTTAAAAACCAGCGTGAAATTGAAAACAGAATGCGTGATGCTGTACGTCAAGATCGCGCTCGCATCCAGTTTAGTCGCATTTCCCGCTTTGGTTTATTGGAGATGTCCCGTCAGCGCTTAAGACCTTCTCTTGAAGAGTCAAGCTCTTACGTCTGCCCTATGTGTAACGGCCAGGGTACTTGCCGTGACACCTCTTCTTTAGCTCTTTCCATCTTAAGACTTATTGAAGAAGAAGCTCATAAGGAAAATATGGGTAATGTTAGCGCTACAGCCTCAGTTGAGGTTGCAACTTTCATGTTAAATGAAAAGCGCTCTCAGTTAGCTGATATTGAAAAACGTAACAATATCACTATTACCATCATTCCAAACAAATTCTACATGCCACATGAGTATGTAGTTGAGCGTCAGACTGTAGCTAACGAAACTCATCATAGCTCCTTAGACTCTCTGCGTGAGTTAAATAAGGCCGCTCGTGAAGAGGCTGAAAATGCTCGTGCCAATATCAAAACAGGAAAAGTAGCTGATGCAACCAAAGACAGCTCCCCTGCTTTAAATACTGACATCTTATCAACCGCTATCACAGCCCCAGCTCCAAAGCCTTCCTCAAAAAGAAAGCAAAAAGCTGAAGATGAGCATAAAAAAGTAGAACAGCCATCATCCATCATTACCTCAATTAAGAGTTTAATCTCTTCTATTTTTGGCGGTGGTGAGCAAAAGGATGAACCTGTAAAACCAGCTGAGACTAAAAAGCCACAGCGCTCTAATAACAATCGTCGTAATAACCGTAATAATCAGAAGAATAACTCTGAAAAATCTGAGCGTAATGAGAATACCTCAAGACGTCGTCAGAGAAATAATGAGGAAAACTCTGAGAATAACGTAAAAGAGACTAAGAGCCGTCGCAACCGCTCTGAAAATAAGGTTGAAAAAGCTGAGAATGCAAATGCTAAGCCTCGTCGTAATAGCCGCAAAAATGCTGCTACTGAGGAAAGCTCTGAAAATACTCAGCCCCAGCCAATACAGCCTAAGAGCCGTCGCAACAACAAGTCTGAAAATGCTGAGGCTCCACAAAAACGTCAGCGCAAGCGCATTTCAAAGCCTGCTGTAGTAACTCAGGTTAAGGACGAGGAAAATACTGTTGTTTATACTCCTTATGAGTATAAAGAGCGTACCTATACCTTCGCTGAGAGTGCTCAAGGCGAGGACTTAAATGTTGATTTTACCCAAGAGGTAAAACAACGCAATTTAGATCAAGGCTATGAGTATGAACATGCTCAAAAGACCGGCTGTCTTACTGATGCTGAAATTGCTTCTTTAGAAGGTATCACCGAGCCTGTAATGTACCCTGTAGATTACACTCAAGTTCCATCCGAGCGCGACAATAACAATCTTGAAGACTTTGACAAGTCAGAAAGAGCTGGTGGTTTAAATGGTGCTTCTGAAAATGTAGCCACTACCTTCATCAATACCGTAGAAGATGGTGAAACCTACTTAAAAGACTAATTTGTAAATCACACATAAAAGGGCAAGCTTAAAGCTTGCCCTTATTCTTATAGACTTTCAATTAAACCAAAATTAGCTCAACGCCTAGTTTTATAATTTCATTAGCAACATCTTTTGATAAACCATTATCTGTAATAATGGTATCTATTTCAGACAATTGTGCAACCTCATAAAGTTGGCTCTTTCCGTACTTACTACTATCTGCAACTACAATTTTATGTGAGCTTACTTTCGCTAAATCCCGCTTTAAATTAGCTTTTTCTATTGTTGGAGCAGTAATGCCACAACGTAAATCCCACGCATTACAACTAATAAAAGTATAAGAAGGATGAATTGCATTAATTACTTCTCTAGCCTTATCTCCAATACAGGATTGAGAGGAGTTATCTATAGTACCCCCTGTTAAGCTCACCTCTGACTTTGAATTACTATCTGCAAGCAAAATACCAATATGAAGATCTGTTGTAATAACCTTTAAAGGTACATCTATAAGACACCTTGCAATTTCAATTGTTGTGGTTCCTGCATCAAATAAAACACTATCACCAGGTTTAATTAATTCAGCAGCTTTTTTTGCTATACGTAATTTTTGTTCATGATGCATTCTTTGCTTTTCTGATGTTGTTGGCTGTCTACTTGGAGAATCTTTTAAAGAAACACCTCCATGAACACGATAAACAGCCCCCGCTTTGTCTAATTTTATTAGATCTCGCCTAATAGTGGCAGGAGATGCCCCTGTTACATCTACAAGATCATCAACTGTTGCCAAACTTTTAGTTTTAAGAAACTCCAATATTTTTTCTTGACGGGATACAAACATATCTAATCCTCGCATCATTATTTTTATTGCCTAATACATATATTATCAAATTTTTACTGCTTTAAGGATTATTTTGATTATAAACAATCATTTTTATATTTTTTTTGATTAAATATTTTGAAATGCGTGATTATCTTCACGGTTTATATAATATGATTGACTATAATCACAAATGATGATTATTTATATAAGGTAATACAAATGGATCTCAAACTTGCAATCATTGCAGATGATCTTACTGGAGCAAATGATAGCTCAGTACAATTTTCCACAAAAGGATTAAACACAGCAGTTGCCATTCCTGGAGCCGATATTTCGTGTATAAAAAATATCGAAGTATTGGTTTTAGATTGTGAAAGTAGAGATATTCCAAAAGATAACGCTTATTCAGCAGTTTTTTCAGCTACAAAAAAATTACTCAAATTAAACAACAAAATTAACATTTATAAAAAAGTAGACTCTACTTTAAGAGGTAATATTGGTGCTGAATTAGAGGCCTTATATAAATCTTATGAACCATCTTTTATTGTTTTCGCCCCTGCTTTTATCGAAGGTGGCAGAACCACTATACATGGTTATCAATACCTGCATGGAAAAAAACTTGAAGAGACAGAACTTGCAAATATTCCAAAGAGCCCTGTTACAAGTTCTTTTATTCCAGAAATTATTGCTAAACAAACAAATTTAAAAACAGCTATATTAGATTTAAGTGTTATAAATCAAGGTGTTCATGCAATAGAAAACAGTTTACAAAAAATAATTAGTAGTGATATAAAAATCGTTATTTCAGATGCAAAAAAAATAGAAGATCTTGATTTATTAGTAAATTGTTTACAAAAGTATGAAAAAGTAATTTATGCAGGATCCGCAGGTCTTGCAAAATCTTTATCAAAATTTATCCAATCTTCAAAAATTGAAGATGTGATTCCAAAAGCAAAAAAGATCTTGGTACTAGCAGGCTCAATAAGTGCAGTAACAAGATCTCAGTGCAAAAATCTTCTTAATTTAAGAAATGTAAAATTATTTGCCGCCGATCCTGTAGAAACAATAAAAAAAACAAATCTTTATGCTCAAAAAGTTTCACGTCAAATAATAAATATGCAAAAAGACACCGATGTTATTTTAGTTTGTGGTGCCTTTAACGAAAATGACGTCCACAAAAGTTCCGAAGCAGGTTCTGAAATTGGGTTAAATTTCTTTGAATGTGGTGAGCGTATAGCTTGCTTTATGGCATCTTTAATGAATAGGTGCGCTGATTATTTCGATGCTTTTATCTTAACAGGCGGAGATACAGCTATACATGCGTGCAACTCTTGTGACGCAAATATACTAAAAATTTTAAAAGAAATTGAGCCTGGAATCCCACTTTTAAAAATAGCTTACGGCAAACAAAAAGAAAAATACGTTATCACAAAAGCAGGTGCTTTTGGCAATCCACTTAGCTTAGTCAACTCAGTAAAAGTTCTATCTAACTCTTTAAAGAGGACCACTATTATGAAAAAACCTACCATAGGTCTTACCATGGGAGATCCTGCTGGTATCGGCTCGGAGATTATTATTAAATCACTACAGGATCCCCAAATATATGAAAAAGCACGCCCTGTTGTATTCGGAGATGCTAAGCAGTTAAAACGTCTAATAAAAATTTTAAAATTGAATATCGACGTTCACAAAATAAACAACATAAAAGACGCAAGCCCTTCTATAAATAGAATTGAAGTTGTAGATCTTGATAATGTTCCTGAAGATATTCCTTTTGGTCAAATAAATCCAATTTGTGGTAATGCAGCATTTGAATATATTGAAGCAGCAATAAAGGCTCATCTTGCTCATCAAATACAAGCAATAGTTACAGCCCCTCTAAATAAAGAAGCTTTACATGCAGGAGGTCATAACTTTCCTGGACACACAGAGATTTTAGCTACTTTAACAGGAACTAAAGATTACTCAATGATGCTAGTAAGTCCAAAACTCAGAGTTATACATGTTTCGACTCATGTTTCTTTACGTGGTGCTTGCGATGCTTGTAAAAAAGAACGTGTCTATAGAGTAATAAAACTAGCTGACGACACCTTGAAACTTATGGGTTTTGAAAATCCTCGTATTGCAGTATCAGGATTAAATCCTCACTGTGGAGAACACGGATTATTTGGCAATGAAGATATAGAAGAAATTGTACCTGCTGTAGAAAAAGCTCAAGGTGAGGGCATAAATGTACAAGGTCCAATAGCTCCTGATACAGTATTTCATAGAGCCGCTAATAAAAACGAATTTGATATTGTCGTTGTTCAATACCATGACCAAGGACATATTCCACTTAAAGTATTAGGTTTTAGCTCAGGTGTAAATATTACAGTAGGCCTTCCTATTATTAGAACATCTGTTGACCACGGAACCGCTTTTGAAATTGCAGGAAAAGGTATAGCAGATTCTGAATCAATGACTGCCGCCATGGAGATAGGAGCACAAATGGCTTCTGTCAAATTTGCTAACGAATTAATTTAATTATTTTTAAATTAAATATTTCAAAAATATGGAGTTTTTGATGTTTAAACCATATGGAATAATTACACCTGTTTTAACAGCTTTAGACGACAAAGAAAATTTTAATAAAGAAGCATATCAAAAATTTATCGATAAACTCATTAAAGCTGGTGTTCACGGAATTTTTGCCTTAGGGACTAATGGTGAATTCTACGCATTTAATGCTGAAGAAAAAATAGAAATAATTAAAGCAGCTCGCGAGGCTGTAGATGGCCGTGTACCTTTCTATGCTGGAACTGGATGCATTACTACTAAAGAAACCATTGAACTTACAAAAGAAGTTGAGGCTTTAGGTGGTGTTGATTGCCTATCAATTATATCCCCATACTTTGTTGGCATTTCGCAAGACGATCTTTATCGTCATTTTAAGGATGTATCAAAATCAACTTCATTACCTGTTCTTCTTTACAATATTCCAGCAAGAACCGGAAACAATATTGATTATAAAACAGTAAAAAAATTAGCCGCAGAATGTCCTAATATCATTGGTATCAAAGATAGTTCAGGTAATTTTGACAATACACTCAAATATATTGAAAACACAGATCCTCGTTTAAACGTATTAGCCGGATCTGATTCTTTGATTTTATGGACATTACAAGCAGGTGGAACTGGATCTATTTCCGGATGCTCAAATGTTTTCCCTGAACTTATGGTTTCTATATATAACCTATGGAAAGAAGGCAAATTTGTTGAAGCAAATGAGGCTCAAAAAAAGATTCGTCCATTTAGAAATGTTATGCAAATGGGAAATCCAAACTCTGTTGTAAAACGAGCTTCTGATTTATTAGGAAATGGAACTGGTCCTGCTAGATCTCCATCCAATATAAACAATAAAGCTATTGATGAGGCTTTACTTGAAGTCTTTAAACTCTACAAGTAATGGAATGAGGTAGAAAATGTCCATATATTCCCAAACTTCCATTAGACGCATTATTGGCGGAGAAGGATCTATTTCGCAATCTTACGATATTGCTAAATCTTTTAATGCAAAAAATGTTGTTTTAATAACAGATAAAGTTGTCTACGAATTAGGATTAACTAAAACCGCCGAAGAATATTTGGCAAAGGCCGGTTGTAATATACACATAATAAACGATGTTCCACCAGAACCTTCAGTAGCGCAAGTAAACCACATTTATGAACAAGCAAAAGCTGTTGATTGTGATTTGTTAGTAGCTATTGGTGGTGGCTCATCCATGGATACTACAAAATTAGTTTCTTTATTATTAACAAACTCTATTTCTTTGGTTGAAATGGTTAAAGGAGCCAAACCTTCAAACAAAGGAATTCCAACATTATTTGTACCAACAACAGCAGGAACAGGATCAGAAGCTACGCCAAATGCCATAGTTTTAGTTCCTGACGAAAATTTAAAAGTTGGAATTGTATGCGATTTTGAGGTTGCTGATGCTGTTATATTAGATCCAAATTTAACAAAAGATCTTCCTAAACCTATCACAGCAAATACCGGTGTTGATGCACTTTGCCACTTAATGGAATGTTTTATTTCAAAAAAATCAAATCCATTATCTGATGCTTTTGCTATTGCTGGAATAAAACTAGTTGGGGAAAGTTTAAGAGAATGTTATAAAAACGGCTCCAACCTAGTTGCACGTGAAAAAATGCTATTAGCATCGTGTTATGGTGGTATATGCATAGCATCATCATCCACAACAGCAATACATGCTCTATCATACCCTTTAGGGGGACGCTATCACATTCCACATGGTTTATCTAATGCTATTTTAATGCCTTTAATAATGGACTTTAACAAAGACTATTGTAAAGAAAAATATTGCATTATGGCTCAAGCTTTTGGATTAGAAACAACCGGTAAAACAAAAGATGAAATAGCTCAACAATTTGTTGAAGAACTATACTCTCTAAATCGAGATTTAAATATTAAATGCGATTTAAAAGCTGTTGGTGTTACAGAAGATGTAATATCATCTTTAGTTGACGGAGCCTCTAAAGTAACAAGATTATTAAATAATAACCCTAAGCCTTTAAGCAAAAGTGATATGTACAAAATTTATGAAAATTTGTTAAAAGCTAATGCTTAAAAAAACAAACGCCTTGTGATTAATATACAAGGCGTTTTTCTTACAAATTCATATTAAATCACCTCATTTTAAATAAACTACAATAATATCAATATATTAGTGCACGTATTTTTTTATAAATCAATATTGATTTATAATAATCATATTTATTATTAAGCAATCATTTTTTCTTAAAAAAAACATCAAAAAATATAAAAAAACACATTTTTTTATTAAAAATAGTACTCATTTATACCCATAACTAATAAGAAATCATTACTTATAAATTTGTATTATCTTTTTAAGATTGTTATTAAACAAATAACAATTTTGTCGTTATAAATTATCAAGTTAATTTCAAACAACAATCACAAAATAACTTTAATTTATAGAAAAAAATAAATATGAAAAATATTTTTGCGTGATATAAATCATAATTTAATCATAAAAAATAATTTTTGATTAAAAATACTACTATACTTCTTAACATAAAAGATCAAAGACATCTTTACTAATAAAATCAAACATTCAAATAGAGGGTATTAAGTTATGGCTTTAACATTAAAAAAAATCTCTGTTGCATGCGCTATTGCTACTTTTTCTTTATATTCAGGATTTGCCCAAGCCGCACCAGCTCCACTCACAGAGCCTGTAAAATTGACTTTTGCAGCTCAAGAAGTTGGAACAGCTGCTTATAACTATGCAAGCGCTCTGCAGGCAGTAATGATTAAAGGATTACCTGAAGGCTCCTCTATCAATATTACAACTTCATCTCCTGGAGCTGTAGGCGCTCCTATTATCGTAAATGGTGGAAAAAAAGCTGACATCATTATGTCAAACTCTGCCCCTGCTCGTTGGTCTTACGAAACAGGCATTTTAGGCAAAGCTCCTACCAAAAATATTGCCTCTTTAGGTGGTGGTTTTGGCCATGATTTTGTAAACGTAATGTTTACTCAAAAATTTGTTGAAAAAACTGGTATCAAAACCATTGAAGATTTAGTTGCACAAAAATACCCTGTAAAGATTGTTATTAAAAAGAATGGTTCTTTAGGAGAACTTTCTGCAGAAAAGGTCTTTGAAGCTTTAGGTGTCACTTTTGATGATATTGAAAAATGGGGCGGTGTAGTTGAAAAAACTGGTGGCGATGCCATTAAATCAGGTCTTCAAGATGATATCTATGATATGACTATTGATCACATTGGTGCAGGTCAATCAAACACAACAGAATTATGTTTGACACATGATATGTATGACGTTCAATTGGCTGACTCTACTTTACAAAAATTAGTCGATATGGGTTACGACTATGTCGAAGTTGCTCCTAATACTTGGAAAGGTCAAGAAACTGCTATTAAATCAGTTGGCTCTCAACAAGAGGTATTAGTTTCTACTTCTATGGATGAATCCGTAGCTTATGCTTTAACAAAAGCAATCATCGAAAATAAAGATGAATTATCACAAGCAGTTTCAGCTATGAAATATTTTGCCCCTCAAACTGCCGGAACTAAAGCTATCACTGGCGTAGATTTACATCCAGGTGCAGCAGCTTACTACAACGAAAAAGGATTACCTTCTAAATAGTAAGTAAATAAAGAAGGTGTAATTTAACACCTTCTTTCAATTGAAATTTATAGATAAAAATTCTTTTAACGGTATTTAGTAATTAGCCAAATATAAATACCGTTTTTTATCTTCATAAACTTTTATTTGTTCATCAAACACTGAAAAAAAGGTTCATCATGTCAGAACAAAAAAGATCTTGGCGCTTTTACGCACTTATTGCAGTAACCATCGCCTTCTTTGGCTTTCAGATGTATTTAGCACTTGTAAAGCAACTAACACCTATGCTGCAAAGTCCTTTGCACCTTGTATTGGCATTAGCTGTAATATTCTTAGTCTATCCTACAGATCGTAAATATCGTGATAATCTCAAGCGCAAAACTGAATTAAACGGCACATCTTTAACTGACGATCTTTTAAATAAATTTAAATGGACCCGTTTTTTTGACATTTTTTCTTTTGCCGGAATTGCATTGCTTTTCTACTACTGCATCACAGAGTATGAAAGATTGGCAAATTTTACCCCATTTATTGATGAAGTATTTCCTTTAGATATAACAGTAATGATTGTTACTATTGTTCTCTTACTTGAAGCTGTAAGAAGAACTTTAGGAAATATTCTTTACTTCTTTATCATTGCATTCATTGTATTTGCATGGATTTCTCCTTGGTTGCCAGGAATTTTCTTCACAAAAGGCCTACCTTTTAATGAAATGCTTGACCAATTTACTATTGGTATGACCATGGCAGAGCAAGGTGTATTTGGAACTCCTTTATATACTTCAGCCTCTGCTCTTTTCTACTTCATTGTTTTTGGCGTTTTCTTTTCCGAATGCGGTGGAGGACAACTCCTCATTGACATTGGTATGAAATTTTCAAATAAGTCATCAGGAGGACCTGCTAAAGCTGCCGTTATCTCATCCGGTCTTATGGGCATGGTTTCAGGCTCTGCCGTAGCTAACGTTTCTACAACCGGAGTTATGACAATTCCAATGATGAAAAAAATTGGTTATCTACCTCAAGAAGCAGGCGCAATTGAAGCTGTAGCTTCTACTGGTGGACAAATCATGCCTCCTATTATGGGTGTAGGAGCTTTCATCATGGCAGAAATGCTTGGTATACCTTATTTCGATGTTGCTGCAGCAGCATTACTTCCTGCTTGTGCTTTCTACTTTGGCGTATTCGTTTTAGTTTCTTGTTTAGCCCGCAAGCGTGCTGCCAGATCTAATACTGGAGAAGACGTTAAAATTGAAGTAAAACAACCTATATTACCTAGACTTTATCTATTATTACCAGTAATTCTTTTGGTAACTTGGATCATTAGTGGATCTTCATTAATGCGTTCAGGAATGGTTGGTATTTTTGCCATATTATTATTAAATATTGTCAGCTACTTTGTTGGCAAAAAACAAAACTTTGTAAATATCAAAAGATTAGGAGATTGTTGCGTTAGAGGCGTAAAACAAGCTGCTTCTATTGCTATTCCTACTGCAGCTTGCGGTATTATCATCAATGTTGTAACAGGACAAACTTCTTTAGCAACAAATCTGTCAGGTTTAATTGGGTCTCTTGGTGTAGACTACCTTTTTGTTGCATTATTAATTGCTATGATTGGTTGTATGGTATTAGGTATGGCCTTACCAACTGTAGCAGCTTACTTAGTTGGAGTAATATTATTCGTTCCTGTTATTAGAAGCTTAGGAGTTGATGCTCTTTGTGCCAATATGTTTGTATTTTACTATGGCATTATGGCTCAAATTACCCCTCCTGTTTGTGTCGCATCCTATACTGCAGCTGGTATTGCAGGAGCTGATGCAATGAAAACCGGCATCAACGGCATGTTATTTGCATTAGTTGGATTTATGGTACCTTTCGTATTCATTTACAATCCAGCAATATTACTTGAAGGATCAATAATCGAGATTGTTTTAGGCGGCATCCAATTGATGATCGGCACTTATTTCTTGGCTATTACTGTATCTGGTTTCTGGAAAACACATATACCTGTTTGGCAAAGACTCATTACATTTGGTGTAAGTATTGGCTTCATTATTCCAGAAGCAACATCATCAATTATCGCTCTGATTGTAGGCTTTGGAGTATTGTCATTAAACTTCATAGCATTTAAAAAGTTGCCATCAAAAGTAGGTGTGTAGCATGATTATTGATAAATTAAACAATATCTTATTCTATAAAAGCCTGCTTCCTAATATAGAAAATGGCTTAGAAAAACTCAAAATAATTAACTTGGATTCTGTAGGTAAATATGAATTTGATGGAGGTTTTTTAATAATCCAAGAAGGTAATACAAAACCACTTACAGAAGGAACATACGAAGCTCATAAAAAATTTATAGACATTCAAATTATGTTAGATGGTAGTGAAGAATTAGCTTGGGACGATCTACAAGATCTTATCGAGTGCATTCCTTATAACGAAGAAAAAGACGCTACTAGATATAAAGGAAAGCTAGAACATACTATAAAAATTACAAAAGGAATGTTTTACATAGCTTTTCCTCATGATGGACACAAGCCTGTTTCTCATCAAGAAACTCAGCAGCATTTCAAAAAAATTATTATGAAATTACCTGTAGCCTAAGTTCAAACAAATTATGGAGAACAAAATGGAATTACCACACTTACAGAGCTTATCGACAGATGGTAAACTTTATATAAACGATGATATGTGCACTATTGAGGCTATGATTCCTCCAGGAAACTACAAATCAGCACACGCTCCTGCACTTTTAGAAATGCCTTCAGGAGATATTCTTTGTGCTTGGTTTGCAGGATCATTTGAGGGAAGTGCTGATGTAAGTATTGTGTGTGCCCGTTTAAAAAAAGATACCACCTCTTGGGAAGCTCCTGTAAAAGTATCCGTTGATCCTCACAGATCTGAACAAAATCCTTCTCTGTTTTTAGGACCTGATGGTTTGATTTGGGCTATGTATACAGCACAATTAGATAGAGTTCCTGGAAAAGATAATATGCAATTCACTTCCCAAGTAAGGCTACAAAAATCATCTGATGGTGGCCAAAGTTGGAGCGAATTTGAAACAATATTCCCTAAAGAGGGAACTTTCTGTCGCCAGCCAATTCAAGTATTAAAAAATGGTCGTTTTATATTTGGAAACTGGCTTTGCACTGATTCCCAAAATGGATTAGAAGGGGATCCTTCTGTATTCAAAATCTCTGATGATCAAGGAAAGACTTGGCGTGAAGTTGAAATGCCTGAAAGTTCAGGTGTTGTACACCCAAATGTTGTTGAACTTGAAGAAAATCATTTAATTGCTTTTATGCGTAGCCGAGCTGCAGACTTTATTTATAAGTCAGAAAGTTTTGATAATGGAGATCATTGGTCAATACCTGAACCAACTGTTTTACCAAATAACAACTCTAGTATAAGTGCATTAAAGTTAAAATCAGGCAGAATTGCTATAGCTTACAATCCTACTCATGCACCTAATGCGCAAAAAGGAAATGTAGCCTGGCCGGGATTGCGATGCCCTGTTGCAGTTGCTTTATCAGAAGATGGTGGTAATACTTTCCCTATGATTCGTTTAATGGAGCGCGGAGAAGGTTTCTGCGGCAAAGAAAATACAACAAATAACAAACAATACGAATACCCATATCTCATGCAAAGCAAAGATGGTCGTTTACATTTAGCTTTTGCTTATAAAAACCGCATTGGCATAAAGTATATGAGCTTTACAGAAGAAGATATAACAGGAATAAAACGTGAAACTGTTGGCTTATATAACCCAACAGCAGCTCAAAGTCGTTAACAATTTGTTATACATAAGGGCAAGCTTAAAGCTTGCCTTTTTTTTACCTTATAAAATATAAGATTATTTTTTCTCTAGATCTAAATTACGAGTAACGCTCAGACCACCAAAGGTTTGGCACACAGGCATCATCTCCATAGTATTAATGTTTAAATGAGCTGGGGTGTTAAGTAACCACAGCACTGTATTGGCAATATCCTCAGGTAAGATTGATTCTGTTTTGTCGTAAATTGATAAAACTTTTTCCTTATCATTATTTAAACGTACATAAGAGAACTCAGTATCTTGGCAAAGTCCTGGTTTTATAACAGTTACCTTTACAGCACTACCTGCAGTATCACATCTTAAATTGCGGCTAAATTGCTCCACAAAAGCTTTGGTTGCGCCATAGACATTGCCACCTGAATAAGGCCAATTACCGGCAGTTGAGCCTAAGTTAATAATATAACCACAATTGCGCTTTATCATATTTGGCAAAATAGCATTAGTCATAGCTAAAAGACCTGTAATATTAGTCTCAACCATAGTCTTCCAATTTGCCATAGAGCAGTTTTGAGCCCTATCAACCCCCAATGCAAGACCTGCATTATTAACTAATACATCAATAGTCTTAAATTCTTCAGGAAGAGAGTCTAAAAGAGCTGGAATTTTTTCAACATCACGCACATCCAAAGCTAAAGGATAAATTTTTCCTGGAAATGCGTTTGCCAAAGATTGCAGTTTCTCTAAACGTCGTGCAAGAGCCACGACTTTAAAACCATTTGTAGCTAAAGTTTCGCAAATAGCTTTACCAAAACCTGCAGAAGCTCCGGTTACTAAAACTGTTTTGTAATTTGACATATAAAAGCTCTCTTAAGTTAAGTTGATTAAAGATGATTTTAATATTCAAAATATAAAAATTTATAAAACATATTTTTAAAGTATAACTAAAAAAATATATTTTATAAAAAATATATTTTTCAAATAGTTACATTTTAAATTAAATATTTAGTTTTAAAATTTACATAAATAAACAAATATTTTGTTAAGTAGGGTTAATTTTATCTTTATTATATTTTTTATCTTGTGAAATAACCTTGCTATTTTGAGTACAATATAACTATCCTAAACTAAAATGTAAGTATCATTATGGATCAATCTTTACTTCCGAATATTTACGATTTTATATCGCACACTTATCCTTTCTCCCAACTTGACACTCTTGCCAAAGACGCCGTAGCTACCGCCGTAAAAATTTCCTACCACAGCCCAGATGACGTGCTTGATAATGAACAATTAACCGGTGCTGGCCTTTACATGGTGCGTGTTGGTGCTGCAGAGGAAATAAATAAATCAGATAACTCCCTGCGCGCTCGTTTAGGCGTAGGTGATAGCTTTGGTTATTCCCAAATCAATAAACAAGGCGAAAGTGATTACAAAATCACTTTCCTTGAGAATACCCTTTTATATTTCATCAGCAAGCAAATGTTGCAGTTTTTGATTAACAAAAACAAAACTGTTGGTGAATATTTCAACTCCAAAGAATGGGTTAGACTTTCATCTACTCATAAAAATAATGAAGAGAGTAATACTATTCCTTCATTTACAGAAAGAACTGTATCGTCTGTATGCTCAACTGATGTGGTAATCATCAATGAAGAGACCACTATTCAAAATACAGCCTTGCAAATCTCGCAAATGCATACTGACGTAGCATTAATTAGCAACGATAACAGCACCTTACAAGGTATTGTTACTAAAAGTGATATTACCGCAAGAGCCGTTGCTACAGGACTTGATATTAAACGCCCGATTCGGGACATTATGTCACGTACAGTTTTAACTGTAGATGGTAAACGCCCAATCTATGATGCTCTTGAGCTTATGGTTATGCACAACATTAAGTGCTTACCTGTATTAGATGGCAATAAGATCATAGGTACCGTTACTACCCGTCAGCTTTTAACTCACAGCCAGTTACAAGCTGTTTATTTAAATAAAGATATTCAAAACGCTCCAGATCTTGAAAAACTTATAAAAATCTCAAAACACAAAAAAGAGGTGTTTGAGACTTTAGTTGAAACTGGTGTTGAGCCACGCATTGTACAAAAGGTAATGTCACACTTTTGTGATCTCTACTGCCAGAGGATTTTACAGTTAGCTGAGGAAAATTTTGGTAAAGCTCCTTGCGCTTATGCCTTTGCCGCAGCAGGCTCTTTAGCTCGTAATGAGGTTCAGTTCTTATCTGATCAAGATAACTGCATTATCACCGAGCGCGATCTTACAGAAACAGAACGCAAGTACTTTGCTGATTTAAGCGATTTTGTTTGCAAGAGTTTAGATAAATGTGGCTATCCTTTATGCGATGGTCATTTCATGGCTTGCAATCCAAAGTGGTGCCAGGGATATAGTACTTGGACTCATTATTATGACTCTTGGATATCAAATACCAATGAAGATGCTATCTTAAATAGCTCTGTATTCTTAGATATGCGTTGTCTTTATGGAGATGAATTCTTAGTTACTAAATTAAGACAGCATTTAATAAAAGCTGTAGCTTCAAATAGTCGCTTCTTAGCTACTTTAATGAAGATTTCAGCTAATGTAACCCCTCCTATTGGCACCTTTAGACAATTTGTGCTTACCAAAGATGGTAAGAACAATCCAAGTCTTAATATTAAAAAACAAGCAATTAATCTTATTGTAGAGATTGCTCGTTTATATGGTTTGTCTGCAGGTACTTTAAAGTGTGATACTTACTTACGCCTTGAAGATGCGGTTAAACATGATTTAATTAAAGAAGATGAGTTCCGTGAACTTTATGAAGCTTATACCTTCTTAAATAAAGTTCGTTTTAAACATCAATTACAATCTTTAAAATCAGGCTCTCCAATGTCAAATCATTTAGAGCCTTCTGTATTAAGTCAGTTTGAACGCAACCACTTACGCGATGCTTTCCGTATTATTGCAAGACATCAACAAGCAGCTTTATTTAGATTTACAGGCGGTATAGGAATTTTAGGTTAATGAGTATTTTCGACAATCCCCTTGTCAAACTGCAAAAACAGTGTAAAAAAGCAGCACAAGATGAAAATCTTAGTAAAGAGCTTAGATCTTTTTATGAAAGAGAAATGCCTAAGCCTGATGCTTTAATCAAAGATCTAAAACTTACGTCTATTGATTTTGAGACCACCGGTCTCAACTTTCAGGAGGACGTAGTTTTATCTATGGGAGGCATTAGCTTAGATAGCGGTAGAATCGACTTTTCAACATCTTTTCACAAGATCTTAAGTGTCGATCCTAAAAAGATTAAGTCAAATGCTGCTGTTATAAATCAAATTACTCCTGAACAATTAATTGATGGTGCAACCCCTCATAAAGCTTTTATGGAACTTATGGATAAGCTCTCAGGAGGATTGGTTTTAACTCATTGCAAGGTGATTGAAAGTACTTTTTTAAGAAATGCCTTAAAAATACCCGATAAATATCCTTTGCCGATGGTGTTTTTAGATACTATGGCAATTGAGAAATATTTGCTCTCTCACAGAGGCTCATATAAACCTGATGATGTGCGCTTAAATAAAATTCGTGAACGTCGAGGTCTTCCTGCCTATGAAGCGCATAATGCCTTAGCTGACAGTTTAGCTACAGCCGAAGTTTTTTTAGCGCAATTACACGATATTTTTGGCAAAAATCCACATATTCTCAAAAAAGTTTATAAACTCTGTTGCTAAGACAAAAAAAATGCTCCTTTAAAGGAGCATTTTTTGTATTAGAGTTTAAAACTCATATCTATAACCAACTCTTAAAGATAAGTCCTTTCTATAGTTATTACCTGTTTCTCTATCAGCATTTACATAGAAACGCTGATGCTTGGCAAACTGCCAATCACCTTCAAGTCCGTAGGAGAAAGTAGTGCCGCCTAAATCAGCATCAAAACTGTAATTATCATTTAATGAAACAGTTTGCTCTCATAAGAACTCATGGATAAAGCCCATACGTGCAGCAATTTGGAAATAACGCTTATCTAAATTATCAATATCACCGTAATTAAACTTCTTTCCAGCAACTACACCGATGCGTCCAATTAATGATGAAACATTATCTTGACTTACATGCATATTAGTTGAGGTATCAAAGTCTTTACCATTGATAAAGTAGTATGCAATCTGAGCTTGAGGTTCAATGAAATAATGGTTATACCACATACGATCATCGACTTTCTCATCAAATGAGAACATATGACCAACCTCAGCAGATACACCCATACCAAAAGTATTGTAATCAGCTTTTACACTTCCTAATTTCTGATTATCAAGGCCGGTGATGTCTTGATCATATAATCCAGCACTTAAAACAAAATCTGCATAATTGCCGTTTTTAGCCATATAGCTTGCATAAAGCTTGGCACTATAAGCGTCAAGATCGCCTGAACCATTGTCTAAGGCAGAGAAATTGTTTTGATCAGAATGTGCAAATCTTAAAGAACCACCTAAAAGCCAAGAAGCATCTTCGGTATTTTGTATAAACTTATCGACACCAAAGTGAGCACCATAAGTCTCCATCTTAAAGCCTTGACCTGACAGTCCTGAAGCCTTTTCTTTGTCGTATATAGCCTTAGCCCAAACACCGCTTTGTGCACCGTAACGGATTTCACCTAAACGATGACGCAAATCAGACAAATCAGCTCTCCAAGCTAAATACTGACCATAAGAGGTGCCGATATTCTTTATAGTATCAATTTCTTGATTTTGAGAATCATCAGATACTAAGACTAAATGCCAATAGCCATTATTACCTGTTGCATTATTCTCTTTTCTAAATGACGGATCCTCAAGCTTTGATTGATCGTCAACAAACACTAACTTATAGGCATAAGTTGCACCATTTGGACTTACTAAATCAGAGGCAAAGGTTAAATCAGATAAAGGCTTATCTTGATTGTTAGGATCACCATACTTAATTAAGAAATTCTCAGAATAAAGCTTAGGTGCGTTGATATCGGCATCAGTAATAGCAATATTTACCTTATAAGATCCCTTACTGTCTTCATTGATAACAAGCTGATCTAAAGCGGCATTATCTTTAGATTCGTTTTTAAGATCTACACGTAAATTTACTACACCACTATCACCGTCTAACACACTGCCATTTAAATTCTTGGCAATAACATGATGGAAGTTTTTATTATCACCTTCATAAGCAATATTAATATTGCCACCATTTAAGGTAATAGTATCTAAGGATGAATTATCAGTAACATTCCAAACAGCATCTTTAGCTAAATTTAAATTAACCGTGCCCTTGCCATTCAACTCTTTATTATTTAAAACATTCTTTTGAACATCAGAAAAGAGATTGTCATGACCTAAATCATAGGCAAAGTTATCAATACTTCCAACTAAGACACTTTTCTCTTGCATGTCTAAAGAAATATTGCCTAAAGCTTTAGCATAAACATCTGTATAAGTGTTACCTGTACCTGAGGTGTAATTAACACTACCACCATCACAAGATGCAATTCCTGAGAGAATATAAGTATCAAGACCTTCTTTATTATTGATAGTTATATCGCCATTTTTAGAGGCTAAGACACCAAAAGTATCGCCATCAATTGCAATATCGCCACCTTGTTTTGCGTTTAAAGTTACATAAGCTTTTTTGTCTTGAGCATTTCCTGCATATAGTCCTAAAGATACAGACTTATCACTCTTATCCTTAGCGCTAATATGAATATTTTGAGCCTCACCTACAAAACTGCCGCCATTTACCTTAAGACCATAAATGACTTCATTATCCTGACCTTGCTCTTTTGCTGAGGCAATAGTTAAAGTGTCATTGGCTTTAAAATTAACACTACCATCTTTTTGCTCTAAAGCTTGGATTATTGAAGCTTTGGAAGCAGTAGCTGTAACTTGAACATTTTCACCACTAAAGTTGGCCTTACCTATAGATCTCCAAGAGAGACCTTCAATCTCAGATGCAGTACCAACAGCTGCGCCAATATTAATATTACCTAAAGCTTTTAAAGTAGCATCGGCATTGCCCTGACTTAAATATAATTGATCCCTACCTTCTTTATCTTGATAAGTATCACCTGAATTATTCGTATAAGCTTCAGTCTTTTCATCTGCAGACATTCCGCGAATAATGCCGGCTTCATTTTCAACTTTGGCTAACAAATTAATATCTTTATTAGCTTCAATATTAATAGAGCCATTTAAAAGCTCTACACCAACCGCATTATCATCTCCCCATACATTAGAAAAAGCACCTATTTTTTTATTGGCATTTTGGGCTTGTACGACAATATTGACGTTTTCGCCCTTAAAGTTTTGTATAACCTCTTTTTTATCTTTATCTTCTTTTTCTACATCTAAAATAATGCCGGCTGTTTTAACCGTATTGTCTGCACCGTGAACATTTACATTAATATCTTTAGCAGCATCAAAATCAATTTTTACATTAGCTTTACGGTTTAAATCACCCTGTATCCAGCTGTAATGTCTGGCTATAATCCCCATTACAGGAGATCTTGTAGATCCAGTACCATCAGCCTCAACTACAATATCAGATGCTGACTTTACAATTAAAGATGTAGGAACATTAACATCAGGCTCATCAATAATTGTATGACCAGTTTCACCTTTATAAATCTGACCTACGTTTTTATTTTGCAAATCAATTGTAGCTATAAAATTATTAGCACCCTGTGCTTTCATAACTACACCCTTACCATTAGCATTATTGGCTTTAATATCTACGGTGCCATAAAAAGCATTTACCGCATCAATCCAGCTTTCAGTAAGGACAGACTCTTGAGTTTTTAATGATGCTTCTAAATTAACAGATGCACCGTTTAAAGAAATTTTGCCGGTATTATTTGAGTTGACAGCAAAAATTTGATCAAATCTTGCTTTTTCAGAACTTGCCTTAATGGAGATATTTCCTTTAGCATTGATATCTAAATTAGCAACTTCTGGATCAAATTGACCGCCAACGCCCCGGCTTTCAATACCATAAACACTGCCGGCGTTTACGCTCTTTACATCAATATTTACATTATCGGCATTAAGATTAAAATCAGTTTTTACTGTTTTAATCGAACCGTCATCAAGTTTACGACTTAAACCTTCAATAGAGATACCTGAAACACTTGAAACACTTGAGTTATCTTTATCAGCACTATCATCAATTTTGATACTAAAATCTTTATTTTGAGTATCAATATTAATGTTTGAATCAAACTCAGATGAGTCAGAACCATAATAATGGTAAATACCATTTACTTCGTCTATATCTTGATTTAACTGCCCCTTATTTATACTGATATTAATAGCATTCTGTGTTGAAAAATCATGCTTATCTTTATCTGAAGAATTTACAGCGACACCTACAAGATAATCTCTATTATTTATATTCTCTTGATGAAACTCTTCTGCATAAGAGACATTTGAGATTAAAGCTGCTGCCATAATTGGTACACATGCTAAAGATCTTTTTGATCTCATCTCATAGCTTTTATTTATAGCAATTTGCAATTTGTTTAAATTTTTCTGCTGTTTACAAGATATTTTGTACATATGTCGCAAATCCTAAGTCAAAGAAAAACCACTTGAATATAAAGAAGTTACATTCAAATTTTTTATAATTTTTATAGACGAAAAAGGATGCCTATGAAAGATAAAGTATTATTTGTATTTATAATTATTTAATTTAAATAAAAATTTGATTAGATGTAATATAAATTTATTGAATAAAATTTTATGTGAAGTTACTAACAATATGAAAATATAGGAGGGTAAATAGTCTTTATTATAACTAATTGATTAAAAATATTTTTTGCTCTCCCAAAACAACAAAACCAGGATAAATCCTGGTTTTGAAAATCTTAAAAGAATATTAACGTAAGATTGCAGGTAATGACTGAGGATCACAGACCTTCAAGAGATTACGCAGAACCTTAGGGTTACCAGCAACTAAATTGCCACTCTTGGCATATCCAGGCTCACCCATAAAATCAGTAACAATACCACCGGCTTCACGAATAATAAGATCACCTGCAGCAAAGTCCCAAATCTTTAAGCCTTGCTCTAAATAACCATCAAAACGACCACAAGCAACATAGCATAAATCTAAGCTTGCAGAGCCCATACGTCTAATATCAGCACAGTTATTGATGAGCTTACCAAAGAGCTCTAAGTAAGGCAGCATACGCTCACGGTATCTTACAGGGAAAGCAGTACCGATGATAGCGCCATCTAAGCTGGTACGAGAACCAACACGAATACGACGCTCATTTAAGAAGGCACCTTCGCCACGAACTGCAGTGAACATCTCATTTAACATAGGGTCAAAAACAACACCAACCTCAGTGATGCCATTATGACGCAAAGCAATAGAAACTGCAGAGTGTGGGATACCGGTTACGAAATTGGTGGTACCATCAATTGGATCAATAATCCACTGATATTCAGAATCAGGATTACCTAAAACAGTACCATTGGCGGTGGACTCTTCACCTAAAACACAGTGATTGCGATATGCAGTAAGTAAAATTCTGGCAATAGTCTGTTCACACTCTTTGTCAATGTTGGTGACCAGATCATCTTTATTTTTCTCTTCAACAGTCAGCTGACTCTGACCAATATTACGAGCAATCAAATTACCGGCAGTACGGGCAGCACGCACGGCGATATTGAGCATAGGATGCATGTTAAAAAATCCCAATTAAAAAAACTGATGCAATTATACGGTATTTTAACAAATTTTGTGCTTTAATCTAAGGTCTTATTGAAAGTCATTTACGTTTATTTAAAGATTTAATTTGTTTTAACACAAAAAATTATTTTTTGGGTGTAAAAAAGGAGCTGTTATGGCTGATTACAAACAAGTGATAGGCGAACTTTCACAAGCTGGTATCAATGAAAACCATTATCAATGGTATGGTTTTATCTTAGGCCTTCTTTGCCGTAAATATGATCCTAGCTCCAGAATGTTTTTAGCATTTTGTGCCAAAGTTATGAATGATGACGAACCTTTACCTGGAGTATTGGTAGCATATCTTACAAATTATGCTTTAGATTGCGAGCGTAATTTAAAAAATAAAGCCGATGCTAAAACTCTTTTTGCTCTTCCTGACAATACTTGCAAAAAAGAAGAACGATTAAATGTTCTCTCTGATTTAGCTTACGGCTTAAGCTTAGGTTTAGTTGCCGATAGCGAAGGCACTTTAACCCATAAAATCACCGATCAAGATCTTTTAGATGATTTACATACTTTAAGTGCCATCGCACAAGTAGATCCAAATGAAGACCTGGCAGAGGAAGATCTTGATGAGGTTTTAAATTTCATGCGCGATGCCACTTTTAAAGCCTATAAAAAATCACACTCTTAAAGACTATCTTCATTTGCTCCCGGCATCATAATTAATTGCTGTTGCAGATCTGCAATCTCATCACGGATCTGCGCAGCCTCCTCAAATTTAAGTTCACGGGCAAGTTTTACCATTTGCGTATTCAGCTTTTCAATCTCTTTGGCCAATGCATGAGGATCTAAAGCTTTCTTAAGATTGCGTCGCTCCCACTCTTTTCTTGAAATAGGACGTGCTCTCTTTTCATCAGGAACCTTAAAGGCCTTAGTATCACTAATAGCACCTTCCATAACATCCACAATCTTCTTTTCAATTTGTCGTGGGGTAATATGGTGCTCGCGATTGTATTCCTCTTGAGCTTGACGTCGGCGCGCTGTTTCTTCCATGGTGTATTTAATAGAATCTGTTATCTTGTCAGCATAGAAGATAGCTCTACCATTAACATTACGCGCACAACGGCCCACTGTCTGAATTAAAGAGCGCGAGGAACGTAAAAAGCCTTCTTTATCTGCATCTAAAACTGCAACTAAAGAAACCTCTGGCATATCCAAACCTTCACGTAAAAGGTTAATACCTACTAATACATCAAACTCACCTAAACGCAGATCTCTTATAATCTCCATACGCTCTACAGAATCAATATCTGAATGCAAATATCTGACTTTAATGCCATGTTCATCTAAATAATCTGTAAGCTCTTCGGCCATCTTCTTTGTAAGAGTGGTTACCAGTACGCGTTGTTTTTTAGCTGTTTCTTTATGGATCTCACTCATAAGATCGTCAACCTGACTTTCAACAGGACGAATCTCAATTAATGGATCTAAAAGTCCTGTAGGTCTTATAAGTTGCTCTACAATCTGACTTGATTCTTTAAGTTCAAATTCTGCGGGAGTTGCTGATACATAAATAGTTTGCGGCTGTAACTTTTGAAACTCTTCAAACCTTAATGGACGATTGTCAAATGCTGAAGGCAATCTAAAACCAAAATTTACCAAGTTTTCTTTACGCGAGCGATCACCTCTGTACATAGCACCAATCTGAGGTACAGTGACATGAGACTCATCAATAATCAAAAGACCATCTTTTGGTAAATAATCAAATAAACAAGGAGGAGGTTCTCCTGGCGCTCTACCAGTTAAATATCTTGAGTAGTTTTCAATGCCTGAGCAATAGCCTAATTCATTTATCATCTCAATATCATAGGCTGTACGCTCACGAATACGTTGCTCCTCTAAAAGCTTGTTGTTTTTTAAAAAATAGTCACAGCGTTCTTTAAGCTCAGATTTAATATTTTCAACTGCACGCTGCAAAATATCTTTTGGGGTAATGTAATGAGTTTTAGGGAAAATAGTAACGCGGGGAATTCTCTGAATTTGAGCACCAGTTAGTGGATCAAAGGTACTGATATTTTCAATTTCATCATCAAAAAGCTCAATTCTTACCGCATAACCATCAGATTCAGCTGGATAAATATCAATAACATCGCCTCTAACTCTAAAGGTAGAACGCGCAAAACCTAAATCATTGCGGGTATATTGCAATTCACTCAAACGTGTAGTGATATCTTCCATGCTGATATTTTCACCACGAGAGACGTGCAACATCATCTTCAAATATGTCTGCGGCTCACCTAAACCGTAAATTGCTGATACTGTACACACTACAATGACATCTTTACGTTCCATCAAAGCTTTAGTAGCAGAAAGACGCATCTGATCGATATGCTCATTGACCATAGCGTCCTTTTCAATAAAGGTATCCGTAGCCGCTACATAAGCCTCAGGCTGATAATAATCATAATAAGAGACAAAGTACTCAACTGCATTATTAGGGAAAAACTCCTTCATCTCCCCATAAAGCTGAGCGGCTAGAGTTTTATTATGAGATAAAATCATTGTGGGACGATTGGCCTTGGCAATAACGTTTGCCATAGTAAAGGTTTTACCTGAACCTGTAACACCCAACAATGTTTGAGCTTTATCCCCTTTTTCTAAACCTTCACAAAGAAGTTTAATTGCGCTTTCTTGATCACCTGAAGGCTTAAACTCTGATTGCAAACAAAAATCTCGTTTTATTGCCACAATTTACCACCAAAAAAAACATTGATATAACTTTAACCATTTTGACGCAAAAGAAAAAAAATTAACAATAAAAAACAATAAAAAGAAGTTTTTTTAATTTTTTATAAAAAATTTTAGGATTTTTTTAGCTAATTTTTTGAATTAAATTAAAAAAAATCATTAAATAAAGAAAAAATAAAGATTTTGTTAAAATTAAATTTTATTTAAATTCAACAAGTTAAAATTTTTTTAAAAAAACTTGTTGACAGTATATAGCCTCACCTATATAATCGTTTGCGTTTTCGGTCACAACCAAAAACAAATTCTTCTAAGTTCCTCCTTAGTTCAGTCGGTAGAACGGCGGACTGTTAATCCGTATGTCACAGGTCCGAGTCCTGTAGGAGGAGCCAGAAGAAGAATGTTTCTAAGTTCCTCCTTAGTTCAGTCGGTAGAACGGCGGACTGTTAATCCGTATGTCACAGGTCCGAGTCCTGTAGGAGGAGCCAGAACAATCAGGCAGCTTTAAGCTGCTTTTTTTATATCCAAAATTTACTTACTAATTAAGTAAGTCAAACTCATTCTTACTTTAAACACCTACCTCAAGCAAAAAACACCTAAAAAAAGGATGACTTTAAAGCCATCCTTAAATTTACTTTACATATCCTTTAAAAGGCCATGTTTCTCATAAGTGGTGATACGCACTGCATGATTATTGTCATCAACAAAAACCACCTTAGGTTTATGCGTTTTCACCTCATCTAAAGACATCTTGGCATAAGACATAATAATAACCTTATCACCAACACTAACACAGCGAGCGGCAGCACCATTTAAACAAATCATGCCACTATCACGCTCTCCTGCAATAGCATAAGTCTCAAAACGAGAGCCATTATTTACATCAACAATCTGCACCTTCTCGTACTCAAAAATACCAGCTTGTTCAAGCAAAGCACTATCAATGGTAATAGAGCCTACGTAGTCAAGCTCTGCTTGTACCACTGTCGCACGATGAATTTTGCCTTTTAGCATATCAACAAACATTATCTAAGCTCCTACGATAAAGTTGTCAATAAGGCGAGTCTTACCAATATAAACAGCCATAGCTACCAATACAGGACCTTCTAATGTCTCTATAGCCTCTAAAGTATCTAAATTAACAGCTGATACATAATCAATACATGCAAGTGAAGATTTTGAAATCTCAGCTTTCATAGCCTCTACAACTTTAAAAGCAGATCTTTCACCATCTTTATACATCTTCTCGCCTAAGCGTACTGCACGAGAGAGAACTAAAGCCTCTTGTCTTTCTTCAGCTGATAAATAAGTATTACGAGAAGACTTTGCCAAACCATCTTCATCACGCACAATTGGGCAGCCTACAATCTCTACACCGTATGAAAGATCGGAAACCATACGACGAATAATTGAAAGCTGTTGAGCATCTTTTTGACCAAAGAAAGCTTTATCTGGATTTACTAAATTAAAAAGCTTAGATACTACAGTGCAGACACCACGGAAATGAATTGGTCTTGTGACACCACACAATTGTTTAGGCATGTCATTTAAAAGCTCAACAAAGGTGGCAGTACCCCCTACAGGATACATCTCACTAACCTCCGGGTGGAATACTAAATCACAACCATGAGCCTCTAATAACTCACAATCATGCTCAAAATCACGCGGGTAAGCCTGCAAATCTTCACCAGGACCAAATTGGGTAGGATTTACGAAAACAGAGGCAACGACGCGATCACATGATGCTACAGCACGATCGACTAAACTTGCATGGCCTTCATGTAAATATCCCATAGTTGGCACTAAACCAACACTTAAGCCTTCTTTGTGCCATTTTCTAACATATGAGCGTAATTCTTCTTGAGTTGTTACAACAATCATTTTTTATCCTTTNNAAGCATGCATTGTTTTATCAAGCATTTCTAAAAAAGCATCGTCACAATCACTTTTTGGGAAAGTATGTGAAAGAGTTGGGAAGGTCTGACTTTGAACTTCGGATGTATATGCATTAAAGCCCTCTGTCATTACATCGCCAACCTCAGCAAAACGCTTAACGATCTTAGGAGAGAAACCATAATTCATGCCGAGCAAATCCTGATAAACCAAAATCTGGCCATCACAATCTGGACCTGCACCAATACCAATAGTAATAATTTGTAATTTAGATGAGATTAAACGTGCAAGCTTAGGCGGGATACACTCAAGTACTACCATAAAAGCACCTGCCTCTTGAACTGCAAGAGCGTCCTCTAAGACACGACGAGCATTACTCTCACCCTTTCCTTGTACCTTAAAACCGCCATAAGCATTTACTGATTGAGGAGTCATTCCAATGTGAGCGCATACAGGAATGCCACAATCAACAATAGCGCGAATGCGATCAGCCATTAAAGCGCCACCTTCAAGCTTTACACACTGACAACCTGTTTCCTTCATAATGCGGCCGGCAGTAGTAACAGCTTGCTCAACTGATACCTGATAGCTCATAAAAGGCATATCAACCATAACAAAAGTATTAGGTGCGCCTTTTACAACACTCTTTCCGTAAGTAATCATGTCATCTACGGTAACTGGCAAAGTATTGTCGTAGCCAAGCATAGTCATACCTAAGCTGTCACCTACGAGAATACCATGCACACTTGATCTATCTACGATTTTAGCTGTAGTAAAATCATAACAAGTTGCCATAGCAATCTTTTCATTACGAGCTTTCATAGCTTGTAAAACAGGTATTGTTATTGATTCTGTCATAATTTAAATATCCTTTAATATTTGTTGCATCAAAGAGTAATTATTTTGAGGATGTTTCTTTTGTGCCAAAGAAACAACAGCCAAAGCAGATTGAGCATAATAATGTCGCTCAAAATCTGTTTTCATGGCTTGTAAATGTCTTTTAACAGTACAAATGTCGTTACGTTCAATAGGACCTGTTAAAGCAAGTTTGGGTCCTTTTTCAAGAATATTTTCAAGATTTGCCATCATCAAAGGTTTTAATGCCATAAGAGCTTCTTTTTCATCAAAACCACATTGCTGCATTAAAGAAAGGCTTTCATCGACAAGAGCGCAATATAAATTACTGGAGATACTAGCAGCTGCGTGATACTTAGATTTTAAACTTGGAGATATCACCTTATAAGTAAAATGCCAGCTATCAAGTAACTCTGAAAATAAAGCTACCAAACCTTTATCACCTTCTAAGGTAAATGTAGCTTTATGAATAGTTTCCCAAACTTTTTCTTTATCACTGATTGGAAAAAGAGGATGCAGTCCTACTGCTTGTACTTGAAAGTCTTCTCTATTAGGGAAAATATCATCTACAGAATAGACACCACTTGTATGAACTAATTTCTTGCCACTAATAGGTAAATGTGTAAGTTTTTCAACAGTTTCTTTTAAACAATCATCAGGCACTGTTAAAAATAATATATCTGAATCTTCAACTAAATCTTTTAAATCTTCATAAGCTTTTGACAAAGTAACCTTTGATGCAAAAACTGCCGAAGCAAAAGAACGGCTAAAAAATCCGGTTAAAGATAAACCTTGATATACAAATCTTTTAGCTAAAGTAGTACCTACTTTACCAGCTCCAATAAAACCAATATTAGCCATGTGTATAAATATTAATAAACTTATTTATAAAAGATAAAACGTTTGGTTAATTTAACAAATAATACACATTGCACAAAATTTAAACAATATGGGAATTTAATGAGAACATATACTTTAAAAATTTTAGAGGTATTGTCGCTTATTAGTGCAAATTTGGCCAAAATCCTCCCTATTTTGGTATTTTCCCCTCCCTTTTTCTAACTAATTATTAAATGGGGTTATTAAAGTCATATTAAATTCATTTTGATAATGCATTAAGAAAACATGAAATATATAAGTGAATTAAACAAATAAGCCAAAGCGTAAAAGCAAAATTTAAAATAAGAGATCTTTTAGAAGATTTAATTTTGTATTTATTAAAGAGAAATAGTAGTTATAAAAATTATAAGAACTTAAAACTTTTTGTTAGTTCTTTTTTATTTAACTTTATAAGTATCTAAAAAGATAAAAGACTTGTCTTAAATTACTATAAAACAAGCCTTTTTACAAAACTATAAAAATATAGTTATTTATAAACCTTCCCAAAAGCGCCACCATGGACGGTGATCGTGAGTCATAGATAACTCATCTAAGCGCGCACAAATACTACCGCATACGGTATTTTCATCATCATTTTGTCCCCAAGGAATAGAAGTTAAAATCTTAACAGCCCCCTTTACATGAGAGACGGTATAAATATGAAATAACCCCTTTGCCATAGCATTTAAAACAGAAGGTCTTAATACTAACTGATTTACACAAGAGTGTGGAATTACCACACCTTGAGTACCAGTAAGTCCTCGCAATCGACAAATTCTAAAGAAGCCTTCAATTTTCTCGTTAACGCCACCTACAGGCTGTACATCGCCAAACTGATCGACAGCACCAGTTACGGCCAAATCCTGTCTAATAGGAACATTAGCAAAAGCTGAAATTACGGCACATAATCCTGTAAGGGAAGCACTGTCGCCATCAATTTCACTATAAGATTGCTCAAAGACTAAGCTTGCAGATACCGGCAATGGCTGCTCATAGCCAAACTCTCTTGTTAAAAAGCCATTGATAATCATCATAGCTTTTGCATGAATTTGACCTGCAAGTTCGGCTTTACGCTCAATATCAATAACATCGCCTTCGCCGCCTGCTCTTAAAGTAGCTGTAATACGCACAGGCTCACCATATTCATATGATGTTCCTTGAGTTTCAATTACAGATAAACCATTAATCTGGCCTGTAACAGCGCCTTCTGTTGCAATTAATATCTGGCGATCACGATGATCACGAAGCTGAGATTCTGCTAAATAATTAGCTCTAAAATCGTCTGCAGCTAAAGCTTTTAAAACGTCATGTTTTAAAACAAGCTCACCTTGTGCAAAACCTGAAGCTTCTTTGCAAATTGCTCTTAACTTAAGCTCAGGTAAACCTAAATAACGTCTATCTCCGCTTTGACGACAACTATATATGCATAAAAGCTCAATTGCATCTTTGGAAAAAGGTTTTAGATTGTAGCTGTCACAAAAATCAGCTACCAAAGAGCCCATAAGTAAATCTCCTCCTTGGGAGACAAACTCAAGCACGGTATCTGCATGCAAAGCATTTTCAAGAGCAGGCCAGATTAACTGCAATTGCGCACAATCGCAGGCATCACCACAAAAAGCTAAACGTAAATTACCTAAAGCTAAAAGCGCATCAAGTTTTGAGATCCAATTGTCATGATCCAAAATCAATGATGCAGGCATAATAAAGATGCCACCTGATGATAAAAGACCTTTTTTCTCACCTTTACCAAAAAGCTCTGACTTACTTGAGTCTAAAATTACAGGTACATCTTGGTGCCCCACCTCTAACATCAGGCGTTTTAATGTGCCTGTATTGTCTATAAGAGATGAGCCACATAAAAGCAGCAAATGGCTTTCAGAATCTTTAAAAAAAGCTCTTACTGCATTGCGCGCACGCAATTGCAGTGAGGCAAAACTTTTTTTCTTAAGCTCTTTGGTGCTTTCAAAAGCAAAAGCACCAAAATTTGTAGTCAGATCGTCCAAAGAGAGCTCGTAAACTGAATTATCGAGCTCTTCCTTTTCATCCTGCGAAACTACTACTTCCACACTATTTTTCAAAAACAACCTCAGATACGCAAGGAAGATTGCGATAGATTTCGGCTAAATCAAGACCATAACCGACTAAGAAACCTTTATTTAAAACAAAACCTGCATAATCAATGGTAATATCAACTTCACGGCGAGCTCTTTGATCAAATAAAGCACATAATTTTACAGAAGCGGCTCCTCTGTCTCGATATAACTGAGTTACAGCTTTCATAGTTAAGCCAGAATCAATAATATCCTCAACAAAGAGTAAGTTCTTACCCTTAATCTCCAGATCTAAGTCCTTTAAGATTTTTACTTCATGGCTTGACTCAGTACCATTGCCATAAGAGCTGGCGCGGATAAAATCAATTTTAAGTTCTGGGTTATTGATTGCACGAACTAAATCAGTAAAGAAAAATACTGCGCCCTTTAATACACAAACGCACAATAAGTCTTTACCCTCATAATCAGCGCTAATCTGCTTACCTAACTCAGCTATGCGCTTATCGAGCATTTCTTTTGAATAAAGCTCTCTTAACTCTTTAATCTTTGCCATTTGTTGCTCTCCTTGTTTTAATCAAAGTCAAAGCTGTAAATAAGATCTATGGACTGATCTAGTGATGAGATAAACTCAGCATAAAGCTTACGCATCAGCTCGTAACGAATTCTAAACTCACTTAAAGAGGTAAAGACGCCATAACCATACGACAGTCTTATATTTTTAGTGATATAAGTTTGCACGCCGACTGTAGTCTCATCGCCACTTCCTGAAGATGCAAACTGTACACCTTGCATGCCCAAAGCGCCAGCTAAAGAATTAACTAATCCTGTAGTTGTACCTAAACCTAAAGTCATCAAAAACTGAGAGCCCTGTCCACTGGTATCCTCTGTAGTCTTTTCAAGGCCATGACCATAGAGTAAATAAGACAAGATCTCATTTTGAGACATTGCAGGTTTTGAGAATAATGATATTACCGGATCTTGAGCATCTCCTGTAACATGAACACCTGCAATAACATCATCTTCTATGCCAAAAGGATCTGCTATAGCCTCAACTTGAAGTTTTGGATTGGCAACATTACCATCAAAAATGGTATCGGCATAGTTAATAAGGAAACGATGTCCATAAAGCTCAGCCTTAGCATTTTCAAGAGAAATTTTACCTTTAGCCTTAAGATCTTTATCTAAAAGATCTTTCTTTAATGCAATGCCACCTATTATATGTGAAGAAAGCCCCATTGCATTAACTGTTACATCATTACCCATGTCTAAATTTAATCTGATGTCCATATTCATAGGAGCGGTTCGCTCTTTATGCTCTGAAATTAAGTTATCAAGGCCCCCATATTCAATATAGACCTCATCAGATGAAGGATTCTCTCCAGCATTTTCCAAAGAAGATACTGTTATACGAGCTTTTGGAATATTAACATGTCCTCTTATATATAAAGCATCAGATAAAATAGCCTGAGTATAGATATCGGCAAAAGCCTCTCCATAGCCTAATAAAAATAAAGGTAAAGAGCTTGCTTGTACGGTAAGTTTGCCATTGGCACCTTTGGCCCAATCTAAAATACCATTTAAATTAAGTTTACCCTCATTGACACCTATAACGCCATGTAAATAACCACTCTCACCTGAAGCTTTAACATTAATGTCAAAATCATCGATTGTACCTATGTTGTAATGAGGTTGGGCATTGCCTTTAAGACGAATATCACCATAGATTAAAGGACGGGATAAACTACCGCCAAAGGATCCTTTAAAATCAGCTTTTCCTTGTAACTGATTGAAAATACCGCCTGTAGCTGAAAATAAATCTAAATTTAAAGAATCAAGATTGATATCACCATCTAAATTTTTTCTGCCCAAAGGATCACTTAAAGCTAAATTTAAGTCCAAAACGCCATCTTTATTACTCAATTTTGAATAAAGAGCTAAAGATGCACGCTTTAAATTTACATCAGCATCCAAATTAATTTTTTCATAACCTACATGATAATTTGGAACATTAATAACACCGTTTTTACCATGTAAGTTAAGCTTAATATCAGGATAACCATTTATAAGAGCAATCTTGGCATCAAGATTCATTATGCCTTTAAGACGATAATCTCTTGGGGAGATGACATTGAAATAATCCAAATCAAAGCCATCTAAACTCAATGAAGTCTTAATCGAGTTTACTGAAATTGCGGTTTTATAAATCTTTAAATTTGATTTTGAATCAGTAATTTCAATAGCATCAACAAAACCTGATTTATTTTTAATGTTATAGCTAAAGCCTACAGGATTTTTTAAGGTAATAGGTTCGGTAATTGAGCTTTCAACTAATAAATCGCTAAAGCGTCCATTCCAAACACCTGTGTTTTTATCAAAATTACCGTTAGCACCTAAGAAAGTCTTATATCCACCGCCGCAGGCTAATGATAAACGATGAGAACTTATTGATCCTGACAAATCAAAAGAGCATTGTTTATACAAAGGCCCACTCTTGCCAACCTTTAATCTATCAGTAAGTAAGGTAAGGGAAAACTCCTCTGATGTCACATTGGTAATGGCATTTAAAATAAAGTTATTGATGGCAAAAGATGGTCCTTTCAACTTTTTAGAACTTACCATCATCGTGACATTTGGTTCTTTATAATCGCCTAAAAGTTTTAATCTGCCATTTATATTGCCATTAACAGAAGGGACAATGCTTTCAAGAGAATTTATGGCAAATACACCATTAAAGTCAGACTCTTGCGATAAATTCCCCTTAAGCGATAAAGTATTTTTATCTTGCTTAAATTTTAATGACTCTAAATCTAAGCTATCTAAAGAAGCATTTAAACCCTCAACTTCAAATAAAGATTTAAGACCATTTAATCTAAAATCTAATTTTAATTGGTCGACATTTAAATAAAGCTCGTCTTCATTTTGATAGGTAAAAATAAAGTTGCCATTTAAGTCCAAAGGACCTTTTAACATGTCTTCAATAAATGAAGCGTTCTTTAAATTTAATTTGAGCTCTCCTGAGGCTGTATAAAGATTGGTATATTCCAAGGTGCCTTTATAAGAAAAATCTACCAATGATTTTAAATAACTGCCCTTTAAAGACAAATTATCGATATTAGCTTGGGTTAAATTTAAAAGGCCCTTTAAATTTAAATCAAGATCATCTGCACCAAAGCCTTTAGCTTTAGTTTTAAAATCAAGCGCAATACCATTAAACAATGAACCACTGGCTCTTAATTTAAGCCCTAAAGCCTCTAAATTTGGATTTTGTTTAATACCTTTAATAATCTTGCTTTCATCAAGACTATCTTGACTGCTTTCTTCTTTATTATTGGTTTTGGTAACTTTTTTATTATGGTTATCTTCTTTAAATAAAGCTTTTTCTTTTATAAAAGGAAAGCTAAATTTTTTTGCAGTTAAATCTATAGCCAAAGGTAGATCGTCATCTAAAGGTCTTATAAAACCTAAAACTACAACTTCATCAGGACCTTTAATATTTAATTTAAAGTTAAGTTTGGAAATATCACCTTTAACCGAGCCAAAACCATTTAAGTTATATAAAGCTCCGGCATAATCACTTAAAGTTGTAGCATTTTTTCCACCTTGGCCTTTAAGCTTGAAGTCCATGTAATACCAATCAGTAAAATCCATGGTGCCACAAAACTCCACACTACCTAAAGTATGCGAGGCTTTAAGACTATTTACTGTTAAAAGAGTATCTTCCCAATGAGCTTTTAGATTGAGCTTTAATTTGCCAGTATCATAAACACTCATGTAATAGCGGCCTTCATTGATATCAAGATTATCAATAGCCACATCCAAAGGCAGATTTACGGTTGGGAATTTTTCTACAGTTTGATACTTTAATAAAGTCATCTCATCAGGACTTTTTAAAGCAGTTTCAATCAATGGCTCTAAAGGAGTATCTAAAGAACTATCATCTACATTTAACTCTTCTTGAGAATTTGCCTCTACAAGCTCATCTGCATATAAAGATTTTTTAAAACTGTCATCAGTTTTTAAATACAAAACGGTTTTATTTACTTTGCCATCTACAATGGAGGCAAAACTGTCATGAGCTTTTAAAACTAAATTTGCTTTGTCGATGATCACATCGACAATATCTGACATATAAGAAAAGTTCTTTAAATTAAGCTCATCGATATTAATATTTACAGGAAAATTAAGTTTAAACTGCTCATTATCGCTAACATCTGTAGTGCTCTCTTCCTCGCTTTCATCAGCGCTATCTTTTAAATGTAAATTTACCTGTAAATAATCAGCTTTGATTTGATTTACATGAAAGGTCTTATCGAAAATAAGCTCTTTTATGTCATATGCAATTTTAAAGTTATCTGAGGTAATAGTAATAATACCTGGCAGATAAACCTCCAAGCGGCCATCGCAATCAAAACCATCTAAAAAAGAACCTGATTTAATTGGAGCCTTAATCTTTACAATATCTTTTGCCAAAGTATTGGCGGTATCTACTGCAAACAATAAACCTTTAGTAGTGCCAACTAAAAAATACACAAAGCCTAAGAGCACTAAAAAAAAGCCCACTGCAAATATTCCTAAAGGTTTTAATGATTTTTTTAATAAAGCTTTCATGTCTATCCTTAAAACTCAGGACCAAACGAGAAGTGCAACTTAAATGAGCGATCGTTCTCTTCGTTATCAATACCTACAGCAAAATCTACACGAGCTGTACCATACTTTGACATATAACGATAGCCAATACCTGGACCATAGATGAGTTTTGCATCTTTATAATCATCGCAAGATGTACCAGCATCTAAAAATACAGCCATACGACTATTAGCAATACCAATTGGGAACTGATACTCCATAGTAGCTGAGCTTAAATAGCGTCCACCCTTAAGATATCCTCTATCTATAACAGAGTGACTCATATAAGAAAAGCCTCTGACACTTTGATCACCACCGACAAAGAATCTTAATGAAGGTGGTACTTTTTTAGAGTCTTTACCTAAAATCCAGCCTTGATTTAAACGATAGAAAAAGCGTGTATTTGGAGTTGGGCTGGTAATAGCCTTAAATGAAGCATTAAATCTTGCAAAATCATAGTCTGAAATTGCAGATGTAGCTAAGGTTGAATCAATGGTAAATTTGTAACCCTCATGAGGATCAAATCCACCTGTTGATGATTGACGAGTTAATAAAAGACCTGGCATTAAATTAGTTGAAGTGCCTTCCTCAAGACCTTGCTTATAATCCTCATACTCAAGTCTTAAAGAATAGTCTCGTCTCCACTTGCCTGTCATATTTGCCACATAATGAAAACTTGCATGGGAAACATCTGACAGAGTGTCATTAAAATCAGTATGAATTTGTGCAAGTCTTACATAGTAATAATCCAAATTTGGATTTTTACGTGGAATTTTATAGATAGCTTGAGCCTCTTGTTTTACAGATGATAAGCGGGTGAAGAAGCTTAAACTGTGGCCATAATGATTTAATAAAGGCTTATCTAATCCTAACATAAAACGAATATCTTCATCCGTTGAATAGCCAATACCTACACGGGCTAAGTTTCTTTTTTGACGTTGCAAAGCTATTTCTACAGGAACCTTATAATTTTCCCTTTTCTCAACCATAGCGCGCACATCAACGGCTCTAAAATATTGGGTATTGGATAAAGACTGTGAGTAATCTGCAATCTTTTTGCTTGAAAAAGGCGTACCTGGATAGAAGTTTTGTAACTTCTTCACGCTTTCCATAGCACTTAAATTTTCGCTTTCATCATCAACATAGGTAATGCTGCCAAATTGATAGCGCTTGCCTGTGTCGTATAAAACCTCAATATCAGCTGCATTTTGCTCACCAAAAACTAAAATGCGCGAAATTATAAGTTCAGCGTCAAAAAAGCCTAAAGCTAAAGCTCTTTCTCTTAAAGCATTTTTTAAATCTTCATATTTACCATGGCTTAGCATGCTATAAGAGCTCAAACCACTTTCTTGAATAATATTTTTAAAAGACTGGTAATAAGCACCTTCACCTATAATCTCGATATTGCAATTTCTAATAAATAAAGGTTTTCCAGGATCAATATCTACTAAAAGCTGTCGATTTTCATCGCCATCTTTAGGAAAGGTCATGTTGATTTTGGGATGGTAATAACCAAAAGCGCGTAAAGATAGTTTTACCTTCTCTTCAATTTCACGTGAAAATACCGGGGCTTTGGCTAAAGAGATTTGAGGTAGAGTATTTAAATGAGCCTTAACATTATCTAAAACCTCTCCTTCAAGTCCTTTTGGCACAATCTCTACCGGATCTTTTATGGAATTTTTAAGATTTTCTACTTCTTTATTTGAGCACGCACCTAACGACACCATCAAAAGAACAATCGTGATAGTGCTAATAAAGCCTTTCTTTAAACCTAAACTACAGTCTTTTTTTAAGAACATAATGTAGAAGAAATATATATCATATAAAAATATAGATTTTGTTTAAAAAACAAAATCTTTATTCTTTTTGTTTATTAATATTTAATATAGACTGATTTTCAAAGTATTTGTTTAAAAAGTCTATAGAAAAAATAGCCCAAACTTGCATAAAGTATGATTTAGATCACAAAGCTTTCTTAACAGCAAGCTCTCAAAGCAAGTATCTAAGATTTTTTATATTTATAATAAAAATATTTTTTAAATCAGTATGTTTTAAAACAATACAAGATACATTTAAAATATTTTGTTTGTTGTAATTTTACTTAAAAAATCACTTTTATTGCATACCATTTTTCTTAATAAAAGAACTTGGGCTTAAACCTGTAACTTTAGTAAACAATCTTGAAAAATAAAGAGGATCTTCATACCCCACTAAAAGTGCTACCTGTTTTATATTTAAAGAACTGTTTAGCATCATCTCTCGAGCTTTAGCTATACGCAGTTCAATTAAATAACGCATAGGTGGGATATTATTTTTTTCTTTAAAAAAATGTTGAAAACGGCTGGTACTCATATTACATAAAGTAGCCATTTTCGTTACATCCCAATTTTCATTATAAGAATCATTAAGTTCAATAACTAATTTATCAAAACGGCTATCTAAATCATTATCAATATTTTGCAGTTCAGAAAATCTTTTTATAAATGGCAATAATGTTAAGAATTTACCTTTTGCAATTTGCATAAAACAAGGCTTTTTTAACTGCAGCTCAACCATAATTTCTTTAAAGACTCTGCATAAAGTCTCATGCTTGCCTGTGTATATAACACCACTTTTAAGATTATATTCATCTAATATAGATTGGCAGTCATAACCTGTGAAATGTACCCAATAGTCCTCAGAAATAGTAGATCCAAAATATTTATAATACTGTCGCTCATTTGGTCTATAGATAACTACATTTCCAGGGCCACATGATTTCATACCATCTTTTGTATAAAAATCCCCTCTACCTTTATGTAAATAAATGATTTGATAATCAACTCTGCCGTTTGGTCTATCTCTAAAAAAGTCGTCTCCATCAAAAAGCTGATAGCCACAACAATTGATTTCCAAAGGCTTATCTTTATTCTCAAATCCTTTATCTCTGCGAACATTTCTGTAATGACCACTTACATCAATCATAACAATATCCTCAATATTTTTTGAAAATTATTACTTGTGATGTGTTGCACGTTTTTTTGCACATAGCAGTTTTGTCCATCTTTTAGACAATTTAGTATATGGCGACATTTAAGATCAAGTACCAAAATATTATTATCAAACAAAAGGAGGCTCTTATGCCAGATTTCGTATGGACCATTGGTTCTTTTATATTCTTTACAGCCTTAGTTGGCGTGGTTTCATGGTATTTAACTAGAAACGATAATTTAAATACCAATACAGGTTACTTCTTAGCAGGACGTAGTCTGTCAGGTATCGTAATCTGCGGTTCTTTAATTTTAACTAACCTCTCAGCTGAACAGCTTATTGGTTTAAATGGTAACGGCTTTATGGACGGTATGTCCTGCATGTCTTGGGAAGTTACCTCAGGCTTTACCTTAGTTCTGATGGCTTTAATTTTCCTTCCTAGATATTTAAAAGGTGGTTTTACCACTATTCCTGAATACTTAGAGCGCCGTTATGACAAACAGACTCGTAATATTGTAACTGGCTTATTCTTACTGTCATTAGTCTTAGTAACTCTGCCTATCGTTTTGTACGCTGGCGGTATTGCTATGAACTCATTATTCAATGTTTCAGAACTTTTAGGCATTTCTAACGAAGATTCCTTAGAGCTTGTAATTATTCTCTCTGGCGTAATTGGCGGTTTATACGCAATTTTCGGTGGCTTAAAAGCTGTAGCTGTATCTGATACTATTAACGGTATTGGTCTTTTAATCGGTGGTTTGTTAATCCCTGTATTAGGCCTTATGGCATTAGGTGATGGCAGCATCTTAGACGGTATGCACAACCTGATTGTCAACTATCCTGAGAAGATGAACTCCATTGGTTCTGAAAAATCTTCCACCCCTATTGCTACTATCTTCACCGGTATCTTATTAGTTAACACCTTCTACTGGTGCACTAACCAACAGATTGTACAACGTGCCTTTGCTGCTAAAAACTTAGTTGAAGGTCAAAAAGGTGTATTATTTGCAGGTTTCATTAAGCTGTTAGTTCCATTCATCTTAGTAATCCCAGGTATCATTGCCTATGCATTATTTAAAGATGAAATTGGCAAACAGGATATGGCTTATGCAATCTTAGTAAACCATGTTTTACCTCTGCCATTAGTTGGTTTCTTTGGTGCTGTATTATTAGGCGCTGTATTATCTACTTTCGATAGTGCTTTAAACTCTGCATCCACCATGTTCTGCTTAAACCTCTACAAACCGGTATTTGCTCCTAATATCTCAGACAAGAAGCTTGTAACCGTAGGTAAGGTTTTCGGTATTATATTAGTTGTATTCTCAATCGTAATTGCCCCTTACATTGCTAAAGCTCCTGAGGGCTTGTATGTCTTCATGCGCTCCATCATGGGCTTCTTCAATATTCCTATCTTAGCTGTAGTACTCGTAGGCTTCTTCTCTCACCGTATTCCTCCAATCGGTGCTAAGATTGCTATCGTATTCTTCATGGTTTGCTACGCTCTTTACAAGTTTGTCTTCAACATTCCAGTTCACTACTTACATGTTTATGGCTTCTTGTTCGTCTGCTGCGTACTTATCATGTACATCTCAGGTAAGATTGCTCCTATGGAGAAGGCTTACTACGACTATGAGGCTAAGGTTGTTGATTTAACTCCTTGGAAGTGGGCAAGAGCTGGTTCTGCATTTATCATCATTAGCACTATCTTCATCTACCTCCTCTTCTCCCCTATGGGTATCGTAGGCTATGGTGAAGAGTACGGCGGAAGACTTGCTATGATTGCTGTTATCTACTTAGCTCTTTCTGCAGCAGTATGTGGCTATCTCTACCACGTTGATAACAAAAAAATCCATGAAAGCAATGCCCAATAAAATGGAACNATCCAATAGATTAAGGATAAAACCCAAATGAGCAAGAACAAAAAATGTGTTCTCATCATGACCGATACAACACGCAGAGATATGTTAGGTTGCTATGGCAATGAAGCTATGAAGACCCCGAATCTCGACAAACTTTCAAAAGAAGGTGTCAGATTTGATAATGCATATTCCTGCCAGCCTGTGTGTGGCCCTGCCAGATCTGCCATCTTCACAGGTCTTATGCCTCACAGCAATGGTGTTGTTTCAAACTGCGTACCTTTAGGTTGTGATGTTAAAAACTTAGGCCAAATGCTCTCTGATCATGATGTACATTCAGCTTACATCGGCAAATGGCATTTAGATGGTTATGACTATTTCGGCTCAGGCGTGGCTCCAAAAGGCTGGGATCGCGACGCCTGGTATGACATGAAATGCTATTTAGGCGAACTCACCCCTGAAGAACGTATCAAGTCACGCCAGCCTAAAACAGCCTTTGAACCAGGGCTTACCGAGGATTTTACCTATGCACATCGCTGCACTAAACGTGCATTGGATTTCCTCGATAAGCATTCTGATGAAGAGTTTATGCTGGTAGTCTCATACGACGAACCACATGGACCTTGTCTGTGCCCAGCTCCATGGAATACCATGTATCGTGGCTTTAAGTGGCCTGACAATCCAAACTTCAGCGATGATTTGTCAAAAAAACCGATGATGCAAAGATTGTGGTCAAAAGATGACATCAACAAGAGTGCTGATGAAATCAATCGCCCATCTGACATGCTTGCTTTATTCTTAGGTTGCAACTCTTTTGTCGATTATGAAATCGGTAAGGTTTTAGACAAAATTGAAAAAGTATGCCCTGATGCTATGGTAATCTTTACCTCAGATCATGGCGATATGTTGGGCAACCACAGATTGCAAATGAAAAATGCAGCTTGCTATAAAGAAATTGCCAATATTCCTCTTATAATTAAGAACGGCAATAATGCAGGTGCTGTATGTAAGCACATGGCAAGCCACATTGATTTAGCTCCGACCATTCTTGACTACTTTGGAATTGAAAAGCCAGCTGTTTTAGAGGGTAATTCAATCTTAAAGCAAGTTGATAATCCGGACCTTGTCATGCGTGAGGCAGCCTTTACTGAATGGACTCGCTATGAGCAAGACCACGACGGTTTTGGTGGCTTCCAAATGATGCGTGCTGTAACTACTGAAAACTTTAAGCTGGTAATCCATCTTTGTGATAGTGATGAGTTCTACGACTTAAGGAACGATCCTTACGAGGTTAACAATCTCATTGACGATCCTAAGTACGAAAAGGAAAGAAATCACTTACATGATCTTATCATTGACCATATGAATCAGACCCGCGATGTATATCGTGGCTATCAATGGGCTTGCCGTCCTTGGCGTAAGGACAAAGAGCCTTCATGGGAAAATGAGGGATATACCAGACAAAGAAATAATGAGCCTTTAGAGCCTCGTCCATTGGACTATGACACAGGTCTTGAAATCTCTGAATATCAGAGACCTAAGACTACCAATGACGTGAAGAACTAAAGCTTAGATTTTAGGAGGAGGGCGCTTTTTAGCGCCCTATTTTATGTCTGTAATTGTAATTGCGATTTATGTTCTGGTTATCTTTGGATCTACAACTTTAGGCGCCTGTGCTGGTTTAGGCGGAGGCATTATCATCAAACCGACCTTAGACTATATCCATCTTGATACTGTAAGAGTGATTGGCTTTTATTCTGCAAATGCAGTTTTTGCCATGTCTTGCCGCTCTTCTATAAAAGCCATCTTAAGTAAACACAAATTTAACTGGCAACTTATTTTACTTATTGCCATCTCTTCAATGGTTGGTGGTTATTTAGGTAATTTAGTCTTCAACCTTCTTCGCGACAATTTAGGCGAGAGAATCGTTAACTTAACTCAATCAGGCCTTTTATGCTTGATGATGTTACTTTTAGTACTCTACTTTGTTAAACCCCCTAAAAGCCATAACTTTAAAAATCCTTTGCTAATTATGCTTTGTGGTCTTTTATTAGGTCTTGTTTCTGCATTCTTAAGCATAGGTGGAGGTCCGGCTAACGTAGCCCTTTACTCTTGGCTCTTTGGCTTAACTTTAAAAGAAAGTGTAATTTACTCTTTGGCAACTATTTTCTGTGCTCAAGGTACACAATTGGCCGCCATTGCCTTAACTGAAGGCTATAGCGCTTATCCTTGCACTCTTTTATGGTTATTAATTCCAGCTGCTATTTTAGGTAGTATGTTAGGTGGCTTTATTTACAAAAAATCAAATGAAAACGTTATTCGCAAGATTTTGATTGTTACTATGGCCGCTTTATTATTAGTAAATATTCATAACTTTATTGTAGCTTTATAAATATGCAAAATTGGACCTGTGCTCTTATAAAACCTGTATCTAGTTCCTGTAATTTACGTTGTCGCTATTGCTTCTATTTTGATGAAGCCTCCTGTCGCACGCGCAAAAATTACGGAAAAATGAGCACAGAGACCTTAGCTATAACTTTAAATGAAATTACTAAAAATGCTAAAAACGGCTCTACAATTTTGTTCCAAGGCGGTGAGCCGCTTTTAGCAGGAGCATCTTTTTATAAGTTCTATAACGATCTTAAAGACAATATTCTTGCCTCACGTAAGGGCTTTAATATAAGTAGCTCTATTCAAACCTCTCTTTATACATTAGATGACGATCTTATAAAGGAATTTAAAAGAGGCAATTTTCTTATAGGAGTGTCTTTAGATGGTCCTTGCGATCTTCATAATAAAAATCGCTTAACCCCAAAACTCACCGGAAGCTTTGATAAAGTTTTTGCAAATATAAAAAAACTGCAAGAGCAAAATATTCCTATAAATATTTTATGCGTAGTCACCAAAGATAATGCCTATCCAAAACGTCTTTGGGATTTTTATAAAGAAAATGGTTTTACTCATTTACAATTTATAAAAGCCCTACCTCCTTTAAAAGATGGTAATGACTTAATTTCAGATGATGATTTTGCAAAATTTTTCTTAGAAATTTTTGATCTGTGGTTTTCTGATTTAATCAAAGGTCGCTATATATCTGTAAGACTTATTGACGACATCTTCTCTATATTAACCAATAGAGGCTGTAGCTCTTGTGATTTACACGGTAAATGTACTGTGCAAAATGTAATTGAAGCTGATGGCTCTGTATATCCTTGCGACTTTTATGCTTTAGATGAGTGGTATATGGGCAATATCCACGATGGCTTTGACAAATTAAATCAAGATATTATTAAAAAATTTGAAGAAAAACCGGTAATTTTAGATGAATGCAAAACCTGCAATTTATTTAATATCTGTAAAAATGGTTGCCGCCGTTATCGCAATGACAAAGGCCTTAGTGCTTTATGCCCACTGTTTAAGTTGCTTTTCAAAGAACGCTTAAATGAAATTAAAACCGTTCTTAGCATGATTTCAAAATAAATAATCAAAAATTTATTTAAATTTAAATAGTTCATAAAAAATTTCCTATAAATCTATATTTTTAGGGGATTTTTTTATAAAAAAACTTTTATTAAAGCTGTTTTTTTAGCTAAATAATACTAGTCTTAAGTTATACAAAAGCTACATTTTGCATTTAGTCAATAAGCTTATTTTCTTATGTTTTTTAACTTCTTTTTTAAATGCATAGTATGCAATCATGTTAGATAGCATATTGAAAAAAATTGCTTTTAGTCTAAAATATTCCAGACTGCGATAAGAGTAATATTCAAACAACTTAACACTTATCAACACGTCAAGGTCTACTCAATATCTATATCGGGGGTCTTTGTGGCAGTATCCGCAATCTTGGCTCTTGCCGACGGTACGGTTTTTAAAGGTAAAGCGTTTGGCGCTTTAGACACTACTACCGTAGGTGAGGTCGTCTTTAACACATCCATGACCGGCTATCAGGAAATTTTAACCGATCCGTCATATGCAGGACAGATGGTTACTTTAACCTATCCGCACATTGGCAATTACGGCACTAATGATGAAGACGTGGAATCTCGTGACGTCTTTGCTATGGGTCTTATCATAAGAGATCTCTCACTTGTAGCATCTAACTTCCGTAATCAGGCCTCCTTAAGCGATTTCTTAAAGAGCTATCACAAGCCGGGCATTTATGGCATTGATACCCGTATGCTTACCCGCATTATCCGTGAAAAAGGTGCACAGAACGGCTGCTTATCTACAGATCCTAAATTAACTGCAGAAGAAGCAGTCAAAAAAGCCCGTGAATTCCCTGGCATGAAGGGCATGGACTTGGCTCAAAAAGTAACCACTGACGAAATTTATACCTGGACTGAAGGTACTTGGGAATTAGGTCAGGGCTACATAAAATCCTACCGCACCAAATACAATGTTGTAGCTTATGACTTTGGTATTAAGCGCAACATTTTACGCATCTTAGCCTCCTTAGGCTGCCGTATCACTGTAGTTCCTGCAAAAACTCCTGCTGAGGATGTTATTGCAATGAATCCAGATGGTATTTTCCTGTCAAATGGTCCAGGCGATCCTGAGCCTTGCACCTATGCACAAGAAGCTATTCGTACTTTCATTGAGCACAAAATTCCACTGTTTGGTATTTGCTTAGGTCACCAGCTTTTAGGCTTAGCCTCAGGTGCTCAGACTGTAAAGATGAAGTTTGGTCACCACGGTGCTAACCACCCAGTTCGCGACTTAAAGTCTGGTGTTGTTTACATCACCTCTCAAAACCATGGCTTCGCTGTAGACGAGAAATCCTTGCCTGCATGCTTAAAGCCTACCCATCGCTCTTTATTCGACGGCACTTTACAAGGCATTGAACGCACCGATGTTCCTGCATTTAGCTTCCAAGGTCACCCAGAAGCCAGCCCTGGCCCACACGATCCTATGCCATTATTTGAGCACTTCATTGAACTGATGCGTCANATATCGTAACGAGGACTAGGAACACAGATGCCAAAGCGTACAGATTTAAAAACAATTCTTATCTTAGGTGCAGGTCCTATCGTCATCGGTCAGGCCTGTGAGTTCGACTATTCAGGTACTCAGGCTTGCCGTGCACTGCGTCAGGAAGGTTACAAGGTTATTTTAGTTAACTCAAACCCTGCCACCATCATGACCGATCCGGACATTGCTGATGTTACTTATATCGAGCCTATCCACTGGCGCGTAGTTGAGAACATCATCGCCAAAGAGCGTCCTGACGCCATTTTACCTACCATGGGTGGTCAGACTGCCTTAAACTGCGCTCTTGACTTAGAGCGTCACGGCGTATTATCAAAATACGGCGTTGAAATGATTGGTGCTCGTGCTGATGCTATCGATAAGGCCGAAAACCGTGAGCGTTTTGACAAGGCCATGAAGAACATTGGTCTTGAGTGCCCTCGCGCAGGTATTGCCCATAGCTTAGCTGAGGCTTGGGAAGTACAAAAGCAGGTTGGTTTCCCTTGCATTATTCGTCCATCTTTCACCATGGGTGGTACTGGTGGCGGTATTGCTTATAACCCAGAAGAGTTTGAAAACATCTGCACTAAGGGTTTAGAACTCTCCCCAACTCATGAGCTCTTAATTGACGAATCCTTAATTGGCTGGAAAGAGTTTGAGATGGAAGTTGTCCGTGATCGTAAAGACAACTGCATCATTGTTTGCGCCATCGAAAACTTAGATCCTATGGGTATCCACACCGGTGACTCCATCACCGTAGCCCCAGCTCAGACCTTAACTGATAAGGAATACCAGATCATGCGTGATGCTGCTATGGCAGTTTTACGTGAGATTGGTGTTGAGACTGGTGGTTCTAACGTTCAGTTTGGTATCAACCCTGACAATGGTCGCATGGTCATCATTGAGATGAACCCACGTGTATCCAGATCTTCAGCTTTAGCATCCAAGGCAACTGGTTTCCCTATTGCTAAGATTGCCGCAAAGCTTGCTGTAGGTTATACCTTAGATGAGCTTGGTAACGATATTACCGGTGATAAGACCCCAGCTTCCTTCGAGCCTTCTTTAGACTATGTTGTAGTTAAAGTTCCACGCTTTAACTTTGAGAAGTTCCCTAACTCTGATGACCGTTTAACCACCCAGATGAAGTCTGTAGGTGAGGTTATGGCTATTGGACGTACCTTCGAAGAATCCTTACAGAAGGCTTTACGCGGTCTTGAGACTGGTAAATCAGGTTTAGATCCTCGTTTGGATATGGAAAAGCCTGGTGCTCGCACTAAGCTCTTATACGAGCTTGAGAACGCTGGTGCTCACCGTATTTGGTACATCGGTGATGCTTTCCGTACCGGTTTAACTGTTCAAGAAGTATTTGAGCTTACCAAGATTGATCCTTGGTTCTTAGCCCAGATTAAAGAAATCATTGATATCGAACTTTCTTTAGATGGTCGTACCTTAAAGTCTATCGATGCCTCTGAGATGCGTGACTTAAAGTCCCGTGGCTTCTCTGATGCTCGCTTAGCTGCTTTATTACACACAAGTGAAGACAAAGTTCGTGCACGCCGTTGGTTACATGAAGTATTCCCAACTTATAAGCGTGTTGATACTTGCGCCGCTGAGTTTGCTACTTCTACCGCTTATATGTACTCAACCTATGAGCAAGAATGCGAAGCAAATCCAACTCAAAACCGTAAGATCATCGTTTTAGGCGGTGGCCCTAACCGTATTGGCCAGGGTATCGAATTTGACTATTGCTGCGTTCACGCCTCCATGGTTTTACATGAAGACGGCTTTGAGACCATCATGGTCAACTGCAACCCTGAGACTGTATCTACTGACTATGATGTCTCTGACAGACTGTACTTTGAGCCTGTTACCTTAGAGGACGTATTAGAAATTGCTCGTGTTGAAAAACCAGTTGGCGTTATCGTCCAATTTGGTGGTCAGACTCCATTAAAGCTTGCCAAGAAGCTTGAGAGTGAAGGTGTACCTATTATCGGTACTACTCCAGATGACATCGACAGAGCCGAAGATCGTAAGCTCTTCCAGGAGATCGTAAACAAGTTACAGTTAAATCAGCCTCGTAATGGTACTGCTATGTCCTTAAGCCAGGCTATTAAGTGTGCTCGTGATATTGGTTATCCTCTCGTTGTACGCCCTTCCTACGTTTTAGGAGGTCGTGCTATGGAAGTTGTTTATGATGAGGATGATCTCATCCACTACTTCAACGAGGCTGTTAAGGTATCCAATAAGTCCCCAGTTCTCTTAGATAAGTTCTTAGATCACGCCACTGAAATTGACGTTGATGCTGTAGCTGACGGTGAGGATGTAATCATCGGCGGTATCATGGAGCACGTTGAGGAATGCGGTGTTCACTCAGGTGACGCCTCTTGCGTATTACCTCCATGGCACTTAACTGAAGAGATTAAAGAGCGCTTAACTACCATCTCCAAGGAATTAGCTCGTGCTTTAAATGTTAAAGGTCTTATGAACGTTCAGTTAGCTGTACGTGAAAATGAGATTTACCTCATTGAGGTTAACCCTCGTGCAGCTCGTACCGTTCCTTTCGTATCTAAGGCCACCGGCTTACCTTTAGCTAAGATTGCCGCTCGTATCATGACTGGCAAGAGCTTAAAAGATCAGGGCATTACTAAGGAAATCATTCCTCCTTACTATTCTGTTAAGGAAGTTGTTTTACCATTTGCCAAGTTCCCAGGTTCAGATCCTCTCTTAGGACCTGAAATGAGATCTACAGGTGAGGTTATGGGTACTGCATCCCTCTTCCCTGAGGCTTATGCTAAGGCCCAGTTAGGTGCTAAGTCCCCTGTAATCCGTGAAGGCACTATTCTCTTATCCGTTAAGAATTCAGATAAGGACAGACTGCCACGTTTAGGTAAGGCTTTAGTTGAGCATGGCTTCACTTTAGAAGCTACTTCTGGCACTTATGCCTGCCTGAAGGAAGCTGGTGTTAAGGTTAAGCATGTAAACAAGGTATACGAAGGCCGTCCTAACATTCTTGACTTCATCAAGAGCGGTAAGTACAGCTGGATCATCAATACTACCGAAGGCCGTCAGTCTGTATTAGACTCTCGCGAGTTACGTCGTAGCGCCTTACGTTATGATGTTTCCTACACCACTACTTTAAATGCAGCCTTTGCATGCATTGAGGCTCTCTCTGAGGATGAATATCGCAATGTTCACTCTCTCCAAGAGCTCCATGAAATTATTGCAAAAGCTCATAAAGAGTAATATTTAAAAAAATATCTAAGCCCCGTTTTACAAAATTTAAAACGGGGCTTTTTTTGTGCAAATTACGATATTTTTTTGATTTTCATTATAAAAATGGGCAGTTTTTTAGCGTAAAAATAATCCATAAGCTATACTCAAGAAAAAGCGACCTTTTTTTGTTAGGAGGTACAGTCTATGAGTATAAAAATTCGCAAAGCCACCACTTCTGATATTGCTTATGTTCAAGATCTCTCTGAGGAAGTTCTGCCAAATGCATTTCATGGCGTGTTAACAACAGAGCAAATTGACTATATGCTAGATAGACTATACTCCCAAGAAGCTTTAAGCGCAGAGATTTCAGATGCAGATAAAAAGTCTTATGTAGCTTCAATTGATGGTCATGATGCAGGTTACGCTTGCATCATTCGTCAAGGTCCTGATTTATTTTTCCTACCTAAAATTTATGTTGATAATCGCGAACAAAATAAAGGTATAGGATCATCTTTGTTTAAGCACATATTACAAGAACTTAAAAGTAAACACCCAGATCCTTTAACTATCGAAGTTAAAATAAATCGTCACAATCGCGCTCGCCATTTTTACAAGAGTTTAGGTTTTACTCTCGATAGAGAAGTTACAACCGATCTTGAAGATTGCAATATCTCCCAAGAGGTATGGTCTCTTAAAGCTTAAAAAATCATAAGGAGGGTAAAATCTCCTTATTTTTTTAATATTGGCTTAACATACAAGCGATCACTTTTTGTGCAGCGTCCAAAATTGTGCATACTTTATCAAAAAACATGTTAACTATTTAAAAAATAAGGATTTATTTTTTTTTAAATTATATTTTAAAATTTTTTAGTTTTTATTTAGTTAATATGTTATTGATTTATAAACAAAAATTTAAAGCTAAATTTTTGATATAAGCTTTATAAGCTGTATAAATTTAGTGCTATCATAAATATATTTTGACTTACACGCTGTTAAACCTCAGAATTGAGCCAAAAGTTAAAACACGTACATTTCGTACTGCTTACTAAATTTTAATCAGGAGTGCCTAAATGGACTTTGCAGCCGTAAAACAGCTCATCGAAGATAATGATGTAGTCTTTGCCGACTTAAGATTTACCGATACTCGTGGCAAGGAGCAGCATATAACTCTCCCTATTTCTTGCATCGATGAAAAATTCTTCGAAGGCGGTAAATTGTTCGACGGTTCTTCAATGGATGGCTGGTGCGGCATCGATAAATCTGACATGATCTTAATGCCGGATATTGATACTGTAATGCTCGACCCATTCTTCGCCGATCCTACCATTCTTATTCGTTGCGATATTTTAGAGACCCAAACCTTAACCGGTTACGACAGAGATCCTCGTTCTGTTGCCAAGCGTGCTGAAGAATACTTACGTTCAACTGGTATTGGTGACGAAGCTTTCTTCGGTCCTGAGCCTGAGTTCTTCCTCTTTGATGATATCCGCTTTAAGTCCGATTTAAGTGGTTCTATGGTTGCTATCGATGATATCGAAGCTGCTTGGAACTCCGATACTCGTTATGAGCGTGGAAACAAGGGCTATCGTCCTGCTGTTAAGGGCGGTTACTTCCCTGTTCCTCCTGTTGATTCTTCTCAGGATATCCGCTCTCAGATGTGCAAAGTTATGACCAAGATGGGTCTTGTAATTGAAGCACATCACCACGAAGTTGCCACTGCCGGCCAAAACGAGATTGCTACTTTATTTAATACCTTAACCAAAAAGGCCGATGAAGTTCAGATCTATAAATATGTAGTACAGAATGTTGCTGTTCAAAACGGCAAGACCGCCACTTTCATGCCAAAGCCAATCTTTGGTGATAACGGTTCCGGTATGCATGTTCACCAGTCTATTGGTAAAGACGGCAAGAACATCTTCGCCGGCAACCTCTACGGCGGTCTGTCTCAGGAAGCTTTATGGTACATTGGTGGTATTATCAAGCACGCCAAGTCATTAAATGCTTTCACCAATCCTTCTACTAACAGCTACAAGCGTTTAGTTCCAGGCTTTGAAGCTCCATTATTATTAGCCTACTCTGCTGCAAACCGCTCTGCATCAATCCGTATTCCTTATGCTATCAATCCTAAGACTGCTCATATTGAGGTTCGTTTCCCAGATTGCATGGCCAACCCATACTTAGCCTTTGCTGCTATGCTCATGGCCGGATTAGATGGTATTCAAAACAAGATTGAGCCAGGTGAAGCTATGGATAAGAACCTTTATGACTTACCACCTGAGGAGACTGCAAATATTCCACAAGTATGCGGTAGCCTCGATGAAGCCTTAAAGGCCTTAAAGGAAGACCACGAGTACCTGCTTGAAGGTGGTGTATTCTCAGAGGATTGCATTGATGCTTATATCAAGGTAAAAGCTGCTGAAGATACTCGTGTTCGTTCTACTCCGCACCCAGCTGAGTTTGAGCTTTACTACAGCTTATAATTAAAGCATCCCCCCTACAGGCGGGGGCTTTATCAGCAAAGAGGTCCTGAATAAGGACCTTTTTTTGCAAAAAAAAATGGCTCATCGCCAAATCTGTGGGATCCCTGGAAAATAATATACAAAATTGACCAGGGATCCTTTTAGCATTCAAGTGAATTGCCCCTAAATGAATTCATGATCCTCAAAAAGAAATACTCCAAATCTCTAAATCCATAAGCTAATCTTTTTAATACTTTTATCTTATTGTTTATCCCTTCAAGAACGCTTGTTCTAATCCTGTAAATGCCTGAATTTGTTATACCATCTCGGTATCTTCTGTTTTGCACTTTGGCAAACTTAGTAATCTCTTGAACTTTTGACTGTAAAGCTAACCTTACCCATTCATCCCAAAGAGATTCTGACTCTTCTTTTGAGTGAGCATGGAATACTTCAGGTAATAGCTCTTTTAGCTCATTAGCTGCATATAAATCATGATAAAAGCTTAAAATATCATTAAGTTTTATTCTTTTTTCTTCAGATAAATTAGAGTTTTTTGTAAGTAACAGAAATCTTGAACGCTTTAAAAGAGAATAAGCATTGTCATCATTTTTGTTTTTATTTTCATAGGCAAGTCTTAGTCTTATGGCGCTTATAACAAGTCTTCCAAAGTTATAAACCATATGAAATAAATCATAGACAACCTTGGCATTAGGGCAGTACTTATTAACGCAAGTAGCAAATCCTGCATTTTGGTCCATTGCTACTGCTTTTATTTGTTTACAGCCCTCTGTACCGCATAATTTAAAGAAGCGATTAACCTCTCGTACAGTCTTACCCTTACCAACCCAAATAACTCTTTTAGTATCTAAATCAACAACTACAGTTGCATATTTATGGCCTTTCTTAATAGAGAATTCATCAATAGCAATGTGAGAGGCTTGACCTAAATTAAAGTATATTTTCTTTTTAAGGTATCGCTTATGAATTCTTTTGCAGGAAGACCAGCTTAAACCGGTTCTTTCAGCTGTATCTTTAATAGACCCGGCTCTTTCTAAATCTTCATTAACAGAGTCTGCAACCCTTGTTGTAAAGCGACTGTTTTCAGATAGGAACTCTATTTTTTCAGTGGAATATTTATTACAGAACTTACATTTAAAGGTTCTATAGGTAATAAATAAAACAGTCTTATACCCCAAAATGGAATCATCTTGTACAACTCGTTTTCTATATTCGTGAACAACTACATTCTTGCCTTTACACCTAGGACAGACAGGAAATTCACTGCAAGGTTCAAGATAAAAATGAATTTCTTTAGCTTTATCATCTATAAAATGGGAGGAAATCTTAAAACCTTTGAAAAAATGGTTTGTTAAATCAGATTGAAAATCGGGTACAATAGCCATAGGTCGTTCTCCTTGATTGATGGATTAGGGTTAATTCAATCTTAATTGGGAACGACCCTTTTTTTGTCTATTGGTATAACAAAATTAGATATAAAATTTTAGTTAGCCACAGATTTGGCGAAGAACCAAAAAAATTGCTTTTTTCAATCAAAAAACCTAGAAAGTAGCGCTCTAAAAAAGGGCGTTATTTAACAATAATTTTAACCACTTGAACTTTTTAAGTTCAAAAAGAAGCTAACGTAAAAAAATTTACTAAAAATCAGAAAATAAATTTCATAAAATCTAATTTTTTTTAAATTTTTGACGATTTTTTTCAAAATTGTGATCTAAAAGGGGTTTAAGCAGTAAAATACTGCACTGACCTCCGCTCTATTACTGAGCGTACGTTGCCCTATTTTTGGGATCTTTTTTGTTATGGTTGCAGTAAAGTTTTAAGCGCTGTAAATTTACAAAAAATCGTACAGGCAATTTTTCATACACAGGAGACCACCATGTCTTATTCTGAGAAAGTCCTCAGCTCCCTAAAAGCCCGTTATCCATATCAACCAGAATTCCTCCAGGCCGCTGAAGAGATTTTAACTACCTTACAACCTTGCCTCAATAACAATCCTAAGTACGAAAAGTATAAGATTTTAGAGCGTTTAACAGAACCTGAAAGAACCATCAGCTTCCGCGTTGAGTGGGTAGATGATAAAGGTGAAGTTCAGGTAAACAAAGGTTTCCGTGTTCAGTTCAACTCTGCCATCGGTCCTTACAAGGGTGGTATTCGTTTACACCCAACCGTAAATGAGGGTATCTTAAAGTTCTTAGGCTTAGAGCAGATCTTAAAGAACTCCTTAACCGGTACTCCTATCGGTGGCGCTAAAGGCGGTGCCGACTTCGATCCTAAAGGTAAATCTGATAACGAAATCATGCGTTTTTGCCAGGCTTTCATGATTCAGCTCTATCGTTACATTGGCCCTACCATCGACGTTCCTGCAGGTGACATTGGTACCGGTGGTCGTGAGATTGGCTACATGTATGGCGCTTACAAGCGTTTAACTACTCGTTATGAAGGTATCTTAACTGGTAAGGGATTAACATATGGTGGTTCCTTAGCTCGTACCGAAGCTACCGGTTATGGCCTCGTTTACTTCACCGAAGCTATGCTCAAAGACAAGGGCGACAGCTTAAAGGGCAAGAAGTGCGCTGTATCTGGTGCCGGTAACGTTGCAACCTACTGCTGCGAGAAGCTCTATCAGTTAGGTGCTACCCCAGTTACCGTTTCTGATTCTCGCGGTACCATCTACGATCCTAACGGCATTAAGATTGACGTCTTAAAGCAGGTTAAAGAAGTTGAGAGAGCCTCTTTAACTCGTTATGCTGAATTAGTTTCTACCGCTCAGTACACTCCTGTTGAGAAGTACCCTGAGGGCAGACACCAAGTATGGTCTTACCCTGTTGATGCTGCATTCCCTTGCGCAACTCAGAACGAAGTATTTGAAGAAGACGCCAAGACCTTACTTGCCAACGGCTGTAAGATTGTTGCCGAAGGCGCTAACATGCCTTCTACCTTAGGCGCTATCAACCAGTTCTTAAAGGCTGGCATTTGCTACGGCCCTGCTAAAGCTGCTAACGCCGGTGGCGTTGCAACCTCTCAGCTTGAGATGGAGCAGAATGCTGGTATGACTGCTTGGACCTTCGATGAGGTTGACAGCAAGCTCCACACCATCATGACCAACCTCTATGACAACGTAGCTTCTACTGCACGTGAGTTCAATGTTGATGGCAACTTAGTATTAGGTGCCAACATTGCCGGCTTCCGTAAGGTTGCTGAGGCTATGATTGCTCAGGGTGTTATCTAATAAATAACTAACCCTATCCTCTTTTATAAAGCCGTGCTAAAAAGCACGGCTTTTTTATATCCCTTTTAAAACAAACAATTAGTCTGTCTTTAATCATCATCTGTTACGCATAACAATCAAATATTTGAAATTTCAGAATATTACAATGTCATCAGATCTATTTTTTTGTTTCATACATAAAACCACGCAGAAAAATGCTGATCTTGTATGTTATTTTATTTATTCAAAACCATTTAATTTTCGTAATGAACATAATAAAATCAATTGCTTATAAAAATTTAAACGTATTTATGGTGTTATTGATAAATAGATCTGATCTATTCTTAATAATTTGACATATCGCACATCTTACGGTTTAAATTTTTGGTTAAATAGTATTAGTCGATTATGATTGATGCTTGAAAACAACTGAAATCATTCAGGTATTTTTATTTTAATTTGGAGTTATTTAAGATGATTCTTTCCGGCAAAACAGCTTTAATTTCCGGCGGCAGCCGTGGTATTGGCCGCGCTATTGCAGAATTATTCTATAGCGAAGGCGCTAACATCTACATCATGGCTCGTAATGCCGAGCAATTAGGTATTGCTGCTAAAGAGATCGATGTTAAGAACGAGAATCGTGTTCACGCTCTTCCATGCGACGTAAGCTCCGAGACCTCTGTAAATGATGCATTTGCCCGTATTAAGGCTGATGGCGCTATCGTTGACGTTTTAGTTAACTGCGCTGGCGTAAACTTACGTGGCCCTCTTGAGGAAATGCCTTTAGATACTTGGTCTAAGGTTATCGGCATCAACCTCACCGGCACCTATTTATTAACCAAGGGCTGCTTTGAGGGTATGAAGGAAAAGGGTGGCGGTAAGATCATCAATATCGCTTCCTTAATGTCTGAGGTTGCTCGTCCTACTATCAGCCCGTACGTAGCTTCCAAGGGCGGTGTTAAGATGTTCACTAAGGCAATCGCTGTTGAGTGGGCTAAGTACAATATTCAGGCTAACTCCATCATCCCAGGCTACATTGAGACTGAGATGAATGCTCCTTTAATTGCTGACAAGGAGTTCAATGCCAAGATCATCAACCGTACTCCAGCTGGCCGTTGGGGCAAGCCTTCTGAGATTGCTCATGCTGCTCTGTTCTTCGCCTCTCACGGTTCTGATTTCATTACTGGTCAGGAAATCGCTGTTGACGGCGGTATCTTAGCTGCTTTAATGTAATTTAAAGAATAAGATCCCCAAAAAGCGACATTGCTATTTTAGTATGTCGCTTTTTTTACGTACTAATCTTTATTTTATTAAAGATAAAAGATTGTCTACATGAGTCTTTACACTAAAATC